>CAVVDI010000022.1:0-22264 GCA_963746895.1 uncultured Actinomycetes bacterium | reverse complement strand
GGTCGTCGTTCGCTCAGAGCACGAGCGCGTTCGCGAAGACCTGCCAGGCGAGCAGGCTCTTCGCGACGAGGCTCAACCAGAGATACCAGCGCTCGCCGTAGCGGTAGTCGCGCCAGCGCCCGACCCGCTTGTACTGCAGGGCCTGGTTGGCCGCGAAGCTGTTGAACAGGACAAAGAGCGAGACGAAGATCGCGTAGACGAAGCTCGGCGGCGCGTGTCCGCGTCCCGCCGAGACGCCGATCTGCACGGCGATCGCGATCCACGCGACGGCGCCGACGGCGCAGCCGAGCACGAAGGGGAGCCAGCGCGTGCGGGCACGGTCCGGCGGGTTGAGCAGCTCCATCAGCCAGCCGAGGAAGATCATCGCCGCGTTTACCGCAAAGAGGGCGAGCAGCGCCACATAGTCGGCGATGCCGGTCAGCATCGCGATCAGGACGACCATCAGCGACGCCGACAGCGAGTACTCGAGCCAGCGGAACGGGTTGACGCCCGCGGCGAGGTAGCGCTCGTAGCGTGCGCGGAACGGCGGGAGCGCGACGAGAGCGTGGTCGAGCGCCGCGAGCAACAGGAACGCGCCGACGAGCGGGCCGATTCGCAGGTTGAAGAGCACGTCCTGCCTCGGCGGCCCACTTCCCGGCTGTCCCTCCATGAAGGCGCCCGTCACCGGAAGCGAGAACCCGGTCGAGAGCGCAAGGATCACGGCCGCCTGCGCGGCGTGGAGCGCTGCCAGCCAGGCATTGCCGCGCCGTAGCGCGCTCTCTTCCACACCATGAGGCTACCGGCCACGCCAGGAGGTCGCCCGGGCGCGACGGTGCAGCAGCCTCGCGCGCTACCGGCGCCTCCGCACTCCCGCTAGCGCAGTCCGCCGCGCTCGAAGTGGGCGCGGAAGAAGTTCTCGCTCCCGGCGGTCGCCATCGCCGCCGAGGCGCTGATCTCGAGCGCGAGCGCCGTCGCCGCCACGAGCTGCGCGAGGCGGTAGACCTTGCCGGGGCCTGCGCAGCCCATCACGCCGAGCCACTCGCGTGCGTCCGGCAGGGTCGTGCCGCCGCCGACCGTGCCGACCTCGAGCCCGGGGAAGCGGATCGAGACATGCAGGCCCTCGCCGTCGATGCGCTGCTCGACGCCGTGCGCCATCGAGCTCGTCCCGACCATGCCGAGGTCCTGGCCCGTCGCCGCGAACACGGCTGCGACGGCCGAGGCCGGCGTGAACGCGACCGAGGGCATCCCCGAGGCGGCGGCCCCGTGCGTCCCCGCCCAGGCGAGCTCCTCCAGATCGTGCATCGTGGTGCGCAGGACACGCTCGATCGCGGCCTCGGTCAGCAGCGTCTCGGCGATCACCGTCTTGCCGTGACCCTCCTGGAAGTACTGGAACGACGGCTTCTTGTCCCCGCCCATGTTCGCCTCGAGCATCGTCCGCTCGACGTGCACCGGCGCGCCGGGCAGCACGTAGGCCATGTTCAGCGCGTAGGCGTTGCGGGTCATCATGTTCGCCCCGACCGCGTCGCCGGTCGTGAAGCGCCAGAGGACGTGGCACATCGGCCCGACCACGTGCGTCCTCGCCTCGCGCAGGACGGCGTGCTTCGAGAGCTCCGGGATCTCGGCCGAGCGCAGGAACTCCCGCATCGCCGGCACCTCGCCCTCGATCCAGCGCGCGAGCGCGAGCGCGGCGGCGCTCGAGGTGCAGACAAAGCAGGATGCCCGGGTGATCCGGTCGGCGATGACGTACGTCCGGCACCCGCCGGACGCGGCGATCGCCTTCGCGCCGCGCTGCACCGAAGCGGTCAGGCCGCCCTCGGTGTGCGCCAGCGGCACCGTCACCTCCTCGTCGGCGCGGCCCGTCTCGACGACCTCGCCGGCCTCGGAGAGCTCGTACAGGCCGAGCGAGACCTGGAGCTGGGCGATCGAGACCGGGATCGAGACGAGGCCCGTGACGGACTCGGCGGCGCGCGTGTACGGCTCGAGCCCGGCGGCCGTGACGGAGTCGTCGAGCCCCAGCGTCCGCCGGCGGGTCTCGATCGAGGCCGGGTCGTTCTTCCGCGGGAGCTTCGGCGCCACGGCCGCCATTCTCGCCGACTAGGCTGCGCCTCGTGGTGGCGACCCTCATCGACGGCAAGGCGCTGGGCGCGAAGGTGCGGGAGGAGGTCGCCGCGCAGGTGGCCGAGCTCGGACACGTCGGGATCGCGACGGTGCTCGTCGGCGACGACCCCGCGTCGCACATCTACATCGACCTGAAGCAGAAGGCGGCGCAGGCGGCCGGGATGGAGGCGCGCGACGTGAAGCTGCCGGCGGACACCTCCGAGGAGGAGCTGCTCGCGACGATCGCCGCGCTCAACGCCGACGACTCCGTCGACGGCCTGCTCGTCCAGCTCCCGCTTCCGGGCCACATCGACGACAACCGCGCGATCGAGGCGATCGCCCCCGCCAAGGACATCGACGGCATCCACCCGTTCAACGCGGGTTGCCTGTACCTGGGCCGACCGACCCTCGTGCCGGGGACACCGCTCGGGATCATGCGGATGCTCGACGAGTACGAGATCCCGCTCGAGGGCGTCCACGCCGTCGTCGTCGGCCGTTCGGCGATCGTCGGCAAGCCGATGGCGAACCTGCTCCTGCAGCGGCACGCGACGGTGACGATGTGCCACTCGCGGACGCGGGACCTCCAGCGGTACACGCTCGACGCGGACGTCCTCGTCGCCGCCGTCGGCAGCGCGCACCTGATCGCCGCGGACATGGTCAGGCCCGGCTCCGCGGTGATCGACGTCGGGATGAACCGGGGCGACGGGAAGAAGGTGCTCGGCGACGTCGATCCGGGCGCGATCGAGCGCGCCGCGTACATGACCCCTGTGCCCGGCGGCGTCGGCCCGATGACGATCGCGATGGTGATGCAGAACACCGTCACGGCCGCTCGCGCCCGCCGTGGCGGTTCCCGGTCCGTCGACGGCAGAGCCGCGGCCTCCGCTCTGTGACCGGCTCCGGCGAGCCTGCGCGGGTGCTTGCACGCCGCTTGAACTGAGCTAGACTCCGGCCTGCTTCATCATCGGTCGGCGGCTCGGTGCCCGGGCCGTCGTTTGTTTGTGCAAGGAGGAACGGTTGGCTGAGGGCACCGTAAAGTGGTTCTCGAACGAGAAGGGCTACGGCTTCATCGAGCGCGAGGGCGGCGACGACGTCTTCGTCCACTTCTCGGCGATCACGATGGACGGCTACAAGTCGCTGACCGAGGGCCAGCGCGTGTCGTTCGAGGTTGTGCAAGGCCCGAAGGGCGCGCAGGCCGCGAACGTCCAGGCAGTCTAGAGAACCTGTCGGACCAAAGTGGGAGAGGGCCCCGGCAGGGGCCTTCTCCGTTTCTGGAACTATCTCCGCGATGGCGATCGAACGGGAACAGCTGCTGCACGTCGCGCACCTGGCGCGGCTCGAGCTCCGCGAGGAGGAGGTCGAGCGGCTCGGCGCGCAGCTGAACGACATCCTCGAGGCGGTCTCGAAGGTGTCGGAGCTCGACCTCGCCGGCGTGCCGCCGACCTCGCATCCGCTGGACGTCGTCAACGTCTGGGCCGAGGACGAGCCGCGTCCGTCGCTGCGGGTGGACGACGCGCTCGCGAACGCTCCCGAGCGCGACGGCTCGATGTTCCGCGTCCCGCCCGCCGGCTCGTGATCGACACCCTCAGGCTCACCGCGGAGGAGGCGAAACGCCTGCTCGACGCGCGCGAGATCTCCGGCGCCGAGCTCTTCGCCGCCTACCTCGAGGCGATCGGGGCGCGCGACGAGGAGCTGCACTGCTACCTCCATGTCTGCGACGACCCGGGCGGCGACGGCATCCCGATCGCGGTCAAGGACGTGATCGGCACCCGGGGGATCCCGACGACGGCGGGCTCGCGGATCCTCGAGGACTACGTCCCGGTCTACGACGCGACCGTCGTCGCCCGGCTGAAGGAGCACGGGCTGCGCATCCTCGGCAAGACGAACACCGACGAGTTCGCGATGGGCTCCTCGACCGAGAACTCCGCGTACGGGCCGACGCACAACCCGTGGAATCCGGCGCGCGTGCCGGGCGGCTCCGGCGGCGGCTCGGCGGCGGCCGTCTCGGCCGGGCTCGCGCCGTGGGCGCTCGGCTCGGACACCGGCGGCTCGATCAAGCAGCCGTCGGCGCTCTGCGGCAACGTCGGCCTGCGGCCCACCTACGGCACCGTCTCGCGCTACGGCGTCGTCGCGTTCGCGTCGAGCCTCGACCAGGTCGGACCGGTCGCGCGCACCGTCCGCGACTGCGCCTACCTCTACTCGGTGATCGCCGGCCGCGACCCGTGCGACTCGACGACGGTCGACCTGCCGGAGCCGGTCGAGCTGCCCGAGGCGGAGGATCTGCGCGGGCTGCGCATCGGCGTCCCGACCGAGCTGAACGACGCCGACGGGATCGAGCCCGGCGTCGCCGACGCCGTCCGGCGCGCGATCGAGCGGTGCACGGAGCTCGGAGCCCAGGTGGACGAGTGCTCGCTGCCGCTCTCGGTCGAATACGGGATGGCCTGCTACTACCTGATCGCCCCGGCCGAGGCGTCGTCGAATCTCGCCCGCTACGACGGCGTCCGCTACGGCTTCCGCGTCCCCGAGCCTGCCGATCGGCTCGACATGTACAAGCGCACGCGCGACGAGGGGCTCGGCGACGAGCCGAAGCGGCGCATCCTCGTCGGCACGTACGCGCTCTCGGCGGGCTACTACGACGCCTACTACGGCCAGGCCCAGAAGGTCCGGACGGTGATCAAGCGCGAGCACGACGCGCTCTTCGAGCGCTTCGACCTGCTCGTCTCGCCGACCTCGCCGACGGTCGCATTCCCGCTCGGCGCGCGGACCCAGGATCCGCTGGCGATGTACCTCAGCGACCTGCTCACGATCCCCTCCTGCATCGCCGGGCTGCCGGGCCTCAACCTCCCGTGCGGGCTCGCCGACGGTCTGCCCGTCGGCCTGCAGCTGGTCGGCCCGCAGTTCGGCGAGAACGCGCTCTTCCGCGCGGGGCACGCCCTCGAGCGGGCGATCGCCTTCGACTCCGTCCCGGAGCGCCTCCGGTGACGATGCGGTTCGAGGACCCCGCGGCCGAGTTCGTGCCCGCGGTGCGCCGTGTCTTCGGCGCCGAGCCGCGCGTGCTCGACGGCTCGCGGGCGGTGCTCGTCGGCGACGTCAAGCTCCAGCTCGAGGCGGGCGAGCGCGAGCTGTGGCTGATCGGGACCGTCGGCCCGCTCGAGAAGCGGCTCGCCATGGTGGAGGTCGCCGAGGACATCGAGGACGCGCTGCGCGAGGCGAAGGAGCGGCTCGATGGCAGCTGACGCCGCCTGGGAGACCGTGATCGGCCTCGAGGTGCACGCGCACCTGAAGACGCGCACCAAGATGTTCTGCCGTTGCGAGCTCGAGTACGGTGCGGCGGAGAACACGCGCACCTGCCCGGTCTGCCTCGCCCACCCGGGCGCGCTGCCGGTGCCCAACGGGAAGGCGATCGAGCACACGATCCTGCTCGGTCTCGCGCTCGACTGCGAGATCGCGGAGCGCGCCGTCTTCGCCCGCAAGAACTACTTCTACCCGGACCTCCCGAAGGGCTACCAGATCAGCCAGTACGAGGCGCCCCTCTGCGGAGTCGGCCGCTTCACGCTGCCTACCGTGGGCGGCGATCGCGCCATCGGGATCACGCGCGCCCACCTCGAGGAGGACGCGGCGAAGACCGTCCACGCCGGCGGCGCGACCGGCCGCTCGGTCGGCGCCGACTACTCGCTCGTCGACTTCAACCGCGGCGGCACGCCGCTGCTGGAGATCGTGACCGAGCCCGATCTCCGCTCGGCCGAGGAGGCGATGTGGTTCCTCCGCCTGCTCCGGCAGACGATCGTCGAGCTCGGCATCTCCGACGCGGAGATGGAGAAGGGCACGCTGCGCGCCGACGTGAACGTCTCCGTCCGCCGGACCGGGGAGGAGGGCTACCGGCCGCGCTGGGAGATCAAGAACATGAACTCGTTCACGTTCGTCGGTCGCGCGATCGAGGCCGCGGCCCGCCAGCAGATCGCAGCACACGAGGTGGGCGAGGAGCTCGTCCAGTCGACCTACGACTACGACGCGGACACCGACCGGCTGACGGCGCACCGCTCGAAGGAGGAGGCGGACGACTACCGCTACTTCCCGGAGCCGGACCTCGTCCCCGTCGAGCCGCCCGCGGACCTCGTCGAACGGCTGCGCGGCGAGATCGGCGAGCGCCCGGCCGACCGGATCCGCCGGATCGCCGATGAGATCGGATTCGACTCGGCGGCAGAGCTCGTGACCAATCACCGCGACCGGATGTACGACAGGTTCGTCGAAGTCTGGGGAGAACCGCCGGCGATCGCGAAGGCTGTCATGAATGACTTCGGGCCGGTTGATCCGGACTCCATCGATCCGTCCGTTGCACGGGTCATCGAGCACAAGTCGGAACTGCCTCGCGAGCAGTACCGGCTGGCAATCTCTGCGAGCGCTAACCCTGGCTTCGACGCCGACGTCTGGCTCCAGAAGCGCGTCACCTCCGACGAATCGGCGCTCGAGCCCGTCATCGACGCCGTGCTCGCCGCGAACCCGGAGCAGGTCGCCACCTATCGCGGCGGCAAGGAGGGCGTGCTCGGCTTCCTCGTCGGCCAGGTGATGCGCGAGACGCAGGGCAAGGCCGACCCGAAGGTCGTCAACCGGTTGCTGCGGGAGAAGCTTCGGGGGTAGGCCCGAGGCTGGGCAGGTCGCGCAACGCCGCGCTGAACGTTCCGGCGACCGCGGCGACGACGACCGGCACGGCGAGCGCGAGCACCGCGATCCGGGGCGATCCGTGCGCCAGCAGGAGCCCGGCGACGAGTGGGCCGAGCGGCGCCGAGGCGGCACGCAGCGTGTTCGACGCCGCCATCGTCCGCCCGAGGAGGCGGTCGGGGATCAGTGTGTACGAGTAGGCGCTCATCGCCGAGTCGGTGTTCGGGAACCAGAACGCGTGCAGCGCGGCGGCGACGGCGAGCACGAAGACATTCGGGAAGGCGAGGAACGACGCGTAGACGAGCGCCATCCAGAACTCGGAGAGCAGAATCGCGCGCATGGGGAAGAGGCGCCGGAGCAGCGGCGACGCAAGCGACCCGGCGAGGAGCATGGCGCCCTGAAGCGCGACGAACCCGCCGATCGCCGCGCTGGAAAGGCCGTGACGGTGCGCCAGGATGATCACGGCGATCGGCACGCCGGAGGCGGCGAGGTTGCTGGCGGCGATCATCCCGATCGTCGTTCGGAGGAACGGGATGCCCCAGAAATAGGCGAGTCCCTCGCGGAAGTGCGTGCGCGCGCCCGGCACGCGGTCCTCCTGGAAGCGCGTCCGCATCAGCAGCAGCGACGCCGTGGAGAAGGCGTAGGAGACGGCGTCGGCGAGGAACGGCAGGCCGCGCGACAGGCCGAATAGCGCGCCGCCCGCCGGAGGAGCGGCGAGGCGGACGACCGACATGCGCGACATCGTCACGCTCGCGGCGTCCGCGAGTTGCGCCTGGGGGACGACTGCCTTGAACGCGCCGCTCGAGCCGGAGCGGAAGACGACGGCGGCGCTCGTGTCGACGAACGCCACGACGACGATCAGCCAGAACGCACCGTGGTGCGTCAGCACCGCCACGGCGAGCACGCCGAGCGCCGTCGCTCCGGCGGCGTCGGCCGCGACCATCAGCAGCCGGCGGTCGAAGCGATCGGCCGCAACACCGGCCGCCGCGCTGAGCAGCACCAGCGGCGCGAACTCGACCGCGCCCACGTAGCCGGTCTTCGCTGCCGAGCCCGTGAGCGCGAGCGCGAGCAGCGGGTACGCGATCGACGACATGCTCGATCCGAACGTCGAGAGGAGTTGTCCCGTCTGGAGCAGGACGAAGTCGCGATTGCGCCGCAGCGGCTGCAGCCCGCTCACGTCCGCATCGTCGCAAACGAGAGCTCGCCATGCGCGGCGCGCGGCCTCACACGGCGGCGTGCTCGACGGAGGGGACGGGCGCGTCCCGCCGCGTGAGCAGGTACCCGGCGCTGACCACGACGACCGCGGCCATGACGGCGAACAGAATCCGGAAGTCGACGACGGTGGAGAGGGCGGCGCCGGCCGCGATCGAGGTCGTCTGCGCGACCGACAGCGCGAGGTCCGCGGCGGCGGAGACGCGGCCCTGGATCGCGAGCGGCGTCCGCAGCTGCAGAGCGGTGCCGAATCCGACGATCGCCCACGCGACGCCGACGCCCGCGACCGGCGCGGCTGCGACGACGACGGGCAGCGACGGGGCGATCAAGCACAGGTCGGCGAGCGCGAAGGCGGCCAGCCCGAGCCCGACGACGTGGGTCTCGCCGATCCGGCGGATCAGCGGCGCGGCGGTGAGCCCGCCGGCGATCGAGCCGGTCCCCTGGATGGTCGCGAACACGCCGAAGAACGACGGCGGCTTCCCGATCGCCGCGAGCACGGAGAAGATGAGGGTCTCGGCGAAGCCGATCACGAGCAGCGCCAGCGCGACGCCGAGGACGACCTGGCGCAGCGGCAGTGTCTGCCAGACGTGCCGCATCCCGGCGGTCACCTCGCGCAGGAAGTGGTGCCCGGACGGGTCGGGCTTCGTCTCCCGGAGGCGCATCCGCGAGAGGAAGAAGGCGGACGCGGCGAAGGTGGCCGAGTCGAGTACCGCGACGACCCCGCCGCCGAAGGCCGCGTAGAGCCCGGCCCCGGCGAGCGGCGCGACGATCCTGAGCCCCTCGCGAGTCGACGAGAGCGCGCCGTTTGCGTCCGCGAGGAGCTCCTCGGGCAGCATCAGCCGCAGGAGCGCCGAGCGGGCCGGGAAGAACACCGTGCCGCCGAGCCCGTAGAGCAGCGCCACGAGGTAGATGAGCCACGCGTCGCCGCGGTCGTGTACGAGGAGGAGCAGGAGCACGACGACGCCGAGGACGCAGTCGGAGGCGACCATCAGCGGACGCCGCCGCACGCGGTCTGCGAGCAGGCCGCCGAGCGGTGCCGCGAGCGATCCCGCCGCGAAGACGAAGAACGTCATGCCGGCGGCCGCGCTCGAGCCGGTCAGGCTCTTCATCCAGATCGCGAGGACGATCAGCAGCGCCCAGTCGCCGAACGCCGAGAGCGTTTGACCGGCGAGCAGGAGCCGCGCGTCCCGGTGTGACAGCAGCCGGCGCATCAGGCGGCGCGGAAGACCTTCACGTCGCCGCTCACCGTCTTGCCGCGCAGAACGACGGTCGGGCCGTCGCCGTCCTGGCCGGGCGAGCTCGCAAGCGGCACCTCGGAGGTGAGGTCGCCGGACACGGACCCCGCGTCGACGTCGAGGAACGAGCCCTGCGCGATCCCGAACTCGACATCGCCGGAGACGCTCGTGAAGGTCGCGTCGCCCTGCCGCACCGAGTGGAAGCGGATGTCGCCCGAGACGCTCTTCGTCTCCACCGAGCCGCCTGCGTCTCCGACGGTCACGTCTCCGGACACCGTCTGCACCTTGACGTCGCCGCCGACGCGGTCGACCCGGGCGTCGCCGCTGACGGTCTTGATCGTGGCGTCGCGCTCCACGTCGCCGCGGACGCGGATGTCGCCGGATGCAGTCTTCACCTCGAGCTCGCGCAGCCGACCCTCGGCCACGACGCCGGCCGACGCGGTCGCCGCGACCACCGCGACGCCGTGTGGAACGGTCGCGCGCACGTGCAGAGGGCGGCCGCCGATCGAGAAGTCGCCGATGGCGATCGTGATCCCGAACGAGCGCTTCCCGCGGAACGAGACGACGAGCCGGTCGCCGTCGAGCTCGACCTCGGTCTGCTCGACGAGCTTCTCGTCGCCGTCGACCACGACGACGGACTCGTCGCCGTCGACGGTCTCGATTGCGATGTCGCCCGTCGGCATCTTGACGTCGAGCGTGAGCGGCAGCGGGGTGTGGAAGCGGTGCTCGGCCATCGTCAGGCCGTCTCGGGGCGTGCGGCGCGGCGGGCGCTCAGGCGCAGCTCGCCGGCCGAGTGGACGGGCCGCCCGCCGCCGCGGACGCCGCTCGCCGGCACGTCGGGGAGGCCGCTCGGGTCGTCGTAGCGCCAGTGGGTGCGCCGGGCGCCGAGCTCGTGGATCAGGAGGTCGTGCATGTCTGGCTCCTTTCAGCTCCGGCCGTAGCCGGTGAGACGGTTCCGGCGTCCGCCGGACGGACGTCGCGGCTCCGAGGCGCGCTGGAGCGCCTGGACGAGCCACGTGTTGACGGATGCCCCCTCGTGGGCCGCCGCGGCTTCGACGCGCACCTTGAGGCTCTCCGGCAGTCGGAGCGTGATCCGTGCGCTGTACGCCTCGTCGACCGGCTCGGGGCCGCTCGACTCGTCGTGCACGAGGACGAGCTCCGGGTCGCCGCCGGCGATTCGGACCTCGACGCGACCGCTCTCGAGCTGGGCGGTCAGCTCGAGCGCCGCCTCGGCGATGGCCTCCTGGAGGCGCCGGCCGAACGACGACTCGAGCGCGAGGGCGAGCAGCTCGGCCGCGCGGGCGGTCGACTCGTCGCCGACCGCCGCGACACGGGCGAGGTCCTCGCGAAGCGCCTGGACATGTCCCTCGATTTGCATGACGCCAGAATGACATCATGATGATGTCATTGTCAAGTCGAAGTGACAGCAGAACGACTGCAGCCCGCAGTGCGCGGGCCGCAGTCGCTCTTGCGCGATGCCTGGAGCGGCATCCGGGCGCCGCTCCTGTTTCTGATCACGCCTCTACTAGATCAGGCCGCAGTACCGGGCGGTGTTCGGCCACGGGTAGAAGCCGTGTGCGCGGTGGGCCCGCTCGGCGGTCCAGATCTGCTCCAGCGGCGTCCAGTGATCCGCGGTGCCCTTGCGCCGCAGCAGCCAGCCGCCGTACGCACGCTGGAAGGAGATGTTCATCTGCAGGCCGCCGTAGTACGGGCCGCGCGGATCGGTCCAGCTGCCCTCGAAGCGGTGGATGCACATCCATGCCTGCAGATGCGGCGGGTTCTGCGCCCGCCGGAAGGCCCGCTGCTCACGCCGTCGCCAGAGGGCGTCCAGCTGCTGGAGCCCCCCGATCGAGTGCGAGCTGAGCGAGCGGCTGACCACCGGCGATCGCTCGATGCCCATCACCCGCTGCCAGTACCAGGTCTCGACCCGTCGCTTCCGGATCGCGTGCGTGTAGAAGGCGGCGGCTCTGTGAGCGGCCGCGGAGGTCCGCGCGGTGGTGTGCGTGGCCGCTACGGCCGTCGCCGTTGTGAGGCCGGCCAGCGCGAGCACGAGCCCGCAGGCCGAGGTCGAACGCCGCAAGGTCGTATACCCCCAGTGTCGATGGCAAGTCGGAGGCCGAGTGGGCGGGCCGGAGCCCGGCCAGGCACAACTCGGCGCGGCTATGCGTCGCGGGCCAGGATAGAGGCAGTTGCGCCCTCGTCGTCGGGTGAACCGTCGCCGCGCCGGGCGCACGGCTCCCGCGGCCCGGCAGCGAGGACTCTCGACGCGACGGAGATCGGCGGCTGCGAGCAGCCCGGGGCCGTCGTCGTGCGCGCCGGTGCCGTCGGGCTCGATGCGTCCGTCGACGCGGCGGTCACGGCGTCGCTGCGCGCGGTCGTCGTCGCCGGCCGGCGAGGGAGACCCGTGCCGGGGCGACGAAGCCGGCGTAGAGCAGGGCGGCGCCGATCGCGATTCCGGCCGCGCTGCCGACCGCACCGAGTCCGGAGAGCCCGCTTCCCGTGGCGGCCGCCGCGACTCCGAGCACGATCAGGGTGTTTCCGAGCGGACGCCGGCGGAGCGAGGCGAGCGCAACGGCCACCACCGCGAGCGTGCCCAGCGCGTTGGCGAGAATGGCGAGCAGCCGGCCGGGGAGGAAGGCGAGGTGGTCCTGCGCCGCCGGGATGCCGTGGGTGGCGAACGCGCCGTGGATCGGCGTCGCGACGGCCACGCCGATCGCAAGGCCCGCGTAGGCGAGCGCGAGCGACCCTGCCCAGCGGCGGCGCACGAGCAGGAGCGAGCCGGCGCCGAGCAGCGGCGCCGTGAGCAGCGCCCCGGCGCCGTAGTAGACGCGGAAGGCGCGGGCGTCCCAGCCGGCCGCCTCGCCCCAGGCGATCGCAGCGGCCGCGACCGCGTAGGCCGCGAGGGAGCAGGCCCAGGCCAGCAGCTCCGGCCGGCGGGTCGCACGGTGCCGGGCCACGAGCAGCCCTGCGAGCCGCAACGAGAGGAGGGCCGCGGCGAAGGCGACGAGCGCGTCCACTCCCGGAGCGTAGAGGCTCGCGCGGAAAACCGGCCGACCCGGCGCCCGGCCGCCGGGTCAGTGACTACCCTGGCGGCGAGATGCCGGAGAAGCAGTACCTGTTCACTCCCGGGCCGACGCCCGTGCCGCCGGAGGTGCTCGCCGCGCTCGCGAAGCCGGTCGTTCACCACCGCAGCCCGGATTTCCAGCCCGTCTACGAGCGGACGCTCGCCCGGCTTCGCGAGGTCTGCCGTACCGGGAGCGACGTGCTCCTCTTCGCCGCCTCCGGAACCGGTGCGTTCGAGTCGGCCGTTGCGAATCTCGTCTCGCCCGGCGAGCCGCACCTCGTCGTCTCGGCCGGGAACTTCGGCGAGCGCTGGGCGGAGATGGCTGCCGCGTACGGCGCCGACGTCGACCACCTCCGCCTGGAGTGGGGGGAGACGCCGGACCCGGACGATGTGCGCGCGCGGCTGCGGGAGCGTGAGGCGAAGGCGGTCTGGCTCGTCCAGTCCGAGACGTCGACCGGCGTCGTCGCCGACGTGAAGGCGCTCGCCGCGGCGGCGAAGGAGGCAGGCGCCCTCGTCGTCGTCGACGCGGTCTCGAGCCTCGGCGCGGTGGCGTGTGAGACCGACGCCTGGGGGCTCGACGTGGTCGTCTCCGGCTCGCAGAAGGCGCTGATGACGCCGCCCGGCCTCGGCCTCGCCGCGGTCTCGGAGGCCGCGTTCGCGGCCACGGGGTCGTCGCCGCGCTTCTACTTCGACTGGGAGCGCACCCGGAAGGCGCAGCGCAAGCTCGACGCCCCGTTCACGCCGCCGGTCTCGCTCGTCGCCGGTCTCGACGTCGCGCTCGGGATGCTGCTCGACGAGGGTCTCGACGCCGCGTGCGAGCGTCACGTGCGCCTCGGCCGCGCCTGCCGGGCGGGGGCGAAGGCGCTCGGTCTCGAGCTGTTCTCGCCCGACGAGGACCGGAGCGCCGTCGTCACCGCGGTCCGCGCGCCCGACGGCATCGGCTCCGGTCAGGTCGTGAAGGGCCTGCGCGACCGGTTCGGGATCACGATCGCCGACGGCCAGGGCGAGCTGAAGGGGAGGATCTTCCGGATCGGCCACATCGGCTGGTTCGACCAGTTCGACGTCGCGACCGCGGTCGCCGCCGTCGAGCTCGTCCTCGCCGACCTCGGCGCCGACGTCGAGCGCGGGGCGGCCGTGTCCGCCGCGCTCGAGGCGTACGAGGCGCAGCCGGTCGCCTAGGTGACGGCGAAGGTCCTCGTCCGCGAGACGATCGCCGAGGCCGGTGTCGACCTCCTGCGCGCCCGCTTCGACGTCGATGTCGACGCAGACAGCGAGCTCGACGAGATCATCGGCCGCTACGACGCGATCGTCGTCCGCTCGGCGACGAGGGTGACCGCCGAGTTGATCGAGCGCGCGGGCCGTCTGAAGGTGATCGGCCGCGCCGGGGTCGGCGTCGACAACGTCGACGTGGAGGCGGCCACCCGCCGCGGCATCATCGTCGCGAACGCGCCCGAGTCGACGGTCGTCTCCGCTGCCGAGCACACGGTCGGCATGCTCGTCGCGCTGGCGCGCAACATCCCGCAGGCGCATGCCGCGCTCAAGCAGGGACGCTGGGAGCGGAAGGCCTGGGGCGGCGTCGAGCTCGCCGGCAAGACGATCGGCGTGCTCGGCTTCGGCCGGATCGGGCAGCAGGTCGCCCGCCGAGCGCTCGGCCTCGGGATGCACGTGATCGCCTACGATCCGTTCGTCTCCGCCGACCGCTTCCGCGAGCTCGGCGTGGAGCGTGTGGAGACGCTCGAGGACGTGTACGCGGCCGCGGACTTCCTCACGCTGCACCTGCCCCTGACCGCGGAGACGCGAGGCTCGCTCGATGCGTCCGCCTTCGCTGCCATGCGCGACGGGGTCCGCCTCGTGAACGCGGCCCGCGGCGCCCTCGTCGACGAGGCGGCGCTGGTGGAGGCCGTCCGCTCGGGCAAGGTCGCCGGCGCCGCGCTCGACGTCTTCTCGTCGGAGCCGTATTCGGGCCCGCTGCTCGAGCTCGACGCGGTCGTGGTCACGCCGCACCTGGCCGCGTCGACCGACGAGGCGCAGGATCGTGCCGGCCTGATCGTCGCCGAGCAGGTCGCCGCCGCGCTCGAGGGCGGACTCGTCACGAACGCCGTCAACATCCCGGCCGTCGGCGCCGAGGCGCTCGAGGCGCTGGCGCCGTACGTGCCGCTGGCCGCGAAGCTCGGCCGGATCGCGATGGAGCTCGCGGACGGGAAGGCGGACGAGATCGTCGTCACCGCGTACGGGGGCCTCGCCGAGTTCGACCCGCGCCTGCTCAGCGTGGCGGCGCTGAACGGCGCCTTCCAGGGTCGCGCCGACCGGCCGGTCAACTACGTGAACGCCCCGCTGATCGCGGAGGAGCGCGGGATCCACGTGCGAGAGGAGCGCTCGAGCTCGGCGCGCGACTACACGAACCTCGTGCGCGTCGAGATCCGCACCGGCGAGGAGCGCGTCCGCGTCGCCGGGACGACGATCGGCCGCGAGCACCGCCCCTGGATCGTGAATGTGCTGGGCTTCGAGATCGAGCTGGAGCTGGCGCCCCTGTTCGTGCTCTTCCGCTACGACGACGTGCCGGGGGTGATCGGGCGCGTCGGCATGCTCTTCGGCGAGGCCGGCGTCAACATCGCGAGCATGACCGTCTCCCGGAGCCGGCGGGGAGGCAAGGCGCTGATGGCGCTGACGATCGACTCGGCGCCGCCCGCCGACCTCGTGGAGCGAATCCGGGCCGAGGGCTTCGACGACGCGCGCGTGCTCGAGCTCGGTCCCGTGGCCGAGGCCTAGTCCGAGGTGGAGCGCTGGCCCGAGCCGGTCGAGCGGGTGGCGCGCGTCCTCCGCGACGCGGGCGCCGACGCGCGGCTCGAGGAGTTCACGCAGGGCACTCCGACGGCCGCTGCCGCCGCGAAGGCCGTGGGCTGCTCGCAGGCGCAGATCGTGAAGTCGCTCGTCTTCGTCTGCGACGGACGCGCCGCCCTCGCGCTCGTCCCCGGCGACCGGCGGGCTGACCCCGGAAAGGTCGCCTCGGCGGCGGGCGCCCGCAAGGCTCGCGTCGGCAAGCCGGCCGAGGTCGTGGCCGCGACGGGCTTCGAGCCTGGAGGAGTCGCCCCGTTTCCGGCACCGGGCGTCTCGCAGGTGCTGCTGGCGCGCGAGCTCCTCGTCCACGAGCTCGTGTGGATCGGTGCCGGCAGCGACCGGCACATGGCGGGGCTCTCTCCGCTCGAGCTCGTGCGGCTCTCCCGCGCGCGCGCCGCCGACCTCTGCGAGTAGGCGGGCGCCGCTGGCGGGCGGGGTACGATGCCGGTGCCCAGCTCACACGCACGAGGGAGACGACGCGGAGATGCTCGAGACGAACAAGATCTGGATGAACGGCGAGCTCGTGGACTGGGCCGACGCGACGGTCCACGTCGGGACGCACGGGCTCCACTACGGCTCCGGCGTGTTCGAGGGGGTCCGCGCCTACGAGACCCCGGGCGGCACCGCGGTCTTCCGCCTGACCGACCACCTTCGGCGGCTCCAGCACTCCGCCAGGCTCCTCTACCTCGACCTGCCGTATTCGGTCGACGAGCTGCAGGCGGCCACCTGGGAGCTGATCGCCGCGAACGAGCTCCCCTCCTGCTACCTGCGCCCGATCGCGTACTGCGGCTACGGGCAGCTCGGGGTGGCCGCGCGCGACAACCCGATCGAGGTCGCGATCATGGCCTGGCCGTGGGGCGCGTACCTGGGTGAGGAGGGGATGCGTGACGGCATCCGCGTCAAGGTCTCGAGCTGGCAGCGCGTCGGCCCGAACGTGATCCCGCACGCGGCCAAGGCGACCGGCGTCTACATCAACTCGATGCTCGCCGTCGGCGAGGCGAACCGCGCCGGCTATGACGAGGCGATCCTCCTCACGCAGGAGGGCTACGTGGCCGACGGCTCGGGCGAGAGCATCTTCGTCGTCAAGGACGGAGTCATCTACACGCCGGACCTCTCCGCCTCGATCCTCGTCGGGATCACGCGCGACTCGGTGATCCAGATCGCGCAGGACCTCGGCCACCGCGTCGTCGAGAAGCCGCTGATCCGCACCGACCTGTACCTCGCGGACGAGGTGTTCATGGTCGGGACGGCCGCCGAGGTGACGCCGATCCGGGAGGTGGACGACCACGCCGTCCCGCCGGGCGCGGTGACGCGCGAGATCCAGCAGGCGTACCTCGACACGGTGCACGGGCGCAGCGAGCGCTGGTCGCACTGGCTCGAGCACGCACCGGCCACGAAGCAGGCGTGAAGCAGGCGGCGCGCCCGGTCCCGCTCTCGGGGCCGTATCTCGGCGAGCGCGAGGAGGAGCTCGTGCTCGAGGTGATGCGCTCGGGGCGGCTCTCGCTGGGGCCGACGATCGACCGCTTCGAGCAGCTCGTCGCCGAGCAGGTCGGCGCGCCCTACGCGGCCGCCGTCTCGTCGGGGACCGCCGGGCTGCACCTGCTCTGCGTCGCGGCGCGGATCGAGGCCGGCGACGAGGTGATCACGTCGCCGTACTCCTTCGCGGCGAGCGCGAACTGCTTCATCTACGAGGGCGGCGTCCCGGTCTTCGCCGACATCGACCGGCGAACGCTGAATCTCGACCCGGCGGCCGTCGAGGCGGCGGTCACGCCGCGCACGAAGGCGATCGTCGCGGTGGACATCTACGGCTATCCGTGCGAGCTGGACGAGCTGCGTGGGATCGCCGCCCGGCACGGCCTCGCGCTGATCCAGGACGCGTGCGAGGCGATCGGCGCCGGGTACCGGGGCGCGCCGCTCGGCTCGCACGGGACGTCGTGCGTGTTCGCGTTCTATCCGAACAAGCAGATGACGACCGGCGAGGGCGGCGTCGTCGCGACGCACTCGGAGGAGGAGTGGCGGCTGCTCCGCTCGCTTCGGAACCAGGGCCGCGGCGATGCGGGCGGCTGGCTCGAGCATGTCCGGCTCGGCTTCAACTACCGGATGAGCGACGTCGCCGCCGCCCTGGGCATCGGCCAGGTCGAGCGGCTGGACGAGATCCTGGCGCTCCGCTCCGCTGTCGCGAGGCGGTACGACGAGCTGCTCGACGGCATCGACGGCATCGAGCTGCCCTGTCCCGACGACGAGGCGCACACGCGCTCGTGGTTCGTCTACGTCGTGCTGCTGCCCGACAACGAGACCCGCGAGCGGGTGATCGGCGTGCTCGAGCGGGAGGGGATCGGCTTCAACCGCTACCTGCCGTCGATCCACCTGCAGCCCTACATGCGCGAGCGCTACGGCTTCGCCGAGGGCCTGTGCCCGGTCTCCGAGGACGTCAGCTCGCGCAGCCTGGCGCTTCCCTTCTTCACCGGCCTCGAGCGCGGGGCGCAGGAGCGCGTCGCCGAGGTGCTCGCGGCGGCGCTCGAATGAGGATCGCCTCGATCGATCGTCTCGAGGGCTTCGTCACGAAGGACGGCTCGACGATCCGCGAGCTGCACCACACCGGGGCGCAGAGCCTCGCCGAGGCGACGCTCGAGCCCGGCCAGGCGACCGAGCGCCACCATCACCGTGTCAGCGAGGAGATCTACCTGGTCACGAAGGGCTCCGGCTCGTTGGAGGTCGACGGCGAGACGCGGCGCGTTCGGCCGGGCGACGCGATCCTGATCCCGCCCGGCTCGTGGCACGCGCTGGAGAACGACGGCACGAGTGAGCTGCGGATCCTCTGCTGCTGTGCGCCTCCCTACAGCCACGACGACACCTTCTTCGAGTAGCGGCGTCGTGCGATGATCCGCCGATGGCGGACCGCTCGCCCCGGATGGTCTTCCTCGGCTTCGGCAAGTGGGCCCGCGCCGATCGCATCTACGGGCTCGAGCCCATCGTCGGCGACGAGCGCGGCGGCGGCAGTCGTACGCGCGTCTGGATCGAGGGAATCGAGGAGCCGGTCGTGGCCTCGCGGACCGAGCGGACGATCCTCCACGACATGGGTCAGGACGCCTCGGCCGGCAGCTCCGTGCTCGACGAGGCGCTCGATCTCGCCGAGCGGCTCGCGGCGGCGGTCGAGCAGGGCCGCGTCGATCTCGGCGACCTCGGGCGGCGGGCGCGCCGCGTGCTCGAGAAGACGTCGCGTCCGCCCGAGCCCGAGCAGCTCTTCTAGAGCGACTCGTGCCCGGCGAGCGGCTGACGCGCGACTTCTTCGCGCGCTCGGTGCACGAGGTGGCGCCGGACCTGATCGGCGCGACGCTCCTGGTCGAGGGCGTGGGCGGGAGGATCGTCGAGGTCGAGGCCTACGACCCCGACGATCCGGCGAGTCACGGCTATCGCGGGCGGACGGAGCGCAACGCGGCGATGTTCGGCCCGCCCGGGCACGCCTACGTCTATCGCTCGTACGGGATTCACTGGTGCCTGAACCTCGTCTGCAATGCGGCCGGCCGAGCCGAGGCCGTGCTGGTCCGCGCCCTCGAGCCGACGCACGGGATCGACCGCATGCGGACGAGACGCGGGGTGGAGGGCGCGCGCGCTCTCTGCTCGGGGCCCGGCAAGCTCTGCCAGGCGTTGGCCGTCACGCGCGACCACGACGGGCTGCCGCTCGACGCGCCGCCCTTCGAGCTGCGGGCTCGTGAGCGCGAGCCGGAGATCGAGACCGGGCTGCGGATCGGGATCACGAGAGCGGCCGAGCGCCCCTGGCGCTACGGGCTCGCCGGGTCGCCGTTCGTCAGCCGGCGCTTCTAGCCGCGGGCGACCACGAGCTGCACGGTCATCCCGGGTGCGGCCGCCACCCCGGGCAGCGGCTCCTGCGAGAGCACCCGACCCGCCTTCCCGGCGCCGAAGCGGACGCGCGGCTGCAGCCTGCGCTTCGCGAGACGGGAACGGGCGTCTCGCAGCGAGAGTCCGACGACGCGCGGCACCGTCCCGTGCAGGGGCTTCGCGAGCACGAGGGTCACGTGCCCGAACGAGGAGAGCGTTCCCCCCGTCGGGAACTGCCGCAGCACCGCTCCGACCCGCTGGCCGGGCGACGCGGGCTGCCAGATCAGCTCCGGAGTCAGGGGCTGCGCCGCCAGGCGCGCCTTGGCCCGCTCCAGCGCGAGGCCGACGACGTTGGGGACGTCGACCTCGTTCCGCTTGCAATCCGCCGTCGTCCGCGGCCCGCGGCCGCTGAAGTAGACGAGCACCGACGTGCCCGCGCAGAGCCCGTTGTCCAGCTCGATGCGCCCGTCGCGGTAGGTGACCTGCCGCGCCTCGCCGGTGAGATAGGGCACAGGCGGGAACGACTCCGGAGGCGCCTTGAGGGCGTCGAGCGCCGACTGCGTGAACGTCTTCCAGATCAGCGCCGGAAAGGAGCCGCCGACGACCGGTCCGCCGTTGAACTCGTGCAGCATCGGCTTCAGCCCGTCCGGGTAGCCGACCCAGACGGCCGTCACGAGCTGCGGGGTGTAGCCGACGAACCACGCGTCGCCGTAGTTCTCGGTCGTGCCCGTCTTGCCGGCGACCGCGCGCCCCGGGATCGCGGCGGCCGTGCCCGTCCCGCTCGAGACCACGCCGGCGAGGAGCTGCGTCAGCAGCGCGCTCTCGGTCGAGGAGAGCACCCGCCGGCGCACGACGCGGTTCGTCTCCACCGTCTTCCCGGAGGCGTCCGTGATCGTGCTGATCGTGCGCGCCTGGTCGCCGAGCAGCGAGCCGTCGATCCGCGAGCCGCCGTCGGCGAACGACGCGTAGGCCCTGGCCATGTCGAGCGGGCTGACGGCCTGTGTCCCGAGGCCGATCGAGAACACGCCCTGCAGCGGCCGCATGATGCCGAGCGCGTGTGCCGTCCGGACGACGTTGCCCGGGCCCACGTCACGGGTCAGCTGGGCGAAGACCGTGTTGTCCGAGACCGCGATGGCCTTCGCCAGGTCGATCTTCCCGAGGCTCTCGCCCTCGTAGTTGTGCACCGGCCAGTACTTGTTGCCGAGGAAGATCGAGATCGGCCCGGACGTGTACGTCGTCGCCGGCGAGATTCCCTCCTCCAGCGCCGTCGCGAGCACGAACGGCTTGAAGGAGGAGCCCGGCTGCCGCACGCCCTGGACGGCGAGGTTGAACTGGCTGTGGTGGAAACTGCGCCCGCCGACCATCGCGAGCACGGCGCCGGTGCGCACGTCGATCGTCACGAGGGCCGCCTGCGGCCCGTTGGGGTCGGGGAGCCATTTCTGCACCGCAGCGGTCGCGAGGCGCTGCAGGCGCATGTCGATCGTGGTCCGGACGCGCAGCCCTCCGCCGAGAACGGTGCGCTCGCCGAGCCGGTCGATCAGCTGCGACTTCACGTACTCGCCGAAGTACGGCGCCACTCCACGGACGCCGGACAGGTGCACAGCGGCCGGCCGCGGCATCGGCTGCGCGGCCGCCCAGCGGAACTGCGAACGCTGGATCACCCCCTGCGCGAGCATCAGCCGCAGCACGACCCGGCGCCGCGCCCTCGCCGCCGCGGGATGCCGCACCGGGTCGTAGAGGCTGGGATCCTCCGGGATCCCCGCGAGCAGGGCCGCCTCCGGGAGCGTCAGCTTCCGCGCGGAGTGCCCGAAGTACGTCCGGGCCGCGCGCTCCGCGCCGTAGGCGCCGTTCCCGAAGTAGATCGTGTTCAGGTAGGCGGTCAGGATCCGGTCCTTCGACCAGCGCTGTTCGAGCTGCCACGCGAGCGCCGCCTCCTTGAGCTTGCGTGTGATCGTCCGTTCGTTCCCGGTCAGCGCGTTCTTGACGAACTGCTGGGTGATGGTCGAGCCGCCCTGCACGGCGCCCTGATGGCGCACGTCGGCCCAGAGCGCACGCCCCATGCCGCGGATGTCGATCCCGCGGTGCTCCCAGAAACGGCGATCCTCGGCGGCGACGATCGCCTGCTTCAGCCATGGGGAGATGTCCGCGCTGTCGACGAGGACGCGGCTCTGCGAGCCGCGAAGCACCGCGAGGATCGTGCGCCCGTCGTTCGCGTAGACGTAGCCGTCCACCTCCAGGCGCTGCTGGCGCGAAGGGTCGAGACCGCTGAGCTGCTGTCCGATCGCGAGCACGAGTCCGTAGGAGAACGCCGTCGCCGCCAGCACGCCGAGCACGCCGACGAGCGCGAGCAGGCGGAGCTTGCGGACCCGGCGCCGCCGCCGGCGGGGAACCGGCGAGAGGCGTGTTCGACGAAACGGCACGGAAGCGGGCCGATTCTAGACGGCGCTCGGCCCGGCTCGCGTCGCCTGGCCGCTCGGGTTCGCCCATCTCTAGAGTTGTCGCGTGAACGACTTTCGCCCGACACGGCACGCCGTCCACGTGCTCCCCGAGGACGGGCTGCGCGGCAAGCTCGCGAGGAAGAGGCCGCTGCGGGTGAAGCTCGGCATCGACCCGACCGCGCCGGACATCCACCTCGGCTTCGCCGCCGTCCTCGATCGGCTGCGAGAGTGGCAGGACGAGGGCCACACGGTCGTCCTGATCGTCGGCGACTACACCGCGCGGATCGGAGACCCGTCGGGCCGCTCGGCCGAGCGCCCGGTGCTCGCGGACGAGGAGCTCGACGCGAATGCGCAGGCGTTCGCCGCGCAGCTCTTCCGCGTGCTCGACGAGGAGCGGACCGAGATCCGCTTCAACGGTGAGTGGCTCGCGGTGCTGAGCTACGCCGACGTCGTCCGCCTCACCCGCACGCTCACCGTCGCGCGCCTGCTCGAGCGCGACGACTTCGCGAAGCGCTTCGCCGCGCAGGAGCCGATCTCGCTCTCGGAGCTGCTCTACCCGCTCATGCAGGCGTACGACTCGGTCGCGATCGAGGCCGACGTCGAGATCGGCGGCACCGACCAGCTCTACAACCTGCTCGCCGGCCGCGACGTGATGGAGCAGTACGGCCTCGAGCCGCAGGTCGTCGTCACCTACCCGTTGCTCGTCGGCCTCGACGGCGTCGAGAAGATGTCGAAGTCGCGCGGCAACTACGTCGGCATCCTCGACCCCCCGGAGGAGATGTTCGGCAAGACGATGTCGATCCCCGACGAGGCGCTGCCCCAGTGGTGGGACCTGCTCGTCGGCGAGGACGAGCGGCCGGACGACCCCATGGAGTGGAAGCTCGAGCTCGCCCGCCGGATCACCG
>CAVVDI010000021.1:0-104362 GCA_963746895.1 uncultured Actinomycetes bacterium | reverse complement strand
GACGAAGCGGCAGCTATGGCCGAGTCGCGCAGTCTGCTGGGTTCGCGTTCTCGGCCTACTTGCGAACAAGGCGGAGCACGTAGATCCGCTCACCGAAGTGCTGCTTGCTGACCACGGAATACCGCTTCGCGCCCGGAAGCTGCTGCCACTCATCTGGAGTTGTCGTCAGAAGGAGCCCCCTCTGCCCGACGGCACGGAAGTTGCCGCGTCACGCCCGACACTCGGAAAGCCCAGAGCTTGTTCCCGACGAAGTTGAGCGGTGTCACCAGCAGTACCGACAGCACCTGCGCCACGATCTCGCCCGAGCCGGCGGAAACCAGCACGTCCAGGAGAACGAGGTTCAGCGCCCCGGAAGTAGTCGAGACGACGACGAAGCGAGCGCCCTGGGATGCGAGACCCGCCCGCTCTGCCCGGAAGGTCCATCGTCGGTTCCAGAGGTAGTTGTTGAGCACGGCAACGACGAAGGCGAGGAGGGCCGCAGCAAGGTAGTGCAAGCCGACGACGCGGAGGAGCAGGACGTACAGCGAGATATTCACGATGTAGCCGCCGCTCCCCACCACCGCGAAGCGCGCCAGCTGCTGCCAGTTGTTCTTCCGCGAAAGAGCCACGCGCACGCTACGCACGGCAGACCGGCCGTCGAAGCTCGCTGCGGAGACGTCCGGTTCGAGCGAGCTCATCGTGCCGGCATTCCCGGCAAAGGCTGCTGCCCGACGCCGGTCGACCGATCCGCCCATGCACGGCTGCCCCGCAGCCCGCGCAACCGTAATGCCGGGACGAGCAGTGCAGCCTCGAGCGCGATCCGCCAGGACATCTTCGAGGCCCCTGCGGCGCGGTCCCGGAAGACGATCGGCACCTCACTGACGCGATGCCCTTGGCGCAGCGCCCGATACGTCAACTCGATCTGAAAGCCGTAGCCGTCCGCGCTGACGTCATCGAGGTCGAGCGCAAGCAATGTCTCCCTCCGAAAACATTTGAAGCCCCCAGTGAGGTCGTGTACGCCGACGCCGAGGATGACGCGGGCGTAGGCACAGCCGAATCTGCTGACGGCCCGACGCGAGAGCGTCCAGTCCTGAACGCGACCACCCCTAACGTATCGGGAGCCGATCGCTAGCGCCGAGTCGCGCGCTGCGCTCAAGAGCGCCGGGATGCTCTCCGGATCATGGGAGCCGTCGCAATCCATCTCGAAGATGAACTCCGCACCCCTGGCCAATGCCTCCCGAAAGCCCGCGAGGTACGCCCTCCCAAGACCGTCCTTCCGATCCCGGTGCAGCACGGTAAGACGCGGATCGACCGCCGCGAGCGAATCCGCAAGCGCGCCCGTACCGTCGGGTGAGGCATCGTCGACGACGAGGAGATGGCCGTCGATACCCGCACGTTCGAACACCGAGAGAATGGCGCTCGTGATTGGTTGGAGATTCTCGACCTCGTTGTAGGTCGGCAGCACGATCCAACTCACGGCAACACCAGCCATCATTCAATTCAGCCACGGGTGGGCAAGGCGCGGACTACACGCTCAGGTAGCGTCGCTCTGCCCATCGGGTAGCTTTCGAGGCTGCCCTGCTTGAGCGCCGTTTGGACAGCCGCGCGCTGAACTGCGGAGGCTCGACCCCCGAGCCTCCGCGCCGAGGTGCTCAGACCTCGGGCGGCGGCCCGCCGACGAGCGGCGAGACGTCGGGGCTGTGGACGATCACGGCGTCGACGCCGGCGCGTTCGAGCTCGGCCACCTCGTCGGCGGTCGTGATCTGGAGGTCGGCGATCGCGAGCTTCCCGGCGGGGACGGCGGCGAGCAGGTCGAGGACGTGCTCGAGCGGCGTCACCTCGTCATCGGCCTCGACCGGCGAGAGCAGGAAGATCTCCGGGTCGATCCGCTCGAGCGCCCGCTCCAGCTCCTCCTCGTTGCGCACCTCGATCGCGCAGTCGAGACCGAGCGCGAGCGCCTGGCCGTGGAGCGCCTCGAGTCGGCCGTCGTCGTCGTCGAGCGCGTCGAAGACGAGCAGGTAGGCGTCGGCCAGGGCAGAGGCCTCCTCGAGCGAGGCGGCCGCGCGCCACAGGATCGGCAGCGAGGTCGCCTCGCGCACCTCGCCCGGGTTGCCGCGGACGACGAGCGCCTCCGCCCGTTGCTCCTCGGCTGCCTGCGCGGTGGCAGCGTCCTCGACCGCCGCGATGACGGAGATGCCGTCCCCTTCGGAGATCGCCTCGCTGAAGCGGCCCTGCGCCATTCCTCACCCCTAGCCTATCGCCCCGCACCCGGCACGGTGAGCCGGTCGAGCCGGTCGCCGCCGCCGCCGCGGTCAGGTCGACGCCGCCTGCCGCGAGCCGGAGGTCAGGTGCCGATCGGGTGCCACACCGTCTTGAGCTCGAGGAAGCTCGAGATCTCCCAGGGGCTCTGGACGTCGGCGCGCCCGTGGACGACCCGCTTCACGTTCTCGGCGGCGAGCTCCTCGAGCTCGGCCGCCTGCCCGTCGGCGCCGCAGACGTCGAGGGCGTTCACGTCCATGTGCGAGGCGAGCACCGGCCCGAGCTCGGCGCGGAAGCCGGTGAGGAGGTTCACGACGCCGCCGGGGACGTCGCTCGTCGCGATCGCCTCGCCGAGCTCGACCGCGGCGAGCGGACGCGTCTCGGAGGCGACCGCCACGACGGCGTTCCCGCCGACGAGCGGCGGCAGCAGGCGCGAGACGAGGCCGAGCAGCGACGGCTCGTCGGGCGCGAGCAGGGCGACGACCCCCGTCGGCTCCGGAATCGTGAAGTTGAAGTACGGCCCGGCGACGGGGTTCGCCCCGCCGAGCACCTGCGGCAGCTTGTCGGCCCAGCCCGCGTACCAGACGATCCGGTCGATCGCCGCCTCCACCTCGTCGCGGCCGGAGCAGAGCGCGGAGAACTCGGGGAGGCGCGCCTCGACCATCTCGGCGAGCCGGTAGAGCACCTGGCCGCGGTTGTAGGCGGTCGCCTTCGCCCACCCGGCCTGCGCGGCGCGGGCGGCGCGGACGGCGTCGCGAGCGTCCTTGCGCGAGGCGCGGGCGATGTTCTGGCCCTCCGCCTCGTACGTGCGCCCCGACTCGCTGCGCGGGAACTCGCCGCCGACGAAGAGCTTGTAGGTCTTCTTCACCGGGAGGCGGCTCACTCGTCGAACTCCAGGTAGGGCTCGAGCCCGTGCAGCCCGCCCTCGCGGCCGAAGCCCGACTCCTTGTAGCCGCCGAACGGCGAGGTCGGGTCGAAGCGGTTGAACGTGTTCGCCCAGACGACGCCGGCCCGCAGGCGCTGCGCCATCCAGAGGATCCGGGAGCCCTTCTCCGTCCAGATGCCGGCGCTGAGGCCGTACGGGGTGTTGTTCGCCTTCTCGACCGCCTCGTCCGGCGTGCGGAACGTGAGCACGGAGAGCACCGGCCCGAAGATCTCCTCCTGTGCGATCCGGTAGCTCTGCGCGACGTTCGTGAAGACCGTCGGCGCGAACCAGTACCCCTGCTCCGGGAGCGTGCACGGCGGCTGGTAGATCTCGGCGCCCTCGTCGCGGCCCGAGGCGACCAGCTCCTCGATCCGCCTCGAGCTGCGCGCGTGAGTTGATCGCGCCCACGTCGGTGTTCTTGTCGAGCGGGTCGCCGACGCGAAGGGTCGAGAGGCGGCGCTTCAGCTTGTCGACGAGCGGCTCGTAGATCGACTCCTGCACCAGCAGGCGCGACCCGGCACAGCAGACGTGACCCTGATTGAAGTAGATGCCGTTGACGATCCCCTCGACGGCCTGGTCGAGGGCGCAGTCGTCGAAGACGACGTTGGCGGCCTTGCCACCGAGCTCGAGCGTCAGCTTCTTGCCCGAGCCGGCGAGCCTGCGCTGGATCGCCTTGCCGACCTCGGTCGAGCCGGTGAACGCGATCTTGTCCACCCCGCCGTGCTCGACGAGAGCGGCGCCGGTGCGGCCGTCGCCGGTGACGATGTTGACGACCCCCGCCGGCAGCTCCGCCTGTCGGAGCACGTCGCAGAAGAGCAGCGCGGTCAGAGGGGTCGTCTCGGCCGGCTTGAGCACGACCGTGTTGCCGCAGGCCAGCGCCGGCGCGACCTTCCAGGCCAGCATCAGGAGCGGGAAGTTCCACGGGATGATCTGGCCCGCGACCCCGACCGGCTGCGGCCGCCGGTTCGGGAATGCGTATTCGAGCTTGTCGGCCCACCCCGCGTAGTAGAAGAAGTGCGCCGCCGCGAGCGGCAGGTCGACGTCCCGCGACTCCTTGATCGGCTTGCCGCCGTTCAACGACTCGAGCACCGCGAACTCGCGCGCCCGCTCCTGGAGGATGCGCGCGATCCGGAACAGGTACTTCGCACGCTCGGAGCCGGCCAGCGCCGACCAGCCGCTCGCGAACGCCGCGCGGGCGGCGCGGACGGCGCGGTCGACGTCGGCCTCGGTCCCCTGCCCGACGACGGCGAGCCGCTCCTCGTCCCGGGGCGCGATCGTCTCGTAGGTCTCGGCCGGCTCGAGCCACTCGCCGCCGACGAAGTGCCCGTAGCGCTCGCGCAGCCGGACGACGTCGCGCGACTCCGGCGCGGGCGCATACGTCCAGTCGCCCGGCACGGCCACGTCGTCGTGCCGCTCGTCCAGCTCAGACATCCGGGCTCCTGAGACGGCCCGGGATACCCGGGCCCACCACCCTCCCCCCACCCTCTTGGGTGGGGTCGACGATACGGCGGAAGCTGTGACGCAGGGGTGCCGGCTTCGTCGCGAGAGACAAGAAGATCAGTCCACGGTGAAGTAGTCGGGGCCCTGGTAGGCGCCGGTGCGCTCCTTGCGGAGCTGCATCAGGATGTCGTTGAGGAGCGACGAGGCGCCCAACCGGTAGCGGTCCGGGCTCAGCCAGGCCGGCCCGAGCGTCTCGTGGGCGAGCACGAGGTGCTGCACGGCCTGCTTCGCCTGCCGGATCCCACCCGCGGCCTTGAAGCCGACGCGGCGCCCCGTCTCCTCGTACACGTCGCGCACCGCCTCGAGCATGCAGAGCGCGACCGGCAGCGTCGCGGCCGGGCTGATCTTCCCCGTCGACGTCTTGACGAAGTCGGCGCCGCCGGCGATCGCCAGCAGCGTCGCGCGGCGCACGTTGTCGTAGGTGCCGAGCTCGCCGGTCTCGAGGATCACCTTCAGGTGCGCCTCGCCGCAGGCCTCCTTCACCTGCGCGATCTCGTCGTAGACCTTCGCGTACCGCCCGGAGAGGAAGGCGCCCCGGTCGATCACCATGTCGATCTCGTCCGCGCCGAGTTCGACGGCGCTGCGCGCGTCGGCGACCTTGATCGGGGTCGGGTACTGGCCGGAGGGGAACCCGGTCGCCACCGCCGCCACCTTGACGCCGCTGCCGGCGAGCCTCTCCCGTGCGGCGGTGATCAGGTTCGGGTAGACGCAGATCGCGGCCACGAACGGCACCGTCGGATCCGACGGGTCGGGGCGGAGCGCCTTCGACGCGAGCGCCGCGACCTTGCCGGGGGTGTCCGAGCCCTCGAGCGTGGTCAGGTCGGTCGTTCGGATGGCGAGCCGGAGCGCGAACACCTTCGCGTCCTTCTTGATCGAGCGCTTCGCGAGCGAGGCTGCGCGCTCCTCGAGCGCGACCGCGTCGACCGACCCGATCCGCGGCAGCCTCGGCTCCAGGGGCAGCTCGAAGCCGCCGGGAAGTGCGGGCGCCTGCGCCATGGCGCTGAGTGTAGTCCGCCCGCTAGCGCGTCTCGGACGCCGCGCGCCGCGCCTCCAGCTCGAACCGGTTCCGCTCGTAGCCGTGGAGGTACGAGAGCGGCATCCGCAGCGGGTGGTGCTGCATCTGCCAGACGTGGCAGAGCTCGTGGGCGACGAGATCGCCGTCGGCGAGGAAGCGGCGCGCCCGCAGCACGACGACGAGGTGCGTCGCGTAGCCGTCGAAGCGCCGCAGCCAGGGCAGGTGGAAGAGCCACGGCGCGACCACGAGCCGGACGCCCCGGAGCGACACCGGGCGGGGATAGAGCGCGAGCCGGTCGAGCCGCTCCTTCGCGGCCGCGAGCGCCTCCCTCTCCGCGTCGCCCACGCGGCGACGCTATACCGTCCCGTCCGTGCACGGGGCGTTCCTCCTCACCGGCCCGCAGGCGTCGGGGAAGACGACCGTCGCGCGCCTCCTCGCGGGGCGCTCGTCGAGCACGACGCGTCGACCCGGACGCCCGAGGCGACGGCGGAAGCGGTGCTCGCCCTGGCGGCAGCGTCCTCGTGAAGCGCCGCCTCCTCCGCCTGCTCGAGCGCGCGCGCCTGCTCGGGCCTGCGTTCCGCGCCTGGGAGACGTGGACGGCGCTGCGCGGCGGCCGCCGGATCGAGGTCGAGGGCCCCCCGCTGCCGCCCCGGCGCCTGATGGTGCGGGTCGCCGGCACCGCCGACGCCGAGTGGTTCGTCCGCGGCGGACGTGCGGGCTACGACGCGATCGCGGCCCACGTGCCGCCCGACGACGTCGAGGCGGTCCTCGACTTCGGCTGCGGCTGCGGCCGCGTCACCCGCTGGTGGCACGACTTCGCGGGCTTCGTCGCAGGAACCGACCTCGACCCGCGCGCGATCGCCTGGTGCAGCCGCAACCTCCCGTTCGCGCGCTTCGAGGTGAACGGGCTCACGCCGCCCCTCGCCTTCGCCGACGAGAGCTTCGACCTCGTCTACGCCCTCTCCGTCTTCACGCACCTGACCGCGGAGCTCCAGCTGGGATGGCGCGACGAGCTGAGGCGCGTGCTCCGCCCCGGCGGAGCGCTCCTCGTGACGACGCACGGCCGCTCGTACCTCCCCCGTCTCGCCGCCGACGAGCGGGAGCGCTTCGAGCGGGGCGAGCTCGTCGTGCGCTGGGACGATCTGCCCGGCACGAACCTCTGCTCCGCCTACCATCCCGAGCCGTACCTCCGGCAGACGTTCGCGGCCGGGTTCGCGTCGGTCGAGATCGAGCCGGAGGGCGCGCTGGGAAACCCGACGCAGGACGTCGTGCTGCTCCGCCGCCCCGCTAGCGCGTCAGCGTGACCTTGCGCAGGCCGACCGGAGAGTCGAGGTCGAGGCCGCGGAGCCGGGTCAACCGCAGCGCCGTCACCTGACCCGGCACGACCGCGGTGAGCGGGCTCAACCACTCGGGCACGCGCGGGACGAGGGGGAGCCGCGTCCGCGCTCGCCGCAGCACCGCGTGCACGTCGGAGACTGCGATCAACCGCGCCTCACGCTCGCGAAGCGGCGGCACGACCTCCTCGACGCTCGGCCGCGCCGGGCCGGTCGGCGCGACGACGATCACCGGCCAGTTCTGCCTGATCGCGGCGATCGGACCGTGCATCAGGTCGGCGGGCGAGTACGCCTCGGTGACGAGCCCTGAGAGCTCGCGGATCTTGAGCGCGATCTCGAAGGCGGTGCCGTAGTTGACGCCTCGCGCGACCACGGTCGCGCCGATTGCGTCGCGGTACTCGTCGAGCGGCGGAGGGTCGTCGAGGGAGAGCGCGATCTGCGCCGCCAGCGTCTCGGGCATCCGCGCGAGCTCCTCCCGCGCGACGTCGTCCTCGCCGATCTCCGCGAAGAGCAGCGCGACCGCGCCGAGCGAGTTGAGATACGTCTTCGTGGCGGCGACCGCCTGCTCGCGGCCCGCCTCGAGCGGGAGCACGACGTCCGCCGCCCGGGCGAGCGGCGACCCGGGGTCGTTCGTGACGGCGAGCGTCGGCCGCCCCTGCACGCGCGCCTCTGCGAGCACCGCGACGACGTCCGGCGAGGCACCCGATTGGGAGATTCCCACCACGACGGCGCCGTCGAGGCGCGGCGGCTGCTCGTAGATCGTGTAGAGGGAGGGCGTCGCGAACATCACCGGCACGCGGTGGGCGCGGCCGAGCAGGTACTGCGCGTAGCGGGCGACGTTCGCCGAGCTGCCGCGGGACGCGATCAGGACGTAGCGGACGTCCGGCCCGCGGAACGCCCGTGCCGCCAGCTGCGCGCGCTCGCGCCCGTGGTCGAGCAGGCGGGCAAGCGCCTCCGGCTGCTCCCGGAGCTCAGCCTCGAGCCACGACATCGGCGTCACCCGCGCAGAGGACCTCGAGGATCTCGAGCCGGTCGTCGAGGACGACGACGTCCGCCGGGCCGCCCGGCTCGAGTACGCCCACGTCGGTGCGGCCGAGGAAGCGCGCCGGCACCTCCGTCGCCGCACCGACCGCGGCCTCGAAGGGCACGCCGAGCGCGTGGAGGTTCCGGACGGCGTCGATCATCGTCAGCACCGTCCCGGCAAGGGTCCCGTCCTCCCGCATCGGGGCGGCGCCATGGGCGACCTCGATCTCGACCTCGCCGAGCTGGAAGGTGCCGCGCCCGGCGCCGGCAGCGGCGATCGCGTCGGTGATCAGGGCGATCCGCCCCCCGGCGCACGCCCAGACCAGCCGCACGGTCTCGTCGGCGAGGTGGTAGCCGTCGACGATCATCTTCACGAGGACGTCGGGACGGGTCAGGGCTGCGCCGGCGACCCCCGGATCGCGCGAGCGGAACGGCCGCATCGCGTTGAAGACGTGGGTCAGGCCCGATACGCCGAGGTCGAACGCATGGTGCGCCTCGGCGGCGGTCGCGTTCGTGTGACCGGCCGAGACGACGACACCGCGCTCGCGCAGCCGCACGATCAGCGCGTCGGCGCCCGCCAGCTCCGGCGCGAGCGTCATCTCCGTGACGCGGCCGGCGTCGAGCAGGCGGTCGAGGAGCGCGACGTCCGGGTCGCGCCGGTGCGCCAGGGGGTGCGTGCCCGGCCGCTCGGGCGAGAGGAATGGCCCTTCGAGGTGCGCCCCGAGGACGCGCGGGCCGGCTCCGCCGGAGGGGACCGCGCGCAGCGCCTCGACGATCGAGGCCTCGGGCGAGGTGATGAAGGTCGGCTGGTAGGCGGTGACGCCGGCGAGCAGGAACGCCTCGCCGGCGCGGGCGTAGTCGTCGCTGGAAGCGGCCAGGAAGTCGACGCCGCCGTAGCCGTTCACCTGCAGGTCGACGAAGCCCGGCACGGCGACGCGGCCGCGCGCTCCCGGCTTGAGGCCGACGCCCACGATCCGGCGATCCTCGACCTCGACATCGCCGGGCACGAGCCCGCCGCGAACGAGCGCCGCCTCGACTCCGAGCCTCACGACTCGCGCTCCGGCGGAGACGTCGTCGCCGCTTCCGCTCCCCGCCCGGCTCCGTCGGGCCCACGCCCGTGCCCCACCGCCCCGCGGACGGAACCTCCGGCCGCCTCGAGCCGCTCGCGCGCCGCGGCCGGGTCGACCCCGGCCAGCAGTGAGACGAGCGCGACCCGGGCGTCGCCCCCGGCCGCCGCGAGCGCCGTGTCCGCCTCGGGCTCGGGAACGCCGCTCGCGAGCGCGACGTTGCGGCGGGCGCGGGCGCGCAGCTTCTCGTTCCCCGGCAGGACGCCGATCATCAGGCCGCCGTAGGTGCGGCCGACCCGGATCATCACCAGCGTCGAGATCGTGTTCAAGATCAGCTTCTGCGCGGTTCCCGCCTTGAGCCGGGTCGAACCGGCGAGCACCTCGGCGCCGACGACGGCGGCGACCTCGTGGTCGGCGAGCGCGGCGAGCCGGCTGCCGCGCACGCACGCGACCGCCACTCGAAGCGCGCCGGCGTCGCGCGCCGCCTCCAGCGCGCCGAGCGCAAAGGGAGTCGAGCCGCTCGCGCTGACCGCGACGACGGCGTCGTCCGCGCGCAGCCCGATCCGAGCGACGCGGTCACGTCCGGCGGCGTGGTCGTCCTCGCCCTCCTCGTCCAACGCGACCACGGCGAGCACCTCGCCCGGCGGCGAGCCGAAGGTCGGACCGAGCTCGGCGGCGTCGAGCGCCGCGAGCGCGCCCGACGTGCCGGCGCCGGCGTACACGAGCCGTCCGCCGCGGGCGAGCCGTTCCGCGATGGCGTCGACCGCGGCGGCGAGCTCGTCGACCGTGTCGGCGACGGCGGCGGCCACGGTCGCGTCCTCCTCGTTGAGCAGCCGGACGAGCTCATGCGTCGGGCGCAGGTCGAGATCGGCGAAGCGCGCGGACGCCGCCTCGGTCGGCGCCTGCGGCCGCCCGGTCAGCGCCGCGCTGACGGCCTCCCAGACAAGCGGCGCGTCGGGCGTCGCGAGGCTCGTCATGTGCCCGCACGCCTCGTAGCCCCAGGTCCATACGTCGTCGACGCCCTCCTCGCGCGCAGCGGCGACCGCGGCCTCGAGCTCGGGGATCTCGTCGCGGGTGAGGCCGAAGCTGGGCACCCACAGCTGCGCCGCGACTCCGTGCCGCTCGGCGGTCGTGCGGAGCAGGCGGGCGAAGCGGCGGACGAACGGGCCGGCCTCCGCGTCCCAGTGCTTCCAGTACGGGTCCGTGACGAAGGTGGTCAGTCCCGGGAGCGCGGCGACCTCGTCCCAGTCGGAGATCCCGTGCGACCCCTCGGTCGCCGGAAGCAGGCAGACCGCGTTGCTCCCGCCCTGTGCCGCGACGTGCGCGAGCATCTCGCGCAGGAAGTCGACGACCGACGCTTCACGGAACGACTGCACGTCGGGCGTCAGCTCGGCCGGCACGGAGCCGCCGAAGCGCTCGGCGCAGCGATCGCAGCGGCAGGTCCAGCGCGCCGGGTCGTCGATGCCGACGTGCTGCGGGACCATCCACGCCGGCTCGTCCCAGAAGACCGAGTCGACGCCGCAGTCGAGCACCCAGTCGGCCCACTCTCTGCAGAAGGCGCGATAGGCCGGACTGTTCAGGCACGCGCCGGCGACCCGGCGCCCGTCGTCCATCACCTGGCACTCGTCGGGATGCAGGGTCACCCAGCGGCTCTCGGCTTCGCCGCCGAAGGTGCGGCCGAGACCCCACGGGCTCGCCTGCACCGTCAGCCCCTCGGCGTGGGAGGCGGCCACGAGCTCGGCCATCGTGCCGCGGTAGTAGGCGAGGTCGTTCTCGGAGAACGTGTGCAGGACGCCGCTGTAGCCGCGAGCGGCGAGGTCGGCCATGTCGCGGCGCGCGTGGCGCGCGATCCGGACGCCGAAGTAGGAGCAGCCCGCCCTCATGCCGGACCCGTACGGGGAGCGACCGGCGGCCCCGCCGCCGCTGGTGGGACGGCGGAGCCGCACGGATGGAGGGTCGGATCCACGGTCGCGTTCCTCAGCTCTCGATCCAAGCACACTCGGCGCATGTGGTCAATACCAATTCCTCGCGACATTGCGGACGGTTCTATCCGCGCACTGCGCCGGCGGTCAGGCCGAACACGATCTTGCGCTGCACGAGCAGGAAGAAGATCACGACGGGGATCGCCGTGAGGGTCGACGCCGCCATGAGCGCGCCCCAGTCGGTATGACGGCTCGTGCCGAGGAAGTACGAGAGCCAGACGGTCACCGTCTGCTTCGACTGGTCGTTGAGCAGGATGCGCGCGAAGATGTACTCGTTCCAGCTCGTGATGAACGCGAAGACGGAGGTCGCGACGAGCCCCGGCGCGACGAGCGGGAGCAGGATCCGGACGAAGGCCCCGAGCCTGCTCGAGCCGTCGACCATCGCCGCCTCCTCGAGGTCCTTCGGAATGCCGAGGATGAAGCCGCGCAGCGTCCACACCGAGAACGGCAGCGCCGCGGTCAGGTAGGTGACGATCACGCCTGTGAGCGTGTTCACCTGGTGGTAGCGGGCGAGCACGACGTAGAGCGGGATGATCAGCCCCGCGCCCGGCAGCATCTGGATCCCGATCACGAGCACGATGAAGAGCTTGCGCCCGGTGAAGCGGTACTTCGCGAGCGCGACGGCGGCGAGGAACGCGAGCACCATCGCGATCCCGACCGTGACGAGCACGACGATCACGCTGTTCTTCACGTCCTCCCAGAAGAACGGCTTCGCGATCGCGTCGCGGAAGTGCTGCAGCGTCGGCGCCGCGGAGATCCAGGTCGGCGTCAGGCTGTTGATCTGGTCGTCCGGCTTGAAGGCGGTCGAGATCATCCAGAACACCGGGAAGACCAGCACCGCGAAGAGGGCGATCCCCACGGCGTTCCAGGCGCCCCGGCGCACGCCCTTCGGGGTCACGCGTCCACCTCCCCGATCTTCACCATCCGCCGGACGTAGACGACGCTCATCGCCGCCACCATCACGAGCATCAGGATCGAGATCGCCGCGCCCCGCCCGAAGTCCGACTTCACGTACCCCTCCTCGAAGAGGTAGATGCCCATCAGGTAGTTCGACGGGTTGACGTGGGCCTGGCCGATCAGCAGATACGGCTGCGTGAAGACGCCGAAGTCCCAGAGGATCGAGAGGCTGGTCAGGATCAGCAGCACCGGCGTGATGATCGGCAGTGTCACGTCGACGAACACGCGCCATGCGGGCGCGCCGTCGATCTGCGCCGCCTCGACGAGCTCGCGCGGCACCTGGGAGAGCGCCGCGTAGACCGTGATCGCCACGAACGGCAGCGCGCCCCAGACGATCAGCGCCGTCGTCAGGCCGAGTTGAGAGACGGGCGTCGCGTACCAGTCGTGCTGGAAGTAGTCGCCGACGTGCAGCTCGGTGAGCACGTAGTTGACGACCCCGTTCTGGAAGTTCGTCATCCAGTACCAGACCTGCACCGCGACGACCTGCGGCATCGACCAGACGAGCACGAGGCCTGCGGTGACGAGGAGGCGCACCCAGGTGCTGACGCGGACGAGCAGCTGCGCGATCAGCGTGCCGAGCACCATCGTCAGGCTCACGTTCGCCGCGGTGAACACGACCGTCCGCACGAGCGTGTGCCAGAAGACGGCGTCGTGGAGGACGAGGCCGAAGTTGTGCAGGCCGATGTAGCGGCCCTGGTGGCGGATCAGCTCGAAGAGGCCGTACTGCTGCAGCGAGAGCCGGACGAGGCTGTAGATCGGGTAGCCGAGGATCGCCGCCATCACCACGATGACCGGCGCCACGAGCAGGTACGGGACCGAGCCGCCCGCCAACCGACGGCCCGTGAGACGGCGATGCCGCCGAGACCACCCGGAGGCGGTCTCGGCGGCGACTCCCGCTGCCGTAGGGGTCCTGCCGCTCAGGACGCTACGGCTGGTTGAGGACGAGGCTGATGTTGTCGCTGGCCGCGGTTGCGGCCTGCTGCACCGTCAGCTTGCCGGTGAGGATCTGCGCCAGCATGTTGCGGAGGATATTGCCGTTCTCGACGTCGACCCAGTGCTTCGCGGCCGGGACGAACCAGCTCCGCGCCGCGGCCCGCTCGTTCGTGCTCGTCCCGAGCAGGTTGGTCGCGTTCGGGATGTTGCCCTTCGCCTGGAGTGCCCGCTCGTTGGCCGTGCTCGTGAAGTCGGCGATCCAGTCGACGGCCTGCGACTGGTTCCCGCTCGGGGCCGGCACGGCGAGGTCGGAGCCGCCGAGGAAGCCGGGCATGACCTTGCCCTGGGTGTGGCTCGGCATCACGAACTGCGCCGTGGCGGTCTTGTACTTCGTGCCGACGCAGCAGCTGAACCAGCCCGGGCCGAGGATCGCAGCCGCGCCGCCCTGCGAGTAGACGTCGTACGGGGCGGGGTGATTCTCGTCTGCGGTCTTGCTCGCCTTCGACGAGCCGAGGAAGAAGCTCTTGAACGCGTTGAGCCCCGCGAGCGACTTCTTCGAGTCGAGGTTGCCGACCCACTTTCCGGCGTGCGTGCGGGCGATCGAGCCGCCGTAGTCGTACACGAAGCTCATTGCGACGTACCAGTCGGTACCCGCGATGTAGACCGGCGAGAAGCCCTTCGTCTTCGCGTTCTTCTTCGCCAGGGTCTGCGCGTCGGACGCGAACTGCGAGAGGCTCGCCGGCAGAGTCTTGATCCCCGCCTTCTTGAAGAGGTCCGTGCGGTACGTGACGACGCGCGAGCCCGCGTAGTACGGAACGCCGTACACCTTGCCCCTGTACTGCCCCGACTTCGCGAGGCCGGCGAGCCAGGTCGACGAGTTGTCGAACTTGCCCTTGCTGCCGCTGATGTCGGCGAACGCGCCGGCAGCCATGTACTTGACCATCTCGGTGTTCCCCATCTCGATCACGTCCGGCCGTGTTGCCGCCCGCGAGCGTCGCGTCGAACTTCTGCAGATGGTCGCCCCAGTTCTGGTACTGCACGTCCACAGTCCAGCCGGGATGGTCCTTCGTGAACTGCTGGTTCGCGGCCGCGACGACGTCCGGCCAGCCGGACTGGGCGTCGACCTGGAGCCAGACCGTGAGCTTGTTGGCCTGAGCCCGCTGCACGCCTGCACTGGCCGTCGCGGCGACGACCCCGAGCACGGCGACGGCAGCAGCCGCCGCGAAAACCCGTGATCTCATGCGAATCTCCTCGAGCCGTCGACGCGCGACGGCGACGCGATGCCCGTGTGGCCGACGAGCTGCGGAGCGCCGATCGGTGCGCCGAGTGGTCTGTACCAGTTGGCCACGGCTGGACTGTTCCACACCTGACCACCTGTGTCAAGGTCTGGTGAACGAGCCCTGGCCGCGCGCCTACGCGGAGGTCAGCTCGGTGACGATCCGGTACCGGTCGCCCCGGTAGATCGAGTGCACGAACTCGAGCGTCCGACCTGCCGCGTCGCGGCTCGTGCGCTCGAACAGGAAAGCCGGTGAATGGAGCGGGACGCCGAGTGCGGCGGACTCCTCTTCGTTCGTCACCGTCGGCTCGATCGTCTGCGTGCCGCTCGCGATCTCGATGCCGTACTTCGAGCGCAGCAGCTGGTAGAAGGAGCCCTCGAGATCGGCCGCCTTCACATCGGGCAAGACCGCTGCCGGGATGTGCAGCGTCTCGATCGCCATCGAGACGCCGTCGGCCAGTCGAAGCCGCTTGACGACGACGATCTCGTCGCCGGGAGAGACGTTCAGGAAGCGCCCCAACCGCGCGCCGGCGAGCTGCCGGGTGAGCGAGAGCGTGCGGCTTCCGGGCGCCATCCCGCGCCGGCGCATGTCCTCGCTGAACGAGGTCATCGTCAGCTCCTGCGAGATCTTCGGCTGCTGGACGTAGGTGCCGCTTCCGCGTCGTCGCACGAGGTGGCCCTCGCGCGCGAGATCGTCGAGCGCAGCGCGCAGGGTGAGCCGCGAGACGCCGAGCTCGACGCTCAGCTGCCGCTCGGAGGGGATCGCCGCCCCGACACCGAGGTGCTCGATCAGCTCGAGCACCTGGGCCCGCGTGTGGCTCTGCTTCGTGACCTTCTGGGGCGCGCTCATGGGCTCTCCTGTCCGTGCTCGACTATAGAGGTGGTCGGGCAAGTGGTCAATGCCATTGCTTTCGGAGCAGAGAACGGGTATAGATCGTGGCGGGAGCTGCGTGGCAGAGATCGTCCTCGACTCGGTGAGCAAGGTCTTCGGCGGCGACGTCGTCGCGGTCGACCGCGTCTCGCTCCAGATCGGCGGCGGCGAGTTCCTCGTCCTCGTCGGGCCGTCCGGCTGCGGAAAGTCGACCTTGCTGAGGATGATCGCCGGCCTCGAGGAGGTCAGCGACGGCACGATCACGATCGCGGGGCGCGACGTCACCGACCTCCCTCCCCGCGCGCGCGACGTGGCGATGGTCTTCCAGACCTATGCGCTCTACCCGCACATGAGCGTCCGCGACAACCTCGGCTACGGGCTCAAGGTGCGCAGGACGCCCAAGCGCGACGTGGTCGAGCGGGTCGAGCGCGTCGCCGGGATGCTCGGCCTCGAGCAGCTGCTCGAACGGCGGCCGGCCGCGCTCTCGGGCGGCCAGCGGCAGCGCGTGGCGATGGGCCGCGCAATCGTGCGCGAGCCGAAGGCGTTCCTGATGGACGAGCCGCTGTCGAACCTCGATGCGAAGCTCCGCGTCAGCATGCGCGCCCAGCTCTCGGCGCTGCACGCGCGCCTCGGCACGACCACGATCTACGTCACGCACGACCAGATCGAGGCCATGACCCTCGGCCAGCGCGTGGCCGTGATGCGGGACGGGCGAGTCCAGCAGGTCGACACGCCGCAGACGCTCTACGCGCGGCCCGCCAACCTGTTCGTCGCCGCCTTCATCGGCTCGCCGGCGATGAACCTCGTCGAGGTCGAGGTCGTCGACGGTCATGTCGAGTTCGGCGGCTTCAGGATCCCGGTGCGGCCCGGCACCGCTCCGGACGGCGGCCGCGTGATCGCAGGCCTCAGGCCCGAGGCGTTCGCCGACGCGGCGCTGGCCGACGCCGCGCTGCCGCGGATCGACGTACGGGTCGAGGTCGTCGAGGAGCTCGGCGCGGACACGCACGTGATCTTCGCCGTCGACGCACCGCCCGTGGACGTGAGCGAGGTGCGCGACGCCTCGGGCGACGACGACGCGCTCCTCCCGGCCGAGGGCGCGCTCTTCACGGCTCGCGTCGATCCGGCGACGTCCGCTCGCCCGGGAGCGTCGCTCCGGCTCGCGCTCGACCCCTCGCGCTTCCACTATTTCGCGCCGGAGACGGGAGTGCGGCTCGAGGCCGGCGCCGTTCCCGCCGCGGCCGCCTAGGCGGGGCCGCTAGCGTCGCCGCATGTCCCCGGGGTCGGTAGCCGCCCGCGCCGCCGTGGTCGCGACCGTGCTCGGGACGACGACGGCGGCGTCGCATGCGCGACGACAGTCGCCCGCGGCCGTCACGCCCGCCGCCGCCGCGTCGTCATGGGGACCCTCGCGGCGCCCCCGTCGGCGGCGTTCCTCGCGCGCGTGCGCCGGGGGGAGATGGGCGGCGTGCTCCTGCTCGGCCGCTGGCCCTCCCGCGCCGGGATCTCGGCCGTGACCGCGCAGTTGCAGCGGGCCGCCTGCACGCACGGCGAGCCGCTCCTCGTCGCGGTCGACCAGGAGGGCGGGAGCGTCAAGCGGCTGCCGTGGGCGGCGCCGGCGGTCGCGCCCGCCGCCATGGCGACACCCGAGCGTGCCCGGAGCGAGGCGCTCGCGACGGCCCTGGCGCTCCGGCGGGTGGGGATCGACGTCGACTTCGCGCCGGTGGCCGACACGCCGGACTCGGCGCACAGCTTCCTCGGGAGCCGCGCGTTCTCCCGTTCGCCCAGAGCCGTGGCGGCCATGACCGGGGCGTTCGTGCTGGGCCTCCAGGGCGGCGGGATCGCGGCGACGGCGAAGCACTTCCCGGGCCTCGGCGCGGCGGGGGCGAACACCGACTTGCACGCCGTCACCATCCGTGCCCGGGCCTGGAAGCTGCGCGAGGGTCTCCTGCCCTTCCGCCGGGCAGTCGCCGCCGGCGTCAAGCTGGTGATGGTGTCGAGCGCGCGCTATCCGGCCCTCGACCCGTCGGCACTCCCGGCGGTGTTCTCGAAGACGCTGCTCGGGCCGCTGCTCCGCGACGACCTCGGCTTCGAGGGAGTGGCCGTCACCGATTCGCTCACCGCTCCGGCGGCGGCCCGCGTCGGCCACGCCGCCACGCGCTCGATCGCGGCCGGCATCGACCTGCTCGTCTTCGGCGACGAGGCCGCGAGCGAGCAGGCCTACGACACGCTCGTCTCCGATGCCGCCAAGTACCCGCACCTCCGCGCGCGCCTCGCCGAGTCGGCGCGGCGGATCCGCGACCTGAAGGCGTGGCTGACCGCCGGCGGCGGCCCGAGCTGCCCCTGACCGCCGGCTCGAGCGTCGAAGCGCCTTGGAGCCCGAGGCCGCCCAGGCGGCGGACCGGCTAGAGGCCGAGCCGCTCGAGCGCTGCCGTATCGCGGCGCCAGTGCGGGCGCACCTTCACCTTCAGCTCGAGGAAGATCTGGTGCCCCAGCAGCGCCTCGACCTCGGGGCGGGCCCGCACGCCGATCTCCTTCACGATCGAGCCTCCCTTGCCGACCACGATCTGCTTCTGCGACTCCGTCTCGACGAGGACCGTCGCGCGCACCGCCCGCTCCTCGATCTCCTCGATCTCGACCGAGATCGCGTGCGGCACCTCGTCCCGCGTCAGCCAGAGCGCCTTCTCGCGGACGAGCTCGGCGATCTGGAGCTCGACCGAGAGATCGGTGCGCTGCTCCAGGGGGAAGTAGAGGGGCCCCTCGGGCAGGAGCGCCAGCAGCTCGTCGCGCAGCTCGCCGATCCCGTCGCCGGTCTTCGCGCTGACGGGGTGGAGCGCGTGGAAGTTGCCCAGGCGCCGGAGGCGCCGGCTTCCGGCCGCGTGCCGGCAGCTTCGTTGCCGGCATTTGCAGCCAGCCGCGCGGCGGCGTTCATCTGCTGCGCGATGTGGCCCGCCTTGAGCCTGTCGACCTTGTTCAGCGCGATCACGACCGGGATCCCGAGGGCGAAGACCCGCGAGGCGATGAAGCGGTCTCCGGCCCCGATCCGCTCGCGGGCCGAGAGCACGAAGAGGACGCCCTCGACGTCCTCGAAGGCCAGGTCGACGGTCTTCTGCATGCGCTCGGTGAGGGCGTCGAGCGGCCGCTGGAAGCCGGGCAGGTCGGCGAGGATCAGCTGGTGGTCGTCGCTGTTCGCGATCCCGAAGATGCGGCGCCGGGTCGTCTGCGGCTTGTCGGAGACGATCGCCACCTTGCCCCCGCAGAGCGCGTTCACGAGCGTCGACTTCCCGACGTTCGGGCGTCCGGCGACCGAGACGAAGCCGCTCCTCACTCCGGCAGGTCCCAGGTGTCGGGGAGGAGCTCGTCGGCGCGGTACTCCGCGATGGAGCCGTCCTCGCGGCGGAAGGAGACCCGCTCGATCCGCCACTCGTGGAGCCACTGGCGGCAGCCGCCGCACGGCGACGCGGTGATCCCGATCGCCGCCGCGTCGCCCGGACGGACGCCGTCGCTCGCGGCCGTCGCGATCGCCGTCCGCTCGGCGCAGACGCCGAGCGGGTAGGCCGCGTTCTCGACGTTGACGCCGTCGAAGACCCGCCCGTCGCGGAGCAGCAGGCTCGCGCCGACGCGGTAGTTCGAGTAGGGCGCATACGCGTTCGCCGCCGCCGCCTCGGCGCGCTCGACGAGCTCCTGCCCGGTCACGAGAACACCTGGAAGACGACGAGCGTGACGAGCGCGCCGAGCGCGCCGCCGTAGAAGACCTCCAGCGCCGAGTGGACGCCCGACTCGACGCGCGTCTGGGCGACGAGCAGCGCCATGATGAAGGTCAGGGACGAGATCAGGAAGCGATGGTCGTCGCCGATCACGTAGGTCGCGGCCATCCAACCGGCGAACGCCACGGCGGCGTGCCCGGACGGCAGCCCGCCGCGCAGCGGCGTCCCGCGGCCCGTCCACGCCTTCGTCGCGATCACGACGAGCACGACCAGCACGAGAGCGACCAGCGTGATCTCCGCCGGTGCGTTCCGCACCCGGTCGAGGATGCGGGCCGTCTTGTCGGCGGCGGCGCCCTCGAAGACGAGGTAGCCGACCGCGACCGCGGTGATCGAGGCGATCAGGACCGCGCCGGCGGCGATGTCCTTCGCGAGCTTCGCGTTCGGGTCGAACGAGGTCGTCGAGACGTCGATCGCGCCCTCGATCGCCGAGTTGATCATCTCCGCGACGAGCACGAACGCGATCGCGAGCAGGAGCGCGATCAGCTCCAGGCGCGAGACCCCGACGGCCACGGCCGCGACGAACACGGCGATTGCCGCGAGGAAGTGGAGGCGCAGGTTCCGCTGGGTGCGGAGGACGTGGATGATCCCCTCGAACGCGTAGTTGAAGCTGTCGATCAGCGTCGGCGCGCGGCCCGGCGCCGGCGCGGAGGAGCGCCGCTGCTGGCGCTCGCGCTGCTCCTCGTCGTCGCGGCGCGGGGTGCTGACGCTCATGCGCTCAGCACCGCCTCGCGCTCCTCCATGTCGGGCCCGTGGTCGTAGCCGACGAGATGGAGCAGCGCGTGGACGAGCGGCGCCCGCCATGCCTCGCCGACGACCTGCGGGCAGACGACGACGTCGCCGAGCTGGCGCGGCACGCCCTCCGGCAGCGGATCCAGCCCGTCGATCGGGAAGGCGAGCGCGTCGGTCGCCTCGTCGATCCCGAGATGCGCCTGCTTCAGCGCGCGGCTCTCCTCGGCCCCGACGAACGCGATGCCCAGCTCGCCGGCCTCGACGCCCTCGGCCGCGAGCACTCGCCGCGCCAGCTCGACCGCACCGGCCTCGTCGACCGCGACGCCCGAGCGGTTCTCGACCTCGACCTCGATCATCGACTCCGCTGGGTTCCGGTCTGCTCGGCGTGACGCTTGTACGCCTCGACGATCCGCTGCACGAGCTTGTGCCGCACCACGTCCTCGTGCCCGAACTCGACGAACGCGATGCCTTCGACCGAGCCGAGGATGTCGCGCACCTGGATCAGTCCCGACGCCTGCTCGCGCGGCAGGTCGACCTGGGTGACGTCGCCCGTGACGACCACCTTCGAGCCGAAGCCGAGCCGGGTGAGGAACATCTGCATCTGCTCGGGCGAGGTGTTCTGCGCCTCGTCGAGGATGATGAAGCTGTCGTTGAGCGTGCGTCCGCGCATGAACGCGAGCGGCGCGACCTCGATCGTCCCGCGCTCGATGTAGGCGTTCAGCTTCTCCGGGTCCATCGTGTCGTAGAGCGCGTCGAAGAGCGGGCGCATGTACGGGTCGACCTTCGCGAGGACGTCGCCGGGGAGGAAGCCCAGCCGCTCGCCCGCCTCGACCGCGGGGCGCGTGAGGATGATCCGCCCGACCTGCCGGTCGGAGAGCGCGGAGACGGCGAGCGCGATCGCGAGGTACGTCTTGCCCGTGCCGGCGGGGCCGATCCCGAACGTGACGGTGCAGTCGCGGATGGCGTCGACGTAGCGCTTCTGGGTCACCGTCTTCGGCGTGATCCGCTTGCCGCGGTGCGACCAGACGACGTCCTCGAAGATCTCGCGCACGTCCTCGGCCTGGTCGATCGCGTTCAGGACGGTGTCGACGGTGCCGGCGCCGATCTCCTGACCGGACTCGACGAGCTCGACGAGCTCCTCGACGACGGCCCGGGCCTCGGCGACCTTGCCGTCGTCGCCGTCGAGGGTCAGCCGGTTCCCGCGCAGCACGACGGTGCAGCCGAGCCGGTCGCGGAGAGCGTGGAGCACGCCGTCGCCGATCCCGGCCAGCTCGACCGCGACCTCGTTCGGAACGTCCAGAACCGCCTGCACGCTCGCAGTATGCCGCTCGCGAACCTTCGGTTCGCTCGCGGGATCGAGGTGCTCCGCGCGAGCGAGAGCTCAGCTCTCGCGCCGCCGCAAGGCGATCCCGGTGAGGATCTCGCGCACGATCCGCTCGGCGACGAGCGCGGTCACGTCGGCGGAGCCCACCGCGGTCGGGATCACCTCGACGACGTCGGCGCCCACCAGCTCGAGCCGCTGGGCGAGGAGGCGCACCGCCTGCAGGAGCTCGAGGCTCGTCATCCCGCCCGGCTCGGGCGTGCCGGTGCCGGGCGCGAAGGCGGGGTCGAGGACGTCGACGTCGACCGAGAGGAAGACGGGGCCGGGCCCGAGCCGCGCCACCGTGCGCTCGACCACCTCGCGGATGCCGAGGTCGCGGACGTCGTGCATGAAGAACGCCGCGATCCCCTGGTCCTCCTGCCAGGCGAACTCGGCCTCGCCCGGCCAGTAGCCGCGCAGGCCGATCTGGACGTACCGCCGCGGGTCGACGTGGCCGTCACGGACGAGCCGGTACATCGGCGTGCCGTGCGAGACCTCGACGCCGAAGACCTCGCGGCCGGTGTCGGTGTGCGTGTCGAAATGGACGAGGCCGACCGGGCCGTGGCGGCGCGAGCAGGCGCGGATGTCCGGCTCGGCGATCGAATGGTCGCCGCCGAGCACGATCGGCAGCAGACCCGCCTCGAGCACCTCGCCGACCGTCTCCTCGATCGCCTCGTGCGAGCGCGCCGGGTCGGCCGGGAGCACCGGCGCGTCGCCGTAGTCGACGACGCGCAACTCGGCGAAGGCGTCCAACCTTGGCCTCGAGATGCGGCCCGGGCGGGCAGCTTGCGGCGCGGATCGCGCGCGGGCCGAAGCGCGTCCCCGGCCGGTCGGAGACCAGGTCGTCGGTCGGCGCGCCGACGATCGCGACGTCGAAGCCGGCGAGGAGCGAGGCGTCCTGGGTGTAGGGAGCGGAGCCGAAGCTGAGCGGGCCGGCGAAGTCCGGCTTCTCGCCGTACCGGCGCCAGCGCTCGAGCGGGTCGATCACGTTCGGATCGTCGCATGCGGAGGCGACTTGGCGCGGCGCCCTCGGTGCGCTAGCGTCCCAGGCCGCGTCCGCCGCCCAGGCCATCATCCGCACCTGCAGTGCGCACGAGACTTCTCCTCCCCACCGTCGCCGCCTTGCTCGCCGCCGGCCTGTTCGTCGAGGCTGCGGCTGCGCGCCCCTCGCCGGCCGTCCTGCGCCAGCGGGCGCACGAGCGCGTCGTGCTCGCGCGGATCGACTCGATCGGCCGGAACCTCGAGCAGGTCGTGCAGAGCTACGACGGCGCCAGGATCCGGCTCGCCCGCGTCGAGCGGAACCTGCAGCTGAACGAGCTCGCGCTCGCCGTCGCGCGCTCCAACCTGAAGGCGGCCCGGCAGCGGCTCGACGCGCGGATCGTGTCGCTCTACCAGAACGGGCAGCCCGGCGCGCTCGACGTGCTCGCCGGCGCGACGAGCCTGTCCCAGATCCTCGACCGGCTCGAGTCGGCGCGGGTGCTCTCGAGGCAGGACGCAGCGCTCGGGCAGCAGACGCTGCGCTTCAGGGGCTCGGTGCAGAGGCGGGAGGCGCTGCTGCGGGCGCAGCGGCGCCGGCGGGCCTCGACGGTGGCGCAGCTGGCCGAGCGGAAGCGGACGATCGAGTCGGCGCTCGCCGAGCAGCAGCGGCTGCTGGCGTCGATCCACCGGACGATCGGCGAGATCCAGGCGAGGGAGGCGGCGCAGCAGCGGCGGCTCGCGGCGCTCGCGCAGGCGCGGATCGCCCGGGCGATCGCGGCGCACCAGGCGGCACAGCAGGACGCGGCGCAGGAGGCCGCGCCGACGCCGGCCGCGCCGGGGCTCGTCGCCTCGCCGGCTCCGATCGTCATCGGCTCCTCGTCGGCGGGTCACCCCGAGGCGGCCCAGATCGCGGCCCGCTACCTCGGCGTCCCCTACGTCTGGGGCGGGGCGAGCCCGGGCGGCTTCGACTGCTCGGGCCTCGTCATGTACGTCTACGCGCAGCTCGGGATCTCGCTGCCGCACTACACGGTCGCCCAGTGGAGCGCGACGATCCCGATCTCCACCTCCGATCTCGCGCCCGGCGACCTCGTCTTCTTCGACGGGCTCGGCCACGTCGGCATCTACATCGGCGGCGGCGAGTTCATCCACGCGCCGCACACGGGCACCGTCGTCCAGGTCGCGAGCCTCAGCGGCGACTGGGCCGCCGCCCTCGTCGGCGCCCGCCGCGTGCCGTAGAGCCCGCCCCCGATCGGGACTGTCGCGAAGCGAGGCCCGGCGCTCAGACTCGCCGCGAGAGGACGCCGAGCAGGACGCCGAAGATCGTGTGCCCCGCGGTCGCCTGCGCGAACACGCGCGGGTCGTCGACGAGCCTGGGCCACTCGCCGCTCCGCCGCCTGGGATGGATCCGGTCGAAGACGGCGAGCCCCGGCCAGAGGAGCGTGTTCTCCACCAGCGCCGCGGCCACGCCCTGACGGACGCCGCGTCCGCCGAGGCGCGTGAAGACGTAGCCGAAGGCGAAGCCGCCGGCCGCGTGCGTGACGAGGTTCGCCACCGGCTCGAGCCGACCCTGCGTGACGAACGGCCCGAGCAGCTCCGCGTCGGCGTACGGGGTCCCGAACGTCCGTTTCAGCACGGGGTCGCAGAGCCTCCACAGCGTCGCCGCCGCCGCGCCCGCGACCCCGCCTCGCACGTTCCTCGACATCCGGGAGAGTGTGCCCGCGCCGCGAAACGCTAGGCGAGCTTCTCGCGCACGACCTGGCTGACGACCGAGCCGTCGGCGCGCCCGGCGATCTGGGGCATCACGTCGGCCATCACGCGGCCGAGGTCGGCCATGCTCGTCGCGCCGACCTCCGCGATCACGTCGTCGACGATGTCGTCGATCTCCTCCTCGGAGAGCGGCTCCGGCATGAACTCCTCGAGCACCTCGAGCTCGCGCTCCTCCGACTCGGCCTGCTCGTCCCGGCCGCCGGCGCGGAAGGCCTCCGCCGCCTCGACGCGGCGCTTGCGCTCCCGCTGCAGCACCTGGAGCTCCTCGTCCTCGCGGAGCGGGCGCTGCAGCTCCTTCTCGGAGCCCTTGAGCGCGTTGAGGATCAGGCGCAGCGCGTCGCGGCGCTCGGCGTCGCGCGCCTTCATCGCGTCCTTCAGCTCGCCCTCGATCTCGCCTATCAGCGTCACGCCATCCTCCCGGTCAGGCCCCCGCCGAGCACGTGCCAGTGCAGGTGGAAGATCGTCTGCCCTGCCCCCGCCCCGGCGTTGACGACGACACGGTAGTCCTTCAGGCCCTCGAGTGCAGCCACCTCGGCGACGAACTCGAGCATCCGCTTCGCCTCCTCGGCCGGGAACGACGCGATCTCGTGGAACGACTCGACGTGCCGTTCGGGCAGGACGAGCAGGTGCGTCGCCGCCTGCGGGTTGATGTCGCGGACCGCGACGAAGCCCTCGGTCGCCGCGACGTGGTCGCCCTCGCGGACGAGCCGGCAGAAGAGGCAGTCGTCGCTCATGCGGCCAGCACCCCTTCCTCGGTCGCCGCTGCGCCGCGCACCCGGACGAGCTCGCCGACGGGCGCCGACCCGGAGACGAGCCAGGGCGAGTAGTCGTCGCCGTAGCCGCGTCCGCGCCGGTCGACGAGCACGAGATCCTCGCGGCCGACCTTCGTCCGCCAGCGCGCGAGGCAGGCCTCGTGCGAGAGGGCGCGGAGCCTGGCGCCGCGTTCCTTCTTCACCTGCGGCGGCACGGCGTCCTCGCCGGCGGTGACGGTGCCGGGGCGCGGCGAGTACGGAAAGACGTGGATCTTCGTCAGCCCGGCCTCGCGTGCGGTGCGCAGCGTGTTCTCGAAGGCGGCCTCGTCCTCGGCGGGGAAGCCGACGATCACGTCGCTCGTCAGGTTGAGCTCCTCCTGCAGCGGTGCGAGCCGGCGCAGGTAGGCGGCGACCGAGTAGCGGCGGCCCATCGCCCGCAGCACGCGGTCGTCGCCGGACTGGAGCGGCACGTGCAGGTGGCGGCTCACCGTCGGCGTCTCGCGCAGCGCCGCGACGAGGGCGTCGTTCACGTGGTTGATCTCGATCGAGGAGAGGCGCAACCGCTCGAGCCCGGGCGTCGCGCCGGCCTCGCGGACGAGGCGGGGCAGGTCGTAGCCGAGGGCGCGGTCGCGGTAGCAGCCCAGGTTGATCCCGGTGAGGACGACCTCCCGGTGGCCCTGCTCGACGCGGCGCCGGACCTCGCCGAGCACCGCGTCGGCGGCGCGGCTGCGCGAGGAGCCGCGCACGAGCGGGATCACGCAGAAGGCGCAGGAGAAGGAGCAGCCGTCCTGCACCTTGACGAAGGCGCGGACGCGGTCGAGGCGCGCGTCGGCCCGGACGCAGCCGATCGCGCCGACGTCGCCGGCCACCCAGTCGGGGGTCTGCTCGCTCCGCCTCGCGACGACGACGACGTTCCCGGGCAGGCCGGCGAACGCGTCGGCGGCGAGGTTCGCCCCGCAGCCGGTGACGTAGACCCGGCCGTGCGTGCGCGCGGCTCGCGCGGCCTCCTTGCGCGACTTCGAGACGGCTTCGTGCGTGACGCAGCAGGTGTTCACGACCGCGACGTCGGCGTCGCCGCCGCGCTCGAGCGTGCCCGTCCGCGAGCAGGCGCTCGCGCACCTCGTGCGCGTCGACGTGCGAGACCTTGCAGCCGAGGAAGCGGACGGAGAACGTCGCCATGGCCCGGAAGGTTAGTGCCCGAGCGCGCTCGCGACCGCGGCGTCGAAGGTCGTCGGCTCGAAGGGCACGAGCTCGCGGATGCGCGGATCGCGCACGACGGTCGGCGAGCGCAGCCCTTCGACGAGCGGCCGCGCGACCGACGCCTGCACGGGCGTGACCAGGTTGAGCCAGAGCGAGGAGAGGCGCGGCGTCAGGAACGGCACCTCGACGATCAACGGGCGTCGCCCGAGGACGCGCGCGATCCGCTCCATCATCTCGCGATAGGTCATCACCTCGGGGCCGCCGACGTCGAGCCGCAGCCCCTCGGCCGCGGGCAGCGCGGCCACGCCGACGAGGTAGCGGACGACGTCGTCGAGCGCGATCGGCTGCGTCTCGACCGACACCCAGCGCGGGCAGATCATCGCGGGCAGGCGGCGGACGAGCGCCACGATCGTCTCGAAGGCGGCGCTGCCCGGCCCGACGATCATCGCCGCGCCGAGCGTCGTCACCGGCACGCTGCCGGCCGCGAGCCGCTCCCCGGTCTCCGCCCGGCTGCGCAGGTGCGGCGAGAGCGACGTCGTGCTGTCGGCGAGCCCGCCGAGGTACACGATCCGCGCGACGCCGGCCGCGGCCGCGGCATCTCGCACCGCGTCGGCGATCAGCCGGTCGAGCTCCTCGAAGTCGGGCGAGCCGAGCGAGTGCACGAGGTGGTAGACGACGTCGACGCCGTCGAGCGCGCGGCGCAGCGCCCCGGCGTCGGTCGCATCGACGCCGAGGTGGAGGATCCGCTCCGTGTCCGCGGAGCTCGGACGGCGCGAGATGGCCACCACGTCGTGCTCCTGCGCGAGCACGGGTACGAGTGCGCGCCCGATCGTCCCGGTGGCGCCGAGGACGGCGGCGCGCATCAGGCGCGCCCGCTCGAGGAGCTCCCCACTTCTCGCACCTTAGACTCGGCGCGTGTTCAGCGTCGAGGAGCGCGACCGGGCGCGCGAGCGGGTGCTCGCGCTGGCGGCCGCCGATCCGCGCGTCGTGGCCGGCGCGCTCGTCGGCTCGCTCGCGAACGGCGGCGGCGACCGCCTCTCCGACCTCGACCTGACCTTCGGCGTCGCCGAGGGCGTCGAGCCGATCGGAGTGCTGGACGACTGGGGCGCCGCGCTCGCGGCGGAGCTCGGCGCCGTCCGCCTGTTCGATCTGCCGTCGGGCGCGACGCACTACCGCGTCTTCCTGCTGCCGGGCGCCCTCCAGGTCGACCTCTCGTGCACGCCCGCCGCCGAGTTCGGCGCGGACACGCCGCGCTGGGAGCTGCTCTTCGGCGAGGAGGTCGAGCGGCCGCACCCGCAGCCCCCGCCCGCGGAGGAGCTGTTCGGGCTCGGCGTCCACCACGCACTTCGCGCGCGGGTCTGCATCGAGCGCGGCCGGCTCTGGCAGGCCGAGCACTGGCTCGGCGAGCTCCGGGGGGAGGCGCTCGCGCTCGCCTGCCGCAGGCGCGGGCTGCCCGCCCGGCACGGCCGCGGCCTCGACGACCTGCCGCGCGACGTGCTCTCGCCGCTCGCGGAGGCGCGCCCCCGCTCGCTCGCGCGCGACGAGCTGCTGCGCGCGCTCGGCGTCGCCGTCGAGGGCCTGCTGCGCGAGGCGGGCGAGCTCGGAGCGCCGCTCGCCGCGGACCTGCGGGCGCTCGCGGATTCCGGCCGGTTCTAACTAGACCCGTTCGAGGAGGTCGGCCGCCCAGCCGCCGGCCGCGCGGCGGTCGACCGCGCTCCACCCGGCGGCGGTCGGCCGGTCGCGCACGAGGTAGCCGGAGACGACCGCGCGGCGGGCGGGCAGCCGGGGCAGAAGCGCCTCGACGACGTCGAGCGCGACGTTGGCGACCGCGAGCTCGGTCCGCGGCAGCTCCCCGGTGAGCGCGTCCGCGATCCGCGCAGCGATCTGCACCCCGTTCGCAGCCGCGTTTGCGAGCGTCACCTCGACGGCGGTCCGATCGACGTCGAGGGCGGAACGGGCCGAAGCCGAGCTTCGCGGCCGCGATCGAGAGCACGCCGGAGCCGCAGCCGACGTCGAGGAGCGAGGTCGGCTCGAGCTCCTGCAGGAGCTCGAGCGTCAGCCGCGTGGTCGGATGAGCGCCGGTGCCGAACGCACGGCCGGGATCGATCACGACCGCGACGAGGCCGGGCGGCGGCTCCTCCCACGGCGGCCCGACCCAGCAGCGGCCGACGACGGCACCGCGGTGGAAGGCGCGCCACGCGTCCTCCCAGCCCGGCGCCACCTCGGCCGCGGTCGCGCCGGGGAAGCGCACGAGCAGCCGGTCGGCGTCGGCCTCCTCGGCGTAGACGGCCCAGCCGCCCTCGACCTCCTCGACGCCGGCGACGAGGTCGAGCAGCGCGGCGAGCTCCGGCTCGCCGCCGGGCACGACGACGCGTCTCAGCGGAAGGCGCTCTTCAGCTTGTCGAAGAGCCCGCCCTCGCCCTTCTGGTACGTGCGCTCGTCGGCGTGCTCCTCGAACTCGCGGAGCAGGCGCCGCTGCTCGTCGGAGAGGTGGCGCGGGACGAGCACGTTCACGAGTACGCGCTGGTCGCCGCGGCCGAAGCCCTGCAGCACGGGCATCCCGCGCCCGCGCAGGACGACGATCTGTCCCGGCTGCGTGCCCGGGGAGACCTCGAGCGGCTCGTCGCCGTCGAGGGTCGGGATCGTGACCGTGTCGCCGAGGGCGGCCTGGGTGATCGTCAGGTCGACCGTCGTGTAGATGTCGTCGCCCTCGCGGACGAAGCGGTCGTCGTGCTCCACCCGAACCTGGACGTAGACGTCGCCGGCGCGTCCGCCGAGCGCACCCGCGTGGCCCTCGCCGCTGATCCGGATCCGCTGGCCGTCGTGGATCCCCGGCGGGATCTCGACCTCGAGCGTCCGCTGCTCGACGACGCGCCCGCCGCCGCGGCACTCGGAGCACGGCGTCTCGATGCGGCGTCCCGTTCCCGCGCAGGTCGGGCACGCCTGCGTGCGCACGAACTCGCCGAAGACGCTGCGCGTCACCTGCTGCAGCCGCCCGACGCCGTGGCAGGTGGAGCACGACGCGATCTCCGTGCCCGGCTCGGCGCCGTCGCCGCCGCATCGCGCGCACGCGACCGCGGCCTCGAACGGGACCTCCCGCTTCGTCCCGCGCGCCGCCTCCACGAGCGGGACGCTGACGACCGCGGCGAGGTCGGCGCCGCGCGTCACGGGCGCCGCGGCCGCCGCCCATCAGGATGTCGTCGCCGAAGAAGGCGGAGAAGAGGTCGGAGAGGCTGCCGAAGTCGAAGTGCCCGGGCTGGAAGCCGCCGCTGCGCAGGCCGGCGTGCCCGTAGCGGTCGTAGAGCTCGCGCGTCTCCGACTTCGAGAGCACCTCGTACGCCTCGACGACCTCGCGGAAGCGCTCCTCGGCGTCGGGGGCGTCGGAGACGTCGGGATGCAGCTCGCGCGCGAGCCCGCGGAACGCCTTCTTGATCTCGGCCTCGGTCGCCTCGCGCGAGACGCCGAGCAGCTCGTAGTAGTCGTGGTCGGTCGTCGCCATCGTCAGGAGGGTAACGACGGGGTCTGCCCGAGCCGCCTAGCGCTCGTCGTAGATCGACTCGACGAAGTGGGAGAGCTCCTGCGCGGCGGCGCGCACCGCGCCGACGGCCTTCTCGTAGTCCATGCGCACCGGCCCCACGAGACTGACCGCGCCGAGCGCGCGGTGGACGAGGCCGTAGCAGGCTCCGACGAGCGCGATCTCCTGCAACGCCGGGTGGACGAGCTCGTGCCCGACCCGGACGAACGGCCGCTGCGAGACGCTCGGCTCGCCGATCACCTCGATCAGCGCAGCCCGCTTCTCGACGAGCTCGAACAGGTTGCGATACGCCTCCAGCTCGTCGGCGCGCACCTCGCCGAGCAGGTCGGCCGCGCCGCCGACGTAGAGCCGCTGGTCGGCGGAGACGAGCTCCACGAAGGCCGGGCTCAGCGCGGCGAGGAAGCCGGCCTCGCGCGCGGAGAGCGTCTCGTCCTCGAAGCGGCGCCGCAGCAGCGACGTGCCGAGCTGCAGTCCGGAGACGCTCTCGTTCAGGTAGTCGCCGGCCCACTGCGCCAGACCCGGGTCGACCGGCTCCTCGAAGTGGAACAGCCGCTTCGAGACGCCGCCCGCCGAGGTGATCACGACCACCATCACGAGGTCCGGCTGCAGGAGCAGCACCTCGACGTGACGAACGTGCGTCGCCTCCAGCGGCGGCGCCGAGACGAGCGCGAGCAGGCGCGTCACCTGCGAGAGCATCTCGGTCGTCGCCTGCAGCGCAGACTCGACCTCGGTGCTCGTCGACGCGAGGTCGAGCGGGAACGACGGCGGCTGCGGCTCCAGCCGGCCGAGCAGCTCGTCGGCGTAGTAGCGATAGCCGAGCTCGGTGGGGACGCGCCCGGCCGAGGTGTGGGGATGCGTGAGCAGTCCGAGCGACTCGAGCTCGGCGAGCTCGGCCCGCACGGTCGAGGCCGAGACGCGCAGGTCGGCGCGTTCGACGAGCGTCTTCGACCCCACCGGCTCGCCGGTGGCGACGAACTCCTCGACCATGCGCCGCAGGATCTCCTGCTGGCGCTCGGAGAGCTGCAAGGTCAGCGCCATTTGCAGGGGATTTTAGCCGTCCCCGCGGACGCGGGGCCTGCCGAGGCTCAGGCGAGCAGGTCGGCGGTGACCGCGCCGCCGAGGAAACGACCGCGCTCGGTCAAGGCCAGCGTCCCGTTCGCCTCGGCCGCGAGCCCCAGTCGCGTCACCCGCGCGAGGCCCGCCGGGTCGAGCGCGTGGCGGAGCCCGGCGAGCGGCAGCGGCTCGTCGAGGCGCAGGCCGAGCATCACCCGCTCGCGCGCGCGCACGTCGCCGTCGAGCGGCTCCGGCTCGCGCTCCGGGGCGCTGCCCCGCGGCGAGAGCCTCGAGGTAGCGCCCGAGCCGGGGCGTGTTCCGCCGGCGCGCGTCGCCGATCGTCGAGACGGCGCCGACCCCGAGCCCGACGTAGTCGCGACCGCGCCAGTACCCCAGGTTGTGCCGGGCCCGCAGGTCCCGCGCGTCGGCGCGCTGCCCGACCGCAGGCAGAAGTTGGCCGTCTCGTACCAGCGGTAGCCGGCTCCGGTCAGCCGGGCGACGACCCGCTCGAAGTAGTCCTCCATCGCGTCGGCCTGCCGCGCCAGCTCCTCCCCCCACGCGTGCGTGAAGCGCGTCCCCGGCTTCGCCTCGAGCTCGTAGCAGGAGAGGTGCTCCGGCTCGAGCGCGAGAGCGTCGTCGAGGTCGGCCTCGAGGTCGGCGGGGCTCTGGCCGGGGATCCCGTAGACGAGATCGAGCGAGATGTTGTCGAAGCCCGCCGCGCGCAGATGCGCGACCGCGCGGCGGACGTCGTCGGGGCCGGCGGCGCGCTCGAGCACGTGCAGCAGGTCGGGGCGGAAGGTCTGGGCTCCGAGCGAGACGCGCGTCGCGCCCGCGTCGCGGAGCGCCCGCGCGAGCTCCTGCGTCACGGTCTCCGGGTTCGCCTCGACGGTCACCTCCTCCGCCGGCGGCAGCGCCTCCAGCAGGCGCACGAGCTCCGGCAGCGCGGTGAAGGTCGGCGTGCCGCCGCCGAGGAAGACCGTCTCCAGCCCGTCCGCCAGGGCCGCACGCTCCAGCTCCAGCTCGGCGAGCAGCGCATCGACGTAGGCGGCATGCTGCCCGCCGCGGCCGACGACGGTGACGAAGTCGCAGTAGCCGCAGCGGTGGGCGCAGAAGGGCAGGTGCACGTAGAGGTGCCGCGCGCCGCTCACGGCTCCGCCTGCACCCGCTTCGGCCGCGCGACCAGCTCGCCCCCGCAGTTGGGGCAGACCTGCGACAGCTCCGCCGAGCAGGCGCGGCAGAACGTGCACTCGAAGGAGCAGATGAACGCCTCGCCGTCCGCAGCCAGTCCGACGCCGCAGCGCTCGCAGCGGTCGCGCAGCTCGAGCGCCATCAGCTGCGCCCGCCCTGGCCGATGTTGAGCACCGCGAGGAACGCCTCCTGCGGCACCTCGACCATGCCGACCTGCTTCATCCGCTTCTTGCCCTTCTTCTGGTTCTCGAGCAGCTTCCGCTTGCGCGAGATGTCGCCGCCGTAGCACTTCGCGAGCACGTCCTTGCGACGCGCCTTCACCGTCTCGCGCGCGATCACGCGCGAGCCGATCGCCGCCTGGATCGGCACGTCGAACATCTGGCGCGGGATCTCCTCGCGCAGCTTGTCGACGAGCAGGCGGCCGCGGTCGTAGGCGAAGTCGCGGTGGACGATCAGCGACAGCGCGTCGACGGTCTCGTTCGCGACGAGGACGTCGACGCGGACGAGGTCCCCCGCCCTGAAGCCGGAGAGGTCGTAGTCGAAGCTCGCGTAGCCGCGCGTCCGCGACTTCAGCTGGTCGTAGTAGTCGAGGACGATCTCGGCGAGCGGCAGCTCGTACGTCAGGTGGACGCGCTCGGGCGAGAGGTACTCCAGCTGGTCGAAGCTGCCGCGGCGGTCGTTGTTCAGCTCCATGACCGCGCCGACGAACTCCTTCGGGACGATGATCGAGGCCTTCACGTACGGCTCCTCGACCTCCTCGACCTCGCGCGGGAACTCGGCCGGGTTGTGCACCTCGAGCCAGTCGCCGTTCTTCTCCTTGACGCGGTACGCGACGTTCGGCGCGGTCACGAGCAGGTCGAGGTCGAACTCGCGCTCGAGCCGCTCGCGGACGATCTCCATGTGCAGCAGCCCGAGGAACCCGCAGCGGAAGCCGAAGCCGAGCGCCTGCGAGGTCTCGGGCTCGTAGAAGAGCGCCGCGTCGTTGAGCTTCAGCCGCTCGAGCGCGTCGCGCAGGTCGGGGTACTCGTCCGAATCGGTCGGGAAGAGCCCGGCGAAGACCATCGGCTTGACGTCCTTGTAGCCCGGCAGCGCCTCCGCCGCGGGGCGCTTCAGCGAGGTGAGCGTGTCGCCGACCCGCAGCAGCGAGACGTCCTTGAGGCCGGTGACGACGTAGCCGACCTCGCCCGCGGAGAGCGACTCGACCGGCGTCATCGTCGGCGAGAAGAAGCCGAGCTCCTCGGCGTCGAAGCGGATTCCCGTGGCCATCGTCCGCAGCTGCTCGCGGCGCGAGAACGCGCCGTCGACGACGCGGACGAAAGCGACGACGCCGCGGTACTGGTCGTACGACGAGTCGAAGACGAGCGCGCGCGCCGGCGCGTCGGCCTCGCCGGCGGGCGGCGGCACACGCTCGACGATCGCATCGAGCACGTCCGCGACGCCGACGCCGGTCTTCGCCGAGATGCGGACGACCTTCGCCGGGTCGCCGCCGAGCAGGTCGGCGACCTGGACCGACGTGCCGTCCGGGTCGGCCTGCGGCAGGTCGATCTTGTTCACGACGGGGACGATCTCGAGCCCGTTCTCGATCGCGAGGTACGCGTTGGCGAGGGTCTGCGCCTCGATCCCCTGGGCGGCGTCGACGACGAGGAGCGCCCCCTCGCAGGCCTGAAGCGAGCGCGAGACCTCGTAGGTGAAGTCGACGTGGCCGGGCGTGTCGATCAGGTTCAGCTCGTGGCCCTTCCAGGCGACGCGGACGGCCTGCGCCTTGATCGTGATCCCCCGCTCGCGCTCGAGGTCCATCGAGTCGAGCAGCTGCTCGCGCATCTCGCGCGCGGAGACCGTCTCGGTCACCTCGAGGATGCGGTCGGCGAGGGTCGACTTGCCGTGGTCGATGTGCGCGATGATCGAGAAGTTGCGGATCCTGCCCTGGTCCATGGGAGTCGCACGATCGTAGCCGCGCCCCGTCCGCGGTCTCGCGCCGCGTGCGTCGTGCGCCCCTGGACGTGGCCGTTCCGGACGCCCGTCCGCCCGCACCCCCACCCAGGGCGGGGTCGCGGTCCCTCCGCCCTCGGCTTCGACGCTACCGGCGAACCGGTCGCGCGAGGATCGAGGGTTGCCGGCGAGACACGGGAGGCTTGCTCACGGCTCCGCGCCGGCCGTTCGGTCGAGCCGCAGCAGCCGGTGCGGGCGGCCGTCCTCCTCGACGTCCCGGACGTGACGGAACCCGGCCTTCTCGAAGGCGCGCCAGGAACGGCGGTTCGCCGGGTCGACGGTCGCGGCACAGGCGGGAGCGGTGACGATCTCGCGCGTGAACCGTTCGAGGATCGCGGCGCCGAGGCCACGTCCGATCAGCTGCTCCTCGCCGATCAGGAGGTCGACGCCGGCCACGCGCTCCGGGTCGTCGACGAACGCCCCCCATTCCGGATAGTCGGCGGCGAGGTAGGTCTGGATCATGCCCGCGTCGCGGCCGTCGACCACGATCACGTAGTGGTCGCTCGGGTCCCCGCCGCTCAGCGCGGGCATGTAGTGCGCAGCGGTCTCCTCGAGCGTGTCGGAGTCCCGCCACCAGCGCTTCACGTGCGGGCGTTGCAGCCATTCGTGCAGCAGCGGCAGATCGTCCTCGCGCAGCGGCCGGAAGGAGACCTCCACAGCTAACCTCGGCGGCGGATGCGGGCGAGCGTCTCCAGCTCCCGGACGCCGAGCAGCCGGCACGAGCCGAGGAAGGCGGCGAGCCCGACGAGCAGCCCGACGCCGAGCGAGACGACCTGGGCGAGGAGCGAGCGGCCGAGCCAGGCGTCGACGAGGTGCCAGCCCCACCACGAGACCGCGGCCAGCACCGCGGACGCGACCACGACGAGCAGGAACCTGCGCACGGTCTCGCCGAGCTCGATCCTCCCCATCCGGCGCCGGAAGACGACGAGGAGCGCCGCCGTGCCGGCGATGTTCACGAGCGAGGTGGAGAGCGGGATCCCCCAGATCCCCAGCCGGTAGAACGCGGCGTCGAAGGCGGCGTTCAGGGCGAGGTTCCCGGCCGCGACCCAGCTGGGGATCCACGGCGACTGGAGCGAGAAGAAGGCGCGGTTCAGCATCAGCATCGTCCCGTTGAAGGTCAGCCCGAGGGAGAACGCGGCGAGGCGTGCGCGACGACCGGGGTCTGCGCCGCCGTGAACTGGCCGTGCTGGTAGAGCAGGCGCACGATCGGCTCCGCGAGCACCGCCGACGCCGCGCTCGCCGGGATCGAGCAGGAACGAGATCAGCCGCAGGCCGCTCGCGACCGTGTCGCGGAAGCTCGTCCAGTCCTCCCGCGACGCGAACCGCGAGAGCGAGGGGAAGAGCACGGTGGCGACGGCCACCGAGAACATGCCCTGCGGGAGCATGTAGAGGCGGAAGGCGGCGACGATCGCGGCGGGCGCGAGGTTCTTGTCGAGCAGGCGGGCCGCGAACAGCTGGTCGACGACGGCGTTGATGTTGATCAGGCCGAGGCCGATCGTCACCGGCACCATCAGCGCGAACGTCCTCTTGACCGCCGGGTCGCGCACGTCGATCACGAGCCGGAGCCGGTCGTCCCGTCCGCGCAGCCACGGGAGCGGCAGCAGGAACTGGACGATCGTGGCGACCAGGATCGCGAACGCGTAGACGTACAGCTCGTGGTTGCGGCCGTGCACGTGAGGCACCCCGAGCACCAGCCCGAGCACGATCACGAGGTTCCAGAGGACCGGGCTGAGCGCCGGGACGCTGAAGTGGTCGTAGCTGTTGAGGATCCCGACGACGATCCCGGTCAGCCCGAGCACGACGACGATCGGGAAGAGCACCCACGAGAGGCCGACCGCGAGGCCGCCGTACACGTCCGACCCGTAGCCGAACGCGCGCATCAGCCACGGCGAGAGGAGCACGAACAGCGCCGTCAGACCGGTCAGGCCGAGCAGCATCAGCCAGAAGAGCGACGAGGCGACGCGCCACGCCCGCTTGCGCTCCCCTTTCTCCAGCAGGTCGCTGAAGACGGGCACGAAGGCGGACGAGAGGGCGGCGTCGGCGACGAGCGCGCGGACGGTGTTCGGGACGAGGAACGCGATCTCGAACGCGTTGACGGGGCCGCTGATGCCGAAGTACGAGCGGGCGAGGCTCTCGCGGACGAGCCCGAGGACGCGCGAGACGCCGGTGGCGAGCGAGAAGACGACGCCCGAGCGCGCCAGCCTGAGCCGGTGGTCGGCCGCCGTCGCCGGCGCCGCGGGGACGACGGCTGCGGACGACGCGCCGTGTCGGCGCCCCGGTCGAGGGCCGCGGCCTCGACCGCGACCACCCGCCCGTCCTCGCGGCGCGGACGGAGGATCGCGGTCGGGTGGTCGGCGGGGTCCTGGAGGATCGGCCAGCTGTCGTGCGTCGCCTCGCTCTCGAAGTACGTCTGCTTGCCGCGCTCGCGCCGCCGCCTGTCGCGCTCGAGCCGCCGCTGCTCGCGCTCGCGATCGTCCGCCACGCGGGCAGCATAGGAGGAGCGGATGCTGCTACCATCTCGCCGCCCGCGGACGCGGGCGTTTCCACGCTAATGCCGAACATCAAGCAGCAGGAGAAGCGCGTTCGCCAGGCCGCCCGCCAACGGCAGGAGAACCTGCGCTGGCGCTCGACGGCGAAGACGTTGATGCGGCGCCTGCGTGCCGCCGTCGACGAGGGTGACGCCGAGGAGACCGAGTCGCGCCATGCAGAGCTCGTCCGCTGGCTCGACAAGGCCGTCTCGCACGGCGCGCTCCACCGGAACACGGTCGCCCGCCGCAAGTCGCAGGCCGCGCGGCTCGTCGCCGGCGAGCCCGACTCCTAGCAGCGGCCCCGGTCGCGCATCGGCTCGTCTAGCCCGCCCGGTCGGGGCGTCGCGTCACGTCGACGAGCGCGCGCTCGAGCTCGAGGTCGGCCGGCAGCCGCGAGCCGCCCTTCGACGCCGCGTCGAGCTCCGCGAGCCGGACGATCGCCTGCGCCAGCTCGTCGCGGGAGAAGTTCGCCGCCTGCTGGCCGGCCTTCTCGGCCGCGAACGGGTGCATCTTCAGCTTCCCGGCCGCCTCGCGCGGCCGGACCCCTTCGTCGGCGAGGCGCGCGATGCGCCGGACGCGGCCGACGTGATTGACGAGGGTCGCGACCAGGCGGACCAGCTCGCCGGAGCGCGGCCGGTGCGACCGCTCGAGCAGCGACTCGGCCGCGGCGAGGACGCCTCCGACGTCGCGCCGCCCCCACGCGTCGGTGACGGCGAAGATCGGCGTCTCGGCGCGGCCCACCGCGAGCTGCTCGACGGCGGCGACGGTGACGACCTCGGCGCCGGCCCAGGTCGCGAGCTTGTCGATCTCGGAGGTGAGATCGTCGAGATCGTCCCCGACGGCCTCGACGAGGGCGCGGCAGGCGTCGGGCTCGGCCCGGGCGCCGAGGCGCGCGAACTGCTCGGCCGCCCACTCGGGCAGCCGCCGCTTCGGGACGTCGTAGGTGAGCACGTCCCCCACCTTCGCGACGGCCTTCGCCAGCGTGGAGTCCGGCTTCATCTCCTCGGCGACGAGCGCGAGCACCGTCGCGGGAGACGGCGCGGCCAGGTAGGACGGCCATCTCCTTGACGTCCGCCGCCTTCCAGGCGTCGACCCCGTCGAGGATCACGAGCCGTCCCTCTCCGCCGAAGAGCCCGAGCGAGTTGCAAGCCGCGACCGCGTCCTCGCCCGAGGTCTCGCGCGCGCTCAGATGCTCGGTCGAGTCCTCGCCGATCCGCTCCCGCAGCCGGTGCAGCGCCCGGCCGATCTTCGGCTTGTCGCTGCCGACGATCAGGTAGACGGGCTTGAGGTCGGCCACGCCGCCGAGCATAGACGGCGGCCCCGGAGCGAGCCTATCCTCGCGCTGTGTCCGTCGACGTCCTCACGGAGATCGAGATCGCCAGGCCACGCGACGAGGTCGCGGCCTACGCGTCCGACCCCGGCAACGCGACCAGCTGGTACGAGAACATCGAGAGCGTCGAGCTGCTGACCGAGCCGCCGCTCGTCGTCGGCTCGCGCATCGCGTTCGTCGCCGGCTTCCTCGGCCGCCGGCTCGCCTACACCTACGAGGTGCGGGAGATCGTCCCGGCCAGACGGTTCGTGATGAGCACGGCCGACGGGCCGTTCCCGATGGAGACGACGTACGAGTGGAGCGACACGGCCGGCGGCGGCACCCGGATGACGCTGCGCAACCGCGGCGAGCCGTCCGGGTTCACCAGGGTCGGCGCGCCGATGCTGGGCGCGGCCATGCGCCGGGCGAACCGGAAGGACCTCCGGCGCCTCAAGCTGATCCTCGAGCGTTGAGCACGAGCGCTCGCGCCGCCAGCGCGAGGACGGTGAGGCCGAGCGCCGCGGCTGCGAGCGGCGAGCGGACCTGCGCCCCGGGCAGACCGCCGAAGAGGCGCGCACAGGCGATCAGGTACGCCGCACACCAGCCGTTCGCCCAGGCGAGCAGCCCTGCGAGCGGCGCGGCGACCGGAGCGAGCAGGGCGCAGGCGAGCGCGAGCACGAGCAGGGGTGCGACGACGGGGGCCGCTGCCGCGTTCGCCGGGACGGTCAGGAGCGGGATCTGGTGGAACTGGAGCCAGGAGACCGGCGCCGTCGCGAGCCCGCACGCCGCCGAGACGGCGATCGTTCCGCGAAGCCATCCCGGGAGCGGATAGCCCTCGAGTCCGCGGGCGATTCGGGGCGCGAGCAGGAAGATCGCCAGCACGGCCGCGAACGAGAGCTGGAAGCCGGCATCGAGGGCGTTGTACGGGCTCCAACCCAGCAGGACGACGGCCGCGACGAGAAGCGCGTACTGCGCGTCCCGCTGCCGTCCCGTCAGCCAGGCGAGCGAGCCGAGCGCGCCGGCGATTCCGGCGCGGAGCACCGAGGGCTGCGGCCCGACCGCGAGCACGTACGCGCCGATCGCGGCGAGCGCCGCGACCTCGGCGGCGAAGCGTGGAACGCCCAGCGCGAACGCAAGCCCGAGCGTCCCGAGCACCACGACGGCGACGTTGCCGCCGCTCACCGCCAGCAGGTGATACAGCCCGCTCGCACGGAAGCTCTGCTGCAGTCCGGCCGAGAGCCCCTGGTCCTCCCCGAGCAGCACGCCCTCGAGCACGCCGCGACGCTCGCCGGAGAGGCCGGGCACGCCGTCGCGGGCGAGCCACGCGTGCAGCCGGTCGGCAACCCCGCCGAGGCCGCCGCGGTGCCCGCTGATCCGCCAGCTGTCCGCGCGCAGGACGGCGTGCACCCCGTGGTGCCGGAGCCAGGTCTTCTCGTCGAAGCCGTTCGCTGGCCCTCTCGGCTCGCGCAGCCGGCCGAGGAGCGTCAACGTGGCGCCCTGTGGCGGCGCCCGGCCGAGCGGGAGCTCGAGCAGCACCGGCTCGTGCGGGCGCAGTATGCCCCAGTGGAGGACGAGCGCACGCATCCGTAGCTCGAACGCGCCGTGACGCGGTGGCTCCTCGACCTCCACGACCGCTCGCTCCGCCGTGCCGATCCGGGGCGCGAGCGAGCTGCGGTCGATCCGGGCGAGGCGTGCGCTCCCCCAGGCCCAGCCCGCGAGCGCCAGCGCCAGCGCGAGCGCGACGAGACGGACGCGCGGCTCCTCGACGGCCGCGGCGGCGGCGAGCAGCACGGCTGCGCCGAGAGCCCCGTTGACGGGCGGCATGCGTGCGGCGCACGCGGCGGCGAGACCCGCGCAGAGCGCAGCGGCGAGCGCATGCGGCAGACGCGGGCGCAGCCTCACGGGATCACGAGGCCCTGCAACTGGGCGATCCGGGCCGGGCCGATCCCCGGCACCGCGTCCAGCTCCGCGACGGAGTGGAAGGGGCCGTGCGCCTGCCGGTAGGCGAGGATCTTCGCGGCAGTCGCAGGCCCTATGCCGGGCAGCCCGTCGAGCTGGTCGGCCGAGGCGGTGTTGAGGTCGAGTGGCGCCGACGGCGACGCGCCTGCGGCGGGAGGGGAAGCCGCAGCCGCGCCGCGCGCCGGCACCACGACCTGCTCGCCGTCGGCGAGCGGAGCCGCGAGGTTCACCGCGGCAACCTGCGCCTTCGCCGTCGGTCCGCCTGCCGCGGCGACGGCGTCGGCGATCCGGGTGCCCTCGCGCAGGCGGTAGAGCCCGGGACGGCGGACGGCTCCGACGACGTCGACCACGAGCCGGCTCACCGCTGCCGGCCTCGCGACCCGAACCGGTGCCACCGCCGGCGTGACCGCCCCGCCGCCGCCGACGTGCCGCAGCGCCAGCACGAGTGCGACCGCGAGCGCGACGGCGGCGGCCGCGAGCCGCCTGCGAGAGAGCGACGGGAGAGGGACGTCCACGCCCTCGATCCTCGCGGCGGAACCGTCGCGGCGGAGTCGCAGCTTCGTCACGGACGCGACGACTGCATAGGATCGCCGCATGGCCGTCTGGGTGACGATCTCGGCGCTCGCGACGGCCGGAGGCACGCTGGGGCTCGCAGGGGCGACCCTCGCCGCGGTGCGCTCCGCGAACCGAGCTGCCCGCGTCGCCGAGCAGACGCTGCTCGCCGGCCTCCGTCCGCTGCTGATGCAGTCCAGGCTCGACGACCCGCCTCAGAAGGTCGGCTTCGCCGACAACGTGTGGCTCCACGTGCCCGGGGGAGGCGCCGCGACGCAGGCGACGAGCGCGGCGGTCTACCTCGCGATCGGCGTCCGCAACGTCGGCACCGGGATCGCCGTCCTGCACGGCTGGCGCCTCTCCACCGAGGCGCACCGCGGCGGCAACGACCCGCCCGCGCCGGACACCTTCAACCGGCTGACGCGCGACCTCTACATCGCCGCGGGCGACGTCGGCTTCTGGCAGGGCGTCTTCCGCGACCCCGCCGCCGCGGAGTTCGCACGCGCCCGGTCGGCGCTCGAGGCGCGCGAGCGGCTGACGGTCGACGTCCTCTACGGCGACGTCGAGGGCGGCCAGCGCACGATCACGCGCTTCGGCATCTCGCCGCGAGCGGACGGGGACGGCTGGATCGCATCGGTCGGGCGCCACTGGAACGTCGACCGGCCGAACCCGAGCGAGAGGAGCCGCGTGCGGATCGACGACACCGAGAACTTCCCGCGCCGCGCGCTCGACGAGTTCGACAGCGAGCGGGCGACGGCGACCTTCCTCGCCCAGGGCGACGCGTCGAGCGTCGTCCGCATCGAGCTGGCACCGGGCGGCGTGGTGGGGTTGCACCCGGCGGCTCGGCCGCAGCTCTTCCTCGTCGTCGAGGGCGACGGCACGGTCGCCGTGGCCGGCGCAGAGCCGCGCACCGTGTCCGCCGGGGCGGTCGTCTGGTGGACCGCCGGCGAGCGCCATGAGACGCGCTCCGCTGACGGGCTCGTCGCGATCGTGGTCGAGGCCGACGGCCTCGAGCCGCCGGCGATCTAGACGACGAAGTTGACGAGCTTGCGCGGGACGACGATCGTCTTGCGGATCTCGCCGCCGTCGAGGTGCGAGCGCACCTTCTCCGAGGCCGCCGCGAGCGCGACCAGCTCCTCCTCGCCCAGGCCGGCGTCGACCTGGAAGCGGTCGCGCACCTTGCCGTTCACCTGGACGACGAGCTCGAAGGTGTCGCGGACGAGCTGCGCCTCGTCGGCCTCGGGCCACGGCTGCTCCCAGAGCCGCTCGTGCCCGAGGGCCGGCCCACAGCTCCTCCGCGACGTGCGGCGCGTACGGCTGGATCACGGACACGGCCGTCTCGGCTGCGAAGCGCGCGTCGGGCGCATCGGCCGCGCCCGCCAGCTCGTTGACGAGCTCCATCACCGCCGCGATCGGCGTGTGGAACTGGAACCGGCGCATGACGTCGTCGGTCACCTTCGCGATCGTCTCGTTCGCCTTGCGCGCGAGCGCGGAGTCGCCGGGCCCTTCCGCGGGCGCCCGCTCGGCGACCTCGTGCACCGTCCGCCAGAGCCGGCGCAGGAAGCGGACGATCCCCTCCACCCCGCTCGGCGTCCACTCCATGTCCTGGTCGGCGGGGCCGAGGAAGAGGATGTAGAGGCGCACCGCGTCGGCGCCGTACTCGGGAGACGATCGCGTCGGGCCCCTCGACGTTCCCCTTCGTCTTCGACATCTTCGTCCCGCCCAGCTGCACCCAGCCCTGGTGGAAGAGGCGCGCGAACGGCTCGCGGAAGCCGAGCGAGCCCGAAGTCGTTCAGCGCCTTGACGAAGAAGCGCGAGTAGAGGAGGTGGCCGGTCGTGTGGTCGATCCCGCCGATGTACTGCGAGACCGGCAGCCAGTAGTCGACGACGGCGCGGTCGAACGGCGCCCGGTCGTTGTGCGGGTCGACGTAGCGGAGGAAGTACCAGGACGAGTCGACGAACGTGTCCATCGTGTCCGGGTCGCGCAGCGCCTCCCCGCCGCAGCTCGGGCAGGAGACGCGCATCCACTCCTCGTTGGCGGCGAGCGGCGGCTTGCCCTTCGGCGCATAGTCCTCGACGTCGGGAAGCAGCACCGGCAGCTCGTCCTCGGGGACCGGGACGATGCCGCAGCGCTCGCAGTGGATGAACGGGATCGGGCAGCCCCAGTAGCGCTGCCGCGAGACGCTCCAGTCGCGCAGGCGGTAGGAGACGGTCGGCCTGCCGCGGCCCTCCTCCTCGAGGGAGGCGACGATCGCCCGGGCGCCCTCGGCCGCTGGGAGCCCGTCGAAGCGCTCCGAGTTGACGAGCCGGCCGTCCGCGTCGATCACCTCGACCACCGGAAGGCCGAACGTCTCGGCGAACTCGCCGTCGCGCTCGTCGTGGGCGGGCACGGCCATGATCGCGCCGGTGCCGTAGTCCATCAGGACGTAGTCGGCGACCCAGATCGGGAGACGCTCGCCGTTGACCGGGTTCGTCGCGTAACGGCCGGCGAAGACGCCGGTCTTCGTCGTCTCGGCGGCCCGGTCCTCGGCCCGGCGCGCGCCCGCGTGACGGGCGTAGGCCTGCGCCTCCGCGCTCGCGTGCGCCTCGACGAACGGGTGCTCGGGCGCGACGACGAAGAAGGTGGCGCCGTAGAGGGTGTCCGCGCGCGTGGTGAAGACGGGGAGGTCGAGGTCCAGGTCGTCCACCCGGAAGAGGATCTCGGCGCCCTCGGAGCGCCCGATCCAGTTGCGCTGGATCGTCATCGTGCGCTCGGGCCAGAAGCCGCCCTCGGGCAGGTCGTACTCGAGCAGCTCGTCCGCGTAGGCGGTCGTCTTGAAGAACCACTGCGTCATGTTCCGCAGCTCGACCTCGGCGCCGCAGCGCTCGCAGCGCCCGTCGACGATGTACTCGTTGGCGATCACGGTCTGGTCGTTCGGGCACCAGTTGACCGGCGCCTCCTTGCGATAGCCGAGGTCGTGCGCGACGAACTGCTGGAACAGCCACTGCGTCCAGCGGTAGAAGGTCGGCTGGTGGGCGGAGACCTCCCGATCCCAGTCGATCGCCCAGCCGAGCCGCTTCATCTGGGCGCGCATCGTCTCGATGTTCCGCTCGATGGTCTCGCGCGGATGCCGGCCCTCGCGGATCGCCGCGTTCTCGGCCGGCAGCCCGAACGCGTCCCAGCCCATCGGGCGCACGACGTTCCAGCCGCTGCGCCGGCGCACGTGCGTCTGGACGTCGCCCATCGTGTAGTTGAGGACGTGCCCCATGTGCAGGCTCGGCCCGGACGGGTACGGCAGCATCTCGAGCTGGTACCAGTGGTTCTCCGGCGCCGCCTCTCCGAGGGCCGGGTTCGGGACGTGGAAGGCCCGCTCGTCCTCCCAGACGCGCTGCCACTTCCGCTCGATCGCATGCGGTTCGTAGCGGTCGGCCATCGTCGTCCAAGAGTACGCAGCGGCGAGGGCGGCCGCACGACGTGCAGACTTGGCCCGTGCTGGAGTTGTTCCCGCAGAGCGCGGCGGTCGCGGACGGCGAGCTGACGCTCGGCGGCGTGCCCGTGTCGCGGCTCGCGGCGGAGCACGGGACGCCGCTCGTCGTCTACTGCGAGGAGACGATCCGGGCCCAGGCGCGCGCCTACCGCGAGGCGGCGCCGGACGCGCTCGTCGTCTACGGGACGAAGGCGTTCGCGAACGTCGCGCTGCTGCGTCTGCTCGCCGAGGAGGGCGTCGGCGCCGACGTGTCCACGCTCGGAGAGCTCGCCTTCGCGCGCGCCGCCGGGATCGCGGGCGAGCGGCTCGTCTTCCACGGCAACAACAAGTCGCTCGAGGAGCTGCGCGCGGCCGCGGAGGCGGACGCCCTCGTCGTGCTCGACGCGCCGCGGGAGGTGGAGCTCGCGGCCGAGGCGGGCGTGCGCCGCGTGCTCGTGCGGCTGACGCCCGGGGTCGAGGCGGCGACGCACCGCGCGATCCAGACCGCGCACGACGAGTCGAAGTTCGGGCTCTCGCCGGAGGCGGCGGCGGAGGTGGTCGCGCAGGCGCGGTTGCGCGGGCTCGAGGTCGAGGGCGTCCACCTCCACGTCGGGTCGCAGCTCGTCCGCGCCGAGGAGAGCGTGCTCGCGGTCGAGCGTCTGCTCGGGTTCTTCGCCGAGATCTCGCCTGCGTGGACGCCTCGGACGGTCGACCTCGGCGGCGGCCTCGGCGTGCGCCACAACCGCGACGAGCACCCGCCCTCGGTGGCGGCGTTCCTCGAGCCGCTGGTCCGCGCGGTGCGCGACGGCTGGCCCGAGCGGGTCCGGCTGATCCTCGAGCCGGGGCGCTCGCTCGTCGGCCGCGCGGGCGTGACCCTCTACCGGATCGGCGCCGTCAAGGAGAGCGGCGGCGTCACCTACGCGGCGATCGACGGCGGCATGTCCGACAACCCCCGGCCGCAGCTCTACGGCGCCCGCTACGAGGCGCTGCTCGCGAACCGGGCGGACGAGCTGCCGACCGGCGTCTATCGCGTCGCGGGCAAGCACTGCGAGTCGGGCGACGTCCTGATCGAGGCGGCGGAGCTGCCGCAGCCGGAGCCGGGCGACCTCCTCGCGGTGCCCGCCACTGGCGCCTACACGCTCGCGCTCGGCTCGACCTACAACGGCGTGCCGCGCCCGCAGGTCGTGCTCGTCGCCGACGGAGGGGCGCGCACGATCCGGCGGCGCGAGGCGGTCGAGGAGCTGCTCCGCTTCGAGGCATGAGTGCGCCGGCCCACGAGATCCTCGTCTGGTCGGACTACCTCTGACCGTTCTGCCGGCTCGGCCAGCCCCTGGCCGAGCGGCTCGCGCGCCGGTTCGGCGCGACGGTCACCTGGCTCCCGTACGACCTCCACCCCGAGTACCCGCCGGAAGGGATCCCGCGCGCGCAGCTCCACGCCCGCTACGGCGACGCCCTCCACGAGCGGCTGCGGGCGTCCTTCGAGCGCGCCGGGCTCGTTTACGCGCCGCCGCCCGGGGTCGTGCCGAACACGCGGCTCGCGCTCCGCGTCGGCGAGCTCGCGCGCGAGCGGGGCCTCCACGATGCGGTGCACGGGCGGCTGATGGACGCGTACTGGGCCGAGGGGCGTGACCTCGGCGACCCCGGCGAGCTCCGCGCGATCGCCGCCGAGGCGGGCCTCGACGACGTCGCGCCCGCGCTCGGCGACGACGTCTACCTCGGCGCCGTGCTCGACTCGACCCGGCAGGCGCAGGCGATCGGCGTGAGCGGCATCCCGGGCTTCCTGCTCGACCGGCGGCTGCTCGTGCTCGGCGCGCACCCGGACGAGGTCTTCGAGCAGGCGTTCGCGCAGCTCGCGGCGCGCTAGCGTCAGGCCGGAACGCGCGCGGCGGCGAAGCCGGGTCGGACGAGCCGTGGTGGCGCTTTCAGGGCGGCGTCGCGCACCGGCGGATTGACCGGGTCGACGCACGGCGGCGCGCCGAAGCTCGCTGCGCGGCGCTCCTCGGGCGCGTCGGCGTAGAGCGTCGTCCGCTGGCGCGGCACGCGCCCGTTCGCGCGGATCAGGGCCTCCAGCTGCTCGGGCGTCATCTCCTGGCCGTGCTCCGCGCCGGCGGCGCGGGAGATCGACTCGTTCATGAGTGTGCCGCCGAGGTCGTTGACCCCGGCGCGCAGTGCCGCCGCCGTCCCGCGCGCGCCGAGCTTCACCCAGGAGGCCTGGACGTTCTCGATCCACGGGTGGAGGGCGAGCCGGCCGACCGCGTGGACGAGCAGCGCCTCGCCGAACGTAGGCCCGCGGCGGGCGAGCCCCTTCAGGTAGATCGGCGCCTCCATCGGCACGAACGGGAGCGGCACGAACTCGGTGAAGCCGCCGCTCGAGCGCTGTTGCTCGCGGACGGCGAGCAGGTGCCGCGCCCAGCTCCTCGGCCCGTCGACGTGGCCGAACATGATCGTGTTGTTCGAGCGCAGCCCGACCGCGTGCGCCGCCGCGTGCACCTCGAGCCACTGCGCCGTCGTCACCTTGTCCGGACAGAGGACGGCGCGCACCTCGTCGTCGAGCACCTCGGCGGCCGTGCCCGGCAGCGAGCCGAGGCCTGCGTCGCGGAGCCGCCGCAGGTACGGCTCCAGCTCGAGGCCGAGCGTAGCGGCGCCCTGCCAGATCTCGAGTGCCGAGAAGGCGTGTACGTGCACCCCCGGCACCGCCGCCTTGATCGCCTCCACCACCGAGGCGTAGTAGTCGCCGGTGAAGCCGGGATGGATGCCGCCCTGGAGGCACACCTCCGTGGCGCCGCGCTCCCAGGCCTCGACGGCGCGGCGGACGATCTCCTCGTGCGGCACGAGGTACGCAGGCCCACGCAGGTTGGCGGCGAGCTTCCCTTTCGAGAAGGCGCAGAAGCCGCAGCGGAAGTAGCAGACGTTCGTGTACTGGATGTTCCGGGTGACGACGTAGCTGACCTCGTTGCCGCAGACCTCCCGCCGCAGCCGGTCGGCCGCCGCGAAGACGCGCTCGCGCTCCTCGCCGCGCGTCTCGAACAGGCGCACGATCGCGTCCTCGTCCAGCTCGTAGCTCGTGTCGAGCGGCAGCGCGCCGCGCGGCACGAACGGCACCTCGACCGGGTCGCCGGGCGCCCAGCCGTCCTCGCGGGCGAGGCCGAGCGAGTCGGCGTGCCGGAGGACGCGCGGCCGGACGTCCCCGTCGAGCCACTCGGGCCCGAGCCACCCGGGGTAGACCGGCAGGCGCGGCGCGAGCTCGAGGCCGCGGCTCCGCGTCGCCTCCCGCAGGCGCTCGAGCTCCGGCCACGGAGCCTCGGGGTTGACGTGGTCGATCGTGACCGCCGAGACGCCGCCCCAGTCGTCGATGCCCGCGTCGAGGAGGACGGCGAAGTCCTCGGTGAGGTTCGGGGGCGCCTGGAGGTGGATCTCGGGCGGGAGCAGCAGCCGCGCCGCCGCGAGCGTCCAGAGGTGCTCCTCGAGCGCCGGCTCGGGCGCGGCGGCCATCCGCGTGCCGGGCTTCGCCCGGAAGTTCTGGACGATCACCTCCTGCACGTGGCCGTGGCGGCGGTGCGACTCGGCGATCGCCTGCAGCGCCTCGAGCCGCTCCTCCCGGGTCTCGCCGATCCCGATCAGGATCCCGGTCGTGAACGGGACGCGGGCGGCGCCGGCCGCCTCGAGGGTGGCGAGCCGGCGGGCCGGCAGCTTGTCGGGCGAGCCGAAGTGCGGGCCGCCGCGCCGGGCGAGCCGCTCCGAGCACGTCTCGAGCATCAACCCCATCGAGGCGGACACCGGCCGCAGCGCCCGCACGTCGGCGTCGGTCAGCACGCCGGGGTTGAGGTGCGGCAGCAGCCCCGTCTCCTCGAGCACGGCGCACGCCGCCCGGGCGAGGTACTCGAGCGTCGTCTCGCAACCGAGGGAGGCGAGCTCCTCGCGCGCGGCTTGGTAGCGCAGCTCCGGCTTGTCGCCGAGAGTGAAGAGCGCCTCGCGGCAGCCGGCGGCCGCCCCCGCGCGCGCGATCGCCAGCACTTCGTCGATCGTCAGGTAGACCCGCTCGCCGCGGCGCGGCGGCGCGGCGAAGGTGCAGTAGTGGCAGACATCCCGGCAGACCCTCGTCAGCGGAACGAAGACCTTCGGCGAGTAGGTGACGAGCTGCGGCCGGCTCCCGGCGCGAACCGCGCGCGCGCCGGCCAGGAGGTCGTCGAGCGGGGCCTCGATCAGCGTCCGGGCGTCCACACGGAGAGCTTACGCACGCGGTTCGCCGTCACCGCGGGCGGGTCCTGCGGCGCAGTGGGATGATCGCGGCGTGAACGCCTTCGAGGGCAGCCTCGTCCAGAACGCGATCTATATCGCAGGCGACGTCGAGTGGCCGGTCGGCCCGGAGGACTGGGAGGCCGCCGCCGAGGCGAAGCTCGACCCGGGCGCCTTCGGCTACATCGCGGGCGGGGCCGGCGGCGAGGCGACCGTGCGGGCGAACCTCGCGGCGTTCGAGCGGCGGCGGCTGCGGCCGCGGATGCTGGCGGGGAACGTCGTCCGCGACCTCTCGGTCGAGGTGCTCGGGACGCGCTCCGCGGCGCCGTTCCTGCTCGGGCCGGTGGGCGTGCTCTCGATCGCGCACGACGACGCCGAGGTCGGCGCTGCCCGCGGCGCGGCGGCGAGCGGCGTCCCCTTCGTCCTCTCGAGCGCCGCCTCCTCGTCGATCGAGCAGGTCGCGGAGGCGATGGGCGACGCGCCGCGCTGGTTCCAGCTCTACTGGATCAACGACCGCGAGGTCGCCGCGAGCCTCGTCCGCCGGGCCGAGGCGGCCGGGTACGGCGCGATCGTCGTGACGCTCGACACCCCGGCCCTCGGCTGGCGGCCGCGCGACCTCCGCCTTGCGTACCTGCCGTTCATCCGCGGCGAGGGCTGCGCCAACTTCTTCACCGACCCGGTCTTCCGCGCGAAGCTCGAGAAGCCGCCCGAAGAGGACGTGCCCACCGCCGCCGCGACGATGCTGATGACGTTCCCGAACCTCGGACTGACCTGGGACGACCTCGCCTGGATGCGCGAGCAGACCTCGCTGCCACTCCTCGTCAAGGGCGTTCTCCGCGGCGACGACGCCCAGCTCGCCCGGGACCGCGGCGTCGACGGGATCGTCGTCTCGAACCACGGCGGCCGCCAGGTCGACGGTGCGGTGGCGGCGCTCGATGCGCTCGCCGAGGTACGGCAGGCGGTCGGGCCGTCGTATCCACTGCTCGTCGACGGCGGCATCCGCCGCGGCGCCGACGTGATCAAGGCGCTCGCGCTCGGCGCCGACGCGGTGCTGCTGGGCCGGCTGTACGCGTACGGACTCGCGGTCGGCGGCTCGGCGGGCGTCGAGGCCGTGATCCGCCAGCTGCTCGCGGAGGTCGACCTGACGCTCGCCCTCTGCGGCGGGGTTTCCGCGGGCGGGCTCGACGGAACGCTCCTCGCGTGAGAGCCGTCCTCATCGACGAGTTCGGCGGGCGCGACAAGCTTCGCGTCGCTGACGTGCCGGAGCCGCGGCTCCTGCCCGACGGCGTCCGCATCTCGATCCGCGCCGCCGGGGTGAACCCGGTCGACTGGAAGACCCGCGAGGGCAGGCAGCAGCCGCGCTTCCCGCACGTCTTCCCGCTGATCCTCGGCTGGGACGCCGCGGGCGTGGTCGAGGAGGTGGGCCCCGCGGTGACGAGGGTGCAGCCCGGCGACGAGGTGTTCGCGTACTGCCGCAAGCACTTCATCGGCGAGGGGACGTACTGCGAGCAGGTGGTCGTGCCGCAGGAGTTCGTCGCGGCGAAGCCGGCGTCGCTCGACTGGGCGGAGGCGGCGGCGGTGCCGCTCGCGGCGCTGACGGCGTGGCAGTGCCTGACCGAGCGGCTGCAGCTCGCCGAGGGCGAGACGGTGCTCGTGCACGCGGCCGCCGGCGGTGTCGGCCACTTCGCGGCCCAGATGGCGGTGGCGCTCGGCGCCCGGGCGATCGGCACGGCGAGCGCCCGCAACGAGGAGTTCGTCCGCGGACTCGGCGCGGAGTTCGTCGACTACCGCGACGGCGAGCTGCCGGGACGCGTGGACGCTGCGCTCGACCCGCTCGGAGGAGAGGCGCTCGAGCGGACGCTGCGGCTCGCCGACCGCGTGGTCTCGATCGTCCAGCCGGCAGGCGCCGGAGGCGCCCAGCTCTCCGGCCGGGCGTCGTCGGCTCCGCCGACGACGCTTCCAGCCTCGGGCGGTCACCTCTACCACTACGTCCGCCCCGACGGCGTCCAGCTCGAGGGAATCGCGCGCATGGTCGACGAGGGCCTGCTCCGCCCCCACGTCGAGCGGGCGTTCCCGCTCGAGGAGGCGGCCGCCGCCCACGAGCTGCTCGAGGACGGCCACGTGCGCGGCAAGCTCGTCCTCACGATCTGAGCCGCGGGATGAGTCTCCTCGGGACACGTCCCGTGCCTGGCACGAGACGTGTCCGCCCCGGACGCTTGTCCGCTGCGGCCGGTGGCGCCGCGCACCAGCCGGCAAGCCTGATCGCCGCCGGGCATGGCTTCCGCGGACACGTCCGGTGCCTGGCACCGGACGTGTCCGCAGAAGACGTCGCCGCCGACCTCCGGGGCGGCGCCGGGGGGACCGCACGGCACGGCCGAGACGTATTGGTGTCGATGCGCCGGCTCGTCCTCCCCTCCGCCCTCGCAGCCGCGCTCGCCGCTGCGCCGGCGGCGATCGCCGGCGGCGACTGGCTGCCGGTCGCCGCGACCGCCGGGCGCGTCTGGGTCGCCGACAAGGGCCGCGTCCTCGAGCTCGACGCCGCGAGCGGCCGCATCCTGCACTCGGCGCCCGCCCGCTATCCGTTCGCAACGGAGCTCGCCCTGGGCGCCGGGAGCGCCTGGGTGGCGAGCGTCGTGAACGGCTACGCGGCCGGCGCGGTGACGCGCGTCCCCCTCGGCACGAGCCGCCGGACGAACGTCCTCAGGAACTACCCTAGCGCTGCGGGTTCAGCGCCGCGTCGAGCCCGTCGCCGACGAGGTTCACGCAGACGAGCACCACGACGAGCGTCAGCGCGGGGAAGAACCACGTCCACCAGTACAGGCCCGCCTGGTTCTCGCCGCCGATCCCGTACTTGAGGACGTCGGCGATCATGTTCCCGAGCGTCGGCTTCGCGTTCTGGTTCAGCCCGTAGTTGAAGAACTCGACGGTCGACTCGAGCAGGATCGCCTGGCCGACGAGCGAGGTCGCCGCGACGACGATCGTGCCGAGGCTGTTCGGGATCAGGTGGCGCACGAGGATGCGCAGGTCCGAGGCGCCGAGGGCACGCGCCGCCTCGACGTACTCCAGCTCGCGCTGTGCCGCGACGCTCGCCCGCACGAGGCGCGCCGGGTAGACCCAGAGGCACGCCGCGAGGACGACGCCGACGATCCGCGGCGTGATCGGGCGCAGGTAGATGATCGCCCCGAAGAGGATCAGCAGCGCCGGATACGCGGTCGCAAGGTCGGCGAGCCGCATCAGGGCGGCGTCGAGCCAGCCGCGGTAGTAGCCGGCGAGGGCGCCGACGACGATGCCGATCGCCGTGCCGGTCGCGGCCACGGCGAACGCGACCCGCTCGGACGTGCCGACAGCCCAGATCGTCCGGCTGAAGATGTCGCGGCCGATCAGATCGGTGCCGAAGACGTGCCAGCCCCGCAAGGTCGGTCCGACCTGGAGCACCACGAGGTCGATGTGGAGCCAGTGGTACGGGGCGAGGTCCTGCGCGTCCCAGCCTGCGGCGAAGAGCGGCCCGACGACGAGCAGCGCCGCCAGCATCGCCCGCTGGCGCGCGAGCCGCCGAAGCAGCCGACGCCCGCGCAGCGCCGGCAGCCCCGGGCGCGACCGCGTGGGACGCGCCGCTCACCCCGGCCTCGCGCGCGGGTCGAGCCAGATCAGCGCCACCTCGGAGAGCAGCGAGGTGCCGATCACGATCGCCGCCGCCACGATCAGCAGCAGCTGCACCGCGAACGCGTCGACGTACGGCGCCGAGATCTCGTTCGCGAACAGCATCCCCATGCCGTTCATCCGGAAGACCCAGTCGACCGCGAGCGCCCCGCCGAAGATCGCGCCGAAGTCGAGCAGCAGGGCGCTGGTGAAGGTGGCGAGCGAGGCCCGCAGCGCGTGACGGAAGAGCACCCTCCGCTCGCTCAGGCCCTTGCCGCGCGCGGTCGTCGCGAACGGCGCGCGCAGCGTCCCGATCAGCGCCGAGCGGAGGTGGCGGCTGTGCAGGCCGATGAAGCTGAACGCGAGCGCGGTCGCCGGCAGCGCGAGGTAGCGGAGGCAGGCGAGGTAGTAGTGGAAGCCGCCCGGGGCCGGCGGGCAGACGCTGTCGAGGTTCGGCGGCGGCTGCCCGGTGACGTCGTTCGCGAACGGGTTCCCGTCCCTCGGGTCGGGACAGAAGCCGGGCCAGCCGCGCAGCGGCAGCCAGTGGATCCCGTGCGCCTGGGCGAGCCAGAGCGCGAGCCACTGGAGCGCGAGCGCGAGCAGGAAGGCCGGCGTCGCCCACGTGACGTACGAGAAGGCGCGCAGCGCGAAATCGAGCCAGGTTCCGGAGGCGTACGCCGCGAGCGAGCCGACCGCGACGGCGAGCGCGAGCACCAGCAGGAACGTGAGACCGAGCAGGGCCCCCGTCCGCTCGAGGCTCGGCAGCAGGTTCGCCCAGAGCGGCGGCCAGCCGCAGAGGCTGACGCGGAAGCTGCGGCCGCTCGGCACGCCCTGGAGCCACTGCCAGTAGTACGGGAGCGTCGCCGAGACGCTGTGCTGCTTCGGGCCGCAAAGCGAGCGGAAGTTTCCCGCGAAGAACACGAACGTGCCGAACGAGACCGCGAGGAGCACGAGAGTCGAGAGCACCAGGCGGCGCACGAGGAAGTAGGCGAGCGCCACGGCTAGCCCGAGGGGCAGTCGGCGCCGGTGCGCGCCTGCACGAGGTCGGGCTGCCAGCGCACGACTGCGAGCGGCCGGCCGTCCGCGGCCGCACGGAGGGCGACGACGGCGCGGCGCGGCCGGCCGTCGCCGTCCAGGGCGAGGCGGACTCGCACGAGCAGGCGCCCGCCCGGGAAGCAGCGTGACCGGAAGGGCGTGTAGCCGATCGAGAGTGCGCGCGCCGACGTCAGCGACCCGGCGACGAACGGGACGCTCGCACCCGTGTCGCGGCAGCGGGCGCCGTCGAGCACGAAGCCGGCGACGCCGCTCTCGAAGCTCACGAGCCCCGCGCCGGCGCCGATCCGCACGCCCGCGCGGGCCGAGGTCGGGCTCTGCGGCCAGGCCTCGACCGGGACGCCGGGCACGTCGCCGACCGGCTGGCACGAGAGCGTGCGGTCGAGAGTTGCGCCGCCGCCGCGGGCAGTCGCGACGGCGGCCGCTGCGGCGACGGCCGCGGCCGCGACGGCGGCGAGGGCGATGCTCGCGGCCCGCCAGCGGCGCGCGCTCTTCCGGTCGCGCTCCCGCAGCCGGCCGCGGAGCCGGTCGAAGAACTCGGGGTCGTCGGGCGGCAGCGAGAGCCGTTCGAGCACGCGGCGCACGTCGTCGTCAGCCACCGTCCGTCTCCAGGCTCTCCCGGAACCGGCGCCGGGCGGCGCTCAGCCGCGACGCGACGGTGCCGCGCGGCACGCGGAGGACGGAGGCCGCACTCGAGTAGTCGAAGCCGAGCAGGTCGACGAGCAGCAGCACGGTACGGTCGCCGACCGCGAGGCGCGCGAAGGCGGTGTCGACGTCGAGGCGGACACCGCGGTCGTCCGGCACGGCATGCAGGTACTCGACCTCGGCGCTCGGGGCGTCCTGTCGCCGCCGCGCGCGCCGCAGCTCGTCGAGCGAGCAGCGGTGCGCGACCCGCATCAGCCAGACCGCCTCGTGCGCCTCGTTCGCGAACCGCCGCGGCAGCCTGCGGTACGCCTTCAGGTACGCCTCCTGGAGCACGTCGTCGACGCGGTGCGGGTCGCCGACGATCCCCGCAACCGCGCGGCGCAGCCGGCGGTGGTGGCGGCGCACGAGCTGCTCGAAGCGGTCGTGGTCGCCCGCGCCCGCCCGGCCCTCCGGGTCGAACCGCTCCGCCACCCACGCGACCTCGCCGCCCATCCACCGGATTCATACGCCCCCGCGGGCGGAATCGTTCAGGTGCAGGCCCGAGAGAGGAAGGCGGTCACGCGCTTCGCCGACCATCGAGAGAACGAGACGGGGCGGTTCGCCCTTCTCCATCCGTACGGCGACGAGGGTCCCTGTTGCGGCCGCCCCTGCGCGTCCAGGCGCAGGCTGACCCGGGAACGAGCACGCGGCCGCGGCAGCAGGCAGCGGGCGGTGAAGTGGACGTAGCCGGGCGTGAAGGTCCCTGCGGACGGGAGCCCCGCGCTCGAGCGGCACGCGGCGCTTCACTGCCCTGCAGCTGTGGCCGTCCACGGCGAGCGGCTGGTCGCCGAAGGTGTTGAACTCCAGCAGCCTCACCGTCCGCCTCATGATCTGGACGCCGGCTGTCAGGCAGCTGCGGGCCTTTGAGGAAGGTCTCGATCTCGAAGACGTGCAGGCCGCCCTGCACCTGCGTCGTGCAGGCGAACGTGCGGTCGACGGTCGTGCCGCTCCCCTGCGTGGTCGCGAGCACGGCCGCCGAGGTCACGGCAGCCACCGCGATCGCCGCCAGCACGATGCTCGTCGAGCGCCAGCGGCGCGCCAACGTGCGCTCGCGCGTTTCGATCCGCTCCCACAGCTCGTCCTCGAAGCCCCGCCGGCGCGGAGGCGGGTCGAGCCCGGCGAGCCGGTCCCGCACCCAGTCGTCGCGCTCGCCCGGGCCCGTGTCGCCGCCGCCGCGCCTACGGGTCATCCGAGCGCCTCCCGCAGCCGCGACCGTGCCGCGTTCAGCCGCGACGCGACCGTCCCGCGCGGGATCCCGAGGACGAGGGCGGCGGACTCGTAGTCGAAGCCGATCAGATCGACGAGCAGGACGACGGCGCGCGCCTCGGGAGTCAGCTCGGCGAGCGCGGCCGCGACGGCGAGCGAGCGGCCCGGATCGTCGTCGGGCGCGAGCTGCTCGACCTCCCCCGGCGTCTCCGGCCGGCGCCGCCGGCCGCGCAGCTCGTCGAGGCAGCAGCGGTGGAGGACGCGGTAGAGCCAGACGGCCTCCTGGCGGTCGCTCTCGAACCGTACGGGCAGCTTGCGGTACGCCTTCAGGTACGTCTCCTGGAGCACGTCGTCGACGCGGTGCGGGTCGCGGAGCATCCCGAGCGCGACCCGGCGCAGCATCGGCTCGTGCCGGTCGAGCAGGTTCTCGAAGCGGCGGCGCGGCAAGATCGCGACCCGCGCCGCCCCGAGCGCGTACAGCGGATCCTGCCGCTGCGCGGCGAGCCGGAGGACGGCGGCTGCTTCCACGCCTTAAGGAACGCCGCGCGCGCCGGGATCGTTCAGGCGCCCCTCGAACATGAACAGGCCACGCGGCGGGTCGTCGAAGTCGGGGCGCAGCAGCAGCGCCCCGTCGCCCGGCCCGAGCGCGTGGATCTCCACGGCCGCATTCTCGCGCGTTGAACCGCTGGTCAAGGCCGCCGTCGGCGCGGTAGGCTCGTGGCGTGGACCTGCGCGACACGCCTGTCGAGGCCCAGTTCCGCGCCGAGCTGCGCGCGTGGCTCGAGGAGAGCCTGCCGCCCGAGAAGCGCGGCCGGCGCGGCGGATCGCAGCGCTTCGACGACTCGTTCGGACGCGAGTGGAGCCGGAAGCTCTACGACGCGGGCTACGCCGGGCTGACGTGGCCGAAGGAGTACGGCGGAGCGAGCGCGCCGTACAGCCACCAGGCGATCTTCCTCGAGGAGACGGCGCGCGCGCAGGCGCCGGCGCACGTCGGCGTGATCGGGCTCGGCATGGCCGGGCCGACGATCATGGTGCACGGCACCGACGAGCAGAAGGCCCGCTACCTCGACCCGATCCTCTCCGCCGAGGAGATCTGGTGCCAGGGCTTCTCGGAGCCGGACGCCGGCTCCGACCTGGCCGCTGTTCGGACGCGCGCCGAGCGGCGCGGCGACGTCTACGTCGTCAACGGCCAGAAGGTCTGGTCGTCGTTCGCGCACATCGCCGACTGGTGCATCCTCGTCACGAACTCCGACCCGGACGGGCAGCGCTACCGCAACCTGACCTACCTGCTCGTCGACATGCACGCGCCCGGCGTGGAGGTGCGGCCGCTGCGACAGATCACCGGCGAGGCGGAGTTCAACGAGATCTTCTTCAGCGACGTCGAGGTGCCGGTCGAGAACCGGCTCGACGAGGAGGGCAACGGCTGGGCGGTCGCGATGACGACGCTGCTGCACGAGCGGGGCACGCTCGGCTTCGCCCTGACGGCGCAGCTCGAGGTCGCGGTCAACCGGCTGCTCGAGGTGGCCCGCGAGCGCGCGAACGGCGACGGGCTCGCCCGCGACCGCGTCGCGCAGGAGTGGATCGAGCTGCAGGCGCTCCGCTACACGAACTACCGCTCGCTGACGACGCTGGAGCGCACCGGCGTCCCGGGCCCCGAGGGATCGGTCGCGAAGCTGCGCTGGTCGGAGCAGAACCAGCGGCTGACGAAGCTCGGGCGCGAGCTCCACGGCACCGAGGGGCTGCTCGACGACGGCTGGTGGCACTACCACCAGCTGCGCAGCCGCGGCAACACGATCGAGGCCGGCACCTCCGAGATCCTCCGCAACATCGTCGCCGAGCGCGTGCTCGGCCTCCCGAAGAGCAGGTGACCGTGGACTTCTCCTTCACCGACGAGCAGCAGGAGCTGAAGCGCGAGGCGGCCCGCTGGCTCGCGGAGCGCTACCCGCTCGACCGCGACTGGGAGGCGCAGACCGACTCGTGGGGGGAGCTCGCGGAGCTCGGCTGGCTCGGCGTCTCGATCTCCGAGGAGGAGGGCGGCGCCGGCCTCGGGTTCGTCGAGGAGGCGATCCTGCTCGAGGAGCTCGGCTACGCGCTCTACCCCGGCCCCTACCTCGCGACGGTCGGCTTCGCGCTGCCGTGGCTCGGCCCCGAGCAGCGGACCCGTGTGGCGGCCGGCGAGGAGCGCTGGTCGGTCGAGGTGGACGGACTGGTGCCCTGGCTCGGCGCCGTCGACTTCGTCGCCGCCGACGGCGGCACCGCCTACGCGGCGCGGGGCGAGGAGGAGCCGACGGTGGATCCGTCGAGACCGCTCGGCCGGCTCGAGCGCGGCGACGGCTCGCCGCTGCCCGGCGCCGAGAACGTGCCGCGGGCGCGCGCGGCGGCTTCCGCCGAAGCGGTCGGGATCGCGCAGCGGGCGCTCGACCTCGGGGTCGAGCACGCGCGGACGCGCGAGCAGTTCGGCCGCCCGATCGGCGTGCACCAGGCCGTCTCGCACCCGCTCGCCGACACGTATGCCGACGTCGAGCTGGCGCGGTCGCTGGCCTACTGGGCCGCCTGGTGCGTCGCGACCGACGACGAGCAGGCGCCCGCCGCCGCCGCGGCCGCGAAGGCGTTCGCGACCGAGGCCGCCGTCGCTGCGACCGAGCGCTCGATCCAGGTGCACGGCGGCACCGGCTTCACGTGGGAGCACCCGCTGCACCGCTACTACAAGCGCGCGCTCTGGCTCCACGGCTTCGGGGGCTCGCCCTCCGCGCTGCGGGCCCAGGTCGCCGACCTCGTGCTCGGCGCGCCCGTGAGCGTCTGACCCCCGGATCGGAGGAGGCCCCCCATGGACGGTCTGATGATGGACTTCCAGCTGACGCTGCCCCACCTGCTGCGCCGTGCCGAGACGTTCTTCGGCGCCGGCGAGATCGTGACGCGGCTCCCGGACCGGAGCTTCCACCGGACGAACTACCGCGAGACGATGCGCCGCGCCCGGCAGCTCGCCGTCGCCCTGGAGCAGTCCGGCCTCGAGCGCGGCGACCGGGTGGCGACGCTCTGCTGGAACCACCACCAGCACCACGAGGCGTACTTCGGGATCCCCTGCGGCGGTTTCGTCCTCCACACGCTGAACCTGCGCCTGCACCCGAACGACCTCGCCTACATCGCCGACCACGCCGGCGACCGCGCCGTGATCGTCGATCGCTCGCTGCTGCCGCTGCTCGACCAGTTCCGCGACCGGACGAAGATCGAGCACGTGTACGTCGTCGAGGACTCCTACGAGGAGCTGCTCGCGACCGCCGACCCCGACGACTGGCGCGACCCGGAGCTCGACGAGAACGAGGCCGCGGCGATGTGCTACACGAGCGGCACGACCGGCCTCCCGAAAGGCGTCGTCTACTCGCACCGCTCCTCCGTGCTCCACGCGCTCGGGGTCGGCGCCAACAACCCGCTCGGCCTCGGCGTCGCCCTGAACGACGCGATCCTGCCCGTCGTGCCGATGTTCCACGCCAACGCGTGGGGGTACCCCTATCTCGCGACGATGCAGGGCGCGAAGCTCGTCTACCCCGGGCCGCACCTCGACCCGGAGAGCCTGCTCGAGGACATGACGCAGGAGAAGGTCGCCTGGGCGGCGGGCGTGCCCACGATCTGGATGGGGATCCTGCAGCTCCTCGACGCGAACCCCGGCAGGTGGGACCTCTCGGCCATGAAGGCGATGCTCGTGGGCGGGGCGGCCGTGCCGCGGTCGATGATCGCCGGCTATGAGCAGCGGCACGGGCTGAGGATCGTCCAGGGCTGGGGCATGACCGAGACGTCGCCGGTCGCCTCGACCGCGGCGCTGCCGTACGACCTCGAGCATGCCGAGCAGGACACGCGCTGGGATTACCAGGCGATGGCCGGGATCCCGCTCGGCTTCGTCGAGATCCGCGCCCGCATCGGCGACGACGAGGTTCCGTGGGACGGCGAGGCCATGGGCGAGCTCGAGGTGCGCGGGCCGTGGGTCGCGTCGAGCTATTACGAGGCGCCCGAGTCGGCGGAGCGCTGGACCGATGACGGCTGGTTCCGCACCGGCGACATCGTCTCGATCCACCCGCGCGGCTTCATCCAGATCAAGGACCGCTCGAAGGACGTGATCAAGTCCGGCGGCGAGTGGATCTCCTCGGTCGACCTCGAGAACGCGCTGATGGCGCATCCCGCCGTGGCCGAGGCGGCCGTGATCGCGATCCCCGACGAGAAGTGGTCCGAGCGGCCGCTCGCGGCCGTCGTGCTGAAGGAGGGCCAGACGGCGACGGCGGACGAGCTGCGCGAGTTCCTCGCTCCGCAGTTCGCGAAGTGGTGGCTGCCGGACCGCGTCGAGTTCGTCGCCGAGATCCCGAAGACGAGCGTCGGCAAGTTCCGCAAGACGGCGCTGCGCGACCAGTTCGCCTCCGAGCCGGCGCCGACGAGTTGAAGGCGGCGCTGCTGCGCGAGGTCGACGGGCCGTTCGAGCTCGTCGACCTCCCCGACCCGTCCGGCGACGGGAAGACGCTCGTCCGCGTCCGCGCCGCCGGGATCAACTTCGCCGACGTCCTGATCCGGCGCGGCCGCTACCCGCAGATGCCCGAGCTGCCGGCGGTCGTGGGCTCGGAGATCGCAGGCGAGCTCGAGGACGGGACGCGCGTGATGGCCTTCACCGGCGGGGGCGGCTACGCGGAGCTCGTCGCCGTCGAGGCGGCCGCGCTCGTGCCGCTGCCCGAGGGCGCGAGCTTCGCCGAGGGCGCCGCCTTCCTGCTCACGTTCCTGACCGCGTACATCCCGCTCACGCGCCAGGTGCGGCTGCGCGAGGGGGCGACCGTGCTCGTGTATGCCGCCGCCGGCGGCGTCGGCACCGCGGCGATCCAGGTCGCGCGGGCGCTCGGCGCGCGGGTCGTGGCCGCCGCCGGTTCGGACGCGAAGCTCGACGTCTGCCGCGAGCTCGGCGCCGAGGAGGCCTACGTCTACGACGAGCTGCCGGACGACCTGCAGGTCGACGTCGTCCTCGACCCGGTGGGCGGCGAGCTCTTCGCCTCGTCCTTCGCCCGGCTGCGGGCGCTCGGCACGGTCGTCGCGATCGGCTCGGCCGGCGGGCGCGTGGGAGCAGGTCGACCCGGCGCGGCTCGTCGGCCGCAACACCGGCCTCCAGGGCTTCTACCTGGGCCGCCTGACCCGGCACGCGCCGGGGCTCGTCGCCGAGGCGCTCGGCGAGCTGCTCGAGTTGTGGGCACGGGGCGAGGTCCGGCCGTACGTCGGCGCCGAGTTCCCTCTCGCCGACGTCGAAGCGGCGCACGAGCTCGTCGAGTCGCGCCGCAGCGTCGGCAAGGTCGTGCTGCTGCCGTGACCACCCCTCGGAGCGCCCGGAGGCCCCGGTCGTGAGGGCGCTGGTCACCGGCGGCCGGGGCGGCATCGGCTCGGCGATCGTCGAGGCGCTCGACGACGCGGAGACGACGGTGCTCGACCTGCCGGGGTTCGACGTCGGCGACCCCGACGCGTGGCGCTCGCTCGACGGCGAGTTCGACGCCGCCTTTCTCAACGCCGGCATCGGAATCGGCTTCCCGGACGTCGCGGAGCTTCCCGACGGCGAGTACCTGCGGATCGTGGCCGCGAACCTGCACGGCGTCGTCTACGGGACGCGCGAGCTGGCGGCGCGGCTGATGCCGGACGGCGGCTCGATCGTCGCGACCGCGTCGCTCGCCGGCCTCACCGCGATGCCGTTCGACCCGTCGTACACGGCGACGAAGCACGCCGTCGTCGGCTTCGTCCGCGCGGCCGCCGCCGGGCTCTCGGCGCGCGGCATCCGCATCAACGCGCTCTGCCCCGGCTTCACCGACACGGCGATCGTCGAGGACGAGCTCCGCGGGCGGCTCCCCGCGCCGCTGATGGAGCCGTCGTTCGTCGCCGCCGCGGCGCTGCGGATCCTGGACGACGCGGAGACGGGCCGCGCCTGGATCGTGCAGCCGAACCGGGTCGAGCCGTTCCGCTTCCCCGGCATCCCGGGCCCGCGGTGAGCGGCGTAGGCTCGACGGAGCCGCCCAGGAGCGCAGGCGGCGGCCCCGCCGGCGCCGAAGCGGAACCACGCGGCGTAGGCTCGACGGAGCCGCCCGGGAGCGGAGGCGGCGGCCCCGCCGGCGCCGCAGCGGGAACACGCGACCGCATGTCCTGGGGCGAGGAGCCGCCGCCCGCGCCGCACGTCTGGCGGACGCTCGGCTACCGCGGGATCGAGCAGGCCGGCGGGCGCTCGGTGATCGAATGGGACGCGACGTCCGAGTACTGCTTCCATTCCGCGACCGGCCCGATCGTTCACGGCGGGATGGTGACGACGCTGCTCGACACCGCGATGGGCGGGGCCTGCTGGTCGCTCATGGCGGCCGGCGAGGACTTCCTCACGGCGGACCTCCGGGCCGAGTTCCTGCGCGCGGCGCGGCCGGGGACGCTGCGGGCCGAGGGCAGCGTCGTCCAGCGCAACCGCCGGGTGGTCTTCTGCGCCGCCGAGCTCTACGACCCGGACGGAGAGCTGCTCGCGACCGCGCGCTGCACCCAGATCGTTCGTCGCGCGCGCTGAGCGTCGCCGAGCGCCGCTCAGCCGAACTCGATCACCGAGCGGATGCCGTCCTGCGCCTCCATCAGCTCGAACCCGCGGTTGACCTCGTCGAGGCGCAGCGTGTGGGAGACGAACGGCTCGACGTCGATCTCGCCCGCGAGCCAGCGGTCGATCAGCTGCGGCACCTGGTCGCGGCCCTTCACGCCGCCGAAGGAGGAGCCCGCGACGCGGCGGCCCGTGATCAGGTAGCGCGGCACGACGTCGAGCGTCTCGCCCTTGCCCGCGACCCCGCAGACGGTCGCGAGGCCCCAGCCCATCCGCGCCGACTCGACCGCCTGCCGCATCACGTGCACGTTGCCGGTCGCCTCGAACGTGTAGTCGGCCCCGAAGCCGCCGGTCAGCTCGAGGATCCGCTCGACCGTGTCGGGGCCGCCCTCCATGACGTCGGTCGCGCCCTGCCCGCGCGCGAGCTCGAGCCGGTCGGCGGAGAGGTCGACGCAGACGATCCGCTCCGCCCCCTGGAGGCGGCAGCCCGCAACCGCGCCGAGGCCGACCATCCCGGCGCCGAAGACGATGCAGGTCGAGCCCGGCTCGACCTTCGCGGTGTTCATCGCCGCCCCGAGCCCTGTCGAGAGCCCGCAGGCGAACAGGCACGCGCGGTCGAGCGGCGCCTCCTTGCTGACGTTCGCGAGCGCGATCTCCGGCATCACGGTGTACTCGGCGAAGGTGGACGTGCCCATGAAGTGTCGGATCGGCTCGCCGCCGCGCGACAGCCGCGTCGTCCCGTCCGGGAGGTGGCCGAGGTTCTGCTGCTCGCGGATCGCCAGGCAGAGGTTCGTGCGCTCGTCGCGGCAGTGGACGCATTCGCGGCACTGCGGCGAGAAGAGCGTCACGACGTGGTCGCCGGGGGCGACGGAGGCGACGCCCTCGCCGACCGCCTCCACCACGCCTGCGCCCTCGTGCCCGAGCACGGCGGGCGAATAGCCGGACGGGTCGGCTCCGGAGGCGGTGTAGAGGTCGGTGTGGCAGACGCCGCAGGCGACGAGCCGGACGAGCACCTCCCCCGCCTTCGGCCCGGCGAGCTCGAGCTCCTGCACCTCGAGCGGCTCGCCGAACCGCTCGAGCACTGCAGCGCGGATCTTCACGAGCGCGATCCTAGTGCCGCGACCCGCGCACGGAGCGCCGCCTTCACATCCGGCCAGTCCTCGTCGATCACCGCGTACCAGGCGGAGTCGCGCCGCTCGCCGCCCCGGACGAGCATGTGCCGGCGGAAGACGCCCTCGAACACGGCCGGGAGAGCGGCGAGCGCGGCGCGCGAGCGCTCGTTCCTCGCGTCGGTCTTGAACTCGACGCGCAGGAAGCCCTCGTGCTCGAACGCGTGCTCGAGCAGGAGGAGCTTCGCCTCGACGTTCGCGCCGGTGCCCCACACGTCCGGCGCGAGCCAGCTGTGGCCGATCTCGACCACCCGGTCGCGAGCGCGGATGTTCAGGTAGCTCGAATGACCGCTCACTGCCGCCGTCGAGCAGGATCGCGAAGCCGAGCGCCGTCTCCTGCACCCCGGCGAACCACGACGCGAACGCCTCGCGGCTCTCGTCGGCGCGGACGAGCATCCAGCGCCAGACGCGCTCGTCTCGCGCTGACCTGCCAGAGCGGCTCCTCGTGGCGCGGCTCGAGCGGCTCCAGCCGAACCCGCTCGCCCTCGAGAACTACGTGAAGCGCCAGACGCCCCCGCCCTCGAACGAGCGGAGGATCCGGCGTGCGACGACCATCTTGTGCACCTCGTCGGCCCCGTCGTAGATCCGCGCGCCGCGCGCCATCCGGTACATGAGCGCCAGCGGCGTGTCGTCGGTCATGCCGAGCCCGCCGTGCACCTGGATCGCGCGGTCGACGACCTCGTTGAGCACGCGAGCGGCGAAGAACTTGATCAGCGAGACCTCGACACGCGCCTCGTCGCCCTCGTCCAGCCGGTGCGCCGCCTGCAGCGTCATCAGCCGGCACGCCTGGATGTCGGCGGCCGACTCGGCGATCCAGTTCTGGACGGTCTGCTTCTCGGCGAGCGGGCCGCCGAACGCCTTGCGCTCGAGCGAGTAGGAGCACATCAGCTCGAACGCGCGCTGCATCTGCCCGAGCCAGCGCATCACGTGGTGGATCCGGCCGGGGCCGAGCCGCTTCTGCGCGATCCGGAACCCGTCGCCCGGCTCGCCGAGCGTGTTCGCGACCGGCACGCGGACGTCGGTGAAGCGCGTCTCGCAGTGCGTCCCCCAGCCGCGGCCCTCGTGGCCCATCACCGGCACGCGGCGCACCAGCTCGTAGCCGGGCGTGTCGGTCGGGACGAGGATCATCGACGCGCGCCGGTGCGGCTCGCCGGCGGAGTCGGTGACCACCATCACGACGCCGAAGCCCGCACGATCCGCGCCGGAGGAGAACCACTTGTGGGCGTTGATCACCCATTCGTCCCCGTCCCGCTCGGCCCGGCCCTGCAGCAGCGTCGGGTCGGAGCCGGCGACCTCCGGCTCGGTCATCCCGAAGAACGAACGCGTCTCGCCGGCCACCAGCGGCACGAGGAAGCGCTCCTTCTGCTCGGGCGTGCCGAACAGGTGCAGGATCTCGCCGTTTCCCGCATCCGGGGCCTGACAGCCGAAGATCAGCTGCGCGATGAAGCTGCGACCGATCTCCTCGTTCAGATAGGCGTACTCGATGAAGCCGCTGCCGGAGCCGCCGGCCTCCGGCGGCAAGTGCGGCGCCCACAGCCCGGCGTCCCGCGCCTTCCGCTGCAGCTCCGCGATCAGCGCGTCGGCCGCCTCGTCCTCGGCGAACAGGCGCGCCTCGCTCGGGTAGACGTGCTCGTCCATGAACGCGGCGACCAGGGCGCGGCGCTCGCGAATCGGTTCCGGGATGACAACGGACACGGCCGCCAGCGATGATCGCAGACGTGCGCGAGGCGTTCCAGCGGGTTCTCACTGATGTCCTCGGGTGGGAGGTGGAGATCTCGGAGCCCGTCCTCCTCGCCGGCGGGGCCTCGAAGGAGGCATGGGCCGATGGACGCCGACGGCGAGCCGCTGCTCGTCCGGCGCGCCGCGGTCGGCGTGATCCACCGGCACACGCTCTCGCTCCGCGACGAGTTCGCGGTGCTCGAGGCGGCGAACCAGGCGGGGGTGAAGGTGCCGCGGCCGTACGGCTACGTCCCCGACCTGGCCGGACGCGAGGCGTTCGTGATGCAGCGGCTCAGCGGCGAGACGATCGGGCGCCGGATCGTGCAGCGGGCGGAGCTCGCGGCTGCGCGCGCGGCGCTGCCGCGGCAGCTTGCGGACGAGCTGGCGAAGATCCATGCGATCCCGGTCGCGCGCGTCCCCTTCCTCGAGGAGGCGCGGTTCGAGCGCATCGCCGAGGAGCTGGACGAGGTCGGCGAGCCGCATCCGGCGATCGAGCTCGGGCTCTGGTGGCTGCGCGAGAACCGGCCGCCGGTCCGCCCGGCCGTGCTCGCGCACGGCGACTACCGGATCGGCAACGTGATGGTGGACGAGACGGGACTCGTCGGAGTGCTCGACTGGGAGTTCGCGCACCTCGACGATCCCGTGCGCGACCTCGCATTCGGGCTCGTCCGCGCGTGGCGCTTCGGCATCGACGACAAACGCCTCGGAGGGATCGGAGAGGTCCAGCCGTACCTCGAGCGCTACAACGAGCTGACGGGCTTCGATGTCCGTCCGGAGGAGCTCGACTACTGGGAGCTCGCCGGCAACGTCGGCTGGGCGATCGGCTGCATCACGCAGGCGCACCGTCATCTGAGCGGGCAGGATCGGAGTGTCGAGCTCGCGATCCTCGGTCGCCTCGGCGCGGAGGTCGAGTACGAGATCTGTCACCTTCTGGAGAGGCTCACGTGACGGTTCGCCCCGTTCCCGTGACAGGTGCCCACGGAGGAACGACGCATTCCGGCGTGGCGACGCCGACCCACGCCACCTGGCGTCGCCACGCCACGCCACTCCGTGGCGAGAGGATCGCGGGACCATGAGCGACCGTCCGACCGCCCAGGAGCTGGCGGAGGCGATCCAGGAGTTCCTCGCCGCCGAGATCCTCCCGACGCTCACCGACCACCGGCTCCGCTTTCGCACGCTCGTGGCCATGAACGCTCTCGGGATCGTCTACCGCGAGCTCGCCGACCTGCCGCTCGAGGACGACGCCGAGCAGCGCGAGCTCGCGGCGAGGATCCGCGCCGGAGACGTGCCGCCCGGGACGCTCGCCCGGGTCAAGGCCGACCTCGCGGCGCGGCTCCGATCGCGAGCCCGCAGTACCTGGAGCGCTACGAGCGCTAGACGAAAGCGCTCTCGCCGGTCAGCGCACGGCCGATCAGGAGCTTCTGCACCTGGCTCGTGCCCTCGTAGAGCGTCGAGACGCGCGCGTCGCGCAGGTACTTCTGCACCGGGAACTCGTCCACGTAGCCGTAGCCGCCGTGCACCTGGACGGCGGCGTTCGCGGCCCGCACGGCCACCTCGCTCGCGTAGTACTTCGCCTGCGACGCGGCAAGGGTGTACGGCTGTCCCGCGTCGGCGAGCGCGCCCGCGCGCCACGCCATCAGCCGCGCCGCCTCCGTCTCCACGGCCATGTCCGCGAGCAGCTCCTGCACGAGCTGGAAGCCGGCGATCGGCTTCCCGAACTGGCGCCGCTCGCTCGCGTACGCCGTCGACGCGTCGAGGCACCCCTGCGCGATCCCGACCGAGCCGGCGGCGAGCGAGATCCGTCCGTTGTCGAGCGCCGACATCGCGACCTTGAAGCCGGCGCCCTCGTCGCCGAGCCTCGCCGAGTCGGGGACGCGCACGCCGTCGAGGAAGATCTCCGCCGTGTCCTGCGCGCGCAGGCCGAGCTTGCCGTCGATCTTGCTCGCGCTGTACCCCTCGACCGAGGTCGGGACGAGAAAGCACGTGATCCCCCGCGGGCCCTCGCCGCCGGTGCGCGCGAAGACGAGCGCGACGCCGGCCCACGAGCCGAGGGTGATGAAGATCTTCGAGCCGTCGACCACCCAGCCGTCGCCGTCCCGCTCGGCGCGCGTCACGAGCGACCCCGGATCGGAGCCGGCGCCCGGCTCGGTGAGCGCGTAGCAGCCGAGCGCCTCGCCGGAGCACATCCTCGGCAGCCACTCCCGCTTCTGCTCCTCCGTCCCCCACTTCGCGATCGTCTTGCCGGCGAGGCCGTTGTTGACCGAGGCGATCCCGCGCACGGACGAGTCGGCCTTGCCGAGCTCCTCCATCACGACGCAGTACGAGACCTGGTCGAGACCCATGCCTCCGTACTCCTCGGGCAGGCCGCAGCCGAGAAAGCCGACGTCGGCCAGCTTCGCGACGATCCCCTCGTCCATCCGCTCGCTGCGGTCCCACTCGCGGGCGTGCGGGACGATCTCGCGGGCGCAGAACTCGCGCGCCGTCTCGCGGATGAGCTCCTGTTCGGGCGTGAGCGTGAAGTCCATGCGCGTATTCTCCACGCATGCCGAACCTCAGTGGAAAGGTTGCGATCGTCACCGGCGCCGGCCGCGGGATCGGCCGCGCGCACGCGCTCGCGCTCGCCGCGGCAGGCGCGAAGGTCGTCGTCAACGACCTCGGCGCCGCAGTGTCCGGCGAAGGCGCCGACCTCTCGCCCGCGGAGCAGGTCGTCGAGGAGATCCGGGCGGCCGGCGGCGAGGCCGTCGCGAACGGCGAGAACGTCGCCGACTTCGCGGGCGCAGGGCGGATGGTGCAGCAGGCGCTCGACGACTTCGGCCGCCTCGACGTGCTCGTCAACAACGCGGGGATCCTGCGCGACCGGATGCTCGTGAACATGACCGAGGAGGAGTGGGACGCGGTGATCGCCGTCCACCTCAAGGGCCATTTCGCCCCCACCCGCCACGCCGCCGCGCACTGGCGCGCGCTCGCGAAGGCGGGCGAGGAGGTGCGCGGCCGCGTGGTCAACACCTCCAGTCCTTCCGGCGTCTTCGGGAACATCGGCCAGGCGAACTACGGGGCCGCGAAGGCGGGGATCGCGGGCTTCACGCTGATCGTCGCGCAGGAGCTGCAGCGCTACGGCGTCACCGTCAACTGCCTCGCTCCGAACGCCCGCACCCGCATGACCGAGGAGACCTTCGAGATGGACGCCCCCGAGGAGGGCTTCGACCCGCTCGACCCCGCGAACATGTCCGCCGTGGTCGTCGCGCTCGCCGCCGACGAGGCGCAGCGGATCACCGGCCAGGTCTTCCACGTCTGGGGCGGCGCGGTCAACGCGCTCCGCGGCTGGAGCGCCGGCGAGCTGTTCGAGGCGCCCGAGGGCTGGGACGCCGACGCGCTGCTCGGCGAGCTCGTCGCGCGTTTCCCCGACGGGGCCTCCCCGCCCGGGATGATGGCCGGCATGCAGGCGGCCGGCGGCCGCTCGCTCCGCTCTGTATGAGCCGAGCCGCGCGGTGACGGCGCCCGGGCGTCGGCGCGTCTACCTGATGCGCCATGCGCAGGTGCGCTACTTCCAGGGCGTCCGCCCGGAGGACGTGCAGCTGACCGAGCTCGGCCGGCGCCAGGCGGAGGCCGCGGCCGCCGCGCTCGCCGGTGTCGCCTTCGACCGCGTGCTCACGAGCGGCCTGCCGCGGACGACCGAGACCGCCCGCATCGTCGCGCCCGGCCGCGAGCCGGAGCCGCGGCACGCGCTGCGCGAGATCGAGAGCGGCGACGTCCGCGGGCTCGATCCTGCCGAGGTGCAGGAGATGATGACCGCCGCCTTCCGCGGAGTCGTCGCGCCGGAGACCCCCTTCCTCGGCGGCGAGACGATCGGCGAGCTGCTCGCGCGCGTGCTCCCCGAGCTCGACGCGCTCCTCGCCGACACGAGCTGGGACGTCGTCCTGCTCGTGCTGCATGGCGCCGTCAACCGGGCGATCCTCAGCCGCGCGATCGGCGGCGAGGCGGTCTTCCTCGGTGGCTTCGAGCAGTCGCCCGGCTGCGTCAACGTGCTCGACGTCTCCGCCGGCGGCGAGTGGATCGTCCGCGCTGTCAACCACACGCCGTACGACCCCGCCCACGTGGCCGCGCCGCGGACGACGACGATGGAGGAGCTGTGGACCGAGTACCTCGCAGCCCGGGAGCGATGACTGACTCCCGAGTCACTTTGCTCTAAGGTAGGGCGGCTCCGGCATGGGTCTCCTCTCGCTCGAGAACGCGCGGCTCCGCTTCGGCGGCATCGTCGCACTGGACGACGTCACCCTCGACGTGGCCGAGGGCACGATCGCCGGGCTGATCGGTCCGAACGGCGCCGGCAAGACGACCGCGTTCAACGCGATCACCCGCCTGTACCGTCTCGACGGCGGCGACGTCGTCTTCGACGGTCGCTCGCTCAGGCACACGCCGGCGAGCCGCGTGATCCGACTCGGGATCGCCCGCACCTTCCAGAACGTCGAGCTGTTCCCGACGATGAGCGTGCTCGAGAACGTTCTCGTCGGCGCGCACACCGTCTCCCGCTTCGAGCGAGAGCGAACGGTGCGGGAGCGCGCACTCGAGACGCTGGACTACGTCGGGATCGCCGACGTCGCGCACCGGCCCGCCTCCGGCCTGCCGTTCGGGACGCTGAAGCGCGTCGAGCTCGCGCGTGCGCTCGCTGCGAAGCCGCGCCTGCTGCTCCTCGACGAGCCCGCGGGCGGGCTCAACCACGAGGAGGTCGGCGAGCTCGCCCTCTTCGTCCGCCGGCTCCGCGACGAGCGGAAGCTCACCATCCTGCTCGTGGAGCACCACATGAACCTCGTGATGGAGGTCTCCGACCACGTGCACGTCCTCAACTTCGGGCGGATGATCGCAAGCGGGCCGCCGGCCGACGTGCAGCGCGATCCCGCGGTCGTCGAGGCGTATCTCGGCGGCGAGCTGGAGGAGGCGGCCGGATGAGCGCGCTGCTCGAGCTGCGGGACGTCGAGGCGCGCTACGGCCCCGTACAGGCCCTCCACGGTGTCTCGCTCGCGGTCGACGAAGGACGGATCGCCGCCGTCCTCGGCGCGAACGGAGCCGGCAAGACGACGACGCTGCGCGCGATCTCGAACACCGTCCGCCGCTCGGGCGACGTGCTCTTCGCCGGCTCGCCGCTCGGTCGCCGCGGCCCGGAGAGCGTCGCCCGCCTCGGGATCGCGCACGTGCCCGAGGGGCGCGGCACGTTCGCCGAGCTGAGCGTCTGGGAGAACCTCCGCCTCGGCGCCTACACGCGCAGAGGCTCGATCAAGGCCGACGTCGAGCGGGTGCTCTCCTACTTCCCCTGGCTCGACGACCGCCGGCACCAGCAGGCCGGCACGCTCAGCGGCGGCGAGCAGCAGATGCTCGCCCTGGCCCGCGCGTTCGTGCAGCGGCCGCGCCTGCTCCTGCTCGACGAGCCGTCGCTCGGCCTGGCCCCCGTGCTCGTGACCGAGATCTTCCGGATCATCCGCGAGCTGAACGAGCGCGAGGGCCTGACGGTGCTCCTCGTCGAGCAGAACGCGCACCTCGCGCTCCAGGTCGCCCAGCAGGCGTACGTGCTGGAGGTCGGCCGCGTCGCCCTCTCAGGCCCGAGCGACGAGCTGCGCGCCCACGAATCCGTCCGCCGGAGCTACCTCGGCTACTGATGGCGACGGTCGAGACACCCAGCCGGCCGACGCTCGCCGACCGCGGCCGCGTGATCCGCTCCGTGCTGCGGCCGGTGAGCGTCATCCTCGTCGCAGCCGCCGTCTTCCTCGTCGTCGGCTCGCTCCAGAGCGAGATCTTCGCCCAGCAGACGGTCGCCGGCCTCGCGCAGGGGGCCGTCTACGGGAGCCTCGCCCTCGCGCTCGTGCTCATCTACCGGGCGACCGAGGTGATCAACTTCGCGCAGGGCGAGCTCGCGATGGCGACGACCTACGTCGCGTACCAGCTGATCCAGTGGGGGTTCTCGTACTGGGAGGCGTTCGTCGCGACGCTCGCCATCGCGTTCGTGCTGGGGACGGTGATCCAGCTCGTCGTCATCCGGCCCGTGCAGCACAAGTCGGTGATCGCCGTCGTGATCGTCACCGTCGGCCTGTTCATCCTGATCGACGGCCTCGTCACCTGGAAGTGGGGCGCGGACATCAAGTTCATGCCGGCGCCGTTCGGCCAGACGGTCTACCACGCCGGCGGCGTGGCGTTCTCGCGCCAGGACATCGGCACGCTCGTGGTCTCGGTGATCTCGGTCGTGCTGCTCTGGCTGCTCTTCCAGTTCACGAAGGTCGGCCTCGGCATGCGCGCCGCCGCGCTGCGCCCGGCGGCGGCGGCGCTCGTCGGCGTCCGGGTCGACCGGATGCTCGCCGTCGGCTGGGGCCTCGCCGCGGTGCTCGGCGCGGTGGCGGGCCTGATGACGGAGCCCTCGCAGTACGTGCTGCAGCCGACCCTGATGCAGCCGATCCTGCTCTACGCGTTCGCCGCCGCCGTGCTGGGCGGGCTCGAGAGCCCGGCAGGCGCCGTCGTGGGCGGGCTCGCGCTCGGCGTCTTCCTCAACCTCGTCGGCCAGTACGTGCACGCGATCACCTCCGAGCTGCGGCTGCCGTTCGCGTTCGCCGTCCTGCTCGTCGTGCTCCTGATCAAGCCCTCGGGCCTCTTCGGCGCGAGGACGGTGCGGAAGGTATGAGGTCGCATCTCCCGGCGCTCGGCACGATCGCCGCCGCCGCGGTCGTGCTCGCCCTGCTCCCGTTCCAGCTCAGCGGCTACCACCAGGCGCTCGCGGCGCAGGTCGGGATCTGGTTCGTCGCGATCCTCGGCCTGAACATCCTCACCGGCTACACCGGCCAGATCTCGATCGGCCACGGCGCCTTCATGGCGATCGGCGGCTACACGACGGCGATCATGTCGCGCGACCACCACACGAACCTCGCGCTGACCATGGTGATGGCCTTCGCGATCTGCTTCGTGTTCGGGCTCCTCGTCGGCCTGCCGGCGCTGCGGCTCTCGGGCGTGTACCTCGCGCTCGCGACGTTCGCGCTCGCCGTCTCGGTGCCGCAGCTGCCGCTCAAGTTCTCGAATTTCCTCGGCGGCTCGAACGGCGTCCAGTCGCACACGACGGTCAGCCACCTCCGCCTCTACGCGATGAGCTGGACGGCGGCGGCGATCCTGTTCGTGCTCGGCTGGCTGATCCTGCGCGGGCGCACCGGACGCGCCTTCCGGGCGATCCGCGACAGCGAGGTCGCCGCGTCCTCCTCGGGCGTGACGCTGCCCGTCTACAAGACGCTCGCGTTCGGCGTCTCGGCCGCGTTCGCCGGAGTCGCCGGGTCGCTCTTCGTGCTCGCGACGAACGGCTTCGCCCAGCCCAACGAGTTCGGGGTGATCGTGTCGCTGCAGATCCTGGTCGGCGCCGCCGTCGCCGGGCTCGGCTCGCTCTGGGGCGTGATCGTGGGCGCCGCGTTCGTGGGGCTGCTGCCGACGGTCTCGAAGGACGTGCCGCTCGTCGGCTCCGCGCACGGGCAGGACGTCGTCTTCGGACTGATGGTCGTGCTCGTGATGCTCCTGCTGCCGCAGGGGTTTGCAGGCTTCCTGGCCCGCGTCGCCCGCCTGCGCGCCCGGGCCTCGAGCCCCGCCGCTTGAACCGTGAGTCAATTTTCCCTATCAATTCGGATCCCACGACGTCATAATCGGCGAACCTCGTTTGCGAGTGGGGTCAACACATCGTAGGAGGGCGGATGCGAAGCAAAGGCACGATGCTCGGGGCGCTCGTCGCGGCCGTCGCCGTGGCAGGCGTCGCCGTCAGCGCGGCGGCGGGAGCTCACCGCGCGGATCCGGGAATCACGAATACGACGATCTCGATCGGCGGCACCTTCCCGCTGACCGGCGTCGCGTCGCTCTACAAGACGATTCCCGCGGCGGAGGCGGCGTACTACGCGTACGTCAACGCGCACGGGGGCGTCAACGGCCGCAAGATCGACTTCACGATCCTCGACGACGCGTACGACCCGTCGAAGACGGTGCCGCTCGCCCAGCAGCTCGTCGAGCAGAAGAAGGTCTTCGCCGTCGTCGGCAGCCTCGGCACCGCACCGGGCCTCGCCACCTGGGGCTACCTGAACTCGAAGAAGGTGCCGCAGGTGCTGCTCGCGACCGGCGACTCCTACTGGGGCTTCTGCGTCCGCAAGGCGTGCGCAGGCTCGCCGAAGCCGTGGACGAGCGGTTGGCAGCCCGACTACCCGGGTGAGGCCAGGGCCTACGGCCGGTACATCGCCGCGAACATGCCGAACGCGAAGATCGGCGTCCTCTACCAGAACGACGCCTACGGCAAGAACTACTTCGCCGGCCTGCGCGCCGGCCTCGGCACGAAGGCGAAGAACATGATCGTCGACGCCGAGTCGTACGACGTGACGAACCCGAGCCTGACCCAGCAGATCCTCGGCCTGAAGAGCCATGGCGCGGACACGTTCGCCATCTTCGCGACGCCGAGCCCGACGATCACCGCCCTCGTCACGGCGACGAAGGTCGGCTGGAACCCGACGACCTTCATCAACAACGTCTCGGCGAACCGGCTGTTCCTGCTCGCCGCGGCCGCGAACGGCGCGAACGTCGACGGCGTCATCTCGTCGACCTACGTCGAGAGCCCGACCGTCAACGCCGGCCTGACCGGCATCAAGTTCGGGAAGGGGATCATCGACCAGTACGCTCCGGCGCTCGCCGGCAGCTTCGCCCAGGGCGACACGAACATCGTGTACGGCCTCGGCGTGGCCTGGACGTTCGTCTGGGCGCTCCAGCACGCGGGCAAGAACCCGACCCGCGCGAGCCTGATGAAGGCGCTGCACAGCCTGAACACGTCGAAGAACCCGTTCCTGTACCCGGGGATCAAGCTCCAGACGTCGGCGAAGGACAACTTCCCGATCGAGCAGGAGATCATGACCAAGTGGGCAGGTGGCAAGACGGGCGACTGGCAGCCGTTCGGCAAGCTGCTGAGCGGCATCCGCTAACCGGGCCACACGTGCATCGCGACGGGGGAGCCTCGGCTCCCCCGTCGTATTTCGGGGTATGCGCATCGTCGCCCTCGCGGTCGCGGCGCTCCTGGCAGCGGCCGCAGCGGCTGCCTCGGCGGGAGCGCATCCCGGCCCGATCGGCCAGGGCTCGAGCGCGCTGGACCGGCTCGTCTGGGCCGGCGAACCGGTGTACTGCGGCGGACCGGGCAAGCGGATGTTCGCACTCACCTTCGACGACGGACCAGGCCCCTGGACCGAGCAGCTGCTCTCCGCACTGCGGCGGCGGCACGCACCGGCCACGTTCTTCCTGGTCGGCAACCGCATTCCGCTCTGGTTCTCCTCCGCCCTCGCGGAGGCCGCCTACGGGGCGCTCGGCAACCACACGTGGTCGCACCCGCAGCTGACCGAGCTCCCCGTGCCGCGCATCCGCAGGGAGCTGGTCTGGACGGAGCAGGAGCTGCGCTCGCGTCTGCACGTGCGGACGCAGCTGTTCCGGCCGCCGTACGAACGGGCGAACGCCCGAGTGGCCAGGGTCGTCCATGCGCTCGGACTCCTCGACGTCCGCTGGAACGTCGACCCGGGAGACTCCCGCCTCCGCGCCGGCCCCGGGCCGGTCGCCCGGGCCGTCGTCCGCGACCTGAAGCCCGGCGCGATCGTGCTCCTGCACGACACGCACCCGTGGACGGCGAAGGTCGTGCGGGTCGTCCTCGCCGCCGCCCGACGCAGGCACCTGCAGCCGGTGACCGTGCCGGAACTGCTCGAGCGCGACCCGCCGCTCGCAGGCCGCAGCTGCTACGCCTGAGAACCAAGTGACACTGTGTTACAAGGGAAACGACGAGGCGTCGGTCACCGGCGCGCGGCAGGCGAAGCGCTCGCAGGCGTAGACGGCCGGCTTCCCGTCCACGAGCTCCTTCCCGGCGAGCAGCGGCACATCCCCGGCGGGGCCGAAGGCGACGACGGCGTTCGGGTCGAAGCCGCGCAGCGCAGCGCGCGCCACCTCGCTCTCCGGGCGGGCCGACGACCGCGAGCTCGCGCGGCGGCGCGAGGTGGAGGTCGAGCGCGCAGAGCGCCCAGCCGAAGGCCGAGGGCGCGCGCAGCATCACGTCGCGGACGAGCCGGAGCACGCCGGCGGCGCGTCGCTCGAGCTCGTCGTCGCCCCAGACCCGCCCGAGCCGCAGCAGGACGAGCGCGAGCATCGAGTTGCCCGACGGCGTCGGGGCGTCGTCGAAGCCCTTCTGTCGTGCCACGAGCTCCTCACCGTCGGCCGGAGTCAGGAAGAAGCCCCCGCGCTCGCCATCGCCGAAGAGCTCGACGGCGAGCAGCGCGAGCCGCCGCGACTCGCGCAGCCAGCGCAGCTCGCCGGTCGCGACGTGCAGCTCGTACAGGCCGTGCGCGACGTTCGCGTAGTCGTCGAGGTAGCCGGTTCCCTTCGCGATCCCGTCGCGCCACGTCCGGTGCAGCCGCTCGCCGTCGCCGAGGGGGCCGAGCAGGAACTCGGCGAGCGCGACCGCGGCGTCGAGCCAGTCGCGGCGCTCCAGCCGCCGCCCCGCCTCGGCGAGCGCGGCGAGCAGGAGGCCGTTCCACGAGGCGATCGCCTTGTCGTCGCGTGCCGGCTTCGGGCGCTCCTCCCGCGTGGCGAGGAGCGCCGCCCGCTCCTCCTCCGTGAGGTCGCCGCGGAGAATCGAGCGCCCGTGCTCGAAGGGCTGCAGCAGCAGCTCGCGGCCGGGGCCGAGCGCGGCCGCGAGCTCGGGCGCGGTCCAGGTGAAGGTCAGCCCCTCGACGCCGTCGGTGTCCGCATCCTGGGCCGAGGCGAAGCCGCCGCCGGGCAGCGCGAGCTCTCGGAGGACGTAGTCGAGCGTCCGCTCGACGACGTCGCGGTACCGCTCCTCGCCGGTCAGCACCCACGCGTGCAGGTACGGCGGGACGAGCAGCGCGTTGTCGTAGAGCATCTTCTCGAAATGCGGCACGAGCCACTGCTCGTCGACCGAGTAGCGGTGGAAGCCGCCGCCGACGAGGTCGTACATGCCGCCGGCCGCCATCCCGTCGAGCGTCGCGAGCGCCGGGCCGAGGACGCCGCGGCGGAGCAGGAACTCCAGCGCGGAGGCGGGCGGGAACTTCGGCGCGCGCCCGAAGCCGCCCCAGCGCGGGTCGACCTGCGCGGCGAGCGTCGCGGCCGCCTCCTCGAGCAGCGAGGCGGTCAGAGGCTCGCGCGACGGCTCGGCGGCGGCGCTGCGGCGGAGCGCGTCGACGAGCGCCTCGGCCTGCTGCGCGACGTCCGCCCGCCGCTCCCGCCATGCGTCGGCCACTGCGACGAGCACCTGTCGGAAGGCGGGCATCCCGTGCCGCGGCTCGGGCGGGAAGTACGTCCCGCCGAGGAACGGCTCCCCGCCGGGGGTGACGAACACGGTCATCGGCCAGCCGCCTTGCCCCGTGAGCGCGACGACGGCGTCCATGTAGATCGCGTCGACGTCGGGCCGCTCCTCGCGATCGACCTTGACGTTGACATAGAGCTCGTTCATCAGGCGCGCGGTCTCCTCGTCCTCGAACGACTCGCGCTCCATCACGTGGCACCAGTGGCAGGCGGAGTAGCCGATCGAGACGAGCAGCGGCCGGTCCTCGGAGCGGGCGCGGGCGAAGGCCTCATCGCCCCACGGGTACCAGTCGACCGGGTTCCCGGCGTGCTGGAGCAGGTACGGGCTCGTCTCGTGGGCGAGGCGGTTCACGGCGACCGACGCTACCCGGTAGGTTCGGCCCCATGCGTTCCTTCGCGGAGATGGCGGTCGGCGACGTGTACCTCAGCCGGCACGGCCGCACCGTGCTCGAGGCCGACAACGTCTGGTTCACGCTGCTGACGATGAACACGAACGCGCTCCACTTCGACGCGGAGTACGCCGCCTCCACCGAGTGGGGGAAGCCCCTGGTCGACTCGACGTTCACGCTCGCGCTCGTCACCGGCCTTTCGGTCGCGGACGTGTCCGAGAACGGGGTCAACCTCGGCTGGCGCGAGGTGCGGCTGCCGGCGCCCGTGTTCGCGGGCGACACGATCCGCGCCGAGACCGAGGTACTGGCGAAGCGCGAGTCGCGCTCGCGGCCGGGCTCCGGGATCGTGACGGTGCGGACGCGGGGGCTGAATCAGCGCGGCGAGGTCGTGATCGAGTTCGAGCGGTCGATCATGCTGCCGTCGGCGGGCGATGCGCCTCGAGACTGAGCGGCTCGTGCTGCGGACGCCGCGCCTCGAGGACGCGCCCGCGGCTGCGGAGCACCTCACCGATCCGGAGGTGATGCGCTTCATCGGCGTCGACGGCGCGACGGTGCCGCGACCCGTCTGCGTCGAGGTCGTGCGCAAGTGGCTCGACCGCTGGCAGGCGAACGGCTTCGGGCAGTTCGCGGTCGAGCGGCGCGAGGACGGGCGCTTCCTCGGCCGCGCCGGCCTGCTCGTCTGGGACCGCGCCGGCTGGGGCCCGTCGACGCTGCCGGAGGCGGTCGAGCCGGAGATCGAGCTCGGCTGGACGCTCGCGCGCGAGCACTGGGGGAACGGCTTCGCGACCGAGGCCGCGCGGGCGATCCGCGACTGGGCGTTCGGCGAGCTCGCGCTCGAGCGCCTGATCTCGATCATCCATCCCGCGAACACGGCCTCGCAGCGGGTCGCGGAGAGGCTCGGCGCCCGGCCGGGCGAGGCGATCGAGACGACGCACGGCCCCGCGGTCGTCTGGGTGCATCCACGATGACGGAGCTACGCCCACTCGAGGGGATCCGCGTCGTCGACGTCACCTCGTCGCTCGCCGGGCCGACCTCGACCCAGCTGCTCGCGGCGCTCGGCGCCGACGTCGTCAAGGTCGAGCCGCTCGGCGGCGACCACGCTCGCGCCTGGGGGCCGCCCTTCTGGCCTCGAAGCGGTGCCGGCAACGACGGGCGCCGCCGGGGCGGACGACCGGGGCGCCGCCGGCGCCGAGGACGGCGAGGGTGCGATGTTCCTCGCCTCGAACGCGGGCAAGCGCTCGTTCGCAGTCGAGCTCGGCGACCCGAGAGGGCTCGAAGCGCTGCTGCGGCTCGCCGACCGCGCCGACGTCCTCGTTCAGAGCCTGCGGCCCGGCGCTGCGGAACGGCACGGCTTCGGGCCCGACGTCGTCCGCGGCCGCAACCCGGGGCTCGTGTACTGCACGATCGGGGCGTTCGGCGCGACCGGGCCGCTCAGCGGGCAGCCGGGCTATGACCCGCTGCTGCAGGCGGCGTCCGGGATCATGAGCGTGACCGGCGAGGACGACCGGCCGCCGGTGCGGGTCGGCGTCTCGCTGATCGACCTCGGCACGGGGGTGTGGGCGGCGCTCGGCGTGATCGCGGCGTTGTACGAGCGCGAGCGGAGCGGCGCCGGCCGCACGCTCGACGTCTCGCTCTACGAGACGGCCCTCTCGCTGCTCTCGTATCAGCTCGTCGGCTTCCTCGGCACCGGCGAGGTGCCCGGCCGCGAGGGAAGCGCGTTCGCCCAGATCGCGCCGTACCAGGTGTTCCCGACCCGGGACGGCGAGCTGATGATCGTGGCCGGCAACGACAAGCTGTTCGCGGCGCTCTGCCGGGTTCTCGACGCCCCCGAGCTGGTGTCCGACCCGCGCTTCGCGGGGAACCCCGATCGCGTGCGCAACCGGCCCGAGCTGCTCGACCTGCTCGTCGCGCGGACGCGGGGGCGCGAGACCGACGAGCTGCTGGGGGCGCTCGTCGAGGCGGGGGTGCCCGCGTCGCCGGTGCACGACGTCGGCGAGGCCGCCCGTCATCCGCAGACGCAGGCGCTCGGAATGCTCCAGGCGCTGCCCGGGGGCGCGATCGAGAACCTCGTCACGGTCGCCGAGCCGCTCTCCGCCGACGGCGAGCGCCTTCGGCACCACGCCCCGCCGCCCGCGCTCGGCGCGCACACGGCCGAGATCCTCCATGAGCTCGGCTACGGCGACGACGAGATCGCAGCCCTGAACGCCGCGGGCGTCGTCGGCCTCGGCTGAGCCCGGCTGCGTCCTCCACGGCCGGTGCTTCGGCATGCCGAAGCACCGTCGTGAGGGTGTGCCCGAAACGTGCCGGTCGTGTTACGCGCTCGGCCTTGTCCGCGGCGGCCACGGGCCGGCGCGGTACACGTAGCCCTCGAGCGGACGTCCGAGCACGCCCTCCAGCCACTCCGATACGCCGACCAGGGCGTCGAGGTCCACACCCGTCTCCACGCCCTCGCCCTCGAGCAGGAAGACGAGATCCTCGGTCGCGACGTTGCCGGTGGCGCGTGGCGCGTAGGGACAGCCGCCGAGCCCGCCGACCGACGCGTCGAGCAGCCGCACCCCCGCCTCGAGCGCGGCGAGGCAGTTCGCGTACCCCGTGTTGCGCGTGTTGTGGCCGTGGAACCCGTCCGCGCGGGTCCGCTCGACGAGCCGTCGGACCGCCGACGGCGTCGCCACGCCGATCGTGTCGGCGAGCACGACCTCCGAGCGCGCCGCAACGCGTGCCGCCAGATCCGCGACGACGCCGGGGTCGACCGGCCCCTCGAACGGACAGCCGAAGCAGCACGAGATCGTGACCGTCGCCGGCGTCTCCCCGGCCTCGTCCAGGATCGCCTCGACGCGGACGACCGCCTCCTCGAGCGAGACGTTGCCGTTCGCCCTGTTGAAGGTCTCGGTCGCGGCGAAGGTCGCGTTGACCCGGTCGAGCCGGGTCGCCGCGAACCGCTCCCAGCCGCGGACGTTGAGGACGAGGCCCGAGAGCTGCGCGGCGCCGCGCCGGCGCACGTGCTCGACGACCTCCTCGGCGCCAGCCATCTGCGGGACGCGGTCGTCGCGAACGAAGCTGACCGCCTCGATCCGCGGCAGACCTGCGGCAGCGAGCCGCTCGACGAGATCGGCCCGCATCTGCGGAGTCAGCTCCTGGGCCTCGTTCTGGAGGCCGTCCCGCGGCCCGACGTCGCAGAGGATCGCCCGCACCGGCTGAGCGTAGTTGCTTCGGATGCCGCTGTGGCAGCGCGTGTCTACGGTGCCCCCATGCATCCTTCAGCTTCCTTCAGCGCCGCGATCCGCGTGCGCATCGCCAACCATCCCGGCGCGTTCGCGCGCCTCGCCTCGACGATCGGAGAGGCCGGCGGCCTGCTCGGCGCCATCGACCTCGTCCGCGTCGAGCAGCACACGAAGATCCGCGACGTCAACGTCCTCGCCGACGACGATGACCACCTCGCCGCGATCGTCGAAGCCGTCCGCGCCGTCGACGGCGTCGAGGTCGTCAACGTCTCCGACCGCGTCTTCCTCGCCCACCTGGGCGGGAAGCTCGAGGTGCGCCCGCGCCTGCCGCTCAAGACCCGCGAGGACCTCTCGATGGTCTATACACCCGGCGTCGCCCGCGTCTCGCGCGCGATCGCCGAGGACCCGGAGAAGGTCTGGAACCTCACGATCAAGCGCAACACTGTCGCCGTCGTCAGCGACGGAACCGCCGTCCTCGGGCTCGGCGACATCGGCCCCGAAGGTGCGCTGCCGGTGATGGAGGGCAAGGCCGTCCTCTTCAAGGAGTTCGCCGGCGTCGACGCGTTCCCGATCTGCCTCGCCACGAAGGATCCGGACGAGATCGTCCGCACGGTCGAGGCGATCGCGCCGGTGTTCGGCGCCGTCAACCTCGAGGACATCTCCGCGCCGCGCTGCTTCGAGATCGAGCGGCGCCTGCGCGAGAGCCTCGACATCCCGGTGTTCCACGACGACCAGCACGGGACCGCGATCTGCGTCCTCGCGGCGCTGCTCAACGCCCTCCGCGTCGTCGGCAAGCGGCTGGAGGACGTCCGCATCGTGACGACCGGCTGCGGCGCCGCAGGCATGGCGGTGACGCGCATCCTCCAGCAGGCCGGGGCGGCATGGATCGTCGGCTGCGACGAGGGCGGCGCCCTCTACCGCGGCCGCGAGGGCCTGAACGAGGCGAAGGCCGAGTTCGCGGAGTCGACGAACCCCGAGAACCTCCGCGGCAGTGCCGACGAGCTGCTCGAGGGCGCCGACGTCTTCATCGGCCTGTCCGTGCCGGGCGCGATCACGCCGGAGGGCGTCCGCCGGATGGCGCCGCGCGCGATCGTGTTCGCGATGGCGAACCCGAACCCGGAGGTCGATCCGGAGGCGATCGAAGGCCTCGCCGAGGTGATCGCGACCGGCCGCAGCGACTACCCGAACCAGATCAACAACGTGCTCGCGTTCCCCGGCGTCTTCCGCGGCGCGCTCGACGTCCGGGCGCGCACGATCGACAGCGGGATGGAGGTCGCGGCCGCGCGCGCGATCGCGGCGACCATCGCCGAGGACGAGCTGGCGGCCGACTACGTCGTCCCGAGCGTCTTCAACCGGGCCGTGGCGCCCGCCGTCGCTGCCGCAGTGGCGGAGGCCGCGGAGCGCAGCGGCGTCGCGCGGCGCGTGCCGCCGGGGCCGGCGCCGGTGCTTCCGTAGTTCGCCGCAGGCCGGCTCAGCAGTGCGGCGGATGCCGGTCGCACGCCGCATCGCGAGCATGCCGACATGACGAACGTCACCCACACCGAGCAGTCCCTGCCCGTCCCGTTCGAGGCGGCGACCGTCGCCGACGCGATGAGCCCGGGCGTGATCAGCTGTCCGCCGGAGACGCCGCTGCGCGTCGTCGCGCGGATGATGTCGACGTTCAACGTCCATTCCGTCTTCGTGTTCGAGCACCAGGACGAGGACGACGAGAACCCGCAGCTCTGGGCGGTCGTCTCCGACCTCGACCTCGTGGCCGCGTCCCGGCTCGACGTCGACCAGCGCACCGCCGGCGCGAGCGCCGTCACGCCGCTGGTCAGCGTCCGCAGCGACGCGCCCATCGTCCAGGCAGCCGAGTTGATGGCCCAGCACGGCATTGCGCACCTCGCCGTGATCGACCCGCTCACCCGCCGCCCGCTCGGCGTGATCTCGACGCTCGACATCGCGCGCTCGATCGCCGCCGGCCTCGACGTCCGCGAGACCCAGGCGTCGGCCTAGCGGCGCTACGCCTGCGCGTTCGCGAGACGGCGCGCGAGGTCCGGATCGTCCTCGCAGAGCCGCTCGAAGGCGCCGCGGTCGACCGCGAGCACGCGGAGATCGCTCAGCGCCCGGACGCGCGCGGCCCTGGTGCCCGCCTCGGAGAGCAGTGCCCGCTCGCCCATGAGCGAGCCCGGCCCGAACTCGAGGTTCCCCTCCGGCGCCTCGACGACGACGGTGCCCTCCCGGATCAGGAAGAGGCCGGTGCCGTGCTGCCCGCGCTCGATCAAGACCTGGCCGGCCGGGATCTCCGCCTCGGCGCCGATCTCCTCGAGGCGGCGTAGGTCGTCAGCGTCCATCGGCGGCGAGTATCGCAGAGTCGGGGCCTGGTCGAACCGCAGCATCCCCCTAGCGCGTCCCGAGCTCCATCCCGAGCAGGCGCGGCAGTGCGGCGCCGGCACGCGCGGGCAGCGACGGGGTGCGGCCCTGCTCCTCGGCCTCCTCGCAGGCCATGATCGCCGCGCGGACGAGGCCGCCTCCGATCCGCCGGAACGGCTCGCCCGGCAGACGCGGCACCCTGCGCGTCGCGAGCGGCAGCCGCGTCCACTCGTCGTCGGCGCCGAGCGCGAGCGAGGAGAGGATCCGGCCGCCGAGCCAGCTCGGGCCGACGCCGTGGCCCGAGTAGCCGGCGCCGTAGTGGACCCGCGTGGCCGGCTTGGTCCGGAAGAACGGCAGGTGGTCGGCAGAGACGTCGATCGGCCCGCCCCAGGCCCGCTCGACGCGCGCCGACGCGAGGCCCGGCAGGAGCCGGCGCAGCCCCGCCTCGGCCCGCGCCGCCGCCGCCGAGTCGCGGGAGAAGCGCTCGTCCACGCGCCCGCCGAAGCCGATCGGGCCGGTTCCGCTCCCCATCAGCACGCGCCCGTCGTCCAGGGTGCGGAAGTAGTGGATGAACATGCGACCGTCGACGATCGCCTCGCCGCCCGTCCAGCCGATCTGCTCGAGCAGCTCCGGCACCGGCTCGGTCAGCACGACGTAGGAGCCGAAGTTCGTCAGGCTGCGCGACGCCGGCGACCAGCCGGTGAGGTCGGCGTTCATCGCGAGCACGACCTCGGGAGCGCGCAGCGTTCCCGCGGGCGTCTCGAGCTCGTTCGGCGAGCCGGACCGCAGACGCGTCAGCCGCGTCCGCTCGTGCAGCACGACGCCGGCGTCGAGCGCCGCCCGCCGCAGGGCGCGGACGAGCAGGCCCGGGTGGACGGTCGCCCCGTCCGGATGGAAGACCCCGCCGCGGAGGACCGGCGACGAGACCCGTCGCCGCCACCTCCTCGGGCGAGAGCGGCACCGCCTGGTCGGGCCTCCCGACGGCCGCCGCCGCGGCGACCGAGGCCTCGACCGCGGCGTCCTGCGCCGGTGCGGCGGACACGGTCAGCATCCCGCCCTCGCGCAGCCAGACGTCCTCCCCGCGCGACTCGGCCCAGGCGCGGATGCCCGGCACGATCGCTTCGCCCGCACGCGCGAGCGCGAGTGCCTGCTCGTCGCCGAGCACGGGCCGCAGCGACGCGAGCGCGGCCCAGTAGCCGTGGACGAAGCCGCCGTTCCGCCCGCTCGGCCCGTGCCCGCAGATCTCCGCCTCGAGCAGCGTCACGCGCAGCTCGGGCGCCCGCTCCTTCACGCTCAGCGCCGTCCAGAGCCCGGTGTAGCCGCCGCCGACGATCGCGACGTCGGCGCTCGCATCCCCGCGCAGCGGCGGGGCCGGCCCGGGATCCCCCTCGGCCGCGAGCGCCTGCTCGAGCCACCACGAGGGGAGGCCGGGCTCGACCGAAGGCCTCATCCCTACGTGGCGCGGCGGTTCTGGAAGACCGACGCTGGCGAGCATCCCGAGGACGGCGACCGCGAAGATCGCCGCCCGGATCACGTCGATCTGGGCCGGCACGGCGACGCGCGCCCCACTCCGGACGAAGAGGTCACCCGAGCTTCTCCGACGCCTCGGCGAGGACGTCGCCGAGGATCCCGGTCATCTCGTCGAACTCCTTCTGGGTCGCGACGAGCGGCGGCGAGATCTGGATCACGGGGTCGCCGCGGTCGTCGGCTCGGCAGATCAGCCCCCGCTCGAAGAGCCGCGGCGAGAGGAAGCCGCGCAGGAGGGTCTCGCACTCGGCGTCGGAGAACGTCTCCCGTGTCTCCTTGTCCTTGACGAGCTCGAGCGCGTAGAAGAAGCCGGCCCCGCGCAGGTCGCCCGCGATCGGCAGGTCGAGCAGCTGCTCGAGCGTCGAGCGGAACGCGCCCTCGCTCTCGCGCACGTGCTCGAGGATCCGCTCCCGCTTCATGATCTCGATGTTCTTGAGCGCGATCGCGCTCATCACGGGATGGCCGCCGAACGTCATCCCGTGCGTGTACATCGAGGTCGCCTCGAGGAACGGCTCCATCACGCGGTCGGTCGTGACGACGGCTCCGATCGCCGCGTACGACGAGGAGAGACCTTTCGCGCAGGTGACGAGGTCGGGCCGGATGTCGTAGCGCTCGGAGGCGAACCAGTGGCCGAGACGTCCGAAGCCGGTGATCACCTCGTCCGCCGAGAGCAGGATGTCGTAGGTGTCGCAGAGCTCGCGGACGCCGCGCCAGTACCCCTCGGGCGCCACGAACGCGCCGCCGGAGTTCTGCACCGGCTCCATGTGCACCATGCACACCGTCTCGGGGTCCATCGAGAGGATCGTCTTCTCGAGCTCGTCGAGCAGGAACGCCGTGAACTCCGCCTCCGTCTCCTCGGGCGGACGGTGGTACCGGTTCGTGTTCGAGACGTGCTGGACCTCGGGCACGAGCGGCTCGAAGGGTGTGCGCAGCGGCGGGATCCCGCTGATCGAGAGGGCGCCGAAGGTCGTGCCGTGGTAGGCGGTGCGGCGCGCGATCGCCTTGTAGCGGAGCGGATGGTGCAGTGCCTCCGAGACGATGGCGTCGTGCCGCGTCGCGGGCTCGCGCCCGGGCGGGCTCACGACGATCGTGCGCAGGCGCTGCTCGCGCCGAGCCGCGTAGTACTGGCGCGCGAGCTTCCACGCGGCCTCGACCGCCTCGGAGCCGCCGGAGACGAAGAAGACCCGGTTCAGCTCGCCCGGCGCGAGCGAGGCGACCTCGGCCGCGAGCTCGATCGCGCGGGGATGCGCGTACGTCCAGTTCGTGTAGAAGGGCAGCTCGCGCATCTGCTCGAGAGCGGCCTGTCCGATCTCCTCGCCGAAGCCGTAGCCGATGTTGACGGAGAAGAGCCCGGCCAGCGCGTCGAGGTAGCGGTTGCCTTCGGCGTCCTCGAGGTAGCAGCCGTCGCCGCGCACGATGATCGGCGGCTTGTGGCCGCCGCCCATGCGCGTGAAGTGCAGCCAGAGATGGTCGGCCGCCAGCCGCCGGAGCTCCTCGACTCCCTGGGCACCCCTCTCGAAGGTCGTCATGTCGGTGGTCCTCCGTTCTCCCGGCCGCTTCCCCAGTCGTACAGCTGCTTCCACATCTCGAGATAGAAGAAGGTCTCGGTCGAGACCACGCCGGCGAGCGCCCGCATCCGGTTCGTCAGGTCGAGCAGGTGCCGGCGATCGGCCGCCACGACCTCGACGAGGACGTCGAACTGGCCCGCGGTGACGACGACGTAGTCGGCCTCCGCCCAGCGGGAGATCTCGTCGGCGACCGCCTCCGGCGGGCCGGAGGCCTTGATCCCGACGAGCGCCTGCTCGTAGCCGAGGCCGAGCGGGTTCGTGACGCCGACGACCTGGAGGATCCCCTCGCTCGTCATCCGCCCGTAGCGGGCGCGAACGGTGGCCTCGGAGACGCCGAGCTGCGACGCGATGGCGCGGAACGACTCGCGGCCGTTCCTCTGCAGCGCCTCGATGATCCGGCGGTCGAGATCGTCGACGCGGCGGGCCGGCGCGACCGGCCCCCGCCGCGCTTCCGCACCTGCGGCACGATGGATCGGCTGGGCGTGCTCTCTGCGCAACGCGAGGCATTCCTACCATTTCGCTGCGCATTGCGCCAATCGAGCGCCGCGGGAACGACGCTTCGCGCGGCGGCGATGTGGTTGAATCGCACCCGGATGAGGATCCTCGTCGTCGGGACCGGAGGCGTCGGCGCGGCCGCGGCCGCAGTCGCGCGGCGGCGCGGCTTCTTCGAGCGGATGACGCTCGCCGACCTCGACCCGGCCCGCCCGCAGCGGCTCGTCGCCTCCCTCGAGGACGACCGTTTCGCCGCCGCCGCGGTGGACGCCTCGGACGTCGACTCGCTCACGGCGCTGATCCGCGAGAGCCGCACCGACGCGGTCCTCAACGCGACCGACCCGCGCTTCAACCCGCAGATCTTCGCAGCCGCCGGAGCGACCGGCGTGACCTACCTCGACATGGCGATGACGCTCTCCGAGCCCGACCCCGAGCGGCCGTACGAGCGGCCCGGGGTCAAGCTCGGCGACGCCCAGTTCGCCGAGCACGACGCGTGGGCCGAGCGCGGGCAGCTCGCGCTCGTCGGGATCGGCGTCGAGCCCGGGCTCTCCGACGTGTTCGCCCGCTACGCCGCCGACCACCTCTTCGACTCGATCGACGAGGTCGCCGTGCGCGACGGCGCGAACCTCGAGGTCGAGGGCTACGACTTCGCGCCCACGTTCTCGATCTGGACGACGATCGAGGAGTGCCTCAACCCGCCGCTCGTCTGGGAGCGGGAGCGCGGCTTCCACACGACCGAGCCGTTCTCCGAGCCGGAGGTGTTCGACTTCCCGGAGGGGATCGGCCCGGTCGAGTGCGTGAACGTCGAGCACGAGGAGGTCGTGCTCGTCCCCCGCGCCGTCGACTGCCGGCGCGTGACGTTCAAGTACGGGCTCGGCGAGGAGTTCATCTCCGTGCTGCGGACGCTGCACAAGCTCGGCCTCGACTCGACCGTGCCGCTGCGTGTGCGCGGCGTCGAGGTCGCGCCGCGCGACGTCGTCGCCGCCGCGCTTCCCGATCCGGCCACCCTCGGCGACCGCATGCGCGGCAAGACGTGCGCCGGAACGCTCGTCACCGGCATGCGCAGGGGCGGCGGCGAGGGCGCCGTGTACCTCTACCACGTTGCCGACAACGAGCGGTGCATGCGCGAGTACGGCCACCAGGCGGTCGTCCTGCAGACGGCCCTCAACCCGGTGGTCGCGCTCGAGCTGCTGGCCTCGGGAGCCTGGCAGGGAGCAGGCGTGCTCGGCCCGGAGTCGTTCGACGCGGTCCCGTTCCTCGACCTGCTCGCCGAACACGGCGAGGCGCACGGCCTGGTCGAGGGCGACCCTCGCCGCTGACTCCACCTGCCAAGTGACACTGTGTCACTTGGCGGCGCGGTCGGGCCGTTCCTCGCGCAGCAGCACGACGGTGTGCGGGAACGGGATCTCGATGCCCTCGCGGTCGAAGGCCTCCTTGATGCGCTTCCGCAGCTCGCCGGCGACCTCCCATTGCTTCATCGGCCTGACCGTGCCGAGGACCTTCAGCTCCACCCCGGAGTCGGCGAGCGCGTTCACGCGCAGCACCGCCGGCGGCTCGAGGATCTTCTCCGCCCAGTCCCCGTCGGCGGCGAGCTCGCGGCCCACTGCGTCGATCACCGTGCGCACCCGATCGAGATCCTCGCCGTAGCCGACCGAGACGTCGAGGTTCACCCGGGCGAAGCTGCGCGTGAGGTTGGACGAGATGCGCACGTCGCCGTTCGGGATCGTGTGCAGGATCCCATCGAGGTCGCGCAGCACCGTACGGCGGAGGTTCACCGACTGCACGGTGCCGCCGATCCCCGCGATGTTGACGACGTCACCCGCCGCGTACTGGTTCTCGAGCAGGACGAACATCCCGCCGAGGAGATCGCGGATGAGGGTCTGCGCCCCGAAGCCGATCGCCAGTCCGACGACCCCGGCGCCGGCGATCAGCGGGCCGAGCTGGAAGCCTGCCTCGCCGAGCGCGATCGAGGCGGCGAGGAGGACGACCGTCACGTCGACGGCGCGGACGAGCACATGGGAGAGGGTGGCCGAGCGCTTCGCCTGCTCCTCGAGCGCGATCGCCTCCTCGGCCGCCTCCATGTCCTCGGCCCGCTGGCGCGCGAGCGTGAGCCGTACCGCGCGGGGAATCGTGTGCCGGGCGCTCCAGGCAGCGAACAGCACGAGCAGGACGAGCACCCCGATCCGCGAGCCGTGATGCACCCAGAAGTCGTTCATCCCCGGCGAGGCTATCGAGCGCCGAGGACTACTTCACCGTCGTCGGGATGCCGGCGATCGCGCCGGAGACGATCTGCTTGCGGACCGCCTCCACCTTCTGCACCGTCGCCTGCGGCACCCTGGGGCTGATCTTGCCGAGGCCGACGCCGTCGTTCTCGAGGCTGAAGCGGCTGTTCGTCCCACCCTTGAACGTGCCGTCGAGCACCTGCTTCACGGTGTCGTAGACGGAGTTGTCCACCCGCTTCATCGCGCTCGTGAGCACCTGGGAGCCGAGGTAGCTCTGGTCGGCGTCGACGCCGATCGCCCAGACGCCCTTCTCCTTCGCCGCGTCGATCACGCCGAGCCCACAGCCGCCGGCGACCTGGAAGACGATGTTCGCCCCCGCCTGGATCTGGTTGAGGGCGTCCACCTTGCACTTCGCCTGGTCGACCCAGTCCTGCGAGTACGCGTTCATCAGGCGGATCCCGGGATCCGCCTTGCGGGCTCCGGCCTGGTAGCCCGCGATGTAGCGGTCGACCGGCGGCTGCTTCTCACCGCCCACGGACCCGATCGTCGCGCTGCCGCCGCGGCTCTTCTCCATCAGCCCGGCGAGATAGCCGGCGAGGTAGCCGACCTCCTGCTCGCTGAAGACGATGCCCTCGACGTTCTGCGGGTTGCCCTTGAGGTCGTGCTGGTCGACGTCGACGATCGCGAAGTGCGTCTTCGGAAACTTCTTCGCCGCGGCCGCGATCGCATTTGCCTGGTCGAAGCCGACGGAGACGACGAGGGCCGCACCCTGCTGGGCCGCGCGGGCGAGGTTCGGGATGTAGTCCTGCGAGGAGGCGGACTGGTAGACGCGGCCGTCGATCCCGAGCTGCCGCTGGGCGCGCTTCAGGCCCTCGTAGGCGAGCTGGTTGAAGCCGTGGTCGTTGAGCTGGCCGATGTCGGTGACGAGGACGACGAGCGGCTTCGACGCCGTGGTCGAGCTCCCGGCGGCCTGCGTCGTACCGCCGCCCGATCCGCCGCAGCCCGCGGCCACCGCAGCCAGCCACGCAGCGAGCGCCGACGCGATCCCGATCCGTCCTCGCATGCCCTCCGTCCTCCTCCGCTATGTTTACGACTGTGGAGCGAAAACCTCCGCCCGAGTCTAGCAGGCAGCTTCCGGCCCACGTTGCCGTCGCCGCGGTGCTGCGAGTGCGCGAGGGCGCACTGCAGGTTCTGCTCTGGAAGCGGGCGCTCGACCCCTTCGCCGGATCCTGGGCGCTTCCGGGCGGCCGGCTCGCACCGGGAGAGACGCTGGAGCAGTCGATCCAGCGGCAGCTCGCCGAGAAGGTGGACATCCGCGAGCTCGCGCACCTCGAGCAGCTCGACACGCGCAGCGACCCGGACCGCGTCCCCGGCGAGTGGCAGCTCGCGACGAGCTACCTGGGGCTCGTGCCGACCGACGCCGATCCGAGCCTCCCCTCGGACACGGCATGGCATCCGGTCGATCCCCTGCCGCCGACGGCGTTCGACCACGGCGAGATCGCGCTCGCCGCGCGCGAGCGGCTGCACGCGAAGCTGTCCTACACGAACGCGGGCTTCGCGCTCGCACCGCAGGCCTTCACGATCTCGGAGCTCCGCGAGATCTACGCCGCCGCGCTCGGCCACGACGTCTCGGCGACGAACCTGCAGCGGGTCCTCCTGCGGCGGAACGTGCTCGAGCCCGCCGGCGGCCGGCGCGCGCCCGGCCCGTCGGGCGGCCGTCCGGCTGCGCTCTTCCGCTTCCGCTCCCGGGAGCTGGAGATCACCGACGCCTTCGCGGTCCTCCGCCCCCCCGGCAGGTGACGCGCTGGTACGTGCAGAGGCGAGACGGACGCCCGGCTCACGCGTCCGCGGTGCGAGCCGAGCGCGCAGCCGCGGTCACGACCGCCTCGGGGTCGAGTCCGGCGGCGAGCGAGTTGACGCGCGCTCCGGCGCCGCCTACCCTGGCAGAGGCTCCACGTCCCCGGCGAGAGGAGGCTGTTCAGATGACTGCACGCTCTGCCCTCTCGGCCTTCACGGCCTAGCCGGCGCGACGGACGCAGCTTCGAGGGCGGCCGCCGCGGCGGCACCTTCCCGTTCCGTCTCTCGAAGGAGAACCTGCGTTGCCTCTGATCGATCTGGGCGAGCTCGGCTGGACTCCGGAGCTCGCCGACATGCTCCACGCACACCAGACACCGGCCCGCGTGGCCGTTCAGCACCGCGGGCAGTTCGTCGTCTACGCCGAGCACGGCGAGCTGCGCGTGCGCCTGCCCGGCCGCTTCCACCACGAGGGGATCGACGTCGCCGTCGGCGACTGGGTCGCGATCGCGGACGGCAGCGTCGTCGAGGCCGTCCTGCCCCGCCGCAGCGCGATCGTCCGGAACGCCGCCGGGATTGACGACGGCGGCGCAGACGCTCGCGGCGAACGTCGACGTCGCGTTCGTCGTCACCTCGCTCGGCCCCGACCTCGAGCCGCGCCGGATCGAGCGCTACCTCGTGTCGATCTGGGAGAGCGGCGCGACGCCGGAGATCGTGCTCACGAAGGCCGATCGGCTGGAGGATCCGTGGCCGCTCGTCGCCGAGGTGGAGGCGGTCGCGGTCGGCGTTCCCGTTCACGTCGTCTCGGCGGTCACCGGACAGGGCTGCGACGCCCTGCGGGCACGGATCACGCCGGGGACGACGGCTGTCCTGCTCGGCTCGTCGGGAGTGGGCAAGTCGACGCTCGTCAACCGCTGGGCCGGCCGCGAGCTGATGGCGACGAAGGAGACGCGCGAGGAGGACGACGAGGGTCGCCACACGACCTCGCACCGCGAGCTGATCCTCCTCCCCGGCGGCGGGATCGTGATCGACACGCCCGGCCTGCGCGAGCTGCAGCTCTGGGACGTCGGCGAGAGCGCGCTCGGAGAGGCGTTCTCGGACGTCGAGGAGCTGGCGGGCGCGTGTCGCTTCAACGACTGCTCGCACACGCAGGAGCCCGACTGCGCGGTGCTCGTTGCCGTCGAGACGGGCGACCTGCCGCGGGAGCGGTTCGACAGCTGGCGGAAGCTGCAGCGGGAGCTGCGAGCGATCGCGATGCGCCACGACGTCCTCCTGCGCAAGGAGGAGGCGCGCAAGTGGCGCCTGCGGGCGCGTGAGGGGAGGTCGAGAGCGAGGATCCGGTGACGAAGCCGCGACGCTTTCACGACGGTGCTTCGGCCTGCCGAAGCACCGTCTCGGATGTGTGACGCGTGTCAGCTCCGGGCGCGGCGACGCCACGCAACGCGAAGCGGGAGCGAAGGCCGAACGCCGGAGCCGACGCCGAGAGCATCGCCGAACGGCACAGCACGGAGGACGCCCGGAGACCGCGCTCCGAGCCGCGCGGAGTTCCGTCAGCGCCGGGTCTCTACGACGCGGTCGTCGAGAGGAGATCCAAAGGCTTGACGATCTCGGCGAAGTGGCAGGCCGTTGGATGGCCCTGCCCGCGGTCGATCAGCGCCGGCTCCTCCTGGGCGCAGATCTCCTGGGCCTTCCAGCAGCGTGTGCGGAAGCGGCAGCCGGAGGGCGGGTTCGCCGGGCTCGGGACGTCGCCCTCGAGCACGATCCGCTCGCGCTTGCCGCGCTGGCCGGGCTGCTCGATCGGCACCGCCGAAAGGAGCGCCTGCGTGTACGGGTGCGAGGGTCGGTCGTAGATGTCGTGCTTCGCGCCGATCTCCACCACCTTGCCGAGGTACATCACGGCGACGCGATCGGACACGTGGCGAACGACCGAGAGGTCGTGGGCCACGAAGATGTACGTCAGCCCGAAATCGCGCTGGAGCGACTCGAGCAGGTTCACGACCTGGGCGCGGATCGAGACGTCGAGAGCCGACACCGGCTCGTCGAGGATGATCAGCTGCGGGTTCAGCGCGAGCGCGCGGGCGACGCCGATCCGCTGCCGCTGGCCGCCCGAGAACTCGTGCGGGAAGCGGTTCGCGTGCTCCGGCGAGAGGCCGACCGTGCGCAACAGCTCGTCCACCCGCTGCTTGCCCTGGTCCCCGTGATAGCTGCCGTGGATCCGCAGCGGCTCGCCGACGATGTCGCGGACGGTCATGCGCGGGTTCAGCGACGCGTACGGATCCTGGAAGACGATCTGGATCTCCCGGCGCACCTCGCGCATCTGCCGGCGCGAGAAGCCGGTGATGTCGCGCCCGTTGAACACCACCGTGCCGCGCGTCGGCTCGGTGAGCTTGATCACCGTTCGCGAGAGGGTCGTCTTGCCGCAGCCCGACTCGCCGACGAGCCCGAGGGTCTCGCCCGCCTGCACCGCGAGGTCGACGCCGTCGACGGCGTGGATCTGCCCGACCGTGCGCTTGAAGAGGCCGGCCCGGATCGGGAAGTGCTTGACGAGGCCCTCGATCCGGAGGATCTCCTCCCCCGTGTCGGCGCGGCGGTGGACGTCCCCGCGGGCCTGCTCTGCGGCGCTCACGCCGCGCCTCCGACCGACTCGACGAAGCGGGACGGGCGCTCGCGCAGCTCCTCGGCGAAGTGGCAGGCGGCGCCGTGGCCCTCGCCCTCGATCTGGCGGAGCTCCGGCACCTCCTCCCGGCAGCGGGGGCGGCCCTGCGAGTGGAAGCAGCGCGGATGGAAGGCGCAGCCGGTCGGCCGGTTGATCAGGCTCGGCGGCTGCCCGGGGATCGGTCGCAGCCACTCCTCGTCCTCGGTCAGGCGCGGCAGGCTGTCCATCAGCCCGATCGTGTACGGGTGCCGGGGCTTCTGGAAGATGGTGTGCACGTCGCCGGACTCGACGATGCGGCCGCCGTACATCACGAGCACGCGGTCGCAGAGCTCGGCGACGATCCCGAGGTCGTGCGTGATCAGGATCGTTGCCGCCTGCGTCTCGGCCTGAACGCGCTTCATCACCTCGAGCACCTGTGCCTGGATGGTGACGTCGAGCGCGGTCGTCGGCTCGTCGGCGATCAGGAGCGAGGGCGAGTTGGCGATCGACATCGCGATCATCGCGCGCTGGCGCATGCCGCCCGAGAACTCGTGCGGGTACTGGTCGTAGCGCGCATCCGGATTCGGGACGCCGACGAGGCCGAGCAGCTCGACGACTCGGCGGCGGACCTCGGCTTCCTTCTCCTTCGGGAAGTGCGTCTTGATCGCCTCTCCGAGCTGGAACCCGACCTTCAGGACCGGGTTGAGCGACGTCATCGGGTCCTGGAAGATCATCGCGACCTCCTTGCCCCGGACGCGGCGCATCTCGCGCTTGGAGAGCTTCAGGAGGTCCCTCCCCTTGAACATCGCCTCGCCGCTGGCGATGCGGCCGGGCGGCTGCGGGATCAGCCCGAGGATCGAGAGCGTGCTGACGCTCTTTCCCGACCCCGACTCGCCGACGATGCCGAGCGTCTCGCCCGGGAAGACGTCGTACGTGATCCCGTCGACGGCATGGACGATGCCGTCGTCGGTCTTGAACTCCACGGCGAGGTCGCGGATCGAGAGAATCGGCTCAGGCACGGACCCTCCTCTCCACCCCACGAAATGCTCCGCACTTCGCGGGGGCCCCGGAGACTGCAAGCTCAGGCACGGACCCTCCTCTCCACCCCACGAAATGCTCCGCACTTCGCGGGGGCCCCGGAGACTGCAAGCTCAGGCACGGACCCTCCTCTGGGTCGGGTCGAGGGCGTCGCGCAGCCCGTCGCCGATGAAGTTGATGCAGAGCACGATCACGAGGATCGTGAGGCCGGGGAAGATCGTCAGCCACCACTGCTGGGGATTCGACTGCCCCGAGACGACGAGCGAGCCGAGCGACGGGAGCGGCGGCTTGATGCCGAAGCCGAGGAAGGAGAGCGCCGCCTCGGTGAGGATCGCGGTCGCGACGGCGAGCGTGCCGTTGACGACGATCGGTCCGAGCGTGTTGGGGAGGATGTGGCGGAACATGATCCGCACGTCGCCCGAGCCTGCCGCCTTCGCCGCCTCGACGTACTCCTTCTCGCGCAGCGAGAGGAAGATGCCGCGCACGATGCGCGCGAGCCCCGTCCAGAAGAAGGCCGCCAGGATCAGAGACACGCGCCACTGGCTACCCGAGCCGAGCAGCGCGGAGATGGTGAGAAGGATCGCCAGCGCCGGCAGCACCAGCACGAGGTCGGTGAACCGCATCAGGATGTTGTCGAGCCAGCCGCCGTAGTAGCCGGCGATCGCGCCGATGATCAGACCGATGATCGAGGAGAGCACGGCGACGAAGACGCCGACCTCCTCGGAGGTGCGGATCCCGTAGATGACGCGGCTGAGGTAGTCGCGGCCGATCTCGTCCGTACCGAAGTAGTGGTGTGCCTGCGTCGTCGGGGCGTGCAGGATGTTCGTCAGGTCGAGCGTCGAGTACGAGTACGGCGCGACGAAGTTCGCGAGCGCGCCGACGGCGAAGACGAACACGAGCACGAGCAGGCTCGCCATCGCGAGCCGGTGCCGGATGAAACGGGTCCGGGCGTACGACCACTGGCTGCGGGCCTTGATCTCGAGGCCCGCGACGACCGTCGACTCGACGCCGGCGACGATGCCCTCGTCGGACGGCTGGCGCTCGATCTCAGTCATACCGGATCCGCGGATCGAGGAACCCGTACAGGATGTCCGCGATCAGGTTGAAGACGATGATCATCACCGAGGTGATCAGCAGGTAGGCCATCACGGCGTACACGTCGAGAGCCTGCAGCCGCCCGTAGAAGTAGTAGCCGATCCCGTCGAGCGTGAAGATCGTCTCCGTGATGATCGCGCCGCCGAAGACGGCGCCGATGTTGAGCGCCGACACCGTCGTGATCGGGATCAGCGCGTTGCGGAAGACGTGGCCCATCACCACGCGCCACTCCGGCAGCCCCTTCGCCCGCGCAGTGCGCACGTAGTCCGAGTTGAGCACGTCGAGCATCGTCGCGCGCATGTAGCGGCTGTAGAGCGCGAAGCTGATGATCATCAGCGTGATCACGGGCAGGGCGATGTGCTGCAGCCGGTCGATCGACCAGGCCGACCCGCCCGGGCGGCTGTTCAGCCCCGAGGTGTAGAAGATCCGGACGTTCCACTTCAGGTAGATGTCGACGAAGAGGATCTGCAGCAGCAGCGCGAGCCAGAAGACCGGCATCGCCAGGCCGAGGAAGCTGAACGACGTGAACCAGTAGTCGAAGAACGAGTACTGCCTGACCGCGGAGAAGATGCCGACGATCACGCCGAGCACGAGCGCGAGCAGCTCCGCGGTGAGCACGATCTGCAGGGTGTGGCCCAGCGTTCGCGTGATGTCCGGCCAGATCGGCTGGAGCGTCACGAGCGAGTTGCCGAGCTTGTGCGTGAAGACGTCCTCCACCCAGTACCAGTAGCGAACCGGGATCGACGAGTCGAGGTGGTACTGCGATCCTCAGGTTGTTCAGAGTGATCTGCGAGAGGTTCGGCTGGAGACGCAGCTGAGCCCAGCGGATCGCCGGCGAGCGACACGAACGTGAAGCTCAGGAAGCTGGAGATGATCAGCACCGGGATGCTGTAGAGGACTCTCCGGACGATGTAGGTGAGCACGTGGCCGCTTCCTCGAGGACGATGGCTGCCTGGTATATCGGAACCGGCCCGCGCCCGCCTTGAACGGCGGGCGCGGGCCGGGCAGGAGGACGCCGTCAGAGACGCCTTCGCGTCGCTGCTACTTCCACGCCCAGGACTCGAGGTTCCAGGTCATGCCGCTTGCCGGGTTCGGCAGGATGCCGGTGAGCCCGTTCTTGTACGTGACCACGTCCGGCAGCGCGTAGAGCGGGATCGCCGGCACGTCGTTCGACATGATCTTGTCGGCGTTCACGAAGTCCGCCGACCGCTTCGTCGCGTTGAGCTGCGTCTTGGCGTCGTCGAAGTACTTGTTCACCGTGCGGTGGCAGTAGCCGAGGAAGTTCTGCGAACCGCCGCAGCCCCAGATCTCGCCGAAGGCTGCCCGGATCGACCGAGCCGCCCCACGCGAACTCCATCATGTCGTAGTTGCCGGCCGTGAGGACGGTGTCGCCGAACATGACGCTCGCGGGGAGCAGGTTGTCGGTGATCTTGATGCCGATCGCGGCGAGGTTGGCCTTGAAGATGGCCTCGCTCGTCTCACGCCGCGAGTTGCCGGCGGTGGTCGTGTAGGCGAACTTCGCCGGGTAGCCGGAGCATGTCCAGTACTTCGTGTTGCCGTCGGTCGGCGTGCTCGGGCCGCCGGTGCAGTGCTTCGCCAGCAGCGCGAGGGCCTTCGTCGGGTTGTAGTTCCACTTGTTGAAGTAGTTCTTGTAGCGCGAGTCGGCCTGGAAGACGACCAGGCTGTTGAGGGGCTTGAGGCCGGGAGCGATCGTGCCGAAGACGGCGTTGATCAGTCCCGCCCGGTTCATGCCCATCATCAGCGCCTGCCGCATCCACGGCGAGCGGAGGAGCGGGTTGCTCGCCTTCTTGCCGAACTGCAGGTCGATGTGCTCCAGGTAGTTGCCCGGGGTGACCTTGTAGGTGATGCCCGAGACGTTGCGGAGGCTGGCGAGGGCGGTCGAGGGCTGCGGCTCGGCGAAGTCGACCTCGCCGCCGCGGATCGCCTGGACCTCGGAGTTCGTGTCCGTGATCAGCTTCCAGTCGACCTCCTTGATGGCCGGCGTCTTGCCGTACCAGAAGGGGTTCGCCTTCAGCGTCAGGCCCTGACCCTTGGTGTAGTTCGTCATCAGGTACGGGCCGTCGGAGACGGGCTTGCCGTCGCTCCCGCAGATGCACTTGGCCCACATCGTGTTCCAGTCGAGCCCCTTGAGGGCGGCCGACGGGTAGACCTGCGAGAAGATGTCGCGATAGTCCGCGAACGGACCGCACGGGGCGTCGGAAGTGCAGCCCTTCGTCTTCCAGAAGAAGGTGATCTGCTTGTCGCCCTTGTGCGTGTAGCTGGCGATCTGGTTGTACCCGACGCGGCTCGCCGGGCTGTTCTTCGGGTTGACGTACTGCTGCCACGTGTAGACGAAGTCCTTGTACGTGACCGGCAGCTTCTTGCCGCCCCAGTTCCAGTTCGCGTCCGGGCGAATGGTGTACGAGAGCGACTTCTTGTTGACCACGACCTGCGTGGCGAGGTCGGGGAGGTAGTTGTACTTGTTGTCGAGGACGTACGGGCCACGCAGCGTCTCGTTGATTCCGGCCCACTGCGCCCACGCGAGCGTGCTGTCGGCCTGGTTGAAGTTCCAGGTGCCCGACAGGTCCTGCTCCATCGCGCCGACGACGATGTTCTTCGCCTTGCGCGCCGCGGGCGACCGAGGAACCTTCGCCCAGGCCTGGGCGAACGGCGCGGCCGCCGGCGTTACGTTGGGCGCGGGAACGGCCGCGCTCCTGCTCGTTGCCGTTGCGGAGCCCGCAACGACGAGCACGGCAGCGGCGGCTCCCGCGAGGAGCCAGATCCGTCTGTGCATCGATTCCCTCCGATTTGGTTTGCGCCGGGAGCCGTTCACGGACGGCAGCGCCTGCTCTCTCCCATCGCCCCGATGGGGCATCCGTCACGTGTGTAGGACGACGGCGCGCTAGCTTAGTTAGCCCCGCGAGGAAATGCCACTCTCGACCGGCACGCGCACGGGTCCAAGCGGAAGCCGCAGCCTGGCCGCTACAGCGGGACCGCCGGACCGATCCGGGCGGACGTCTGCCGGTGCTTGAACGGCAGGAGCGCGAGCAGCCGCTGGGCGGTCGCGTCCTCGCGTGCGCTCGGGAGGCCGTCCACGGACGCCGACGCGGTGAACTGCGGGCCGCCTCCGCCGCTGCCGACCATCCGCCCGAGCACGAGCGAGCCGGTCCCGGCGACGGCGATGGCAGCCACGGCCGCAGCCTGGAGCCGCAGCCCAGAGACGCGCGTCCGCCGCCGCGGCGCGAGCGTCCCGGGCTCGGGCCGCTCGAACGGCGCACGCCGCAGCTGGGCCGTGATCGCGGCCGAGGCGGCGGCGAACTCGCGGCAGGCGGGACAGCGTCGGAGGTGCACGTCGAGCCGTGCGGCCTCGAGCTCGGTGAGCTCGTCGTCGAGCCGTCCCGACACCGCCTCGCGCGCGCGCATGCACTCGCTGGGAGGGACGGGGATCAGCATCTCGTGGTGCCTTCGTCGATTACAGACGCCGGGAAGCGCGTTCAGTTAGCGAGGGGGCGATGTCGCTCGACGATCGTCTCCAGCTCGCTCCCCCGCGGGAGCGTGCCGTACCCGAGCCTGCCGCCGCCGGAGAGCCGCGACGCGCAGAACGCGTCGGCGACCGCGGCGGGGGCGTGGCGGACGAGCAGCGAGGCCTGGAGCGCGAGCGCGAGCCGCTCGACGGCGATACGCGCCGTGGGCTCGTCGAGCTCCGCGAGCGCCGCCTCGGCGAGGGCGGTCGCCCGCGCGTCGCCGGCGAGCCGGACCTCGTCGAGCAGCGCTTCCACCGCCTCCGGCTCACGCCGGGCAGCGCGGAGCACGTCGAGGCAGACGACGTTGCCGGAGCCCTCCCAGATCGAGAGCAGCGGCTGCTGCCGGTAGAGGCGCGGCAGCACCGACTCCTCGACGTAGCCGTTCCCGCCGAGGCACTCGAGCGCCTCCGCCGCGTGGCCGGGGCCGCGCTTGCAGACCCAGTACTTCGCGACCGCCGTGGCGATGCGCGCGAACGCCGCCTCGCGCTCGTCGCCGGCGGCGCGCCGGTCGTACGCGCGGGCGAGGCGGAGGGCGGTCGCGGTGGCCGCCTCCGACTCGAGGCAGAGATCGGCGAGCACGTTCAGCATCAACGGCTGCTCGGCGAGCAGCCGCCCGAAGGCGATCCGGTGCGCGGCGTGGTGCGTGGCCTGCTCGACGGCGACCCGCATTCCGGCGGCGGCGCCGAGCACGCAGTCGAGCCGCGTGTGCACGACCATCTCGACGATCGTGCGGACGCCGCGGCCCTCCTCCCCCACGAGCCGCGCCCACGCGCCCTCGTAGGCGACCTCGGACGATGCGTTCGAGCGGTCGCCGAGCTTGTCCTTCAGGCGCTCGATCCTGATCGAGTTGCGCGTCCCGTCGGGGCGCACGCGCGGGAGCAGGAAGCAGGAGAGCCCGCCGGGCGCCTGTGCGAGAGCGAGGAAGACGTCGGACATCGGTGCCGAGCAGAACCACTTGGAGCCGTCGAGCGCGAAGGCGCCGTCGCCGAGCGGTCGCGCGGTCGTCGTGTTCGCTCGCACGTCGGAGCCGCCCTGCCGCTCGGTCATCGCCATCCCGCAGACGGCGCCGCGCTTCTCCGCCGGCGGGCGCAGCCCGAAGTCGTAGTCGCGCGAGGTCAGCCGCGGCTCCCACTCGGCCGCGAGCCCGGGGGCCGACTCGCGCAGGACCGGCAGCGCGGCATGCGTCATCGAGACGGGGCAGCCGTGACCCGCCTCCACCTGGGAGGCGAGCACGAAGAGCGCCGCGCGGGCGACGTGGGCGCCGTCACGGCCCTCCGTCCACGAGAGCGAGTGGAGCCCATGCGCGAGCGAGAGCCGCATCAGCTCGTGCCAGGCCGGATGGAACTCCACCTCGTCGATCCGCTCGCCGAAGCGGTCGTGCGTGCGCAGCTTCGGCGGGTTCTCGTTCGCGAGCCGGCCCCATTCGAGGGGCTCGCCGCCGAGCAGCGAGCCGAACGACGAGCAGCGCTCGGCCGCCCAGCCGGCGCCCTCGCGCTCGAGCGCCTCGGCCAGCGGCCGGTTCTCGGCGAACAGGTCGTACTCGCCGAGGGGCGGCGGCTGGTTCGCCGTGCGGGAGGCGGCCGTGGCCACGACGAGACCTTACGCCTCGCCGCTGCCACGGTCGCGTCGGTCGTCAGGCGTTGACGCCGCCCCCGAAGCCCTTGCCCCAGCCGCGGCCCTTGCCCCAGCCGTGGCCCGTCCCGCCGTGTCCGCGCGGGCCGGCGGGCCGGGCCGGTCGGGTGCCGTTGACGCGGTCGGTCACCCGCTGCTGCAGGTTCGCGGTGATCGCGTCCATCTGCGCCTGGGTCAGCTTTCCGGCCTTGACCGCGGCGTCGAGCTCGGACGTCTCGTGCGCGACGAGCGCGGCGATCAGGCCGGCCGCGGACTTGCCGCTCGTGGCCCCGGCGACCTGCGCGAGCGTCTCGCCCGACTGGAGGTCGGTGCGCAGCGTGGCGAGGGGGATGCCGAGGTAGTCGGCGGCCGCCTGGAGGTCGTCGCCGCGGCCGGGGCCCATGCCGAGCGGACCGGCGGGCCTCGCTGGGCGGGTTCCGTTCACCATCGAGGTGATGCCCTGCTGGAGCCGCGCCGCGAACGCGTCCGCCTGCGTCTGGGTGAGCTTGCCCGCCGTGACGGCCGCGTCGAGCTTCGCCCTGGCGTCGGCGACGAGCGCCGAGACGAGACCGGCGGCGGACTTGCCGCTCGTCGCGTCCGCCACCTGGGCGAGCGTCTTGCCCGACTCGAGGTCGGTGCGCAGCGTCGCGAGCGGGATGCCGAGGTAGTCGGCCGCCCCCTGCAGCGCGACGACGGGCCCACCGGCGCGAAGCCCGAAGCCCGGAGCCCCGCCGCGCATTGCGAACGCGCTTTCGCGCAGCGGCCCGTGGCCCTTGCCCGGCCCGGCGCCCGCGAGCGCCGCCCCCGCGCCGCCGAGGGCGAGTGCCATTGCCCCCGCGGCGACCAGCTTCGTCTTCAGCGTCATCGTCTCGTCCTTTCGAAGAGCTCGGGTGTCGTCTCTCAACGTCGCCTCCGGCCCTAAGAGCCGGATGAGACGGACGTAAGGCCGCGGTCAGTCCGCGGCTCGCCGGTGCGCCGGGCATCGCCGTCCGCCTCCGGCCGGCCCGCCGACGCCGCGCAGCTAGCCTCGGCGGATGCGCCTGTTCCCGCGCCCCTCCGTGGCCGCCGCCTGCGACGCCGCCGCCCTGCTCGCGTTCGCCGTCGTCGGCCTGCTCTCGCACCGCGGCGGCGTCTCGGGGAGCGGGATCGTGCGCGACGCGCTGCCGCTGCTCGCCGGCTGGTTCGCCGCCGCCGGGCTGCTGGGGCTCTACCGCCGTCCTTCGACGGGCCGGCTCGCCGCGACCTGGGCCTGCGGCGTCACGGCCGGAGTCGTCGCGCGCGCGCTCGCGCTCGGCCACACCCACCCCGGCACCGAGGCCGCGTTCCTCGCCGTCTCGCTGGCCTTCGTCCTCGTCTTCGTCCTCGCTGCGCGGCTGCTCGCCGCGCTCGCGACGACCGCGCGGGCCGCCTAGCCGCGCGGGCCTGCGGCGGCGACCTCGGGCAGCGCGTCGCCGTGGCGGGTGAAGTTGTCGCGGAACATCTGCGCCAGCTCGCGCGCCTTGCGGTCGTACGCCTCCGGGTGGGCCCAGGTCGAGCGCGGGTCGAGCAGCGCCTCGTCCACGCCCGGCGCGGACACCGGCACCTGGAAGCCGAAGACCGGGTCCTCGCGGTACTCGACGTGGTGGAGCGTCTCCGAGAGGACGGCGTGCAGGAGCGCGCGCGTGGCCTGGATCGGCATCCGGTGCCCCTCGCCGAACGGCCCGCCCGTCCAACCGGTGTTGATCAGCCAGACCGAGGCGCCGTGCTCGTCGAGCTTCTGCCCGAGCAGGGCGGCGTAGACCGCGGGCGGCTGGGGCAGGAAGGGCGCGCCGAAGCAGGTGGAGAACGTCGGCTGCGGCTCGGTGACCCCGAGCTCGGTGCCGGCCAGCTTCGACGTGTAGCCGGAGAGGAAGTAGAAGAGCGCCTGCTCGCGGCTGAGGCGGGCGATCGGCGGCAGGATCCCGAACGCGTCCGCCGCCAGGAAGATCACCGACTGCGGGTGCCCGGCCTGCTTCTCGGGCAGCGCGTTCGCGATCTCCTCGAGCTTGTAGGCGGCGCGCGTGTTCTCGGTCTTCGAGTCGTCGTCGAGGTCGAGCACGCCGTGCTCGTCGACCACGACGTTCTCGAGCACGGTGCCGAAGCTGTGCGCGGCCTTCCAGATCTCAGGCTCGGCCCCCGCCGAGAGGTGGATCGTCTTCGCGTAGCACCCGCCCTCGAAGTTGAACACGCCCTCGTCGCCCCAGCCGTGCTCGTCGTCGCCGATCAGCAGGCGCTCCGGGTCGGCCGAGAGGGTCGTCTTGCCGGTGCCGGAGAGGCCGAAGAAGACCGCGACGCTCGTGCCGTCCCGCGAGACGTTCGCGGAGCAGTGCATCGGCAGGACGCCCTCGAGCGGGAGGAGGTCGTTCATCACGGTGAAGACGGACTTCTTGATCTCGCCGCCGTAGAACGTGCCGCCGATCAGGATCTCTCCCCGCGTCGGGTGGAGCGCGACGAACGTGCTCGTGCGGGTGCCGTCCTGCTTGGGGTCGGCCTCCACCTCGGGCTGGTGGATCACGACGACGTCGGGGCGGAAATCCTGAAGCTCGTTCTCGCCGGGGTCGATGAACATCGTCTTCGCGAAGAGCGCGTGGTACGGGTGTGCCGTCAGCACGCGCACCGACAGCCGGTGCGCGGGGTCGGCGCCGACGTACGAGTCGACCACGTAGACGTCACCCGTGCCGAGCTCGGCGACGAGCTTCGCGCGCAGCTGCTCGAAGTGCTCCGGCCGAGAGCTCGTGGTTGACGTCGCCCCACCAGATGCGCTCCTCGGACTCCGGTTCGCGGACGACGAACTTGTCCTTGGGCGAGCGGCCGGTGAAGCGGCCCGTGTCCACGACCAGCTGCCCGTTCCCGCCGAGCGTGGCCTCACCGCGGGCGAGGGCGTGCGTGTAGAGCTGCGACGTCGACGGATTCCGGTACACACGTCCCGACGGCTCGATGCCGTGGTCGCGGAGACTTCCCGGCAGATCGGTGATCGTCAACGAGGCTCCTCCGTGGTTCGGGTCCGAAAGCGTGAGGACGAATGCTAGTCCCGCGCCCCGCGTTCCGGGGCGCACCGACCGGGATCCGCCGCCGCTCAGGGAGTGCGGCCCGCCGCGAGCACGGCACGGACGTAGCGGGCGACCGCGGCCCCGTCGGGCGATCCGGCCGGAAGCTCGGCGCCGAAGGCGGTCGCCCCCGGAAGCGTCGCGTTCTGCCAGGTGACGGAGCTTCCGGCGACCCGGGGCATCGGGTGGTACGGCAGCCCGGAGACGCGCGCGAACGTCTTCTCGATCCGGCGCCGCCCGCCCGAGGCCCACACCATGTCGAGGTGCTGGTGGAACCAGATCGTGACGTGCGGCCGCAGCCGCCTGATCAGGGTCGCGGCGATCCGGGTCTCCCGCTCCGAGAACGGTCTCGGGCCCGAGTCGTAGACGCCGCCGAGCGGCTTCCAGCGCACCGGAAAGTTGCGGTTGAGGTCGACGTCGTGGGCGTTCTTCCGCGTCCCGGCGGCGACGCCGTCCGGGTTGAGGACCGGAACGATCCAGAGGTCGAGCCCGCGCGGGGAGAGCTTCTCGAGCGCCTGCGCGACCGGGATACCGGCCGTCTCGTTGCCGTGGATGCAGCCGAAGACGAGCACGCGGACGCCCGCGGGATCGCCGACCTCGAACGCGCGGATCGGGCGTCCCTGCACCGAGCGGCCGAGCATCTTCACGTGCCGGACGGCGGCCGCCGGCGAGGCGAGCACGAGCGCGGCCGCCGCGGCCGCGACGAGGGCCGGCCTCACGCGCCGAGCCAGTCGTCGAGCGGCACCCGCGCCTCGAGAGGCGAGAAGTCGCCGTCGTCCCGGATCGCGAGGGCCGCGTCCGCGAGCGCGCGCACCGCGATGGCCTCCGCCTTCCGCTGCTGTCTCGTCGACGACACGCGGCGCAACCTTGCCACGCCCGACGCCCCGTGTGCCAGGGCAAGGAGGAGGAGCGCCGGGCGCCGCATGAGCTTCGGCGTCGCCGCCTCGCCCGCGGCAAGCCTGCGAGGAGCGCTCGAGCCCGCCCGGTCGGGCTCAGGCGACGGCACCCTCGCCGGGCGAGAGAGGTTGGCGCGACCAGCCTGAACGACTCGTGGCGCCGACGAGCTCGCCGCGAGCCGCGGCCTCTGCGCGCGAGTCCGGGACGTCCGCGACGCGTTCCTTTCCGCCTTCACCGAGTGTCTGCCAGACGGCGGCGAATGCCTTCACGATCACCGGGTCGAACTGGGTTCCCGCGCAGCGCTCGATCTCCGCCAGCGCCTCCTCCGGCGTCAGCGGCGGTGCGTAGGGCCGGTGGCTCGTCATCGCGTCGTAGGCGTCGACGACCGAGACGATGCGGGAATTGAGCGGGATCTCGTCCAGACGCAGCCCGTCGGGATACCCCTTGCCGTCGGCCCTCTCGTGGGTCGAGCGAACGAGCAGCGCGACCTGGGCGAGTGCGGGCGCAGCCGCGAGGATGCGCTGCCCGATGATCGTGTGGCGCCGCATGAACGCCATCTCCTGCTCGTCGAGCGGGCCGGGCTTGTCGAGGATGCTGTCGGGGATCGCCGTCTTGCCGACGTCGTGCAGCTCGGCGGCCAGCCTCGTGAGGGTGACCTCGCGCCTCGGGGAGGCCGAGCTCGCGGGCCACCGCCTCTGCAAGCCTGCCCACCGTGCTGAGGTGCTGGGCGAGCGCGACGCTGTTCTCGGCGAGGACACGCAGGAGAACGTCGTGTCCCTCCCCGTCCCCGTGGATCTGCGCGGCGCGCTTGTTGGTGTAGAGGCGTTGATCCGCCTGCTGGAGGGCATCCTCGAGGGTCATGTCGTCGGGTGAGACCACGACGCTGCCGCGCGCGCACGTGACGTCGAAACGATCGCCGTGCGCGCTCAGGGCGGTTTCGACGTCTGCGAGCACATCCTCGGCATTCGCGTCGCGAACGATGACGCAGAACTCGTCGCCGCCGATGCGGTAGGCGGAGCCGCGACCGTCGACTGCCCGTGCCAGCTTGAGCCCGAAGCTCGCGAGGAGCGAGTCGCCCGCCGGATGCCCGAACGTGTCGTTGTAGCTCTTGAAGCCGTTCAGGTCGAACATGCCGAGCGTCAGTCCGGCCGGCGGCGGGTCGTCGAGCAGCTCCTCCATGTCGCTGAACAGCTTGCGCCGGTTCGGGAGACCGGTCAGGGCGTCGCTGAGGGCTTCGACGCTGGCTCCGCCTCGAGTAGCTGCTGCCGTTCGTGTGCCAGCCGGATCGCCCGTAGCAGAGTGACACGAGAAGGCGATCAGCATCGACAGGATCGCAGTTGCTGTCACGATTCGCCGATCTTGCGCGACCGGGTGGCATCCGCGCCGTAGGAGGCGCTCGCACGCTTCAGCTCCGAGAGCAGCTGTCCACTGTGCCCGGCCGGGAGTTGATCGAGCCCGTACACTTCGGCGGCCCGGACCGAGCGCTCCGTCGGCGATGAGCGCGGCTATCCGGTCGATGACTGGGTAGTCCCGGCGGGCGAGCGTTCCGATCCGCTCTGCCTCACCGTTCTCCCCGAGGCGGCTCAGTGTCGCAAGCGATGAGCGAATCGTGCCCTTGGCCACCGTCAGGAGTGTGTTTGGTCTCGGCCGCGGTCGGGCCGGCGCCTGCGGCCACGAGGGCTGGACTGAACGCCACGGAAATCAGGTCACCGACCTGGCGCTGGATCGTGTCGGTCGCGCGCTGAGCCTGGCGCTTCGTGTCGACGTTGCCCTGGAATCTGATCACGACCGCGAGCGCCGTGACCCCGAGCAGCCAGATCGCGAGGAAGAGCCACAGTGTCTTCCGGTGGCCCAGCAGCGACCTGAGCCTGAGGCGGCCCCGTTCGCGTGTTCGAGTTCGGCCGCCGAAGGGAGACATGAGAGCCATCGCCTATCTCATCGACGGCGGCCGGCCGCGGAAGATCCCCCTTCTGCTCAAGCCGCGCGGGCCGCCCGGTCGCCCCTCAGCGCAAAGCGGGTCTTAGGGACGAAGCTTCCGTGTGTGTGGCCGCCAATCGCGTGTACCAGCCCGAC
>CAVVDI010000020.1:0-60846 GCA_963746895.1 uncultured Actinomycetes bacterium | reverse complement strand
CCCTGGGTGTCTGCGTGGTGGCGCTCGTCGCGCTCCTAGCGCTTCTCTCTCGCCGCTCTTCGAAACGGGCTGACGAGCGCGTCGACGACGTCGTGCGCGTGCTCGAGCAACGGATGGACGAGCTTGCGCGGGAGCTCTCGCACACGATGGATCAGGCAGAGGAACAGACGCGGCGCAGCCGCTTCCTCGCCGAGATCGGCGGCTCGATGGACCTCGACGACGTGCTTGCGCGGACGCTCGAGGCAGCGTCGTCGCTGCCCGGTGCGGACGCGGCGATCGTCCGCGTCGAGTCGCACACGACCACCCCGGTCGTCGCAGCGCTCGGCATCGCACCGGGGGAGGCGGAGCGGCAGGGGCTCGCCGGGCCGCCCGGGGGCGCCGCGGCGCGCGCCGTGTCGGTCACGTACTACTACGGCGAGGGCGAGACGGGCGACCGCATCCACGCCGGGCTCGCCGTCCCTCTGCTCGAGGACGATGCCTCCGTGGGCTGGCTCGCGCTCTACACGCGCGACCCGCAGCGCCGCTTCGCCGACGATGACCTGCGGCGGCTCGAGGAGCTGGGCGGACGCGCCGTGCCCGCGATCGAAAACGCGCGCCGCTTCCGCGAGGCGCGGCAGATGGCCGACCTCGACGCGCTCACCGGCCTCCACAACCGCCGGTACTTCCACGAGGTGCTCGCACGCGAGGTGGCGCGCGCGCAGCGCTACGGCCGCCGGCTCGCGCTCGTGGTGTTCGACCTCGACGACTTCAAGGCCATCAACGACCGGATCGGACATCTCGCCGGCGATGCGGTGCTCGCCGAGGCGGCGGAGCGCGTGCGCGAGGTGCTGCGCTCGGCCGACATCGCCTGCCGGATCGGCGGCGACGAGTTCGCGGTGATCGTCCCGGAGTCGGAGCTCGTCCAGGCGGAGCAGCTCGCGCTGCGGATCCAGCGATCGGTGGCGTCGCGGCCGGTCGCGCAGGCGGGCCGGCTGCGGCTCTCCGCCGGCTCCGCCGAGCTGCAGCCCCAGGACAACGCGGTCTCGCTCTTCGAGCGCGCCGACGAGCAGCTCTACGTGGCGAAGGCGCAGAAGCAGAGCGGAGGCGAAGGCGAACCCGCCTCGCTCGAGCGGCCCATCTAGAGCACGTCGTCGGGCCCGAACTCCTTCACGACCCGCGCCGGCACGCCGACGACCATCGAGTAGGCGGGGACGTCGCCGGTGACGAGGCTGCCGGCGCCGACGATCGCGTACTCGCCGACGGTGACCCCGGCGAGCACGGTGCTGCGCAGACCGAGGTACGCCCCGCGGCGGATCACGGTCCGCTGCCCGGCCCGGGTCGTCTCGTCTCCGAGCAGGCCGTAGAAGTGCGGCGGGTAGTACGTGTGCCCGAGAATCGTCGTCTGCGCGATCACGGTGACGTCGTCCTCGAGCGTCACCGAGGAGGGGACGGCGTCGTCGATGAAGACCTCGGTGCCGATGAAGACACGCCGTCCGACCTCCACCCCGCGTCGCCGGTGCAGCGACGCGCGAGCGGCCGGCGGCAGCGGCGCGTAGCGCGCGACGACGTGCAGCCAGCGCCTTCCGAACGCGCCGACCACCCTGGCCCCCCGCGTCTGCGGGCTGACGGGGATGTTCCCCCAGAGTCGTTCGAGCATCGCCCGGGAACGCTACGTGTTCACGACCCTGCGTGAGCTGCTGCGCACCTTGCGCGACCCGTCGATCGAAAGCTCCGGGACGTAGCCGGAGGGCCGAACGAGCGTGCGAGCGCCGCGAAGCGCCAGTCCTTGCTGCACGACACCCGAGCAAGACGGCGCGGCGTTCCTTTGTCCCCTGCGCGGGCCGCACCGCGCACGCCCTTCATCCGATCCTGAGGAAGGGCAGGTACTCGACGAGGTCGATCGCGGCCGGCCGCGGGAGCTCGTCGCGGAGGCAGGTGGTCGTGTTCAGCGAGCCGTGCTGGCGGGCGATCGTCCACTGCTCGAACGCCTGACCGCGTGCGAAGCTGCGCAGGGCGGCGGTGATCGCGGGCCGGGCCCGCGAGAGCGGCACGGCGCCGAGCGGGAGGGCGTCGCCGAGAGGCGTGACCTGGATCGGGCCGGCCAGCGTGCTCACGAGCGCCTTCTTCCCGGCGGCGAGCGTGAAGAGCGAGGCCGGCGCGACCTCCGAGAGCGCGAGCCCCTGCGTCTTCCCGCCGAGCCACGACGTCGCCGGCTTCGCCCTGACCTGACGGATGAGCAGCTGTGGATACGAGGCGTAGAACGTCTCGACGTCGGCGCCGCTCGGAGCGGGGGCGCGCAGGGTCGCCTCGAGCCTCGCCTGCCGGAGCTCGTCCGCGAGCACGGAGCGCGCGAGCGCCCGGCTCACACCGGCCTGCAGCAGCGCCGCCGCGTAGGCGGTGCTGCTTCCGTGGAACGATTCGGCGACGACCGTGCGCTCGGCCGCGAGCACGTCGGCGGGGCTCACCGGCGCGTACCGGCTCTCGACGAGCCGCTCGAAGAGCGCGCTCATGGCGGCGTCGCGATCGCCGGTGAGCACCTGCAGCGCGCGCAGGGCGCCGACCGTGATCGAGCCGCTGCCCGGAAGCGCACAGAGCGTGCCGGGCTTCAGCGCGATCTGGCCCTCGATGAGCGAGGTGTCGAAGGCCGGGCCGAGCATCGTCGGCGCATCGCAGAGCGAGGGCGACCGCGCCCAGAGCCAGGCACAGGCGGCGTGCGCCTTGTCCGGGTCGGTCTCGGCAGCGCTCCACTGCGCCCAGCCCCACGAGAAGACCGAGCCGGCTCCGGCGTCGGCGGCCACCGTCTTCGCCGAAAGCGCCATCCACTTCGCGACCTGGAACCAGGCCGAGGCCGGCTGCAGGCCGTTGCGACCCCCGGCTCCCCTGGTCGACGCGAAGCTGACCATCAGTCCGAGCCGGTTCGGCGGGATCCCGATCGAGGTGAAGTCGTCGAACGCCTTTCGGTAGCGCAGCCGCAGCGTCCGATTCCCGAGCACCGGGCCCTGCTTCCACACCTGCGTCGCCGGGACGTAGGCCTCACGCACGATGTCGGCCACCTTCGCCACCTCGAGCCACCAGGAGAGCGCGTCGCCGCCCGTGAACGGGGTGCTGTTGACGAGCAGGACCGGGTGGGCGCCGAGCGCGCCGAGATGCTGGAGAAGAGAGAGCACGTCGGCGCGGTACTGCGTGTTCGACTCCGTCCACGGGGTCGCGAGGCCGGCGCCGAAGAGCTCGTTCTCGAGGATCAGCGGCGTTGGGCAGCCGCCGGTCTCGGCAACCGCGTAGTCGTACTCCTTCTGCGCCTGGGCGACGACCGCGGCGGGGTCGGCGGGCTTGGTCGGGATGCCGACCCTGTTCCTCATGTGCAGGTCGAAGTAGAAGGTGGCGGCGCCCGTGTCGCGTGCCTTCGCCGGGTAGTCGCTGCCGCTGGTGATCGCGAGCAGCGATCCCGGCCTGCCGAAGATGGGCAGCAACGAGGGCCAGCCGTAGTCGCCCCACACGGTCGGCGCCACGGCGATCCCGCACTGGCCCGCCCAGATCGGGGTCGCCGACGCGCGCCCGGCAGCGAGCAGGCACGCCGCGGCGGCGGCGGGCACGACGAGGAGGAGCTTCTTCACGACCCGACCCCTGTGTACCAGAAGGGGCGGCCGGTCGCGGGAGGCCCGGCCCGCCGTCCCCGGCCGCGTCGGTCGCCGCGTCGATACACCTCGACGGCTTCGCGGATCGTGACCGGCAAGTCGTAGCCGATGCCGAGGCGGGTCCCGAAGGGCCCGGGAGATCGCGCTCTCCCGGGCCCTTCGTTCGGTTGCGCCGCGCGCGAAGCGAGCTTCGCGCGCGGAATCAGCCCTCGTCGAGCGGCGAGTCGACCTCCGGAACCTCGTCGGCCTCCAGGTCGCTGCGCGGCTCGCCGTTCCCGCTCGCCTCCGGCTCGCCGCCGAAGTCGAGGCCGAGCCCGGCCAGCCCCTCGGAGCCGTCCGAGCCGATCTCCTCGAGCGCCGCGAGCAGCTGCTCCTCGGTCTGCGGACGCGCGAGCGCGCTCGCGGGCACCGAGGAGGAGGGGCCGATCTCGATCGTCCGGTACCGCTTCAGGCCCGTCGCCGCCGGAATCAGCTTCCCGATGATGACGTTCTCCTTCAGCCCGAGCAGCCGGTCGATCTTGCCCTCGATGGCCGCGTCGGTCAGCACCTTCGTCGTCTCCTGGAAGGACGCGGCCGAGAGGAACGACTCGGTCGCGAGCGACGCCTTCGTGATCCCGAGGATCAGCGGCTCCGACGTGGCCTGCTCCTTCTTCGCCTTCTTGACGCGGGTGTTCTCCCGGTCGAGGACGATCTTGTCCACGAGCGCGCCCGGCAGCAGGTCGGTGTCGCCGGCCATCTCGATGCGCACCTTCTTCAGCATCTGCCGGACGATCAGCTCGATGTGCTTGTCGTGGATCTCGACGCCCTGCGACTTGTAGACCTTCTGCACCTCGCCCACGAGATACAGCTCGGTCGCCGTGTAGCCCTTCAGCCGCAGCAGGTCGGCCGGGCTGATCGAGCCCTCGTGGAGCGGGTCGCCTGGCTCCACCCGCTCGCCGTGCACGACGAGCAGCCGCGTTCGCCGGGGGACCGTGACCGACACCTCGGCGTCCTCGTCGGCCCCGTCCGGGACGATCGTGATCCGGAGCTGACGCTCCGTCTCCTCGAGCGCGACGGTGCCCGCGATCTCCGCGAGCACGGCGGCGCCCTTCGGGTTCCGCGCCTCGAAGATCTCGACCACGCGCGGGAGGCCATGCGTGATGTCGGCGCCGGCGATGCCGCCCGTGTGGAACGTCCGCATCGTCAGCTGCGTGCCCGGCTCGCCGATCGACTGCGCGGCGATGATGCCGACCGCGTCGCCGATCTCGCAGAGCTCGCCGGTCGCGAGGAAGGTCCCGTAGCAGGCCTGGCAGACGCCGGTCTCCGCACGGCACTTGAGCACCGAACGCACCGGGATGGAGAAGCCCTCGGCTTCCTCGCCCAGCTCCGCGACGATCTCCCGCAGGCGCGGCGGCGTGATCTCCTCGCCCTTCGCCGCGACGACGGTCTTCCCCGGCTTGCCGGACGCGAGCGGCTTGTGCACGTCCTCGCCGACGATGCGGCCGGCGACGCTCTTGTTCAGGCCGTCCGGCAGGTACAGCGGCAGGTCGACGAACTCGTCGGTGCCGCAGTCCTCCTCGCGGATGATCACGTCCTGCGAGACGTCGACGAGACGCCGCGTCAGGTAGCCCGAGTCGGCCGTGCGGAGCGCCGTGTCGGCGAGCCCCTTGCGGGCGCCGTGCGTCGAGATGAAGTACTCGAGCACCGACAGGCCCTCCATGAAGTTGGCCTTGATCGGGCGCTCGATGATCTCGCCCTTCGGATTCGCCATCAGGCCGCGCATCCCCGCGAGCTGGCGCAGCTGCGTGAACGAACCGCGAGCGCCCGAGTTGGCCATCATGTAGATCGGGTTCAGCTCGTTCAGGTTCTTGATCATCGCGTCGGCGACCGACTCGGTCGCCTCCGTCCAGATGTTCACGATCTGCTCGTGCCGCTCGGACTCGGTGATCAGTCCGTGCTCGTACGCCTGCTCGACCTTGCCGACCCGCTCCTCGTACCCGGCGAGGATCTTCTCCTTCTCGGGCGGGATCACGATGTCGTTCTTCGAGATCGTGACGCCGGCCCTCGTGCCGTAGAGGAAGCCGAGGTCCTTGATCGTGTCGAGCACGACCGCGACCGCGTGCGCGCCGTACTGGTCGACCAGAGTCGAGATGAAGTCGCCGAGCTCCTTCTTCGAGAGCGTGCGGTTGAGGAACTGGTGGTACGCCTCGCCGTCGCCGCCGTTCCTGGAGCCGACCGCCTCGGTGAGGGCGCGGTCGACCTCCACGTTGAAGATCACGCGGCCCGGCGTGCTGACGATCAGCTCGCCGTTCCAGAGGTACTCGATCGGCTGCTGGAGCCCGATCTGCTTCGCGTCGAGCGCGAACTCGACCTCCTCCTCGGTGCGGAACCGCGACGGCCGCGGATCCATGTCCTCGGCCGCGAGCTCGTCGAAGTTCTGGTCGGAGTAGGTCAGGTAGTACGACCCGAGCACCATGTCCTGCGTCGGCGTCGCGAGCGCCCGGCCCGACGCCGGCGAGAGGATGTTGTTCGCCGAGAGCATCAGGATCCGCGCCTCGGCCTGCGCCTCGGCGGACAGCGGCACGTGGACCGCCATCTGGTCGCCGTCGAAGTCGGCGTTGAACGCGTGGCAGACGAGCGGGTGCACCTGGATCGCCTTGCCCTCGACCAGTGTCGGCTCGAAGGCCTGGATGCCGAGGCGGTGGAGCGTCGGAGCTCGGTTGAGCAGCACCGGGTGCTCCTGGATGACCTCCTCGAGGATGTCCCAGACCTCGGCGTGCATCTGGTCGACGTGCCGCTTGGCCGCCTTGATGTTCTGGACGATCTTCCGCTCGACGAGCCGGCTCATGATGAACGGCTTGAAGAGCTCGAGCGCCATCAGCTTCGGCAGGCCGCACTGGTGCAGGCGCAGGTGCGGGCCGGCGACGATCACCGAGCGGCCGGAGTAGTCGACGCGCTTGCCGAGCAGGTTCTGGCGGAAGCGGCCCTGCTTGCCCTTGAGCATGTCGGAGAGCGACTTGAGCGGCCGGTTGCCGGGGCCGGTCACGGCGCGGCCGCGGCGGCCGTTGTCGAAGAGCGCGTCGACGGCCTCCTGCAGCATCCGCTTCTCGTTGTTGACGATGATCTCCGGCGCGCCGAGGTCGAGCAGACGCTTGAGGCGGTTGTTCCGGTTGATCACCCGGCGGTAGAGGTCGTTCAGGTCGGAGGTCGCGAAGCGGCCGCCGTCCAGCTGCACCATCGGGCGCAGCTCCGGCGGGATCACCGGCACGGCCTCGAGGATCATCCACTCGGGGCGGTTCTCCGAGGTGACGAACGCCGAGACGACCTTCAGCCGCTTGATCGCGCGCTGCTGCTTCTGGCCCTTCCCCGTGCGGATCGTCTCGCGCAGCGTCGCGACCTCGTTCTCGAGGTCGAGGTCCTTGAGCAGGTCGCGGATCGCCTCGGCACCCATGCCGCCGCGGAAGTAGACGCCGAATCCGTACGGCGACCCGAAGCGGTCCTTGAGCTCGCGGAAGATCTGCTCGTCGTTGACGATCAGCTTCGGCTCGAGCTCGCGGAAGAGCTGCCACGTCTGCTCCAGCCGGCGCACCGCGTCGACCGCGGCCTCGCGGGCGTCCTCGCGGCGGGACTCGATGTCCTGGTACATCTCGCGGACCTTGAGGGCCCACTGGACGACCGCGTCGAGGTCCTCCTTCTGGATCTTGCCGTCCGTGCGCAGGCAGAGGTCGTTCGCCAGCTCGCGCAGGTCGACACCCGGCTCCGCGCCGACGATCGTGTCGCGGAGCAGCCCGTTGCCGAGCTCGCGCGTCTTCTCGAGGTTCTTCATGTCGACGCCCTCGACGAGCGCCTGGTCGTCCTCGTTCAACGCCTCGCCGCCGATCAGGGCGTCGAGGATCCGGTTCACGTGCTTGGTGATCGCGCCCTTCTTCGACCCGGTGGCCTGCTCGAGCTCCTTCTCGAGCGGGACGAGCGCCGCCTTGATCTGCTCGGCGGCGGCGCCGACCTGATCGAGCTCGCGCGACGTCAGGCGGCGATCGTCGCGGATCGCCGAGTTGCGGACGAGCTCGCGGATCTTCTTGGCGTCCTCGGTCGTGATCTGCGGGACGAGCTCGACGAAGAGGCCGCTGACGAGAGCGCGCGCCTCCTGGAGCGGCGGCAGAACCTGCTCTTCCGCCCAGTTCGACAGCCCGCGGACCCAGAAGTCGTCGTCCTCGTCGAAGTTCCGCTCCTTGCCCTTGGCGAAGTACTCGCGCCGGCGGGCGAGCCGGTCCTCGAGCGCGGCGAGCGCCTCGTCGCGGTCGACGTCGATCCGCTCGGCCTCGGCCTTCACCTGGTCCTCGAGCTCGTTCAGGTCGCCCGCGCGCTTCTCCACGTCGACCGCGGTCACGATCGAGGCGGCGAAGTAGAGGACCTTCTCGAGCTCGCGCGGGGCGATGTCGAGCAGGTAGCCGATCCGGCTCGGCACTCCCTTGAAGAACCAGATGTGCGAGACCGGCGCGGCCAGGTCGATGTGGCCCATCCGCTCGCGCCGCACCTTCTGCCGCGTCACCTCGACGCCGCAGCGCTCGCAGATGATGCCCTTGTAGCGGACGCGCTTGTACTTGCCGCAGTAGCACTCCCAGTCGCGCGTCGGGCCGAAGATGCGCTCGCAGAACAGCCCGTCCCGCTCCGGCTTGAGCGTGCGGTAGTTGATCGTCTCCGGCTTCGTGACTTCGCCCGATGACCAGTCGCGGATCTGCTTCGACGACGCGAGGCCGATCCGAATAGCGTCGAATTCGTTGATGTCGATCACGTGTCTCCTCAGCCCCTGATTCAGTCTTCGAGTTCCAGATCAACGAGGTCCGCGTCGCCCATCGCCCCGATCTCGGCGTCGGCTTCCTCCTCGGACTCCTGCTTCGGTGAGACCTCGACGTCGTCGACGTCTCCCAGCGTCTCGTCGGCGGGCAGCGTCATCTCGCCGTCCTGGTCGACGCGTTCCTGTCCTTCCTCCGACTCCTCGGCGGTGGGCTCCCGGCCGACCGCGCGGAGCGAGCCGGGCGAGAGGTCGATACCGAGCTCCTCCGCCGCGCGGAGCAGCTCGTCCTCCTCCTCGCGCACCTCGACCTCGCGGCCCTCGTCCGAGAGGACGTGGACGTCGAGGGCGAGCGACTGCATCTCCTTGAGGAGCACCTTGAAGGACTCGGGGATCGACGGCTCGGCGATGTTCTCGCCCTTGACGATCGCCTCGTAGGCCTTCACGCGCCCGACGGTGTCGTCGGACTTGATGGTCAGCATCTCCTGCAGGGTGTAGGCGGCGCCGTACGCCTCGAGCGCCCACACCTCCATCTCGCCGAAGCGCTGGCCGCCGAACTGCGCCTTGCCGCCCAGCGGCTGCTGGGTGACGAGCGAGTAGGGGCCGGTGCTCCGCGCGTGGATCTTGTCGTCCACGAGGTGGAGCAGCTTCAGGATGTACATGTAGCCGACGGTGACCTTCTGCTCGAAGGGCTCGCCGCTGCGGCCGTTGTAGAGCTGCACCTTGCCCGAGCACTGGCGGCCGGCGGGGCGCTTCCGGTCGACGACGAACTGGATCGGCGAATCCGGGTTCTGCTTCGTCCACGCGATCAGCGCCTCGTCGACGTCGGCGGTCGTCGCACCGTCGAAGACCGGCGTCGCCACCGCCGTCGGGTTGCCGCCGTTGATCACCTGGCGGCGGTGCCGCCAGTCGGGCTCGGCGTTCCCATCGCCGTTCTCGGCGAAGACGCCGTGAGCCGCCGCCCAGCCGAGATGCGTCTCGAGCACCTGGCCGATGTTCATCCGGCTCGGCACGCCGAGCGGGTTCAGGACGATGTCGACGGGCCGCCCGTCCGGGAGGAACGGCATGTCCTCCTCGGGGACGATCTTCGAGATCACGCCCTTGTTCCCGTGCCGACCGGCGAGCTTGTCGCCCTCGGCGATCTTGCGCTTCGTCGCGACGAAGACGCGCACGAGCTCGTTCACGCCCGGCGAGAGATCGTCGCCGGCGTCGCGCGAGAACGTCTTCACGTCGATCACGACCCCGCCTTCGCCGTGCGGCACCTTGAGCGAGGTGTCGCGGACCTCACGCGCCTTCTCCTTGAAGATCGCGCGGATCAGCTTCTCCTCCGCCGTCAGCTCGGTCTCGCCCTTCGGCGTCACCTTGCCGACGAGCAGGTCGCCGGCGCCGACCTCGGCGCCGATGCGGACGACCCCGCGCTCGTCGAGCTGCGAGAGCGACTCCTCGGAGCGGTTCGGGATGTCGCGCGTGATCTCCTCGTCGCCGAGCTTCGTCGAGCGCGCGTCGATCTCGTACTCGTGGATGTGGATCGACGTGAGGATGTCGTCCTTGACGAGCCGCTCGGAGAGGACGATCGCGTCCTCGAAGTTGAAGCCCTCGAACGGCATGAAGGCGACCAGCAGGTTCGCGCCGAGCGCGAGCTCGCCCTCGTCGGTCGAGCTGCCGTCGGCGAGCACCTCGCCGGCCTTCACCTTGTCCCCCAGGCGCACGATCGGCTTGTGGTGGATCAGGGTGCCCTGGTTCGAGCGCATGAACTTCGTCAGCGAGTACTCGTCGCGCCCGTCCTTCGCCTCGACGACCACCTTCTCGGCGTCGACGTCGACCACGGTGCCGGCCCGCTCGGCGACGACGACGTCGCCCGAGTCGACCGCGGCGCGGTACTCGAGGCCGGTACCGACGAGCGGCGCCTGCCGGACGAGCAGCGGCACCGCCTGCCGCTGCATGTTCGCGCCCATCAGTGCGCGGTTCGCGTCGTTGTGCTCCAGGAACGGGATCAGCGCCGTCGACACCGAGACGATCTGCGCCGGCGAGACGTCCATCAGGTCGACGTCCTTGGGCGACGCGGTCACGGCCTCGCCCTCGGAGGAGCGGCAGAGCACGACGTCGTTGACGAACTTGCCGTCCTTGCCCAGCTGCGCGCTCGCCTGGGCGATCACGTAGCGAGACTCCTCGACCGCGTCGAGGTAGACGATGTCGTCGCTCACCTTGCCGCCCGAGACCTTCCGGTACGGCGTCTGGATGAAGCCGAACTCGGAGACGGTCGCATACGAGGCGAGGTAGCCGATGAGGCCGATGTTCGGACCCTCCGGCGTCTCGATCGGACACATGCGGCCGTAGTGGGTCGGGTGGACGTCGCGGACCTCGATCGGCGCGCGCTCGCGCGTGAGGCCGCCGGCCCCGAGCGCCGAGAGGCGGCGCCGGTGCGTGAGCCCGGCGAGCGAGTTCGTCTGGTCCATGAACTGCGAGAGCTGCGACGAGCCGAAGAACTCCTTCAGCGCCGCCACCACCGGGCGGATGTTGATGATCGTCTGCGGCGTGATCGTGTCGACGTCCTCGGTCGTCATCCGCTCGCGGACGACGCGCTCCATGCGGTAGAGGCCGACCCGGAACGCCTCCTGGATCAGCTCGCCGACCGTGCGCAGGCGTCGATTGCCGAAGTGCTCGTACTCGTCGAGGTCGTTGACGATCGGCGCGCGCGGCAGAGTCATCGCCTCGGCGGCGAAGTCCTTCGAGTCCTCGGGGACGCCGAGCTTGACCGGCAGCTCGAGCAGCTGGCGGACGAGTGCGACGATGTCCTCGGTCGTGAGGACGCGGGTGTCCTCGGGCACCTCGACCGCGAGCCGCTGGTTCAGCTTGTAGCGGCCGACCTTCGTCAGGTCGTAGCGCTTCGGGTCGAAGAAGAGCGAGCGCAGGAGGTTCCGCGCGTTGTCGAGGGTCGGCGGCTCGCCCGGCCGCTGCTTCTTGAAGACCTCGATCAGGGCCTCCTCCTCGCGCGTGGAGGGATCCTTGTCGAGCGTGTTGACGATGTACGACGAGTTGTCGAAGAGGGCGAGGATCGCCTCGTTCGTCGACGTGTCGAGCTGGAAGCCGGTCGACGGGTCCTCGGCGGGGAGGGCGCGGAGGAGCGTCGTGATCGGCAGCTTGCGCTTGCGGTCGATGCGCGCGTAGACGATGCCCTTCTTGTCGATCTCGAGCTCGAGCCAGGAACCCCGGCTCGGCATCAGGTTCGCCGTGAAGACCTGCTTCGTCGCGTCCTTCGGCTCCATCAGGTAGGCGCCCGGCGAACGGACGAGCTGCGTGACGATGACGCGCTCGGTGCCGTTGATGATGAAGGTGCCGTGCTCGGTCATCATCGGGAAGTCGCCCATGAAGACGGTCTGCTCGCGGATCTCGCCGGTGTCCTTGTTGACGAAGCGGACCGTCATCGAGAGCGGGGCCTGGTAGGTCAGGTCCTTCTCGCGGCACTCCTTGATCGAGAACTGCGGCTCGCCGAACTTGTACTGACCGAACTCGACGGCGAGCGAGCCGGTGTAGTCCTCGATCGGCGAGATGTCGAGGATCGTCTCCTTCAGGCCCTCGTCGAGGAACCACTGGAACGAGGCCTTCTGGATGTCGATCAGGTTGGGGAGATCGAGCACGTGCTCGATCCTCGAGAACGTCTTACGCGCGCGGGGCGAAGCGACCGTGGTGGTCAAAGAAAACAGCCTCCCTTGGGACGTGCGAGATCAGGCGAGATGGGTGCGTCAGGGCTGCGAACGAGCGGGTCGTAGGCGCAACCAGCCAAGGTACCGGAAGTGACCCCTTCGCCGCAAGCAAAAGCCGCGGCGTCCGCCGGAATCGCGGACGCACTGTAGCGCGGCGGGTCGGGGGCGGCAAGTGGGTCGCCTCACGGCGCCCCACTTGCCGGTGACAGGAAGCAGACGTCCGGCTACGTGAGCTCGACGGAGGCGCCCGCCTCCTCGAGCTGCGCCTTGATCGAGTCCGCCTCGTCCTGGGCGACACCCTCCTTGACCGCCTTCGGGGCCGAGTCGACGAGGTCCTTCGCCTCCTTGAGCCCGAGGCCGGTGACGGCCCGCACGACCTTGATCACCTGGATCTTCTGGCCGCCGGCCGCGGTGAGGACGACGTCGAACGCCGTCTTCTCCTCGACGGCCGCGTCGCCTGCCGCCGGGGCGCCGGCGGCGGCCACGGCGACCGGAGCGGCGGCGGTGATGCCCCACTCCTCCTCGATCTTGTTCTTCAGCTCGACCAGCTCGAGGACGGTCATGCTCCCGAGCTGCTCGAAGATGGTGTCGACAGCAGCCATTACTCGCTCTCCTCCGTTGCGTCCGTGGTTGTCTCTGCCTCGGCGGCGGGCTCGGAAGCCTCGTCCGCGGATGTCTCGTCCTCGACCCGCTCCTCGGCGGCCGCCTCGGGCTCGGCCGGCGCCTGCTCCCCGGCAGGCTCCGCGTGCGCGCCGCCGAGCTGTTCGATCCGGGCGTCGAGCAGGCCGTACAGGTTCTGGAGCGGCGCGTTCACGAGCCCGATCAGCGAGCTGAGCGGTGCGATGATCGCCGCGAGCACCTGGCCGCGCAGGACGTCCATCGGAGGCAGCGTCGCGAGGCTCTCGACCTCCGCCGCCGTCATCACGCGACCTTGCATCACGCCGCCGCGGATCGCCAGCACGCGCGTCTCGCGCGCCGAGTCCGCGAGCGCCTTCGCCGCGGCGACCATGTCGCCGTCCGCCTCGAGGAACGCGATCGCGCTCGGCCCTTCGAGAAGCGCGAGCAGCGGCTCGTTCCCGGCCGCCTCCGCCGCCCGCCGGGTGAGCGTGTTCTTGACGACCGTGAAACGCGCGCCGCTCTCCAGCAGGCGCGAGCGGAGGCCGTCGATCTGCGGCATCGTCAGGCCGCGGTAGTCGGCGACGAGCAGCGTCTCCGCCGCCTTCAGGCGCGCGGTCAGCTCCGCCACGGCCTCCTGCTTCTGCTCTTTCCTCATCTCGTTCATGCCCTCCGGAGATGACCAGGCCCGCACGGAGGCGGGCCAGGAGCATGGAGCCCGAGGGCTCTCTGCGGTGCCCCACCTCGGCTGGTCCTCTGCCCGACGGGCTGCCAGCGGTCTTCGGCGGTCGCTAGTCGATTAGGCCGTAACTGTAGCTGCCTCCTGCGGCTGCCCGTCCAGCTCCTCGACGACGCCGCGGATGCGAGCCGGGTCGACGTGGATCCCGGGCCCCATCGTGCTCGCGAGCGTGATCTGGCGGATGTAGCGGCCCTTCGCCGCCGACGGCTTCGCACGGACGATCTCGTCCAGCACGGCTGCGTAGTTCTCGACCAGGGCGCGCTCGTCGAAGCTCTTCCTGCCGATCGCGAGATGGACGTTCGCGCCGCGGTCGGTGCGGTACTCGAGCTTGCCGGCCTTGGCGTCGGAGACCGCCTTGCCCACGTCGAACGTGACGGTGCCGGTCTTCGGGTTCGGCATCAGGCCGCGCGGGCCGAGGATGCGGCCGAGCCGACCGACGTTGCCCATCTGGTCGGGCGTCGCGATCGCGACGTCGAAGTCCGTGAAGCCCTCTTCGATGCGCTGCGCGAGATCGGCGGAGCCGACGACGTCCGCCCCGGCCTCCTCCGCCTCGCGGGCCTTGTCGCCCTCCGCGAAGACGGCGACCCGCGTCTCCTTGCCCGTCCCGTGCGGGAGCATCAGCGTGCCCCGCAGCTGCTCGTCGGCGTGGCGGACGTTCAGCCCGAGGCGGAAGTGCACCTCGACGGTCTCGTCGAACTTCGTCCCGTCCATCTGCTTGAGCAGCCGCACCGCCTCGACCGGCGAGTACACCTGCTCGCGGTCGAAGAGGCCGCGGTCGTTGCGATAGCGCTTGCCGTGGCTCGCCACTAGAGATCCACCTCCACTCCCATGCTGCGCGCCGTGCCCGCGATGATCAGCGCCGCGTGATCGACGTCGCGCGCGTTCAGGTCCTCCAGCTTCGTCTCGGCGATCTGGCGCACCTGCGCGCGCGAGAGCCGGCCGACCTTTATCCGGTTCGGCTCGCCCGAGCCCTTTTCGATCCGCAGCGCCTCCTTGATCAGGACGGCCGCCGGGGGCGTCTTCGTGATGAACGTGAACGAGCGGTCCTCGAAGACCGTGATCTCGACCGGGGTGATCCGGCCGTTCTGGTCGCCGGTCTGCGCGTTGAACGCCTTGCAGAACTCCATGATGTTCACCCCGTGCTGGCCGAGCGCCGGGCCGACCGGCGGGGCCGGGTTCGCCTGGCCGCCGGGGATCTGGAGCTTGATCAGTGTCAGTACCTTCTTCGCCATGTCTCGGTCCTTCGCTAGTCGAGCTTCTTCACGTTGTCGAATCCGACCTCTACCGGAACCTGGCGCTCGAAGATGTTGACCATCACCTGGAGCTTCTGCCCGTCGGCGTTCACGTCCGTGATCTCGCCGTCGAAGTCCGCCAGCGGCCCCGAGGTGATCTTCACCGACTCGCCGAGCTGGAACTCCACCTGGGCCCGCGCCGGCGCAGCGGTCCCGGCGCCCGTGTGCAGGATGCGGTCGACCTCGGGCTGGGAGAGCGGCACGGGCTTCGCGCCGGCGCCGACGAACCCGGTCACGCCGGGCGTGTTCTTCACGACCATCCAGGCGTCGTCGTTGAGGTCCATGTTCACGAGCACGTAGCCCGGGAGGACGCGCTTCTCGGTCTGCACCTTCTGGCCGTCCTTCGTCTCGATGACCTGCTCGGTCGGGACGACGACGCGCCGGAAGCGGGCGCGCTGGTTCATCGACTCGATCCGGTGCTCGAGGTTGGTCTTCACCTTGTTCTCGTGCCCGGAGTAGGTATTGATCACGTACCAGCGGAACATGCTCGTCTCGTCCTCTCCTATCGGAGCAGCACGTGCTGCACCACGTACTTCCAGACCTCGTCGCTCGCCCAAAGGTATGCGCCCACGATCACGCAGGCGATGAGAACCACCGCGGTGCCGCTCACGACCGCGTGCTGGTCGGGCCATTCGACCTTCTTCAGCTCGGCGGCCGACTCCTGGAGGAAGCGGATGCCGGGGATCCCCCGCGACTGCCGCTCCTCGCGGCGTTCGGGCCTGCGCTGCTCCGGCTCGGCCGGGCGCGCGGCGGCGCGCGGCCGCTCCTGGCCCGGCTGCTGCTGGGCGCGCCGCTGCCGGCGCTGCTGACGCGTCTGCCTCGCCATCGGGACCGGCGGCTAGCGGGTCTCCCGGTGCAGCGTGTGCTGCCCGCACCAACGGCAGTACTTCTTGAACTCGACGCGGTCCGGGGAGTTCCGCTTCGACTTCTCGGTTTGGTAGTTGCGGCGCTTGCACTCCGTGCAGGCGAGCGTGATTGCGACTCTGACTCCGGTTGCCATTCCTGTTCTCGATCTCGAGGTGGACGCGTGAGTAGCGCCGGGTGGGCTCGAACCACCGACCTCTGCATTATGAGTGCAGCGCTCTGACCAGCTGAGCTACGGCGCCTCGCGCCGGGGCAGTGTAGCGGAACTCCGCCCGGCGTCTCCCTCCCCGGAGAGCCGGTTCCGGCGGGTCGGCGCAGCCCGCGGAGAGGCAGGCGAGCACGGCGGCGAGCGGAAGGAGCGAGCCGGCTGCGGATCGCCGTGAGCATGTGCAGGGCGTCCGTCAGGCTCACCCGCTGCGCAGCAGGGCCGTTCGGCCCACCGCGTCCGGGAAGTCAGTCCGAGTGCGCCTCGACGAACGCGAGCACGCGCCGCCAGGCGTCGTCGGAGGCGTCCGCGAACTCCTCCTGCTTGCGGTCGAAGAAGCTGTGCGGCGCGCCCTCGTACTCGATCAGCTCGTACTCCTTGCCGGCCGCGAGCAGCGCGCGCTCGAACTCGAGGTTGATCTCGTGTGTGATCCGCTGGTCGTCGCCGGCCTGGAGCGCGAGGATCGGCGCGGCGATCCGGGGCACGTCCTCGAGGATCGCCGTCGGATGACCGTAGAAGCCGATCGCGCCGGCAAGGTCGTGGCCCGACGCGGCGGCGAGCCACGAGTTGCGGCCGCCGAAGCAGAAGCCGACCGTGAAGACGGATGTGCAGCCGAGCTCCCGCACGTGGCGGACGCACGCGCCGACGTCGGCCTGCACGCCGTCGGGCGTCGTCTGCTGGACGTGCGGCATGTAGTCGAACTCGTCGTCGCGCTTCTCGACGCCCGCCGTCCGGCCGAAGTAGTCGAAGGCGAGCGCGACGGCGCCGCGCTCGGCGAAGCGGAGAGCGAGCTCCTCGTAGAAGCGGTAGAGCCCGCGGACGTCCGGCAGGATCACGATCCCGGTCGTCGCGGGGCCGTCCGGCACGGCGCGGAAGGCGGCGAAGCGATTCCCGTCCTGCCGCCTCGAGCACGAGATCGTCGTGCGAGACGGCCGCGCCGGCGATGCGCGGGATCGGCGGCTCGGAGTCGAGCTCGAAGCACATGGCGGAAGCCTAAGGCAGGAGCGGCGGGCCGCGCGGCGTACCTGGTCCGGCGATGCCCGAGGAATCCCACCTCGAGGAGATGAGCGCCGCCATCCGCGCGCAGCGCGAGCGCCACGCCGTGCCGCGCTCGATGATCTCGAGCGAGGATGCCCGCCCGCCGCAGGCAGCCGCGGAGCAGCCTGCCGCGCCGGCGCCGGCGTCCCGAGCCGGGGCGGCGCCGGCTGATCTCGCTCGTCCGGCGCCGGCCGGGCTCCTAGACCGCCTCCACCTCCGCCTGCTCCTGCGCCGCGACGCGTCGGCGCGCTGCTTCCCTCCGGTCCCGCGCGGATCAGCCGTAGCCGACCCCGTAGTCGTCGTCGGGCGGCCCGATCAGCCGTCGCTCGTCCGGAAGGCTGGGCAGGACCGAGTCGATGTAGTCCGCGACCGCGTCGGCCAGCGGCACCTCCCGCCCCGCGCGCTCGGAGAGGTACCAGCGGTGTTCGAGCAGCTCGTGGAAGAGCTCGGCCGCGTCACGCCGGTCGCGGAGGTCGGGAGGGACCGCGGCGAGCGCGGGCTCGAACACCTCGGAGAGCCAGCGCCCGACGGCCGCCGTCTCGGACGGCGCCGGCTCGGGGCTCTCCGCCAGGCGCCGCCGGTACGCGTCGAGGTCGGCCAGCAGCCTCCGCGCCTGGTTCTCCTGCGCGTCGAGGCCGGTGAGGCGGAGCAGGCGCCGGCGGTGATGGCCCGACTCCATCACCTTCGGCTCGACCCGGAGCCGGAAGCCACCATCGGTCTCGACGATCTCGACCTCGTCCGCGTCGAAGCCGAGCTCGTTCAGCCGGCGCAGTCGGGCATCGAAGCGGCCCGCGTCGCCGGGCGGCAGCTCCTCGTCCGCGGTCAGCTCTGCCCAGAGCCGTTCGTAGCGGGCCGGGATCTCCGCCGCGAGGGCGCCCGGATCCTCGTGCTCGCCCTCGCCGTTCCCGTGCTGCGCCTCCACGTCGAGGAGCTCGCCGAAGACGTTCTCCTCGGCGATCTGGAGGTCGTACCCGCGCTGGCCGTCCGAGAGGCGAGGATGCAGCTCTCCGGTCTCGGCGTCGACGAGGTAGGCGGCGAGCTCGCCGGCGTCACGGCGGAAGAGCGCGTTCGAGAGCGAGCAGTCCCCCCAGAAGAAGCCGCTCAGGTGCAGGCGGACGAGCAGCTGGGCGAAGGCGTCGAGCAGTCGCTCGAGCTGGTGCGGCTCCGGCCGCCGCGCGAGCGCGAGCCGGTACGGAAGCGAGAAGTCGAGGTAGCGCGTGATCAGGACGTCGGGCAGCTCCTCCTCGCCGTCGCGAGCTCGCTCGCCGACGATCCCCACCGCCTCGACGGCCGCGATCCCGCGCGCGCCGAGCGCCCGCAGGAGCCGGTACTCCCGCGCAGCGACCTCCGCGGGCAGCTCCTTGAGCGCGAAGGTCGCGCCCGCGTAGTCGACGAAGCGCACGACGTGGCGGCCGATCCCGCGCGGCACCTCGACGAGGCGGGCCGACTCCCACGCCTCGAGCGGCTCGTGCCAGGACAGGTCGAGGAAGTCGGCGTGGGCGGCGCGCGGGACGAGCTGGATCCGCACGCCTCGGAGGCTACGCGAGCCGCGGCGGCGCCGACGCCGTCCGCGGGCGCCCGGATCGGGGATCCCGGGCGGGCGGATGCCCGCGCGGTCGCGCATCGCCTCGGATTCACGGTTCGAGCTGCCAAGCTGAGGCGATGTTCGCTTCGCTCGTCGAGCTGGTCACCCAGTCGGGCTGGACGTACGCGCTCGTGTTCGGGATCGCGGCGCTCGACGCCGTCTTCCCGGTGGTCCCGAGCGAGGCGACCGTGATCACGGCCGCCGCGATCGCCGCCTCGGGCCGGCTCTCGCTGACGCTCGTCTTCGTGGCCGCGGCGGCGGGCGCGGTCGTCGGTGACAACGCCGGCTACGCGATCGGCCGCCTCTCGTCCGGAACGGTGCGGCGGCTCGCGAGCTCGCCGCGCGCGCAGCGCGGGATGCGCTGGGCCGAGAAGGGCCTGGCCGAGCGCGGTGCGACCATCGTCGTCGTCTCGCGCTTCGTCCCGGGCGGACGCACCGGGACGATGCTCGCCGCCGGGGTGACCCACTTCCGCTGGCGCCGCTTCCTCCTTCTCGACCTGCTCGCAGCCCTGTGCTGGGCGGGCTACGCGTCGCGGCCTCGGCGCGCTGGGCGGGGTCGCGTTCGCCGACCGGCCGGTCGCCGCCGTCGCGGTCGCGCTGGGGCTCGCCGGCGTCCTCGTCCTCGCGCTCGAGATCGGGCGTCGCGCACTGCGCCGCAACCGGATGCGGGAAGGACCGGATGCCGGAGGCTGAGCCGCGCACCCAGGCTGACGGCGACGAAGGGGAGTATCCCGAGTCGGCGTTCCGTCAGCACGACCCTCGCGGGTCCGGAGCGCCCTGGCCCTTCGGGGGCCGGAGAGACCTTCGCGCAACCCGACGCCGGCCCGGGCATCCCGCCCGGGAACGGCCCGGGAGTGAGGAGGCCGGATGACGCGCATCACCACCCCGATGTCCGACTCGCCTTCGATGTTCGGCCGCGTGCTCGTCGGCGTCGGCGGAACGGACGCCGGCTACGAGGCGTGCAGGCAGGCGGCTGCGCTGGCGGCGCCGGGCGCAGCCCTGGAAGCGGTGGCGGTCGTGCACCTCGCCGACGCGATCCAGGTCGGGCTCGAGGCTCAGCACGCGACCGACGTGCTCCGCGAGGACGCCGAGGCGGCGCTCGCCGAGGCACGCCGCATCCTCGGCGATCGGGCCGAGATCCGCTTCCTGAACGGCTTCGTGACGCCGACGCTCCTGCGGGAGATCGATGCGTTCGGCGCAACCCTGGTCGCAATCGGGTCCCACGGCCACCACCGCCTGACCGAGATCATGATCGGCGGCGTCGCCGGCGAGCTGCTCCACTCGGCTCCCTGCTCGGTGCTCCTGGCCCGCCGACGGGACGGGCCCGGGGAGCTCCCGGGCCGGATCGTCGTCGGCGTCGACGGCTCGGCGCACACCCGCCTCGCGCTCGCAGCGGCGGGCGAGCTCGGGCGAGCGCCTCTCGGTCCCGGTCGAGGCAGTCGTCGCGACCGGCGGCAAGGGCGTCGACCTCGCCGCCGTGCGAGAGCTCGCGCCGGAGGCGCGCGAGATCGACGCAAGCGCGGCGGATGCCCTCGTCGACGCCGCGGCCGGAGCGAGCCTGCTCGTCGTCGGCAGCCGAGGGCTGCACGGCATCCGCGCCCTCGGCAGCGTCTCGGAGCGGGTCGCCCATCGTGCTCCCTGCTCGGTCCTCGTCGTCCGCGCCCGGCCGGCAGGGTGACCGACGCGCCGCACGCGCTGGCCGCGGGCGAGCTCGCGCTGGCGCTCGACACCGATCTCGAGCTGGGGCTCTCGGAGCGTGAGGCGGAGGCGCGACTCGCGCTCTTCGGGCCGAACCGGCCCGAGCAGCGGCGGAGGCCGCGGTATGCCCGGCTCGCGCTGAACCAGCTGGTCGACCCGCTCGTCGCGCTGCTGGCCGCCGCCGCGGCGATCTCGGTCGCGGTCGGCGACACGACCGAGGGGGCGGCGATCGCGGCCATCCTCGTCCTCAACGGGGCTCTCGGGTTCTGGCAGGAGGCGACCGCCGATCGGGCGGTTCTCGCCCTGACCCGGGCGTTCACGCAGTCGGCGCTCGTCGTTCGCGACGGACGCGAGCGCTCCCTGCCGGCCGAGCACGTCGTGCCCGGCGACCTCCTGCTCGTCGCGGCGGGCGAGCGCGTGGCCGCGGACGCGCGGCTGGTCGCGGCCGCGTCGGTCGAAGCCGACGAGTCGGCGCTGACCGGCGAGTCGCTGCCGGTGGCGAAGGAGGTCGCGCCGGTGGCCCGCGCTGCACCGCTCGCCGACCGTACGTCGATGCTCCACGCCGGGACAGCCGTCACCAGGGGCAGCGGGCGGGCGCTCGTCTGCGCAACCGGCGCCGGCACGGAGATGGGATCGATCCAGCGCCTCGCGGCCGGAGCCCGGGCGCCGACCACGCCGCTGACCCGGCGGCTCGGTCGTCTCGCCCGGCAGATGGTCGTGCTCGGCGTGGCGATCACGCTCGTGCTCGGAGCGGCGATGCTGCTCCGGGGCGCCGGCCGCGAGGAGGCGTTCCTGACCGCGGTGGCGGTTGCGGTCGCGGCCGTCCCGGAGGGGCTCGCGGCGACCGTGACCGCCGCGCTCGCCCTCGGCGCTCGGGCGATGGCGGACCGCGGCGCGATCGTGCGCACGCTCGCGGCGATCGAGACGCTCGGAGCGACGACGGTGATCTGCACCGACAAGACGGGAACGCTCACCCAGAACCGGATCCGGGTCGCCGCGCTCAGCCCCGCGGCCGACAGCTCGGAGACCGCCCTGCTCGAGGCCGCCGTGCTCGCCTCGGACGCCCGCGACGTCGACGGCGTCCTCGTCGGCGACCCGATCGATACCGCGCTCGTCGCCGCAGCCGAGGAGCGCGGGATCGTCCGCGACTCGCTGCTGCGCGGCCGGGTGCGTCTCGACGAGCTCCCGTTCACCTCGGAGCGGAAGCGGATGACGGTCGTCTACGAGGACGGCAGCGGACGGTGCGCCTTCACGAAGGGCGCGCCCGAGGCCCTCGCCGGCCTCGCCGACGGCGACCCGGCGGAGATCCTCGCGACGGCGGAGAGCTGGGCCGCCGACGGGCTGCGCGTGCTGGCGGTCGCCTCGCGCCGCCTCGCGGACGGAACCGGCGCGGACGAGGCCGAGCGGCAGCTCCACCTCCTGGGCGGGATCGCTCTCCACGACCCGCTGCGCTCCTCCGCCGCGCCGGCGGTCGCGACGGCGGACGCGGCGGGTATCTCCGTCCGGATGCTCACCGGCGATCACCCGGCGACGGCCCGGACGATCGGGCGCTCCCTGGGACTGCGCGAGGACGCCATCCACGCGAGGACGACGCCGGCCGACAAGCTGCGCCTGGTGCAGGAGCTCCAGGCGGCCGGCGAGGTGGTCGCGGTCACCGGCGACGGAGTGAACGACGCGCCCGCGCTGCGGCAGGCCGACGTCGGCGTCGCGATGGGGCGGTCGGGCACGGAGGCGGCGCGCGAGGCGGCGGCGATCGTCGTGACGGACGACGACTTCGGCACCATCGTGGCCGCCGTCGAGGAGGGGCGCCGGATCGGCGACAACATCCGCACGTTCGTCGCGTTCCTCCTCTCGGCGAACCTGGGAGAGGTGCTCGTGTTCGCGGTCGCCATCGCCGTGGGGCTCGGCAGCCCCCTGGCCGTGATCCAGGTGCTGGTCGTCAACCTCGTCACCGACGGCCTGCCCGCGGTCGCCCTCGCGCACGACCCGGCGAGCCGGGACACGATGAGCTCGCCGCCCCGCCGGGGCGACAGCCTCTTCGACCGCGGCACCTGGCGGCGGCTGGCCTGGATCGGCGTGCTCGTCGGGGCGTCGACGCTGGCGGCGTTTCTCGTCGGGCGCGACGCCGGCGGCGCCGGGCAGACGATGGCGTTCGCGACCCTCGCGCTCTCGGAGCTGGCGCTCGTCTACGGGATGCGCTCGCCGACGACGGCGGCCTGGCGCCTCCGCTCGAACCGCTGGCTGGACGCGAGCGTCGCCGTATCCGCACTCGTGGTCGTGCTGGCGGTCGTCGCGCCGGTCGCGCACGGCACCTTCGCCACGGTGCGGCTCGATCTCGTCGAGTGGGCCGTCGTGCTCGCGTTGTCGCTCGTGCCGCTCGCCGCAGTCGAGGCGGCGAAGGCGCGTCGCTGACTACTCGACGGCGAGCAGGTCGACGACGAACACGAGCGGCTCGTGCGGCTGGATCACCCCGCCCGCTCCGCGCGCGCCGTATGCCAGCGCCGAGGGGATCGTCAGCCTGCGCCGGCCGCCGACGCGCATCCCCTGCACGCCCTGGTCCCACCCCGGGATCACCTGACCCTGGCCGAGCTTGAACCGGAACGGCTGCCCGCGGCTCCACGAGGCGTCGAACTCCTCGCCCGAGCGGAACGCAGCGCCGACATAGTGGACGGAGACCTTTCTTCCGGCAGCCGCCTCCTCGCCCTCGCCGACGACCACGTCGTCGATCTCGAGCTCGAAGGGGATGTCGCCCTCCGGCTTCTCGATCTTGGGCCGCTCGAGCGCCACGCGGGGAGCCTAGACGATCGGTTCGCGCCGTCGCCGAGGCGGTCGAGGGCTCTCCGGCGGCCGCGGCGCCGTCGCAGACGCTGCTCCCGCGACCGACGCGGGACGGGAGCGCCTACTGGGGCGGCCCCGCCGCGAGCGTGACGGTGGCGGTCCGCCGCGTGCCGTAGCCGTCGACCCAGGAGAGCGCGACCTCGTCTCCCGGGTGCTTCCGCAGGAGCCGCGAGACGACGTCGTTCGGCGAGGCGACGGTGCGGCCGTCGACCGAGGTGATCTGGTCGCCGTAGGTGAGCCCGGCGGTGTCGGCGGGCGAGCCGGGGACGACGCCGGTGACGACCGCCCCGCTCACCGGGGAGGCGCCGTACCCGTAGCCGTAGCTCGGGGTCGCCACCTGGACTCCGAGGAACGCAGTGCCGCCGATGTGGATCGCCGCGCTCGCGCTACCGGACTCGATCCGCCTGGCGACGGCCGTCGCCCTGGCGATCGGGATCGCGTAGGCGTCGCTCGCGACGCTCTGGTAGTAGAAGCCGCCGCCGGCGACGGAGGCTGCGGTGTCCATGCCGACGACTCGCCCGGCGCCGTCGAGCAGCGGGCCGCCCGAGTCGCCGGGCCGGAGGTTCGCGTTCGTCTCGATGAGACCGGCGAGCTGCTCGCTCCGGCGCTGGCCGTCGCTCGCCGTGATCGTCCTGCCGAGCCCAGTGACCCTGCCCTTCACGAGGCTGAGCCTGCCGGCGCCGCCGGCATTGCCGACCGCGCGCACCGCCTGACCCGGCGCAAGCGTCCCCGACGTGCCGACCGAGACGGTCGCAAGCCCCGACGCGCCCTTCAGCTGCAGGAGCGCCGTGTCGGCGGAGACGTCGTAGCCGAGGACCGTCGCCGTGTAGCGGCGCCCGGTCTGCGGCACCACGACCCTGATCGAGGTCGCGCCCTGGATGACGTGGTTGTTGGTGAGCACCTCGCCCGACGGGGTCAGCACCATCCCCGTGCCGGCGGCCTGGCCGCCCTCGTAGCCGAGCGTGGTGTCGATGACGACGATGCCCGTCTCGACCGACCGCGCCGCGCCGACGGCGCTCCGGGCGAGGGCGAAGAAGGCGGCGACCCCTGCGACGAGGAGCACGCCCGCAACCGCGAGCGGCGCGCGCGCCGGGATGTGCCGTGTCCGCTGCATGCGGACGTGGTACCCGCGGCAATGAAGAGCGGCCTAAGCGCGTCCGGATTCACAGGGAGTTCTTAGCTTCGGAGCGCCCGACCTCATCTCCCTCTCAGGAGCGCCGGCTTGGATGTGCTCATTCCGCCAATCGGCACGGGGAGAAGAGTCAGGAGTCCGACATGGAACGCCACCAGGCATCCCCCGACCGTCTGCGGGTCCTCGTCGTCGACGGCGACCTCGCACAGCGGCTCCGGCTGGCGCTGCTGCTCGCCGGCGCCGGCCACGCGCCCACCGCGGTCGCGAGCGTCGACCGAGCCCTCGAACACATCGCCGCCCGGGACTGCGACCTCGTCATCACCGACCTCGCGCTCCCCGGCCGCAGCGGACTCGTGCTGCTCGCGGAGCTGAACAGGCGGGCGCCGACCGTCCCGGCGTTCGCGATGGCCGCCGGCCCGGCCGAGCAGCTCCGCCGCACCGCGAGCGAGCTCGGAGCGCTCGCCGTCCTCCGCAAGCCGGTCGCGGCCCACATCCTCCGGGCGGCGCTGGCGTCGGCCGCCATGGTTCGACACGAGAGGAGCGCGGCATGATCGAGGCTCGGAACCTGTCGAAGGAGTACGGCTCCAAGCGCGCGATCGACGATCTCAGCTTCACCGTCCAGCCGGGCGTGGTGACCGGGTTCCTCGGCCCCAACGGCTCCGGCAAATCGACCACCATGCGCCTCATCCTCGGCCTCGACGCCCCCAGCAGCGGCGACGTCACCGTCAACGGCCGCCACTACCGCGACCACCCCGCCCCCCTCCACGAAGTCGGCGCCCTCCTCGAAGCACGCTCCGTCCACACCGGCCGCTCCGCCCACAACCACCTGCTCGCCCTCGCCCACACCCACGGCATCCCCCGCCGCCGCGTCGAGGAGATGATCGACCTCGTCGGCCTCCACCAGGTCGCACGCAAACGCGCCGGCCAATTCTCCCTCGGCATGGGCCAACGACTCGGCATCGCCAGCGCCCTGCTCGGCGACCCCAAGACCGTCATGCTCGACGAACCCGTCAACGGCCTCGACCCCGAAGGCATCCACTGGATCAGAAACCTCCTCAAAAACCTCGCCGACCAAGGCCGCACCGTCTTCGTCTCCTCCCACCTGATGAGCGAAATGGCCCTCACCGCCGACCACCTGATCGTCATCGGCCGCGGCAAACTCATCGCCGACACCAGCGTCGACGACTTCGTGCGAATGGCCTCCGGCTCGGTGGTGCGGGTGCGCTCGCCGCAGGCCGAACAGCTGCGCGAGCTCGTGGTCTGCCCCGACGTGTCGGTGGCGACCATCGAGCCCGGCGTGATCGAGGTCACCGGGCTGCGCGCCGAGCAGATCGGCGACGCAGCGGCCCTGCACGGCATCGCGCTCCACGAGCTGACGCCGCAGCAGGCCTCGCTCGAGGACGCGTTCATGGAGCTGACGCAGGGCGAGCTCGAGTACCGGGCCGGCGACGTGTCGGCCGACCAGGACGAGCAGCGGGAGGTGGCGGCATGAGCAGCCTCGGGACGGCGGTCCAGCCGCTGCCGGTGCTCGCGACGGAGGGTCGCGTGACGCAGGCCCGGGTCGCCCTGGCCGAGTGGACGAAGCTCCAGTCGCTCCGCTCGACGCGCTGGTCGCTGCTGGCCGGGATCCTGCTCACGATCGCGTTCCCGGTGCTGTTCGCGTTCGTGACCGCCTCGCGCTGGGGGCACATGTCGCCGCACGAGCGCGCGAACCGCTCGCCGCTCGACATCGCCCTCGCCGGCGTCAACGTGGCGCAGCTCGCGATCGCAGTGCTCGGCGTGCTCGTGATCACGGGCGAGTACTCGACCGGCTCGATCCGATCGACGTTCGCGGCGGTGCCGAAGCGGCTGCCCGTGCTGTGGGCGAAGATCGGCGTCTACGCGGTCGTCTCGTTCGTGCTGATCGTGCCGTCGGTGCTGGCCGCGTTCTTTGCGAGCCAGGCGATCCTCGACCGCCACGCCATCCTGCAGATCCCCTTCTCGCAGCCGGGGGTGGCCCGCTCGCTCGTCGGCGGTGCGGTCTACGTGATGCTCGTCGGCGTCTTCGCGCTCGGCATCGGGGCGATCGTCCGCAACACCGCGGGCGGGATCTCGACCTTCGCCGCGATCTTCTTCGTGATTCCGCCGCTGATGAACGTCCTGCCCTCGAGCTGGAACGCCGCCGCCTCGAAGTACCTGCCGAGCGAGGCAGGCCGGCAGCTGTTCGCGCTCCGGCACGCGCCGAACACCCTCACGCCGACCGCCGGCGGCCTGCTGCTGCTCGGCTACTGCGCCCTCGCGGTGGCGATCGCCGCGGTGCTGCTCCGCCGTCGCGACACGTAGTCGCGACGGCCCGGCCGACCGCGCGGCGGGCTGCACACAGTGACGACTCCGGTGGCGGGATCCTCGTCGACGCCGCCGAGGCGGAGCGAGAGCGCGCTACTTGATCAGCGTCAGCATCTTGAACATCGGCATGTACATCGAGATCAGGATCACGCCGACCATCGCGCCGACGCCGATCATCATGATCGGCTCGATGATCGAGGTCAGGGCGGCGACGGCCGCGTCGACCTCGTCCTCGTAGAAGTCCGCGATCTTGCCGAGCATCTTCTCGAGCTCTCCCGATTCCTCGCCGATCCGCACCATCTGGCTGACCATCGGCGGGAAGACCGGGTCGGCGGCGAGAGGCTGCGCGATCGGCGCGCCCTCCTGCACCCGCACGCGGGCGTTGGCGAGCGCGTTCTCGATCACCCAGTTCCCCGAGGTCTGGCCGGTGATCTCGAGCGCCTTGATGATGTCGACGCCGGCCGCGACGAGCGTGGAGAGCGTGCGCGAGAAGCGCGCCATCGCGATCTTGCGGACGGTGTCGCCGATCTTCATCGGGATGCGCAGCCGGATCCGGTCCCAGACCCGACGGCCGGGCTCCGTCTTCTTCGCGCGCAGCACGCCCCAGATCGTGGCGCCGAGCAGCGGGAAGATGATGTACCAGTCGTTGCGGAGAAGGTTCGAGACGGCCACGACGTCCGCCGTCAGCGTCGGCAGCTGTCCACCGAGGCTGTCGAAGATGCCGACGAAGATCGGGACGATGAACATCAGCATCGCCGTCAGCACGATCGAGGCGAAGACGACGACGATCATCGGGTAGATCATCGCGCTCTTGACGCGGCGCTTGATCTTCGTGTCCTTCTCGATCTGGAAGGCGACCCGATCGAGCACCTGGTCGAGCACGCCGGCGGCCTCGCCGGCTTCGATCATCGCGACGTAGAGCCTGCTGAACACCTTCGGGTGCTTGGCCAGCGCCTCCGAGAGCAGGAGACCCGCCTCGACGTCTCCGCGCACCTCGGTCACGACGTCGGCGAGCACCTTGTCGACCGTCTGCTCCTCGAGGATCGACAGCGCGGCCACGACGCTGAGGCCCGCCTCGATCATGGTCGCGAACTGGCGCGAGAAGATCTGCAGCGAGCGCGGCTTGACCGCCTTGAAGAGGCCGCTCGAGCTGCTGCGGTCGTCCGTCTCGCCGTCGACCTCGTCGAGCCGCTGCGGCAGCAGGCCCTTGGCCCGGAGCTGCTCGCGGGCGGTCGTCAGGTCGGGAGCCGAGACGACGCCGCTCAGCTCCAGGCCCTGCGCGTTGATCGCGCTGTAGGCGAAGGCGGTCATCAGGGAGACGTCGTCGTCGTCGTGGCGGTGGTGGGCGTGGCGGCGGCGACGGCCGCGGCGGACGTGCTCGAGATCTTGAGCAGGGCCAGGGAGAAGCGGGAGCCATCGGCCGTATTGACGAGCGTGACGGGCTGCCCCTTCTGCAGGGTCAGGGTCGTGGTGCCGTCGGCGAACGAGCCACCGACGACGGCGAGCTTGACGGCGCCCGGCTCGAAGCCGGCGACGCGGAACGAGACCTTGCCCACCGAGAAGCTCTTGCCGAGGGGGACGTCCATCTTCTTGCCGTCGACGCGCAGGGTCGCCTGCGGGATGGTCGCGACCTTGAGCCCCGGCGCGGTGGTCTGGACGGTGCCGAGGACCGGGGCTGCGCCCTGCGGCATCGCAGGCTGCGTGGGCGTCTGTCCGGTGCCCGGCGGCGTCGCCGAGGCGTCGACCTGCGGCTTGAACGGGTCCTTGGCATGGAAGAGGGTCAGGGTCGGCAGCGAGTTGAGGCCCGCGGGCGGGACGGGATCGCTGTTCTTCAGCACGGCGGGGCTCGAGGGCGGCGCCCCTGACGTGCTCGAAGCCGGAGCGCCGGTCGGGGTCGTGCCGGTATCGGCGGTCGTCGTCGCGGACGCGGCGGTCGCCGCGTTTCCGCCGCCGTGCAAGGCCTTGAGGGTCTTCGGGCCCTGGAACGCGAGCAGGGCCAGCAGCAGGACGGTGCCCGCCGCGAGCGCGATCTTCTGCTTCTGCTCCCGTGCCTTCCGCTCGTTCTTCGCCGCCATCAGCCCGTTCCTCCAGTGCCCGCCGCCGCGCTGGTGCCGCTGGGCGGCGGCGGCGTCGTGGTGTCGGTGGTCGTCGTATCGGTGGGCGTCACCGCGACGGGGGCGACGGTCGGGGCGAAGACGTACGCCTCGAGCTGCAGGGTCGCCTTCACCTGCGGCAGACCGGCGTCTCCGGCCGTGAAGCCGACGCTGTCGACGCTGAAGAGCCGGCCGCCCGCTGCCAGTGCGCCGTCGTGGACGGTGACGAGGCCGCGCAGGGTCGCCAGCAGCTTGGTCAGCTGCCCGTAGCGCCCCTGGAACCCCACGGAGATCGGGAGCAGCTCGTACCCGCCGGCGGGGGCCGGGGTCGGAGTGCCGGGCGTGATCGTCTGCAGCGAGACTCCCGCCGCGGCGGCCGCGCGACCGAGATCGAGCAGGACGCCGGCGGTGTCGAACCCGTCCGGCATGGCCCTGCTGAGCCGGTAGAGGTCGGCGATCTTCACGCGCTGCGCGCTCGCGCCGGGCGCGCTCGACGCGGCTTCCGCGGCCGCGATCTGCGTCTGCGTGGCGGCGATCTTCGTCTGCAGATCCGCAGCCTTCGAGTGCTTCGGCGCGAGCAGGACCAAGTAGCCGCCTGCGAGGACGACGAGAGCCAGCACGCCGGCGCCGATCGCAACGAGCCGCTGCTTCTGCAGGGCGCTCACGACGCACCGTTCCGGACGACGTTGGCGGTGATGGTGAACTGGTAGACGTTCTTGGGCCCGAGCTGCTGGAGCGTCGCCGACTGCAGGCCGACGTCCTTCAGCGTCGGCACCGCCGACAGGCGCTGGAGCAGGCGGGCCACGCCGTCGGTCGTGTACGTGTAGCCGGTGATGGTGGTGTCGCCGCCCGTGCCGGGCGTCACCGGCGCCGTCGGGTCGGCCGCCGTCGCGGTGCCGACCTGCAGGCTCTGCAGCCAGACGTCGTCGGGCAGGACGAGCGAGAGCTGGTGTAGGACGCGGTCGTAGGCGACCCGGGTCGAGAGCACCGAGTTGAGCGCCGCAAGCCGCTGGTCGCGTGCCGACAGGAGCGAGACCGCGGCGGCGTTGGAGGTGCCGGACGTCACGGACGCCTGGGCGAGGCGCAGCTCCAACCCGTTCAGCTGCTGCTGGCGCTGCGTAACCGTCCCCGACTCGACGCGCGCGGCGACGGCGACGACGGACGCGGCCACGACGACGGCGGCGACGCCCACGGTCGGGAGGAGCGGCGGGATCGCGAACCGGCTCTGCTGGGCGTCCTCGGGAAGGAGGTTGACGGCGCGCATCAGTCCTCGATCCCCAATCCGATCGCGAGGGCGACCGAGCCGAGCTGGTCGTCCTTGCGGATCCGCTTGCCGCGTGTCACGCGCGCGAGCGGGTCGCCGCGCAGGACGCCGACGCCGGTGAGGCGCTGGAGCTCCTGGACGAGGCCCGGCATCTGCGCCGTCCCGCCGGTGACGAGAATCTCGGCGATGTCGAGCGAGCCGGGCTGAGCCTGGTAGAACTGCAGCGAGGACACGAGCTCGCGGGCGAACACGTTGACCTCGTGCAGCATCGCCTTCCGCGCCCGCGACGCCTGCTCCTCGTTGAGCCCTTCCGGGACGACGGCCGCCGACTCGAGCGTCAGCGCGCGCTTGATCGGCTCCGCCTGGGAGGGCGTGAGGGCGAGGATCCGGGCGACGGCGGTGTCGAGGGCCGAGCCGCCCCACTCGATCACGCGCGTGAACTCGCAGGTCGTCCCGTCCGAGACGGAGACGATCGAGCGGTCGTGCCCGAGCGCGGCGGTCACGACGGCTGCCCCGGCCTGGCGCGAGGCTGCCTGCGCCGGATCGACGAGCGCCCGCAGGAGCGCGAAGCCCTCGAGATCGATGCCGACGAGCCGGACGCCGGCCTTCCGGCAGGCGGCGAGATAGCGGTCGACGAGCTCCCGATAGGCGAAGGCGACGAGCACGCGGCAGTGCACCTCTCCCTCGTCATCGACCGTCTCGCCGAGCACGCGGTAGTCGAGGACGGCGTCGCTGAGCGGGATCGGCAGGACTTCCTGCGCCCGGAAGCGGATGGCGTTCGGCAGCAGCTTCGAGTCGGTGACTCCGGCGACGTCAAGCGTCCGGACGCCGACGCGGTTGCTCGCGATGCCCAGGCGAACGCCGCGCTTGGGCAGCTTGTTCGCCTTGAAGAACGTGCGCAGCGCCTCGGCGAGCAGGTCGGGGTCGCGGACCTCGCCGCCCACGACGACGCCCTTCTCGAGCGGCATCTGCGCGACCTTCAAGAGCTCTGTCGTGCCGTTGTTGCGCACCTGTGCGGCGGCGATCTGGGACGCGCCGACCTGGAGGCCGACGATCTTGACGCCGCGACCGGAGTGCTTCGCGCGCTTCGCGGCGGGCGCGGGCTTCGGCCCGTCGCCGCCGCGGCGGAAGGACCGCCGCTTGGACGGGGCAGGCTCGTGCAGCGACTCGACGTCGGCGGGCGCCAGGTCGGCAAGCTCGGGAAGGACGGTCTCGTGCTGGTCGAGCTCGGCCGCCGCGGCAGCGGGCTCGGGCACGGGGACCGTGACCGGGCCGCCCGGCGCGGCGATGTCGGCCCAGAGACCGGAGTGCTCCGCAGCGACCTGCTCGGCCGGAGGCTCGTCATGCCGATCCTGGTCGACCGGCTGCTCCACGGGGGCCTCGTCCCGGGTCACCGGCGGCGCCCACGCGGGCGGCTCGAGAGCCTGGTCGTCGGTCGGGGCCTCGTCGGCCCGCGCACGACGTCCGAACGAGATCTCGCGCTTCCAGATCGACGGCTTGGGCTCTCCGTCGGCGACCGGCTCCTGCTCCGTCTCGTCGGCGCGAGGCTGCTCGGCCGGCGCCGGCTCGGCGGACTCCGGCTCCGCCTCGTGCTCGACCGGGTCGGTGCTCCCCCGGCGGCGGAACGAGATGTCGCGCTTCCAGATCGACGGCGCGACGAGGTCGCCGGAGACGGGCTCGGAGTCGGTCGCGCTCTCGAGCGTGGACTCCTCGAGCTCCGGCTCGACGAACTGCCACGCGGGCTCGGGCTCGGGCTCAGGCTCGTCGGCCTCGGGCAGGAGGAACTGCCACGCGGGCTCGGGCTCCGGCGTCGTCTCGGCGGCGGGCTGCTCGGCCTGCGCCTGCTCGGCCTGCGGCTGCTCGGCCTGCGGCTGCTCGGCCTGCGGCTGCTCGACCTGCGGCTGCTCGACCTGCGGCTGCTCGAACACCCATGCGGGCAGATTGACCTCGGGCTCGGGCTCGACCTCGGCCTCCGGCCGCTCGCTGCGGCTGCGGCGGAACGAGACCTCGCGCTTCCAGATCGACGGCTTGGGGCTTTCCTCGACGGCGGACGCGACCTCGGGGTCGGGCTCGGCGACGGGCTCGCGGACGACCTCCGGCTCGACCTCGGCCTCCGGCTCGACCTCGGCCTCGGGCTCGGGCTGCTCGGCCGGGCGGGAGCGCCGGAACGAGACCTCGCGCTTCCAGATCGACGGCTTCTGCTCGGCCTCGACCTCGAGCGCAGGCTCGGACGCTCCGCGCACGAAGACGCTCTCGCTGTCCGGCTGAGCGGACATCCGGGTCGCCTGCACGGGCTGCGGGGTGATCCAGTCCTCTGCTGCCGAGCCGCGCTCCCGCCGGAACGGGAGACTGTGCTTCCGAAGCGAGCGGCGGGCGTCGCGCACCGAGCTGTGGCTGGAGCGCTTCGTCCAGAAGCCGCCGCCGACGGCGCCGGCCTCGACGGGCTGGAGAAGGGTGAGGGCGAGGGGATCGAAGTTCACGGCTAGCTCCCGGCGACCCGTAGGCCGGCGCTCGTGGGAACGGTTCCTCGGTCGAGCATGCCGACCAGCTGGTCGACGCGGCTCGAGCGGGAGAGCGCCTCGTCGCGCGTCACGACCATGCGGAGGACGAGGTCGGCGAGCGCCTGCTCCATCGTCTGCATCCCGCGCTTGGTGCCGGTCTGCATGTACGAGTAGATCTGCTCGGTCTTGCCCTGACGGATCAGGTTCCTGATCGCGTCGTCGGGGAAGAGGATCTCGAGTGCCGCCACCCGGCTGGAGCCGTCCGCGGTCGGCAGCAGCGCCTGGGTGATGATGCCCTGGATCGTCGCCGCGAGCTGCGTCCGGATCTGGTGCTGCTGCGCCGCGGGGAAGACGTCGATGATGCGGTCGACCGTGCTCGGGGCGGTCTGCGTGTGCAGCGTGCCGAAGACCAGGTGGCCGGTCTCGGCCGCGGTGATCGCGGTCGAGATCGTCTCGAGGTCGCGCATCTCGCCGAGCAGGATCACGTCGGGGTCCTGGCGGAGCGCCGCCCGGAGCGCCTCGCCGAAGCCAGTCGCGTCGGATCCGATCTCGCGCTGGTTGACGATGCAGCGCTTGTGCCGGTGCAGGAACTCGATCGGATCCTCGACCGTGATGATGTGGTCGTTCCGCGTCCGGTTGATCTCGTCGATCATCGCCGCGAGCGTCGTCGACTTGCCGGAGCCGGTCGGGCCGGTGACGAGGACGAGGCCGCGCGGCTTCTTCGTCAGCTCGATGAGGCTGGCGGGAAGGCCGAGCTCCTCCAGCGTCTTCAGGGTCGCGGGGATCATGCGGAAGGCGGCCGCGACGCTGTCGCGCTGGATGTAGACGTTCATGCGGAAGCGTGCGAGGCCGGGGACGCCGTAGGAGAGGTCGATCTGGCGGTCGATCTCCAGCCGCTTCTGCTTCTCGGTCGAGAGCACGCGGTAGAGGAGGTCGCGCGTCGTCTCGGGAGTCAGCCTCGCGAAGCCCTCGAGCGGCACCAGCGTGCCGTTCAGCCGCACGATCGGCGGCGAGCCGGCGGTGAGGTGCAGGTCGGATGCGTTGAGCGCGACGGCGCGCTCGAGCAGCAGGTCGACGGACAGCGGCGTGGTCTGTGTCTCCTCCACGGTGCGAGCTATCGGCAGCGCCCTCGACGGACTTGAGGAATTCGTCGCAGCCCGTCTGCCCAGGCGCGCTCCGGCACCGTCTCTCTCGTCGCGCGCGCGCGTGGGCGCGGGCGCGCGCGCGAGCCGCTCACCCGCCGTGGGGGATCCCCGGTCGCCCGCCGCGGGCGGTCGACGACCGCCGAATCACCCATTCGAGTGTGAAGGGGTGACCGCTTCGCCGCCGATGCATGGCCAGGCACCGTCCCCCCTGCTCTGCGGAAGGAGAACGTGTAGATGATTTCCAAGGTCAAGCAGCGCCTGGCGAGCGACGAGGGCTTCACGCTGATCGAGCTCCTCGTCGTCATCGTCATCCTCGGCATCCTGCTCGCGATTGCAGTGCCGTCGTACCTCGGCTTCAAGGACCGCGCCAACAAGACCGCGGCCCAGGCCAACGTCCGCGCGGCCATCCCGTCGGTCGAGGCCTACTACTCCGACAACGGAACCTACGTCGGCATGACGCTGGTGAAGCTCCAGGCCATCGACGCCGGCATCAAGATCGACAAGGATCCGAGCGCACTGAGCGGAACGAGCTACTGCGTCCAGGCCACGTCGGGCAGCTACACCTACAGCAAGACAGGCCCCGCGGGCGCGATCACTGCCGCGGCCTGCCCGTAAGCGACACATCCATCAACGCACTGCGAGGGGCGCGGGAGACCGCGCCCCTCGTGCGTTCCGGCCGCCCTCAAGAAGACGTCGAGCCGCGCCGATACAGCGCCTCGTGACCACGTCGTCCCTGGCGGCCCGCGTCTCCCTGCCCAGGCGTCGCGTCCTCGCCCTCGAGCGAGGCCGCGTCGCAGAGATAGCCCTGGGCGGCCTGGTGGCGGTCAGCGCCGCCGTGCGGGTCCTGGCGGCCTCTGGAGCCCGCGTCCCGCGGCTCTTCCCCGACGAGTACATCTACAGCGCGCTCGCGCGCGGGCTCGCCGAGACCGGCCGCCTGGAGATTCGCGGGCACGCCGCCCACTTCCCGGCCTTGCTCGAGCCGGTCATCACTGCGCCGTTCTGGCTCGGCGGAGACCCCGCCTTCGCCTACCGCGCGACCCTGTTCATGCACGCCGTCGCGATGTCGCTCGCCGCCGTGCCGGTCTTCCTGCTGGCGCGCCGCCTCGGGCTCGGCGACCGCGTCGCCCTCGTCTGCGCGCTCCTCGCCGTGACCGCGCCCGCGCTCGTCTACACGAGCTATCTCACCGCCGACGCGGTCGGCTACCTGCTTGCGCTCACGAGCGTGGCGACGTTCGTGCGCGTGCTCGAGCGGCCGACGCGCACCACGCAGGCGGCCCTCGTGCTGCTCAGCGGGCTCACGGCTCTGGCCCGCCTCGAGTACGCGGTCCTGCCGCTCGTCTTCGTCCTGGCCGCGGTGGTCGTCGAGGGCGGCAGCCCCCGCCGCGTCCTGCGCCGCTACCCGGTGACGCTGGGGCTCTTCGCGCTGGTCCTCGCGGCACTGCTCCTGAGCGGGCCGCAGCACGTCCTGGGCTACTACCACGGGGTCGCGAATCTGTCGATCCGGCCGATCGCGATCGCGCACTGGGTCGCCGTCGACGGCGCGCTCCTCGCACTCTCGCTCTGCGCCGTCGCGCCCGGCGCGCTGATCGGAGTGCTCGCCGGGATGATCCGTCCGCGCAGCCGCGGCGAGGCGGCCTTCTGCGCCGTCACGGCGTTCCTCGGCCTCGGCCTGCTCCTGGAGGCGGCCCTGTTCGCGAGCAACGGCTCGGAGCGCTTCCAGGAGCGCTACCTGATCGCCCTCGCCCCGCTCGCGGCGCCCGCCTTCGCGCTGTCGCTCGCTCGTGGTCGCCGGGGTCGAGCGCTCGCCGCAGGCGCGGCGGGCGCGCTGCTCCTGTACGCGGTGCGCGTTCCGGTCACGGGCTACGTCTTCGGCACCGACCGCCAGGACTCGCCCTTCCTCATCGGCATCCACTGGCTGGAGCAGGTTCTCGGCCTCGCCACCGCCGACCTCGTCGTCGCGCTCACGGCGGGGGCCGGCGCCGTCGTCGCGGGCCTCGCCGCCGCGTGGCCGAGGACCTGGCGGCTGCCGGCCCTCGCCGTCGCCGTCGCCGCGTCGATCCTCGTCTCGTACGCGACGGTCTCGGCCGACCGCACCTCGGCCTGGGCCGCCCGCGAGGCGTACCTGCCGACCGATGTCAGCTGGGTCGACTCCGCGCATCTGGGGCCGGTCGACGTGCTCGTCCTCCCCGACACCCTCCGAGCGGTCGTCAGCGAGCACCTCTTCTGGAACCGGTCGCTCCGGAACGTCCTGCTCTTCCCGAAGGTGGCCGAACCCGATGTCTTCGCGTCGGCGCGCGTCCGCGTCCTCCCGGACGGGAGGATCCGCGCCGGACGCGGAATCGTCCACAGCCCGCTCCTCGTCGAGGAGTACGCGGCCTCGGCGACGCTCGCCGGAGCAACCCGGGTCCGGACGACGCCCCTCACGAGCCTCTGGCGTCCCGACGGGATCCCGCGCCTCTCGACGCTGACCGTGGGGCGGTACTTCGACGGCTGGCTCGCCGGGGACAGCCGGATCACGATCTGGCCGGACGCGGACGGCCGCGCGAAGGGGACGCTCCGTCTGCGGCTGTCCCTCCCGGCGCACGTCCTCGCGGGCGTCGTCCTGCTGCGGGCCCCGGGGATGCCCGGCCGGCGCGTCGCGGTGGGCAGCGGCGACCACGTGCAGGTGGCGATCCCGGTCGACTCGCCGGCGAAGTGGACGCTCGACATCCGCTCCACGACCTACCGGACGCTGACCGACGGCCGGGACGTCTCGGTGCGGGCGTCCCGGCCCGTCTTCGATCGCGCGCCGGCCCTCAAGACGAGCTCGTCCGCTGCCGATAGACCCTGAGTGATGACGATCAGCCGTCCGATCCAGATCTTCGCCCTCGTGGGTCTGCTCGCCGTCGTCGGCCTGGGCGCGACCCTCGCGCTCGGCCGCGCGCGCACCACGTCCACTCCCGCGGCCCAGACGCATGCCGCGGCGACCCACGCGGCCACGACGACCCGTAGCGCGTCGAACCCGACGGTGACCGTCTCGCCGGCCCCGGTGGCGCCCGCGCCCGCGAAGCCGCACGTGAAGCTCCTGCCCGGCGTCCCGTCATCGATCGCCCGCGCGCTCCAGAAGCACCGCACGGTGGTCGTCACGCTCTACGCGGGCGGCGACTCCGATCGGCTCGCGCTGACCGAGGCCAGGGCCGGCGCCTCGGCCGCCCACACCGCCTTCGTCGGCGTGGACGTCCTCACCGCGCACGACACCGCGGGCCTCGCGACCTTCGCGGGCACGCTCGCTGAGCCGGCGACGCTCGTCGTCAGCCGTCCCGGCCGGGTCGTCCGCCTCTTCACGGGCGTCCAGGACCGGCTCGTCGTCGCCCAGGCCGCGCACGACGCGCGCTGACATGGGCGAGCAGCTGACCGAGCAGCCCGGCGACGTCGTCCAGGCGCAGAAGGACGGCAAGCGGGTCGTGATCCTGCGCCGGCACGAGGGAGCCCGCGCGACCGTGGTCGAGTGCGACGTCTTCCCGGTCGACTCGATGCGGATCGAGCCGCTCCGGCCCGGGCCCTACGTCTTCTCGGCGGCCGAGACGGCGCAGCGCTTCGTCGACGAGGTACTGCTCTCGCTCGAGTACCTCGGCTGCACGATCAGCTAGGGACTGCGACGCAGACGAGGCACGGCCGCCGATCGCCGGGAAGCGGCGAGCCGCGCGACCCGGTGACGACCGCCTCGAGGGCGTCCGGCTCGTCCACGCGGACGAGCTCGCCGGGAGCCGGCGGCGCGCCCGCGCGCTCGAGCAGCCGGTAACCGGCCGGCGTCTGGACGAAGAGGACGTGCGCCGCCGGCGGAGGCTCCTCGGCGCGGGGTTCCTCGACCTGCGGCTCCTCCTCCCCGACCTCGGTCCCGTCCTCCGCCATCGGCGCCCCGCCGAGCGTGCGCAGGAGCGCGCCCGCGAGCTCGGCGGCGCGCGCGAGCCGGGGGTCGTCCTCCGCCCCGCCGCCTGGCGCCCGAAGCTCCGGCGCGGGCCTGGTCTCGAGCCCCCGCAACCGGGCTCCGAGCGCGCCCATGACCTGCTCGATCCGGCCGAGCCGCTTCTCCACGGCCTCGACGATGCCGGCGCGAGACAGCGCCTTGCGCGCCCGCTGCTCGATCCCGTCGAGGCGAGTCTGCGCGGCCGCGAAGCCGCGCTCGACCGCCTGGAGCCCGCGCTCCATCGTCTCGACGCGGCGCGTCTGCTCGTCGAGGAGACGCAACCCCTCCGCCAGCCCCGTGCGCCCGTCCTCGAGGCTGCGCTCGCGCGCCTCGACCGCAGCCGCCAGCTCGTCGACGCGTGTCCGGATCCGCTCCAGCCCTCCGACGGCCGCGGCCATCTCGTCGGCGCGGCGCAGCAGCTCCTCCTCGGCCCCGGCCAGACCCGCGGCCCGCTGCGCGAGCCGCTTCCGCTCCTCCGCGAGCTCGTCGGCGAGGGACGCGAGCCGCGCGTCCCGCTCGTCGAGCGCCTCGCCCGCCTCCCGCAGCGTCCGGTCGACCTCGCCCTGCATCCGCGCGGCCTCCTCCTCGCGCCGGCGCAGCTCGTCCATCGCCCGCGTGATCTCCTGCCCCTGGTGGCGCAGCGCCTCGGCCAGCTCGACGAGCTCGCCGCCGCCGACGCCGCCCGCGTCGAGCGCCGCGCGGAGCCGCTCGCGCAGCCCGGCGTCGAGATCGCCGAGCGGCTCGGGAGATCCGGACGGATCGTTCGCGAGCTGGTCGTCGTGCACGGTGCTTCATTCTCGCCGCGAAGCCGCGACTCCTGCACCCGCGCCGGGGGCGCCGCAGCCCCCGGCGCGGTGCGTGATCGCCGCTACTGGTCGCCGAACTGGCGGGCCAGCGCGTCGAGCTTGTCGGCGAAGCCGGCGAGGGCCTCGTCGCGGAGCTCGACCTGGCTGAAGAGTGCCTCGACGCGGGACGCGCTCTCGTTGAGCGAGGCGTCGAGCTGCGCGAGCCGCTGCTCGCGCTCGTCGAGCCGCTCCTCGGCGGAGACGAGCCGCCCGGAGAGCTCCTCGACACGGCCGCCGAGCTCGCCGAGCGTGTCGTCGCGCTGACGCAGCTGGGCGACGAGCTCCTCGATCCGGCGCTGGTCGTCGTCGTGGGCGTCGGTGAGCTCGGCCAGGCGCTGCTCGCGCTCGGCCAGGCTCTCCTCCGTGACCCGCAGGCTCTCGCCGAGCTCGCCGAGACGGCGGCGCAGATCGGAGAACGTCGTCGCGCCGGCTTCGATCTGACCGAGCAGGTCCTGGATCCGGCCGACGCTCGCCTCGTGCTGGACGCCGAGCTCGTGGATGCGTCCGTCGCCGACGACCGCCGGCGCGGCATCGTCGTCTTGCGGGCCGCGGTCGTCGTCGACCGCTTCCGCGAGGCTCTCTGCATGCTCGCCGGGCTCTGCGTGCTCGACCGGCTCTGCGTGCTCGACCGGCTCTCCGTGCTCGACCGGCTCGTGCCAGGCGAGCGCGGCGTCCGGCGCCGGCTCCGCCTCGTCGGAGAGGAGCTCGGGCTCGGCGTCGGAGTACGACGCCTGCTCGGCCTCGTCCTGCGCCGGCTCTTCGGTCTGCTCGTACCAGGCCTGGCCGAAAGGCTCGAGCGGCTCGGGGCTCGGCTCGGGCGCTTCGTCGGCCGGCTCGCCGGCGAACGCCTCGGGCTGCTCGTCCGCGGCGACGTGGGCGGCCGGCTGCTCGCCGGGCTCCGCCACGGTCTCGTCGTGCGGCTCCGCGATCGCAGGCTCGAACGACTCCGGGGTCGACCGCTCCTCCTCCTCGGCCTCGAGCGAGGGCTCGCCGTGCGACCCGGGCTCGTCGCCCTGCAGGAAGGAGAGGTCGACCGGCGCGGACTCGCCGGCCGGCGGCGTCTCCTCGACCTGCACGTCGCCGCCGCTCGCGCGCTCGACCAGCCGCGCGAAGACGCTGTCGGTGACGACGACGGCGTTCACGTTCCGGTGCAACCGCTGGAGCAGCTGGTCGGGCTGGCCGGCCGAGGGGCTGGCGGTCGCGACGACGACGGCGCCGTTCTCGTACGCGACCGGCAGCGCCATCAGCGCGCGGGCCTCGTCGAGCGGCAGCATTCCGGTCGCCGCGTGGTCGAACGGCACCTCGTCCTCGTGCAGGAACGGGAGTCCGTGCTGCACGGCGAGCAGCCGCGCGATGTCGTCCTCGGAGACGCGGCCACGGGAGATCAGGATCTCGCCGAGGCGCTCTCCGGTCGCCATTCCGGTGGTCAACGCCTCCTCGAGCTCCTCCTGGCTGACGAGCCCGTGCCGGTAGAGCAGCGTTCCGAGCGGAAGGTTGCGCATGTCGTTGGCCGCCGAGTCGCCCTGGTCGTCCGGGCCGTCGAGGGCGGGGCTCTCCTCCTCGACCGGGGCCGGAGCAGGAGCAGGAGCACGCCGACGATCCGCAGACCGCTGGCGACGGCCGCCGAGACGGGAGTCACGACGGGCGCGGCCCGTCCAATGGACGGGGCGACGGCGGGGAGCGGGCGCTCCTCCTCTTCGGCAGCGGACCGCGTCTCTGCCGGTTCGAGGGAGCTCGATCGCCTTCTGGAGCTGAAAAACGCCATATTCGATACCTCTCGACCGCAGGGACAGGTTGCCGACCAGCTTCGTGCCGAAGCAGTCAAGTCCTGGATCGGGTGATCGGACGCTCGGGCCGCCCCCCGAACGGGGGAGATCGCGCGAGGACCGCTCAGAGGGTGACGACGCGGGCGAGCTCTTCGACCGAGGTCATGCCCGCCATGACCTTCTCGAGGCCGTCGTCCCAGAGGGTGCGCATGCCGCCGCTGATCGCCGCGCGCTCGATCTCCTCGCGTCGGGCCTTCGCCGCGGCGAGCTCCTGGATCTCCTCGCTCATCACGAGCAGCTGGAAGATGCCGACGCGGCCCTTGTAGCCCGAGCGTCCGCAGCGGGGGCAGCCGACCTTGCGGTAGAGGCTGATGCCGTCGGCCCGCGCCGCCACCTCCGGCGCGACGCGCGCCTTCAGCAGGTCGTCGGTCGTCGGCACGTACATCTCGCAGCAGTGCGTGCAGAGCTTGCGGGCGAGGCGCTGGGCGAGCACCGCCGACACCGCCGAGCCGGTGAGGAACGGCTCGACCCCCATCTCGTTCAGCCGCGTCAGCGTGCTCGGCGCGTCGTTCGTGTGCAGCGTCGAGAGCACGAAGTGCCCGGTCAGAGCCGCCTCGATCGAGATCTTCGCCGTCTCGACGTCGCGGATCTCGCCGACCATCACCACGTCCGGGTCGGAACGGAGGATCGACCGCAGCGCGCTTGCGAACGTCAGCCCCGCCTTGATGTTGATCTGCACCTGGTTGACGCCGCCGAGCCGGTACTCGACCGGGTCCTCGACGGTGATGATGTTGATCTCGGAGGCGTTGATCTCGGCGAGGGCCGCGTAGAGCGTCGTCGACTTTCCCGATCCGGTCGGGCCCGTGACGAGCACCGCGCCCGTCGGGCGGCGGATGATCTCGCGCAGGGCGTCGCGCATCTCGTCGAGCATCCCGAGCTCCTCGAGCGTCGGCGGGCGCTTCGACTTGTCGAGCAGGCGCAGGACCACGGATTCGCCCTCGACCGTCGGCAGAGTCGCGACGCGGATGTCGAGCATCCGGCCGGCGGCGGCCGCGTTCAGGGAGATCCGACCGTCCTGCGGCTTGCGCCGCTCGGCGATGTCGAGCTTCGCGAGCACCTTGAGGCGCGTGGTCACAGCGGCGGCCATCCGCCGAGGGATGCGCTGCATGTCGAGGAGGACGCCGTCGACGCGGGCGCGGACGACGAGCGCGTCGCCCTGAGGCTCGAAGTGGACGTCGCTCGCCCCGTCCTCGGCGGCCTCGAAGATGATCGAGTTCACGAGGCGCACGAGCGGCGCGTCGGAGATGCCGTCGTCCGCCTCGAGGTCGTCGTCCCCCTCGGCGACGATCTCGATCGAGTCGAGGTCGATGGCGCCCCGCCCTCCCATCGCCTCGGTCGAGCGCTCGAAGTGCTTCAGCTCGTTGAGGATGTCCTCGCTCGAGGCGATCGCGATCTCGACCGGCAGCTTGCTCGCGAGCCGCAGCTCGTCGAGCCCGTGGATGTTGGTCGGGTCGGCGACCACGACCCTGAGGAGCTCGTTGCTGAGCTCGTAGGGGATGGCGATCACGCGCCGGAGGACGTGCGGGGGAATCAGCGCGACGGCGTCGGGGGAGACCTTCGTGTCGGCGAGGTCGATGAGCGGAAGCTGGTGGCGGGCCGCGAGCACCCGCGCGACGTCCTGAGGCCCGGCGATCCCGTCGTCGACGAGGGCCTGCGAGAGCGAGCCCGCTCCCGCCCGCTCGCGCACGGAGTCCAGGCGCTCGCGGGCGATCAGTCCGGTCGCGGCGAGCAACTCGGTGACGAGGTCGGGGACGCTCTCGCTGTCGTGAAGCGCGCCGACCAGCGCGGCAGCCGGCTCGTCGGGCTCTGCCCGACCCGGCGTACGGAGTATCGGCCGCTGCGCGTCCACGTCCTTCTTGGTCGGTATCGGCGCCCTCGCCATCGCGCTTGAATCAGCCCAACGTGTGGAGGTAGGCGTCGAGGATGCGGGTGCCCGCGAACAGCGCGACGAGGCTCCCGAGCGCGAGGAACGGCGCGAACGGGATCGCGAGCTTTCTCGCCGAGGCCCCGTGGCGGGCGAGCAGCGCGAGCGACGGGACGAGGGCGGCGACCATTCCGAGCATCAGCGCGACCGGGACCGTGCGGCCGAGCGCGACGCCCATGAGGAGCGCGAGCTTGACGTCGCCCATTCCCATCCCGCCCGGGTAGGCGAGCGCCGCGGCGAGCAGGAAGGCGGCCGCGCCGAGTCCGGCCAGCGGCCATTCGACGCTCGGGCGGCCGGCGACCTGGAGAGCGAGCACGAGCGCGGCGGCCGGCAGGACGACGCGATTCGGGACGAGGCGGCGCTCGAGGTCGGTCGCCGTCACGACGACGAGCGCGGCGCAGAAGACCGCCGCGGCCGCGGCCCGGAACGTGAACCCGAAGACGAGGACGCAGGCGGCGACGGAGGCAGCGGTGGCCGCCTCCACGGCGGGGTGGCGCCAGCCGATCGGGGCGCGGCACTCGCGGCAGCGTCCGCGCAGGAGCAGGTACGAGAGCAGGGGCACGTTGTCGCGCCGCCGGATCGCCGCGCCGCACGCCTCGCACGCCGACGAGGGGTGGACGATCGAGACGCCGGACGGCAGCCGCGAGGCGACGACGTTCAGGAAGCTTCCGAGCGCGAGGCCCGGGAGCGCCACCACGAGAGCGAGGGCCGCGTCCATCGCTCGTCTATCGGCACTCCGCGACGCCGCCTTGAGCGGCTCAGGTGCCGGGCAGCTGGCGGGACACGAGCACGGTGTAGGCGTCTTCGACCGTCGGGAACCACGGCGGCTGCAGGTAGAGGAGCGTCGTGTCGTAGTTGTAGGTACGCGAGTTGAACATCGACATCGACCCGCCCTGCTTCGTCGCGGTCGAGCCGGTGAAGGTCATGGTCGAGTGCGAGCCGCAGCCGCTCCCGGAGATCCCGCACCAGTCGGTCCACTGACCGCTCTGCGTGATCGTCGCGGCGCTCCAGGTCAGCGTCGACGGCGCGTAGTAGGCGACGACCATGTCGTTCTTGGCGACGAGCCCGAGCACGTCGACGCCGCTCGTGGCGTAGGAGATGTTCCCGGCGATGACGACGTCGTTGTTCGAGGCGACCGTCACGCGCCCCTTGACCGTTCCCGAGACGATCGCCGTCTGGTTCACGTAGATCGCGCCGTTCGAGGGCACGTTGTAGTTGGTGGTCGCGCCGCAGCTGGGGGCGGTCTGTGCGACGTTGTTGCCGCTCACCTTGGTGCAGCTCTGAACGCCGACCGTGCCCGTGGAGTTGAAGGTCAGCTTCCACGCGTCGACGCCCGAGTTGTCGAGCGTGATGCCGCCGTACCCCGCCGCGCGCTGGATGTCCACGAAGGAGGTGAGGAAGTCGGAGAAGTTGACCGGCGACTTGATCATCGTGCGGATCGACGGATTGGAGGCGCTGTCGAACGTGCGAGCGCCGTTCCGCAGCGTGGGCGGGCCGTACACGCGGCCCTCGGCGTACACGTTGGCGTACGCGGTGCCGTCGTGTGTGACGTTGCCGGTCGAGTAGACCTTCCCGTAGGTCGAGGCCGCCGAGCCGTAGGAGATGCTGGCGTCGGCGAGCATCTGGAAGTCGGCGACCGAGGACGGGCGGAGCAGCGTCTCGATCGTGCGCGTGGGGCTCGTCGTGCCCTGCTTGCGGCCGACCGAGAGGATGCGGATGTACTGCTTCCCGGCGCTCGCGTCCGGAGGGAAGATCTCGAGCGAGTACTGGTACCCGTTGGCGAGGTTGCGCCAGTTGTTGAAGCCGTAGGGGTACGTCCACGTGGGGGTCGACGACCAGGTCGAGCCGGCGCCGACGTCCGTGCCGCCGGTCGTGCGGCGCGTCGCCTCGCCGGCCGCGACCGTGTGCAGGTAGTAGAGATGGTCGTCGAGCAGCTTCGCGGTGTAGTCGTCGAGCCCGGCCTCGGCGGCCTGGTAGGAGATGTCGTTCGACAGCGAGCGCGCGCTGCGGGTCGTCTCGCTCGTGACCGTGTCGACCAGCGTCACCGCGACGACGCTCAGGAGGGCGATCGCGAAGATGACCAGCATCATCGCCTGGCCGCCCTCGTGCCGGAGCATGCCGAGCGCCTTCCTCACGACGCCGACTGCGCGCGCAGGGTCGCGCGGGAGGAGTAGGTGAACTGGCGGCCGGATTCGGCCAGGGAGGAGATGTTCACGGTGACGACGACGGAGTCGATGGCCGACGGGGTCGTCGTCGCGTTCCCGTTCTCGTCGTAGGCCTGAAACACCGCCGCGTTTCGCACCAGCTGGACCTGCGTCACCCACGGCCCGTACGCTCCGAACGACCACGGCGGCCCGGTGGTCGTGGTGCTCATCGCCTGCTGCCGCTGGAGGTTCCCGCCGCTCAGCTGGTACGAGATCCGGCGCAGGTGGAAGGGCGTCTGCCTGTCGGGCGAGTCGAAGGTGATCGCCGTCGGGGAGAAGCTCTCGATCGCGGACGTGGTGTCGCCGGTGTAGGCCTGGCGCAGGTCGGCGACGAGCCCGTCGACGGCGGCCCGCGCCTCGGTCTGCGAGACGGACTCCCCCGTCACCTCGCTGCTGTGCGAGATCGTGGCGGTGGCGAGCGTGGTGAAGGCCGCGATCAGGATGGTGAAGACCGAGATGGCCACCAGCATCTCGACCAGCGTGAAGCCGCGCTCGTCGCGCACCCGCCAGGCCCGGTGCGGCGCCGCGCGAGGCATCAGCACGAGCTGCCCCGGACGTTGACCGTCACGTACGTCGTCGAGCCCTGACTGACGACCGCGCCGGACGTGCTCTGCCTGCCGTTGCTGGGATCGCGGGCGGTGACGGTATACCCGGAGCCGACCGGCACCGAGGAGAACGTGTAGACGCCGCCTCCGTTCGTCGTGTAGGGGCCCCATGAGCCGCTGGTGGGACCGCCGCTGAGCCAGACCGTGGCGTAGGCGACCGGGCTGCACCCGTTCCGCCGGTTGCCGCTGACGGCCGTGACCTCGATCGTGCCGGCCGGGAGCGGCAGGTCGAGGGCGACCGGCGTCGTGAGCCCCGTGGCGACGGTGGCGGTCGTCGAGACGCTCGGCCCGCTGGCCGAGAGCGTCACCGTGTAGCCGCTGCCCGAGGGCACGCTCGCCGAGTAGACACCGGAAGCGTCGGTCGTGCCCGTCAGCGAGAAGCCCGCGATCGGACCGCCGGTGATCGTGACGGTGCCGCCCTTGAGCGTCACCCCGCCCTGGGTCGCCGTGACCTTGATCGTCCCGGTCGGCACCTGGATCGCCACGGTCACGTCGGTCGTCGTGTTGCCGACGACGGTCGTCGTCTGCGTCCCGCTGTTGCCGCCGGAGGTGGCCGTCACCGTGTAGCCGTTGCCGGCGGGGACGCCCGTGAACGAGACGACGCCGCTGGAGTCGGCGGTGCCGCTGAGCGAGATCGAGTTCGGCCCGCCGCTGACGGTGACGGCAGCGCCGGCGGCCGGGGCGCCGACCTTCGTCGCCGTGACGCGGAGCGTGCCCGTCGGCCGGTAGAGGTCGAGGTTGAAGGTGGAGGTGAGCACGGTCGGGTAGCTGTCCGGGACCGTCCTGGTGACCGCGTCGGCGACGAGGCCGTCGGACGTCTGGGCCGAGACCGTGTACTGGATGCCCGGCACGACGCCGGTGATCGTGGTCGAGCCGCCCGTCACGGTGTACGTGTTCGTGCCGCGGGAGGACGTGACCGTCACCGTCGCCGAGCCCGCGTACGGGCTCCCCGACTGCCGCACGTTGATCGTCATCGTGGCGGGCTGGTAGGCGCGGATCGTCGTCGTCCACGTCTGACCGGGCCCGAGCTGGACGTGCGAGGCCGTGCTGGGCGAGACGTCGTCGCTGAGGATCGTGTAGCCGCTCGGCGGCGTCACCGTCAGGTCGTAGTACGCCTGAGCGCCGCTCGTCGGGTTCGCCGTCAGCGCCGCGAAGACGACGTTCCCGGACGAGTCGGTGGTGTCGCTCCGGGGCGCGCTCGGGCCGGTGCCGAGCGCCACCGTGGCGTTCGGTATCGGCGTGTTGTTGCCCAGGTCGAGGATGGTGGCCTTGATCGCCGCCAGGTCGATGCCGCCGTAGGGGGCCTTGGTGGTGGGCGCGACGTAGGTGACCTCCTTCGCGAGCACCTTCGCGTCGGACGCGCGCTCCACGGTGACGGTCACCTGCTTGTAGTTCGCGAGCTGGTTGTAGGCCGACGCCGACACCGGGTCGGCGACGAAGGAGATCTTCGTCCTCAACGTGCCGTGCAGCCCGCGGACCGAGATCGGGTCACTCGCGTTGAGGACCCCCGGAGGGTTCCCGCCGACGGTGCCGACGTCGTCGTAGTTGAGCGCGCGGACCTTCTCGATCTGCGCCTGCGCCGCCTCCTGCGCGAGGGTGACCTCGCCCGAGACCTTGTGTGCGACGACCGAGGAGGTGAGAACGCTCGCGAGCGAGGAGCCGACGACGAGGAAGAGCATCATCGCCATCACCGTCTCGACGAGGCCGAACCCCCGTTCCGAGCGCGCGAACAGGACGAGGAGCCGCGCGACGCGGCGTGCCCCGGACGATGCCGCCGCAGGTGGGGTTGCTGCCCTGTGCATCAGTTGTGTCCTTCGCACGATCAGCGCGCGGACCGGCCCGAGCCACCCCCGATGGGGTGATCTGGCTCGCATCGCTCAGCCGTCCGTCGGTGCCACACGCAGGCCCGCGGCGGCGCCTGAGACGGAGCTCGGCTCCGCCGAGGCTGCGTTGCTTCCACCGCGCCCGGACGTGAGCGGCGATAGTACGGGTCGCGTCGCTTCACCGCTTCCCGAGTCGTTCGCCGTCCCCGCCTTCCGCTGCTTGACCGCCCGCTCGAAGGCGACCAGGAAGTCGTGCCGGTTCGTGGCCGCGTTTGCCGCCACGTCGCGCTCGACCGCGCCGGCGAAGACGAGGTCGATCAGCGCCCGGGTGAAGGTCTGCATCTGGAAGAAGTCGCCCTCGGCGATCGCGTCGGAGATCTCGTCGGAGCGGCCCTCGCGGATCAGGTCGGCGATCCGGGCGTTCGTCACCATCACCTCGACCGCGATCACGCGCCCGCCGCCGAGCCGGGGCAGCAGCCGCTGGCTGACGGTCCCGCGGAGCACTCCGGCGAGCACCGAGCGGATCATCGGCTGCTTGCCGGGCGGGAAGAACTCGATCATCCGGCTCACCGACTCCGCGGCGTCGATCGTGTGCAGCGTCGAGAGGACGAGATGGCCGGACTCCGCCGCCTGCAACGCGGTCTGCGCGGTCTCGGCGTCGCGAAGCTCGCCGATCAGGATCACGTCGGGGTCCTGGCGCAGCGCCCGCCGGAGCGCCTCGCCGAAGGAGATCGTGTCGTGCCCGACCTCGCGCTGGTTGACGATGCATCCCTTGTCGGCGTGGAGGATCTCGATCGGATCCTCGATCGAGACGACGTGCTGCCGCCTCGTCCGGTTGATGTGGTCGATCATCGAGGCGAGGGTCGTCGTCTTGCCCGACCCGGTCGCGCCGGTGACGAGGACCAGCCCGCGCGGCTCCGAGGCGAGGCGCTCGACGCCGGACGGAAGCCCGAGCTGCTCGAAGTGCGGCACGGTCGCCGGGACGACGCGGAAGGCGAACGCGATCGACCCGCGCTGGCGGAAGACGTTGACGCGGAAGCGCGGCAGGCCGTCGGCCTGGTAGGCGAGGTCGAGGTCGCCGTTCTCGTGGAAGACGCGCACCCTCTCGGGCGCGCCCGCGCAGATCGTCCCGAGCGCCGCCTCGAGCTCGGCCTCGCCGAGCTCGGGCTGGTCGTCGAGCACACCGAGCTCGCCGTCGCGCCGGATTATCGGCGGCCGGCCGGGCTTCAGGTGGATGTCGCTGGCGCCGAGCTCGACGGCGCGCATGAGGAGTGCGTTCAGGTCCATGACGCTCACCAGGGGAATCGGCGCGAAGGGCGACGGGCTTTAGCGCCGCTGCTGATAAGACAGTCGACGTGCTCTCCGTCTCGGGTGCGAGCAAGCGGTTCGGAACGGTCGTCGCGCTGGACGGCGCCTCGCTCGAGGTGCCTCGCGGACGCATCGTCGGTTTCCTCGGGCCGAACGGCGCGGGCAAGACGACGGCGATGCGGAGCGTCTTCGGGCTCGTCGAGCTCGACGCGGGCGACGTGCTGTGGGACGGCCGCCCCGTCGACCGCGAGACCCGGCTGCGGTTCGGCTACATGCCCGAGGAACGCGGCCTCTATCCGAAGATGCCGGCGGGCGTGCAGCTCGCCTACCTCGCCGAGCTGCACGGCCTCGGGCACGACCATGCGGTCGCGGCCGCCCGCTCGTGGCTCGAGCGGCTCGGCCTCGGCGACCGCATGGAGACGGCGGTCGAGAAGCTGTCGCACGGGAACCAGCAGCGCGTCCAGCTCGCCGCCGCGCTCGTGCACGAGCCCGACCTGCTGGTGCTCGACGAGCCGTTCTCCGGCCTCGACCCGGTGGCGGCGGAGACGCTCGGCGGCGTGCTCCGCGCGGAGGCCGATCGCGGCGCCGGCGTGCTCTTCTCGAGCCACCAGCTCGACCTCGTCGAGGGCCTCTGCGAGGAGGTGACGATCGTCGCCGGCGGCCGGGTCGTCGCTGCGGGCGGCGTCGCCGAGCTGCGGGCGCGGGCCGGGCGGGTGCGCGTCGACCTCCAGGTCGAGGGCGCGCCCGACGGCTGGCGGCCACACGTCCCCGGGGGCGAGCTGCTCGAGCGGCGCGACGGGACGATCCGCCTGCTCGCGCCCGAGGACGTCGATCCCGACGCCGTGCTGGCGCAGGCGCGCGCCGCCGGCGACGTGCGCGCGTTCTCCTTCGGGCCGCCGACGCTCGGCGAGCTGTTCCTCGAGGCGGTGCAGTCGTGACGACCTCGCGAATCGTGTGGCTCGTGACGCGGCGCGAGGTGCGCGAGGGCATCCGCGGCCGCCAGTTCCTGATCACCACGGTCGTGCTGGTGCTGATCTTCGGCCTCGTCCTCGGAGTCCAGTCCTTGTTCGGCGGGAACGGCGGCGTCCGGATCGGTGCCGCCGGCGCCGTGCCGGCGCGGCTCGCCCCCGCACTCGACGAGGCGGCGAAGCAGCTCGACACGACCGTGCGGCTCCATCGCTACGCGACCGCCGCGGCGGCGCGGGACGCGGTCGCGCGCCGCAAGGTCGACGCGGCCTTCGTCGACGGCGGGCGGCGCCTGCTCGTCCGCAGCCGACACGAGCGGCACCGCGTCGGCGCTCGCGGCGGCAGCCGCACGATCCGTCTTCCTCCCCGATCAGGCGCGGGTCGCGGGGATCACTCCCGCGCAGGCGCGCGCGGTGCTCGTCTCGCCGCTCGCCGTGGCGGAGGTGCAGCCGACCTCCGGTTCGAGCGGCAAGGGCTTCGGCCTGGTGACGACGATCGTCCTCTTCATCGCGGTCTCGGTCTACGGCCAGAGCGTGCTGATGAGCGTCGTGCAGGAGAAGGCGACCCGCATCGTCGAGGTGCTGCTCGCCACGCTGCGGCCGCGTCATCTGCTCGCGGGGAAGGTCGCCGGCATCGGCCTCCTCGGCCTGTCGCAGATCGTGCTGCTGGCCGGCTTCGCGATCGGCGCCGGCGCGGCGGGCGTGATCGACCTGCCCTCGTTCGGCAGCACTGCTCCGCTGGCCGTCCTCTGGTTCCTGCTCGGCTTCACGTTCTATGCCACGGCGTTCGCGGCCGCCGGCTCGCTGATCTCGCGGGTCGAGGACGCCGCGGTGGCGACGCCGATCACGATGACGATGCTGGCGAGCTACCTCCTCTCCTTCGGGCAGCTGTCGAACCCGGACGGAGGCCTCGCCACGGCACTGACCCTGATCCCGTTGTCGGCGCCGTTCGCGGTGCCGGCGCGCTCGGCGCTGACGACGATCCCGCTCTGGCAGCACCTCGCCGCGGTCGGGCTGATGCTGCTCGCGATCTGGGTGCTCGTGCGCGCCGCGGGCCGGATCTACGAGCTGGGCCTGCTGCGCACCGGGCCGCGCGTGCCCTTCCGGGAGGCGCTTCAGGCAGCGCGGCGCGCGACCGCGTAGATCGCGCGGATCGCGACCCGCTCGACTCCGCGCGCGGCACCCGGGTGCGAGAGCTCGCCGCGCAGCAGCTTCTCGAGCGCGCGGAACGTGACGGGCAGTCGCGCGAGCGCGAAGGTCGTGCGCGGGAAGCGCTCGAAGGCGGCCTTCGCGCCCCATCCCGCCCGCGTCAGCGGCGTGATCCGACGCTCGACCGCGCGCCCGTAGGCCTCGAGCGTCTCGGCACGGCCCGCGAGCACGTCGAGGGCGGCCTCCGCGACGAGCAGCGACGAGAGGAACGCCTCGTACATGCCGTCGCCCGAGAACGGATCGACGAGACCGGCCGCATCGCCGATCACCGCCGTCGTGCCGCGCGCGAGCCGCGTCCCCGGTCGGCGCATCGGCAGCCGGTAGCCGCGGGTCTCGGCGGCCGCGTCGGGGTCGACGCCGTGCGCCTCGCACATCCGCCGCAGCTCGCCGCGCAGCCGCGGCCCCTCGCTCGCGTTGCCCGCCGACGCCGACGTTGACGTGATCGCCCTTCGGGAAGATCCAGCCGTAGCCGCCGCGGACGACCGCGATCTCGAGCAGCATCGTGTGGGCGAAGCGCTCGTCGTGCGGGTAGTTCGCCTCGAGCGCCACGCCGTGGACGATCTCTTCCGCGAGCCCGAGCTGCTTCGCCGCGGAGCCGTTGCAGCCGTCCGCGCCGATCACGATCCGCGCAGCGACCTCGTCCCCGTCGACCGTCAGCCCGCCCTCGTGGACGTCTCCGACCCGGACGCCCTCGCGCACGTCGGCGCCCGACTCCGCCGCCTGTCCGGAGCAGGAAGTGGTCGAGGCGCTTGCGCTGCGTCATGTAGGCGAGCGGCCCGCCGGCGCGGCGGGCGAAACGATGCCGGTACCGGAGCCCGCAGTCCATGCGCTCGACCACGTCCTCGACGACGGGCTCGATCGAGAAGGGGAGCAGCCGCGCGGCCCGTCCGGTGACGCCCCCGCCGCACGGCTTGTCGCGCGGAAAGACGGCCCGGTCGACGAGCAGCACGCTCGCGCCGGCGGTCGCGAGACGGTAGGCGGCGGTCGAGCCCGCAGGCCCGCCGCCGACGACGGCAACGTCGAAGCGCTCCACAGGGCAAAGCTACAATGGCGCTCCCCTGGGGGTGTGCCCGAGCGGCCAAAGGGAACGGGCTGTAAACCCGTCGGCTCAGCCTACGGAGGTTCGAATCCTCCCGCCCCCATCCTCACCCTCGCCTCGTCGCGCGGGGCGGCCGCCCCGTCCCGCGAAGCGTCGTCCGGCCCCGGCTACAATCGCCGGGCCAGCCCTCTTAGCTCAGTTGGTAGAGCACCTCCATGGTAAGGAGGGGGTCGACGGTTCGAGTCCGTCAGAGGGCTTGCAAAATCCCCGCTCACGGGGATTTTTCGTTCAGAACGACTTGCTCTTCGTCGCACGTGCGGTGGGTATGGAGCTGTTTATGGAGCTTTCGCGTTCGGAAAGCCGCCGCGAGCGTGGCCCTGCGACACAGAGCTATCGTCACGGCCGATGCGTTCCTCGACATCCGACTCCAAGTCCAGCCTGCTAGCCCCGCTCAGCATCGGCGATCGGCTCCCGTGGAAACTCGACCACGAAGGCGAACCTCAATGGCTCGTCGTCATCGACGTGATCAGCCCGACCAGCTACGTCGTACGGTATCCGGACGGCAGCCTCGGGGCTCTCGTCGACTCCGAGTGAGCGGGGGCGCCGCGGTTCTGAGCAACCGTTTCTAATGCTTCGGCGGGGACCTTTGGCCGCTCGTTAGTCGACGCGAGCAGGCGCAGCCTCACGCCGGCCGCTTGTACTAGGCCGCGCGGCGTAGCTGCGCCGCAGCCGAACCAACGCTGGAGCTGAACAGTGGCAAGACGAGGCGGCCATGTCGAGGCCCAACAGTGGCGGCACGGCGTTCCCGATCATGCGCGCAAGAGCGCCGCGCGTGGTCGCTTGCTCGAGGTCGAACCAGTCCGGGATCGTCTGGAGGCGAGCGCCTCGTGCGGAGTGAGTGTTCGTCTCCGCCCGGGGTGGACGTAGCGTCCTTGCCCCATCGAGCCGTAGCCGCTCGTGATCGTCTGCGCCGGCTTGTTCCACGCAGCCGGCCGTACATCGAGTTGTAGCTGTGCTCGTAGTCGCGGTGACACCTGGGGCGCAGGGGTTCGGAAGGTCGTGCGGCCGCGCTCGAACAGGTACGCGATGCGACGACGGTTTTCCGCTGACGGAAGGCTCGCTGAGTCGTACGTCGCGTCGGACTTGATGTCCTTGATGTCTTCGATCGCCCAGCGAACGTTGCGCGGCAGGTGGTCAGCCGCAAGGATGCGTGACGAGCTGCTCAAGGAGCGTTGTGGGATCGCCGTGGCCGGGTTCGCACGCGAGCAGGATGTGTCGGCGGCGGCGCTGCGGAACGCCGATCAGGTGCATGTCCATGACTCGTCGTGGACGACGTATCCGAGCCGTTTGAGCTCTGTTTTCGTCGTCTCGAGCACGCCGCCCTGGTCGTTGCGGACGGCCGGGACGTTCTCGACGCAAAGCACCTTCGGTTCGAAACAGCGGCAGCTCGCGCGACCTTCGCGTACAGCGCGTTGCGCGGGTCGGCTCGGCGAGTGTGGTTGTTGAGGTCGGAATGCCCTGGCATGGTGGTCCCGGCCAACCCGATCTGCACCTCGCCGACCTTCTTCTTTAGTGTGCGCTCGGCGGATGTGAGCGCGCCTCCGAGCTCGCCGTCGAGCAGCGTCTCGATCGCTTCTCGGTGAACGACGTTGCCGATGTTCGCGGCGTACGTCGCGGCCGGGATCTCTTCGCGTTCGATCGCGAGTCGCGCGCCGAGTTCGACGCCGGTCTCGACCCCGGCGAGAAGGAAGCCGACGCTCAGAGCGCCGCAGCCGGCGAAGGCATCGAACAGGCGAACCGGAGCATCGCGGTCAGGGAAGTCTGGTCGGTCCGCCGTTCGCAGAATTTCTTGGTCGGCTGTGCAACGGGGACAGCTCAGCTGCCTGCTCCTTCGGTGCGGGCGCGGGCGAAGGCGCGAGTCCTCGCGCTGTGCCAACGCTAGTCCGCTCGCCGGATGGATTCGCCGACATTGCCTTAGCCCGGCCCGTCGTGGTTTCGAGCAGCGGCAGCCGAGCTTCTCGTCGAGCGCCCTCGGGTTTTCGGTTTCGCACTCCCAGACGACGATCGTCCGCAAGCCGGCCTGTTCGAGTTCCGCGCTGCGGGCGGCGTCGCGAGCGACGTTGGCGGCGAACTTGTCGAGCCAGAAGCCGCGATTCCGGATCGGGGTGGTTGTTCGGGCGCAGCCGGGGTGGCGGTGCCAGTAGCAGCCGTGGACGAAGATCGCGAAGCCGGCGCGCCGGTTGGCGAAGTCGGGCCGGCCGGGAAGGTCGCGAACGTTGCGCCGATACCCGAGATGGTGCGCGCGGAGCCAGGCGGCCACGGCCTTTCGGGCGCTGTCTTGGCCTGCCGGACGCGGCCCATCAGCCGCGAGCGCTCGGCTGTTGTTTGCCCTGGACCGCGCTTGAACGGGACGAGCTTCTGGGTCGAGGCGACGCGGCGAGCCATGGAGGATCACCCTAACCCTGGCGACAATGCGGGTCGAGCCGATCGCCTCAGCCCGCCACGAAGCGGCGTTTATGGCCGGCCTGGCTCGCCGACGCCTGCTGCCTCTTGTGCATTTGGCTGGATGTGGCGAGAGTACGACAGGCGGTTAGAAGGAACACATGACGATCGAGCGCGGCTGGGAGGCCGGCTCGAGGCGGCAGCGCTCGATCTGACTGTTGTCGATCCCGCCGAATCAAGCGTGGGGTTGATATTGGACTGTGTCGCGATCAGGCGTTCGCGACGCGTGCCGGGCGGTCCCCGTTCGAGGCTCGGAGCCCGACCAGGATGACGCTGTGGGACGCCCAACTCCTTGAGACCCGGCACGACTCGCACCTCGTCCGCATCGCCCGGCAACGGCGCCTCGTCCTCGACGACGGCCGCGGACCGCGGCGGGTCGACCTCTGCTGGGTCGACGAGGTCGCGCTCGCGCTGATCGACCTGGCCAACGCCCGGCACCGAGCCCTCACCATCGTCTATCCGGCGCCAGCCGGTCAGGTAGCGGTGCTCCTCGCGGCGCAACTTCTAATACGGCAGTTCGTGGAAGGACGCCGATCGTCGGCGGTCGGCATCGTCACTGCCGACACCAGCATGGCGGTACGTACCTGGAACGCGTTGAGTATCGCCACCACCGGTGACCGTCCGCCTATCGCTGAGGTCTTCCCCTGCTACCGCGCCGAGCCCGACGGTGAGAGTCCGGGGGCGGCCGGCGGCAGTACAAGGTGTCGTAGTCGGTCAGGCGTGCCGTGGCTGGGACGTCGACCACCTGATCGTCGATCATCTCGCCGGTCCTGTACGCGTTGACACCGATCACGGCATCGACGAACTGTCGCCGACCCCGCCGTCCCGCTCTCCGACGAGCTGAGGCAAGCGGCCGCCCGACGTGGGGCTGGTCGGAAGAAGCCCTCGCCAGCGGCCACTCGCTTGAGCAACGGGTCGACCACACCGTGCCGTTCTCGGTCGCCTCGGATCGGCTCGAAACCCTCGCAGGTGGTGTCTCCGTGCGGCTCCGTGTCGCGCGCCACCCTCAGGCCGAGGCCGCAATCCAACGGGCACGGGAGGATCTTCGGTTGCTCCGGGCGATGTCGCCTCGTGGTGCCGATAGGAACGTGGAGCGGGGCCTCTCGATCGCCTGGCACCACCTCACGACCCTCTGCTCACTGCCCTGCCGTCCCTCGCGCTTTGACAAGTTCAGCGGGCTGCCACCCGTTGCGGCGCGGTCGACCCGGACCTTTGCTCCTGAGTTGTCAAGCTGGGCGGCGACACTCGACGAGGACCGATCGGAGATCGCGTCCATCCTGGCGAGCGACATTGCTGACCTCCGCGCCGCGCTCGAGCTCGGGAACCCCTTCGAGGAGCTGCGCGACGCAGTCGAGTCGAGGCGCCGGTGAGACGGTCATTGTGACCAGGACGAGAACTGCGTCGCAGGCTCTGCTGAACGTCGACGAGCACCTGGCCACCACCAACCAGACAGGGCAGTTCGTCATCACCCACATCGGTGGTCTGCACCGAAGGGGTACCTGGCCTCGTGCAGTCATAGTGGGCGAGCCATCGCCGTGGGACTGGCACCGGATTCTCTCCGGCCTCGCACCCGTCGTCGACGTCCTCACGCTCGGCGAACAGTCCGCGAGAGGCTGCGCACGGCAAGTCGAGGCCACTCGCAACGCTCAGGACCACTGGGGCAGCACCGAGGTGCGCGGCGGCGTGGGCTGCGATCGTGGCGACCCGCCGCAGGCCCCCGGAGCCAGCGAGTCGAGCAACCGAGCGCCGGTTGTGATCACCGACGGCGGCGAGTACGTCCCGGAGCCCGATCCCTTCGAGCCGCTCTCGTCCCTCCTCGACCTCGACCCGCTCGACATCGGCGGCGAGGGCCCGGCCCGCGGTGCGGCCCGACAGACCGACCACGGTGAATGGACCGCGACCGTCCCGGCCATGGAGGTCGTCACCGATCGCGGCCGATTGCTGCTCGAAGTCGGGAAGCCAATCGACGTCCGCGAGGGCCAGAAGATCGAGGAGCGCCCTCCTGAGCAACTCCAACCCGGATCGATCCTCCTCGTCGGGCGTCGACAGCGTCGTGTCGGTCTGCTCGAGGCGTTGGAGGAACGACTTGGCCACCGACCCGACCTCATCGCGTCTCGCTACCTCCTCGACGACTACCGCCGCCGGGTCCGAGCGCGGTTGGCCGACAGCGGTATGACCGTCACTTCGCTGCACCGGGCTATGGCCGACCTTGGCTGTGCCCGGACACTAGGTGCCGTCCGTTCCTGGGCCACCGAGGGCAGGATGGCTCCGCAGCAGTTCGAGGACCTCGAGTACCTCAACCGAGCGTTGGGGCTCGGCCTCTCAGTCACCGACATGCGTGAACTGTTCGCCGGCGTCCAACGGCGCCGCGGCTTCCGCCGCGCCGCGGGTCGTGCCCTCGCGGCGGCCGCGCGCGACGCGCTTGTCATCGGCGACGAGCGCATCGACCCCGAGTCCGGTCTCACTGTCGCCGATCTCCGAGAGGCGGTCATTGAGGCGACGGTAATGTCTGTCACGATGTGTGACCAACCTGTCCCCTTGACGCTGCTAGGCACCCTTGAGGACCAATGACTCGGCCCACTGACGGTGACGCGATCCGATTTATCACCTGGATGCTCGACGAAGTGGTCGCCGAGGCTCGAGGGGACCACATGGCCACCCTTGCGGTCGCACCGAAAGGCCGCCTGTGGCTCGGGCGACTCGCCCCCGAGGTCGTCGTCCAGAACAGCCGCCTAGGCGAGCGGAGCGAGCGGCTGGAGCCGTGCGAAGTCGGAGTTCGGCTGCGGCTCAGTGCCTTGGACGGCCGCACCGTCTCCTGTCGCGCTCGGCTCGTCGTCTGGAGCGAGTTCGACGGCGGCGACGACCCCGATGCCCCGCGGTGGCGCAAGAGTGACCCAATCGAGGTCATGGCCGTGTTGCCGACGCCGACCACCCTTGACGCGGCCACGAGCGCCGGCCGTTCTGATTTCGAAGGCGCGCTGCGAGCCGTCGGCGCCGATGGCATGGCCTGCGAGTTCCACGGCGAGCTGGAGGTGGGCAAGGACGGTCTCGAACTGGTGGTCACCCTCGTGAACGTCTCGCCCGAGGAGATCCCGCACTGGGACACCAACATCTACGAGGCGAGTCTTGAGGTGGGGGCCGGTGAGACGTTGCCCTTCACGCTCGACAACCTGCCGGACTCGTTTCGCTACGACCGGACCGTCGCCGCGTACGGCGTCAACGGTGGGATTATCACGACGGCGCCAGACACGTTCCGGACCGTGGACGCGGCGACCTACGACCAGCCCCGACCGTCCTACTGGGACCCGGACGCAGGATCGGTACCCGATCTGAGCTTCGCCACGCTCGCCACCAATCCGATCCCCTCGCTGCGAGCACTCGTCGAGGCAGCCGAGGCGTGGGCTGCTGTGCACTGGGCCTCCGATGTACTCGACCTTCGTGCGGCGGACGAAGGCTGGGACTCGGGGATGCGTGACGAGGCATCCAGCGAAGCGGTACTTTTCGCCGACGAGCTGACTCGGCTTCGTGCCGGTCTCACTCTGCTCCAGGACAACGACGACCTCCGGCGAAGCTTCATGCTCGCCAACCGTTCGTTCTCCGAGTCACCGCTCGTCGCTCACACCGACTGGCGCGCTTTCCAACTCGGCTTCATGGTCGCCAACGCCACGTCCATCGTCGATGACTCGCCGAGGGGTGACCGGGCGGTCGTCGACACCCTCTGGTTCGCCACCGGAGGCGGCAAGACGGAGACGTACCTCCTCTACGTCGTTACCGCTGCCTTCTACGACCGCCTCCGCGGCAAGCGCGAGGGCATCACCTCCTGGGGCCGATTCCCGCTACGCATGCTGTCGCTGCAGCAGACCCAACGGTTCGCCGATGTCCTCGCTGCAGCCGAACTGGTGCGGCGCGACGAGGGCATCGACCGGACGGGAGTTCTCCCTCGGGTTCTTCGTCGGTTCGGACGGCACCCCCAACCGCGTCGAACCGGCAACAACGCCCGCGCCGGCGACCCGGACGCGAACGACCCCGACATGCCTGCGCGATACCAGGTTCTGCTCCGCTGCCCCTTCTGCGGCTCAAGCGACCTCCGGATGCGCTTCGATCCCGCTCGATGGACCCTCGACCACACGTGCACTGCCAAGGGCTGTCCTTGGGGGCCGGCCGCTGCCGTTCCGCATCGTCGACGAGGAAATCTTCCGGTCACTCCCAACCGTCGTCCTCGGCACTCTCGACAAGGCCGCAAGCATCGCCATGCAGGCCGCGATGCGGGGCTTCTACGGGCCACCGTCCGGCCGTTGCACCGTCCAAGGTCATGGCTTCACGTATGCGCCGCGTAGCCAATCGCCGGGCGGCTGCCTGTTCCCTGGATGCCGGTCCGCCCCGCAACCGCTGTCGCAGCCTGCTCAGATGTACGCCCCGACAGTTCGTATGCAGGACGAGCTGCACCTCCTCCGCGACAGCCTGGGTGCCGTCGATTCGCACTACGAGCACTTCTCGACGCGCTTCAGCAGCACTACGGGTCTGCGCCGAAGTCATCGCGTCGTCTGCGACATTGGCCGGGCACGACGACCAGGTCCGAGCCCTGTACCGGCGCGCGGGCGGACCTTCCCCCGTCCCGGGCCCGCGTGCCGGCTGGTCGTTCTGGTCGCGGGCGACACGAGACCGCTTGCTCGGCGATTCGCCGGTCTCGCGCCGCGCGGGGTCACTCTCGAGTATGCAACCGACCAGTTGACCGAGTCGTTGCAGCGGGTCACACGGCGCGCTGTCGAGGACCCGGCAGCGGTCGCCGCAGCAGCCGGCGTCGACGTAAGAGTCATCCCGCGACTCGTCGACATCTACGGCGTCGATGTCGTGTATGGCTCGAACCTCAAGGACGTCGAAGCAGTCGCCCGATCCTTCGACACGCAGATCCAGCTCGACCGGCCCGTCAACGCGGCCACGCTAACCGGGCGGACACCGCTCGACGAAGTCCGCGACGACGCTTGAGATCTCGTCGAGCCCCGAGCCCAACTTCTACGACCGCATCCATCTCGTTGCGGCGTCCTCGATGCTTTCGCACGGCGTCGACGTCAACCGGCTCAACGTCATGGTCATGCTCGGGTTGCCGCTCGCCACCGCGGAGTTCATCCAGACCACCTCCCGCGTCGGCCGGACACACCCCGGGCTGGTCATCGTCCTCCACAAGATCGGGCGCGAGCGTGACGCGGCCGTGTTCCGCACCTTTCCTTCCTTCGTCGAGCATGCCGACCGACTCATCGATCCCGTCCCGATCACAGCCAAGAGCCGCCGGGTCCTGGAGCTCACGTTCGCCGGTCTCGTCCAGGCTCGGCTGTACGGCATCCATGAACCGGCGGCGATCGCAGCGGGCCTCCGCCAACTGACGAAACCGCGCCGGTGCGGACCGCATACGCCCGGTTACCTGTGCTCGAAGGGACGGAGTACCGGGCTCTCGTCGAGATGCTGGACTTCGACGGTCCCCTCGACGAGAACCTCCGCCGCGACCTCGAGCGCTACCTGCGCGAGTTCTACCGGGCACTCAACGATCCGGCGAGCAACGCCGACTGGATCAGTGAGCTGTTCCCCACCGGCGAGCCGATGCGTTCGCTGCGGGACGTGGAGCGGCAGGCGCCCGTCTTCTCTCGGGGAGGCCGGCCATGAGAGTAGAGCGCGGCGCCTCGCAGATTCTGTTCGGCTTCCTCCCGGGACAGACCGCGGACCTGGAAGGCCGAATCTGGAAGGTGGTCCACTGGACCGACCCTGTTCCGATGTCTCTCGATCAGGACGCCGTGCGCGGTGCGCTCCGCGGAGCCATCGCACCGTGGGCTGTTTCCGGCAACGACGACGGCCTGGAGCGCGACCTGCTCGCGCGCACCACTGTCGAAGTCGTTCAGTTGAACATGGACCGCGGCGTACTCGTCGAACCGTTCCCACAGCAATGGCGGTGCAAAACGTGCGGAAGCATCGCTCGAACCCGCGACGCACGCTGCCGGTGCGGCGGTACATCACGAGCACAGATGCAGTTTGTCACCTATCACACGTGCGGCGCATCGAACGAACCTCGTCTTCCACGTTGCCCTATTCACGATGCCGTCGCCGTCCGTCTGCCGGGAACTGCGACAGCACGTGAGCTTCGCATCTTCTGTCCGCAATGCCATCGAGCGCTGACGCCCGGGGGTCTCCCCTTCCAGCCCTGCAACTGCGGCGACGGCGGGATGGCGGTCACGGTGCACCGTGCAGCCGTCGTCTTCTCGCCCCACTTCGCCGTGCTCGTCAACCCGCCGACCCGGCCGAAGCCGCACGACTACGCGCCGGCGGTGGTGGCGCCCGAGCGCTCGAATGGGTCCTCGACGGCATGGTCGCGGACGACCCGACCGCGGGCGACAGACTCTGGCCGGGCTCATCGAGAACTTCGCCAGGCGGGTGTCTGAAGCCACAGCTCAACGGCTTGCCCAACAGGCGGTCGACAGCGGCGAAGTCGACGCCGGGAACGGCGGCGGCGGGGTGGCCCTCCCCGACGCAGTCCGCGAGAAAGCGCACGAGGAGGCGTTGAGTCTGGCCTCCGCCGTCTCTGGCGGTCGGACACGGGTCAGCGACATGGTCGCTGTCACGACGCCGCCGCTACGCACGTCTACGAAGGCGCATACACGACGCAATGCGGGGTGCGCATCTCGAAGGCGTCGAGCTCCTCGCCAACTTCCCCGTCGCACCCTTGCATTCGCCTACACGCCGGGCGACCTTTCACCCGGGGCCGCACGCCTCGTACCTTTCCGCGAGCGAGGGCACCTGCGCGCGTACGGGTCGCTCTCGAGGACCGAAGCGCTCCTGTTCAGGCTCGACCCGCTGCACCTGTACCGCCACTCGCCGCCGAGATCATGCCTTACCCGACGTCACCGATCCACGCGCCGCCCGGATCGCCCTACTTGACGCATGGAGATGCCGCTACCCACGCAGGAGCAATACCAGCCGCTCGGCGGCGACCTCCTGACTCGTCCACTCGTAGCGCACCGCACCATCCGGCGGCTAGCGTCGTTCGCCGGCATCGACGCGACGGCCTCGCCGAGTACCTCCTGCCGCACCACCTCGGTTTCGTGATCTACGCAGCTCCGCGGCGACTTCGTCCTCGGCGGCTTGCAAGCGGTGTTCGAGACGTCACTTCATCGTTCCTCGCTCTGGTCGAGGGCGAATCGCGCTGCGCCCTCGACCCCGGCTGCCGCAACGGTGGGCGGT
>CAVVDI010000019.1:0-149119 GCA_963746895.1 uncultured Actinomycetes bacterium | reverse complement strand
ACGGTCAGGTTCGCGCTCGTGGTCGACGCGTCGCCCGTTCGATACCGGCGGTAGAGGCGCGGGAGCTGTTCGCCCGGGTCGAGGTAGAACTCGTCCCGGTCGAGGTCGATCCACGCGTCGTCGCCGCCGTCGCAGCGGTCGGCGCCTGCGAACGCCTCGAGGACTGCGACGGACGGCTTCGGCGACCCGTCGGCACGCCACAGCTCCGAACGAGCGCTCGTGCACGGCGAGGTCGAGCGGCGGGCTCTCCCACAGCGCCGGGTCGTAGTCCGCGTAGCACCACAGCATCGCGCCGAGACAGCCGGCGCGGCGCAGCCCGGCGAGCGCTCTCGCCGTGTACGCGGCCGCCGCCTCCTCGTCGGCCAGCAGCGTCGAGCTTCGGCGCTCGCCCGCGCGGTATGTCGGGAGCCCGAACTCGCTGAACAGAACCTCCCGCTCCCCCAGCCAGCGGGTCACGCGCGCGAGGAACGGGAGGAGCCGGTCGTCGCCCGGCCCGTCCGCCCAGCCGGCGTAGATCGGGTAGCCGTGCATCGTGAGGAGATCGCACACGCCGGCGGCGTCGCGGGGACCGAGCAGCCGATCCTCCTCGAGGTCCTCCATGTGCAGGCCGGCGGTGACCAGCGCCGTCGCGTCGGCTTCGCGGATCGCGGACGCGATGCGCGCGAGCCACGCGCGGGCCGCCGCCCGGCTCGGCGGGATCACGCAGTTCGAGTTCTCGTTGCCGAGATCCCACGCCTGCACCGCCGCGTGGCCCGCGAGCGCGGCGGCCGCCTCACCCGCCAGGAGCGCCTGAGCGTCCAGTGACGACCGGGTCCGTGTACCAGTTGCGGAGCCCGGCCTTCACGACCTCGCCGCCCGACACGACCCGGAAGCGCTCGTCGCCGTCCGAGCCGCCGAGCGCCCAGGCCGGGATCCAGTTCACCCCGCTCATGTGCCCGGTGAAGAGCGTCGGGACGAGCGCGAGCCCGAGCTCGCCGGCGAGATCCGCGACCGCGACCAGCCGCTCCAGCATCGCCGGGTCGACCTCGTCCGGCGTCGGCTGGAAGTCCTCCCACGTCAGGAACACCCGCACCGAGTCGAGACCGCTGCCGGCGATGCGCGCGAAGTCGGCCGCGACCTCGCCGCGATCGAACTCCCGCCACCAGCGCATGGCGGTGCGCGCGGGCCAGTAGTTGACGCCGATCTGGAACCGGTCCGGGCTCAGCTGAGGATCCGCCGGTAGAGCGCGAGATAGTCGTCCACCATCCGGTTCACGTCGAACCGCTCCTCGACCGAAGCGCGGACGGCGGCCCGGTCGAGGCCCTCCGCCGCGCGCACCGCCGCGACGGCCTCGTCGCTGCTCCCGACGAGGAAGCCGCTCTCGCCGTCGCGCACGAGCTCGGGCAGCGAGCCGCGCGCGGATGCGATCACGGGCGTCCCGCACGCCATCGACTCGACGACGCTGAAGCCGAACGGCTCGTCGAAGTTGACCAGGTGCAGGAGCGCCCGCGCGCCTCCGAGCAGACCGCCACGGCCTTCGGGGCCGACGGCGCCGACGTAGCGCACGCGCTCGCCGTCGATCCGCGGCTCGACGAGCCGCTCGAAGTAGTCGCAGTCCTGGACGATCCCGGCGATCGTCAGCGGCAGGCCCGCGCGCTCGGCCACGTCGATCGCCTCCACCGTCCCCTTGTCCGGATGGATCCGCCCGAAGAAGAGGAGATAGCCGCCCGGCTCGCGCACGAGCTCGAACGCGTTCATGTCGATGCCGTGGTGGATCGTCGCGGCGTAGTCGAGGCCCTCGTGCCGGTCCGCGTCGCTGATCGCGACGTAGTGTCCGCGCGCGTTGTACTTCTCGAAGACCGGGAGGATGCGTTCCGACGAGAACCCGTGGATCGTCGTCACCACGGGCGTCTCGACGAGGCCGCTGTAGGTCAGCGGCAGGAAGTCGAAGCCGTTGTGGAGGATGTCGAACTCCGCCGCACGCTCGAACGCCGCGGCGATGTGGAGCGACTCCCACACCTTCGCGTCCAACGACGGATCCTCGGAGTACCCCGTCGGCGCACTCCCGACCAGGCGCGCGCCGGTGATCGAGTCGGCCGTCGCGAACAGCGTGACGTCGACGCCTCGCTCGACGAGGCCCTCCGTCAGGAGGGAGGCGAACAGCTCCCACGGCCCGTAACGCCGCGGCGGCACCCGCCACGAGATCGGAGCGAGCATCCCCACGCGGACTCTGTCGGCCACCTTCCCAACCTAGCGCGCCACGTGTTCCGAGAACCGTGTTCGACCCGCGCGGGGCCGAGTCGCAGTCCGTCGTTCGGCGGCGACCTACACTCCGACGCGTGCGAGCCTTCGCATGCCGGTGCATCCGGACGGCAAGACTCCTTGCCCGCGACGATCGACTCCCAAAGCCGCTCCGCTGGCTCGTCGCGCTCGGCCTCCTCCCCGTCCCGGGGCCATTCGACGAGCTCCTCCTCCTGATCGTCGCCGCGATCCTGTTCGCGTTCTACCGCGAACCGATGCGCGAGGCATGGCGTCTACACGCGCCGGCGAGCCCGCCGAACTGACCCGCTGGGCCGCGCCGAAGCCGTCGATCCGCGAGCAGTCGAGCCACTCACGAGTCGCATCCTCGGGCCGGGAGACGCCCTGCCGCTCGACCTGTCCACCTGCCGCACGCCTCGAGCGGGAGTCAAGAGTCGGCCGCCGGTCGCGTACACGAGCAGGTGGTAGGCCAGCGACAGGGCTCCGAGCGCGATCCCGAGACCGTGGTGGCCGGCGACGTACCACGCGACTGCGGCAAGCGCCGAGATCGTCAGTTCCTGCACGAGTCGCAGCGGTTCGCCGAGTCGGCCGGCCTGGTGGAAGTCGACGGCTCCCCAGAAGCCGAAGCCGAGGGCCGGCGCCGCGACCATGAGGCCGATCCTCGCTGCGGTGCTGCCGCCGGCGTGGTAGCCCCAGAAGCCCAGGGCTGCCACGACGCCGGTCTCCATCGTGACGCGGAGCAGGAGGTTGATCCGCTCGGCTCGTGGTCATGACCGCGTCCTCTCCGTCTGCGCGGGTCTTCGTCAGCTCCCAGCCGAGCCAGGCGCAGCCCGCCAGCATCAGGAGGCCGTGCACGACTCGCACCGACTGTGGTCCGGTGAACTGCGGGATGTAGAGCACGAGTCCGACGGCGAGCGGGACGCCGCTCCACCGGTTGAACCGGTCGGAGCGCCAGACGACCCAGGCGGTGAGGATCGCGCCGACGGCGAGCAGGAGCAGGCCGAGAAGGATGAAGTAGATGCCGGCTTCCCAGCGGATGTCGTGCGTCAGGGGCTCGAGCAGCGCCGGGTTGTTCTGGCCGACGACGCGCTGGCCGACGGCGTGGAGGCCGAAGGCCTCGGCGCCGTAGTACGGGATCGTCAGGCCGACGCCGAGCCAGACGGCGACGAGCGCGGTCAGCATGCGCTTCGCCGGCGGCGATCCCTCGAGACGCAGGTAGAGGCCGAGCGTGCCCAGCCCGAGCAGGATGAAGCCGAGGATGCCGAGCGAGTGGGCGAGAATCCACCCGGAGGAGGCGAACGCTTGCGCGCCGTCGAGCCCGACTTCGCTCGAGAACGGGCGGATCGCCGGGTAGAGGACGAAGAGCAGCCCCGAGAGGGTGAAGCAGCCGGCGAAGAAGGTCGCGCCGGACGGCGTCGCCCGCGCTTCGGTCCGGGCGCGGATGCTGTAGCTGTCGATCATCTGGTGGTCTCCTGTCGTTCGTGCGGCGGACGCGCCCGCTCGAGCTCGAAGGCGGATGCCGCGGTCGGGGGTCGTCGGACCTGCGCTGCTCATGAGCTGATCCGGAACACGGGATGGTCGGGCGCGATCCGCTGAAGGTCCTGCGCAGGCGAGTCGGGGCCGACTCCGTCGAAGAACTGCCCGACCTCCCACTTCCAGCGCCGCAGATAGGCGCCCAGGATCGGCTCCTTCTCCGCGTCTGCGAGCTCGGTGGCGGTGAAGTGCTCACGGCGGCTTCCGAGCAGCAGGTGGCCCTCGCCGGCGGCGCGCAGGTTGCGCACCCACTGGGTGTGACCGCGCGGCGCGACGAGGTACCGAGCACCCTCGAAGTCGAGAAGGTTGACCGGGTTTCGCCGCGGTTGTCCGCTCTTGCGTCCTCGCACTTCGAGGATGCGCGAGCCCCAGGCGCTCAGCCCGAGCCGGGTCACGCCTGCGATCAGCGGGTTCATCAGCTTGCGGTCGAACCAGCTCGGGGCGCGGTAGTGGTGATCCGAGACGGCGGTGTCGTTCACGGCGACCTCCTTCGGGGTTGCAGCAGTGGCCCTCATCATGCGGGTGTGTCGCAGATCCTGAAATGGGGCCTCCCGCCGTCTTCGGGTACCGCTGGCCCTACCCGGGTCGGCTCGCCGCGCCGGTCGCGCGCAGGAACGTGAGCACCGCGAGGACGCGCCGGTGATCGTCGCGATCCGTGTCGATCACGAGCTTCTGCAGGATCGAGCGGATGTGCTTCTCGACCGCGTGCTCGGTGACGACGAGTCGGGCGGCGATGCCGCTGTTCGAGCGGCCTTCCGCCATCAGCTCGAGCACCTCGCGCTCGCGCGGGGTCAGCTCGGCCAGTGGATCGTTGTCTCGGTGCAGGCCGACGAGCTGCGCGACGACTGCCGGGTCGACCGCGGATCCGCCCGTGGCGACACGGCGGACCGCATCGATGAAGTCGGCGACGGCCGATACCCGGTCCTTGAGCAGGTAACCCGTCCCGCTCGGTGCCGTCCGAGAGGAGATCCATGGCGTAGCTGAGCTCGACGTACTGAGAGAGGACGAGCACCGCCGTCTCGGGCAGCTCGGCGCGTATCTGCTTCGCGGCGCGAATCCCTTCGTCGCCATGCGTCGGCGGCATGCGGATGTCGGTGATGACGATGTCCGGCTTGTAGCTGCGCGCGCGCAGGAGCAGCTCGTCGAGCGTGCCGGCCTGGGCGATCACCTCGAAGCCCGCATGCTCGAGGATCCGGACGAGGCCCTCCCGCAGCAGGACCGAGTCGTCGGCGACGACTACGCGCACGGCAGCTCCGCAGTCAGCCGCGTACCGCCTCCAGGCGGGCTGCTCACGAAGAGCGTCCCACCGAGAGCCGCGACACGGTCGTAGAGACCGCGCAGCCCCGACCCGTCTCCCGAGGTCGCGCCGCCGACGCCGTCGTCCGCGACCTCGACGACGACCGCATCCCCGCGTCTCTGCACCGTGATCGAGAGCCTGGTCGCACGGGCGTGTTTCGCGGCGTTCGCGAGCGCCTCGCTGACGAGGTAGTAGGCGGCGACCTCGACGCGCTCCGGCAGGCGCCCGACTCCGACATCGACGCATCGCCGGGACCGGGCTGCGGGCGGCGAGGCTTTCGAGTGCCGCCGCGAGGCCGCGCTCGCTCAGGAGCGCCGGGTGGATGCCGCGGGCGAGCTCGCGCAGCTCGTCGAGCGCGACGGCGAGCTCCTCCTTCGCGTCGGCGACGGCGGCGCGGAGCGCCGCCCCGTCGTCTGTCGTCTGCGCGAGGCCGAGGCCGAACGAGAGTGCGAGGAGGCGCTGCTGCGCGCCGTCGTGCAGGTTGCGCTCGAGGCGGCGCCGCTCGTCGTCGGCGGCTTCGACGATCCGCGTCCGCGATGCGCGCACCTCGTCGACGGTGGCCCGCAGCTCCGCCTGGAGCCGCTCGTTCTCCAGCGCCATTCCCGCCGCAGCACCCGCCGCGTGCACGAGCTGCGGCTCGTCGTCGAGCGCCGCATCGTGGACGATCGCGGCGACCCGCCGACCGCCGCGATCGATCCGCGTGACCGAGCGGTGAGCATCGGCATCCGGCAGCTCGACCGGGAGCCCTTCGACGTCGACGTAGTTGGCCGTCTCCGGAAGCCAGTAGGCGACCTCGAGCGAGTCGTCGCCGAGCGCACGCGCCAGGCTCTCGCGCAGCCGGCCGGGCTCCGGCGCCTGACCGAGCTCGACGACCAGGTCGGCGACGCTGAACCGCGCCAGCCGGCTGCGGAGCAGCCCGACGAGGAAGCCCAGCGGCACGCACCCGAAGGCCGCGATCTGGAAGTAGTTCAGCGAGACGCCCGCATCGACGGCGCCCGCCTCGTTCGCGGTCGCAGTCGCCGCGATGAGCGCGAAGGTCACGAGCCCGACGCCCAGCACGGGCAGGAGCGCGCGGCGGAGCGGGGCAGTCGCACTGCGGAGTCGCGCCGCAACCAGGACAAGCGCGGCGGCGGATGCTCCGACGGCGATCCAGCGTTGGTAGCTGTGCAGGCCGGCCGAGACGCCGAGGCTGCTGTGAATCAGCAGCAGGTTGCGCGGCAGAGGCGTGACGGTCAGCGCCACGAGCTGCAGGACGGTCACGTCGAGCCAGGCGGCGGCGACCGGCACCCGCTCGAGCAGGGAATGCAGCCGACCCTCCGGGTAGGCCAGGAGCGTCTGCGCGAAGGCAGCCTTCGCGAGCACCGAGGTCAGCGCACCCGCAGTGAAGAGAACGGCGATGTTCGACGCCTGGAGCAGGGTCAGCAGCCAGAGGGCGCCGTTCGCGATCAGGTAGAGGCCGATCCTGTTCTCCGGCCGCCGCCGCCACGCCACGTAGCCGGCGGCGAGAAACGACCACGCCGTCGCCAGCGTCAGTGCTGCGATCGGCGTCTTGTCGGCGGTGTGGTCGCTGACGGCGACCGCGTACGCACCCCCGGCAGACGCAACGACGGCAAGCACGACCGCGGCCCGGACCATGCCGCTGCGAAGATCCGTCCGCGGCGCAGCCGCCTCGCTTGCCAGAGCAAGCCCCACCCGCCCAGCTTGCCAGGCGACCGGCGCCGCCGGAAGGACGCGGCTCCAGAGGTAGGGCCTTCCCTACCACCAGACACGTGGCCTCCGGATTCCCGGATCCAGCCATGGAAGCGATCGTGAGCGCGTCAGCCGACGACCCACGAAGGAGAGACGCGCAGATGCACGCGGCAAACCTCGGCCTCCCGTCTTCGGCGCGGCCGCAGCAGCATCGCGAGCTTGCACCGGCCCCTGCTCGCCGCGACCGACGGCGGGCGGCAGTAGTGGCCGGGCTCTACCGGATCGTCTCCTCCCACGAGCGCATCACCACCACGACCGGCGCGATCGTCGCGATCGAACTGCACGAGACACCCGCAGATGACGCCGCCTTCATCGCCGACTGGAACGCCGGCCGCAACGACATCGCCCGTAACCCCGGCTACCTCGCCTCGACCCTCCACCGCGCGCTCGACCCCGACGACCACATCCGCTTCGTCGAGCTCACCCGCTTCACCACCATCGACGCCATCCGCTGACAGCGAAGGAGACCTGCCGTGAAGAAGCCCACGCTCATGACCGGCGCCCTGCTCGGCGGCATCTTCGGTGCCGCCTGGCTGGTCGGGAACGCGAGCACGCCACTCGGCCCCGGCGCCGCCGCCGCCTTCCGGATCGTCGGCATCGCCGGCGTCGTCGCCCTCGCCGTCGGTCGGCTCCGGGCCGAGCGGCAGCCGGCCGACCTCGCCGCGTCACGGGGAGACGGCGTCGACCTCTTCGGCCGCGCCTACTGGCAGATCGTCGCCGGGGAAGTGGCCCTGCTCGCGATCGGCTGCGCCGCCTTCGCCGCGACGGGCGCGCCCGGCGAGCTCTACCGGCCCTGGACGGCGATCGTCGTCGCCGTCCACTTCGTCGCGTTCCGCCGAGCGGGCGTCTGGCGAGGCAGCGCATTCTGGCCGGTCGTGCCGCTGCTGGCCGTCGGCGTCGCCGGGCTCGCCCTCGCCTACACCTCGGCCGCCCGGTGGGTCGTCCTCGTCACCGGCGTCGGCGCCGGGCTCATTCTGCTCGGCGGCTGCCTCTTCGTCGCCACTCGCGAGATCGTTCGCGGCGCGCCGCGTCTCCGCAGGCGCGGCCGATCGCCTCGCGCCCTGACCTCGAACCCTGCGGTGGACGAGTTCACGACGCGCCGGCAGGAGGCCGGGTCGCACGGGCACGCCTCGCCGAACGAGCTCAACCGGCCCGCCTCCAGACATGTCCCGCCCGGAAGGCGTCCTCCTCGAAGGCGACCGCCCACTCCTCCGGATAGCCGAGCAGACCCAGGAGCTCGGCGATCGCTGCACGCGACCTCTCCCGCTCTGTCGTCGGCTCGTCCGCCGCGAGGGCTTCGTGTACCGCGGAGACGAGCTCGCCCACCACGAACGGCTTGCGCAGCCAACTGACCGCGCCGGCCTCGATCGCCTCGTGCGCGAGCGCGCTCGAGCGTCCGGTCAGGGCGACAATCGGCACCTGCCGCTCGCGCAGGATCTCGCGGGCCGCATCCACCCCGCCCAGCCGCGGCAGGCCGAGGTCGAGCAGGATCAGGTCGGGGGCGTACGCGCGCGCAAGCTCGACGGCCTCGACTCCGTCACGCGCAGCGGCACAGACGTCGAAGCCGAAGTCCTCGAGCACCTGCCGCAGATCGGCCCTGACGATCGGATCGTCCTCGACGGTCAGCACTCTGGCGGTAGCAGTCACAGGTTCCTCTTCTCCTTGCAGGGATGCGAGCACAAAAAAGGCCCCGGGCTGCACCCGAGGCCTCGAAGCCACACCGGTCGCCTTCCTCGGCGACCGCGATTCGATCGTAGCCGACGGCCGCCATGCGGCGAGAGGACGAGGGCGACAAGCGTCAGGGCGATCGCAAGGCGGAGTTCGGCCGTCGGCTCGAGAGCCAGTGGCGTGGAGGAGCGCCGCATCAGCGCGACCGTGCTCATCTCTCGTCGCCATCGGCAGGGAACCTCACCGGCCGACCGCCTCGGCGGCGGGATGGCGGCGTGCCGCGGGCAGTTTGTCGCGCACGCCGCGCAGCTGAGTCATCCTGTGGTGCTGTGAGCTCGACCTCTGGTGCCGACCACCCTCCGCACGCGGGAGTCGCACGCGCCTTCTACACGCTCGCGGACTCCTCGTACATCCTCGGGCTCGTCGGGCTGATCAACTCGCTGCGCCTGGTCGGGCACCGCGAGCCGGTCTTCGTGCTCGACTGCGGGTTGACCGAGCCCCAGCGCCGCCTGATCGCCGCCGAGGCAACTGTCGTGCCGCTGGCGAAGCCGATCTTCCCGCCGCTCGCCAAGGCTCTGGCGCCGTTGCTGCACCCGGTCCCCGAGATGCTCCTCCTCGACTCCGACGTGATCGTCACGCGCGCGCTGACACCGCTCTTCGAGGAGGCCGGCGGCGACCGAGTCGTCGGTTTCGCAGATCCGGTCTCCCCTCGCTTCGACCGGCGCTGGTCGGAGCTCCTGGGACTGCCGGACCAGCAGTCCCATCCATACGTGAACTGCGGCCTGCTCGCACTCGGGGAGGAGGCGCTGCCGCTGCTGGAGGAGTTCGAGCAGCTCCGTCCGCAACTCGATCCCGCGACCTCGTACTTCGAGGGCGGCTCACCCGCAGATCCGTTCTACTACGCTGACCAGGACCTCCTCAACGCGCTGTTCGGCGCGCGACTACGGCCCGGTCAACTCATCGTCCACGATCAGAGGCTCGCACCGCAACCGCCGTTCGCCGGCCTGGAGCCGGCGGCGCGCGGATTCGGTTGCGCCTACGCAGACGGAACCGAGCCCTTTCACCTGCACTACACGCATACGCGCAAGCCGTGGCTCGCTCCGACCCGCACCAGCGTCTACACGCAGCTGCTCTCGCGACTGCTCGTCGGCCCCGACCTCCCGCTCGAGCCACCGCTCGCTTGGGTGCCGCTGCGCCTGCGCGAGGGGAAGGCCGCAGCCGCAGCGCGGCTCGAGAGCGGCCTCCGCGGGCGCATCGCCGAGAACCGCGGCCGGCTCGGGATCCGGCGGCGGCTCGAAGGTCGCGTCCAGGCCGCAGCCGCCGGAGCTCCTCCACGCGACCGAGCGCGCCCGGGCCGGGGACAGGGGGACTAGAGGCTTGATGCGCATTGCGACCTGTCCCGCGGTTGCCGCCTCAGACGCGGCACGAAGCCGTCCCGTCGCCCTCGACCAGGCCACCGGCCTGGCCCGCGGACGCCGAACCGCCTTCGCTTGGTCTGAGACAGCCCCACGGCGAGCCGAATCCACATCAAGCCTCTAGATGCCGGCACGGGTGCTCGTCGTCGGGCTCGACGCCTCCGACAAGGATCTGCTCGAGCGGTGGACGGCCGAGGGCGATCTCCCCGCCTTCGCCGCACTCCGGGAGCGCTCGGCGGAGTACCGCCTCGCGAACGGCGCCCTGACGCTGCCTCCCAGCTTCTGGCCCGAGATCTGGAGCGGTCGCTCGTCCGGACGAACCGGCTTCTACTTCCCGATGCGACAGCTGCGCACCGGCGAGACCTCGGTGCGACCGGTCGAGCCGGAGGAGGTGGACGGGACGGCGTTCTGGTCGATCGCCGGTGCCGCCGGGCGCCGGGTCGCGGCCGTCGACGTCCCCTGGACCGTCCCGATCGCCGGCGTCAACGGCCTGCATGTCGAGGGCTGGGGCTCGCACGACCGGCCGTTCGGGTTCCGCTGCGAGCCGCCAGAGCTGCGCGAGGAGCTGCGGGCGCGATACGGCGACTATCCGCTCTGGCCGGCGGGAGAGGACGGCGCGGCACCACGGCCGCCCTGCTATGCGCTCGGAGCGAGCGATGCCGAGTACGACTACCTGCTCGGCGCACTCCTGGCCGGGCTCGAGCGCAAGCGCTCGCTCTTCCTCGATCTGCTGGCGCGTGAGCCGTGGGACGTCTTCGCCTGCGCGTTCGGCGAGCCGCAGTGCGTCGGGCATCAGTTCTGGCACTTCCTCGACGCACCCGCCGCGCCCGAACGGTTCCAGAACGCCATCCGCTCCGTCTACCGCAAGATCGACGAGGGCCTCGGGGCGCTGGTCGAGGCGGCCGGCGAGGACGCCACCGTGCTGGCGATCTCCAGCGCAGCGATGGGCCCGACGATCGGGGGACAGCAGCTGATCCCCGAGGTGCTCGTCCGCCTCGGCCTCAGCTCGGGCGCCGGAGCCGCCGCCCAGATCCGCTCGCGGCTGCCCGTCGGGCTCCGTGTCCTGCTCCGGCGCGTCGTACCGGCGGCCGCGCGAGCGCCGCTTCAGGCGAAGGCCGGGTCGCTGACGAGCCCCCTCGACTCGCAGGGCACGCGGGCCGTCGCGCTCGACGGCGACACGGCCAGCTGGATCAGGCTCAACCTCTCGGGTCGCGAGCCACACGGAAGCGTCGAGCCCGACGAGGCGCCGAAGCTGCTCGAGGAGCTGCGCCGCGAACTGCTCGCGCTCGAGGACCCCGCGACGGGCGAGCCGATCGTCGCGCAGGCCACGACCGCCTTCGAGGCGTTCGGCCCCGACCATCACCCCGACGTGCCCGACCTGATGGTGTCCTTCCGCCAGGATCTCGGACGCCTCGATGCCTGCCGGTCGGAGCGCGTCGGTCTGATTCGCCAGCCGCACGTGCCCCCCGGACGCCGCACCTCTGCCCATCCCCCCGCGCCGACGTGGTTGTGGGCGGCCGGCTCGCCGTTCGAGGCCCGGTCACAGCACGAGGGCAACATCCTCGACATCGCACCCACGGTGCTCTCGCTCCTCGGCGTCGAGGCTCCCGATCGGCTCGACGGGCATCCACTCGAGTCGTGAGTCCGGGTCGTCACGCGGACGGTCGGGTGGTACGGCAGCGCGGCGAGGCGTCGTCGCGGGCTCCGTGCGGTCGAGCGAGATCCGGATCGTCCGATTACGGGCCGGGGTCGAACTCGCGCGACGCGCACTCCGAGCAGTAGGGGACGAGCCGGGGAGGGTGGTCGTCGGTGAGGTAGAGCCGCCAGCGCTCGCGCTGCTCGAGCCAGGGTCGGCCGCACTCCTCGCACTCGAGGAGGGCGGCGGCGAGGCTCGAGCCGGGAAAGTCGTCCACGACTGTGGATTCCATCACACAACGATCGGTTCGAGCTGCACCTTCGATTGGCGGCCGCCGGACTCACGGGTCGTCTTCGAGCCGGAACTAGCCGCCGACCGACGCCCGCTCCTGGCGCTGCTCGGTCCAGCGAACGGTCAGGTCGACCCGGCGCTGGCTGCGCGCGCCGACGAGGCTCGCCAGTCGCGACGCGGGCGGAGGCGGCTTCGGTCCGACGACGTCGACGGTGACGACGAGCCGTCCCCTGCTTCAGGTCGACGCTCTCGCCGTTCACGGCGAGGCCGGAGGCGCCGAGCCAGGCGGCGACAGCCTGGCCGACCGCGTCTTCGCCCCTCGCCCGGGCGAGCACGGCACGGCTCTCCCGCTGGAGCGGATAGGCCACCACGGCGACAGCGCCGAGGGTCGTCAGGACGCCGAGCACGATCCGCCGCCCCCGACGCCGGGCGAGACCCAGGGGGACGAAGCCGGTCAGCAGGAAGACGACCGCCGCGGAGAAGACGATCGCGAACAGGTTCGTGGCGTAGAGGAGGAGCGCACCGGTCGCGAGATGCGGTTTGCCGATCTCGAGCAGGACGCCGACCGCTGCGAGCGGCGGGACGAGCGCGACCGAGATCGCGACGCCCGGCAGCGCGACGGCGGCCCGGCGGCGGACGGTCACGTACGCGCCCGCGGCACCGGCGGCGATCGCGATCGCGAGGTCGAGCAGGCGCGGCTGCGTGCGCGTGAGCAGCTCGTGCGAGAGGAAGACCGGGCGGAAGGCCGGAACGACCGCCGACACGGCCCAGGCGGCGCCGACCGACTCGGCGGAGGCGAGGACGACCAGCAGCCCCGCCTCCAGCTGCCGCGTCGTCCAGCCCATCGTCAGCGAGGCGGCCGAGGCCATCAGCGGGGTCATCAGGGGGGCGACGAGCATCGCGCCGATCACGACCGCCGGAGAGTCGGCGATCAGGCCGAGCGCCGCGATCACCGAGGCGAGGCCCATCAGCACGGTGAGCCGGAAGAGGTACGGGACGAGCTCCGGCCCTTGCGCGAAGAGCTCGTCGAGCATCGTGCGCCGCTCCTCCGGCGTCGGACCGCCGTGCCAGGCGAGGCGGCGGAGGAGCCCGGCCCGCCGCAGGGCGCGCGGCAGGGCTTCGCCGCCGGTGCTCACGGCGTCTGTCCCGGCCCGGACGCGGTGAGCGCGCCGACGCGGATCGCCGTGATCCGGACGGCGTTCGCGTCGGCGGCGGCGCGGCCCGCGCACTTCAGGTCGACCAGGCCCGGGGCCGGATACGCGTGCGCGACGCTGAGCGAGGCGGGGGTCGGATTGCCGGCCAGGAGCTGCACCTCGTCGGTGTCCCCGGCCAGGGTGTCGAGCAGGCAGGTGATCGTCGGGATGCCGGTGCCGTTCGAGTCGAAGTAGGCCTTCGCGCTGATCACGTAGCTGCCGGCGGCGGGAATCTCGAGCTCGACGAGCGTGGCCGGCGTGTCCCGCACCGGCACCGGGAGCGGCCCGGGAAGAGCTGTCCAGTAGGCGTCGCTGGGGCCGGCCGGGCCGGCCGGGCCGGCCGGGCCGGCAGGCAGCTGGCCGCGTTTGAAGTCGCGTGCCAGGAGCGAGTGGAGCCGCACTTTCGCGGCGGTGACGGCGCCGTTCCGCAATTGCAGGGTGCCGACACTGTGCGGCGGAACGAGAGGCTGCGCGGTGCCGCGCTGCGCGAGCCCGAGCAGCGCGACGACGAGGGCGACCAACGACACGACGACGGGAACCCGGTTTCTCAAGCGCGCCTCCTCCCTGGGACCTGCGACTCCATTGCGACCGGATGCAACGGTAGTTCGCCCGTCGGCCCCCGCTCGCCGGAGGAGAGTCGGCTGGGCTCGCCGCCCGGCGCCTCCTCGAGCACCGGCTCGCGTGCGACACTGGGTCGGCTCCTATGGAAGTGCGTCTCAGCGGCTCCGAAGGGGAGGCCGGCGCCGGCCGGGTCGGTGCTCCGCGCCGGTTCGCGGTCGCCGCGGTGCTCGTGGGTCTGCTCGGGGGCGGGCTGGCCGTGCTGCTCGTCGCGTTGCGCGGCGGCGGCGCGCCGGCGCCGCGTCTCGTCCCGCGCCCGGCAGGTCTGCGGGGCGACCCACTCGCCTTCGCCTCGACGCAGCTGCCGAGCCTCGAGCAGGCAGCCGCGCAGGGCTACGCGCAGGTGCTGTACGCGAAGAGCCCCGGCGGCGTATCGGCGGCGGCGAAGCGCACGGCCCGCTTTCTGCCGCTCGCCGAGCGGGCGGCAGCAGGGACCCGAATCGACCCCCGCGTGCTCGAGGCGATCGTCTTTCTCGAGAGCTCGGGCAGACCGGATGCGATCGCCGGCAGCGACCCGGCCGGCGCTGCAGGACTGACGCAGATCCTCGCCGGAACGGCGCAGCACTTCCTCGGCATGCACGTGGATCTCGCCGCGAGCCGCAGCCTGACCCGCGCGATCGCAGCCGCCGGAACGCCGCGGCGACGCGAAGGCCGTGAGACGGCTCGAGCTCCGCCGCCGCCGCGTCGACGACCGCTTCGACCCGGCCCGGGCGCTCGCGGGCACCGTCCGCTACCTGCTCACCGCCCGGCGGCTGCTCGGACGCGACGATCTGGCCGTCGTCTCCTACCACATGGGCATCGGCAACCTTCAGGGCGTCGTGCACGCCTACGCGGGCGGCGGCCCGGTGAAGCAGCTCGTCGCCCGCGACGACCTCTCCTGGGCGCGCCTCTACTTCGCCTCCTCGCCCGTCGCGCACCGCTCGGCGTGGGCCCGCCTCGCCGGCTTCGGCGACGACTCTCAGACCTACTACTGGCGCGTGCTGGCCGCCGAGGAGATCATGCGCCTCTACCGCGCCGACCCTGGCCGGCTGCGGCAGCTCGCCACCCTGCACAGGGAGAAGGCGAGCGCCGAGGACGTCCTCCACCCGCCGACCGAGACCACGAGCTTCGCGACGCCCGGCCAGCTCGCGGCTGCCTGGCGCCGCGGCGTCGTCCAGCCCCTGCCGGGCGACCCGGCGCTGCTCCACCTCCGCGCCGCTGCCTCGATGGGCGCCCTCGCCGGCCGCCTCGGGCAGCGACCCGGCCTCTACCGGGGCCTGCAGCCCGACGCCCTGGCGCTGCTCCTCTACCTCACCGCCCGCGTCCACGCGCTCAGCGGCGCGCCGGCGCTGACGCTGACCACGACCGTCCTCGACGACGAGTACCGGAAGCTGCTCCCGCCCGGCGATCCCGAGGCGACGACCGGCTACTCGCTGCTCACGACCGGCTACGCGTTCGACATCCGCCGGACCTACAGCTCACCCGCCCAGGCGAGCGCCTTCCAGTACGAGCTCGAGCGGCTCACAGCGCGCAACCTGATCGCCTGGGAGCGGCGCCCCGACACGATCCACATCACCGTCTCGTCCGCCGCGCACACGCTCGTCCCCGCGCTGCTGCAGAAGGCGCCGACCGGCCCGCGCTAGCCGGCGAGGCCGTCGTTCGAGCCCTCGCCGGACCCGGCCGGGGCGGCGGCGTCCTCCACGGGCGGCACCTCGGGCGCCGCGGCAACCAGCTCCGCGCTGGCCCGCCTCGAGAGCAGCTGGCGTCGCCGGAGCCGCCAGACCACGCCCACGAGCTCGGCGAGCACGACCGCGACGAAGATGCTCGCCAGCACGGCGACCGCGAGCGGGGTCGTCACCTTCCACACCGTCCAGTGCACGGTCACATCGCCGGTGTTCTGGGCGACGAAGACGATCAGCGCCGCAGCCAGCGGCAGCGCGAGCACGAAGCCCCAGATCAGGCCCGAGCCGCGGAAGGACACGCCCGAGGTCTGCCGTCTGCGCCTACGCATCTCGGTCGCAGTCTAGAGGCTTGATGTCGCACGAGCTGGAAGTGTCGGCGAGCCTTCCGCGTCGGCCCGCGCCTCTCCCGTCGTAAGCTGTCGGCGTGGAAGCGGATCGGGCGCAGGAGTTGTTGACGACCGAGCGCAAGCGGATCGAGCAAGCGCTCGACCGCCTCGGCCGAGAGCACGACGGCGAGCCGGCGGACGAGCAGGACCCGGCGAACCTGGCGGCCGATCTCTACCAGGACGCGTTCGACGAGGGTCGAGCGGACGAGCTTCGCGAACAGCTCGCGGCCGTCGAGCGAGCCGAGCAGCGGCTCGCGGGCGGCACCTACGGCCTGTCGATCGCGAGCGGAGAGCCGATTCCCGACGCGCGGCTGGAGGCCGTCCCGACCGCGGAGTTGACCGCCGACGAGGAGCGGGCGCGCGACGCGCGCTAGCGCGATCCGCACGACTCCGCATCGCCCCCGGCCGTCCCCGATGAGCCTTCCGTTGCCTCGCCCGGACGAACAACTCCATCTGCACGCGCCGCAACGAGCTCCCGGTCGATCCGGCGCCGCCGCGCGCCGGGAGGGCGGCGGCACGATGGCGGTGAGGCTGGGCTACAAGGCGTCGGCGGAGCAGTTCGGGCCGTCGCGGCTGCTGGAGTTCTCGGTGCTGGCGGAGCGGGTCGGTCTGGACTCGGTCGCGGTGTCGGATCACTTCCAGCCGTGGCGGCACTCGAGCGGGCACGCGCCGAGCTCGCTCGTCTGGCTCGGCGCCGCCGGCCAGGCGACCGAGCGGGTGACGCTCGCGACGAGCGTGCTGACGCCGACGCTGCGCTACGAGCCGGCGGTGATCGCCCAGGCGTTCGCGACGCTCGGCTGCCTCTATCCCGGCCGGGTCATCCTCGGTGTCGGCACCGGCGAGGCGATGAACGAGACGCCGGTCACCGCCGGCGAGTGGCCGGGTGCGAAGGAGCGCCGGCAGCGCCTCGCCGAGGCGATCGAGCTGATCCGCGCTCTCTGGAGCGGCGAGCGCGTCAGCTTCGCAGGCGAGTTCTACCGCACCGACCGCGCCACGATCTACGACAAGCCCGAGCAGCCGGTGCCGATCCACGTCGCCGCCTCCGGGCCGCTGGCAGCCAAGCTCGCCGGCCGCGCCGGCGACGGCTTCATCTGCACCAGCGGCAAGAACGCCGACCTCTACCGGCAGCTGCTCGCCGCCGTCGAGGAGGGCGCGGCCGCCGCCGGCCGCGACGCGAGCGCGCTCGAGCGGATGATCGAGATCAAGGTCTCCTACGACCGCGACCGCGCCTACGCCCATCGAGGCCTGCAACTGGTGGGCCGCCCTCGCGCTGACCCCCGACGAGAAGAGCGGCGTCGAGGACCCGATCGAGATGGAGCGCCTCGCCGACGCTCCACCTCGACCGCGCCCACACCCGCTTCATCGTCAGCAGCGACCCCGAGGAGACCGCCGAGAAGATCTGGTGGTACGCCGGGCTCGGCTTCGACCACCTCGTCTTCCACGCCCCCGGCGACGACCAGCAGCGCTTCCTCGAACAGTTCTCCGAAGACGTCCTGCCGCTCCTGCGCGAGCGCGCCGCTCGAGGCCCCGGCCGCCCAAGACTCTAGAGGCTTGATGTGGATTCGGCTCCCCGTGGGGCTGTCTCTGACCAAGCGAAGGCGGTTCGGCGTCCGCGGGCCAGGCCGGTGGCCTGAGTCGAGGGCGACGGGACGGCTTCGCGCCGCGTCTGAGGCGGCAACCGCGGGACAGGTCGCAATGCGCATCAAGCCTCTAGGGCACCGAGCCGCCGCTCACGCTCCACTCCGCGCCGGTGACGTACGACGCGGAATCCGAGGCGAGGAAGACGATCACGGCCGCGATCTCGTCGGGAGTCGCGAACCGTCCGAGCGGCCGTGCGGCCTGGGCCGCGGCGAGCACCGCCTCACGGTCGCCCTGCTGCTCGGCGAGCCCCCCGGGGGCGGTCCAGGACGGGGTCAGCGTCGGCCCCGGGATCACGGCGTTGCAGCGGATGCCCTGCTTCGCATACGTCTCGGCGACCTGCCTCGAGTACGCGAGCAGCGCCGCCTTGGTGACCGAGTAGTCCGACAGGCTGCGGCTCGGGCGGCGTCCCGCCGTCGACGCCACGTTCACGATCGCGCCGCGGCCCCGTTCGAGCATTCCCGGGAGCGCCGCCGAGGTGGCGCGGATGGCGCTGAGGACGTTCAGACGCCACGAGAGCTCCCAGTCGTCGTCGGTCACGTCCTCGAGTCGGCGGGCGACCGCGAGGCCGACGTTGTTCACCAGGACGTCGACTCTCCCGAGTCGCGCCTCGACCTCCGCGACGACCCGCTGCGGCTCCCCACGCTCGCCCAGGTCGGCGGCGACGTGCAGCGTCTCGCCGACGCCGGGCCCGTCGCCGCGGCTGACGGTGACGACCGTGGCACCGCTCTTCGCCATCTCCTCGGCTGCGGCGAGGCCGATCCCGGCGCTGCCGCCGGTGATCACGACCACCCGATCGTCGAGCCGGGTCTCCACGCGGCAACCCTACCGGTGTCGGGAATCGACCCGGCGTCGCCGTACGACGTCAGTCGCGCGCCGCGCGGGCCTGCACCTGGGCCGCCCGCTTGTAGGCGCGCATCGCCTCGATGTCGTTGCCGGCCGCCTCGTGGAGCTCGCCGAGCGAGGCGTGGATCTCGGCCTGGAACGGATCGGAGTCGGGCAGGCGCTCCGCGGCCAGCTCGTAGATCTCCAGTGCACGGGCATCGTCGCCGAGCGAGCGGAAGACGTCGGCGATGACGGCGTAGCTCCGTCCCGCAGACGATGGATCGGTCTCCTCGAGGAGCCGCGCAGCCCGCATCGCGACCGCCCCCGCCTCCTCCGCGTCCCCGAGGCCGGCAAGCCCTCGCGCCCTCTCGACCTCGAACAGCGCGAGGTGATAGCGGTTCTCTGCCCGGCCGGGAGCTCGCTCGACGAGCTCGAGGGCCTCGGCGTGGTTGCCGCGGTCGTTCTCCAGCCGGGCCAGCAGCTGGAACGCGGCGGCGGCGAAGTCCCCGTGCTCGCGAGCCTCGAGCAGCCCGATCGTCTTCCGGACGTACCGGGCCGCGACGTCCGGCCGGTGCTGCTGGATGTGGAGGCGCGCCTGCGACCACCAGATGCGCGCGACCTCGAGCGGGTCGCTCGCGCGCTCCGCCATCTGGAGCGCATCGGCGAGGAGCTCCTCCGCGCGGCCGGCGTCCCCCCGGTCGAGCACGGCGTTCGCCAGCAGCGTCAGGAGTCGGAGCTGGGCCACCTGGTCGCCGGAGCTGCGAGCGATCTCGAGGCCGCGACCGAACGTCGCGAGCGACGACTCGTACTCGCCGAGCTGCGCGTACGCGCGTCCGAGCCGGTCGGAGAGCCACGCGACCGTCTCCGAATCGAGCCCTTCGAGCCCGACCTCGCCGAGGAGCTCGACGACCTTCCACGGATCGCCACGGCGGAAGGCGATCTCGGCGAGGCCCGCCCGGACGCGGATCGCCTCCGCCGGAGCGAGGTCGAGCTGCAGCAGCCGCCGGTACACCTCCGCCGCCTCGTCGAGCTGGCCGAGGCGGGCGGCGGACTCTGCCTCCTCGAGCAGCCCGCGCGGGTCGGTGGCCGCGCCGCCGGTCGCCAGATGCTCGGCGGTCGTCCCGAGCCGCCGGGCGAGTTCCTGGAGGATCTGGAGCGACGGGGATGCGGAAGCCGCCCTCGACCCGCGAGATGTACGCCGCGGTGCAGCCGTCGAAGGAGAGCTTCCGCTGGCTCAGGCCCGCGCGCAGGCGCGCCTCGCGCAGCCGCGCGCCCACGGAGGCCGGATCGTCGACATGTGTGCCCGGGCGACGTGGCATGTCCCGAGCCTCATGTTGTCGCCGGGCTGCGAGAAGGTCAACTCCGACGCTTCTCCGCAGCCCGGCGACTGCCGTGTCGGCTAGGTGAACGGCGGCCAGATGGTGCCGCCGCCGCCGAGGACGGCCGCGCATACGACGGCAGCGAGACCGAGCGCCCATAGCCTGAGCTTGTGCGTCTTCACGGGGTGTGCCCTTTCGCTCGTTGGACCGACACCCCCGGCCGAGGTAACTTCTGTTATAGAGACGCGATCGGATGCCGTAGACTCTAGAAAGCATCCGGAGGGCGACGGCTGCCGTGAGCGAACCTCGGGTGACGAGGGTGTCGACCGGGGCAGCCCGCTGCGTCGGTTCCCCGCGCGCGCGCTCGGGCGTCCGCTCCCGACCTGGCCACCCGCGGCGGCTGCTCCGGCACCGAGGCCCGCCGCGCCGCCGCGATCGCGGCCGCCGCCGCCGGCCATCCCGCGCCGCAATCCTCGACCTCGCGGGAGCCCCGGGCCTGTCGCCGGGTCGTCCTGCTACTTTACGTGAACGTCAGTTATCGGGAGGAAGCGGACGGTGCACCTGGACTACAAGTGGGTGGCGTTGTCGAACACGACGCTCGGCATGCTGATCGCGACGATCAACGCCTCGATCCTGCTGATCGCCCTGCCCGACATCTTCCGCGGCATCCACATCGACCCGCTCGCGCCGGGCAACACGAGCTATCTGCTCTGGCTGATCCTCGGCTTCATGGTCGTGATGGCGGTACTGCTCGTCAGCCTCGGCCGCCTCGGCGACATCTACGGCCGCGTGCGGATGTTCAACCTCGGCTTCGCCGTCTTCACGCTCTTCTCCATCCTCCTCTCGATCACGTGGCTGCACGGGACGGCGGCCGCCCTCTGGCTGATCCTGATGCGGGTCGGGCAGGGCGTGGGCGGGGCGCTGATCTTCGCCAACTCGAGCGCGATCCTCACCGACGCGTTCCCCGCCGACCAGCGCGGGCTCGCGCTCGGCGTCAACTCGATCGCGGCGATCGCGGGCTCGTTCCTCGGACTCGTGCTCGGCGGCGTGCTCGCGCCGATCGCCTGGCGGCTCGTCTTCGTCGTCTCGGTGCCCATCGGCCTCGTGGCCACCGTCTGGGCCTACCACTCGCTGCGCGACCTCGGCCAGCGCCGCCACGCGCGCATCGACTGGTGGGGCAACGCGACCTTCGCGGTCGGCCTCGTCGGCGTGATGATCGGCATCACCTACGGCATCCAGCCGTACGGCGGCCACACGATGGGCTGGACGTCGCCGCTCGTGCTCGGGACGCTGCTCGGCGGAACCGCGCTCCTCGCCGTCTTCTGCTGGATCGAGGTGCACGTCGAGGAGCCGATGTTCCACCTCGAGCTGTTCCGGATCCGCGCCTTCACGGCCGGCAACCTGGCGGCGCTGCTGGCGGCGACCGGGCCGCGGCGGGCTCCAGTTCATCCTGATCATCTGGCTGCAGGGGATCTGGCTTCCGGAGCACGGCTACGACTTCGCTCGGACGCCCCTCTGGGCCGGCATCTACATGCTGCCGCTGATCGCGGGCTTCCTGGTCGCCGGCCCGGCCTCGGGCTGGCTCTCCGACCGCTACGGCGCGCGCCCGTTCGCGACCGGCGGGATGGTGATCGCGGCGCTCAGCTTCCTGCTCCTGATCGTGCTGCCGGTCGACTTCTCGTACGTGTGGTTCGCGCTGATCCTGCTCCTGAACGGGATCGGCATGGGCCTCTTCTCCGCGCCGAACAGCGCCGGGGTGATGAACAGCCTGCCGCCGAGACCAGCGCGGCGCAGGAGCGGGGATGCTCGCGACGTTCATGAACTCGGCGATGGTGCTGTCGATCGGCGTCTTCTTCACGCTGATGATCGTCGGCCTCGCGTCGGGACTCCCGCACACCCTGCAGACCGGGCTCGCCGCGCACGGCGTTCCGGCCGCCGACGCGGCCCGGATCTCGCACCTGCCGCCGGTGGCGACGCTCTTCGCCTCGTTCCTCGGCTACAACCCGATCGCGACGCTGCTCGGGCCGCACACCCTGCACGCGCTGCCCGCCGCACAGGCGCAGACGCTGACGGGGCGCAGCTTCTTCCCGCACCTGATCTCCGGCCCGTTCCACACGGCGCTCGTCTACGCGTTCGCGTTCGCGATCGCCGCCTGCCTCGTGGCCGCCGTCGCCTCGCTGCTGCGCGGCGGCAAGTACCACCACGCCGACGCCGAGGCGACCGTCCCGGCGGGGTCGCCGACCGGCCTCGAGCCGGTGGAGGACGCGGCGTGAGCGTCGGCTCGACGGAGCTCATCAGAGAGGTAGGCGCCGGCTCTGCCGGCGCTGGAGCGGAAACCTCACGGGCCAACCGGAGGTTGGCCCGTGAGCGCCGGCGCCGGGGACGCCAGCCTGCGGATCGGCGAAGTCGCCGAGCGCGTCGGCATCACGACGCGCACCATCCGCTACTACGAGGAGCTCGGGCTGCTCGGGACGGGCAGCGAGCGCGCGAAGGGAGCGCACCGCCAGTACGGCGAGGTCGACGTCGCCCGGCTGGAGGAGCTGATCCGGCTCCGCGACCTGCTGGGCCTCACGCTCGAGGAGCTGGTCGAGCTCGCCGAGGCGGAGGAGGCGCGCGCGGCGCTCCGCGACCAGTGGCACGAAGACCCCACCGACGACGAGCGGCGGGCGATCGTGGACGAGGCGATCGTCCACGTCGAACGGCAGCTCGCGCTCGTCCGCAACCGGCAGAAGACCCTGGACGCCTTCGCCGGCGAGCTCGACGAGAAGCTCCATGCGCTCCGCGCACGGCGCCGCGAGCTCCGGCGGCGCTGACCGGACCGGGACGCTTCGCCTCTCGGCACGGCGTCCGCTCCGCTAGCGTGACGAGCCGATGAAGGGCGTGATCCTCGCCGGCGGCTCCGGGACGCGTCTGCATCCGCTGACGAAGATCACGAACAAGCACCTGCTGCCGCTCTACGACCGGCCGATGGTCACGTACGCCGTCGAGGCGCTCGTCCTGGCGGGGATCCAGGAGCTGATGCTCGTCACCGGCGGCACTCACGCCGGCGAGTTCTTCCGGCTGCTCGGCAACGGCCGCGAGTACGGGATCGACCGGCTCGCGTACGGCTACCAGGACGCGGCGGGCGGGATCGCCGAGGCGCTCGGCCTCGCGGAGCACTTCGTCGGCGGCGACAAGTGCTGCGTCCTCCTCGCCGACAACGTGTTCGAGCGCTCGCTCCGCCCGGTCGTCGAGCGCTTCGCCCGGCAGGAGTCGGGAGCGCGGATCGTCCTCTCCGACGTCGACGACGAGGCGCACCTGCGCCACCTGGGGGTCGCGGTGATGGAGGACGCGCGCGTGACGCAGATCGTCGAGAAGCCGGAGGCCCCGCCCAGCCGCTACGCCGTCACCGGCGTGTACTTCTACGACGAGCAGGTCTGGGAGGTGCTGCCGACGCTCGAGCCGTCCGGGCGCGGCGAGCTCGAGATCACCGACGTGAACAACTGGTACGTCGGCCGCGGCGCGATGGAGGCCGACGTCGTGAACGGCTTCTGGGGCGACGCGGGCGAGTCGATCGACGCGTACTACGAGGTGAACGACTTCGTCCGCCGCAACCCGGTGAACGCGTGAACCCGGAGATCGTGCGGATCCCGCTCACGCGGCACGAGGACGAGCGCGGCTGGTTCACGGAGCTCGCCCGCGCGGGCGCGCTCCCGAAGCCGATCGCCCAGGTCAACCTCTCCCACTCCCGCCGCGGCGTCATCCGCGGGCTCCACTTCCACGAGCGCGGCCAGGACGACGTCTTCGTCTGCCTCGCGGGGACGGCGCGGGTCGTCGTCCTCGACCGCGAGAGCGGCGAGGTCTTCAGCGAGGACATCGGCGACGACAACCACGTCGCCCTCTACGTGCCGGGCAGGCACGCGCACGGCTACGAGGCGCTGACCGACTGCCTCGTCGCCTACCTGGTCACCGAGGAGTACGACCTCGACGACCCGGACGAGCGCGAGGTCCCGTGGGACGACGAGCGCGTGCGCGACCGCTGGCGCACGAGGGAGCCGCTCCTCTCGGCCCGGGACGCTTCGACCGGCTGATCCGGCCTCAGCCGCGCCGCGCCGCGAGGCGCTCGAAGTGGGCGAGCGCGGCCGGGTTCGCGAGCGAGTCGCGGCTCGCCACCTCGTCGGCCGGCAGGCCCATCAGGATCCGCTTCACCGGCACCTCGAGGATCTTGCCGGAGAGCGTGCGCGGGATCTCGGGCACGGCGACGACCTCGTCGGGCACGTGGCGCGGCGAGCACTCGTCGCGGATCCGGCCGCGGATCGCGCGCTCGAGCTCGTCCGTGAGCTCCTCACCGTCTCGCAGGACGACGAAGAGCGACATCCGGCTCCCCTCCGCCTGCGGCACGTCGACGACGAGCGCGTCCAGCACCGCGTCCTCGGCGAGCACGCTCCGGTAGAGCTCGCTCGTCCCCATGCGCACGCCGCCGCGGTTGATCGTGGCGTCGGAGCGGCCGCTGATGACCGCCGTGCCCCGCTCGGTGATCTCGATCCAGTCGCCGTGGCGCCAGATGCCGGGGAACATGGCGAAGTAGCTCTCCCGGTAGCGCGATCCGTCCTCGTCGCCCCAGAGGAAGAGCGGCATCGACGGCATCGGCTCGGTGATCACGAGCTCGCCGACCTCTCCGACGAGCGCCCGCCCGTCCTCGCTCCAGGCCTCGACGCTCGCGCCGAGGGCGCGCGCCTGCAGCTCGCCGCGGTGGACCGGCAGCACCGGCACGCCGCCGACGAACGCGGTGCAGAGGTCGGTCCCGCCCGAGGTGGAGAAGAGCCAGACGTCGTCGAACTGCTCGCGCACCCAGTCGAAGCCCTCCGGCGCGAGCGGCGAGCCGGTCGAGCCGATGCTGCGGAGCGGCGAGAGGTCGCGGCCCGCGCACGGCTCGATCCCCGCCTTCTGACACGCGGCGATGAAGCCGGCGCTCGTGCCGAAGCAGGTGATCCCGGCCGCGTCCGCGAGATCCCAGAGCGTGCCCAGGTCGGGGTACGCCGGGTTGCCGTCGAAGAGGACGATCGAGGCGGGCGTGAGCAGGCCGCCGACGAGGAAGTTCCACATCATCCAGCCGGTCGTCGTGAACCAGAAGAGCCGGTCGTCCTCGTGGGCGTCGAGGTGGAGGTGCGCCTTCTTGAGGTGCTCGAGCAGGATGCCGCCCTGGCCGTGGACGATCGCCTTCGGGAGCCCGGTCGTGCCGGAGCTGTAGAGCACCCAGAGCGGGTGGTCGAACGGGAGCTGCGCGAAGTCGAGGCCGGCGCCGGCGTGCGCCGCGAGCGCCTCGTCCCAGCGCGTCGCGTCGCGGAGGCCCGACAGCTCGGGCTCCGGATCGAGGTAGCCGAGCACGATCGTCGCCTCGAGGGTCGGGAGCCCGGCCTGGAGGCGGGCGATCGCGTCGAGGCGATCGAAGTCGCGGCCTCCGTAGCGGTAGCCGTCGACGGCGAGAAGCACCGTCGGCTCGATCTGCGCGAAGCGGTCGACGACGCTGCGGACGCCGAACTCGGGCGCGCAGCTCGACCAGACGGCGCCGAGGCTCGCGCAGGCGAGGAAGGCTGCGACCGTTTCCGGCACGTTCGGGAGGTAGGCGCAGACGCGATCGCCGGGGCCGACGCCGCGCTCGCGCAGCGCCGCGGCCATCCGCTGCGGTCGCCGCGCGCAGCTCGCCCCAGGTCACCTCGCCGAGCGGCCGCAGCTCCGAGGCGTGGTGGATCGCGACCGCGCCGTCCTCGCGGTCGCGGAAGACGTGCTGCGCGTAGCTCAGCCGCGCACCCGGAAACCACTCGGCGCCGGGCATCTCGCGGCGGCCGAGCACGCGGTCGTAGGGCACCGACGCCTCGACCTCGAAGAACTCCCAGAGCGAGGCCCAGAATCCCTCGACGTCCTCGACGGACCAGCGCCGCAGCGCGTCGTAGCCGGGCAGGTCGAGACCGCGCGTCCGCTCGAGCCACTCGCGGTAGCGGGTGATGGTCGCGCGGGCGACCCGCTCGTCGCTCGGCGTCCAGACGACCGGCGGCTCCACGCAGGCGATGCTAGCGGGCGCCGGGCGGACGGACGCTACCGGGCGGACTCGCGCATCGACTGTCCCGGCGGGCGCCGCCCTCGGGCGCGGGCTTCGTCACGTGCTGCTCCATGCGGAGATCGAGGCGGAACGACGGTGAGCGACGACTCTGTCGACAGTGCCCGGCACCGGCGTCCCATCACAGGACCACCGTCAGGGCCTGCACGGCGAGGCTCGTCGAGGCGACAGCGACCCAGAGGGCGGCGCCGAGGAGGAGCGGCCGGATGCCGGCCGCACGGATCTGCGCGAACCTGGCGGAGAGGCCGACGGCGGCGAGCGCGACCGCGACGAGGAAGAGCGCCGCCGTCGAGAGGTCGCCGCGGGCCCGAGCGTCGACGAGCCCGGCGGAGTTCGCCGCCGCGGCGAGCACGAAGCCGACGAGGAACAGCGGCACGTAGCCCGTCCAGCGCCGCGCCGGCGCCCGCTCGGAGCCTGGCCCGCGCCGGGAGCGCGCCGCGAGCGCGAGCACGATCGGCACGATCAGCAGCGTCCGCGTCAACTTCACGACGACCGCGTAGTCGCCGGCCGCGTGCGAGTACGCGTAGCCGGCGGCGACCACCGACGAGGTGTCGTTCACCGCCGTCCCCGCCCACAGCCCGAAGGAGTGCGCGCCGAGGCCGAGCAGGTGCCCGAGCGGCGGGAAGAGGAGCACCGCCGCGACGTTGAAGACGAAGATCGTCGAGATCGCGTAGGCCACCTCCACCGCCTCCACCTCGACCACGCTCGCCACGGCCGCGATCGCAGACGCACCGCAGATGCCGGTCCCGACCGAGAGGAGCGTCCGCAGCGGCGCCTCGATCCCGAGCGCGCGGCCGAGCAGGCTCCCGCCGCCGAGCGCAACCGCCAGCGTCACGAGCATGACGGGCAGCGAGCCGACCCCGACCCGGACGACGGTGCCGAGGCTCAGCCCGGTGCCGAGCAGCACGATCGCCGCCTGGAGGAGCTTGCGGGACGAGAACGAGACGCCGGCGTTCGCCCACGCGCCCGGATCGACGAGCGCGCGGACGATCACGCCCAGCACGATCGCGAGCACCGCAGGCCCCACGACCGGGACGCGGCGCCCGAGCACCGTGGCCACGATCGCGAGCACGACCGAGAGCGCGAGGCCGGGCAGCACGGGGGGCAGCCGCCGCGCCCCGACCACCGGCGCGTCGACCGCTGCTCGGACTCCGGCCTCCATCATCCCCATTGTCGTCACGAGGGAGGGCTCTTCGCAGTCGATTGCTAGCCGAAGGCGGCCGCGCGCATCGCCTCCCAGACCCGCGAGGGCGTGAACGGCGGGTCGAGGTGGCGGACGCCGAGCGGGCCGAGCGCGTCGGCGACCGCGTTCGCGATCGCGGCCGGCGTGCCGATCGAGCCGCCCTCGCCGACGCCCTTCGCGCCGAGCGGGTTGAAGGGCGACGGCGTCTCGCGGAGCGCGCTCGCCACCGGCGGCACCGACTGCGCCGTCGGCAGGTGGTACTCGTAGAGGTTGACCGCCAGCGGCTGCCCGTCGGCGTCGTGGCCGACCTGCTCGGTCAGGCACTCGCCGACGGCCTGGACGATCGCGCCGACGACCTGCCCCTCGGCGAGCAGCGGATTGACGACCCGACCGCAGTCGTCGACGGCGACGACGCGGCCGAGGCTCACCTCCCCCGTCTCGGCCTCGATCTCGACGGAGGTCACGTACGCGCCGAAGGAGAAGACCGGTCCCGGGAGCTCGAAGCGCACGGACGCCTCGAGCGGCGCCGTCTCGCCGGCGTCCAGCCGGGAGCGAAGCTCCCGCGCGGCGAGGAGCGCGGCCGAGCCGCCGACGGTGACGGAGCGGCTCGCGAACGTGCCCATCCCCTCCGGGATCTCGCGCGAGTCGCCCCAGCGCACCTCGACCGCGGACGGCTCGAGGCCGAGCTCCTCCGCCACGATCTGCGCGAAGGTCGTCTCGTGGCCCTGCCCGTGCGGCGACGAGCCGGTGCGGAGCACGACCGACCCGTCCGCCGCGAGGGTCAGCCGCGCCGTCTCGAAGCCGGGGCCGACCCGCTCGACGTAGAGCGCGAGGCCGACCCCGGCGAGGCGCCCCGCGGCGCGGAGCAGGTCGCGCTCGGCGAGCAGCTCCGTCCCAGCCCGCGAGCTCGAGCGCGGCGTCGAGCGCGCCCAGGTAGTCGCCCGAGTCGTAGGTGAGGCCGAGCGGCGTCGCATAGGGGAAGCGCTCCGGCGGGATCGCGTTCCGGCGCCGGAGCTCGACGCGGTCGATCCCGAGCTCGGCGGCGGCGAGGTCGACGAGGCGCTCGACGACGAGTGCGGCCTCGGGGCGTCCGGCGCCGCGGTAGGGGCCGGTCGGCACCTTGTTCGTGCAGACGCCGACGACCTCGACCTCGGCGGCGGGGATCTCGTAGCAGCCGGTGAGGAGCATCGCCGCGGTCAGCGGCGCGACGGGCGTCGTCGAGTAGAGATACGCGCCGAGGTCGCCGAGCACGCGTGCGCGGAGCGCGAGCATCCGACCGTCGGCGGCGAGCGCGAGCTCCGCCTCGACCTCCTGGCCGCGCCCCTGATAGACCGCGAGCGAGCTCTCGGTTCGGGTCTCGACCCACTTCACCGGGCGGCCGATCCGGAGCGCGGCGACCGCGACGGCGACCGTCTCGGCCTGCGGGACGCCCTTGCTCCCGAAGGCTCCCCCGACGTCGGGGACGACGACCCGCAGACGCTCGGGCGGGCGCCCGAGCACGCGGCTCAGCCCGGCGAGCTGGCGGTGCGTGTCCTGTGCGGAGAGCCAGAGCGTGAGCACGTCGGTCGCGGCGTCGTGGTCGCCGAGGACGACCCGCGGCTCGATCGGAGCCGCGATCAGACGCGGTGCGCGGACGCGCGCGCGGACGACGGCGCGGGCGGCGGCGAAGGCGCCCGCCACGTCGCCGGACGAGCGGCGCCAGTGCAGGATCACGTTGCCGGGCGCCTCGTCGTGGAGCGGCGGCGCGCCCTCGGCGGCGGTCGGGTCGACGAGGGCAGGCAGCTCGTCGACCTCGACGGCCACCCACTCGGCGGCGTCGGCCGCCTGCTCCGGCGTGTCGGCGACGACGAGCGCGACGGGCTCGCCCACGTAGCGGACGCGCCCGCGCGCGAGCACCGGATGCGCGACGGGCGCGAGCTCGGCGCCCTCGCGGCCGACGAGCGGGAACGGCGCGAGGCCCTCCATCTCCGATGCGGTCAGGACCGCCCGGACGCCCGGACGCGCCCGCGCGGCGTCCGCGTCGACGCCGAGCAGGCGCCCGTGCGCGTACACGCTGCGGACGAAGGCGGCGTGGAGCATCCCGGGCAGGCTCAGGTCGCCGACGTACTGCGCCTCGCCGCGGAGGAAGCGCTCGTCCTCGGCGCGCGGCAGCGGCCGGCCGATCCAGCCGCGTGTCGCGAGCTCAGACATCCGCCGGAACGGTAGATTCCAGGCGATGGCGCGGATCAGCTACGTCCAGCCCGACTCGCTCGCGGACCCGCAGGACCGCGAGCTGCTCGAGCGGGCGCGGCTGCACGGGACGCCGCGGCCGGAGAGCCAGTCGGTCCGCGCGCACGTGCCCGAGATCCTGCGCACGTTCTCCGCCTACTGGAACGCGACCTTCGACGACGGGCTCGTCGACAACCGGCTCAAGGAGCTGTGCCGCCTCTACGTCTCGAAGACCGTCGAGTGCAGCTACTGCGGCGGCCAGCGCTCCGAGGCGGCCCGTGCCCAGGGGCTCGCCGAGGATCTGGTCGACGAGATCCTGCTCTTCGAGAGCTCCGACGCGTTCGACGAGCGCGAGCGGGCCGCGCTCGCCTACACGCGGGCGATCGCCTGGGATCCCGGCCTCGCCGACGACGCGCTCTGGGAGCGCCTGCGGGCCCACTTCAGCGAGGCGCAGATCGTCGAGCTCGGCAGCTTCGTCTCGCTCACGGCGGGCGCGCAGCGGTTCGTGAAGACGCTCGACCTCGGGCACCGCGAGGTGCTCGGCGACGGCGACGCCGGCCTCGCCGGTCACGTCGCTTCGACCTGAAGCAGGCGCAGCGCGTTCCCGCCGAGGATCGCCGCCCGGTCGTCCGCGGCCAGCTCGAGGGCGCGCACGATCTCCGCCGGCCGCTCGCTGCCCATGTCGAACGGGTAGTCGGAGCCGAGCAGCACGCGGTCGGGGCCGAAGAACTCGACGAGCCCGCGCAGCACGTCGACGTCATGGACGACCGTGTCGACGAGGAAGCGGCCCATGGCCGCGCGCACGTCGCGGCCCGGCGGGTGGATCTCCTGCTCCCGGGCGAGGCGGCCGCGCAGCGCGGGCAAGACGCCGCCGCCGTGCGCGAGCAGGACCTTGAGCCGCGGGTGCTCGTCGAGCACGCCCGCACCGAGCATGTGCGCCGCGCTCACCGTCGTCTCGAGGGGGTTGCCGGCCGTGTTCCAGAGGTAGTGCTCCTCCATCACCGGCAGCGCGAAGCCGCGCGCGCTCGGGATGCACGAAGACGAGGGCGGCCGTCTCCTCGGCCGCGGCCCAGAACTCGCGCAGGCGCTCGTCGCCGAGGTAGGCGCCGCCCGGCACGGCCGGGATCTCGACGCCGCCGAAGCGACCGTCGTGCATGAGCTCGACGAGCTGCTCGGGCCGCTCCGGGTCGACCGTCCCGAGCACGAGCACGCGCTCCCCGGCCAGTCCCGCGAGCGCCTCGTTCTGCCGCTCCACCTCCACCCCGCACAGGTCCACCCAGGGCGAGAGCACGACCACGTCGACGCCCGCACGGTCCTGCTCCTCGAGGATGCGGCCGAGGTCGGAGAACTCGCGCAGCGGGGAGCGGATCTCGCGGCCCCGGTACGAGACGACCTGGACGCCGCCGCGCCACTCGACCTCGGCGCCGAGCCCGGGCACGACCACGTGCGCGTGGCAGTCGACGATCACGCCGGCTGCGGGCGCCCGACCGGCGCGGCGAGCGCCTGGCGAGGATCGTGCCCGAGGTCTTCGAGCAGGACGTAGGCGGCGTTGCGGCCCGGCCCGCCGGTGACGGAGCCGCCGGGGTGCGTCGTGGCGCCCGTCTGGTAGAGGCCGGGGATCGGCAGCCGGTGCTGCGCCCAGCCGGGCACGGGGCGGCGCGGCCCGTCGTTCGGGGTCGAGCGGTCGCCGCCGTGGATCGTGCCGTGCCACATGTGCGCGTTCGCGCGCTCGATGTCGACCGGGCTCTTGACGAGCTCGGCGAGGACGACGTCGCGCGTCATGTTCGGCGCCGCCCGGCGCATCGCCTCGAAGTTCTCCTCGGCGACCCGGTGCTTCAGCTCGTCCCAGTCGCCGCCGTTCCACGGCACCATGCTCAGCAGCTTGACCGTGTGGCGCCCCTCGGGCGCGCGCGAGGGGTCGACGAGCGTGGGGGTCGCGATCAGCAGCCAGCGCGCGTGCAGGAGCCTGCCCTCGCGGACGTCGCGCCCCGCCTGGAGCACGTCCTCCGGCCAGCCGACGACACCGGCCGAGACCGCGGTCCGGGTCCCGCCCGGCGCGAGGAGCTCCGGCGCCTCGGTCGTCGCGTAGTACTGCGCGAACGAGGAGATGCCGGCGTCGTAGGTGTCGACCCCGTCGAGGAAGTCGTCGCCCCACGCCTCGGCCGGGGCCATCTCGACGAGCTGCTTCACATGGACGGTCGAGAGGACCGCCCGGCGGGCGAGGAAGCGCTCTCCGTCCTCTGTCACGACGCCCGTGCAGCGACCGCCGTCGAGCACGAGCTCGGTGACGCGCCGTCCGCAGAGGACGGTCGCGCCGTGGTCGGCGAGGCAGTCGAGCAGCGCGCGCGGCAGCTCGCCGGAGCCGCCGAGCGGCAGCGTCCATCCCTGCGCCTGGCGTCCGGCCACGATCGAGTACGCGAGCATCCCCGAGCCGGGCGAGTCGACGGCCTGCGCGGTCTGGAACGCCTGCCAGAGCAGGTACGCCCGGACGTGGCGGCTCTCGTACTCGTGGCGCACGACGTCGTAGGCGCTCATCGCGATCCGGCGCAGCCAGCGGGGCCGGTCGGCGAGCGCGACGTCGAGCGGCGGCGCGTAGCCGATCGGGTTGAAGCGGTACGCCCCGAGCGCGCCGCGGATCGCGGCGAAGTCGTCGAGCCCGCGGCGGTAGGTGTTCGCGTCGCGCGACGAGAAGCGCGCGATCTCCTCGAGCGTCCGGTCGAGGTCGAGCCAGTGCGTGAACGACTCGCCGTCGGGGAAGACGACGTGCGCAACCGGGTCCGGGCTCACGTACTCGAGCCCGTAGACCGACTTCAGCCCCAGCTCGTCGTCGCGCAGCACCGGGTTCGGCTGGATGAGGGTGTGGCCGGTCGAGCACGTGTCGAAGTGGAAGCCGGGCAGCGTCAGCTCCTCGGTCGCCGCCCCGCCGCCCGCCGTGGCGCGCGCGTCGAGCACGAGCACCTCGTAGCCCGCCTTCGCGAGGTACGCGGCCGCGATCAGGCTGTTGTGGCCCGCGCCGGCGACGACGACGTCGGCGGTCGCGCCCACCCGGCTAGCCCCTGCGGTTCGTGGTGAGGAGCCTGAGCTCGGTCATCTCCTCGATCGCGTAGCGGAGGCCCTCGCGCCCGAAGCCCGACGACTTGACGCCGCCGTACGGCATGTGGTCGATCCGGAAGGTCGAGACGTCGTTGACCATCAGCCCGCCGACGTCGATCCGGTCGAACGCCTCGTCGACGACGCGCATGTCGTGCGTGAAGATGCCCGCCTGGAGACCGAACTCGCTGCGCCCCGCGGCCGCGATCGCCTCGTGCACGTCGCCGTAGCGGGTGAGCCCGACGACGGGCGCGAACGCCTCCTCGCACGAGATGCGCAGCTCCTCGCCGGCGTCGGCGAGCACCGTCGGCCGCCAGACGTTGCCCTCGCGCTCGCCGCCGGTGAGGATGGTCGCGCCCGCCGCGCGCGCCTCGCCCAGCCATTCCTCGACGCGGTCGGCGTTCGCCTGGTCGATCAGCGGCCCGAGGTCGGTCTCCTCGTCGAGCGGGTCGCCGACCTTCAGCGCCTCCACGTGGCGGACGAGCTCCGCCGCGAAGGCCTCGTAGACCGCCTCGTGGACGAAGACGCGCTGGACCGAGATGCAGGTCTGGCCCGCGTAGGCGAAGCCGCCCCAGGCGACGCGCTCCGCCGCGTAGGCGACGTCGGCGTCCTCGTGGACGATCACGGCCGCGTTGCCGCCGAGCTCGAGCGTGACGCGCTTGCGGCCGGCGCGTGCCTTCAGGCCCCAGCCGACGGCCGGGCTGCCGGTGAAGGTCAGGAGCTTGATCCGGTCGTCCTCGACGAGCGGGCGCGCGGTCTCGGTCGAGCAGGGAAGGACGGCGATCGCGTCCTCGGGCCAGCCCGCCTCGAGCACGATCCGGCCGAGGATCAGCGAGCTGACGGGCGTCTGCGACGCGGGCCGGAGCAGGATCGGGTTGCCGGCCGCGAGCGCGGGCGCGACCTTGTGCGAGACGAGGTTGAGCGGGAAGTTGAACGGCGAGATGCCCGCGACCGGCCCGAGCGGGACGCGGCGGATCTGGGCCTCGCGCCCGTCGTTTCCGGGCAGCCAGTCGAGCGGGACGAGCTCGCCGTAGATCCGCTTCGACTCCTCTGCCGCGACCCGGAAGGTGTAGGCGGCCCGGTCGGCCTCGACCCGGGCGGTCTTGATCGGCTTGCCCGCCTCGAGCGCGATCGTGCGCGCGAGCTCCTCGCGGCGCGCCGTGATCCCGGCGGCGACGGCCTCGAGCACCTGCTCGCGCCGCCACGACGGGAGATGCCGCGTCGTCTCGAACGCGGCCACCGCGCCCGCGATCGCGCGCTCGACCTCGGCCGGGCCGGCGCGGTGCACGAGCGCCACCGGCGCGCCGTCGAACGGGCTGCGGACCTCGTAGGTCTCGCCGGTCTCGACCTGCGCGCCGCCGAGGACGATCCCGAGCTCGCCGAGCTCCGTCTGCGTGATGGCCATGGCTACTCCACCAGTCCCGCCGGCTCCTCGACGAGCGAGGCCAGCGTGTCGAGGAACTCCGCCCCGCGCGCGCCGTCGACGACGCGGTGGTCGAAGGACACGGTCAGGGTCAGGGTCGGGCGCACGACGACCTCGCCGGCCAGGGCGACGGGCTTCTCGACGATCCGCCCGACGGCGAGGATCGCGGCCTGCGGCGCGTTGACGATCGCCTGGAACGCGTCGACGCCGTACATGCCGAGGTTCGAGATCGTGAACGAGCCGCCCTGGACGTCCTCGGGCCGGAGCCGGCCGGCGCGCGCCGCCTCCGCGATCGCGCGGCGCCGCTCCGAGATGGCGGCGAGCGAGAGGCCGTCGGCGCCGTGGACGACCGGCACGACGAGGCCGTCCTCGGTCGCGACGGCGATGCCGACGTCGACCCCGCCGGGGACGAGGCCGCCGTCGCGCCACGACGCGGCGACGCGCGGGTGGCGGCGGAGCGCCTCCGCGCAGACCTTCACGAGCAGGTCGGTGACGCTGAGCCGCTCGCAGCCGGGCCTCCGGCGTGCGGCGTCGCGCCAGCTCCCGAGGCGCGAGGCGTCGACCTCGCGCGAGAGCACGAACTGGGGCACCTCCTGCCACGAGCGCTGCGTCCGCTCCGCCATCACCCGCCAGACCGAGCCGACGGCGAGGGCATCGCCGTTCGCCGCCGCGACGGCGGCCACCGGGGCGCGGGCCGTGGCCTCGACGTCGGCCGCGACGACGGCGCCGCCCGGGCCGCTGCCGACGACGGACGCGAGGTCGACGCCGCGCGCCTGCGCGAGCCGGCGCGCCTTGGGCGAGGCGAGGGGCCCGCGCGGCCGTCCGGGTGCGGCGGCCGGCGCCGCGCACGGCCTCGCCGACCGCGACCGCCTCCGGCTGCGACGCCTCGGCTGCGACCGCGGGCCTCGGCACGGCGGCGAGCTGCTCGCCCTCCGCCAGCAGGAACGCGATCACCGTGCCGACCGGCACCTCGGCGCCGTCGGGCGCCGACACGCCCGCGAGCGTCCCGTCCGCGGTGGCCTCGATCTCGACGGTGACCTTGTCGGTCTCGACCTCGAGCAGCGGCTCGCCCTTCGCGACGGCGGCGCCGTCGGGCTTGAGCCAGCGCAGGACCTTGCCCGTCTCCTGCGCCATCCCGAGCGCGGGCATGATCACGTCAACCGGCATGCGCCCCCTCCCCGCCGCCGGCGGCGACCCGGTCCTCCGGCCGGGCGGCGGCGGCGCCGTCGCTTCCGGCCTCGTAGCGGGCCGACGCGACGACCGCGTCGGCGACGCGCGGGTTGTTGAGGTTCGACGTCACCTCGCGCTCGCCCGGCACCCGCCCCGCGACCGTGTACTGGCCGCCCGCCGTGACGAGCAGCTCCTCCGCCGGGAAGCGTGTGATCACCTCGGCGCCCGTCTTCGTGACGACGAGCTGCTCCTCGATCCGCGCCGCCGACCAGCCGTCGGTGGACGGCCAGAAGGTCTCGAGCGCGAAGACCATCCCCTCCTCGATCACCTCGGGGTAGTCGAAGGAGACGAGCCGGCTGAAGATCGGCTTCTCCCAGATCGAGAGCCCGACGCCGTGCCCGTACTGGAGCGCGAACGCCGCCTCCTCGTCCGGGAAGCCGAACTCCTCGGCGCGCGGGAAGACCTCGACGACCTCGGCCGTCGTCACCCCGGGGCGGATCATCGCGATCGCCCGGTCGAGGATGTCGCGGCAGCGCGCGTACGCGTCGACCAGCGCGCGCGAGGCCGAGCCGACCGCGAAGGTGCGGTAGTAGCAGGTGCGGTAGCCGTTGTAGGCGTGGAGGATGTCGAAGTAGGCCGGGTCGCCCGGGCGCAGCATCCGGTCGGTGAAGACGTGCGGGTGCGGCGAGCAGCGCTCGCCCGAGATCGCGTTCACGCCCTCGACGTGCTCCGAGCCGAGCTCGAACAGCACCTTGTTGACGAGCGCGACGCAGTCGTTCTCGCGGAAGCCGGGCTTCATCGCCCGGTAGAGCTCGTCGTAGGCGGCGTCGACCATGGCGCAGGCCGTGTTCAGCAGCGTGATCTCGTCGGCGCTCTTGATCTTGCGGACGTCCTGCATCAGCGCCTGGCCGTCGACGACCTCGATCCCCTCCTGCTGGAGGGCGAAGAGCACCGGCAGCTCGATCATGTCGACGCCGAGCGGCGCGCCCATCAGGTCGTGCTCCTCGAGCTCGGCGCGGATCTTCGCGGCGACCGCCTCGGCGCGCCCCTTGACCGAGCCGCGCAGGGTCGAGATGCCGGGCCGCGAGCGCTCCTCGCCGAGCCACGGGTTGTAGAGCTTGTGGTGCCGGGCCGCCGAGCCGAAGTCCCACATGATCGGCTCGCCGCCGCGCGGCAGCAGGCAGAAGCGGTTGAGCTTGTCCATCGCCCACGTGCCGATGTGCGTTGCGGTGATGTAGCGGATGTTCGCCATGTCGAAGCAGAGCAGCGCACCGACCTCCGAGCTCTCGAGGTGCGCCTTCGCGCGGGCGAGCCGCTCCCGGCGGAGCCGGTCCATGTCGGCCCGCTGCTCCCAGTCGACGATGTTCGTGCCGTAGCTGTGCAGTGCCATGCGCTCTTTCCCCTCCTAGCCGCGGACGAGCTCGCGCGCGGCCTGCGCGACGAGGTCGGGGGTCGGGACGGTCACGTCCTCGAGCGGTGGCGAGAACGGGACCGGGACGTCCATGGCCGCGACCCGCCGCACCGGCGCGTCGAGGCTCCAGAAGGCGCCCTCGGCGAGGACGGCGGCCAGCTCGGCGCTCGCGCCGTAGCTGCGGTGGCCCTCGTCGACGACGATCGCGCGGCCCGTCTTCTGCGCGCTCGCCACGAGCGCGTCGCGGTCGAGCGGGACGAGTGTGCGCGGGTCGATCACCTCGGCGGAGATGCCGTCCGCCTCGAGCTGCTCCGCCGCGGCAAGGGCGACGCGCACCATCGAGCTCGTGGCGACGATCGTCACGTCCTCGCCCGCGCGCTTGACGTCGGCGACGCCGAGCGGGATCAGGAGCTCTCCGTCGGGCACCTCGCCCTTGACGGTGTAGTCCATCTTGTCCTCGATGAAGACGACCGGGTTGTCGTCGCGGATCGCCGTCTTGAGCAGGCCCTTCGCGTCGGCCGGTGTCGACGGCAGGACGACCTTGAGGCCGGGGACGTGCGCGACCCAGGCGTGGAGGCTCTGGCTGTGCTGCGCGGCCGAGCGGCGCGTCGCGCCCATCGTCGTCCGCAGCGTCAGCGGCACCTTGAGCCTCCCGCCCGACATGTAGTGCGTCTTCGCCGCCTGGTTCGCGAGCTGGTCCATGACGAGGGTGAGGAAGTCGCCGAACATGATGTCGACGACCGGCCGCATCCCGGTCATCGCGGCGCCGACGCCGAGGCCCGTGATCCCGGCCTCGGAGATCGGCGAGTCGACGACCCGCTCCAGCCCGAACTCCTCCACGAGGCCGGCCAGGACCTTGAAGGGCGTGCCCGCCTCGGCGACGTCCTCGCCGACCACGAAGACGGTCGGGTCGCGGCGCATCTCCTCGGTGAGCGCCTCGTTGACGGCCTGCGCGAAGGTCAGCGTGCGCACGCCGGTGGGCGATGCAAGGCTAGGCGAAGACATCCTCGGTCACCTGACTCGGGTCGGGGAACGGAGCCTCGAGCGCGAAGGCCAGGCCCTGCTCGATCTCGGCGCGGGCCTCGCCTTCGAGACGCCGCAGGTCGTCGGACGTGGCGAGCTTCCGCTCCTCGAGCCAGCGGCCGAGCAGCGCGAGCGGGTCGCGCTCGCTCCGCCACAGCTCCTCCTCGTCCTTCGAGCGGTAGTAGGAGCGGTCGACGTCGCCGACGTGGTGGCCGTGGTAGCGGTAGGTGTTCGCGACCAGGAAGGCCGGTCCGCTCCCGGCTCGCGCCCGCTCGACGAGCTCGGCGGCCTGCCCGTAGACGGCGCGCACGTCCTGGCCGTCGACCTCGCGGGCCTCGATTCCGAAGGCGCGCGGCCGGCCGAGGATCTCGCCGGCGGTCGCCTCGAGGTAGTGCGTGTACTCGTTGTAGAGGTTGTTCTCGCAGACGTAGAGCACCGGCAGCGACCAGAGCGCCGCCATGTTCATCACCTCGTAGAGGAGACCCTGGCCGAGGGCGCCCTCGCCGAAGAAGCAGACGGCGACCTGGTCGGTGCCGCGCTGCTTCGCCGAGAACGCGGCGCCGGTGGCGATCCCGGCCGAGCCGCCGACGATCGCGTTCGCGCCGAGGTTGCCGTTCTCGTGGTCGGCGATGTGCATCGAGCCGCCCTTGCCGCGGCAGTAGCCCGCCTCCTTGCCGAGCAGCTCCGCGAACATGCGGCCGGGCTCGGCGCCCTTCGCGAGGCAGTGGCCGTGGCCGCGGTGCGTCGAGGTGATCCAGTCGTCGCGACGGAGCGCGGAGCAGATGCCGACGGCGACGGCCTCCTCGCCGATGTAGAGGTGCGTCAGCCCGGGCATCTTCGCGCTCCGGTAGAGCTCGTTCGCCTGCTCCTCGAACAGGCGGATCGAGGTCATGCGCCGGTACATCTCGAGCGCGAGCTCGGCGCCGACGTCGGTCCGCGCTGCGGTGGTGCTCATCAGGCGACCTCCTCGAGGATCTCGGTGTGCACGCCGCTCATCGAGGCGAGCACGTCGAAGAGGACGGCGAAGTCCCGTCCGCCGATGCCCATCCCGTTCGCCGCGCTCAGCAGCTCGTTCGTGACCGCGGTCGTCGGCAGCGGCACCTCGAGCTCGCGGCCCAGCTCGAGAGCGAGGTTCATGTCCTTCTGCATCATCCGGCAGTCGAACCAGACGTCCTCCGGGTGCCCGAGCACGAGCGGGCCGCGGTAGGCCACCATCGGCGAGGCGATCACCGAAGCGAGCATCACCTCGACCGCCTTCTCGCGCGAGATGCCGGTCTTCTCGGCGATCAGCACGCCCTCGCTGAAGGCGAGCATCTGGACGGCGAGCGAGAGGTTGACCGCGATCTTCATCGTCACGGCGGAGCCGTTCGGGCCGACATGGATCACGCGCGGGCCGATCGCCTCGAGCACGGGTCGGGCGCGCTCGAACGCGTCGTCCTCGCCGCCGACCATCAGCGACGCCTTCCCCTGCTCGACCGTGATCGAGGTGCCGGAGACCGGCGAGTCGAGCATCCGCGCACCGGCGGCGGCCACCCGCTCGGCCAGCTTGCGCGTGTTCGCGGGGCTCGCGGTCGACATGTCGACGTAGACCTTGCCCGGGCCGAGTGCGGCGAGGATCCCGTCGTCGCCCTCGGTCACCGCGCGCACGGCGGCGGTGTTCGTGACCATCGTGAAGACGATCTCGCCGCGCTCCGCGACCTCCCGCGGGCTGTCGGCCCAGCGGGCTCCCGCCGCGAGCAGCGGCTCGGCCTTGTCACGCGTGCGGTTCCAGACGGCGACGGTGTGGCCCGCGTCGAGCAGGCGGCGTACGACCGCGCTCCCCATCACGCCGAGGCCGACGTAGCCGAGCTCAGCCATGCAGCACTCCCTTCTGGACGTCGGTCTCGACGCGGGCGAGGTGGTCGCGCATCTCCCGCCGCGCGCGGTCGGGCTCGCCGGCGGCGATCGCGGCGCGGATCGTCCGGTGCTCGCCGACGGCGCTGTCGGGGCTGCCGGGGATCACGTAGACCGTCAGCAGCGCCCGCCGGACCACCTCGCGGACGGCGTGCATGCTGTGCAGGACGAGCCGGTTTCCGGTGGCGCCCGCGACCGCCAGGTGGAAGCGCAGGTCGCCCTCGATGAAGTCGTCGCCGCGCCCGGAGCGGGCGAGCGACTCCTCCATCTGCGCGGTCGCCGCGTCCATCTCGGCCAGGTGCTCGTCGGTGCGGCGCTCGGCGGCGAGCGCGGCCGCCTCGCACTCGAGGATCCGGCGCAGCTCGAACAGGTCGTGCATCCCGGTCTGCTCGTCGAGCGTGAAGAGGAGGCGCAGCGAGCTGTTGAGCGGGTTCGCCGCCTCCGCGACGACGAAGGAGCCCCCGTTGACGGCGGCGATCACGCCCTGCGACTCGAGCATGCGCAGCGCCTCGCGGATCGAGGAGCGGCCGACGCCGAAGGTCTGGGTCAGCTCGCGCTCGCGCGGCAGCACGTCCCCCGGCTTGAGCCGGCGGCTGCCGATCTGGGCGAGCAGCTGGTCGGCGATCTGCTCGTACACCTTGCGCCGCTCGAGGGGCTGGTAGGTCGTGGTTGCCTCCGGGGTCCACGTCGTTGTCCGACAGGCAGACGATGCGGGAGGTTACGTGAGCGGGTCGTCGAAGGCAAGGATCTCCCTGATCCAGGGGGCTCCAGAACCGATTTCTTGCATTTTGACCGGGAGACGTGATTCAATCGCCCGCTGTCTGATCGTCTGACGAAGAATCGGCGTCCGTACCACGTCCGTCCCACTCGGAAGGCACGAAGGAGGCTGGGAATGAAGCACTCCCCCGCTCGTCTCGCAGCCATCGCAGCGGCAGGCGCGCATCGCCGCCGTGGCCGCGACAACCGGCAGTGCGGCGGCGCACCCGAGCGCTGCGTCGGCCGGCACGATCAAGATCGGGATCTCCCTCTCCCTGTCCGGGGACTTCTCCGACCCGGGCAAGTTCGCGATGCAGGGATACAAGCTCTGGGCGAAGGTCGTCAACGCCAAGGGCGGGATCCTCGGCCGTAAGGTCGTGCTCGACATCAAGGACGACGCGAGCAGCCCGACGCAGGCCGCGACCAACTACCAGAACTTCATCACGAAGGACAAGGTCGACCTCACGTTCGGGCCGTTCTCGACGCTGCTGACGGCGCCGTCCGCCGCGGTCGCGCACCGCTACGGCTATGCGTTCATCGAGCCCGCCGGCGGCGGCCCCGCCGTGTTCGACCAGAAGCTCGACAACGTCTTCTTCACCCAGCCGGCGCCGATCGTCGAGAGCGGCGACGTGTTCGTGAAGTGGGTGCTCTCGCTGCCGAAGTCGAAGCGGCCGAAGACCGCGGCGTATCCGGAGCTCGACGACCCGTTCTCGTCGCCGATCGCCGAGCGGATGCGGCAGCAGTTCGAGAAGGCCGGGATCAAGACCGTCTACAAGACGATCTACCCGTCCGAGACCGTCGACATGACGCCGATCGTCTCGAAGATCGCGTCCGCGAAGCCGGACATGATCGTCGGCGGCACGCAGGCCGGCGACGGCTACGCGCTCGTCAAGGCGCTCGTGCAGGCCAACTACAGCCCGAAGTTCCTCTTCGAGGCGAACGGCCCGAACAGCCCGGGTGAGTTCCCGAGCAAGGTCGGCGCGTCGAACACGCAGGGCATCTTCAGCGCCAGCGACTGGTTCCCGCAGGCGAAGACCTACGGCAATCCGTACTTCCTCAAGCAGTTCATCAAGACGTACGGCGGCACCGCGGACGGCATCGACCCGGGCTCGGCCGAGGCGTACGCGGTCGGTCAGGTCGCCCAGCGGGTGATCAAGAAGGTCGGCCTGAACAACGCGAAGATCATCGCCGCGCTCCACAAGGGCACGTGGCCGACGGTCGAGGGGACGCTGCACTGGAACGCGATCGGCGAGCCGACCGGCAAGTTCCTCCTCATGGAGTGGCTCGGCGGGAAGCTCTACCCCGTCCTGCCGAAGAACGTCGCGGTGAAGAAGCCGGTGTACCCGAAGCCCAACTGGGGCGGCTAGACCGCAGGTAGAGGAGGGAAGGGGTCGACGTGCACCAGCTGGTCCAGGCGGTCATCCTCGGCATCCTCATCGGGGGCGTCTACGCCCTGATGGCGAGCGGACTGACGCTCGTGTTCGGGATCATGAAGGTGATCAACGTGGCGCAGGGCGCGCTCGTGATCCTGGCGGCGTACCTGAGCTACGCGCTCTGGTCGCATCTGCACGTCGACCCCTTCCTCTCCATCTTCATCGTCATGCCGGCCATGTTCGTGCTCGGCGTGGCGGTGCAGCTCGTCTTCGTGCGGTCGCTGCGCGGCCCCGACGCCTCGGAGCTGTCGCTGCTCGTCACCTGGGCGCTCGCGCTCGGGATCGAAGGCGTCCTCAGCGTCGTCTTCAAGACGACCTACCGCGTCTCGCTGCCGTCCTACTCGGACACGACCTGGACGGTGGCCGGCTACCAGATCAACGAGGTGCGGCTGCTCGGGTTCGTCACCTCCGCGATCCTCCTCGCCCTGCTCTCGCTGCTGCTGACGCGGACGCGATTCGGGCGCGCCGTGCGGGCGACGGTGCAGAACCCGACCGCCGCCGAGCTCCTCGGCGTCGACGCCAACCGCGTGCAGACGCTCAGCTTCGGGCTCGGCGTCTCGATGGCGGCCGCGGCCGGCGCGGTGTACGGCGTCATCTATCCCTTCAACCCCGGCAGCCACTACGACCTGATCTCGCGCCTGCTCTCGATCGTCGTCCTGGGCGGCCTCGGCAGCCTCGGCGGCGCCGTGTTCGCCGCGCTCGGGATGGGGATCGTCGAGGCGGTGGTCGCGGTCGAGATCTCGCCGATCTGGGCCGCGTTCTCGTTCTTCGTCGTCCTGATCGTGTTCCTGCTCGTCCGCCCGCAAGGGATCTTCGGCGTGCGGGAGCGGACCCTGTGAGCCGCGCGACCGCGCTCGGCCTCGCCCGCGGCGCGGCCTTCGCCGGGCTCGGAATCGCGTTCCCCTTCGTCTTCTCGGCGGCGTGGATCGTCAACATCGGCGTCCTGACGCTGATGTACGCCGCGCTCGCGACGTCCTGGAACCTCTTCTCCGGCTACACGGGCTACATCACGCTCGGCCAGATCGCGTTCTTCGGGCTCGGCGCCTACTCGCTCGGGATCACGTTCGAGCACTTCGGCGTCGGCTCGGGCTACAACCCCTTCTATGCGCTGCCGCTCGTCGGGGCGGGCGTCGCGATCGCGTCGATCCCGGTCGCCTGGATCGCGCTGCGGACGCGGCACATGACCTTCGCGATCGTCACGCTGACGCTGCTCTTCGTCGTCCAGCAGCTCGCGTTCAACCTCCACTCGCTGACGAAGGGCTCGACCGGCCTGATGCTGCCGACCCCGAGCTTCCCGATCGACAGCTACGACACGCCGTTCTACCTCGCGATGCTGGCGCTGACGCTGCTCGCCCTCGGCCTCTGCTGGCTGACCTTGCGGAGCAAGCTCGGGCTGATGCTGCTCGCGATCCGCGAGGACGAGGAGAAGGCGCGCGGCGTCGGCATCCGGGTCACCGGCGCGAAGCTCGTCGCGTGGTCGTTGATGGTCTGGGTCACCGCGATGGTCGGCGGCGTCTGGGCCTACTACCTGACCTTCATCTACCCCGAGTCGTCGGTCGACCCGCTGGTGATGATCGGCGCCGTCCTCATGACCTTCCTCGGCGGCCGCGGCACGCTCTGGGGGCCGACGATCGGCGCGATCGTGCTCGTCCCGGCTCAGCAGTACATGATCACGAGGCTCGGGGCGAGCCAGCTCTACCTCGTCGGCTACGCGGCGGTCTTCATGGTCGTGCTGCTCGTGCTGCCGCGCGGGATCGTGCCGTCGCTGCGGAGCGCGGTCGACGCGCTGCGCGAATGGCGGCGGACGCACCGGAAGCCGGTGGCGCGCCAGGGAGCGCCGGCGTGAGCGCCGCCGCGCTGCTCGAGATCGAGGGGCTGACGAAGCGCTTCGGCGGCGTGACCGCGGTCGACGAGTGCTCGTTCGCGGTGCCGGAGGGGACGGTGACCGCGCTCGTCGGGCCGAACGGGTCGGGCAAGACGACCGCGTTCAATCTGATCACCGGCTACATGCGCCCCGACGCCGGCCGGATCCGCTTCGCCGGCGTCTCCGTCCGCCGGCCCGACCCGACGCTCCTCGCGCGCCGCGGGCTGACGCGGACCTTCCAGCAGGCGCGGATCTTCCCCGACCTGACGCTCGTCCAGAACATGGTCGCCGCGCTGCAGCAGCCGTGGCACGCGCTGCTCCGCCGAGCGGTGCGGGCACACGAGCGGGCCAAGGCCCTCGAGCTGCTGGAGGAGTTCGGCCTCGCGCGACTCGCGGGCGAGCGGGCCGGCAACCTCTCCTACGGGCAGAAGAAGCTGCTCGAGTTCGCGGCCGTGCTGATGGCGGACCCGCAGCTCGTCCTCCTCGACGAGCCGACCGCGGGCGTCAACCCCGTGCTCGTCGAGCAGATCGAGAAGCGGATCGGCGAGCTCAACCGGCGCGGGCTGACGTTCCTCGTCGTCGAGCACAACATGAACCTCGTGATGCGCCTCTGCGACCCGATCGTCGTGCTCGACCACGGCACGAAGCTCGCCGAGGGCCCGCCCGACGCCGTCCGCAACGACCCGCGCGTCCTCGACGCGTACCTCGGCGGATGACCGCGCTGCTGCAGCTCGAGGGCGTGATCGCGGGCTACGGCCGCGGCGACATCCTCTGCGGCGTCGACCTCTCGCTGGAGGAGGGCAGCGTCATGTGCCTCGTCGGCCCGAACGGAGCCGGCAAGTCGACCGTGCTGAAGACCCTGAGCGGGCTGCTCCGCCCGCGCGAGGGCCGGATCCTCTTCGCCGGCGAGGACGTCTGCCGCCTCGCGCCGGCGCAGGTGCTCGCCCGCGGGATCGTGCACGTCGCGCAGGAGCGGACGCTCTTCCCGCTGATGACCGTCTGGGACAACCTGCTGATGGGCGGGTACGTCCTCGACGACCGGCCGCTCGTGCGGCGGCGCGCGGAGGCGATCGCAGAACGGTTCGCCCTGATCGACGAGCGCCGCGACGACCGGGCGGGGTCACTCTCGGGCGGCCAGCAGAAGCTCGTCGAGATCGCGCGCGCGCTGATGCTCGAGCCGCGGCTGATCCTGCTCGACGAGCCGACGATGGGCCTCGACCCGAAGGCCCGTCACCAGATCTTCGAGATGGTGCGCGAGCTGAACGGGGAGGGCCGCACGGTGCTCCTCGTCGAGCAGAACGCCCGCGCCGGCCTCGCGATCGCGAACCATGGCGCGGTGCTCGACGCCGGCCGCGTCGCGCTGACGGGCCTCGGGCCGCAGCTGCTCGACGACCCGCGGGTCGCGCAGCTCTATCTCGGCGGCGCCCCGGCCTGAGCCGCGGAGCCGGGTCCGGCGCGCGGCGGACGCAGCCGCGGTGGGAACCGCGGGAACAGCCAGAATCCCTCCGTGGCCGAGGCGCACGCAGCCCCGCTCGGGGAACGGACGGCGTGGGCGCGGAGCGTCGAGACGCCGCTGCGCAGCTTCCTGCGCACGGAGACCGGCAGCGCCGTCGTCCTGCTCGCGGCGACGCTGGCCGCGCTCGTCTGGGTCAACGTCCACGACGTCTCGTACGAGCACCTCTGGACGACCCGGCTCTCGATCCGGGTGGGGAGCCACGGGATCTCGCAGGACCTCAGGCACTGGCTGAACGGCGGCCTGATGAGCTTCTTCTTCTTCGTCGTCGGGCTCGAGGCGAGGCGCGAGTTCGACATGGGCGAGCTGCGCGACCGGCGCCGTCTCGCGCTGCCGCTCGCCGCCGGGCTCGGCGGGATGGTCGTGCCGGTCGCGATCTACGCGGCGGCGAACGCGGGCGGCGGCGCCGCTGCACGGCTGGGGAACGGCGATGTCGACCGACACGGCCTTCGCGCTCGGGATGCTCGCCCTCGTCGGGCCGCGCTTCCCCGACCGGCTGCGGGCCTTCCTGCTCACGGTCGCGGTGGTCGACGACGTCGCCGCGCTGCTCGTGATCGCGACCGTCTACAGCGGCGGCGTGTCGGCCCGGCCGCTCGTACTCGCCGTCGTCCTCTTCGCCGCGGTCGCGGCGCTCGTGCTGGCGGGCGTCAAGCGCGGCGCGGTGTACGCCGTGCTCGGGGTCGCGATCTGGGTCGCGCTCTACGAGTCCGGCGTCGACCCGGTGGTGACCGGGATCGCGCTCGGCCTGCTCACGCTGGCGCGGCCGGCGGCGCGTGGCGACCTCGAGCGGGCGAGCGACCTCTTCCGCCTCTTCCGCGAGCAGCCGACGCCCGAGCTCGAGCGCTCGGCCCGCGAGGGCCTCCGCCGGGCCATCTCGCCGAACGAGCGGCTGCAGCGGCTCTACCACCCGTGGACGAGCTACGTGATCGTGCCGCTGTTCGCGCTCGCCAACGCCGGGATCGTCGTGAACGGCGGCTTCCTCGCCCGCGCGTACACCTCGCCGGTCACCCTCGGGATCGTCGTCGGCTACGTCGTGGGCAAGCCGGTCGGCATCGTCGGCTCGGCCGCCCTCGTCTCGCGCCTGAGCCGCGGACGCGTCCGGCCTCCGGTGGGCTGGGCCGCCGTCGCCGGCGGCGGCACCATCGCGGGGATCGGGTTCACCGTCTCGCTCCTGATCGCGAGCCTCGCCTTCGGGGGCGCGCGGCTCGAGGAGGCGAAGCTCGGCGTGCTCACCGCAGCGCTCTGCTCGGCGCTCGTCACGTGGCTGCTCTTCAGGGCGACCTCGCTGCTGCCGCCGCGCTTCCGGATCCGGGCGCTGCTGGGCACCGCCGAGCCGGTCGTCGACCTCGCCGTCCCGGTCGACCCGGAGCGCGACCACGTGCGCGGCCCCGAGGACGCGCCCGTGACCCTCGTGGAGTACGGCGACTTCGAGTGCCCGTACTGCGGCAGGGCCGAGCCGATCGTCCGCGAGCTGCTCGCCCAGCGCGGCGACGTCCGCTACGCCTGGCGCCACCTGCCGCTCACCGACGTCCACCCGCGGGCGCAGCTCGCGTCCGAAGCCGCCGAGGCGGCCGCCGAGCAGGGGCGCTTCTGGGAGTACCACGACCTCCTGCTCGAGCACCAGGACGCGCTCGCGCTGTCCGACCTGCTCGACTACGCGGAGCAGCTCGGGCTCGACGTCGACCGCTTCGCCGACGACCTGCGCGCGCACGGCGGCGCGGCGCGGATCGCCGAGGACGTCGACGGCGCCGACCTGAGCGGCGTCTCGGGCACGCCGACCTTCTTCCTCAACGGGCTCCGCCATTACGGCGAGTACGACGTCGCGAGCCTCACGGCGGAGGTGAAGATCGCCCGCGCCAGGGCGCTCGCGGTAGGGTCAGGGCGCCCGTAGCAGCGACCGAAACGGAGCCCGGCTGTGCCCGACGAGTCCCTCACCGTCCGCGACAACCGCACCGGCCGCGAGATCGAGCTGGCGATCGCCGACGGCACGATCCGCGCCACCGACCTGCGCGAGCTCGGCCTCACCTCGTACGACCCGGCCTTCCTGAACACGGCCTCGTGCCGGAGCGCGATCACCTACATCGACGGGGACAACGGGATCCTCCGCTACCGCGGCTATCCGATCGAGCAGGTTGCCGAGCGGGCGAGCTTCCTGGAGACGGCGTGGCTCCTGCTCGAGGGCGAGCTGCCGACGCAGGACGAGCTCGCCGCCTGGGAGGACGAGGTGCGGACGCACACCTACGTGCACACGAACCTGACCCAGTTCCTCGACGGCTTCCGCTACGACGCGCACCCGATGGGGATGCTGCTCGGCGCGATCGGCGCGCTCTCGACCTTCTATCCGGACGCGAAGGAGATCGCCGACCCCGAGAGCCGGCGCCTGCAGCGCGTCCGCCTGATCGCGAAGTTCCCGACGATCGCGGCGTTCATCTTCCGGCACTCGCGCGGGCTGCCCTACGTCTTCCCGCGCAACGACCTCGACTACATCGGGAACTTCGTGAACATGACCTTCGAGATCGGCGGCCGGCACGAGCCGAACCCGGTGCTGCAGCGGGCGCTCGAGATCCTGCTCGTCCTCCACGCCGACCACGAGCAGAACTGCTCGACGAACGCGGTGCGCGGCGTCGGCTCCTCGCAGGTCGACCCCTTCTCGGCCGTCTCGGCCGGGATCGCCGCGCTCTACGGGCCGCTGCACGGCGGCGCGAACGAGGCGGTGCTGCGGATGCTGGACGAGATCGACCACGTCGAGAACGTCCCCGGCTTCATCGAGCGGGTGAAGGCGGGGGAGGGCCGGCTGATGGGCTTCGGCCACCGCGTCTACAAGAGCTACGACCCGCGCGCGAAGCTGATCAAGCAGGTCGCCGACGACGTCTTCGAGCAGACCGGCCTCAACCCGAAGCTGCAGATCGCGCTCGAGCTGGAGCGGATCGCGCTCGAGGACGAGTACTTCGTCTCGCGCAGGCTCTACCCGAACGTCGACTTCTACTCGGGCCTGATCTACCAGGCGATGGGCTACCCGACCGACTACTTCACCGTGCTGTTCGCGCTCGGCCGGCTGCCCGGCTGGATCGCGCAGTGGGACGAGATGCTCGGCGACCCGGAGCAGAAGATCGCGCGGCCGCGGCAGGTCTACACCGGGCCCGAGGAGCGCACCTTCGTGCCGATCGTGCAGCGCTAGCGGCGACCTCCCGAACCGACGCTCCGCGGCCGGAAATCGGGGGCTTCCCCGATTCCGGCCGCTCCGCCCGCACGGCACCGTGACCCGGTGCCGGCGACGCCCCTCGACCTCGACCGACGGCCGATCCTCGTCTTCTGGGAGGCGACGAAGGCGTGCGGGCTCGCCTGCCGCCACTGCCGGGCCGAGGCGTTGCGGAGGCCGGCCGCGGGCGAGCTCGACGACGCCGAGGCGAACGCGCTGCTCGAAGCGCTGACGGGCTTCGGGACGGCCGCGCCCGGTGCTCGTCGCGACCGGCGGCGACGTGCTCGAGCGCAGCGGCCTCGACGCGCTCCTCGAGCGGACGCGCGCACTCCGGATCCCGGTCGCGCTCGCGCCGAGCGTCACGCCGCTCCTGACCGACGAGCGGATCTCGCGGCTGGCCCGGCTCGGCGTCCGGATCGCCTCGATCAGCCTCGACGGGGCCGACCCGGCGACCCACGACGGCGTCCGCGGCGTGCCCGGCCACCATGCGGAGACGCTCGCCGCGATCCGGCGCCTGCGGCGGCACGGCCTCCAGGTGCAGGTGAACACCGTGGTCATGCAGGACACCGTCGAGCAGCTCCCCGCGATCCTCCGCCTCGCGCGGGACGCGGGCGCGACGATCTGGGAGCTGTTCTTCCTCGTCCACGTCGGCCGCGGCCGCGCGCTCGGCGAGCTCTCGCCGGAGGAGAACGAGGACGTGTGCCACTTCCTCGCCGACGCCGCTCACCACGGGCTCGTGGTGCGAACCGTGGAGGCGCCGTTCTTCCGCCGCGTCGTCGCGCAGCGTCGGAACGGCGAGCCGACGCCCCGCGGACCGCTCTACGAGCGCCTGTCGGCGGCGCTGCAGCGCGAGCTGGGCGGTCCGACCACGCTCTCGAAGGCCCAGACGAAGGGCACGCGCGACGGCCGGGGCATCGTCTTCGTCGGGCATGACGGCGCCATCCAGCCCTCCGGCTTCCTGCCGCTCACGCTCGGCAACGTGCGCGAGGACGACCTCGTCGAGGTCTACCGCGACGACGCGCTGCTGCGGCGGATCCGGGCCGCCGAGTTCGGCGGGCGCTGCGGCTCGTGCGCGTTCCGCGAGCTGTGCGGCGGCTCGCGCGCACGCGCCTACGCGGCCGCGGGCGACCCGCTGGCGACCGACCCGGCCTGCGCGCTCGCCACCTGAGGGCGGGCCGGCGGGGGAGCGGTCGACTCGCGCACGACCAGCCGCGTCCCGAGCTCGACCCGGAGCGCCTCGAGCGGCTCCTCGGCGAGCAGGCGCAGGAGCAGGTCGACCGCCATCCGCGCCATCTCGCGCAAGGGCTGCCGCACCGTCGTCAGCGCCGGGGTGACGAGCGCGGCGTGCTCCGAGTCGTCGAAGCCGATCACCGAGAGATCCCGAGGGAGCACGAGTCCTCGCTGGCGCGCCGCCTGGTACGCGCCGACGGCGAGATTGTCGTTGAAGGCGAGGATCGCGGTCGGAGGCTCGGTGAGCGCGAGCAGGCGCGCCGCCGCCTCGCGTCCACCCGCGACCTCGAAGTCCGCCTCGACCTCGAGCGAGGGATCCCAGCGCCAGCCCGGCGCCGACGAGCATCGCCCGGTGGCCGGCCAGGCGCTCCTCGGTCGCGCACCAGCCCGCCGGCCCGGTGATCAGGCCGATCCGCCGGTGACCGAGCTCCAGCAGGTGCTCGGTCGCCGCCGCCGCGCCCGCGACGTTCGCGGCCGAGACCGACGCGATCCCGGGGCCCGCCGGCGTCTTGGGATCGAGCACGACCAGCGGGTAGCCGCCCTCCCGGAGCGCGAGCAGCTCCTGCGACGACTCCGAGGGGAGGATCAGCACCGCCCCCTCGGTCAGTCCGTGCATCAGCCGGTCGAGCAGCCCCAGCTCCCGGCCGCGCTCGTGGCGGGTCGGGCAGAGCACGGCACGGAGGTCGTGCTCGTAGAGCGCGTCGACCACGCCGTCCGCGAGCAGCCCGAAGTACGACGACTCGATCTTCGGCAAGGTGACGCCGACGAGCCCGCTGCGCCCTCCGGAGAGGGCGCGCGCGGTGCGGTTGCTCGAGAAGCCGCGCTCGCGGATCACACGGAGCACCCGCTCGCGCGTCTCCGGGGCCACCTCGGGCCGCCGGTTGATGACCCGGGAGATGGTTGCGGCCGAGACGCCGGCCTCGCGGGCGATGTCGTGGATCGTCGGCGGCCGGGGCCGCCGTAACCGGTTGCTCATCAGGGCGAATGTAGAGACGCAGCGGCGCCGAGGAGATCAGGGGATTCCCGCATGGGAGCCGGATTCGTCCGTCCCACAGATCCCGGTAGCGCTTCCAGTCGAGGGCGGGAGATCGATCTGAGCACCTGGGTCGGAGTGAACTACTGGTCACGCGCGGGCGGGCCGCGCATGTGGTCCCGCTACGACGCGGCGATCGTGCGCGAGGAGCTCGCGACGCTGGCCGGGCACGACCTCACGGTCACCCGCTCCTTCTGCTTCTGGCCGGACTTCGTCCCGGAGCCCGGCGTCCTCGACCCGCGCGCCGCCTCGCACTTCGCCGACTTCCTCGACGCGCACGTCGAAGCCGGGATGACGACGATCCCCACCGTCCTCGTCGGCCACATGTCGGGAGAGAACTGGGATCCCGCCTGGCGCGGGGGGCGCGACCTCTACCGCGACGTGACGCTCGTCGCCGAGGAGGCGTGGCTCGCGGCCGAGCTCGCCCGCCGCTTCGCCGCCCATCCCGCCGTCTCGGGCTGGCTCGTCTCGAACGAGATGCCCCTCTACGGCGCGGCGGCGTCTCGCGAGGAGATCGCCGCCTGGGCGCGGATCCTCGTGCAGGCGCTGCGCGCGGGCGGCGCGACGCAGCCCATCTCGCTCGGCGACGGCGCCTGGGGCGCGGAGACGACCGGCGTCGACAACGGCTTCTCGCTGCGCGCACTCGCGCCGCTCGTCGACTTCGTCGGCCCGCACGTCTACCCGATGCAGGACGACCCGGTGCGGCGGGCGCTCGCCGCGGCGTTCGCGTGCGAGCTCGCCGGCGGCTTCGGGCGCCCGGTCGTGCTCGAGGAGTTCGGGGCCAGCTCCGACTTCGGCAGCGACGAGGACATCGCCGGCTACTACCGGCAGGTCCTCCATACGACGCTGCTCGCGGGCGCGCGCGGCTGGCTCGCGTGGTGCAACGCGGACTACGACGACCTCGCCGCCGACGACCCCTACCGCCACCATCCCTTCGAGCTCCACTTCGGGCTGACCGACCGGCACGGGGCGCCGAAGCCCCAGCTCGAGGTGCTGGCCGAGTTCGCCGGGCTCGTGCGCGAGCTCGAGCTCGAGGGCTGGGAGCCGGTGGCCGGCGAGGCGGCTCTCGTCGTTCCGGAGCACCTCGAGGGCGACGTCCCCTTCACGACGGAGGCCTACCGGCGCGACCTTCGCGACGACCTCTTCCAGGGCTACGTCGCGGCCCGCGAGGCCGACCTTCCGGTCGCCGTCGTGCGCGAGCGCGACGGGATCCCGGCCGGAGCGCGCCTCTACCTCGTGCCGTGCGCGAAGCTCCTGACCGCGCCGGGCCTGCGCCGGCTCGCCGAGCTGGCGCAGGAGGGCGCGACCGTCTACGTGTCCTGGTTCGCCGGCAGCACCGCAAACCAGCGCGGTTCCTGGCTGCCCTGGGTGGACGAGCTGTTCGGCGTCCGCCAGCTCCTGCGCTACGGCCTCGCCGACCCGGTCGCGGGCGACGAGCTGGTGCTCGAGCTCGTCGCGCCCCTCGGCGGCCTCGCGGCGGGCGACCGCCTCGCGTTCCGGGTCCCCGCCGACGCGGGCGCACGCGCCCACCTCCCCGTCGAGCCGGCCGGCGCAGAGGTGCTGGCCGTCGACGGCGAGGGACGTCCCGCGCTCCTGCGGCGGGTCGTCGGCGCGGGGGCCCTCGTCCTCTGCACCTACCCCCTCGAGCACCTGGCCGCCCGCACAGCCGGCGCGAACCCCGAGGACACGTGGCGGCTCTACTCCGCGCTCGCCGACGCCGCCGGGCTCCACAGGCCCGTGCGCGTCGAGGATCCCCGGGTCCTCGTCGGCCGGCTCCGCACCGGCCGCGGCGAGCGCACGATCCTCGTCAACTGCTCGTTCGAGACGATCGGCGCGGAGCTCCATGCCGAGCCGAGGCGGGAAGCCGTCCCGGCCGTGCTGACGCTTCGACCCTCCGGCGTCGCCGTGCTCGGGGCGGCTGCTCCCGCGGCCGTCGCGGAAGGGAGTGATGCCGCAGCCTGAGCCGAAGTTCCCGGTCGTTTTCCGAGTAGAGGAGCACATCACCATGAAACGCGTTTGGAGACGGACGACTGCGGGGCTCGCACTCGTGGCGCTGGCCGCGGTCGCCATCACCGCTTCGGGAGCGGGCGCCGCTCCGACGACGAAGCAGAGCCCGCTCGCGGGCTATCCCCGCTCGCAGACGCTGATCACGAGCGGCACGCAGTGGGGCAACATCGCCGGCACGAACCCCTACACGGGGAACTACGCGGCGGGGATGATCGGCCTCGACCTCGAGACCCTGCTCCGCTTCGATCCCGTCAAGGGCAAGTACATCAACTGGCTCGCGAAGTCCGCGACCTGGACCGGCCCGAAGCAGTTCACGATCGTGGTCCGGTCGGGCGTGAAGTGGGGTGACGGCAAGACCTTCACGGCCGGCGACGTCGCGTTCAACCTGAACCTCCTTCGGTTCAAGACGTCGCAGTGGAACAACCTCTACCTGAACGTCAAGAAGCCGATCAAGGCCACGGGGAACACGATCGTCGTCAAGTTCAAGTCGACGCCGAACTACGTGCAGTGGCAGAACGCGATGTGGAACATCCCGATGATCAGCCCGGTGCAGGCGAGGAACGCGATCGTGAACGCCGCGAGCCTGACCACCTACAGCCCGGGCAACCCGATCGGAACGGGCCCCTACAAGATGGATCCGAAGGGCTTCGATCCGACCACGAGGGTCGTCTGGGTCAAGAAGGCGCACTGGTGGGCTGCAGACCAGAATCTCCTGCCGTCGCCGCAGCCGAAATACATCATCGACCTCGTCAACACGTCGAACACGAACAGCCTCTCGGCCGTTCTGGCAGGCGTCGAGGACCTGAACAACAACTACCTCCCCGGTGTCAACCAGCTCGTCGACCAGGGCAAGGTCTCGACGTACTACAAGAAGGCGCCGTACATGCTGTCGGCGAACACGGCCTGGCTCGAGCCGAACACGACCCACAAGCCGTTGAACGACCCGGTGTTCCGTCGGGCCCTGGCCGAGTCGATCAACATCAACCAGATCGTCACGCAGGACTACCAGAACCTCGTCCTGCCGGCGAGCCCGACCGGGCTGCTGCCGACCTGGTCGAAGTACGTCGACGCGGCCGCGGTGAAGGAGAACGGCTTCACGTACAGCACCGCCGACGCCGTCAAGCGGCTCACGAACGCCGGCTACAAGAAGGACAGCTCCGGCATGTTCATGAACAAGGACGGCTCGAGGATCGACCTCCAGATCGCAGTCCCGCAGGGCTGGTCGGACTGGGAAGCCGCCCGTGACATGATCGTCTCCTCGGCGAAGAACGCGGGGATCCGGATCACCGCCAAGGTGAAGGACTTCAACACCTGGCAGAGCGACCGGAACACCGGCAACTTCGACCTGGTGGTCGACAACAACTACCAGATCAGCGACAACCCGTGGACCTACTGGAACGGCGTCTTCCACCTGCCGATCCTCACGACGGGCACGGGACAGACCAACTTCAACTACGAGCGGTACTCGAACCCGACCGCGTGGGCGCTCGTCCAGAAGCTGGACAAGACCCCGCTGTCCAACACCGCGGCGATCAAGGAGCTCAACAGCTCGTTGCAGACGACGCTGATGAAGGACCTCCCGCTGATCCCGCTCTGGTACAACGGCCAGTGGGCGCAGTTCACGTCCAAGTACTGGACGAACTGGCCCGGCGCGGGCACCAGCCGCCAGTACACCCCGGTCATGTGGGGCGGCTACCTGCAGATGACCGGCATCGACATGTTCGCGCACCTCACGAAGAAGTGAAGCGCGGGACCGTCGACTGACTCGACACGTCGTGCGCGGGCCGCCGCTCGAGCGGCGGCCCGCCACGGCGGGTCATCGACCGAGGAGACCGCGTGGGCCGCTACTTCCTGAGAAAGCTGGTCGTCTACAGCGTGACGTTCGTCGTCGCGGTGACGGTCGACTGGGCGATCCCGCACCTGATGCCGGGCAACCCCGTGCTGACGCTGATGAGCCGGATCCAGATCCAGGATCCGAAGGTCGCCCAGCAGGTCTACGACCACTACATGCGCGCCTTCAACCTCGACCTGCCGTTGTGGAAGCAGTACTGGTACTTCTGGGTCTCGCTCTTCCACGGCGACCTCGGGACGAGCATCCTCCAGTTCCCCTCCTCGGTCACCTCGATCATCGTCCACGCGGTGCCGTACACGCTCGGCCTGCTGATCCCGGCGATCCTGCTCAGCTGGTACGCCGGGAACAAGGTCGGTGCGATGGCGGCGCGACGCAAGGTGCTCGACAACACCATCCTTCCGGCCGGCTACGCCCTCACGGCGACGCCGTACATGTGGCTCGCGATCCTGCTCTCCTTCACCTTCGCGGTCACGTGGCAGGTGCTGCCGGTCGGGTTCGCCTACGACCCGACCGCCGCGCGCGGCTGGACCTGGGCCTTCCTGCTCACCCTGCTCCGGCACTGGCTGCTGCCGTTCCTGTCCCTCTTCCTCGTCGCCTTCGGCGGCTGGGCGATCGGGATGCGGAACATGATCATCTACGAGCTCGAGTCGGACTACGCGCACTACCTCGAGGCGCTCGGGGCGCCGCAGCGGCTCGTCCGCAGGTACGCGTTCCGGAACGCGATGCTGCCGCAGATCACGGGGCTCGCGCTCCAGCTCGGCGCGATCATCGCCGGCGCGCTCGTCACCGAGATCGTCTTCTCCTACCCGGGGCTCGGCTACCAGATCTACCGGGCGATCACGAACGAGGACTACTTCGTGATCCAGGGGATCTTCCTGTTCATCATCGTCGGCGTCCTGATCGCGAACTTCCTCGTCGACCTCGTCTACGTGCTCGTCGACCCGCGGACGCGGATCGGGATGCAGGGGCAGTCGTGAGCAGCCTGCGCGAGTCGCTCCACTTCGCCGTTCGCAACCGCAAGCTCGTCTTCGGCCTCGGCGTGACGCTGGCGATGCTCCTGTTCGCGCTCATCGGGCCGATGCTCGCGCACCACCCCGCACTCGAGTACGGCGGCCAGCTGTCGCTCTCGCCGACCACGAGGGACGGCTACTGGTTCGGGACGACCCTGCTCGGCCAGGACGTCTACGCGCAGTTCACGACCGGGCTGCGTCTCGCGTTCGTCGTCGGCGCGCTGGGCGGTGGGATCGCCGCGGTCGTCGGCATGCTCGTCGGCTTCACCGCCGGCTATCGCGGCGGCTGGGTCGACGAGGTCCTGAACATGCTCACGAACGTCGTCCTCGTGATCCCGACGTTCGCGGTGCTGCTCGTGATCGCCGCGTACCTGCAGGTGCGCGGGATCATGACCGAGTCCCTCTTCATCGGCCTCACCTCCTGGCCGTGGGCCGCGCGGGCGCTGCGTGCCCAGACCTTCTCGCTCGTCTCCCGCGACTTCGTCGACATGGCGCGGCTGAGCGGCCGCAGCAGCTGGCGGATCATCTTCCAGGAGATCGCGCCGAACATGAGCTCCTACCTCTTCATGATGTTCATCCTCCTCTTCGGAGGATCGATCCTGATCGCGGCGACCCTCGACTTCATCGGGCTCGGGCCGTCGAACACGGTCTCGCTCGGGATGATGATGCAGTTCTCGGTGCAGAACGCCGCGCTGCAGCTGCACCTCTGGTGGTGGTTCCTGCCGCCCGGCCTCGCGATCATGGCGATCGTCGGCTCGCTCTACGTGATGAACGTCGGGCTCGACGAGGTCTTCAACCCGAAGTTGCGGGCGATGTGATGGCGCTCCGGGTCGACGACCTCCGCGTGTACTACCGAACGCTCGCCGGCGACGTGAAGGCGCTGGACGGGGTCACCTTCGGCGTCGCCGACGGCGAGATCATGGGTCTCGCCGGCGAGTCGGGGTGCGGCAAGTCGACGCTCGGCAAGAGCCTCATCCGGCTCGACGGGCGCATGCGCCATGTCGGCGGCACGGTCACGCTCGACGGCGAGGAGCTGCCGATCTGGGACGACGAGGCGATGAACCGCTTTCGCTTCCACGAGGTCTCGATCGTCCCTCAGTACGCGATGAGCGCCCTCAACCCGACGCGGAAGGTCGGGCGCATGGTCGGCGAGCTGCTGCACGCGCGCGGGGTCGACGTCGGCGCGACGCGCGCGGAGCTGGAGCGCCGCCTCGAGCTCGTCGGCCTCGACGCCGGCGTCCTCGGGCTCTATCCGATCGAGCTCTCCGGCGGGATGAAGCAGCGCGTCGTGATGGTCGTCTCGACCCTGCTCGACCCCTCGCTGCTGATCGCCGACGAGATCACCTCGGCGCTCGACGTCTCGACGCAGAAGGCGGTGGCGCGGACGCTCGTCGAGTTCCGCGACCGCGGCTACGTGAAGAGCACGATCGTGATCACCCACGACATCTCGGTGCTCTACCAGATCGCCGACACGATCCTCGTCATGTATGCGGGCAAGCTCGCCGAGAAGGCGCCGGCGGAGGAGATCGTCACGGCGCCCCGCCACCCGTACACGCGCCTGCTGATCGCGTCGCTGCCGGAGGTCGGCGTCCGCTACGCCGACAAGCGGCTCTCCGGGATCGCGGGCCGGCCGCCGTCGCTGCTCGAGCCGCCGACGGGCTGCCGCTTCCGCGACCGCTGCCCGCTGGCGTCCGACCGCTGCGCCGAGGAGCCGCCGTTCGTGCAGGTCGACGCGCAGCACGCGGTCGCCTGCTGGGAGGCCGGCGTGGAAACGCCGGCGCCGGCCAGTCCCGACGCGGTGGAGGCGCGCTGATGCTCCGGCTCGAGCACGTCTCCAAGACCTACAGCGTCGGCTCCTTCGGGCGCGGCCGGCTGCAGGCGGTGCGGGACGTGAGCTTCGACGTCCGTACCGGCGAGGTCATCTCGCTGATCGGCGAGAGCGGCAGCGGCAAGACGACGATCGGCCGGATGATCCTCCGCCTCGTGCCGCTGACGAGCGGCCGGATCCTCTTCGACGACTCCGACGTCTCGGGGATGCGCCGGCACGGGCTGAAGGAGTACTACCGTCGCGTCCAGGGCGTCTTCCAGGATCCCTTCAGCTCGTACAACCCGATCTTCAAGATCGACCGCACCTTCGCGATGATCCACTCGGAGTTCTTCCCCGCCGAGCATGCGGACGCGTGGCGCGCGAAGCTCGAGGCGGCGCTCGAGTCGGTCGGCCTCAACCCCGGCGACGTGCTCGGCAAGTTCCCGCACCAGCTGAGCGGCGGCCAGCTGCAGCGGCTGCTCGTCGCCCGTGCGCTGCTGCTCGACATCCGCTACCTCGTCGCGGACGAGATCATCAGCATGCTCGACGCCTCGACGCGCATCGACGTGCTCAACCTGCTCGCCGAGCTGAAGGCGCGCGGCCTCGGGATCGTGTTCATCACGCACGACCTGTCGCTCGGCAACTACATCAGCGACACGACCGTGATCCTCCGCCACGGCTGCATCGTCGAGATGGGCGCGACCGAGAAGGTCTTCGGCGACCCGCGCCACCCCTATACCCGGAGCCTGCTCGCCTCCGTCCCCCTGCTGCACGCGAAGTGGGGGCCCGACGGAGCAGCGGCGGAGCCGAACGGCCGGCCGGCCGACACCGGGCCGGCGCCGGAGCTCGTCGCGGTCGCCGACGACCACCTCGTCGCGGCCCGTTGAACCGAGAGGAGCGGAACGATGGACGTGCAACGGCCGGCGGAGTTCCCGCCCGACTTCGTCTGGGGCGCGGCGACCGCCGCGTACCAGATCGAGGGCGCCGTGGACGAGGACGGGCGCGGCGAGAGCATCTGGGACCGCTTCTGCACCATGCCCGGCGCGGTGCGGAACGGCGACTCGGGCGCTGTGGCGTGCGACTTCTACCACCGCTACCGCGAGGACATCCGGCTGATGCGCGAGCTCGGCCTCGACGCGTTCCGCTTCTCGATCTCCTGGCCGCGCGTGCTCCCGGAGGGCCGCGGCCGCGTCGAGCCGCGCGGGCTCGACTTCTACGACCGGCTCGTCGACGCGCTGCTCGAGGCCGGGATCCGGCCGTTCGCGACGCTCTACCACTGGGACCTGCCGCAGGCGCTCGAGGAGGAGGGCGGCTGGCCCGTCCGCGCCACCGCGGAGGCGTTCGTCGAGTACGTCGAGCTCGTCGCCGGGAGGCTCGGCGACCGGATCCACGACTGGACGACGCACAACGAGCCGTTCTGCACCTCCTGGCTGGGCTACGGGATCGGCGTGCACGCGCCGGGGCGGCGCGACGGCGCGGCCGCCCTCGCGGCCGCGCACCACGTCCTGCTCTCCCACGGCTGGGCGGTCGAGGCGCTCCGCCGCGAGTCGCCGGGCGCCGAGGTCGGGATCGCCCTCGACTCGTGGCCGGTGCATCCCGCGACCGGCTCGCCCGAGGACGCAGAGGCGGCCCGGCGCGAGGACGGCCTCCACAGCCGCCTCTTCTTCGACCCGCTCTTCCGCGGCAGCTATCCCGAGGACGTGCTCGCGCGCTTCGCCGGCTCGGAGCCGCCCGTGCACGAGGGCGACCTGGCGGCGATCTCCGTGCCGCTCGACTTCGTCGGGGTCAACAACTACTCGCGCCACATCGTCCGCGCCGGCGCGGACGACGAGACGGTCGTCGTCTTCGCGCAGGGCTCGGAGCACACCGAGATGGGCTGGGAGGTCTACCCGCCGGGACTCGGGGAGGTGCTCGTGCGGCTGCACGAGGAGTACGCCGTCCCGTCGCTCTACGTGACCGAGAACGGTGCCGCGTACCCCGACGTCCGCGGCCACGACGGCGGCGTGCACGACCCGGAGCGGGTCGCGTACCTGCGCGACTACACCGCCTCGGTCGCCGGCGCGATCGCCAGGGGCGCGCCGGTGCGCGGATACTTCGTCTGGTCGCTGCTCGACAACTTCGAGTGGGCGCACGGCTACGCGAAGCGATTCGGGATCGTCTACGTCGACTTCCCGACGCTCGAGCGCGTGCCGAAGGACAGCTTCGCCTGGTATCGCGAGGCGATCGCCCGCTCGCGCGGCGTCGCCGTCCCGTCCGCGGCCCGCCCGTGAGCGCCGCACCGCTTCTCGACGCCCCTTCCATCAGCCGGGCGCCGTTCGGGGCGCTGCGGGACGGGAGGCAGGTCGAGCGGTACACGCTCTACGCGGGCGGCGGCCTCACCGTGCGCGTCCTGACCTACGGCGCGATCCTGCAGGAGCTCGTCGCGCCGGATCGCGACGGCGAGCCTGCGAACGTCGTGCTCGGCCTGCCTCGGCTCGACGACTACGTCGAGCGGAACGAGCCGTACTTCGGCGCGATCGTCGGCCGCTACGCGAACCGGATCGCGGACGCGGAGTTCACGCTCGACGGTGTCCGCCACCGCCTGCGGGCCAACGACGGCGCCAACTGCCTCCACGGCGGACTGCGCGGCTTCGACAAGCACGTCTGGCGAGTCGTGGGCACGCCCCGGACCGGGACGACGGCGGGGCTCGTCCTCCGCCACGCGAGCCCCGACGGCGACGAGGGCTTCCCCGGCGCGGTCGTCGTCGAGGTCGCGTACACGCTCGCGCGGGACGACTCGCTGCGCATCGACGTGCGCGCGACGACCGACCGGCCGACGGTGCTCAACCCGACGAGCCACGTCTACTGGCAGCTCGCGGGCGAGGGCTCCGGCTCGGCCGAGGGGCACGTGCTCACCGTCGCCGCCTCCCGCTACCTGCCGGTGGACGGGCGGAGGATCCCGACCGGCGAGCTCGCGCCCGTGGCCGGCACGCCGTTCGACTTCACCGCGCCGGCATCCGGTCGGCGCCCGCCTCCGCGACGCCGTCCCGCAGCTCGTGGCGGCCCGCGGCTACGACCACCACTTCGTCCTCGACGCCCCGGGGCTCGCCCTCCCTGCCGTCCGTCTCGACGACCCCGCGAGCGGCCGTCGGCTCGAGGTCGCGACGACCGAGCCGGGCGTCCAGGTCTACTCCGGCAACCATCTCGACGGCTCGCTCGCCGGCCCGAGCGGCCGCTCCTACCGGCAGGGCGACGGGATCGCGCTCGAGACGCAGCACTGCCCCGACTCGCCGAACCGGCCGGAGTTCCCGTCGACGGTGCTGCGGCCGGGCTCGATCTTCACGTCGACCACCGTCCACCGCCTCTCCACCGGCGAGGAGCGTGACCCGTGAACCCGTACGGCCACTTCGACGACGCCGCCCGCGAATACGTCGTGACCCGTCCCGACACGCCGCTGCCCTGGCTCAACTACCTCGGTCAGGACGACCTCTTCGGCCTCTGCACCAACACCGGCGGCGGCTACGCCTTCTGGCGCGACGCGAAGCTGCGGCGGCTCACCCGCTACCGCTACAACGACGCGCCGTACGACTCGCTCGGCCGCTACCTCTACGTCCGCGACGGCGACACGGTCTGGAACCCGGGCTGGAAGCCGGTGAAGACGCCGCTCGACCGCTACGAGTGCCGGCACGGGCTCGGCTACACGCGGATCGTCGGCGCGAAGGACGGCGTCGAGGTCGCGCTGCTCTTCTTCGTCCCGCCGGGCGCGAACGCCGAGATCTGGCGGACGACCGTGCGCAACACGGCGACGGTCGAGAAGGAGCTGAGCCTCTTCTCGTACGTCGAGTTCTGCCTCTACGAGGCGCTCAACGACATGACGAACTTCCAGCGCACGTACTCGATCGGGGAGGTCGCGGTCGAGGGCCCGGCGATCTTCCATCTGACCGAGTACCGCGAGCGCCGCGACCACTACACGCTCTTCGGGTGCACGCGCGAGATCGCCGGCTTCGACACCTCCCGCGACGCGTTCGTCGGCGTCCACAACGGCCTGCACGAGGCGGCGGTGCCGTTCGCGGGCGCGGCCACCGGCAGCGTCGCGCACGGCTGGAACCCGATCGGCTCGCACCAGGTCGACCTGCGGCTCGCGCCCGGCGAGGAGGAGACGTTCGCCTTCGTCCTCGGCTACGTCGAGCAGGACGGGGCGCCGAAGTTCGAGCCCTCGGGCGCGGCCGACACGAGCCGCGGCCGCGCACTCGTCGCGCGCTACCGCGAGCCGGGAGCCGTCGACGAGGCGTTCGCGTCGGTGTGCGCGTTCTGGGAGGGGCTGCTCTCGCGCTTCCAGGGCGACTGCCCCGACCCGCACGCGGCGCGGATGCTGAACACGTGGAACCCGTACCAGTGCCTGGCGACGTTCAACCTCTCGCGCTCCGCGAGCCTCTACGAGAGCGGGATCGGCCGCGGCATGGGCTTCCGCGACTCGAACCAGGACGTGCTGGGCTTCGTGCACCTGCTCCCCGAGCGGGCGCGCCGGCGCATCCTCGACCTCGCGGCGACGCAGCTCGCCGACGGCACGTGCTTCCACCAGTACCAGCCGCTCACGAAGCAGGGGAACGCGGAGATCGGCGGCGACTTCTACGACGATCACCTCTGGCTCGTGCTCTCGTCGTGCGCGTACGTCAAGGAGACGGGCGACGCCTCGATCCTCGACGAGCCGGTCGGCTACGCGGACACGCCGGGCAGCGGCGAGACGCTCCTCCACCACCTGGAGACGAGCATCGCCTACACGCTCTCGCACCGCGGCCCGCACGGTCTGCCGTTGATCGGTCACGCCGACTGGAACGACTGCCTCAACCTCAACTGCTTCTCGACCGAGCCGGACGAGGCGTTCCAGACCGCAGGCGACGTCGCGGGCTCGCGGGCCGAGTCGGTGATGATCGCGGGGCTCTTCCTGGTACGCGTGCGACGAGCTGGCGGGCCTCCACCGGCATTTCGGCCGGAGCGCGGACGCGGCACGGCTCGACGGCCACCGCGCCGGGATGCTCGCCGCCGTCGAGGAGCACGCCTGGGACGGCGGCTGGTACCTCCGCGCGTTCGACGCCGCGGGGAGCCCGGTCGGCTCGCGCACCTGCGACGAGGGGCAGATCTTCGTCGAGAGCCAGGGCTGGTGCGTCCTCGGCGGCGCCGGCGGCGAGAACGGGCGCGCCCGCCGCGCGCTCGAGAGCGTCCACGAGCGGCTCTACACCGATCAGGGCGTCGTCCTCCAGCAGCCCGCCTACAGCAGCTACCGCCTCGAGCTCGGCGAGATCACGAGCTATCCGCCCGGCTACAAGGAGAACGCGGGCGTCTTCTGCCATGCCAACACCTGGATCCAGCTCGCCTGGTGCCTGCTCGGCGAGGGCGACCGCGCGTTCGAGTACTACCTCTCGATCTGCCCGTCCGCTCGGGAGGAGCGAGATCGATCGGTACCGCAGCGAGCCGTACGTGTACGCCCAGATGATCGCCGGCCCCGACGCGGCGACTCGCCGGCGAGGCGAAGAACTCGTGGCTGACCGGCACCGCGGCGTGGACGTTCGTCGCGCTCTCGCAGGGGATCCTCGGGGTGAAGCCCGACTACGCGGGCCTGCGGGTCGACCCGTGCATCCCGTCGTCGTGGCGCTCGTACCGGGTCGCGCGCGTCTTCCGCGGCGCGACCTACGACATCGCGGTCGAGAATCCCGACGGCGTCTGCTCCGGCGTCCGCTCGCTGCGCGTGGACGGCCGGGAGGTCGGCGGCTGCCTGATCCCGCTCGCGCCCCCCGGCGCCCGCGTCTCGGTCGAGGTCGTCCTCGGTCGGCCGGCGGAGGCCGAGTAACGCCGCGCGCGGGCCCGGGCCCGGTCAGGCCCACAATTCCGACAGCTGCCGCCGGCGGAGGTCGTCCAGCGGCTGCCGAACCGCCGCGAGCGCCGATTCGAGATGCTCCGGCCGCCGCGGTCCCACGACGACGGCGCTGACGCGAGGGTCGGCCAGCAGCCACGCGAGCGAGAGCGTCGCCGGGTCGCCGAGCGCCGCCAGCTGCTCGATCCCGTCGTAGATCGCGTCGGTGCGCAGGTGCTCGTACGGCTCGGGACGGAGCGTCATCCGCGAGCCCGCCGGCGCCGGCTCGCCGCGGCGGTACTTCCCGGTCAGCCAGCCGCCCGCGAGCGGGCTGAACGGCGTGAAGCCGAGGCTCGCGCTCGGCGCAGAGCGGCAGCACCTCGTCCTCGGCGTCGCGGTCGAGCAGCGAGTAGGAGTTCTGCACCCAGCCGAAGGAGCCGGCGGCGAGCGCCTCGCGCAGCTCTGCGCCGCCGACGTTGCTCAGCCCGTAGGCGCCGACCTTGCCCTCGCCGACGAGCGCGTCGAGGACGCCGGCGGTCTCGGCGATCGGCACGTCGGGGTCCCAGTCGTGGGTGAGGAACATGTCGACGCGCTCGACGCCGAGCCGCTCGAGGCTCGACTCGAGCTGGCGCCGCACGCGGTCGGGCGCGAGCCCGCGGTCGGCGCCCTCGGCCATCGGGTTGAAGGTCTTGGTCGAGAGGACGATCGACGCCCGCACCGTCCGGGCCTCTGCGTGCGCAGCCAGTCGCCGATGAACGACTCGCTGCGCCCGCCGCCGTAGGCGTCGGCCGTGTCGAAGGTCGTGATCCCCGCCTCCCAGGCGGCGTCCATCAGCGCGAACGCCTGCTCGCGCGTCTCGCCGCGGCCGAAGAAGGCGGGCGAGGAGCCGACGCCGCCGAAGTTGCCGCAGCCGAGGATCACGCGGGAGACGCGGAGCCCCGTCCGTCCGAGGTAGGCTCGTTCCATGTCGGCGACGCTACTCGACGTCGAGGCCGTCCGCGCGCGCTACTCCTCGCTTCGCGACGGCGGCTTTGCCTTCCTCGACGCTCCCGGCGGGTCGCAGGTCCCCGACGAGGTCGGCGACGCGATCGCGAAGGCGCTGCGCGAGGCGAGCGCGAACCTCGGTGCGCCCTACGCGACCGGCCAGCGCGTGGAGGCGATCCTCGACGGCGCCCGTGCCGACGCCGGCCGCTTCCTCGGCTGCTCGGCGGACGACGTGATCTTCGGGACGAACATGACGACGCTCGACTTCATGCTGTCGCGCACCGCGTCCCGCGACTGGCGGGCGGGCGACCGGATCCTCGTCTCGCGGCTCGACCACGACGGCGGCGTCGCCCCGTGGGTGGAGGTCGCCGCCGACCGCGGCTTCGAGGTCGACTGGATCGACGTCGGCGAGGACCTCCGGCTCGACCTCGACGACCTGGAGCGCAAGCTGGACGAGCGCGTCCGCGTCGTGGCGTGCGTCGCCGCGTCGAACGCGGTCGGGACGGTCACCGACGTGCGCCGCGTGGCCGAGCTGGCGCACGAGGCCGGCGCGCTCGCCTGGGTCGACGCCGTCCACTACGCGGCGCACGAGCCGCTCGACGTGCAGTCGCTCGGGGTCGACGTCCTGCTCTGCTCGCCGTACAAGTTCTGCGGGCCGCACCTCGGGCTCGCGTACGGGCGGCACGACCTGCTCGAGTCCTGGCGGGCCTACAAGGCGCGCCCTGCGGGCTCGAGCCCGGTCGGCCGGAAGTTCGAGACCGGGACCGCGCCGTACGAGCTCCTCGCCGGCTTCTCGGCGACGATCGCGTACCTCGATTCGCTCGGCGGCATGGAGGTGCTCCGCGACTACGAGCGCGCGCTCGGCCGGCGCTTCCTCGACACGCTGCCGGAAGCGGTGACGGTCTACGGGCTGCAGACGATGGAGGGGCGCGTGCCGACCTTCCTGATCAACGTCGAGGGCGTCGAGGCGGCCGCGGTCGCGACGACGATGGCCGCCCGCGGCTACGGCGTCTGGGCCCACGACAGCTGGTACTCGCTCGGCCTGCGCGAGAAGCTCCCGTACCCGCGCGACGCGGTGCGGGTGGGCTTCATCCACTACAACACCGAGGCCGAGGTCGACGGCTTCGTGTCCGAGCTGACCGCCCTCGCGGGCTGACGGCTCGCTCCGCAGGAGACGGCGCGCGACATCCGGCCGCTCCCCGCGCGCATCGAGCGCCGCGGCCGCGGCGGGCAGCAGCTGCGCGTTCCCCATCGCGAGCGTGAGCGACCCTGCGGATGGAGCCGCTACGGGCCCCGACGGCGGCCGAAGGTGCACGAGCCGCCGACCGGCTTCGTCAGGCTCACGTCCTGCGCCGTGACGGTCACGCCCTTGTCGGCGCTCGTGCCGCGCACGAAGGCGCAGAGCGACGTCTTCACCGCCGAGGCCTTCAGGGTCACGGTCTTGCCGATCTGCGTCGTCGCGCTCACGACCACCTTCGTCGAGCCGCTCGACCCCTTGACGGTGAGCGTCGAGCCCTTGACCGCGGCGATCGAGCCGAACGCGAAGCCGAAGTTCGCGGGCCGGCTGAAGCCCGGAGCGTTCCCGTTCCCGTTTCCGCTCCCGCCGCCCGGAGGCCGGCCGGTGGGCGGACCGCCACCGCCGCTGCCGCCGCCGCGGCGCCCGAAGCCGCCGGTGCAGCTCCCTTTCACCGCGGGCACGAGCGAGATCCGCTGGGCGGTGACCGTCGTCCCCTTCTTCGTTCCCATGGCGGTGACGCACATCCCCTTCTTCAGGTCGGCGCGCGAGCCGGCGACCTGCTCCCGGATCGTCGTCTTCGCGCTCAGCTTCGACCTTCGACGCGCCGGTCGGGCTGAGCGCTCGTCTTCACGACGAAGGTCTTCCCCGCGACGGACGTGTCACCGGGCCGGAGATCGACCCCTGCACCGGACCGCGGCCGCGATTGCCGCAGCGGCCAGCAGCGCGGCCGCCGCTCCCGTCGTGGCGAGCGCCGCTCCCGCACGGATGGTCGATTTCACGATCTCAGCCACCTCCTCCGAAGCCGGTCGCGGCTCCGTTGCCGTTGCCATTGCCGCCGCCGAAGCCGGTCGCGCCGCCGTTGCCGCCGCCGAAGCCTCCGCCGGCGCCGCCGATCGAGATCGCCTCGGCGCTGATCGTCCCGTTCTTCTGCTGCGTCCCGCGGACGACCACGGTGTCGCCCGGGTTGATGCCCTTGACCGTCGTCGAGACCGATTTCGTGACCGCGGACGCCGGCGAGGTCGTGACCTTGACGGTGTTCCCGCTCGTGTCGGTGACGTAGAGGGTCGAGCCCTTGATCACGCTGACGGTGCCGATCGTCGCCCCGCCCCCGCCGCCGGCGAACCCGCCGCGGAGGCCGCGGCCTCCGCCCTGCGTCGTCGTCGTGCCGCTCGCGCCGGTCGTCGTCGTCGCGCCGAGCCGCGCGGCGAAGCCGCCGGCTCCGGCGCGCGCGCCCGAGGTCGAGGCGGCTCCCCAGTGCTTCTGCGCGGCCGCGCCGGCGACGAACATGCCGCCCGCGACGACCGACGCGACGAGCAGCAGGGTCAGGCGCGGGACGCGCCGCCGCGGCGGCAGCTGCAGGGTCTCCTCCTCGAACTCGTCGTCGAGGCCGCTGTCGTCGGGGACGTTCGTGCTGTCGAGTGTTGCCACGTGCGCGTCTCCTACTCGTAGCGGAGCGCCTCGATCGGCCTGAGCGAGGCGGCCCGGTTGGCGGGGTAGATCCCGAAGAAGAGCCCGACGGCGACACCGACGCCGAGGGCGAGGAAGACGGAGTACGACTGGACGACGGGCTGGACGCCGACGATCTTGAACTGGCTTCCCACGAGGCCCGCGACGACACCGGTCACGCCGCCGAGCACCGAGAGCAGGACCGACTCGGTGAGGAACTGCGCGAGCACGTCCGCGCGCCGCGCGCCGATCGCCTTGCGGATGCCGATCTCGCGCGTCCGCTCGGTGACCGTGACGAGCATGATGTTCATCACGCCGATCCCGCCCACGAGCAGCGAGATCGCCGCCACCGCGGCGAGCAGGACGGTGAAGACGTGGTTCGTCGAGGCCGTCGTCTGCAGCAGCGACGACTGGTTGAGCACGCGGAAGGTCGCGCTGCCGTTCGAGGAGTGGGTCGGCGTCAGGATCGACGTCGCCTCGGCCTCGGCGGCGTTGACGGTGCCGCTCGACGTGGCCTCGATCACGATCTGGCTCAGCCCGCTCGTGACGCCGGTGAGCAGCTCCTGCGTCGTCGAGAGCGGCGCGATCACGATGTCGTCCTGGTCCTGGATGCCGTTCGTGCCCTTCGAGGTGAGGACGCCGACAACCGTGAAGCCGATCCCGTTCACCTTGATCGTCTGCCCGAGCGGGTTCGCGCTCCCGAACAGGTTCGTGACGACGGTGGTGCCGAGCACGACGACGCGGGCGTGCTGGCTCTCCTCCTGCCGGGTGATGAAGGTGCCCGCCTGGACGGGCGACTTGCGTGCCTCCTCGTAGGAGGGCGTCGTGCCGACGAACTGGCCCGGCGAGTAGGTCGACGAGCCGATCGAGGTGGTGACGGAGCTGGCGTTGGCGACGGGCGTGACCGACTTCACGTCGGGCGCCGCCGTCCTGTCGCGGAGGGCCTTGACGTCGTTCAGGGTCAGCTGCGTGAACGAGCTCTGGCGGCCGCCGGAGCCGCGGCCGAAGCCGAAGCCGCCCGGCATGACCGTGACGATGTTCGTGCCGAGGCCCTCGATCTGCTGCCGCACGGCGGCGCCCGAGCCGTTGCCGACCGCGACGAGGACGATCACCGCCGCGACGCCGATCGTGATCCCGAGCATCGTCAGCAGCGAGCGCATCCGGTTCGCGAGGACGCCCTGGACCGCCATCCGGAACGACTCCGCGAAGCTCATGCGCGCTCCAGGCTCATGCGATGACCGTCTCGAGGTCGACGGGCGCGAGCCTCGGCGGCAGCGCCCCGAGCGGCGTCGTGCGGCGGTCGGAGTCGATCCGGCCGTCGACGAGGTGGACGACCCGCTTCGCGTGGTCGGCGATGTCGGCCTCGTGCGTGATCATCACGATCGTCCGGCCGTCGGCGTTCAGGCGCGAGAAGATCTGCATCACCTCGGCGCTCGAGGCCGTGTCGAGGTTCCCGGTCGGCTCGTCGGCGAGCACGATCGCCGGGTCGGTCGCGATCGCGCGGGCGATCGCCGCGCGCTGCTGCTGACCGCCCGAGAGCTGCGCGGGGCCGTGGTGCATCCGGTCGAGGAGCCCGACCGCCTGCAGCGCCTCCTCCGCCCGCCGCCGCCGCTCCGCCTTCGGCACCCGCGCGTAGATCAGCGGCAGCTCCACGTTGCGGAGCGCCGAGGTGCGCGGGATCAGGTTGAAGCTCTGGAAGACGAACCCGATCCGCCGGTTGCGGATGAACGCCAGCTGGAAGTCGTCGAGGCCGCCGACGTCGACGCCGTCGATCAGGCACCGTCCGGTCGTCGGCACGTCGAGGCAGCCGACGAGGTTCATGAGCGTCGACTTGCCGCTGCCCGAGGCGCCCATGATCGCGACGAAGTCGCCGCGCTCGAGCACGAGGTCGATGCCGCGCAGGGCCTGGACGGCGACCTCGCCCGTGCCGTAGCTCTTGGTCACCCGCTCGAGCACGAGCATCGGCCGCCGGCGGCGCGTGCTCATCCGCCGAGGCCCCCGAAGCCGCCGAAGCCGCCGCCGCGCCTGCCGCCCCCGCCGCCGCCGCCGGTGATCGACGCGCCGCCGCTGGTCGAGCCGGAGCCGGTGGTCGCGAGCGAGACGGACGGCAGGACGACCGAGTCGGTGGCCTTGAGCCCGCTCAGGATCGCCGTCGAGGAGTCGCCCTGGAGACCCGCCACGACCGCCAGGCGCTGCTGCGTCCCGTTGCGGAGGACGGTGACCGTGGCGTTGCGCCCGCTGCCGGTGACGGCCGCGGTCGGGACGTGGAGCACGTTGTCCTGCTCGGCCGTGACGACGTCGACGTTCGCGGTCATCCCCGGCCGGACCGTCGCGTTCGTCCGGTCGAGGACGAAGACGACGTCGAAGGTGACGACGTTCGAGGAGCTCGTCGTCGCCGTCGGCGAAACCGACACGACGTGGGCGGCGAGCTGCTTGCCGGGCAGCGCGTCGACGGTGACCGTGGCGGGCTGGCCGACGCGGAGCTTCGCCGCGTCGGTCTCGCTGAAGCTGGCGAGGATCTGCATCCCCGAGAGCTGCGCGAGCGTGACGAAGCCCGAGCTCGAGGACGACCCGCCGCCTCCGCCGCCGCCCGAGGACGAGGACGATGAGGAGCCGGCCGCGCTCGTGCCGCCGCCCGACACCTGCGCTCCGACCGTCCCGGAGACGGAGGCGACGACGCCCGCGAGCGGCGCCCGCAGCGTCGTCTCGGCGAGCGCCTTCCGTGCGTTGGCGACGTTGATCTCGGCCTGGACGATGCCCGCCTTCGAGCTCGCGAGCGCGGCGGCCGTCGGCGGCGCCTGCTTGACGGCGTTGCCGGCCTGCGCCGAGTGGAGCCCGAGCTTCGCGGACGCCACCTGCTGCTTCGCCGAAGCGATGCTCTGCGCGTCGCGCTGCACGGTCGCGTCGGCGCTGCGCTTCGCGTTCGCGATCGCCTGGTTGTCCTGCGCGATCTTCTGCTCGTCGCCGCGGATCGCCTTCTCGTCCGCGTTCAGGGCGCTGAGGTAGCCCTGATCGGCGGCGAGCGCGCTCTGTGCGTCGCTCACCGCGTAGCCGTCCTTCGCGATCGTCGTCTGGAGCCCGTTCAGCGTCTGCTGGTCCGCGTTCGCGGCCGCCGTGTACTTCGCGATCTCGGACGGGCTGCCGGCGGCCTGGGCGGCGCTCAGCGCCGCCTTGTCGTTCGCCTGCTGGCTCTGGGCGTCGAGCTGGGTCACCTGGTCGCTCCGCTGCTGCGCCTGCGCCGCCGCGAGGCGTGCCTGGTCGGCGGCGACCGCTGCCTCGGCCGCGGCGACCGTCGCGTACGGCGTGCGGTCCTGCGAGCGCTGGTAGAGGTCGAGCTTGAGCTGCCCCTGGTCGACGCCGAGCTGCCGCCGCGCCTGCGCCACGCTCGCGGCGGAGGTCGTGCGGTCGAGCGCCGCCGTCCGCCTCGCGTTCGCGAGCGCCGTGCTCGCGTTCTTCACGGACATCTGCGCCTGCGTGATGCCGAGCGCGTCCTGCGCGCGCTGCTGCGGCGTCTCGCCCTGGAGGGTCTGCCGGTACTGCGCCTGCGCGGTCGCGAGCGACGCCTCGGCCTGCGCCAGGCCCTGCCGCGCCGAGGTCGCGTCGATCCGGCCGAGCAGCTGGCCGCGCTTCACGTGTTGACCGACCTTCGCCGCGACCGCGGTGAGCGTGCCGGACGAGACGAAGCCGACCGACAGCTGGTTCGCCGACTGGAGGGTGCCGGTCGCGGAGACCGTCGAGAGCACGACGCCGCGGGACACCGACGCGGTGCGCACCGTGCCCGTCGAGGTGGACGTCGTCTGCGAGACCACCAGGTAGGCGCCGACGCCCGCCGCGGCGAGCAGCGCGACCAGCACGCCGTTGACGAGGCCGAGGCGGCCGAAGCCCCGTCTCGGGCCGACGCCGGGAACCCTGCTCGAAATCGCGCTCATCGCCGCTCCTTCGCCTCTGCACCAGGCGCGCGGAGGTCCCGCGCCGTCTTCGAGCAAAGCGAGCTGCGCTAAGAAGGCGATGAGCCGCACCTGAAAAGAAGCTGAAGGTCGCCGCTCTCAGGCTCGTCTTAGCCTCGACTGTCAGGCTGACGCGCACGGGCGCCAAGTCAACGACACGGGCGCGGCGGGCCGGCCCCGCCGTGCATCCCCGGCCGCGGATCCTCGTCGCCGACGACGACGACGCGATGCGGCGGGCCGTCGCGCGCGCTCTCGAGCTGGAGGGCTACGACGTCGAGCTCGCCGCCGACGGTCGGGAGGCCGTCCGCTGCTTCGAGGACGGGGACGCGCCCCCCGACGCCGTCGTCCTCGACGTCCTGATGCCCGTCCTCGACGGGCTCGAGGCCTGCCGCGCGATCCGGGAGAGGAGCAGCGTGCCGATCCTGATGCTGACCGCGCTGCACGCCGTCGAGGATCGCGTGGAGGGGCTCGACGCGGGCGCGGACGACTACCTCGGCAAGCCGTTCGCCGTGCTGGAGCTCTCCGCCCGCCTGCGCGCGCTGCTGCGGCGGACGCCGCCCGGGGAGCGGCTGCTCCGCTACGCCGACCTCGAGCTCGACCCGGGCGAGCGTGAGGGCTCCCGGGGCGGCCGCCGCTTCGGGCTCACGCGGATCGAGTACTCGCTCCTCGAGCTGCTGCTCGCGAACCCGCGACGCGTGCTCTCGCGGGCCTCGATCTTCGAGTCCGTCTGGGGGTACGACATCGACTTCGCCTCCAACTCGCTCGAGGTCTACGTCGGCTACCTCCGGCGCAAGACCGAGGCCGCCGGCGAGCCGCGGCTGATCCACACCGTGCGCGGCGTCGGCTACGTGCTCCGCGAGGAGCAGTGAGGCTTCCCCTCCGTCCCACGGGCCTCCGCGGGCGGCTCACGCTCGCCGTCGCGAGCCTGCTCGCGATCGCGCTCGGCGCCGCCTTCGTCGCGGCCTGGTTCGTCGTCCGGAACGAGCTCTTCCGCGAGCTCGACTCGTCGCTCCACCGGCGCGCGGCCGCATTCGCGGCCTTCCGGCCGAACGCGCCCAGGCCCGACCTGCGGGGGGTGCCGCGGCGCGTCGCCCCGCCGGGCCTCGGCGAGTCGGGCGGGTACGTCCAGTTCGTCGACGCGACGGGCGGGGTCGTGCTGCCGGGGAACGAGCACGTCCGCCTGCCCACCGGCGGCGCCGCGGCGGTGGCGGCCGGCCGGCGGAAGGCGTTCTTCGGCGAGGCGACCGTCGAGGGGACGCATGTCCGCATCTACACGACCCGCTTCCGCAAGGGCACCGCCCTCCAGATCGCGCGTCCGCTGACCGAGATCGACAGCGTCCTCTCCCGCCTGCGGCGGCTCTTCCTCGCCGTGTCCGGGATCACGCTGCTGGGAGGCGTCGCGCGTGGCGCTGCTCGGCCTGCGGGCGATGGTGCGCCCGGTGCGGCGGCTGACCGAGCACGCCGAGCGGATCGCGGCCACCGGCGACCTCGGCGAGCGCACCGACGCGACGCGGCCCGACGAGCTCGGTCGCCTCGCCGTCGCCTTCAACACGATGCTCGACGCGCTCGCCGAGTCGGTGCGCGCGCAGCGCCAGCTCGTCGCCGACGCCTCCCACGAGCTGCGCACGCCGCTCGCAGCGGCGCGGACGAACCTCGAGGTGCTCGAGCTGCACGCCGGCCTTCCCGCCGAGCAGCGGTCGCGCATCCTCGGCGACGCGATCGACGAGCTGCGCGAGATGACGCGGCTGATCGAGGAGCTCGTCGAGCTCGCCCGCGGCGACATGACGGTCCTCGAGACCCAGCCGACCCGGCTCGACCTCGTCGTCGAGGAGGCCGTCGCCGTCGCGGAGCGCCGGTCGGGCCGCCGTTTCGAGACCAGCCTCGCGCCGACCGTCGTCGAGGGCTCCCCGGCCGCGCTGGGCCGCGCCGTCTCGAACCTGCTCGACAACGCGGTCAAGTGGGGACCGCCGGACGAGCCGATCGAGGTGACGCTCGACGGCGGCGTCGTTCGCGTGCGCGACCACGGCCCCGGCGTCGCCCCGGAGGACGCCGCTCACATCTTCGACCGCTTCTACCGCGCGGCGGCTGCCCGGTCGCTGCCGGGCTCGGGGCTCGGCCTCGCGATCGTGCGTCAGGTCGCAAGAGCGCACGGCGGCGACGTGACGGTCGCTCCGGCGCCGGACGGCGGCTCCGTGTTCACCCTCCACCTGCCGGCGTCCTCGACGCCGGCGCCGGAGCGCGAGCCGCAGCTCGCCTGAGCCGGATCAGCGATGCGGGCCGTTCAGCAGGCGATCGTGGTGGCGCTCTCCCGCGCGGGAGAGCAGGTCGCCCCAGAGGCTCGCGGCCGCGGCGTACGCGCCGGCGAGCGCGAGGAAGAAGCCGAACACCCCGGCCGCGCCCCAGCCCCAGGCGACGCCCACCGCGAGCCAGAGGCCGAGAAGGGTGAGCACGACGAAGCGTAGCGCCAGGACCGCATCGCGGCCTCCATGATGCCGCACCTCTCGACCGGATGGCGTCCGTCGGCAACGCCTCTCGCGCACGGCGGTGCCCCGGGAGGGCATGATCGCGCAGTGACCTCGTCTCGAATCGTCCGAGCCTGCGCCTCGCTCGCCGTTCTCGCCGCGCTCGCGGCCGGCTCGGCGGCGTCGGCGAGCGCCAAGACGATGCCGCAGCAGCAGCCGTTGCGGATCCTGATCGTGCCCGAGCCTCTCGCCGCACGAGCTCGCGCGGCTGGCGAAGCGCGGCGCGGTCGGGATGCTCGTGCCCGGCGTCGGGCCGACGACGAACCGCCGGCAGGCGCTCGCGGCTCTCGTGCGCGGCGTGGTCGAGAACGCGCGCCTCGGCGGCGTCGCGACGGGTGCGGTCCTCGTCGACGCCTCCAGCGCCACCGGCTTCCCGACCGGCCACCCCGAGATCATCCTCACGCTGCCGCCGAAGCGGCCGCCCGATCCTCAACGACCGCCGCTACCCGATCGCGATCGTGGGGCGCGGCTACCACGGAGATCCTGATCTCGCGCACCACGCGGATTCCGGGGCTCGTCTCGATCCTCGACGTCGCGCCGACGGCGCTCCAGCGCCCCGGCAGCGAGCTGCTCTCGGCCGCGCAGCCCGACGCCGCGCGGACGGTCGAGAATCTCGACGCAGCGGATCGCCGCGAACAACCAGCTGAAGCTCCCCTCGCTCGATCGCGATCCTCGTGCTCGTCGGCTTCCTCGCGATCTTCTTGCCCGCCGGCTGCGTTCCCGGCGATCTCGGCTGCGCTGCTCGGGAGCCTCGGCCTCGGGTTCGTCGGTCCGACGAACGTCGCCGTGCTGGTCGCCGCGTTCGTGGCGTTGACGCTCCTCGGCGGGATCGCGCTGGCGCAGGATCTGCTCGACGGAGTCGCGACTCCTGACGCTCCTGCTCGTGGTGCTCGCGGCGTACGTGGTCGCGCTCGTCCTCGACCCGACCGCCGTCGCCGTCAATCCGCTCGGGCCGACGCAGAACTCGCGTTTCTTCGGGGTCGGCAACCAGGTCGAGACGCTGCTGCTCGGCCCTGTGCTCGCAGCCGCCGGTCTCGCGGGTCGCCGGTTCGGACTGCTCGGCTTCCTCGCCGTCGGCGTGTTCGCGTTCGTCGGCGTCGCCGAGAACAACCTCGGAGCGGACGGCGGCGGCGCGGTCGTCTACGCAGCTCGCCCTCGCCGTGTTCGCGGCGCGCCTGTGCCGCCTGAGCTGGCGCGGCATCCTGGCCGCGATGGGCGTGGCCGGCATCGCCGTGATGGCGCTGATGTCCTACGACCAGAGTCACACCGGCCACGACCACATGCGGAGCGCGTTCTCGCACGGGTTCGGCGGCCTGCTCGCCGTCGCCCGCAACCGGATTCCGCTGTCGTACCTGCCTGCGGTTCACGCCTGGACCTACGTCGGGCCGTTCCTGATCGCGTTCGCCGTCGTGGCCGTCGTCGCCGTTCGCGCGGATCGTCGAGGCACGACCGGCGCGACCTGCTCCTCGCCCTCGTCGTCGGCGTCGGGGCGTCCCTCCTCGTCAACGACTCGGCGGCCTACGAGCTCGTCGCGGCCACCGCGACCCTCGTCGCGCTGCACCGGACCAGGCTTCCGGTTCGCGCCGCTGCGCACGATGAGCATCCGTCCGCTCCGGGCGGCGGAGGCCGCGCTCGTGCCGAACCCGGCGACCGGCGACCAGGCCCCGGGCGCCTCGAGCGCTCCCTACTGACGCCCGCCGCCGTCAGGCGGACGGCGTCTCGCCGGCCAGGATCCGGCTCAGCACCAGCGCGTCGACGTTGCCGCCGCTCACGACGCAGACGACCCGTCCCTCTCCGGCCGCGCCTGCCAGCGCCGCGGCGACCGGAAGGGCGCCTGCGCCCTCGGCGACGACCCGCGCGTGCGCGGCGAGCAGTCGCATCGCCGCCGCGGTCTCGGCGAGCGGCACCGCGACCGCCGCGTCGACCAGCTCGCGCGCGTGCTCCCACATCGTCGGCAGCAGCGCCCGGCCGCCCGCACCGTCGACGAACGACGGACGGTACTCCACCTCGCGCGGCTCGCCGGCGGCGAGCGAGGCGGCGAGCGGCGCTGCCGTCTCCGGCTCGGCCGTCACGACCCGCGCCTGCGGTCGGAGCGCGGCGAGCGCGCTCGCGATCCCGGTCGTCAGGCCGCCGCCGCCCCAGGGCACGACGACCGCGTCGAACGCGCGCAGGTCCTCGCAGAGCTCGAGCCCGACCGTGCCGTTCCCGGCCATCACCGCGTCGTCCTCGACGGGGTGGACGAAGAGGCCGTCGAGGCCGTCGCGGCCGTGCTCGACCAGCGCCCGCCACCACTCCTCGTGCGGCACCAGGATCACCTCGCCGCCGAGCCGCTCGACGGCGTCGAGCTTCGCCCGCGGCGCCCCCTCGGGGGCGATCACGCGCGCCCGCACCCCCGCCTCGCGCGCCGCCCAGGCCACGCCCTGCGCCATGTTGCCGGCGCTCGCGGTCACGACCCCGCCCGCGAGCTCCGCCGCCGACGCGGCCCGCACCGCGGAGAGCGCGCCGCGCAGCTTGAACGAGCCGATCGGCTGCAGGCACTCGAGCTTCAGCCAGATCTCGCAGGGCGCGTCGGCCTCGAGCCGCAGCAGCGGCGTCCGCAGCACGTCGTCGCCGAGCCGCTCCCGGGCGCGGCGGATCTCCTCGAGCGGGATCACCTAGTCGGACTCTTTGGCGAGCTCGGTCAGGTCGGTGCGCACCGTCCAGAGCTCCGGATACATCTTGTGCTTGATCAGCCCGGCGAGCAGCTCGACCGGCGTCCCCTGCGTGCCGACCACCTCCTCGCCGATGATCCGCGCCACGACCTTGAAGTGGCGGAAGCGCCAGACGCCGATCCGCTCGTCCCACTCGGTGAGCAGCTCTGCGAGCTGGTACAGGTCCTCGTGCTCGCGCCCCTCGGTGTAGACCTCGAGCAGCGAGACGCCGCGCTCGCGACGCAGCGCGTGGAACGCCTCGAGCAGGCCGGGCGAGACGCGCCGGATCTCGCGGAAGCCCGGCGAGTCGAAGCCGGAGCCGTGTCCGAGCACGCGACGCACCTCCTGGTACTCCCACGGCGACATCTGCTCCAGGTGCTCGAGGAAGCCGTCGACGTACCTCACGCAGGCGCAGGCGCGGCGGAGCAGCCGCTGCGCGCCGGCGAGGTCGCGCGCCTCGATCAGCCGCGTCGCCTCCTCGACCTCCAGCCACGCGTGCTTCAGCCACAGCTCGGACGACTGGTGCACGGTCTGGAAGAGAAGCTCGTCGCGGTGCACCCACTCGGCGGGGGTCTTCTGGAGGGAGAGGAGCTCGTCGGTGCGCAGGTAGCGCTCGTAGTCGCTCTCGCCCGGGCCGGGCAGGATCGGGGCGAACTCGTCGGTATCCGTCGCCACGTGCGTGACCCTAGCGCGTTTCCCTGCCGTCGTAGATGCGCAGCGGCAGGTCGGCGAGCGGCTCGCCGCCGTCGTCGGTGACGAGCCACGTGTCCTGCATGTACAGGCATGCCTGCCCGTCCTCCGAGATCGCGTGCGGGTGCATCGAGAGCACCATCCCGGCCTGCAGCTCCGTCTCGTCCGACTCGCCGATCTTCGGGAACTCGATCATCGTCATGCCGATCGAGTGCCCGGTGACGTGCCCGAGCACGTAGCCGCGGTCGAGGAAGCCCTTCGCGACGGCGCGGTGCGCGTCCCGGGCGGTCGCGCCGGTGCGGAGCGTCGCGCGCGCCGCCTCGAAGTACTCCTCGTACGCCTCGAACATCCGCTTCGTCTCGTCGCTCGGGCCGGAGGGGCAGATCGCGCGCGAGACCTCGACCCAGTGCCCGCCCGGGCCTGCGATCTCGAGCGAGGGCAGGACGCAGTCGGTCGGCGCGAAGACCCGCGACCCGGCGATCTTGAACTCCGGCAGCGCCGACCCGTCGGGGCCGTCGAGCACCATGTCCATCGTCCAGCGGCCGCAGCCCTGCGAGACGAAGTACTGCTCGCACGGGGCGAGCACGTCGCGCTCCGTCCTCCCGGGCTCGAAGTGGTCGAGGAAGATGCGGAAGCCCTCGGCGTTGATCCGCACCGACTCGCGCACCGAGGCGAGCTCGAGCTCCGACTTGACCATGCGCGCGTGGTCGAAGGCGACGTCCCAGGGCACGAGCTCGCACGCGCCGTCGAGGGCGCGATGGTCGCGGACGGTCATGACGTAGTCGAGTCCGTAGACGCCGACGCGCCTGCCGCGCGTCGCGCTCGGCGAGCCAGTCGCCGGGCCGGTCGACGAAGACCTGGTTCTCGATCCAGGTGGTCGCGTGCTCGCCGACGTAGCGCGCCTCGCTCGGGAAGACGATCGCGGGCTCGCCGTCGACGGGAAGGAGGACGTAGGCGTAGCGGTGGACGATCACGAAGCCGGAGAGGTACGTGACCGCACCCTCGAAGCCCGTGTACTCGTTCCCGCAGACGATCACCGCGTCGAGCCCGTCGCGGTCGGCCGCCTCGCGGACGAGCCGGTAGCGCCGCTCGATCTCCTCGGCCGGCAGGCCGGTGTAGGTCGGCTCGTTCACTGCTGCCACGACTGCTCCACCCCTTTCACGAGCGCCCGGATCGCCTCGTTCAGCGGCGTCGGCACCCCGTGCTCGCGCCCGAAGCGGACGATACCGCCGTTCAGGAAGTCGATCTCCGTCTGTCGCCGCGCCTCGACGTCCTGCAGCATCGAGGCCCTGTGGTCGTACGCGACCTCGGGCTTCGCCGCGTGGTCGATCAGCTGCTCCGGGTCGGCGTCGAGCACGATCCCCTGCGCCGCCGCGACGGCCTTGCCCTCGTCGACGAGGCCGGTCACGAGCGCGCGCAGCTCGGGCCGCTCGCAGACGCGCCCGTGCGTGAGCCCGGTGAGCGCGCCGACCGGGTTGGTGGAGGCGTTGAAGATCACCTTGCGCCACTGCGGGCCTCGCGCGTCCTCGACGGCGCGGGTCGGCATCCCGGCGCGCGTGCAGGCGTCTGCGAGCCGCTCGACCTCGGCGAGCGGCGTGCGCGCGTCGAAGGGGCCGAGCGTGGTGTCGCCCTTCACGTCCCACTGGACGACGCCGGGCTCGACGATCTTCCCGGCCGGAAACGTCGTGCCGCGGATCACCCGCTCGACGTGGCGGGCGAGCGTCTCCTCGTTGCCGAGCCCGTTCTGGACGGTCGCGACGCAGCCGCCCGCGAAGGCGTGCGCGGTCGCCGCGATCGCGGGCTCCGTGTGCATCGCCTTCGTGACGACGATCCCGAAGTCGCAGGGCGGCAGCTCCCCCGCGTCGGTCGTCGCGCGCGGCCGCCCGACGACCTCGCCGGCGCCGGTGAGGCGCAGCCCGTGCTCGTTGATCGCGTCCACGTGTGCCTGCGAGACGTCGTAGGCCCAGACCTCGACGTCCTCGAGCCGGGCGAGGTTGGCCGCGAACAGCGAGCCCACCGCGCCGCAGCCGACGATGCAGATCCTCACGCTCCCGGCCTCCTTTCGCTCCCGCCCCGCGGAGCGGCGCTCCGCGAAAGGCTGACGTCCCTGAACGTGAGCAAGCTCATTCCGAGTAACTCGCCTCCTTCGCCTTGACGAGCCGGTAGAGCGCGGTCTGGAGCGGGACGGCGACGCCGTGCTTCCGCGCCTCCCGCACGAGCGCGCCGTTGATCAGCTCGAGCTCGGTCGGGCGGTGCGCCTCGACGTCCTCGAGCATGGACGGCGAGTGCCGGTGCCCGCGCTGCGTCGCGAGCATGTTCATCTCCCAGGGGTCGTCGTGCAGCCGGACGCCCGCGGCCGAGGCCACGGCGCGCCCCTCGTCGACGAGGTCGCGCACGAGATGGCCGAGGTCGCCGAGCCGCGCCGTCTCGGCGTAGTGGAAGTCGTGTGACAGCTCGGTCAGCGCTGCGACCCCGTTCACGGTCGCGTTGAAGACGAGCTTCGACCACTGCGCCGGGCGCAGGTCGGGAAACGCCTCGGCCTTCAGCCCGGCCGACTCGATCAGCGCCGCGACCCGCGTCGCGTCCTCGTAGGTGGTGCCTCGGAAGGGGCCGATCCAGGTCGCCGTGTCGAGCACGTACTCGACGTGCTCGTCGGCGTGGCGCGTCCCGCTCATGAACGTGACGGAGGAGAGGAGCGGCCAGTCGCCGTGGGCGGCGACGATCTCCTCGGCCCCGAGCCCGTTCTGCACCGTCATCACCGTCGCGCCGGCGAGCCTGCCCTCCAGCAGCGCGGCCAGCGGCTCCAGGTCGGTGCCCTTGCAGGCGAGGAGCACGAGCTCGGCGTCGGGCAGCCGGGCCGGGTCGGCGGTCGCCTCGACCTGCGCGGTGAAGTCGGCGCGGCCCGAGACCCGAAGCCCGCGCTCGCGCAGAGCCGCCGCATGCTCCTCGCGCCGGGTGAGGACCGAGACGTCGGCGACCCGGGCGAGGTGCGCCGCGAACAGGCTGCCGATCGAGCCGGCGCCTGCGATGCAGACCCTCACGCCGCCGGCTCCGGGGCGGGCCGTTCCGGCGGGCGTCGCCGCCGGAGCGCGAGCTCGCGCCCGCCGGTGAGCCCGCCGACGGTCGTACGATCAGGACGAGCGCCATCAGGACTCCGACGACGATCACGCGACGTCCCGGCTGGCAGATCGATGTGCAGGCCGAGCAGGTCGACGCCGTTCTCGGCGGCGGCGAGGAAGGAGTCGAGCCCACTGACCGCGAGGGCGCCGACGACCGCGCCGAGCAGGCTCCCGGAGCCGCCGACGACGAGCATCGCGAGCGTGATGAAGGTCAGGTCGAGGTAGAGCGAGTCGATGTTGACGGGCAGCAGATGGATGTAGAGGCCGCCCGCGAAGCCGGCGAGCGCCGCCCGAGAGCACGAACGCGAGCAGCCGCTGCCGGTAGACCGAGATCCCCGCCGCCGACGCGGCCGCCGCGTCCTCCCGCGCTCGCGCGCAGCATCCGCCCGGCGCGGCTGCGCTGGTACGCGAACGCGAGCGCGATCGCGATGAGCGCGCCGATCGCCGCCTGCCAGATCCCGGTCGTCTCGGGAACGGAGGAGAAGGCGTTGAGGCCCGGGCCGATCTTCTCGTAGTAGCGGAGCACGTTGTCCGTGATCTCGAGCACGCCGAAGGTCGCGATGCCGGCTGCGAGCCCGGAGAGCCGCATCAGCGGCAGTCCGACGACGAGCGCGAAGACCGCGCCGACGACCGCCGCGAGCGCGAGCGAGGGCACGTTGCCGACGGTCGGCGCGAGCAGGAAGTGCGCGAGATTCGGGCATGATCGCCGGCTTCTCGCTCCCGGCACCGAGTCAGCACGCCGGCCGTCCAGGCGCCGAGCGCGACGAAGCTGACGTGCCCGAACGACAGCACGCCCGAGTTGCCGATGAAGACGTAGAGGCCGACGACGATCGAGACCTTCACGAGCGTGTCGATGAAGTAGACCTGCGCGACGACGAGACCGCGAGGCCGAGCAGGGCTGCCGCCAGGACGAGCGCGGCCGGGCCGAGCAGCTCGGGCAGGCGGCGCATCGTCATACGCGCTCCACCACCCCGCCCGCCGCGGGTGAAGAGGCCGTTCGGCCGCACCAGCAGGACGAGGATCACCGCCGCGAAGAGGAAGGTCGGCAGGTACTGGCTCTGGTTCGTCGGCAGGGCGCCGCCGAGGAGCCCGCTGGCGAAGCCGATCGCGAAGCCGCCGAGCGTCGCCGGGAGCGGCCGGTTGAGCCCGCCGAGCACGACGCCCGCGAGGACGACGATCGTGTCGTCGAGCCCGAAGGTCCGGCGTCACCTGCGGGTTCGGACCGTCAGCATCATCGCGACGACGGCGGCGAGCAGCCCGGAGATGAGCACGGCGCCGCCGATCGACGCGGTTGGCGCGGACGCCGAGCATGCCGCGCGGTGCCGGAAGTCCATCGCCGCTGCGCGCATCTGCAGGCCGACCGACGTGCGCGTCGAGCAGCAGCTGCAGCAGGAGCAGGCAGACGACGGCGACGGCGATCGCGACGAGCGCGATCTTGCGGATCGTCGACGCCGGAGATCGTCACCGGCTGGTTGAGCGGCGCGAGCGAGGAGGCGATCTTCCCGAGCTGCCCGAAGGCGAGCAGCGCGATGCTCTGGAGCAGGAACGCGACCGCGAAGGTCGCGACGAGCATGACCGCCGGCGACTGGGTGCGCAGCGGGCCGGAAGACGAGCCAGTCCATCACGGCCGAGAGCGCCAGCACGACCGCGAAGCAGAGCAGGATCCCGGCCCAGCGTCGGCCAGCTCCACGACGAGGCGAAGGCGAGCGCGTACGCGCCGGCCATGATCAGCTGCCCGTAGGCGAAGTTGACGAGCCGGAGCACGCCGAAGACGAGGCCGATCCCGACCGCCATCAGCGCGTAGACGCCGCCGAGAGAGAGCGCGTCGGCGAGCGTCTGCCACGAGACGTTGAGGATCGCGAGCGTCATGCCAGGTAGGCGGCGACGAGCCGCTCGGTGTCGCCCGCGTCCTCCGGGCCGAGGGTCAGGCGCAGCTCGCCGTTCGCGAGCACGTAGGCTGCGATCGGCGAGCGCGACGGTCCGCTGCGCTCGCTGCTCGACGAGGAGCACGGCGAGGCCGGCGCGCGGATCTCGCCGAGCGCGGCGAAGACGACATCGACGATCCGCGGCGCGAGGCCGAGCGAGGGCTCGTCGAGGAGGAGCACGTCCGGCTCCGCGACCAGGGCGCGCGCGATCGCGAGCTGCTGCTGCTGGCCGCCGGAGAGCGCGCCGGCCGGACGGCGCCGGAACTCGCGGATCGATCGGGAAGAGCGCGTAGACGCTCTCGACACCGCGTCCGCGTCGCCGCCGCGCTCGCCGCGCGCGGCGAGCCCGAGTCGCAGGTTCTCCTCGACCGTCAGCTCGCCGAAGATGCGGCGCCCCTCCGGGACGAGCGCCACCCGCTGCGCGCGACGTCCTCCGAGCGAGCGGCCGACGAGCGAGACGCCGTCGAGGCGGACGTCTCCAGCCGCGACCGGCGCCGCGCCCATGATCGCGTGGAGCGTCGACGACTTGCCGGCGCCGTTCGGGCCGATCAGCCCGACGATCTCGCCCGGGTCTCACCTCGAGCGAGAGCCCGCGGACGGCCTCGACCGCGCCGTAGCGGACGTCAGAGCGCTCGAGCGCGAGCGTCGTCACGTCTCGTCCTCCCGGACGGCGCTCTCGCCGAGGTAGGCGGCGGCGACGTCGAGGTTGGCGCGGATCTCCTCCGGCGTCCCCTGCGGCGAGCGTCTCGCCCTGGTCGAGGACGTGGATGCGGTCGCAGACCTCCATGATCAGCGCCATGTTGTGGTCGATCAGGAGCACGCCCGCGCCGTGCTCGTCGCGGACGGTGCGGACGGCGGCCGCGAAGCGCGGCACCTCTGCCTCCGGCAGGCCGGCGGCGGGCTCGTCGAGGAGGACGAAGCGCGGCTCGGAGGCGAGCGCCCGGGCGACGCCGAGCCGCCGCTCGTCGCCGTGCGCGAGCGCCGACGCCGGGCGCGTCGGCGTAGGCGGCGAGCTCGAGCAGCTCGAGCAGCTCGTCCGCCCGGCGGGCGGCCTCGACGCGGGCTGGAGCCGATGCCGAGCGCCGACGACTTCCACGTTCTCCCGCACCGAGAGCGAGCGGAAGGCGTGGCTGTGCTGGAAGGTCCGCGCGAGCCCGTGCCGTCCGCGCCGGTGCGCCGGCCAGCGCGTCACGTTGCGCCCTCGAGCAGGACGCTCGCCGATGCTCGGGCGGTCGAAGCCGCTGAGGACGTTCACGAGCGTGGACTTGCCGGCGCCGTTCGGCCCGATCAGCCCCACCACCTCGCGGCGGTGCAGGCTCGAGCGAGACGCCGCGCAGCGCCTCGACGCCCTGGAAGGAGCGGGACACGGAGGAGGCCCGGAGCGACTCTCCGGGCCTCCTCTCGAGCTCGTGCTGCGAGACGGCGGTCAAGCGCTGGTCAGATCTTCGGGACGACCTTCGCAGTGATCGTCCGTGATCTCCTGCGGCTTGTTGTTCTGGATCTCGATCACGCGGTAATTGCCGGCCGAAGACCGTGTGCAGCTTCGGCGAGAAGCTGACGAGGCCCGACAGCGTCGGCACCTTCTGGAACTTCTCCATCACCGCCGCGAGCGTCGGCGCCGTTCGTCGAGCCGTGGGCGCGACGGATTGCGGTCGCGACGCCGTCGATCGCCGCCGAGCCCGGCGATGAAGCCGCCCGTCGCCGCCTTGACCTGCTTGGCGAGCTTGTTGATCGCCTTGCTCGGGTCGCCGCCGAAGCGTTGGCGAAGGTGAGGAAGTAGTAGTTCGTCACCTGCGGGCTCTTCGGCAGCCAGTAGGTGCCGTCGCCGGCCCACGAGTTGAGGATCGGCGTGTCGTTGCCGAGCGTCCGGAGACCGACATGAGCGGAGCGAGCGCCCCGAACGCGCCTGCGGTCGACGGTGACGATCACGTCGCGCCGTGCCGTTGACACGGCTGACCGACGTTCTGGACGTTGTTCCCGCCGAAGGCCGACTGGTACGTCTCCTGAGTCGACGATCTTGCCGCCGAGCTGCTTCCAGCGCGCTGCGAACGCGGCCGTGATGTTCTTGAAGTACGAGATCACCGTGTCGGTGGCGAGGTTCGCCGTCCGCCAGCCCTTGTGCCACGCGAACTGCGCCATCGCCGAGCCCTCGTCCTGGGCGACGTTGCCGAAGCTGAAGGCGAGCTTCCCGTCGCGCCGAAGCGCTTCGGCCCCATCTGATCGGTGCCGATGCACGGCGCGATCGTGAGCAGGCCCTTGTTGAGCGACTCCTGGATGACCGGTGCGGCGAGATCGACGTCGCAGGTCGTGAAGATGATCTTCGCGCCCTGGCCGATCAGCTTGTCGGCACAGGCCTTCGACGACGACGGCTTGTTGCCCTGCGTGTCGCAGGTCTTGATCACGAGCGGATGACCCATGACGCCGCCGTGCGCGTTGAGCTGCTTCACGCGGATCTGCGCGGCGGCGAGCGCCGGACCGTCGAACGGCGCCATCGCGCCCTGTCGAGTCGAACGCCCAGCCGATCGATGATCGGCGTGGCCGCCTGTATCCGTGCCGCCGCGGTCGCCGCGAGGACGAGCGCCGCGGCGACGACGATGACGAGACGCGAGACGCGTCCGTGTCGTTCTCCGTCATGTCTCTCCTCTCCGGTCCCGGCACATCAGGCCGCGACCCTCCGTTCTTCCCAACAGCGGGTGAAGCTCTCCCGACCGCGGCGGGCCAGCTCGAGCGGCGCGAGGTCCCAGAGCGAGTCCGGGTACGCGCTGCCGAAGGCGCCGTTGTCGGAGAAGATCTCGAGGTCGTAGTAGCCGCGCCAGCCCGCGGACTCGAGCGCGCCGAGGATCGCGGGCAGGTCGGCCGCGCCGTCGCCGGGCAGGGCGCGGTCGGCCCAGCCGCGAGTCGGCTCGCGCCAGTCGTTCACGTGCACGCCCGCGATCAGGTCGAAGTGGCGCTCGATCTCGTCGAGCAGGTCCGGCGTGTTCCAGAGATGCCAGACGTCGAACTGGATCCCGATCGCGCGGCTGCCGATCTCGTCGATCAGCGCGGCGGCGTCGGCGAGCGTGTTGAGGAGCGACCAGTCCTCGATCCCGTCGCGCTGGAACGGCTCGAGCGCGAGCCGGACGCCGGCGCGCTCCGCCTCTGCGGCGACCGCGCGCAGCCCGTCCGCGACGACCGTGCGCGCAGCGTCCGGGTCGCGGTCGCCGGCGGGGCCGGTCACGCAGACGATCGCGGACGGGCCGAAGGCGGCGAGCCGGTGCACCGAGGCGCAGAGGGCGTCGGTGCGCTCCCGCGGGTCGCTCGGGCCCGGGCAGGTGCGGCAGCGGCAGGATCGAGGGGATCTCCGGGACGGCCGAGGCGGAGCCGAGCCCGCTCGCGGCGAGCTGCTCCAGCGCACGGGTGTCGGGGCCCTCACCGAGCTTCAGCTCCCAGACGCCGATCGCGTCGATGCCCGTCTCGGCGTACGCGCGCACGTCGTCGCCGAAGCTCGCGGCGAGGGTGCTCACCTGCGAGATCGAGAACGGGGGCAGCGTCTGCGGTTCGATCGACACGCGAAGGCGCCCATCGTGTCACGCGTTTGACATCTGATCAAGTGTGGTTCACGCTCGACGTTCGTGGATCCCGCGCTGCCCGCCGAGCGACCGACGGTTCGCCACCGGACGATGGCCGAGGCGGCGCTCGAGCGCCTGCGCGAGGCGATCATCCTCGGCGAGCTGACACCCGGGACGCCGCTCCGGCTGGAGGATCTCGCCCGCTCGCTCGGGATGAGCATCTCGCCGATCCGCGAAGCCGTCCGGCAGCTGGAGGCGCTCGGGCTGGCCGAGCACGTGCCGCACCACGGGGCCAAGGTGATGGGGATCGACGTCGAGGAGCTGCGCGAGCTCTTCTCGATCCGCCTCGCCCTCGAGACGCTCGCGGTGCGCCGGGCGGCGGAGCTGTTCGGCGAGGAGGACGAGGTCGCGGCGCGGACGCACCTGGCGGCGTTCGACGCCGCCCGCCACCGCCGCGACGTCCGCGGGGCGGTTCGGGCCCACACCGCCTTCCACTCCACGCTCTACGAGGCGGCGCGCTCGGCCTGGCTGCTGCGGCTGATCCGGCCGGCCTGGGACACCTGCGAGCGCTTTCGGCCCGTGCTGCTGGCCGCGACCGGCGCGCTCCAGGACCGGCACGAGGAGCTCGACGGCGAGCTGCTCGAGGGTTGCGCCGCCCACGACGCCGACCGTGCCTCGACCGCGCTCCACGCCCACCTCGAGCTCGCGACCGACATCTATACGGTCGAGCTCAAGGGCCGCTCGATCTTCGCCTTCGAGACGGGCTAGACGGCCCGCATCCGGTTGCCGCGCGGGTTGTGCTCGACCTCCGCGAGCCCGAGCCGCTCGAGCAGCGGCGGCATGTACACTCCTTCTCGACGCGGTACCGCGCAGGCGGCGGTGAGCGGCGGCGTCTTCAGCCGCCAGGGGTCGTCCTTCGTGCCCGCGCTCACGACCCCGCCCGGATCCTCGTCGTCGGCCGGAAGGCCACGGACGGACGCTACCTGCGCACGAACGCGCGCGCCCGCCTGAGCGCTCGCTGCGGCAGCGGCGGCTCGAGCAGCTTCCGCGCGACGAGCGTCCCAGAGCCGGCGCCGAGGCCGGGACCGGGCCACGTGCTCGCCCCGATGTGCCACAGGCGCTCGACGGCCGTCGCGTGGCCGGGGCTGCGCGGGAACGGCCGCCAGAGGAAGTTCTGGTCGAGCGAGAGCGCGCCGCCGTACGGGTCGCCGTGGCGCAGGTTCACGTTGGCCCGCTCGAGGTCGTGCGGCCCGAGCGAGACGCGCTTCAGGATCGACGACTCCAGGTTCGGGATGTGGCGGGCGAGCCGCGCCTGGATCCGGTCGGCGTAGCGCTCGCGCAGCTCGTCGGTCCACTCGCCGGGCCCGGTTTCGAGCTCGCCGGCCGCGTCGCCCTTGATCCGCCAGGGCAGCTCCTGCAGCTGGATCCAGAGGATGCCTCCGCCCTCGGGCGCGCGCGAGGGGTCGATCGTCAGCGGCTGGCCGACGACGACGGTCGCCTCGGCCGGCAGCAGCCCGCGGTCGGCCTCGTTGACCGCGCGCGAGACGCCGTCGAGGCCCGGCGTGAGGTGGACGATCGCCGTTCCGGCGAGGCGCTCGTCGCCCTCCCAGCGGGGCGGCTCGGAGAGCGCGAAGTGGATCTGCATCTCGGCGCGGCCGTGCCGGAACGCGCGCGCCGCCTCCCGCACCTCGGAGGGCGTCTCGTGCTCGCCGAGCAGGCGCTCGTAGAGCTGCGACGGCGTCACGTTCGCGACGACCGCGCGCACCGCGCCCACGGTCTCGCCGCCCGCGAGCCGGACGCCGACGGCGCGGCCCGAGCGGACGAGCACGCGCTCGACGTCCTTGCCCGTCTCGCAGACGCCGCCGTGGTCTCGGATCAGCTGCACGAGCGCGTCGGCGAGCTTCTCGCCGCCGCCGCGCGGCACCGGCATCCCGCCCTCCTGCACCGCGACGGCGATCACCTGGGTCATGAACCCGGACGTCGCCTGGTCGGGGCCGAGCCCCGTGTGCAGCACCCAGGGCGCGAGCAGACCGTGCGCGCGCTCCGAGGCGAAGGTCTGCTCGAGCCAGTCTCGGCTCGTCTGCAGGACGTCGCCCGTGAACGAGACCGTCCCCTCGCGGCCGAAGCGGCGCAGCGCGCGCCCGGCGAGAGCGAGGCCGGCCGGCGACCAGAGCTCGGTGCCGAGCACGCCGAACGCGAGGTCGGCGTTCGGGAGGAAGCGCTCGAGGACGCCGGGCCACTCCGGGCCCGAGCTCGCCGGCGTTCGCCTCGGCCGTCCGCAGCAGGAAGGCGGCGCCGCCGTCCGGGTACGCGGTCGCGGTACGGCAGCTCCGTGTTCAGGTACTCGAGGCCGCGGGCGGCGAGCTCGTCGCCGAGCTCCGCGTGCGCGGCGCCGCCGACCCAGAGCGGGTGCCAGGCGCTGTAGACGTCGTGGAGGAAGCCCGGCTCGCTCAGCTCCTCGGTCTTGATCGCGCCGCCCAGCCAGTCGTTCCGCTCGAGCACGCAGACGCTCCAGCCCTCGCGCGCGAGCAGCGCGCCGCACGCGAGCGAGTTGACCCCGCTGCCGACGATCACTGCGTCGTAGTCGGCCACGGCCCTCGCATCACCGCCCGACCTGCACGACGCCGTCGGGGAACGGCGACAGCTTCTCGGGACCGCCGGCCGTGACGAGGAAGTTGTCCTCGACGCGCAGCCCGCCTCCTCCCGGCCAGTAGACGCCCGGCTCGACCGCGAGCACCATGCCCTCGGCGAACTCGAATCCCTCGCTCGCCTGGTGCGGGTAGGGCGGCTCGTGCGCGCGCGCGCCGATGCCGTGGCAGATCGGGTGCGTCGGCTGACCGGGGTAGCCCATCGCCGCGATCTCCTCGCGTACCGCGCGGTCGAAGTCGGAGGTCGAGCCGCCGGGGACGAGACGGTCGACCGCGCGCGCGTAGACCTCCATCAGCCCCTGCTCCAGCTCGGCGTACTCCGGCTTCAGCTCGCCGACGGCGAGGTTCTTCGTGTGGTCGGCCCAGTAGCCGTCGGCGCAGACCCAGATCTCGAACAGCACCGGCTCGCCCTCGACGACGGGCAGGTCGCCGGTCGCGGTGAAGGTCTTGATCCCCTTGCCGGCCCAGACGAGCGAGAACGGGAGGGCGAGCTCGACCTTGCCGCGCCAGCCCGTGCCGGCGCCGTGGACGTAGCCCTGCCAGAGCGCCGCGGCCTCCGACTCCTTCATGAACGGGCGCAGGTGCTCCCGGACGTGGTCCATCGCCGCGGCTGCGATCTCGTTCGCGAGCCGCATCCGCTCGACCTCCTGCGCGGTCTTGACGGCGCGCGCCGGGACGAGCACCGGGGCCGCGTCGGCCGCGTCCGGGAAGGCGTCGAACCACGCCTTCGTGAAGGTGGTCGGCTCGCCGACCATCCGGTCGGCCGCCTGCGTCCCGAGCGAGAGCTCGAGCCCGACGCGCCCGTACCCGCGCGCCGCCTCGACCGCCGCGTCGAGCGTGCGCGCGAGCGGCGGCCGCGGGTCGTCGGCCGCGTAGCCGCGGACCAGGCGCACGTCGTCCGTCCAGGCCGTCCGCTCGGCGTCCTCGGCCGAGGCCTCGAGGCAGATCAGCACGGGCTCGCCCTCGCGCGGGAAGACGCAGGCGTCGTAGCCCTTCATCCCCCAGAAGTTCGTCAGGTAGAGGACGTCGTCGGGCGCCCGCACGACGAGCGCGTCGAGGTCCGCGTCGGCCATCAGCGCGCGGACGCGCTCGAGCTTCGCGTCGTCGCGGGGCCAGGTCATCTCAGACGTGGTGCTCCTCGGTCTGGCGGCGCTCGCGGTCGTGGTCGACCATCATCCGCACGAGCTCCGGGAAGCGCACGGTCGGCTCCCAGCCGAGCTCGCGCTTCGCCTTCGACGCGTCGCCGATCAGCAGGTCGACCTCGGCCGGGCGGAAGTAGCGCTCGTCGATCCGGACGTACTCGCGCCAGTCGAGCTCCGCGTAGCCGAACGCCTCCTCGAGGAACTCCTGCACGGAGTGCGTCTCGCCGGTCGCGAGCACGTAGTCGTCGGGCCGCTCCTCCTGGAGCATCAGCCATGCGCCCTCCATGTAGTCGCGCGCGTAGCCCCAGTCGCGCTTCGCCTCGAGGTTGCCGAGCGCGAGAGCGTCCTGCTCGCCGCGGAGGATCGCCCCGACTGCGCGCGTGATCTTGCGCGTGACGAACGTCGGCCCGCGGCGCGGCGACTCGTGGTTGAAGAGGATCCCGTTCACGGCGTACATGCCGTAGGCCTCGCGGTAGTTGCGTGCGATCCAGTAGCTGAAGACCTTGCCGACACCGTACGGGCTGCGCGGGTGGAACGGAGTCTCCTCGGTCTGCGGCGCCTCGGCGACCTTCCCGAACATCTCGCTCGACGACGCCTGGTAGAAGCGGCACTCGACCCCCTCCTCGCGGATCGCGTCCAGCAGGCGCAGCGTCCCCATGGCGTCGACGTCTGCCGTGTACTCGGGGATGTCGAAGCTGACGCGGACGTGGCTCTGCGCGCCGAGGTTGTAGACCTCGTCCGGGCGGATCGTGCGCAGCAGCTGGTTCAGCGAGGAGCCGTCCGTCAGGTCGCCGAAGACGAGCTCGAGCTCGGAGAAGACGTGGTCGATCCGGGCCGTGTTGAAGGAGCTCGAGCGGCGGATCATCCCGTACACCTCGTAGCCCTTCTCGAGCAGGATCTCCGCCAGGTACGAGCCGTCCTGGCCCGTGATCCCGGTGATGAACGCCTTCCGCTTCGCCGCCACGAGGCCCCGTTCTACCAGCGGACGCGCGGCGGTGCCGGCTCGCCGTGTGCGTCCTGCCACGAGACGACGGGGTTGCGGAGCACGCCGATCCGCTCGATCTCGGCCTCGATCACGTCGCCGGGCCTGAGGTAGAGCGACGCCGGGTCCTCGCTGAAGCCCGCCACGCCCGAGACGGTGCCGAGGGAGAGGACGTCGCCGGCGGAGAAGCCGAGCGCCGAGTAGTGCGAGAGCACCTCGGGCACGGTCGTCGACATCCGGCTCATGTTCGAGACCTGCCGCGCCTCGCCGTTCACGCGCAGCTCCATGGAGAGGTCGTGCGGGTCGCCGACCTCGTCCGGGGTGACGATCCACGGGCCGAGCGGGCAGAAGGTCTCGATCGCCTTGCAGAAGGAGAAGACGCCGCTCCGCATCTCGCGCCGCTGGATGTCGCGCGCCGTGATGTCGTTGAAGACGACGTAGCCGCCGACGTAGTCCATCGCCTCGTCCGGGCCGAACCACGCGCCCGACCTGCGCAGCACGACCGCCAGCTCGAGCTCGTAGTCGAGCTCCTCGGTCAGGTGCTCCGGGTAGACGACCGGCTCGTCGGGCCCGACGATCGCGTCGACGTTCTGGAAGAACATGATCCAGGGTGCGATCTCGTGCGACCACGCGACCCGCTTCGACTCCTCCTCGTGCTCGCGGAAGTTCCCGGCCGTGTGGAAGAACTTCTTCGGGACGATCGGCGCGCGCAGCGTCGCGGCGGCGAGCGGCGTCCGCTCGCCCGCGTCGCCGGCGCCGCCGCGCTCGAAGTACTCGCGCATCGTCGGCACGTCGAGCCGGACGATCTCGTCGCCTTCGATCCGTCCCACCCTGCCGTCGTCGTAGGTCACGAGCTTCATCGGCTCTCCAGCCACGCGAGGACGTCGCCGGCGTTCGCGTCCGGAGGGAAGACCGGGTAGAAGACCTTCACGATGCGGGCACCCTCGGCCACGAGCGTGAGGCGCCTGTAGAGGGTGAGCCCGGCGATCTCGAAGGTCGGAAGCGCCAGGGCGGCGCCCAGCCGCCGCTCCGGGTCGGCGACCACGGGGAAGGGCATTCGGTTGCGCTCGGCGAAGGCGACCTGCTCCGTGAGCGGCTGGGCCGAGAGGCCGGCGACGCGAGCACCGAGCGCGGACAGCTCCCGGTGGAGGTCGCGGAAGGCGCAGGACTGCGGCGTGCATCCACGCGCCCCCGGGGTCTCGTCCCAGCCGGGAAGAAGCGGCTCCCCCGGCGTGCCGGTGCGCGGGTAGACGTACACCACCTCGAAGTCTCGGAGGCTCACGGGGCCGAGCGAGGAGTCGAGCAGGAGGTCGGGCAGCTCGGCGCCGGCCAGGTGGTCGGCGGCGCCGTCGTCCTCGGGCACCGGCAGGCCGGCGGGCAGAGCGAGGTAGTCGGCGCTCACGCCCGGCCCCCCACCCTGGTGCTTCGGCATGCCGAAGCACCGTCGCGGATGTGTCGCGGTTCTGTCACGCGACCCCGCAGACCCTCATCGCCACGCGCGCGTACGTCTCGGCCGTCTTCACGAGGCCGTCGATCTCGAGGTTCTCGCCCAGCTCGACGTCCATCAGCCCGGTCGACGTCCCGTAGTTGACGGTCGGGATGCCGTAGCGCGTGAGCGCCGACGCGTCGCTGAACCAGCGCGTCACGTCCCGCCCGGGCGTCCCGCCCCAGACCTCGGCGTGGGCCGCGTCGATCGCCTGCACGAGCTCGTGCCCCTCCTCGATCTCGGCGCCCGGCGCGGTCACGTACACCTCGCCCTCGATGTCGTACTCCGGGAAGCGCTCCGCGAGCCCGCGCACCATCTCCAGCACTTCCCGCCGCGCGACGCCCATCGGCTTCGTCGGCGGCACCCGTACGTCGAGGAAGAGGTCGGTGTGGTGCGGCGTGCGCGAGACGCGCCAGCCGAAGCCGCCCTCGATGGCGCCGACGTTGACGATCGCCCTGGCGCCCCGGTAGCCGTTCGCGGGGTCGTCCTCCCAGGTCGGGATCCACTCGCGCACCGCGGCCAGCACCTCCTGCATGCGCAGGATCGAGTTCCGGTCGCGGCGGCCCTCGCTGAAGGCGGTGTGGATGAAGTCGCCGTGGACGCGGACGCGCAGCCAGAGCGCGCCGAAGTGGCCGAGCACGACCTTGCCCTCGGTCGGCTCGCCCAGCAGGCACATGTCCGCGACGCCGCCGTGGGAGACGAGGTAGCGCGTGCCGGCCGCGTAGCCGCGGTACTGCGCGCCCTGGGCGTCGCCGTACTGCGTCTTCTCGATCTCGCCGGCGACCGCCGCGACGAGCACGTCGCCGCGCAGGCGCACACCCGCGTCCTGCAGCGTGTGCACCGCCTCGACGTAGCAGGCGAGCGCACCCTTCATGTTCGAGATCCCGAGGCCGTACAGACGGCCGTCGCGCTCGAACGCCTGCGGCTGGAAGCCGGGGACGTCGCGCAGCCAGGGCTCGCGGCCGGAGTACGAGGTGTCCATGTGGCCGTTGAACATCAGCGACGGCCCGCCGCCCGCGCCCTGCCAGGTGCCGAGCGCGTTCGCGCGGCCCTCCTCGACCTGCTGCCACTGCACCTGGAGGCCGAGCCGCTCGTACAGCTCGACCATCAGCTCGGCCATCGCCTGCTCGTCGCCCGTGAAGCTGTGGACGCCGATCATCCGGCTCGCCGTCTCGACGAGGCGGTCGCGATCGACGCGCGGCGCGGTCACGCCTCCGGCCCGCCCATGCCGGGGAGACCCTCCGGGCGCGGCGGCGCCGGCGCCACGGGCAGCCCGGCCCCGGACCACGCCTCGAACCCGCCCACCACGTCGCCGGCGTGCTCGAAGCCGAGCTCGGCGAGGCTCGCCGCGGCGAGACTCGAGGAACAGCCGTGCTCGCAGAGGAGGATCAGCGCGAGCGTCCGGTCGGCGACGCGCGAGTTCGACCAGCCGGAGCCCGGGTCGGCGCGCCACTCGAGCACCGAGCGCGGCACGTGGATCGAGCCCGGGACGATCCCCGTCCGGGCGCGCTCGTCGTGGGCGCGGAGGTCGACGATCACGGCGCCGCCCTCGAGCGCGGCCGCCGCCTCGGCGGGCGTGTAGCGAAGAATGCGTTCGCGGGCCGCGGCCAGCACCTCGTCGAGCCCGCGCGCGGCCGCCACGGTCATGCCCGCACGTGGGGCAGGACCTTCTCGCCGAAGAGGCGGATCTGCTCCTGCCGGTTCGCGCCCCAGAGCTCGAGCATGACGTGCGAGCAGCCGGCGTCGCGGTACTCCTCGATCCGCTCGATGCAGTCCGCCGGCGTGCCGGCGATCGGGCGGCACTTGTCGAGCAGCGCATCCGAGACCTTCGCCTTCGCGGCGAGCCGCCCGCCCTGCTCCATCGCCTCGGCCACCGGCCGGATCTCGTCCTGCTCGATCCCGGCGAGCTCGAGCAGCGTGTCGGCCGAGCCGCGGATGTTCTGCACCTTGTTCGCGAGGTACATGCCGGCGATCTCGCGGGCGCCGTCGCGCCCGGCGTCGCGGTCCGTCTCGTGGATCGAGGAGACGATCGTGCAGCCGACGTCGATCTCGCCGCCGACGTTGCCGCGCGTGTAGCGGACGAAGTCCGGAGTCGTGATCGACGGGGTCAGGCAGCCGTCGGAGAGCTCGGCGGCGAGCTGCTGCATCTTCGGCCCGGTCGCTGCGACGTACACCGGCGGCACGCCCTCGGGCACGTGCGCCTCGGGGCTCAGCGCGGGCACCGCTGCGCTCCAGCGGTCGCCGTCGTAGTCGAATGCCTCGCCGCGGAGGACGCCGCGCGTGATCTCGATCGCGTCGCGCATCGGCCCGAGCACCTTGCTCGTCTCCTCCTTCGCGTTGCGGAGGAAGATCTTCGAGGTGCCGAAGCCGATGATGAAGCGGCCCGGCCCGGCGGCCTCCTGCACGACCCGCGCGTCCATCGCGATCTGGATCGGGTGGCGCGTGAACGGCGAGATGATCCCCCAGCCGACGCTCAGCCGTCGTCGTCTCGCGCGCGATCAGCGCCGAGACGACCGTGGAGGAGCGCGCCTCCATCTGGTGCTTGCGCCACCAGGGGTACGCCTCGGCGAGCCAGATCGTGTCCATCCCGGCCTCGTCCATCGCCCGCGCCGACGCGAGCATCTCGTCGAGCGGCTCCATGGTGAGCTGCATCACCCCGATGCGGAACGGCGCCGGCACGAGGGCCTCCTACGCCTCGGGCGAGGTGGTCGGCCCCCCGGAGGACCCCGCCGCGAGCGCGTCCTGCACCTGCTCGTCGAGAGCGCCGAGAACGTGCTGCACCTGCTGGTTGACGATCGGCTGGAGCACGCGCTGTCCCATCGAGCCGACCGGGCCGGCGATCTTCACGTCCGCCGACCAGGCCATCGCGGTGCCGCCGCCGGGCGCGTCCGAGAGCGTGAACGAGGTCTGCATGTTCATCATCGCGCCGACGCCGTTGCCCTTGACGGCGAGCTTCGCGAACTCGTGCTCGCGCTCCTCGACCTTCTCCATGTCGACCTTCATCTTCAGGCCGCCGAGGCCGAGCGGGATCTTGACGTTCGCCGTCCAGCGCCGGTCGTCGTGGATGTCGAAGCTCTCGACGCCGGGCATCGTCTTCGCCATCGACGCCGGATCGTTCAGGACCGACCAGACGGTGTCGCGGGGCGCCGCGAAGGTGCGCTCGCCGGAGACGTTCATGGGCTGTGATCCTCCGTGATGGGGGTCGATGCCAGGGGCGCGATCATCCATCGTCGGGACGGTCACCTCACCTCCACGCGTTCGCGCGTCGACTCGGGGTGCCGGAGCATCTCCCAGACGCGGTGATAGGGGTTGTGGCTGTCCCACACGATCGCGTCGCCGTGCCCGCGGAGCGCGTCCTGCACCGCGGCGCAGATCGCGTGGATGCCCGCGCCTCCGCCCTCGCCCATGCCCTTCGTGCCGAGCTCGGTGAACGGGGAGGGGCTCTCGATCGCGCCGGTGCGGAGCGGCGGCATGTCGAGCGCGTGCGGGACGTGGTAGTCGTAGAAGTTGGGCGTCAGCAGGTTGCCCTCCTCGTCGTACTCGAAGATCTCGTGCATCGCGGCGCCGATCGCCTGCGCGGTCGCGCCCATCACCTGGCCCTCCACGATCTGCGGGTTGATCCGCTTGCCGCAGTCGTCGACCGCGGCGTAGTCGACCAGCTCGTAGTGGCCGGTCTCCGGGTCGATCTCGAGCACGGCGACATGCACCTGCGCCGCATAGGTGAGCGTGAGGTTGCCGTACTTGCGCTCGAGGTCGGGCACCTCGAACGGGGGCCGGTAGACGTAGCGGCAGTTGAGCGTGACGTCGAGATCCTCGGGCAGACCGGCGTTGTTCGCGTTGATGATCGCGCCGCAGGCCATGAACGGGCAGCGCCGCCTCCGGGTTGTCCTTGATCCGGACGGTGCCCTCGGCGAGCTCGAGCGCCTCCTCGGGCACGCCGCCGAGGATCACCGAGCCGAGCTTGAGGATCTCGGCGGCGAGCAGCTCGGTCGCGCCCTTCACCGCGGTGAGGCCGGTGACGGCGAACTGGCTCGCGTAGGTGCCGGAGAAGCCGGCGTGGGAGTTCCAGTAGTCGTCGTGGCCCGCGCGCACGTGGACGTCGTCGACCGAGCACTTGAGGATGTCGGCGACGACCTGGGCCGCCGTCGTCTCGTGGCCCTGCCCCTGCGGCGTCGTGCCGAGCGTGACGACGATCTCGCCGAAGATGTCGAGCTTGACCGTCGCGACCTCGTTGTTGCCCGAGAACTGCAGCTCCGGGTTGATCATCCGCGACTGGCCGAAGTTGTTCGTGCCCGAGTCGAGCGTCGAGCCGATGCCGAAGCCGAGCAGCCTCCCCCGGCCCGCCGCCTCGGCGCGCCGCGCCTCGAGCGCGCCGTAGCCGACGAGGTCGAGCGCGATGTCGAGCATCCGCGCGTAGTCGCCGGAGTCGTAGACGCAGCCGTTCGGCGTCGTGTACGGCATCTCGTCCGCACGGATGTAGTTCCGCTTGCGCACCTCGACCGGGTCGAGCCCGAGCTCGTGCGCGACGATGTCGATCACGCGCTCGGTGAACCAGAGGTGCTGCATGCGCGAGTAGCCGCGGTTCGGCGAGACGGGCGCCTTGTTCGTCGCGACCTGCGTGAACTCGAGCCGCATGTGCTTCCAGCGGTACATGCCGGGCACGACCTGCGCCCAGATCACGCCGCCGAGCGGCTCGTAGCGGAGCCAGGCGCCGGCGTCGTCGAGCGCCTTCGTCCGGAAGCCGAGCAGCGTGCCGTCGTCGGAGACGGCGACCTCGGTGTCGTGGAAGAAGCGTTCGTTCCCGTGGGACATCGAGAGGTGGAAGTCGGTGCGCCACTCCGTCCAGTTGACCGGGCGGTTGAGCTTGCGGGCGAGCAGGCAGCAGGCGACGAGCTGCGGGTGCGAGGTGATCTTGTTGCCGAAGCCGCCGCCGATGTCCTGCGTGACGAAGCGCAGCTTGTCGAGGCCGCAGCGCATCGCGGGGCCCATCATGATCGCGGCGAAGCCGGGGAACTGGTTGTTGCAGTGGATCGTCCACTGGCCGACGCCGCGGTTGAACTCGACGACGGCGCCGTCGGTCTCGAGCGGCGTCGAGTTGAAGCGGTGGAAGTGCAGCTCGGAGATCGAGACGACCTTGTCGGCCTCCGCGAACGCCCGGTCGACGTCGCCCCACTCGTAGACGCCTTCCCACATCAGGTTCGAGCCCGCGTCGTCGTGGAGGACGGGGGCGTCGTCGGATTGCGCCTGCCGCGCGTCGGTGACGGCCGGGAGCGGCTCGTACTCCACCTCCACGAGCTCGGAGGCGTCGCGCGCGAGCTCGCGCGTCTCGGCGACGACCGCGGCGACCGCCTCTCCGACGTACCGCACCTTGCCGACCGCGAGCGCGTAGTCCTTGAGGTGCGCGCCGGGCGGCGTCGAGAGCTGGAAGAAGGGATCGGTGAGCGCCGCCACCTCCTCGCCGGTCAGCGTCCCGTAGACGCCGCCGACCTCCTCCGCCTTCGAGACGTCGATCGAGGTGATGTGCGCGTGCGCGTACGGCGAGCGGACGAAGTGGATGTAGCCCATCCCGTGCCGCTTGACGTCGTCGACGAAGACGCCCTCGCCCTGGACGAGGCGCTTGTCCTCCTTGCGCGGGACGCTCTGCCCGGCCCAGCCCTTCCGGGGCGCGGCGACCTCGGGGGCGACGGTCGTGCTGCTCGCGGTCGTCACCTGCCGACCGCCTTGACGGCGTCGACGATGTTCCAGTAGCCGGTGCAGCGGCAGATGTTGCCCTGCAGCGCCTTCTTGATCTCGTGCTCGGACGGGCTCGGGTTTTCGCGCAGCAGCGCGGTCGCGCTCATCAGCATCCCGGGCGTGCAGTAGCCGCACTGGAGCGCGTGGTGCTCGCTGAAGGAGCGCTGGAGCGCGGTCAGCTCGCCCTCGGCGGCGAGGCCCTCGACCGTCTCGATCGTCGCGCCGTCGGCCTGGACGGCGAGCATCATGCAGCTCTTGACGAGCGTCCCGTCCACGATCACCGAGCAGGCGCCGCAATTGCCGGTGTCGCAGCCGACGTGGCTGCCGGTCAGGTCGAGGTCGTCGCGGATGAAGTGGATGAGGAGCTTCCGCGCCTCGACCTCCCGCTCGTAGGTGGTGCCGTTGATCGTGACCTGGATCGACTTCGAGGACGAGACGGTTGCCACTCAGCTCCTTTCCACGGCCTGCCGGGCCGCGCGGACGGCGAGCACCTGCGCGAGGTGCACGCGGTACTCGCCCGAGGCGTGGACGTCCGTCGGCGGGTCGAGCCCGGCGGCCTCGACGGCCGCGCGAACGGCGTCGTCGTCGGCCGACTCCGGCCGCAGCACGACCGGGACCGCGTCGACGCAGCCGAGCGCGATGCGAACGCCGCCGTCGATGCTGGCCGCCGCGTTGGCGATGCACGTCCCGTCGACTCCGAGCGTGACCGCTGCGAAGCCGTCGCCCCTGCCGGCGGGGATCGTGATCCGGGTCAGCAGCTCGCCCGGCCCGACGGCGGTCATGTAGACGCCGAGGAAGAAGTCGTCCGAGGGCACCTCGCGCTCGCCGTCGGAGCCCGCGATCGTCATCCGCGCGCCGACGGCCGCCATCAGCGGCGGCAGGTGGTTCGTCGGGTCGTTCGAGCAGAGGTTGCCGCCGATCGTGCCGCGGTTGCGAACCTGCACGTCGGCGATCTGCGCGCAGACCTCTCCGAGGATCGGCCTGGCCCTCGCCTCGACCGAGGCGACGAGCTCCGTGTAGGTCGTCATCGCGCCGATCGTCAGCGTCCCGTCGGCCGCGAGCTCGATCCCCTTCAGCTCGGCGAGTCCGTTCAGGTCGACGAGCGCGTCGGGAGAGGCGGCGCGCGCCTTCATCACGTTCACGAGCGTCTGTCCGCCGGCGAGGGCGCGCGCTCCGTCGTTCGCGGCGAGGAGCTCGAGCGCCTCCGACACGGAAGCGGGCTTCGCGTACTCGACCTCGCGCAGAAGCACGGTTTCGCCGCTCCAGCGCCGGCTAAGCCGGCGCCTCCGCTCGTCCCCGTGCCCCGTCGAGCCTATGCACGTTGCGATCCTACGCTGGCGAGGAGCGGATTTGCAAGCCGCATTTGATTTTTTGTCAGATCGCCCTACGCGGGCTGGACGTGGATGCGCCCATCCGACTCCTGCAGCCGGCCGCCGGCGCGGCCGGCGCGCACGGCCAGGATCTCGGCGAGGATCGAGAGCGCGGTCTCGGCCGGCGAGTCCGCCCCCAGGTCGAGCCCGCATGGGCCTGCGATGCGCTCCAGGTCGGCGTCGGAGACGCCCGCCTCGCGCAGCAGCTCGCGCCGTCGCTCCTGGTTGCGCCGTGACCCGATCGCGCCGACGTAGAACGCATCGGTGGCGAGGGCGCCGGTCAGCGCCGGCAGGTCGAACTTGTCGTCGTGGGTGAGCACGACGACGGCGGTGCCGACGTCGGGCTGCACCTGCGCGAGCGCGTCGTCGGGCCACGCGACGAGGATCTCGTCCGCGCTCGGCAACCGGTCGCGGGTGGCGAAGGGGGCGCGGGCGTCGGCGACGATCGTCGTCCAGCCGAGCAGGCCGGCGGCGCTGCAGAGCGACTCGGCCGTGTCGACGGCGCCGATCACGAGCAGCCGCGGCGGCGGGCCGTAGACGTCGGCGAAGACGGTGCGGCCCTCATGCTCGACGACGCGGCTGCGTCCCCGGCTCAGCGCGGCGACGGCGAGCGCGGCGAGCTCGTCCGGCCCGTCGCCCGCGGTCGAGCCGTCCTCGCGGACGAGCAGCTTCGCCCCGGTGTCCGGCCCGGCGACGACCGTGAGCACGACCGCGCGCCCGCCGGCTTCGACGATCGGCCGCAGCTCGTCGAAGAGGCCCATTACTCCAGCGGCTCGACGAAGACGTCGATCTCGCCGCCGCACGGAAGGCCGACGCCGAGCGCCATCTCGTCCGTGATCCCGTAGGTGAGAAGGCGCGCGCCCCCGCCGGCGAGCACGTCCTGCGCGGCGAGCACGACGTCGCTCTCGACGCAGCCGCCCGAGACGGAGCCGGCGAGCTGCCCGCTCTCGCTCACGGCCAGCTTCGACCCGACGGGGCGCGGCGCCGAGCGGCGAGTGGCGATCACCGTCGCGATCGCGACGCGCTCGCCCTGCCCGCGCCAGCGATCGATGTCCGGGAGGAGCTCCTTCATCCTGCGAAATCTAGCGGCATGGTCGCATCGTGGAGCACGGGCCATGTCACCCCGGACGATGCCGACCCGACGTGGGCGGAGGCGCAAGTGCGGCGACACTGTCGTGCCGCACCCGGACAACGGCCGCCGCGTTACGAAGCCGTGACACCGCCGCGACGGTGCTTCGGCCTGCCGAAGCACCGTCGGGATGACCTACACCAGGCCGAGGAGTGGGTCGACGTGCTCGGCACCTACTCCGTGAACATCGCTCTGCCCGCAACGCGGCGGGAGGAGGTGCTCGGCCGCATCCGCGCCCGGATCGCCGGCCGCCCGGGCAGCACGGCGGCGCGCCACTACCTGGCTGTCCTCGGCAGCGGCCGCCGCGTTACGAAGCCGTGACACCGCCGCGACGGTGCTTCGGCCTGCCGAAGCACCGTCGCGGAGAAGCACCGTCGCGGTCACGCCGCTCCGCTGGACGCCGTCAGCGGCCCAGATAGGCCTTGCGCAGGTCGTCGTTCTCGCGCAGCTCCTCGGCCTTGCCCTCGAGCACCATCCGTCCGGTCGAGAGGACGTAGCCGCGGTCGGCGATCGACAGCGAGACGTTTGCGTTCTGCTCGACCACCAGCATCGCGACGCCCGACTCGTTCACCTGGCTGATGATCTCGAAGCTCCGCTCGACGAGGATCGGCGCCAGCCCCATCGAGGGCTCGTCCATCAGCAGCAGCTTCGGCTTCGACATCAGCGCCCGCCCCATCGCCACCATCTGCTGCTCGCCGCCCGGAGAGAGTCCCGGCCAGCTGCGAGCGCCGCTCGTGCAGGAGCGGGAAGAGCTCGTAGACGCGGTCGAAGTCCTCCTTCCTGCCGCCGCCGTGCAGGTACGCGCCCATCTGGAGGTTCTCGAGCACGCTCATCGGCGCGAACAGGCGCCGGTTCTCGGGCACGATCGCCATCCCGTGCCGGATCCGGTAGCTCGTCGAGCGTCGCGTCACGTCCTCGCCGTTCAGCCGCACCGCGCCGTTGCGCGGCTGCACGATGCCGAGGATCGTCTTCAGCGTCGTCGACTTGCCGGACGCGTTGCCGCCGAGCAGGCAGACGAGCTCTCCCGCCCGCACCTCGAGGTCGAGGCCCTGGAGGATGTGGATCGACCCGTAGTAGGTGTCGACCCCCTCGAGGCGGAGGAGCGGTGCGGCCTCGCTGCCGTTCGTCGCGGTCACTTCGTCGCCGCCGCCTTCGTGCCGAGGTACGCCTCGACGACCCGCGGGTCGGTGGCGACCTGCTCGAAGGTGCCCTCGGAGATCTTGACGCCGTGATCGAGCGCGACGACGCGGTCGGAGATGCCCTCGACCACGTGCATGTCGTGCTCGATCACGAGGATCGTGTAGCCGCCGTCCTCGCGCAGCTTTCCGATCAGCTCCGCGATCTCGTGCGTCTCGACGGGGTTCATCCCGGCCGCCGGCTCGTCGAGCAGGAGCAGGCGCGGCCGGGTCGCCGTCGCGCGCGCGATCTCGAGGCGCCGCCGGTTCGCGTAGGAGAGGCTGTACGCGGGCTGGTCCCAGCGGTAGCCCATCAGCCGCTGCCCGAAGAAGGAGAGCTTCTCCTCGGCGAGGCGCTGGATCTCGCGCTCCTCCCGGCGCATCCCCGGCGTGCGCAGGATCGAGCGGATCACGCCCGCCCGCGTGTGCGGGTAGGCGGCCGCCATCACGTTCTCCTTGACGGTCATGTTCAGGAACAGGCGCAGCGTCTGGAAGGTGCGGGCGATCCCGCGCCCCGTGATCTGGTGCGGCTGCAGGCCGACGAGGCTCTCGCCCGCGAAGACGATGTCCCCCTCGTCCGGATCGTAGACGCCGGTGACGAGGTTGAAGAGCGTCGTCTTGCCGGCGCCGTTCGGCCCGATCACGCTCACGATCTCGCCCTCTTCGACGTGCAGGTCGAGCGCCTCGATCACCGTCAGGCCGCCGAATCGCTTCGAGACGTTCCGCAGCTCGAGCAGGGGGGCCATCGTCAGCTCCCGCTCCACCGCCGGCCGAGCCGGCGGCTGCGCTCGTCGCTGAGCTCCGTCGAGCCGACGCTCATACGATCTCCACCCGCGCGATGCCGAGCAGACCCTGCGGGCGCGCGTTCATGAGCACGATCAGGATCACGCCGACGAGGATCAGCCGCGTGATGCTCGGCTCGACGACGAGCCGGTTCTCCCAGACGAACGCCGTCAGGTAGAGCGTCGGCACGAGGGCGGCCTTCTGCGCCCAGCCCTCGAGCGTCGTCACCCAGAGCACGACGAGGACGAGGATCACGAAGGCGACGTTGCCGATCATCTGCGGATCGGAGGGGTGCAGCACCCAGCCCTGGAGCCCGTTGCCGAGCCAGCCGCCGACCGAGGCGGTGCCGTGGACGCCGCGCGACCAGACCGCCGACGAGATCGCGTGCACGACGTACCCGAGGGCGATCGTGCCGCCGAGCACCGCGCCCAGCATCCGCCACGGCCGCAGCTTGACGAGCAGCGTCACGAGCAGCAGCCCGTAGAAGACCCAGGTCGCGTGATCGGGCGTGCGCAGCACCTCGAGCGAGACGTTGACGACGAGCGCGCCGAGGATCACGCCGCCGAGGCTGCCGGCGCCGCCGAGGATCAGCATCGCGTAGACGATGATCAGCGTCGGCACGTCGAAGTCGGCCGCGAACACGGCGGTGTTCAGCGCCGCGAAGAGCGTCCCGGCGAGACCCGCGATCGCCGCGCCGAACGCGAACGCGATCAGCTTCAACCGGTTGACCGGCATGCCCATCATCTCGGCAGCGAGCGAGTCCTCCCGCAGCGACTTCCAGGCGCGGCCGGTTCGGGACTCGTCCACGAGGTAGACGGCCCCGAGCGCGATCACGAACACGATCAGCGCCGCATAGAAGTAGCCGCGCAGCGAGGTGATCGTCGCGCCGAACGCGTGCCAGTTGTCGACTCCGGGGATCCCGTTCGGCCCGCCGGTGACGTCGTACTGGCGGGTGAAGCCGAGGAACGACATCGCCTGGCCGTTCTGGTAGACGGTCACGAAGAGCTGGCCGAAGAACAGCGTCACGATCGCGAGGTAGTCGCCGAGGAGCCGCCGCGACGGGAGCGCGACGAGCAGCCCGAGGATCGCGGTCGCGATCATCACGACCGGCACGATCGCGAGCGTGCTCCAGTGGAGCCCGAACTTCGGCGAGGCGAGCATCGCGTAGCCGTAGGCGCCGAAGCCGTAGAAGGCGACGTAGCCGAGATCGAGCAGTCCCGCGTAGCCGACGACGATGTTCAGGCCGAGCGCGAGCAGCATGTAGAGCAGCGTGTCGAAGCCGACCCGGATGATGTAGCCGTCGCTCGTGACGAGCGGCAGGATCGCCGCGCCGATCGCGAACGCGAGGTAGAAGCCCGGCCGCGGAATCCGCTCGAACTCCTTCTGGAGCCGGCCGAGCTGGCGCAGCGCCTCGTGCGAGGCCACCCACTCGTCGACGCCGATCCGCGGCGACTGCCCTTCGCGGGCCTCCTCCGGGACCGCCGGCGGGCCCTGGTCCTCGCTCATACCTTCTGCACCGCCGCCCGTCCGAGCAGGCCGCTCGGCCGCAGCACCATGACCACGATCAGCACCGCGAAGACGATCGCGTCGCTGAAGGTCGAGGAGACGTAGCCGATCGAGAACGACTGCGCGAGCCCGATCACGAGCCCGCCGACGACCGCTCCGGGCAGGTTCCCGATCCCGCCGACGACGGCCGCGATGAAGGCGTAGAGGCCGGCCTGGAAGCCCATGTAGGGCCAGACCTGCTGGTAGACGAGGCCGTTGAAGACGCCGGCCGCCCCGGCGAGCGCCGACCCGATGAAGAAGGTCGCCACGATCACGCGGTCGACGTCGATCCCCATCATCGCCGCCGCCTCGCGGTCGAACGACGTCGCGCGCATCGCCTTGCCGAGCTGGGAGTTGCGCACGAACACGGTCAGCCCGAGCATCAGCACGACGGCGCCGACGACGACGATCACCTGCGGCAGCCCGACGTGCACGCCGGCCGGCAGGGTGAAGCCGGAGGCCCAGAGCGAGCCCCCGTGCCAGCCGTAGCTGTTGTAGCTCTGGTACTGGGCGCCGAGGATCGAGCTGCGCCGAGTTCTCGAGGAAGAAGGAGACGCCGAGCGCGGTGATCAGCGGCGCGATCCGGGGCGCCGTTCGCAGCCGGCGGTAGGCGAAGCGCTCGATCATCACGCCGAGCAGGCCGCCGGCGAGCATCGCGCAGAAGAGCATCACGAAGAGCAGGATCCAGACGTTGACCGACAGCGTGTCCGCGCCCCCGAAGACCGTGATCAGGCCGAAGCCGACGAACGACCCGACCATGTAGATGTCGCCGTGGGCGAAGTTGAGGAGCTTGAGGATCCCGTACACCATCGAGTAGCCGAGGGCGATCAGCGCGTAGAGGCTGCCGTGCGTGATCCCGGCCACGAGTTCGGTGAGGAACAGGTTCCAGTTCATCGGCGGTGCGGGAACCTTACGGGGGCGCGGCCGCGAACGGCCACGCCCCCGCAGGTCCGACCACTACGCGACGGTCTTGTACGACCCGTCGGGCTGGATCTTGAAGATGTGGAACTTCGCGCCCGCGACGTCGCCGTTGGGGGTGAGCTTCATCGGGGTGCCGAGGATCGTGTTCCTGATCACGACCGCGGCTGAAGTCGTTCCGCACTTCTGCGCGGCTGATCTTGCCGTCCTTGCACGCCTTGCGTGACCGCGCTCGCGTACATCTGCGTGAGCACGAAGTTCGGCGCGCCGAACGGCGTGGTGCCGCCCTTGTACTTGTTCTTGAAGTTGAGCGACGAGCTTCGCGTCCTTCGCGATCGTCGTCACGTCCGGCGCGAAGAACGAGACGTACGCACCCGGCGTGTTGAAGTTCGCCGAGTCGAACGTGCCGTCCGAGCCGAACACGACCGCGGACTTGCCCTGCGCCTTCATCTGCTGCGAGAACAGCTGCGCCTCGGTGGCGAGCTGGAACGGCAGGTAGACGACCTTCGTGCTCGAGCCGACCTTCGCCACGAGCGACGAGAAGTCGGTCGCCTTCTGGCTCACCGACTCGCGGTCGACGTTGACGCCCTTCGCCTTGAGCGATCGCCTGGACGATGTCGGCGAGACCGGTCGAGTACGACTCCTGGTCGTCGACGACCATCACCGAGTCGCCGCTCTTCACGCCGAGGTCGGACATCATGTAGGCGGCCGCCGTCGGCCCCTGGACGCCGTCGTTCGGGACGTCGCGGAAGAAGTAGCCCTTGAGCGAGCCGTCGGTGAGCGAGACCCGCGTCGCCGAGCCCGAGGCGAACCCGAGGCCCGCCTTCTTCAGGATCGGTGCGACCGCCTCGACGACCGAGGAGCTCGCCGGCCCGATGACGCCCATGATCGAGGCGTTCGAGGCGAACTGCTGCGCGACGACCGAGCCCTTCGACGGATCGAGCTGCGTGTCGCCCTGGACGAGCTTGAGCTTCACGTGGTGCTTGTTCTTGTTCCAGATGACTGACGAAGAACTGCGCCCAATGCAGCTGGTCGCCGCCGATCGACGCAGCAGGACCGGTGATCGGCCCCATGAAGCCGATCGAGACCGTTCCGCACTTCGCGCTCGCGCGCGCCGTCGCAGTGGGCGTCGCAGCCGCAGTGGCCGCCACGGCGACCGACACCGCGGCCGCGGCGGCTGCGATCAGCCCAACCCTTGTGACCTTCGACACTGAATCCTCCTTTGGGGGGTACCTCCCCTACGACGTCGCGCGAGCACATCGGTTTGGCCGCAGACGGCGTGGCGGGGGGCCGATCGTAGGCAGCGGGCGTTGCGTTTCGCAAGCCGCATTCGGCCAGGTAGGCTCCGCCGCTGGAGACGAGCGGGGTCAGGAGGGGCGGTGTGAGGCACTGGCTTGACAGCGGTGACGTCGGGGTGACGGCGTCCGGGGACGGCGTGGAGGTGACGCCTCTCTTCGGGGAGGCGAGCGGATGCGAGCCGTTCGAGCAGCGCCTGCTCGCGTTCGCCGGAGCGAGCGCGGAGCGCTGCGACGACGCCCGCGACGAGGTCCTGTACGTGCTGGCGGGGACCGGCGCGGCGACGGTCGGCCGGGAGCTCTACGAGCTCGAGGCCGGAGCGCGCCGTCTTCGCTGGCCCGCGGAACGCCGTGGCGGGTCGAGGAGTCGGCCGGGCTGCGCCTCCTCTCGGTGCTCGTGAACGAGCCGCTCCCGAGCGGATCGGGCCACGCGGTGCTCGCGGCGGGGGAGCGTGCGGGCGCGACCGCCGGCCGTCAGTTCACCCTGCTCGCGACGCCGGAACACGGCTGCGCGTCGGCGACGCAGTTCGTCGGGTTCATCCCTGCGGGCCGCGCGCCCGACCACTTCCACCGCTACGACGAGGTCGTCTACGTGCTCGCGGGCGAGGGCACGCTGCACATCGGCGGCGAGAGCGCGCCCCTCCGTCCCGGCGCCTGCGTCCACCTGCCCGCCCGGCTCGTGCACTGCCTCGAGAACGCCGGCCCCGACGAGATGCAGGTGCTCGGCGTCTTCCGCCCTGCCGGCTCGCCGGCCGAGGCGTACTACCCGGACGGCGCCCTCGCCGTCGTGCCGGGGGGCGAGTGATGCCGAGGATCGAGCGCACCGCCGAGGTCGTGTGGGAGGGGAATCTCGCCCGCGGCGGCGGCAGCCTCGAGCGCCGGCACGGGCGCCTTCTCGGGCCTGCCGTACTCGCTTCCGGCGCGCATCGGCGCTCCCGAGGGCAAGACGAGCCCCGAGGAGCTCCTCGCGGCGGCGCACGGCGCCTGCCTGACGATGTCGCTCGCCGGCGAGCTGACCGGGGCGGGCACGCCGCCGGGCCGGCTCGACGTCGCCGTCCGGATCGTGATGGACGAGGTCGAGGGCCAGGGCCACCAGATCGTCGCGTCCCGGGTCGAGGCGGTCGTGTCCGCGGAAGGGCTCGACGACGCGGGGCTCCAGGCCGCGCGGGCCGCGGCCGACGCGGGCTGCCCCTTCTCCTCGCTGCTGCGGCGGGCCGGCGCCACCGTCGACGTCGACGCCCGTCTCGCGTGACGCTCCGGGACCTCGCCGAGGCGCGCCGCACCCACAAGACGTTCGGGATCGAGCCCGTCGCGCGGGAGACGCTGCTCGAGCTCCTGGCGGTCGCGGCACTCGCGCCGACGCACCACATGACGCAGCCGTGGCGCTTCCGCGTGCTCGGGCCCGAGACGCTCGCGGCGCTCCAGGAGGCGTCGGGGGAGAAGGAGGCCGCGAAGCTCGAGCGCGCGCCGACGCTCGTCCTCGCCTCGGCCGCGCTGAGCGGCGAGCTCGTCCAGGACGAGGAGGACGTCTGCGCGACGGCGGCGGCCATCCAGCTCGTCCTGCTCGCCGCGACCGAGCGCGGCCTGGCGAGCTACTGGCGCACGCCGGGCGTGCTCCGCACGCGCAGGGGCCGCGAGGCGGTCGGCATCCCGCGCGGCGAACGCGTTCTCGGCCTGCTCCACCTCGGCCCGCCCGAGCGCGAGCCTGCGCCGCGCGAGCGGGAGCCGGTCGAGTCGTACGTGGACTTCCTCCCGTAGCGGTTCAGGGCTCGCTCCGGACGATCCCGGATGGTGGCCGGGGCGGCCGGAGGGGATCCTCTGGACATGGAAGCCACGACCGACACCACCATCCCCACGCCGCGCCGGCTCTCCCGGGCGCGCGACGGCCGCCACGTCGGCGGCGTCTGCGCCGGGCTCGGCCGCTACTTCGACCTCAACCCGACGATCTACCGGATCGCCTTCGTCGCGCTCGCGCTCGCAGGCGGCACCGGCATCCTCATCTACCTCGCCGCCTGGGCGGTCATGCCCGACGAGGGCGCGGAGGAGTCCTACGCGAGCGAGCTGCTGCGCCGGCACCAGGACCACCCCGTGCGGCTGATCGGTCTGGCGGTGCTCGCCTTCGCGCTCGTGCTGACGCTCTCGGAGGCGCGCTTCTGGCCGAGCCCGGGCAACCTGTGGCTCGCGCTGGCGCTGCTCGTCGCCGGCCTCGTCTGGTGGCAGCTGAGCGAGCGGCGGCCGGTCTCCGCCGGCGAGGCGTCGCCGACCCCGCAACGGGTGCCCGGCCTCTTCCCGTTCGCGCTCGGGCTCGGGCTGCTGGCGCTCGGGATCGTCGGCACGCTCGACGCGACCGGCGCCACGAACGTCGACTGGCGGATCGTGCTCGCCGTGCTCGTCCTGCTCTCCGGCGGTCTCGTCGTCGCGGGCGCGGCAACCGGCCGCCGGATCGGCGGCGTCGTCGCCCTCGGGCTGATCCTGCTCGCGCCGCTCGCGCTCGGCCTGTCCGTGCGCGTGCCGCTGTTCGCCGGAGTCGGCGACCGCCTCGTCCAGCCGGCCGCCGTCTCCGACCTGCATTCGACGTACGAGCTCGGGATCGGCAGGCTCACGGTCGATCTGACGGACGTCCGGCTGCCGCGCGGCGAGACGGCCGTCAGGACGACGGTCGGCCTCGGCCACCTGCTCGTGGTCGTGCCGAGGAACGCGACGGTCGAGGTCGACGGCCGCGCACAGGGCGGCGACGTCGTCCTGCTCGGCCGCGAGGAGAACGGCGCACACGTCCACGAGACGGTCGTCGACCGGGTGGGCTCGGGCCGCGTGCTCGTGCTCGACGCGCGCATCGGCTTCGGGAAGATCACGGTGGAGCGAGCCTGAGTTGAGCGTCGGCCCGCTCAGGCTCCCGCTCGGGCTGCCGCGGCTCGCCCGCTCGGACGACGGCCGGGTCGTCGCGGGCGTCTGCTCGGGCCTCGCCGAGCGCGGCCGCACCGACCCGACCTTCGTTCGCGTCGCGTTCGCGCTGCTCTCGTTCGCCGCCGGCGCCGGCATCGTCCTCTACCTCGGCCTCTGGACGCTCCTGCCCGCGCCGGGCGTCGAGTGCACGACGCGGCGGCGGCGAGTCGTCGGAGTCGTGATCCTGCTCGGTGCGGGGCAGGCCGCGCTGCACGGCCTCGGGCTCGCGAATTCGCTCATCTGGCCGCTCCTGCTCGCGGTGCTCGGCTACCTCGTCTGGGTGCGCGGCGTCGAGATCGGGATGAAGCCGCGCACCGCCCGCGTCCTCGGGACGATCCTCGCGATCCTCGCGCTCGGCAGCTTCGTCGGCTCGAACTCGCGCGGGACGGCGACGACGCTGCTCGCGCCCGGCGCAGTCGCGGTCGCGCTGCTGCTCGTGCTCGTCCCCTGGGCATGGCGGCTCGTGCGCGAGCGCGACGCCGAGCGCGACGCGCGCGTCCGTGTCGAGGAGCGGGCCGACCTCGCCGCGCGCGTCCACGACTCGGTGCTCCAGACGCTCGCCCTGATCCAGCGCGAGTCCGACGACCCGCGCCGCGTGGCGACGCTGGCGCGGCGGCAGGAGCGGGAGCTGCGCTCGTGGCTCTACCCCGACCGCGAGCCGGCAGACGAGGGGACGCTCGCCGCGCTCGTCGAGACGGCGATCGGCGAGATCGAGGAGCTGCACGGCGTCCGCGTCGAGCTCGTGCGCACGGGCGATGCGCCCGCGGACGAGCGGGTACGCGCGCTCGTGCTCGCCGCGCGCGAGGCGATGGCGAACGCGGCCAAGCACTCGGGCACCGACGAGGTCTTCGTCTTCGTCGAGGCGTCGCCGGGACACGTCGCCCTGTTCGTCCGCGACCGCGGCGCCGGCTTCGACCCCGGCGCCGTCCCTGCCGACCGCCGCGGGATCGCGCACTCGATTCGCGAGAGAATGGAGCGCGTGGGCGGCAGCGCACGAATCGTCTCCTCGCCGGGCGAGGGCTCCGAGGTGGAGCTGGAGCTGTGAGCAGGCCGCTGCGCCGAGTCGTCCTCGTCGACGACCACGACCTCTTCCGCGCCGGCGTGCGCAGCCAGCTCGGCAAGACCGTGGAGGTCGTCGGCGAGGCGGGCACCGTCGCGGACGCGGTGCCGCTGATCAAGCAGCTCGACCCCGACGTGGTGCTCCTCGACGTGCACCTCCCCGACGGCGGCGGCCAGGCGGTGATCGTGCAGGTGGCGCCGGAGCGGCCGGGCGTCCGCTTCCTCGCGCTCTCGGTCTCGGACGCGGCCGAGGACGTGATCGGCGTCATCCGCGCCGGCGCCCGCGGCTACGTGACGAAGACGATCTCGGGCGAGGAGCTGACCGAGGCGATCCACCGCACCGCCGACGGCGACGCCGTCTTCTCGCCCCGGCTCGCGGGCTTCGTGCTCGACGCGTTCCGCACCGGCGAGGCCGCGGCCGACCCGGAGCTCGACCAGCTGACCGCCCGCGAGCGCGAGGTGCTGCAGCTGATCGCGCGCGGCTACCGCTACAAGGAGATCGCCGCGCGCCTCCACATCTCGGCCCGGACGGTCGAGTCGCACGTCTCGGCGGTGCTCCGCAAGCTGCAGCTCTCGAGCCGCCACGAGCTGACGCGCTGGGCGGCGGAGCGGCGCCTGATCTAGGCGCCGCCCGGCCGCCGGGCGGCGCGTCAGTCGAGATCGAAGCGATCGAGGTTCATGACCTTGTCCCACGCGGCGACGAAGTCGCGCACGAGCTTCTCCTGCGCGTCGTCGCACGCGTAGACCTCCGCGAGGGCGCGGAGCACGGAGTTCGAGCCGAAGACGAGGTCGACGCGACTGCCGGTCCACCTCGCCTCGCCCGTCCGGCGGTCGCGGCCCGCGAAGGTCTCCTCGGCCTCCGAGGTCGGCTCCCACACCGTGTCCATGTCGAGGAGGTTGACGAAGAAGTCGTTCGTCAGCGAGCTCGGGCCGCTCCGTGAGCACGCCGAGCGTGGAGCCGCCGTGGTTCGCCCCCAGCACGCGGAGGCCGCCGACGAGGACGGTCAGCTCCGGCGCCGTCAGCGTCAGCAGGCTCGCCCGCTCGACGAGCAGGTGCTCCGCCGGCCGCGCGTGCCCGTTCCCGAGGTAGTTGCGGAACCCGTCCGCCGTCGGCTCGAGCACCGCGAACGACTCCACGTCCGTCTGCTCCTGCGACGCGTCCGTGCGCCCCGGGGCGAACGGGACCTCGACCTCGAAGCCGGCGTTCCGCGCCGCCTGCTCCACGGCGGCGCAGCCGCCGAGCACGATCACGTCGGCCAGGGAGACCGGGCTCCCGAAGCCGTCCCGAATCGCGTCCAGAGTCGCCAGCACGGTGGCGAGGCCGGCGGGCTCGTTGACGGCCCAGCCGTTCTGGGGGGCGAGGCGGATGCGCGCCCCGTTGGCGCCGCCGCGCCTGTCGGTGCCCCGGAACGTCGATGCCGAGGCCCACGCCGTCCCCACGAGCTGCGCGATGGAGAGCCCCGAGGCGAGGATCGTCGCCTTGAGAGCAGCCGTGTCCTCCGGGCCGATCAGGTCGTGCGCGACCGGCGGGACGGGGTCCTGCCAGAGCTGCGGCTCCGCGGGGACGAGCGGGCCGAGGTACCGCGAGGCCGGCCCCATGTCGCGGTGCGTCAGCTTGAACCACGCCTTCGCGAACGCGTCGGCGAACTCCTGCGGGTTCTCGTGGTAGCGCCGCGAGATCGGCTCGTAGACCGGGTCGAACCGGAGCGCGAGGTCCGTCGTGAGCATCGTCGGGAGGCGCATCTGGGAGGCGTCGAACGGGTCGGGGACGATCGCCTCGGCGTCCTTCGCCACCCACTGGTGCGCGCCGGCCGGGCTCTTCGACAGCTCCCACTCGTAGCCGAAGAGGATGTCGAAGAAGCTGTTGCTCCACCGCGTCGGCGTCGTCGTCCAGGTCACCTCGAGGCCGCTCGTGATCGCGTCGCCGCCCGTGCCGGTGCCGTAGCTGCTCGCCCAGCCGAGGCCCATCTCCTGCAGCGCGGCGGCCTCGGGCTCCGGGCCGACGTTCGCGGCGTCTCCCGCGCCGTGGGTCTTGCCGAAGGTGTGCCCGCCGGCGACGAGAGCGACCGTCTCCTCGTCGTTCATCGCCATCCGGCTGAAGGTCTCCCGGATGTCGACGGCGGCGGCGAGCGGATCCGGGTTGCCGTTCGGCCCCTCCGGGTTCACGTAGATCAGGCCCATCTGGACCGCAGCGAGCGGATTCGCGAGCTCGCGGTCGCCGGCGTAGCGCTCGTCGCCGAGCCAGGTGTCCTCCATCCCCCAGTCGATCTCCTCGGGCTCCCACATGTCCTCGCGGCCGCCGCCGAAGCCGAACGTCTCGAGCCCCATCGACTCGAGCGCGCAGTTCCCGGCGAAGATCATCAGGTCGGCCCACGAGATCTTCCGGCCGTACTTCTGCTTGACCGGCCAGAGCAGCCTGCGCGCCTTGTCGAGGTTGGCGTTGTCGGGCCAGCTGTTGAGGGGCGCGAAGCGCTGCTCGCCCGAGCCGGCGCCGCCGCGGCCGTCGCTGATCCGGTACGTGCCCGCGCTGTGCCACGCCATGCGGATGAAGAGCGGCCCGTAGTGGCCGTAGTCGGCCGGCCACCAGTCCTGCGAGCCCGTCATCACCGCCTCGAGGTCCTTCTTCAGGGCGACGAGGTCGAGGGTCGCGAACTCCTCGGCGTAGTCGAAGTCCTCGCCCATGGGATCGGCGAGGGGGCTCCGGTGCTGGAGCTGCTTCAGGTCCAGCTGATTCGGCCACCAGTCGCGGTTCGACCTGTGGTGAGCGCCCGTCGCGGGGCACGTGCTCTCGTCGTCCATGCTCTCTCTCCTCTGGCTACAGGCGCGGATGTCGGGGTTGACGTTCGGGACCGGGACAGGCAGTCGGGACAGCGGCCCCAGAAGATGACCTCGGCCTCGTCGACCTCGAACCCGGCGGCGTCGTTCGGGTTGAGGCAGGGCGCCTCGCCGAGCGTGCAATCGACGTCGACGGTGCGGCCGCAGTCGCGGCAGACGAGGTGGTGGTGGTTGTCGCCGACGCGGGTCTCGTAGAGCGCCGCGCTCCCGGCCGGCTCGATCCTGCGGACGATCCCGGCGCCGTGGAACGCCCGCATGATGTCGTAGACCGCCTGGGTCGAGAGGCTGCCGAGCCGCGCCCGTGCGCCGGCCTCGACCTGGTCGACGGTCACGTGCGCGGGCAGCGTCTCGAGGGTCTCGAGGACGGCGAGCCGGGATGCGGTCACGCGCAGTCCGCGCGCCCGCAGCACCTCGGCATGACCGTCCGGCATCGCCGGAAGTCTACGCGAAGATTGGAATCGTTCCAATCACGGAGTGGCTCCGGATCGGAGACGGAGCGGTCTCGGCGCTACGAGACGGCGTCGCGGAGCGCCTGCGCCTCGGGCAGGTGCTCGAGCTTCTTCAGCGTGTTGTTCTCGATCTGGCGGATCCGCTCGCGCGTGACCCCGAAGGCCCGGCCGACCTCCTCGAGCGTGCGCGGCGGGCCGCCGAGCAGGCCGAAGCGGAGCTCGATCACCTGGCGCTCGCGCTCGGGGAGCGCGTTGAGGGCGTTGTCGATGTCCTCGCGGCGGAGCGAGAGCTGGGCCGTGTCGAACGGCGACTCGGCCGCCTCGTCCTCGACGAAGTCGCCGAGCGCGGAGTCCTCCTCCTCGCCGATCGGCTTCTCGAGCGACACGGGCAGCTGCGACATGCGCAGGATCTCGCGCACCTCGTCGGTCGTCATCTCGAGCTCCTCGGCGATCTCCTCGGCGTTCGGCTCGCGGCCGAGGCGCTGCACCAGCTGGCGCTCGATGTGCACCACCTTGTTCAGCTTCTCGACCATGTGCACCGGGATGCGGATCGTGCGGGCCTTGTCGGCGATCGCACGCGTGACGGCCTGCCGGATCCACCAGGTCGCGTAGGTCGAGAACTTGTAGCCCTTGCGGTAGTCGAACTTCTCGACCGCGCGGATCAGCCCGAGCGAGCCCTCCTGGATCAGGTCGAGGAACGAGAGGCCGCGGCCCAGGTAGCCCTTCGCGATCGAGACCACGAGGCGGAGGTTCGCCTCGGTCATCGCCGTCTTCGCGGACATGTCGCCGCGCTCGATCCGCTTCGCCAGGGTGACCTCCTGGTCGGCGGTGAGCAGCGGCACCTTGCCGATCTCGCGCAGGTAGAGGCGGAGCGAGTCGAGCGAGGGCTCGACGGTGAGGTCGAGCTTCGGCGTGGCGACCACCTTCTCGTCCTCGGGCGGCGGCTGCTCGTGGGGCGGCGCCTTGTGCTGCTCGCCCTCGACGAGGTCGACCCCGTGCTCGATCAGGTACGTGTAGAAGTCCTCGACCTGCTCCTTCGTCAGCTCGACGTCCTCGAGCCCGTTGACGATCTCGTCGTAGGTGAGGAAGCCCTTCTCCTTCCCTTCCCCAACGAGCTTGTGCAGCTCCTCGACGTCAGGAATGGAGATGTCGACGGTGAGCAAGTTCCGAACCTCCCGGCTCTTGGACGGCGTTCCGACGTACTCAACCTGCGAGCCGGCGAGCACCCACGCCCCGGCCCCTCCCTCGAAGTGAGCCGGATATTAGTGAGCCGTTACAGGTCCGTAAAGAAAATCGCTCGCGTCACGAGCGGACGGCGATCTCGCCGACCCGCTCGCCGCGGCTGTCGGCCGTCGGGACGACGGCGAGCCCGGCCAGGTCGACGCCGAACGGTCCGAGGAAAGCGGCGAGCGCGGACGGCAGCGGCCGGTCGGCGCCGTCCTCGACCTTCAGCGCGATCCCGAGGCCGTCCGGGCCTGCGGCGCAGAGGAGCCCCTCGGCGCCGCCCTTCGCGATCCAGCCGGGGGCGGCCCGCATCAGCTCGAAGTCCGCGCCGTCGGGACCTCCGACGAGGTCGGGGCGGGCGCGCATCGCGTCGGCGACGCGAGCGCCGCCGGGCAGGGTCTCGAGCCGGGAGTACGCGTACGCCATCCGCTCCAGCGGCAGCGCGAAGGTGAGGACGCCGCACCCGTCCGTCGCGGTCGCCAGCTCCCCGGGCTCGACGCCGGCGGCCTCGGCGTGCACCTGGAGGCAGCCGAGCTGCACCGGGTGGCCGGGGAGGCGATAGCCCTCGGCATCCCAGCCGCGCGCGCGGCAGACGGCGAGCATCCCGGCGTGCTTGCCGGAGCAGTTGTGGTGGATCCGCCCCGGCGGGCGGCCCTCCTGGGGGCCGAGCTCGAGCTCGTCCTCGGTCGCGGGAGCGCGGGCGAGGAGCGCCCGGACGGCGGCCACCTGCTCGGGTGCGTCCCGGTGCGACGCGCACGCGATCGCGACCTCGTCGTCGGTCAGGTCGTCGCGCGCCCGCACGAGCGGCAGCGCCTGGAGCGGCTTCGAGGACGAGCGCATGAAGCAGGCGAGCGCAGCGTTCCCGGCCTCGGCGACGACGGCTCCGTCCCGCACCGCGACCGCGTGCACGCGGTGCACCGCCTCGACGACGCCGTTCCGGCGCACCTCCACGGCGATCGGCTCCGCCACGCGCGGCAGCGTACGCGCAGCGGCACGGTCCGGGAGCATGTCTTGCGAATGGTCGATAAAAGCCGTACATTCGGCGGATATGGCCCGTTCGCGCGAGGATGCACAGTCAGGCGGCGGACCGTCGCCGGACTACGATGCCGACGAGACCCTCGTCGTCTCCGAACGCGCGCAGCTCCGAGCGCTCGCCGACGACGTGCGGGCAGCGATCGTCGCCCTCCTGCGCGAGCGCGCACACTCGACGCAGCAGCTCTCGGCGAAGCTCGGCATCCCCAAGGGGACGGTGGGACACCACCTGAAGGTGCTCGAGCAGGCCGGGCTGATCCGCGTCGTCCGCACGCGCAAGGTGCGAGCCCTGACCGAGAGCTTCTACGGACGGACGGCGCACCTGTTCCTGTTCCAGGTCGAGGACGCGGCCGACACCCGCGCGCTCGGTGCGAGCGTCCTCCGGCAGGCCGCCGCCGAGGTCGGGAGCGCTCCGCAGATCGGCGGCTTCGGCCACGTGAAGGCCCGGCTGGAGCCGAAGGACGCCCGCCGGCTCGAGCGGCGCCTGAAGCGGCTGATGGACGACTTCCGCGCAGCCGAGTCCCCGGACGGCGCGCCCTTCGCGCTCCTCGGCGCCTTCTACGAGCGGCCGCGTGCGTAGGCTGCGCCGCCCGAGCGGGGGCCTCTGGTCGAATGCAGGACTTCCTCAGGCTCTGGACGGGGCAGTCGATCAGCGAGCTCGGCTCGCAGGTCTCGCAGCTCGCCATCCCCTGGCTCGCCGCCTTCGGCCTGCACGCGAGCCCGATCGAGTTCTCGCTGCTCGCCGTGCTCGGCTTCCTGCCGTTCATCCTCTTCGCCCTGCCGGCGGGCGTCTGGGTCGACCGGCTGCGCCGCCGCCGGATCCTGATCGTCGGCGACTCGGCGCGCGCGGTGCTGCTGGCGCTGATCCCGGTGCTCTGGGCGTTCGGGGTCCTCCGGATCGGGCACCTGCTCGTGCTCCAGTTCGCTTCGGCGTCTTCACCGTCTTCTTCGACGTCGCCTACCAGTCGTACCTGCCGGCCCTCGTCGAGCGCGAGCACCTCGTCGACGGGAACGCGAAGCTGCAGCTGACCGCCTCGGTCGCGCAGGTCGGCGGGCCGAGCATGTCGGGCGGGCTGATCGCCGCGATCACCGCGCCGTACGCGATCGTCGCCGACGCGGTCGAGTTTCGCCGTCTCGGCCGCGTTCATGCTCCGCATGCGCGCGGTGAGACCATCCCCGGGCACGCAGAGGGAGCGCCGCGCCCCCGGATGCTGCCGGAGCTGAAGGAGGGGCTGGCCTACGTCGTGCGCCACCCGCACCTGCGCTGGATCGCCGTCTGCACCGGCGGCTCGAACTTCTTCTCGATGATCTCGATGGCGATCGGCCTCCTCTACATGCCACCGCGAGGAGCTCCCCGAGCGCGCGCCGGGCACGTCGCACCCGAAGATGTGGCCCCAGGTGAAGGAGGGCCTCCGCTGGGTCGGCGGCAACTCGCAGCTGCGCGCGATCGCGGCCTGCACGGGCGTCTCGAACCTCTTCAGCTCGCTGCTGTTCGCGATCTTCGTCCTCTACGCCGGGCGCACGCTCCGCCTCTCGGCCTTCGAGGTCGGCGCCGTCTTCGCCGTCGGCTCACTCGGCTCGATCGGCGGCGCGCTGGCGGCCAACCGGCTGCAGAAGCGGATCGGGATCGGCCCGGCGATCGTCGTGCCGATCGCTATCGCCTGCGTCGGCGGACTCGGGTTCCCGCTCGCGCCGCGCTCGTTCCCGCTCCCCGTCCTGATGGCGGCCCAGGTCTGCTTCGGGTTCGGCGCGGTCGCCTACAACATCACCCAGGTCAGCTACCGGCAGGCGATCACGCCCGAGCGCCTGCAGGGCAGGATGAACGCCGCCATGCGCTGGGTCGTCTGGGGGACGATCCCGATCGGAGCGCTGCTCGGCGGCTCGATCGGCCAGTGGATCGGCCTGCGCACGGCGCTCTGGGTCGGCGCCTTCGGGAACCTCCCCACCTTCCTGTTCGTGCTGCTCTCGCCGGTACGTTCGATCCGCGGGATGCCGCCGCCCGCGTCGGAGCCGACCCCAGCCGAAGCCGAGCTGGCCGGTGGCCTGATCGAGGGCACCCCGCTCCCGGGGCCGGCGTCCGCGGATGCGTAGGCCCGCGCTCCGGCGCGCGTGCTCGGCGCTTCCCTTCCGCCTCCTCTCGTTTCCGGCCGGCGTCTGATCGACGATCGGGCATTCTCTCGCCGGTCGCCCGGGGCCGGCGCCCGCCCTCTCGGTCGAGCCACTGAGTACCGTTTCCGGCGATGCCGGAACTGCCGGAGATGGAGGCGTGGCGGCGCCAGCTCGCCGACCCCGTGTCGGCGTTCCCGGTCGCGAGGGCCGGGCCGGCCCACTTCGCGACGCTGAAGACGTTCGACCCGCCGCTGGCCGCGCTCGAGGGGCGGCGTTTCCGCGGCGCCGAGCGGCGCGGCAAGCGGCTGCTCTTCCCCACCGACGACGGTGCGCTCGTGCTGCTCGTGCACCTGATGACGGCGGGCCGGCTGAAGTCGCTGGCCGCGGGCGCGACCGCGCCGAAGTCGCCTGCGTTCCGGCTGGAGTTCGCGGACGGCTCGACGCTGGTGCTCACCGAGGCGGGGAGGAAGAAGCGCGCAGGCGTCTGGCTGCTCACCCCCGAGAAGGCCGAGGCGGAGCTCGCGCATCTAGGCCCGGAGGCGCTCGGCCTCGGCGCCGGAGAGCTGGCCCGGATCGTGCGCGGCGAGTCGCGGCGGCTCCACGCCCTCCTCCGCGACCAGCGGCTGATCGCGGGCATCGGCCGCGCCTGGGCGAACGAGATCCTCCATACGGCGAGGCTCTCGCCGTACGCGCTGTCGACCGACCTCGCGGACGACGAGGTGGAGCGCCTCGCGGCCGCGATCGACTCGGAGCTCGAGCGGGGCCTGGAGCTGCGGGAGCGCGGCGCCTCGGACGAGAAGACCTACCGCGTCCACCGCCGCCTCGGCGAGCCGTGCCACGTCTGCGGCGCGCCTCTCGCCCAGGTCGACTTCGAGGAGCACACGATCTTCTACTGTCCCGCGTGCCAGACGGGCGGACGCGTGCTGAAGGACCGGCGGCTGTCACGCCTCCTGCGTTAGCCCCTGGCTCTGCCGGGCCGCGACGGCCAGGCCTGCCTTCCAGCCCGGTGCCCGTCCGCCCGCCGGCAGGCGGATGGCCTCGGCATCGAGGCCGCCGCGCGCGAGCAACCAGGAGACCACCGAGTTCGAGTTCCACATCTCGCCGGCGTGCAGCTCGTCGCGACCCCATACCGGGGACGGCACCGCGGGCACGAGCTCGAGTATCCGCCGCACGACAGCGGGATCCTCCGTCAGGCGCAGGGGGCTCTCGACCGCCTCCGCGATGTCCGGGATCGTCCCGCCACGCCAGCACCGGAGCTCGTAGCGGAAGAGGCGAAAGCGCCCCAGCCACGCGCTGCCGACCGCTCCCTCGGCCACGACCCCGCGCTCGACCTCGCTTCGCCAGACCGGTGCCTGCTCGATCACGAACCTGCCCTCCGGCACCTGCGCGATCAGCGCCGAGTGGTAGAGGTCGCAGGCGGCCCGCCGCTCGAGCCGGGAGACGACGGCCTCGAAGACGCGTCCGTTGAGCCGCACCGAGTGGCCGCCGGCGCCGAGCGGGAGCCAGTACAGGTCGATGCTCGATCCGGAAGCCCGGTCCGGCATCGCCTGCGGGCGAGGCCGGATCATCGAGCAGCCTCGCGACGTCTGCGGTTCGCTCGCATGGGACGCAGCTCAAGCCTACGTCGCTCGAGCCGGCGGTCGCCACCGCCTCGGCACCGGCGGCCTCGTGCCGCCGGACCGGCGGCGTTCCCGTCTCCTGCGCCGAGACCGGTTAGGCTCCGGGCATGGCGACGGTGGGCGAGGCCATGACGAAGGACGTGCTCACGGTGGAGCCTTCCGCGTCCATCGGCGAGGCGGCGGAGAAGATGGAGGCCGCGAACGTCGGCGCCGTCGTCGTCGTCGAGGACCTCGTGCGGATCGTCGGGATCATCACCGAGCGCGACCTGATGCGCGCCGTCGCGACGCGCGCGCGGGCGGCGGAGGCGCGCGTACGCCAGTGGATGACCGCCGACCCCGAGACGGTGGAGCCGGAGCTGCCGGTGGACGAGGCGCTCGAGATCATGTTCACGCGACACTTCCGGCACCTGCCGGTGGTGAAGGACGGCCGCCCGCTCGGCATGGTCAGCCTGCGCGACCTCACGCGCTGGCGGCACGAGCACGCGTCCTAGTCCGTCGGGCGGCCCCGTTAGGGTGCGGCTCGTGATCCGCCTCTTCCCCGAACGCGGCGGCTGGCTCGAGGTCGTCTGCGGCCCGATGTTCAGCGGCAAGAGCGAGGAGCTGATCCGCCGGCTCCGCCGCGCGGAGATCGCCGGGCAGCGCGCGCTGATCGTGAAGCCGCGGATCGACGACCGCTACGACATCGGCCACGTCGTCAGCCACGCCGGCGCGAAGATGCGTGCGGTCGCGGTCCCGGCGCCGGCCGACATCCCGGGCCTGGTCGACGCCTATGACGTCGTCGGCATCGACGAGGTGCAGTTCTTCGGGCCCGAGATCGTGCTCGTGGTCGACGCCCTCGTCGAGCGCGGGATCCGCGTGGTCGCCTCGGGGCTCGACCAGGACTTCCGCGGGCTGCCGTTCGGCTCGTTGCCGGAGCTGCTCTGCCGCGCCGAGCTCGTGGACAAGCTGCAGGCGGTCTGCCATCGCTGCGGCGGCCCGGCGACGATGACGCAGCGGCTCGTCGACGGCTACCCGGCCCCGGCCGACGGGGCGACGATCGTCGTCGGTGCGCTCGAGCAGTACGAGGCGCGCTGCCGCGCCTGCCATGAATTGAGTCAAGCGACGATGCGACGTCCGACGCTCGTCGGCACCAGCGGCGATGCCGCTTCCTGAAGCTACGCGCTCAGAGCAAAGACGCCCTTCCCGGTCTTGAAGGTCTGACGACCTAGGTCAAACCGTGATCGTTGCGGTCTTCCGGTGGGTCTCAGACGTAATGAGGTGACCGGAGATCGGTACAAGAACCGGTGCGGAGGATTGGGCGGGCGGCTCGTAGGACTCAGCGACCTCTGCCACGCCGAGGCGGCAGCCATCCGGTACTCACGCTCGACGGCGAGCTTCTCCGACTCGGGAACTCGCACCCGTTTGTCGCGAGTCGCTGTCTCACTCAGGGTCGGGTGACCACACCGACGCGCCGCCCGGCCGCGCACGATGTCGGCTGGCGGCGAGGTGACATACTCCCGGGTCGTGCAGGTGGTGGATCTCACGCACGAGCTCGCCGACGATATGGCGATCTTTCCCGGTCTCGCCCGGCCGGTGTTTCGTGATATCGCGGTCGTGGAGCGGGACGGCTATGCGATGTCGGAGTATCGGTTGCTGAACCACATCGGGACGCACGTCGATGCCCCGGCGCACCAGATAGCGGGTGGAGACAGGCTCGACGAGATCCCGCTCGAGCGGCTGGTGACCGAGGCGGTGACGATCGACCTGTCGACACGCCCGCCCGGCGCGATCACTCGTGAAGAGCTCGAGCCGCACCTCGGTCCGGTTCGCGCCGGCGACATCGTCTTCCTGTACTCGAACAACGCGCGTAACTGGGGCAGTGACGACTACTGGACCGGCTGGACGTACCCGGATGCCGGCGCCGCCGCGGCCCTGATCGCGCGCGGCATCTCCGCGATCGGCTTCGATGGCCCCTCCGCCGACCCGGTCGATACGACGACCTTCGAGCTCCACCGCGTCTGGCTCGGCGCGGGCCGCATGATCATCGAGAACGTCAATAACCTCGACCGGCTGCCGGAGCGGGCGCAGGTCGTGGTCGCTCCGATGAAGGTCCGCGGCGCCAATGGCGCGCCTGCCCGGATCTTCGCGCTCCTGCCCGACTAACGAAGGAGGAGGGAATGCTCGAGAGGTTGAGCCATGTCGGAACGCTCCGCCGGGGCATCCTCGGCCTGGCCGAGACCTTCGCGCTCTCGCTCGCGCTGCTCGCCCTGGTGATGGCGAGCTCGCTCGCGACCAGCGGCGCGGCCGGACTGGCCGGACCGGTGGTTCCGTTGGCGTATGTGTTGGCCGGGGTGGGATCGCTCTGCCTGGCGTCGGTGATCATCCGCTTCACCCGCCGGATGGCGAGCGCCGGCGGCCTCTACACCTACACGGCGCGCGGCCTCGGCAGCCAAGCGGGGTTCGTCGGTGGCTGGCTCTACAGCTGGGGTTTCGCCGCCGGCGTCTCCTTCGTGCTCGTGATCGCCTCGGTCTTCCTCTCCACGGTGCTGACCGTGCACACGAGCATCGACCTCTCCTGGTTTCAGTGTTTCTGGATTCTGCTCGCGCTGCTCACGGGTCTCTCGCTGCTCGGCATCCGGCTCTCGACCCGGACACAGCTCGTGGTGGCCGCGCTCGGGGTGGCGGTGATCCTGATCCTCGCGTTCGTCATCCTCGGCAAGGGCGGCGACTCCGGGGTGACGCTGCAACCGTTCAACCCCAGCCGGGCCGGGAGCGCCCACGACTTCTTCCAAGCGATGGTGTTCGCCTTCACGGGCTTCATCGGCTTCGAGGCCGCAGCAGCGCTCGGCGAGGAGTCGGCGGAGCCGCGCAAGATGATCCCGAAGGCGATCCTCTCAGCCGTCCTGGTCGCGCTCGTGTTCTACGTCTTCTTGACTTGGGCGATGTCGGTCGGCTTCGGGATGGCCAACGCGGGCAAGTGGGCCAGCGACCCGGCGGCCCTCGACACGCTCGCGACCCGCTACGTCGGCAGCTGGTTCGCGACGCTCGTCGACGTGGCCGTGGTCGTCGACGCGTTCGTCGCCGCGCTCGCGGGGGTCGCACTCGTCTCGCGGACCGCGTTCGCCATGGGCCGCGAAGGCGGACTGCCCAGGATGTTCGCCTGGACGCACCCGCGCTTCAAGACACCATGGGTCGCGATCTTCGCGACCATCGGCCTGACGCTCGTCCTCACCTCCTGGCTCGCTCGCGGAACCTGGAACGACCCGTTCACCTACTTCGCCTTCATGGCGACGACAGCGACCTTCGGCATCCTCGGCGTCTACATCCTGGTCGCGCTCGGCGGAATGGTCTACTTCTGGCGGATACGTGCCGCGGCCGCCGTCGCCTTCAACGCCCTCCTCGACATCGTGCTCCCCGTCGGGGCGATCGTGATCTGCGGACTGACGATCTACTGGTCGATCTTCCCGCGCCCACCGGCACCGATCAGCTACGCACCCTACGTCGCCGGAGGCTGGCTCCTGCTCGGCCTCGCCTGGCTCGCCTGGCTCGACCTACGCGCACCCGAAAAGGTCGCCCAGTTCGGCTCGATGCTCGCCGAAGGCGGCGACACACCTGACCAGGCAGCCTGATCCACCCTGGGAACGGTAGTCGCAGTGCCGCGCCTGCCACGAGCTCGCCGAGCCGGCGCTCGCGACCGGCTAAGGGTCGAGATGCTAGCCGACCCGGATCGTCAGCACGCCGTCCTCGACGGCGACACTTCCGCCGAGCCGCTCGATCAGCCGCACGGCCACCGCGGCGCCGAGATCGCGGAGGTCCCTCCCGAGCACGACCGGCGCCGACGCGTCGGTCACGGGCGAGACGCGCACCTCGGCGCCGGCGACGACGACCTCGACCTCGTCCAGCCCGCCGTGCCGGAGCGCCGCCTGGACGAGCGCCGAGACGCCCCGGTCGAGCGCCTCCGGGTCGGTCTTGATCGTGGCGCCCGCACCCGAGACCCGGACGCGCTCGTCGCCCAGGCGTCCGGCCGCGTTGCGGGCGAGCGCGAGCGTGTCCGCCTCGCGCAGGCCGGGCTCGTAGCGGCCCGACTCGATCCGGGCCGCGAGCGAGAGCTCGTCCAGCAGCTCCGACATCTGTGCCGCAGCGGCGACGATCATCTCGACGTATCGGTCGGCCGGAGGCTCGAGCTCGGAGACGCGCACCAGCGTCTTCGCGAACCCGTGCACCGTCGCGAGCGGCGTGCGCACGTCGTGGCACGCGAGCGACACGAGCCTGGCGAAGGAGCTGTCGTCCGCCACGAGACGTCTAACCTAGCCGGTATGAGCGAGACGACGCATCCGGCGCCCGATCTCCAGGCGGCGGCGCCCGACGTGCCGATCGGCCTCTCGCGCGCCGGCGTCACCGGAATGCAGAAGGCGGTGCGGATCGGACGCGGCGCGGGCGAGAAGCTGATCGCGGCGACGATCGACTGCACCGTCGACCTCGACCCGTCGCAGAAGGGCGTGCACATGTCGCGCTTCCCGGAGCTCTTCGAGGAGGCGATCGAGGGCGTCGTCGACGACGACGCGTTCCTGATCGAGGACCTCGCCGAGCACGTCGCGCGGCAGATCGTGGGCCGCCAGGGGGCGCTCGTCGCCGAGGTCACGATCACCGCCCGCTACCCGTACGAGCGGCGCACGCCGGTGACCGGGCTCTCCACGCAGGAGATGGTCTCGCTGATCGGGATCGCCGCCGCCTCGCGCGAGCGCGTCCGCCGCGTGGTCGGGGTCGAGGCGACCGGGATCAACGCCTGTCCCTGCGCACAGGGGCTCGTGCGCGGGCGCGCCTCCGAGCGGCTGCTCGAGGCCGGCTTCGCGAGCGGCGACGTCGAGCGGATCCTCGAGCTCGTCCCGCTCGCGACCCACAACCAGCGCGGCCGGGGCACGCTCTTCGTCGGGACGCGCGAGCGCGTGAACGCCGAGCGGCTCGTCGAGCTGGTCGAGGCGTCGATGAGCTCGCCGATCTACGAGCTGCTGAAGCGCCCGGACGAGCTGTTCGTCGTCGAGCACGCGCACCTGCAGCCGCGCTTCGTCGAGGACTCCGTGCGCGTTGCCCTCGGCAGCGTGCTCGCCGAGCTGCCGCAGCTCGACGACGGCGACTTCGTCCTCTCGCGACAGCTCAACTTCGAGACCATCCACGCGCACGACGTCGTCGCCGAGCGGTACGGGACGATCGGCGAGCTCCGGGCCGAGCTGCGCGACGGCGGCCACGGGCCGCAGGCGCACACCGAGCTCAGGGACTGGCTGCGGAGCTAGACCGCACCCAGCGCCGCCAGAGCGTCGAGCGGTTCTCCTCGCCGCGCAGCAGCCGGCGGATGTTCTCACGGTGCAGCAGGACGACACCGCCGCCCGCGAACGCCGAGAAGACCAGCACCGGCCACGGGTAGCCGAGCAGCCAGGCCCAGGCGATCAGCGAAGCCGCGGAGACCATGGAGGCGAGCGACGGATAGCGGAACGCGACGAAGACGACGATCCAGACGAGCAGACCGACGCCGCCGACGAGCGGCGCGACGCCGAGGAAGGCGCCGCCGGTCGTCGCGACGATCTTGCCGCCGCGCTGGAAGCGCATGAACAGAGGCCGGTAGTGGCCGAGCATCGCCGCAGCGCCGGCGAGGACGCCGGTCCCGTGCCCGACGACGAGCGTTCCCGCGAGCGCCGGCGCGAAGCCCTTCGCCGTGTCGAGCAGCACCGTCGGCAGGCCGAGCTTCGACCCGTAGACGCGCCAGACGTTCGAGCCGCCGATGTTCCCGCTCCCCTTCGTCCGGATGTCCTCGTGCCGGAAGAGGCGGACGAGCCAGTAGCCCCACGGCATCGAGCCGGCGAGGAAGCCGGCTGCGACGAAGATCGCGGTCACCATGGCGGCCGGCTACGAGGGAATGCCGTACTGCTCGACCCAGCCGTTGACGACGTCCCAGTCGAGGTTGTCGAAGAACGCCTCGATGTAGGCGCCGCGGTCGGTCTGGTAGTCGAGGTAGTACGCGTGCTCGTAGACGTCGAGCGCGACGAGCGGAGTCGCGTTCCACACCGGGAAGGTGTTCTGCGCGTCGCCGACGTAGTTGAAGACGCGCCCCTCGTCCCAGTCGTAGGCGGTCCAGGCCCAGCCGCGGCCGGCCATGCCGGTCGCCTTCAGGTCGGCCCGCCAGACGTCGGCCGAGCCGAAGTCCCGCTTCACGAGCGCGCCGAAGGCGCCCGTGGGGGCGCCGCCGGCGCCGCCGAGATGCCCGAAGTAGAGCTCGTGGTTCTTGATCCCGCCGATCGCGAAGGTGAGGTCGACCTTGAGCGCGCGCAGCTCCGAGTACGTCTGGTTCGCAGCGGCGAGGTCGGCGTCCGCGAGCTTCCCGAGGATCTCGTTCCGTTTCGCGACGTAGCCCTGGTAGAGCTTGTAGTGAGCCTCCACCGACGCGCGCGAGATCCCGTCGAGCTCGTACACCTCGGGGCGCAGCGGACGCGGCGCGATCTCCTCGAATCTGTACGCAAGCGTCGACATCGTGCGGTCCTTCCTCCTCTCGACGGGGACAGGCGGGCGGAGCATATCCTCCGTCGCGGAACCGGAGCTGCGAAAGGAGCCGTTGAATGGCATTCGAACTGCCCGATCTCCCGTACGGATACGACGCGCTCGAGCCGCACGTCGACGAGGCGACCATGCGCGTCCACCACGACGCCCACCACAAGGCGTACGTGGACAACGCGAACGCCGCGCTCGAGGGCACCGAGTGGGCCGGCCGGAGCGTCGAATCGGTGCTCGCGAGCATCGAGGCGATCTCCGAGGACAAGCGGACGGCCGTGCGCAACAACGCCGGCGGCCACGCGAACCACACGCTCTTCTGGTCGATCATGAGCCCCGACGGCGGCGGCGAGCCGGACGGCGAGCTGCGCTCCGCGATCGAGAACGCGGTCGGCTCGTTCGACGGCCTGAAGTCCGCGGTCAACGACGCGGGCGTCAAGCGCTTCGGCAGCGGCTGGAGCTGGCTCGTCTGGGACGGGACCGGGCTCGAGGTCTACTCGACGCCGAACCAGGACTCGCCGCTGATGCAGAGCCACGTGCCGATCCTCGGCGTCGACGTCTGGGAGCACGCGTACTACCTCAAGTACCAGAACAAGCGCGCCGCGTACCTCGAGGCGTGGTGGAACGTCGTGAACTGGGACGAGGTTGCGCGCCGCTTCGACGCCGCGCGCAACGGCTGAGCGACACCGGGGCGGAGCGGCCCTTGCCGGCGGCGGGGCCGCCTGCTCCAATCCGATCTGCCGCGAGATGCGTAGGAACCGACGCGACATGGAGCTCGCACTCACCGCATCGCACCTGCGGCCCGTCCCGTCCGACGGGGAGCCGCCGCTCTCCGACGCACCCGACGGGGAGCTCCTCGCGCGCGTCGCCGAGCGCGACCGCGCCGCGTTCGAGCTGCTGTATCACCGCTACGTCCGCTCGGTGTTCGGCCTCGCGCTGCGGCGGCTCGGCGACCGCGGCCGGGCCGAGGACGCGGTGCAGGAGACGTTCGCGGCGATCTGGCGCTCGGCGTCGAGCTACCGGCCGGAGCGCGGCGCCGCGGGTGCGTGGCTCTACACCGTCGCCCGCAATGCGATCGTCGACCGCTTTCGCTCCGCAGGCGCCCCCGCCGCCGAGGTGCCCGAGCTCGTCGCGGACGACGCCCGGGCCGGCGGAGCACGCGGAGTCGGCGGACGCCGCCTGGCGCGTGCACCGGGCGCTCGAGGAGCTGCCGAGACGGGAGCGCGACGTCCTCGAGCTCGCATACTGGAGCGGGATGTCGCAGAGCGAGGTGGCGGAGTACCTGAACGTCCCGCTCGGGACGGTGAAGACGAGGACGCGCAGCGCGCTGTCGCGGCTCGCGGATCTGCTGGAGGAGGAGCTGCGATGACGAGACGTCCCGACTTCGACGAGCTGATCGGCGGCGAGCCGACGGGAGCCGAGCGCGAGCGGCTGCGGCGCGCGCACGAGCTGCTGCTCGCGGCCGGGCCGCCCGTCGAGCTGCCGCCCGAGATCGAGTCCGGCCCGACGCTGGCGATGACCCTGGGCCGGCCGCCGCGGCAGGGGCGGCGACGGCTCGCGCTCCTGGCGGCTGCCGCGATCGCCGTCGGCGCCGTCTTCCTCGGCGGCTACATCGTCGGGAACCGGAACACGGGCGGGCCGGAACCGGTGGCGCGCACCATCGACCTCCAGGGCACGAGCGCCGCGCCCGACGGGATCGCGTCGCTGCAGATCCGGCCGCAGGACGCGTCGGGCAACCTGCCGATGACGTTGAGCGTCACCGGGCTGCCGTCGCTGCCGGCGCACGACTACTACGCCGTCTACCTCGTCCGGAACGGAAAGCCGTGGGCGCCGTGCGGCTGGTTCGTCGTCTCCGGCCCGCATGCCGGCACGACCGTGCAGCTGAACGCGCCGTACGAGCTGCAGCCGGGCGACACCTGGGTCGTGACCGAGCAGACCGCGGGAACCGCGAACCGGGCGCAACCGTTCTCCGGCCGCGCGTCTGACTCAGTCGACGACGGCGCCGTGCGAGCGGGCGAGCTGGACGGCGCGGGCCGACGAGGTTGCCGCTCTCGAAGACGGCGTTCGGAAAGGCCGCGCCCTCGGCCCCAGGATCACACCGCCGGCCGGCCGGACTCGTTCCGCATCTCGGAGAGCAGCCGCTCGAGCCGCGGCTCGGTCGAGTCGTCGGTGAATCGCATCGCCGCCGCGACGTTCGGGTGGACGGCCGCGATCTCGTCCCGCATCTGCAGCGCGACCGCTCGGTACGACGGATGCCCCTCGCGGCCGGAGCGCAGCTCGACCAGGTGGAGCGCCTCGCGCGCGTCGAGCTCCAGCACGTAGCGGATCCGGTAGGCGAGGCAGAGCGCGTACGGCGCCTCCTCGGCGAGACCCTCGCCGCGCAGGCGCTCGTACTCGGCGCGCGAGACGTCGAGCGCCCGCCGGAACTCGCCGCCGAGGCCGGCCGCCTCGACCTCCCCGGGAACCTCCGCGCCGAGACTCCGGCGAGAGGCGCTGCCACTGGCAGGTCAGGAGCCGGTGCCGCTGCAGGTCGCGGAAGGCGCCGTAGTCGGAGACGATCTCGAAGCGGTACGAGAGCGTCTCGAAGCCGCGGCCCGGGCGATGGCGCCGGTTCTCGCGCGTCGCCGACGAGCTCGCCCAGGAGCGCCGCCCGCTCCTCGGCGGAGAGCGCCGCCACTGCCCCGAGCGCCCGCTCCTCCCCGGTCGCCGACGCCTCGTAGAGCAGCGCCGCGAGCAGCTCCTCCTCCGTGCCGTGCGCCCGCAGCAGGCGCACCGACGGCGCCGCCTCCTGCTCGCCCGCCCGTCGAGGCCGAGTCGCGACGCCGCCGCCGCCGCCGCCGCCGCCGCGCTCCTGCAGGTATTCGATCCAGCGGCCGCCGCGATCGGGCCGCGGCACGCGCGTGACGAAGCTCGGGATGATCGCCTGGAGCTCCCGGCAGGAGCATCTCCCCGTACGCGCGCGCCTCGGCCAGCGGGTGCGCGAGCAGGTGGAGGACGAGCTGCTCGTACGTCTGCCCGCTCGCGTAGATGCCGACGTGCGAGAGCGAGCGTGCGGGGAGCAGGCCGCGGACGAGGTCGAGCGCCTTCGCCCGGACGGCGCGCCGGTGCGCGGCCGGCGACTCCCCCTCCGCCGCCGGGAACCGCTCCGCCGCCCACGCCGAGATGCCGTCGAGCAGCCGTGAGTACGTGCCGAAGAGGTCGTCCATCGACGTCTCGTACGCAGGCCCGAAGCGCGGGTCGCGGTGGTAGCGGTAGCCGAAGCCGTCGAGCCGGTCGTCGTAGGCGATGTAGCGCGTCGACTGCTCGAGGTACGCGGCGAGACGCGGCCGCTGCAGGATCTTCGTGAGCAGGTTCGACGTCCACTCGCAGGCGACGTGCGCGCCGCCGAGCTGCGCGACCGAGTCGTCGCCGTAGCCGAGGAAGATCGTCTCGTAGAGCTTCGCCGCCCGCTCGCCCTCGGCCCCCTCCCACGCGGACAGCTCCGGCACCGAGTCGGCGAACTCGTCGAGGAAGAGCCGCCGCAGCGTGCCCGGGTAGCGCGAGTAGCGGGCGAAGAGGGCGCCCTTCACCGTCTCGGGGAGGTTGACGAGGCCGAAGACCGGCCGGTCGAGGTTCGTGAAGTGGGGCGCCAGCCGCGCCCGCTCCTCCTCCGTGAACTGCTCGACCGGAACCGTCACGATGCTCTCGATGGCCGCCAAGGGACCAGGCAGGGTATTCCCGCTTCCGGACGGTAGCCTGCGGCGGCGCGATGGCTGAGGTCCGCGTCGGCACCTCCGGCTGGTCCTACCCCTCGTGGCGGCCCGGCTTCTACCCGGACGGGCTCGACCCCTCCCGGTTCCTCGCCTTCTACGCCGAGCGCTTCCCGGCCGTCGAGCTGAACACGACCGGCTACCGCCTGCCGGCCGAGGATCAGTTCCGGCGCTGGGCCGAGCAGGTGCCGGACGGCTTCGAGCTCGCGCCGAAGCTCCCCGGCCACCGGCTGCGCGGGCTCGACGTCTTCGAGTCGCGGGTGCGCGCGCTCGGCGACCGGCTGGGGCCGGTGCGGGTCTCGCTGAAGTCGGCCCGCGACGAGGGGGCGCTCGAGCTGCTGCTCGGCTCGCTCGACCCGTCCCTCCGGCTCGCCTTCGACCTCGAGCACCCGTCCTGGGACGGGATCGAGCCTCGCCTCGCCGGGGCCGGCGCCGCGCGCGTGAACGACCTCGACCACCCGGCGCCCTTCCGCTACCTCCGCCTGCGCGAGCCGCCGTACGACGATGCCGCGCTGCGCGGGCTCGCCGAGCGGCTGCGCGGGCTCGCGGAGCCCGCGTACGTCTACTTCCGCCACGAGGACGAGCCGACCGCGCCCGCCTACGCGGCGCGGCTGCGCGAGCTGCTGGGCTAGGACGCCGCGGTGAGGGCGGCGAGCTTCGCCTGCTCGAGCCTTGCGGGCGTCGAGGCGTCGTGCGACCAGGTCGGCCACGAGAACGGGGTGTCCGTCTTCAGCTGGCAGCCGATCGTGCAGCCGAGCTCGACCCCGCTCTTCGTCGTCGAGAAGAGGCTGCCGAGAATCGTCCGCACCGCCGTTGCGCCGTGCTTCCCGCGGGCGAGGTTCAGGATCTCCCAGTCCTCGATCCCGTCGCGGATCTGCTCGAGCCGCGCGCTCGGGACGGGGCCGCCGCGGCCCGGATAGACGAGCACGAAGGCCCCGTTCTTGCCGATCGAGTCGTAGGGGCTGGCGCTGCCGGTGTACGTCGTCGTGCCATCGCCGTAGAGGACGCCCTGGATGTTCTCGAGCGCGGCCCACTCGAAGAAGAGGCGGTCGTTCGAGAGCGGCTCGGTCGCGGTGAAGCCGGGCGTCTTCGTGTTCGGGTACGTGTACGTCCAGATCATCTTCCCGCGGCTGCGTACCTGGTTGATCAGCTTCAGCTTCTCGGTCGCGTTCGAGATGCCCTGGTGGGAGAGCTTCGGGACGGTGTACTTGCCGTAGTACCGGTTGGCGAGCACGACCCAGTCGTCGACGTCGTCGCTGCCGCCGTTCCAGAGGAAGCGGTTGTCCTGGGACGGGTTGCCCGTGACCATCACGTGGCCGCCCGGGAAGCACCGGTGCACGGCCACTGCCTGGCGGCCGACGACCTTGAAGCCGGCGAGCCCGGGCTCGTCCAGGCCGTAGAGGTACGGGTAGGACGCGAGCCAGTCGTGCGACTGCCAGAAGGCGTGCACCGACTGGAGGTAGGAGCACCAGGTCTCGGGCTGGTTGGGCGAGAGCCCGGCGATGAAGTTCCGCGCCGCCGTGCGGTTGTTGGAGATCGGGATCGCCATCGCCGCGAAGTCGCGGTTGCCGACGGCGGCTGTCATCTGGCCGGCGTCGTCCATCCACCAGCGCCGGTCCTTGGCGTACCCCGTGCGCGAGCTGGGCGCACCGTACCCCCACGAGCTCGGGGAGAGCCGGTAGGAGGCGAGGAAGCGGTAGAGCTCCGGCACCGACACGCTGCCGGGCACCTCGTAGAGCTTGTTGACCATGTTCCCGTACGACTGGGCGGCGACGTGGAACGCGGTGAGGAGGCTTCCGGCCACCTGGTTCGTCGCCGGCAGCGAGACCGGGAAGACGTGGACGCTGATCGGCACGACCTGACTGGCGCCGTCCGCGACGACGGTCACCTGGCCGGAGTACACGCCCGGCGCGGTTCCGGCGAGGACCGTCACCTGGAGCCAGAGCGGCTGGTTCGCCTGCTCGGCCTGGCGTGCGCTGCCGTCCCAGGGGAGGAGCGCGTCCGGGACGAGCGTGCCGCCGAAGGAGACGTAGTGGGCGAAGCGGAGCGCCAGCTGCACGGGCGAGTCGAGCGCGGGCGCGTCGATCTGCACCCGCTGGGCGCCGCGGACGACGATCACGGCGTCCTCCTGCTCGTTCGCGGCCATGTTCAGCGACACGGTCGCCGCGGCCTTGCCGGGTACGGGCTCCGAAGCCCGGATCGTCGTGGACGAGGGGTAGACGCCGACCGTCACCGATCTGACGGCATGGGTCGAGGCGCCGGCCGCGCCGGCCAGGGACGAGGACACGACGAGGATCGCCGCAAAGGAGACGATTCGCCTCACTACCAATGTGTCGCCAGGTTCGGCCCGTACGCAGACCCCTCGAACGGGTGGCGCCCGCTCAGAAGCGGGCCGCGGCGCCGGCGTGGCGCTCGTACGCGCCGCTCGCGACGATGTCGGCGAGCTCGGCGACGGCATGGCGCACCTCGTCCTCGGTGTTGAAGAAGTGCGGGCCGAGGCGGATGCCGGCGTCGGGCCGGAAGTCGCAGACGATCCCGCGGTCGCCGAGCTCGCGGTGGCAGCCCGCGTGGTCGGGTGTCGAGACGACCACGGTGCCGCCGCGCCGCTCGGGCGCGCGCGGGCTCGCGACCTCGAGCCCGGCGGCGTCGCAGAGGTCGATCAGGAGCTGCGTGAGCGCCAGCGAGCGCTCGCGGATCCGCCGGACGCCGACCTCCTCGATCACGTCGTACCCGGCGGTGGCGGCGTACAGGGCGGGCACGTTCGGGGTGCCGGTGAGGAAGCGGCGCGCTCCCTCCGCGTACTCGAGCTCGGGCTCGAACGCGAACGGGCGCGCGTGCCCCTGCCAGCCGACCAGCGTCGGCTCCAGCCGCTCGGCGAGGTCGGGCCGAACGTAGAGCCAGCCCGCGCCGGGGCCGCCGCAGAGCCACTTCACGCTGCCCCCGACCGCGAAGTCGACTCCCAGCTCGGTCAGGTCGAACGGGACGACGCCGGCCGACTGGTAGCAGTCGAGCACGACGTGGGCGCCCGCCTCGTGGGCGCGGCGGACGATCGGCTCGACGTCCTGGATGGCGGCGTTCTTGAAGAGGACGTGGCTGATCGGGACGAGCAGCGTCCGCTCGTCGATGGCGTCCACGATCGCCCGCTCGTCCGCGACCGCGAGCACCTCGAGCTGCGGCTGCGCCTGGTAGAGGTAGCGCACCGACGGGAAGTTCGCCTCTTCGTAGACGATCCGGTTCCGCGCGCCGGGCTGCGGAAAGCACGAGAGGACGATCGCCTCGGCGACGGTCACGTTCTGGTGCATGACGATCGAGCCGGGCGGCGCGCCCATGATCCGGCCGAGCTGGTCGCCGACGGTGACGGGCATCTCCCACCAGCCCTCGGCCCAGGCACGGATCCCGCGCTCGCGCCACATGCGGGCGTACTCGCGGAGGTTGTCCTCGGCCGCCGCCGGCATCGCGGCGAGGGAGTGGTTGATCAGGTAGGTGCAGTCGCCGAGGATCGGAAAGCGGTCGCGGTACGCGAGCAGGTCCTCGTGCATGCGCGGAGCCTACGCCGCCCGCCTCCCCATGCGCCCCCAGGGGACGCGGCGGCCCCCTTGGGCGGCGCAAAAGTCGACTCCTGACCATGGAAAGACCCCTCTGCGCGACAAGTCGACCCGGCACCCGATGGAGCGAAGTCGGCGCAGCTAGGGCAATCGCCGCAAGCGAGCTAACTCTCGACGCTCTCGGAGCCGTCCGTGAGGTCGATGCGATAGGCGGACCAGTCGTTCTGCTTCAGCGCGATCTTCTCGAACCGGACGAGCCAGATCAGATCGGCGAAGAGCCACACATCGGAGCTCTTATCCATGCCGCGAGGCTAGACCGAGCACGACCCTTGGGCCGCCATTTTCACCTGACGCATGGCCCGCTCCCCTCCAGAGCGCTCCAGACAGGACTCTGGTGGTCGGTCGAGTGCGAGTGTTCGGGCGGCTCGGGCGAACCCGACGTAGTGGCCGACGCGGTGGACGACTGTGACGCCGAACTGGTTGTAGACGTGGACGGTGACCATGATCCGGTTGGCGTGCTGGCCGCGGCGCAGCGTGTAGCTGCGGGCGTACCCGGCGTACCAGAGCCGGACGGCGTGACGGCCGTTCTTGTCGGTCTTCGACCAGATCACGACGATCGTTCCGTCGCCGCTCCAGGCGCCGGTGCGAACGGTCAGGCGGCCGTTGACCTTCTCCAGCACCACCTGGGCGGGCGCGAACATCGGTTCCGGCTTCAGACCGACAACCGGCAGAGCGACGATCGGGGCCTCAATCGGCGCCGGGGTGACGACGACCGGCGGCGTGGCGACCGGCGGCGCGACGACGACCGGCAAAGCGACGACGACCGGCGGGACAACGACCGCTGCGGCGGCGACCAGCTCGGTCCAGGGGCTACCGCCCTTGTCCCTTCCGGCGCTGTTCGTGCCGCGCACGCCGACACGGATACCGCTGCCGAGAGCCTCAGCGGGAATGACCAGGGTCGGCGAGTCGGTGCCGATGTCGAACTGGTCGGTACCGTCGTAGTAGCTCCAGGCGTAGCTGAAGGTCGGGGCGGGATCGCCGCTCCAGGCGCCGGGGTCGGCGGTCAGCGTCTCGCCGACCTGCAAGGTGCCGCTGATCGAGGGGGCGACGATCAACCCCGGGCGTACAGTGACCGCCCAGTTCCAGTAGGTCGACGAGGAGCTGCTGCCGTAGATCGCTTGCACGCGCATGCTGTGAACGCCGACGCTGAGCCCGCTCAGGGTCTCGCCGGTGCCCGAGTCGCAGGCGACGAAGGCCGCGTAGTCGAGCGAGCAGGTGTAGTCGAGGCCGGAGTAGCCATCCCAGGCGAAGATCGCGCTGGTCGAGGTCGTCGTCAGGGAGGGCTGGCTCGTGAAACGGAGGCCCGCCGTCGTGGCGCTCCAGGAGGCCTGGAGGGCATCGACGAAGTTGCCGCTGACCATCGGACCGTTCAGATCGACCATCCCGTAGACGCTGAAGCTGTAGATGCCGCTGGAGAGGCCGTTGGCGTAGGGGAGCGGAATGTGAAGCGTGATCGGCGTGTCGGGCAGGCACGGGACACTCTCCACCGGCACGCCGTTCTGGTAGAGGAACTGGCAGACGTAGCCAGCGACCAGGTTGTCCGGGTCGTCGGCGCTGAAGGAGACGGTGATCGTGCCGGTGGAGACGAGGGCCGGGGGAGCCTGCGTCCAGGTGAGCGTCGCGCCGCCGGTCATCGCTTTCGCCGGCGCAGCGGAGCCGAGCGCGCCGAGGCAGAGCACAGCCAGGGCGAGCGAGAGGACGAGCATGGAGATCCGCCCGCTGCGTGCAGCCCGGCCTGCGTCGCGGCCACCCTCTCCGAGGGAGGGGCGAGAGGCGGCGCGAGACGCGGACATCCGAAGTCCTTTCGTCAAAGAGCGTTCCAGACACACGCGGACGAAGAGGGCGCACAGGAACCCCTACATCGCGTTCCATGTCTCTCAATGAGAGATCGGCCGAGCGTGCCCCCCAGGCCGAGCGCAGAAAGCCGCAGGAGCCGTGGTCGGGCCGCTGATCGAGGTGCCTGTCCTCGTCTCGCTCGTCTACGTCGCCCTCTGGGCGCGCGTCGGTTCGGGTGAGCGACAATCAGGCATGGCCGACCAAGCCCGCAGAGGGCTGATCGAGCTCACCCCGCTCGCCGCTCGCGGCGAGCTACGTCAGCTCGGGCAGCGACCCGGCCTCGACCCGGGTGAGCGCGACCGGCTGGAGCGCCGGGCGCGTCTGCTCGCCTGGGGCGGCAACGGCTGGCATCTGGTCGAGTTCGCGGTCGCGCTCGGGGCGGGGATCGCGGCCGGGTCGGTCGCCCTGGTCGGGTTCGGGATCGACAGCCTGATCGAGCTCGCCTCGGGAGGGGTGATCGTCTGGCTGTTCAGCGGCGGTCGTGGCTCCTCGCAGCTCGCGGAACGGCGGGCACAGATGCTGATCGCGGCGAGCTACGGGCTGCTTGTCGCCTACGTCGGGGTCGAGGCGAGCCGCGACCTGTTCGGCTCGCACCATCCGCAGACGAGCTGGGTCGGGATCGGGCTGGCCGCGTTCACGGCGCCGACGATGCCGCTTCTGGCCCGGGCGAAGCGGCGGGTCGGTGGCACGCTGAGCTCGGCGGCGACCGTGAGCGAGGCGGGACAGAACATGATCTGCGCCTACCTCTCGGTCGCGCTGCTGGTCGGGCTGCTGGCCAACGCGCGTCTTGGATGGTGGTGGGCCGATCCGGCCGCGGCGCTCATGATCGCCGCGGTCGCGGCCAAGGAGGGCCGCGACGCCTGGCGCGGCGAGAGCTGCGACTGCTGCTGATGCTGGTCGAGATCCTCTACTTCGACGGCTGCCCGAACCACCAGGGCGCCCGCGAGCTCGTCGAGAAGGTCAGCGACCGGCGAGGGATCGCGCCGGAGATCCGGATATGGCCATCCCTCGGCGATGGCCTCAAGGCTGTTCCTTGTGGCCCGTACGGGACGAGGATGATGCCAGCGACGATGACCCGGCGAGCGCGCCGGTGAGCACGCTGAGAGCGACCCAAAGCCAGTCGACGTCGGCGCTCAGCGGCCCAGTGCTGTCGGGGTTGCTGCTACACCCCGGCAGCTCCTTCGCGTCCGCGAGCGCACGCTGCTTGCACCGCTCCATTCGGTGAGGAAGGCCCCAGCTCGTAATCGCTCCCCGTTTCCACTCCCCCGTGACCATGGTAGAGCCGCCACGGGGTACGAACAGCACGATCATGCAGGTCGAAACCTTGCGTGCCGGCGTGGTCTTCGCAGGTTGCCCCTTGCTCCAGGAGAAGCTGTAGACGTTCGCGACCCCCCGATTGCACCGTGGCTTGCCAGACGTACAGCCGCCGTTCCCAGGCGATCACCGACGTCGGTGCACTCCGGTCCCACGCACCGGCACATATGTACTTCGTCGGTGCACGCTGGTTTGATCGGGCCCCCCTTGGCGGTGCAAAAGCGACTACTGAGCCATGGAAAGAACCCAATGCGCGACAAGTAGACACCGTTTCCGCCTCTTCTCACCGCAGTGGAAGCTCCGAGGTCGCCTGCAACCCGGCAAAACGGCGCATCTGGCCGCGGATCGGATGGGCGGGTCGCCGACGAGCGCGGCCTCAGCGCCTTGACCGAATCGCTCGTTGTAACGCTTGCACTCGTTGCAGGGGTAGAGCGTGCCGCCCACGGAACGCGGGATCACGTGCCCCTTCGTGATCACCGAGTCCGGGTCGTGGTAGTCGGGAGCCGAGGCAGTGGATGCAGGGTGTTCGCCCCAGCCTAAGTCCATGCGAGAAGTCTGCCGTGATGAGCGGCGCGAGTGCGGCCGTCGAACGTGCTGCCTTTCGGCATGTGTATGCCGCGCGCGTTGCGTCGTTCTCGGCCGCGTCGCGTGCTCGGCCCGGTGCGCGAGCCTCAGGCGGGGGAGCAGCCGATGTGCCTGCTCGCTTGGCCGGGGGTCGACGGCGAGGTCGGCTTCGGGAAGGTGGAGCTCGCGCCAGGAATCTGAATCGCTCTCGAACTCGCGCTTACACCAGTCTCGGAGTCGCCCTTATCGCCGTCTCCCCCAGAAGAGCAACGAGTGCGGCTGAACGCGCGAGGGAGCCGCGGCCGCGCGCAGGTTGCGCATCGGGGGGAGCGGCGCGGACGCGGGGACGAGGAGGGCGCCGCGGAGCGGCTGGTGGAGGGGTTCAAGATCTACGAGCTGTGGGATGCGATCCAGGCCGAGCGTGAGCTTGAACGGCTGAGCCGTAAAGTCGAGCTGATAGCGCGGGTCGCCATCGCCATCGCCATCGGGTGCGTTGAGCTGCGTGGCGCAAGCGTGAGCGGCCGGCGCAGCTCCGCCGAGATCGCTCTCGACAGACGGCGGTTTTCGCTCAGCTGGCGCTAAGAACTTCTCTAGCGGAGAGCGAGGATCTGCGCGATCATCTTGGCGGAGACGGAGATAGCGGCGACGACGATGGAGGGCGGGGCGCGGGTGATCGGCAGTCGGAAGGTTGCTGCGGTCGGTAGTTGCGGGTGCAGGGCGCGATCCCGAAGCTCTTCGAGCAGGAGACAAGCGCGTTGCCGTTGTCGATCTGGGCGCGCAGACGGATCGCGAGCCCGGTGGACGGCGAACGGTGGCGTTGATCGACTTGAGCGCGAACTGGTCGTGAGCGAGCGGACTTGAGCACTCGCCAGCTGCTGGAGGTCGCGGTTGCGCTCCTGTCGTGAATAGTATCAGTGTCACAGATCGCCGGCTGTTTGGCTTACATCACTGCCGCCTTCCCTAAGGTCTTCTTTGTATGCAGTTTGAGCTTGGTTGGTTCTCGGCTTCCGTAAAGCGGAATTTACTGTAGATCGTGGGTGCCGAGTCAGGTCAGCCGTCTGCGGCAGAGATAATTTTACGCCAACCTGAACGCACGGCAGCTGTGCGGCCTGCTCGGCCCTTGCGCGGACGGCCCCGGCCCTTGATATGCACCCTCGGCTCGTCGCCGATCTCGACCGTATCGGCCCGACGACGTACCCTGCCCCGGCAGAGCCTCACGTCGAGCCGCAACGCAGTAATGCCGATGGGCGTGCGCTGCCACCGACTGCCCGACGAAGGAGACGATTACCGGCGCCGGTCGGGCCATGGCTTTTGGGCCTACGACAACTTGTAGGTGATCTTCCCGAGGACGTCCTCAACAGGCCCTCAGTGGCAACCAGTTCAATCGGGGTGGCCTAATAGTCGAGTTCGTAGGCGAACGCGTTCTCTACGGTTCCACCCTTGTTGATGTTCTCCATGGTGTCAGGGAACTTACGTCCCCGATACCAAACGCAAGCGCAGAGTCGAGTTCGTTCTCCGCGTTGGGGTTGTTGTTCTGGAAGACAGTGAAGGTGAACATCCAGGCCGTAGTCGCGTCAGGCTCTTGCCAAACATTCGTGGTCTTGTACCAATAGGCTATCACCGGCTTGTCGCCGTCCTCGGTCCCCTTTTGGCCGACCCCGATCACTTTGTAGCGCGTGATTTCGATCCTCACGTCTAGAGTGTGAGCACCCCGTTCTTGAACGCTGCACTGGCCTCGCTCGGGGAGTTATCAGCACCGTCTCCCGCGCTAGGCTACGTCGTCTGCGAGGAGGTGCCGGTAACGCACGCGCTAAGCAGTAGGGCGAGCGCGCTCGAAGCGCAGGCGATCGCAATTAGCGATTTCCTCATGTGACTTTCTCGTCTGCGACTCGGAGTATGCGCGGCTATCGTACTGCGACCTTCAGTGCTAAGGACGGATCTTGTCTGACAAGAGGAGGGTTCGGTTGTCGCACAACGCTGTTATCTGTCACTCCTCCTGTTTCCTTGAACCGAGAAGGAAGAGTCGACGGGGCCTAGTCGCCCTGGACAGTAGCGGTAGGTAGTTGTTTGTGCTGTCTTGCGCGCGAAACGCGCGTCGATGTTGCTGTTACACGTGTCAATTACAAGAGAGATTAAGATTAAATGTGCCAGATGTTTAGCTAGCCTGAGGTTTTTTTTTCTTTATCTTTTTTGTCTATCTCTTCTTCGAAAAAGTCAGCCTATCAGCGCAAAGTGGCGCTCGGCCGCCTAGTGTATACACAGGTTGCGCAAGGCGCGCGAGTGGAGTCCCAGGGCGATTACCAGGCGATGCTCGTCAAAGGGCATCGGCCGAATCAAGTGCTCCATCTGATTCTCTGCTTTCCCATCTTTGGCGTGTGGTGGTTGTCTGGCTGTGTCTCGCGATGTTCTGCGGCGAGCACCTTATATCCGTCGACTTAGACGAGTGGGGCTACACTAATGTCAGAAGCTGTAGCACAGTTTTCCCGTGAGGGTGATTGCAGTGTAGCGAGTATCCGACGAGCAGCGGTAAGCGGCTGGGTCGGCAGGTCAGCACGCTGATCGCCCAGAGTCGCCGTGTGGGGCTTTGAGTCCCTACGACTCGATACTCATTCACGGTCTCCTTATCGAGTTGAGAGATCGCGCATCGGCTTACGAGTGGGGTAACTCTCTGGTAGAGAAGTTGTCTGGATAGAGAGCGTCTCGTGCTCTTTATCGGCGTTTCGTAGGTCTTGCTGGCGTTCATCGTCTATTTAATCACCTTTATCTGACTATCAGTCCCCGTTTCTTTTCTAGCTGTCTATAGTCTTTTTAATTTAAGTTGAGGTCTCTCAGTTTCAGTCGGTGGGCGGCTCAGTTACTTCCTTTGGTCGCGCCGGTAAGTGGCGGGTTTACGAGATCACTGTCTCGCTTCGGCTCCAGCTGGGCTATCTCGCGTTCTCGGTCAGCTCGTCTTCTGTTTTGCTCACGTCCGCGAAGGCTAGCAGTATCTCTTTCGGTATCCGTAAGGCTTTTCTGGTATAGTCTCGTCTTCTTATATTTAGTGTCTCTTTCTCTAATGTTAGAAGTTCGTGGTCTGACGGGCTGTACGATCGTCGCTCTGCATTCTCGTTTGCTAGGACTTCGCTATCAGCTCTGTCGCCTCTTTCAGGTATCGCTTCATTTTTACGTCTCGCTATCGCTGCGAGCGTACTATCAATTTCTCTCTCTCGTCCCTGCGCTCATGCGCACTCTTCTCGCGACTGCTGCTCGTCTGTTATCGGCTCTGTAGACTTCTCATCTTCTTTCTCTTCTATTCTCTCTTGTCGTCTTAGTCGCCAGGTCTACGCGCTGTCGGCTCATGATCTGCCTTTCCCTTCAGTTGATCTCGTTACTCGCCTTTTTCTAAAGAGCTATTACTCTCTCTTTCCTATCAGGAAGAGCTCGTGCCAGGCTTGGCTCCGAGTTGCACTGAGGCTCCAATAGATTCTGTACTCTCATTAGGGCTAGTTCTTGCTTATCGTTCGCCGTCAGGTCAGTCGCACCGTGATTTTCGCTGCTCCTATTGCTCCTCTCGGAACTTGTCGCTATCCTTCTCCCGAACTCTCTATCTAGCTTGGCTACCTCACCTCCGTCGCGAGAGCTCCAGCCTCCCCACCGCGCGGTACTGGCACACCCAGATCCCCTGCACCGACCAGACCGGCCCTCCCCTGTTCTCGACCGGCAAGCACAGCGATCAGCACCTGAGAGCCCGAACCGTCTGAATGAGCGATCTCGCAGTTTTTTGCACGCTGGTTTGATCGGGCCCCCCTTGGTCAATCGTCGCTGCGAACCCGTCACGGCGGGCTCGCAGCTTCGTCGGGGCAGCGTCACACCTGGTGCAGCGACCGGAGCTCCGGACCGATGTACCGGGAGGACGGGCGGAAGAGCCGCCCGGTGCGCTTCTGCTCGAGGATGTGCGCCGACCAGCCGGCGACGCGCGAGCACGCGAACATCGCCGGCGCGAGCGGCGGCGGCACCTCCGCGATGTCGAGGACGAGGGCCGAGTAGTACTCGACGTTCGTCTTCAGCGGCCGGTCCGGCTTGCGCCGCTCGAGCTCGGCGAGCGCGGCCGCCTCGAGCGCCTCGGCGATCTCGATCTGCGGCGACCCGAGCTCCCGCGCGGTCTGCTTCAGGATGCGCGAGCGCGGGTCTTCGGCGCGGTAGACGCGATGCCCGAAGCCCATGATCCGCTTGCCGGCGTCGAGCGTGTCGCGCACCCACTTCTCGGGATCGCCGAGCTCGGCGACTTCCGCCAGCATCGGCTTCACGTAGGCGGGCGCGCCGCCGTGCAGCGGCCCCGACAGGGCGCCGACGGCCGCGGAGAGCGCGGCGCCGCAGTCCGCCCCCGTCGAGGCGACGACGCGGGCGGTGAAGGTCGAGGCGTTCAGCCCGTGCTCCGCCGTGCAGATCCAGTAGGTGTCGATCGCGCGGACCGCCCGCGGGTCGGCGTGGCCGCGCCAGCGAAGCAGGAACGTCTCCGCCGCGGTGCGCCCCTGCGCGACGACCTCGTCGGGCACCTGGTCCTCATGCCCGTCGGCCAGCCGCGCGGAGCGGGCGACGATCGACATCATCTGGGCCGAGATCCGGCCGAGGTCCTCGCGCGCCTGCTCGTCCGAGATCTCGTTCAGCTTGCCGAGCCCCCACACCCCGGACAGGCGCGCGGTCTGCGCCTCCAGGTCGGCGGGCGCGCTGCCGGTGAGGCCTGCGGGCTCGTACGGCTCGGGATCGGGCATTCGCGCCTCGATGTCGTCGTCGACGAGCAGGCCCCAGACGTTCTCGTACGGAACCGTCCCGATCAGCGGCTCGACGTCGACGCCGCGGTAACGGAGCGTCCCGCCCTCGCGGTCCGGCTCCATGATCTCCGTCTCGACGGCGACGACGCCTTCGAGGCCCGGAAAGAACTCGGTGGCGCTCATGCGGGGATCTCCTCCAGCTCGACCTCGAGGCCGGCTCCGCGCCCCCGTGCGGCGTCCAGCACGAGCGCCGCGGCGGCGATGTCCTGCACGGCGACGCCGACCGACTTGTAGACGGTGATCTCGCCCGCCGAGGTGCGCCCGGGGCGGGTTCCGGCGACGAGCTCGCCCAGCTCGACGGCCCGCTCGGGCGCGATGCCGGCGAGCTCCGGCGCGCCGGCGGGAGCGGCGGAGAAGGCGGACTCGCGCGACTCGACGGCCAGGACGTCCGCGGCGCGCACGAGCTCGGGGTCGAGCTCGAAGCCGGGCGCGGCGAAGCCGACGGAGCCGACGTGCGCGCCCTCGCCGATCCACTCGCGACGGACGACGGGCTCCGGCGCGTGCGTGGTCGCGGCGACGACGTCGGCGCCGCGCACCGCGTCCTCGAAGGACTCGGCCGCGACGGCCCCGAGCTCGTCGGCGAGCGCCTCGGCCTTCGCCGCGTCCCGGCCTGCGATCCGGATCTCGGCCCAGTCGCGGATGCCGGCGAAGGCGCGGAAGTGCGATCGCGCCTGGACGCCGGTGCCGAGGATCGCCAGCACGCGCGCCTCCGGGCGGGCGAGGAGACGCGCGGCGAGCGCCGCCGCGGCCGCCGTGCGGGTCGCCGTCAGATACGTGCCGTCCATGAGCGCGACCGGCGTCCCGGTGCGCGAGTCGAAGAGCGCGACGAGCGCCTGGTGCGAGGGCCGGTCGGCGTTGTGGGGGAAGACGCTGACGAGCTTGCAGCCCAGGGCGCCGGCGGCGTCCGCGCCGGGCAGGTGCGCGGGCATCGCCCCCAGCAGGCCGTCCTCCTCGGCGAAGGCGGCGACCCGCGGCGGCATCGACGCCATGCCGGCGGAGAGCTCGACGTGCGCGGCGGCGAGCGCCTCGAGGAGCGCGTCGAGGTCGAGCAGCTCCTCCACGTCCCTGCGGGTCAGCACCAGCATCGACAGCGACGGTACCGGTCAGCGGGCGGCGTGCGCCGCAGCGGGCGGCGGTGGAACGGGCTGCGGCGGGGGCTTCGAGTCGACGAGCACCGCCGCCGCGAGCAGCACCGCCATCGCGACCGCGCTCTCGCCGAGCAGGCTCCGCCGCAGCCGGCCGCCGCCGCCGCGCGCGAGCCTCGGCGCCGCGACCCAGCGGTGCGCCGCGCCCCAGAGCAGCGCGAGCGCGACGAGCCCGAGCTTCACGAGCAGCACGTGCCCGTAGCCGGTGCGCCAGAGGTCGTGGAGGTGCGGGAAGCGGAGCACGCTCAGGTACGTCCCGGCGGCGAGCAGCAGCGCGACGAGCACGGTCGCGAGCCGCGAGAAGCGGAGGAACGACTCCCGCCGCAGCTCCGGCTCGGGCCAGACGACCGCGAACAGCTGCACGAGCCCGCCGACCCACAGCGCCGCGGCGGAGAGGTGGGCCCAGTCGGCGAGCTCGGAGAGCCACGAGTGGCCGGCGTCGGCGGCCGAGTGGCCCGAGAGCGAGAGCCCGGACGCGAACACGAGCCCGAGGGCGAAGGCGGCCCAGAGCAGCCAGCGGCGCTCGAACAGCCAGGCGAGGACGACGAGCGCGAGCACGAGAGCGAAGCCGAGCGTCATCGCGATGAACGCGGCGCCGAACCGCGTCCCGTCCGCGAGCGAGGAGAGGTCGCCGTAGATGAAGTCGACGAGCGGCAGCTGCAGCGCGTCCTCGGCCCGGAGCATGAAGGCGGCGACCCCGACCTCGAGCACCGCGAGCGCGCCGATCCCGACCAGCCAGAAGAAACGCCGCTCGGCCCGGGCGGGCAGCGACCGTGGCAGCACGAGCAGCCGGAAGCCGAGCCCGCCCACGAGCAGCGCGAGCGCGAGGAAGTAGAGCCAGCGCACGACGTGCTCGACCGAGGTCGGGCCCTGGGCGCCGACGGCCTCGGTGACCGGCGGGGCGGGCACGCGGACGCCGAACGTGTAGAGGCCGGAGACGACGTGGCCGTCGCTCGAGAGCGCGCGCCAGCGAACGGTGTACGCACCCGTCGGCAGGTTCTTCGGCAGCGAGACGAGCAGCTCCCGCCGCGTCTTCACCGCCTTCGGCGCGCCCGCGACGTTCTTCCCTTTCGCGTCGAGCACGACGAGCGCGTCGCGTACCGCGTCGACGGGCTGGTCGTAGGTGAGGACGACCTGCGCCGGCGGCGACGCGAGCCGCTCGCCCAGATTCGGCGACTCGTGGACGAGCGTCGCGTGCGCGAGCGCCGAGGCGGGCGCCGCGAGCGCGGCGAGCAGGGCGCCGAGGAGGGCGATCCGTCTCACCGGTGCGGGACGCCGGCGTAGAAGTCGAGGTGGCCGAAGATCGCAGCCGTGTCGCGGTCGCAGTAGAGCACCACCGCGATCAGCACGAACGTCGACGCGAAGCCGAGGGCGGCCGTGAGCGAGCGGGGACGGTACGCCTGCACGAGCGGGAACGCCGCGGCGAGGAACAGCGACCAGCCGAGCACGTGGTGGAGGAAGGCGGCGCGCGAGAAGAGCCAGGGGTTCTGCTCGTGGACGAGGAACGCCGCGCCCGAGACGGCGAGCGCGAGCGCCGAGCAGGCCCGCCAGCGCGGCGAGTGGAGCTTCCCTCGTGCGACCCCGAGCTCGGCGCCGCCGGCGAGCAGCATCACCTGCGCCCACGAGCCGTGCGCGACCATGTGGATGGTGGAGCTCGTGAAGAACGTCATCACCGGGAACATGAGGACGCCCATGCCGAACGCGAAGCCCGGCCAGAGATAGCGGCGCCAGGGTCGCAGCCCCCAGACCTCCGGCCCCACGACCGCCTCCGAGAGCAGGAGGAGGCCGAGGATCAGGAAGCCGGTGGCGAACCACCAGTGCACCATCTCGGCGGCCGGCTGAATGCCCGCGAGGATCACGGCTCCGGGCCCTCCCGGCGGGCGTGCAGGTCGGCGACGATGCCCGGCGCGAGCAGCAGCCGGAAGAGCAGGCCGACGAGCACGACGTAGAGCGGCGGCTCGGCGACGAGCCACCAGAACCCCTGACCCACCGGGTGCAGGAGCGTCAGCCGCCAGGGCTGCGCGAGCGCCCAGACCACGCCGCCTCCGGCGGTGACGGGGCCGAGCGCCAGCACGATCCGGGCGCGCAGCGTCAGTGCCTGCGCCGCCTCGGCGTGCGAGTCCTTGGTTCGTCGAAGCGTGTGGGCGATGTCCGCGCTCACGGGTCCTCCCTCGGTCGAAGGTCGTCCTGCGGCCGCGGGCGGACAGGTGCCCGCGGCTACACGGCGAGCGGAGGCGGACGCGACTCGAAGGCGAGGCCGAAGCGGCTGCGCGGTCCGTGGTCGCCCGTGTCGCGGCAGGCGCGAACCGACGGCAGCGAGCCGCACCCGACGAGCCGCCGCGCCTGTGCGACCGCGTCGGCGGCGATTCGCTCGACGTCGGCGAGCCAGCCCTCGACGGCGTGATAGACGAACGCGACCACGACCGCGAGCACGGCGAAGACGGGGAGCGCCGAGGTGTGCAGCCACGGTGCGACCAGCGGCCAGCGCGCACCGGCGAGGCTCTCGGCATCCGTCTGAACGAGGTAGATGGTGGCGGTGCCGAGAAAGGAGACGACCCACAGCCTCGGCGAGAGCCGGAGCGGGACTCGGGCGGCGCGCGTGCGGATGCGGCCGCCGGTGTGCCGCTGGGCGGCACGTGCCGCCGCCGTCGCCCTGGCGAACCGCCAGGCGACCCGCGCGAGCATCAGCGCGACGGCGATCTTCACGCCGGCGAGCAGGAACGGGTAGTAGTCGTTCTGCGCGTAGGAGACGGGCCCGACGTGGCGTCCGACGTCGAGCCGGTTCGTCAGGCTGCGGCCGGCCAGCTCAGCGACGAGCGCGAGCAGCCCGAGCGCCAGCCGGGCGAGGAGCTTCTGATGGCGCCGCGCCGCATCCACACCGCAAGTGTGGCCTCTGCGCACGACGCCGGTCAACCCGCCTCAGCCGAGCAGGGTGAGGCGCCAGTCGGGCCGATGCTCCGCGTCGAGCGAGAAGAGCATGATCCGCTGCCACTGCCCGAGGCAGAGAGCCCCGCCGGAGACCGGCACCTGCTCCGTGCGCGGGCCGAGCAGCAGCGAGAGCAGCTGCTCGCGGGAACGTGACTTCGCGGGCACGACTCGCTCCAGAAGGCACTCGAGATCCTCGAAGAAGCCGGTCTCGCGCTCCTGGACGCGCACGAGCGCGAGGTCGTGGGCGGCGTGGACGTAGGCGATGCCGTCGCCGACGCCCGAGACCGCGACCTCCTTCGAGACGTCGTTCGTGATGTCCATCACCGAGAGCGTCGGGAGCGCTGCGGCGATCGCGTAGGGGACCTCGATGCTCGTCATGCGCGCGCGACCTCCTTCGGGAGCCGGAAATGGACGTCCTCGCGAGCCACGGTCAGCTCCTCGGGGAGCCCGTAGCCGCGCTCGGCGAGGCGCTCGGCGGTCGCCCGCACGAGCTCTTCGGGCGTCGAGGCGCCCGCGGTGAGGCCGACCGTCACGTGCCCGTCGAGGAGCGAAGGCCCGAGGACGCTCTCGCCGTCGATCAGCGTCGCGTCCGCGCCGGCGGCCTGTGCGACCTCGACCAGGCGCTGCGCGTTGGAGCTCGTCTCGGAGCCGATCACGAGGATCAGTGTCGCTCCCTCGGCGGCCATCGCCTTCACCGCGTCCTGGCGGTTCTGGGTGGCGTAGCAGATGTCGTCTGCGTGCGGCCGCCGCAGCTCGCCGAGGTGATCCTCGAGCGCGTCGACGATCGGCGCGACGTCGTCGAGCGAGAGCGTCGTCTGGGTGATCACGGCGACCGGCTTGTCGGTCACCAGCTCGCGCGCCTGCTCCGGCGACTCGATCACGACGGTCGACTCCGGCCGCTCGCCGAGCGTGCCGATCACCTCGACGTGGTTCTCGTGGCCGACGAGCGCGACGAGATGGCCGCTGTCGGCGTAGCGCCGCGCCTCCGCGTGCACCTTGTTCACGAGCGGGCAGGTCGCGTCGACGACGCGCAGGCCGCGCGCCCGCGCGTTCTCCTTCACCGACGGCGCGACGCCGTGCGCGGAGAGCACGCAGTACTCGCCCTCCGGGATCTCGGACTCGTCCTCGACGAAGACGGCGCCGAGCCCCTCGAGCCGGCGCACGACGTGCTCGTTGTGGACGATCTGGTGGCGGACGTAGATGGGGGCGCCGTGCTGTTCCAGCAGCCGCTCGACGATCTCGATCGCACGGTCGACGCCGGCGCAGAACGAACGCGGCGCGGCGAGGAGCACCCGCTTCTCGGGCGCGCTCACGCAGCCACCGCCTGCTCGAGCGAGCGCAGCGCCCGCAGCGCGTCGCGCAGCGAGCGAATCGCGTCGAGCCGCCGCGTCGCGACCCAGCGCAGGAGGCCCGCGAGATCGGTGCGCCCGTCCGCGTGCACCGTGGAGTCGACGCCGGCGACGGCGCTCGAGGGGTCGTCCGAGACCGCGCGGAGGACGCCGGCGAGCCGTCCGGCGCGGGCGAGCGCGCCGCTCTCCATGTCGACCGCGTCCGCGCCGCTCGCCTCGTGCAGGCGCCTCCGCTCGGCCGGGTCGTGCACGAGCACGGCGCTGCCGAGGACGGTGACCGTCCGGGCGCCGCGGACCCCGAGCCCGGGCCCCTCCCACAGCGTCGCTCCCGACTCGTCGACGACGCGGGTCGCGTCGAGCACCTCGCCGACCCGGAGGTCGCCGAGGGCCCCGGCCAGGCCGAACGAGACGACCGGCTCCGCCGGCATGCCGTTGGCGACGCCGACGCCGACGCGCACCGAGCGCAGACCGAGCCGGCGGGCGACCCGCTCCTCGGCGCTCGTGGCGCAGGCGAAGGTCAGCCCGTCAGCGTCCACGCAAGGCTCCGCACCGTCTGCTTCAGGCTGCTCGACGCCTCGTACGCGGCCGACGGTTCGAAGCCGCAGTGGATCGCGCAGTGCTCGCAGCGGGGGTCGTTGCCGGGGCCGTAGGCCTCCCACTCCATCCCGTCGAGCAGCGCCTCGTACGTGGGGAAGATGCCGTCCGTGAGCAGGTAGCACGGGCCCTTCCAGCCGTACGGATTGCGAGTGATCGACCCCCACGGCGCGCACGTCAGCTCCCGCTCGCCCGTGAGGAAGTCCTGGTAGATCGGCGAGGCGATCCAGCGGTAGCCGTGCTTGCGGGTCGCCGCCCGGATCACGCGGAACTTCTCCTCGTGCTCGTCGCGCGTCATCGTCAGCGCCGGATCGATCTGCGAGTACTGGTAGCCGGGCGCGACCATCATCCCGTCGATGCCGACCTCGTCGGTGAGGTAGCGCATCATCTCGATCACGTCGCCGGGCTCGGTCTCCTTGAAGATCGTCGTGTTGGTCGTGACGCGAAAGCCGCGCGAGCGCGCCGTCCGGATCGCGTCGACCGCGATCTCCCAGAGTCCGGGGTAGTCGCAGACGTAGTCGTGGATCTCCTGCATGCCGTCGAGGTGGACGACGAAGCTGAGGCGCGGCGCCGGCTCGAACCAGTCGAGGCACTGCTCGAGGCGCAGCGCGTTCGTGCAGAGCTCGATCGTCTTGCCGAGGTCGAGGACGCCGGCGACGACCTCCTCGATCCCCTTGTAGACGAGCGGCTCGCCGCCGCAGATCGACACCACCGGCGCGGGGCACTGGACGGCGGCGTCGATGCACTCCTCGACGGACAGGCGCGCACGATTCGACTCGTACTCGCGGATCTTCCCGCAGCCGATGCACGCGATGTTGCAGGCGAGCGTCGGCTCGAGCATCAGCACGAGCGGATAGCGCTCGCCCTTGCGCTGCTGCGAGGCGACGTATCTGCCGATCGAGACCGTCGATTGGAGCGGAAACTTCATCCAGTGAGCCTTTCTCGTAGCCGTCCCAGAGCGAAGAGCGGGAAGTTGATGCGGTAGAGGTGGTACCGGATCATGAAGTCCAGGGGGAATCCCGTCCCGGTGAAATGCTCCTCCTCCCAGTCGCCGTCGGCCCGCTGCACCGAGCAGAGGTAGTCTGCCGCGCGGCGGGCGGTCGTATCCTCAGCGTTTCCTGCGGCCACGTAGCCGAGCAGCGCCCAGGCCGTCTGCGACGCCGTCGCGAAGCCGGCCCGGCCGCGCCAGGCAGGGTCGGCGTAGGAGCGGATGTCCTCGCCGAAGCCGCCGTCCTCGCGCTGGACGGAGTCGAGCCAGGCGACCGCGCGGCGCATCGCCGGGTGGTCGTGTGGGACGCCGCACGCCTCGAGCGCGGGCAGCGCCGCCCCGGTGCCGTAGATGTGGTTGACCCCCCAGCGGCCGAACCAGGAGCCGTCGTCCTCCTGCTCGGCGAGCAGCCACTCGAGCCCGCGCTCGACGGCGCCGGCGTAGCGGCCGCCCTCGTGTCCGAGCGTCTCGAGCGCGTGCGCGGTCACGTCCGCGCTCGGCTCGTCGGTCACCTTGCCGAAGTCGCAGAAAGGGATCCGATAGAGCCACATCGCCCTGTTGTCGACGTCGAAGGCGCCCCAGCCGCCGTGGGAGGACTGCATGCCGGCGAGCCAGTCGAGCCCGCGTCCGACCGCGTCGTCGCCGATCCCGAGCTGCCGGAGCGCGAGCGGGATCACAGCGGCGTCGTCCGTGTCCGGGTAGAGGTCGTTCTCGTGCTCGAAGGCCCAGCCGCCGGGCGCCAGCCCGGGACGGCGGATCGCCCAGTCGCCACGCGCGGTGACCTCCTCGCGGAGGAGGTACCGGCCGGCCTTCGCGAGCTGCGGGTGGTCGGCCGGGACGCCGCAGGCGCGCAGCGCGAGCACCGCGAGGCCGGTGTCCCAGACCGGTGACTGGCACGCCTCGGGCCGCAGCCGATCGCCGTCCTCGACCATGAAGCCCTGCCAGCCCTCGACCGCTCTGCGGAAGGTCGCGTCCTCGAAACCGTGGCCGAGCGCCGCGAGCGCCACGATGCCCCAGACCCATGGCGGCTGGATCCCGCCCCACGAGCCGTCCGCCTCCTGGCGCTCGCGGATCCAGCGCTCGGCGACCGCGTGCGCGTTCCGTCGGAGCCGGTTCGGGCGCCGCGCCGGCCGCGTCCTCCCGGGGCGGGCGCCGATCGCGCGCAGGTCGACGTCCGCAGGCCGGACGGGGCGGAGCGACTGCGCGACGGCCAGCGCGACGAAGGTCTGCCGCGCCCAGCAGGCGAAGTTGTAGATCGAGAAGGGCGCGGACGGCGGCAGGAGAACGAGCTCGGGGGGGATCGGCACCATCCGCTGCCAGGGCCACTGGCCGAGCAGGGCCAGAAAGCACTTCGTGAAGAGGCGGCTCTTCGGGATGCCGCCCTCGCGCCGGATGTACGCCAGCGCCTTCGGCCCGGGGTCGACGCCCGCCATCCTGCACGCGACGTAGGCCTCGATCGAGGTGGAGAGGTCGGGCGGCCCCTCGAACCAGATCGACCAGGTGCCGTCGTCCCGCATCCGCGCCATCAGCTCGTTCGCGATCCGGCGGTCGAGCTCGGGCGTGCGCAGCCCGAGGAAGTGGTGCCAGAACAGGTGCTGGGCGGTCATGGTCGCGTTCGACTCGAGCTCGCCGAC
>CAVVDI010000018.1:0-28034 GCA_963746895.1 uncultured Actinomycetes bacterium | reverse complement strand
TCGCAGCGAACCCGTCACGGCGGGCTCGCAGCTTCGTCGGGGCGGCGTCACGCCTGGTGCAGCGACCGGAGCTCCGGGCCGATGTACCGGGAGGACGGGCGGAAGAGCCGCCCGGTGCGCTTCTGCTCGAGGATGTGCGCCGACCAGCCGGCGACGCGCGAGCACGCGAACATCGCCGGCGCGAGCGGCGGCGGGACCTCCGCGATGTCGAGGACGAGGGCCGAGTAGTACTCGACGTTCGTCTTCAGCGGGCGGTCCGGCTTGCGCCGCTCGAGCTCGGCGAGCGCGGCCGCCTCGAGCGCCTCGGCGATCTCGATCTGCGGCGACCCGAGCTCCCGCGCGGTCTGCTTCAGGATGCGCGAGCGCGGGTCTTCGGCGCGGTAGACGCGATGCCCGAAGCCCATGATCCGCTTGCCGGCGTCGAGCGTGTCGCGCACCCACTTCCCGGGATCGCCGAGCTCGGCGACTTCCGCCAGCATCGGCTTCACGTAGGCGGGCGCGCCGCCGTGCAGCGGCCCCGACAGGGCGCCGACGGCCGCCGAGAGCGCGGCGCCGCAGTCCGCCCCCGTCGAGGCGACGACGCGGGCGGTGAAGGTCGAGGCGTTCAGCCCGTGCTCCGCCGTGCAGATCCAGTAGGTGTCGATCGCGCGGACGGCCCGCGGGTCGGCGTGACCGCGCCAGCGAAGCAAGAACCTCTCCGCGGCGGTGCGCCCCTGCGCGACGACCTCGTCGGGCACCTGGTCCTCATGCCCGTCGGCCAGCCGCGCGGAGCGGGCGACGATCGACATCATCTGGGCCGAGATCCGGCCGAGGTCCTCGCGCGCCTGCTCGTCCGAGATCTCGTTCAGCTTGCCGAGCCCCCACACCCCGGACAGGCGCGCGGTCTGCGCCTCCAGGTCGGCGGGCGCGCTGCCGGTCAGGCCTGCCGGCTCGTACGGCTCGGGATCGGGCATTCGCGCCTCGATGTCGTCGTCGACGAGCAGGCCCCAGACGTTCTCGTACGCAACCGTCCCGATCAGCGGCTCGACGTCGACGCCGCGGTAACGGAGCGTCCCGCCCTCGCGGTCCGGCTCCATGATCTCCGTCTCGACGGCGACGACACCTTCGAGGCCCGGAAAGAACTCGGTGGCGCTCATGCGGGGATCTCCTCCAGCTCGACCTCGAGGCCGGCTCCGCGCCCCCGTGCGGCGTCCAGCACGAGCGCCGCGGCGGCGATGTCCTGCACGGCGACGCCGACCGACTTGTAGACGGTGATCTCGCCCGCCGAGGTGCGCCCGGGGCGGGTTCCGGCGACGAGCTCGCCCAGCTCGACGGCCCGCTCGGGCGCGATGCCGGCGAGCTCCGGCGCGCCGGCGGGAGCGGCGGAGAAGGCGGACTCGCGCGACTCGACGGCCAGGACGTCCGCGGCCCGCACGAGCTCGGGATCGAGCTCGAAGCCGGGCGCCGCGAAGCCGACGGAGCCGACGTGCGCGCCCTCGCCGATCCACTCGCGGCGGACGACGGGCTCCGGCGCGTGCGTGGTCGCGGCGACGACGTCGGCGCCGCGCACCGCGTCCTCGAAGGACTCGGCCGCGACGGCCCCGAGCTCGTCGGCGAGCGCCTCCGCCTTCGCCGCGTCCCGGCCTGCGATCCGGACCTCGGCCCAGTCGCGGATGCCGGCGAGGGCGCGGAAGTGCGATCGCGCCTGGACGCCGGTGCCGAGGATCGCGAGCACGCGCGCCTCCGGGCGGGCGAGGAGACGCGCGGCGAGCGCCGCCGCGGCCGCCGTGCGGGCCGCCGTCAGATACGTGCCGTCGATGAGCGCGACCGGCGTCCCGGTGCGCGAGTCGAAGAGCGCGACGAGCGCCTGGTGCGAAGGCCGGTCGGCGTTGTGGGGGAAGACGCTGACGAGCTTGCAGCCGAGGGCGCCGGCGGCGTCCGCGCCGGGCAGGTGCGCGGGCATCGCCCCCAGCAGGCCGTCCTCCTCGGCGAAGGCGGCGACCCGCGGCGGCATCGACGCCATGCCGGCGGAGAGCTCGACGTGCGCGGCGGCGAGCGCCTCGAGAAGCGCGTCGAGGTCGAGCAGCTCCTCCACGTCCCTGCGGGTCAGCACCAGCATCGACAGCGACGGTACCGGTCAGCGGGGGGCGTGCGCCGCCGCGGGCGGCGGCGGGACGGGCTGCGGCGGGGGCTTCGAGTCGACGAGCACCGCCGCCGCGAGCAGCACCGCCATCGCGACCGCGCTCTCGCCGACCAGGCTCCGCCGCAGCCGGCCGCCGCCGCCGCGCGCGAGCCTCGGCGCCGCGACCCAGCGGTGCGCCGCTCCCCAGAGCAGCGCGAGCGCGACGAGCCCGAGCTTCACGAGCAGCACGTGCCCGTAGCCGGTGCGCCAGAGGTCGTGGAGGTGCGGGAAGCGGAGCACGCTCAGGTACGTCCCGGCGGCGAGCAGCAGCGCGACGAGCACGGTCGCGAGCCGCGAGAAGCGGAGGAACGACTCCCGCCGCAGCTCCGGCTCGGGCCAGACGACCGCGAACAGCTGCACGAGCCCGCCGACCCACAGCGCCGCGGCGGAGAGGTGGGCCCAGTCGGCGAGCTCGGAGAGCCACGAGTGGCCGGCGTCTGCGGCCGAGTGGCCCGAGAGCGAGAGCCCGGACGCGAACACGAGCCCGAGGGCGAAGGCGGCCCAGAGCAGCCAGCGGCGCTCGAACAGCCAGGCGAGGACGACGAGCGCGAGCACGAGGGCGAAGCCGAGCGTCATCGCGATGAACGCGGCGCCGAACCGCGTCCCGTCCGCGAGCGAGGAGAGATCGCCGTAGATGAAGTCGACGAGCGGCAGCTGCAGCGCGTCCTCGGCCCTGAGCATGAAGGCGGCGACCCCGACCTCGAGCACCGCGAGCGCACCGATCCCGACCAGCCAGAAGAAACGCCGCTCGGCCCGGGCGGGCAGCGACCGTGGCAGCACGAGCAGCCGGAAGCCGAGCCCGCCCACGAGCAGCGCGAGCGCGAGGAAGTAGAGCCAGCGCACGACGTGCTCGACCGAGGTCGGGCCCTGCGCGCCGACCGCCTCGGTGACCGGGGGAGCGGGCACGCGGACGCCGAACGTGTAGAGGCCGGAGACGACATGGCCGTCGCTCGAGAGCGCGCGCCAGCGAACGGTGTACGCACCCGTCGGCAGGTTCTTCGGCAGCGAGACGAGCAGCTCCCGCCGCGTCTTGACCGCCTTCGGCGCGCCCGCGACGTTCTTCCCTTTCGCGTCGAGCACGACGAGCGCGTCGCGCACCGCGTCGACTGGCTGGTCGTAGGTGAGGACGACCTGCGCCGGCGGCGACGCGAGCCGCTCGCCCAGATCCGGCGACTCGTGGACGAGCGTCGCGTGGGCGAGCGCCGCGGCGGGCGCCGCGAGCGCGGCGAGCAGGGCGCCGAGGAGGGCGATCCGTCTCACCGGTGCGGGACGCCGGCGTAGAAGTCGAGGTGGCCGAAGATCGCAGCCGTGTCGCGGTCGCAGTAGAGCACCACCGCGATCAGCACGAACGTCGACGCGAAGCCGAGGGCGGCCGTGAGCGAGCGGGGACGGTACGCCTGCACGAGCGGGAACGCCGCGGCGAGGAACAGCGACCAGCCGAGCACGTGGTGGAGGAAGGCGGCGCGCGAGAAGAGCCAGTGGTTCTGCTCGTGGACGAGGAACGCCGCGCCCGAGACGGCGAGCGCGAGCGCCGAGCAGGCCCGCCAGCGCGGCGAGTGGAGCTTCCCTCGTGCGACCCCGAGCTCGGCGCCGCCGGCGAGCAGCATCACCTGCGCCCACGAGCCGTGCGCGACCATGTGGATGGTGGAGCTCGTGAAGAACGTCATCACCGGGAACATGAGGACGCCCATGCCGAACGCGAAGCCCGGCCAGAGATAGCGGCGCCAGGGTCGCAGCCCCCAGACCTCCGGCCCCACGACGGCCTCCGAGAGCAGGAGGAGGCCGAGGATCAGGAAGCCGGTGGCGAACCACCAGTGCACCATCTCGGCCGCCGGCTGAATGCCCGCGAGGATCACGGCTCCGGGCCCTCCCGGCGGGCGTGCAGGTCGGCCACGATGCCCGGCGCGAGCAGCAGCCGGAAGAGCAGGCCGACGAGCACGACGTAGAGCGGCGGCTCGGCGACCAGCCACCAGAACCCCTGACCCACCGGGTGCAGGAGCGTCAGCCGCCAGGGCTGCGCGAGCGCCCAGACCACGCCGCCTCCGGCGGTGGCGGGGCCGAGCGCCAGCACGATCCGGGCGCGCAGCGTCAGTGCGTGCGCAGCCTCGGCGTGCGAGTCCTTGGTTCGTCGAAGCGTGTGGGCGATGTCCGCGCTCACGGGTCCTCCCTCGGTCGAAGGTCGTCCTGCGGCCGCGGGCGGACAGGTGCCCGCGGCTACGCGGCGAGCGGAGGCGGACGCGACTCGAAGGCGAGGCCGAAGCGGCTGCGCGGTCCGTGGTCGCCCGCGTCGCGGCAGGCGCGAACCGTCGGCTGCGAGCTGCAGCCGACGAGCCGCCGCGCCTGTGCGACCGCGTCGGCGGCGATTCGCTCGACGTCGGCGAGCCAGCCCTCGACGGCGTGATAGACGAACGCGACCACGACCGCGAGCACGGCGAAGACGGGGAGCGCCGAGGTGTGCAGCCACGGTGCGACCAGCGGCCAGCGCGCGTCGGCGAGGCTCTCCGCATCCGTCTGAACGAGGTAGATCGTGGCGGTGCCGAGAAAGGAGACGACCCAGAGCCTCGGCGAGAGCCGGAGCGGGACTCGGGCGGCGCGCCTGCGGATGCGGCCGCCGCTGTGCCGCTGGGCGGCACGTGCCGCCGCCGTCGCCCTGGCGAACCGCCAGGCGACCCGTGCGAGCATCAGCGCGACGGCGACCTTCACTCCGGCGAGCAGGAACGGGTAGTAGTCGTGCTGCGCGTAGGAGACGGGCCCGACGTGGCGTCCGACGTCGAGCCGGTTCGTCAGGCTGCGGCCGGCCAGCTCGGCGACGAGCGCGAGCAGCCCGAGCGCCAGCCGGGCGAGGAGCTTCTGATGCCGCCGCGCCGCATCCACCCCGCAAGTGTGGCCTCTGCGCACGACGCCGGTCAACCCGCCTCAGCCGAGCAGGGTGAGGCGCCAGTCGGGCCGATGCTCCGCGTCGAGCGAGAAGACCATGATCCGCTGCCACTGCCCGAGGCAGAGAGCACCGCCGGAGACCGGCACCTGCTCCGTGCGCGGGCCGAGCAGCAGCGAGAGCAGCTGCTCGCGGGAACGCGACTTCGCGGGCACGACTCGCTCGAGAAGGCACTCGAGATCCTCGAAGAAGCCGGTCTCGCGCTCCTGGACGCGCACGAGCGAGAGGTCGTGGGCGGCGTGGACGTAGGCGATGCCGTCGCCGACGCCCGAGTCCGCGACCTCCTTGGAGACGTCGTTCGTGATGTCCATCACCGAGAGCGTCGGGAGCGCTGCGGCGATCGCGTAGGGGACCTCGATGCTCGTCATGCGCGCGCGACCTCCTTCGGGAGCCGGAAATGGACGTCCTCGCGGGCCACGGTCAGCTCCTCGGGGAGCCCGTAGCCGCGCTCGGCGAGGCGCTCGGCGGTCGCCCGCACGAGCTCTTCGGGCGTCGAGGCGCCCGCGGTGAGGCCGACCGTCGCGTGCCCGTCGAGGAGCGAAGGCCCGAGGACGCTCTCGCCGTCGATCAGCGTCGCGTCCGCGCCGGCGGCCTGTGCGACCTCGACCAGGCGCTGGGCGTTGGAGCTCGTCTCGGAGCCGATCACGAGGATCAGTGTCGCTCCCTGGGCGGCCATCGCCTTGACCGCGTCCTGGCGGTTCTGGGTGGCGTAGCAGATGTCGTCTGCGTGCGGCCGCCGCAGTTCGCCGAGGTGGTCCTCGAGCGCGTCGACGATCGGCGCGACGTCGTCGAGCGAGAGCGTCGTCTGGGTGATCACGGCGACCGGCTTGTCGGTCACCAGCTCACGCGCCTGCTCCGGCGACTCGATCACGACGGTCGACTCCGGCCGCTCGCCGAGCGTGCCGATCACCTCGACGTGGTTCTCGTGGCCGACGAGCGCGACGAGATGGCCGCTGTCGGCGTAGCGCCGGGCCTCCGCGTGCACCTTGTTCACGAGCGGGCAGGTCGCGTCGACGACGCGCAGGCCGCGCGCCCGCGCGTTCTCCTTCACCGACGGCGCGACGCCGTGCGCGGAGAGCACGCAGTACTCGCCCTCCGGGATCTCGGACTCGTCCTCGACGAAGACGGCGCCGAGCCCCTCGAGCCGGCGCACGACGTGCTCGTTGTGGACGATCTGGTGGCGGACGTAGATGGGCGCACCGTGCTGTTCCAGCAGCCGCTCGACGATCTCGATCGCACGGTCGACGCCGGCGCAGAACGAACGCGGCGCAGCGAGGAGCACCCGCTTCTCGGGAGCGCTCACGCAGCCACCGCCTGCTCGAGCGAGCGCAGCGCCCGCAGCGCGTCCCGCAGCGAGCGAATCGCGTCGAGCCGTCGCGTCGCGACCCAGCGCAGGAGGCCCGCGAGATCGGTGCGGCCGTCCGCGTGCACGGTCGAGTCGACGCCGGCGACGGCGCTCGAGGTGTCGTCCGAGACCGCGCGGAGCACGCCGGCCAGGCGTCCGGCGCGTGCGAGCGCGCCGCTCTCCATGTCGACCGCGTCCGCACCGCTCGCCTTGTGCAGGCGCCTCCGCTCGGCCGGGTCGTACACGAGCACGGCGCTGCCGAGGACGGTGACCGTCCGGGCGCCGCGGACACCGAGCCCGGGCCCCTCCCACAGCGTCGCTCCCGACTCGTCGACGACGCGGGTCGCGTCGAGCACCTCGCCGACCCGGAGGTCGCCGAGGGCCCCGGCCAGGCCGAACGAGACGACCGGCTCCGCCGGCATGCCGTTGGCGACGCCGACGCCGACGCGCACCGAGCGCAGACCGAGCCGGCGGGCGACCCGCTCCTCGGCGCTCGTGGCGCAGGCGAAGGTCAGCCCGTCAGCGTCCACGCAAGGCTCCGCACCGTCTGCTTCAGGCTGCTCGACGCCTCGTACGCGGCCGACGGTTCGAAGCCGCAGTGGATCGCGCAGTGCTCGCAGCGGGGATCGTTGCCGGGGCCGTAGGCCTCCCACTCCATCCCGTCGAGCAGCGCCTCGTACGTGGGGAAGATGCCGTCCGTGAGCAGGTAGCACGGGCCCTTCCAGCCGTACGGGTTGCGAGTGATCGACCCCCACGGCGCGCACGTCAGCTCCCGCTCGCCGGTGAGGAAGTCCTGGTAGATCGGCGACGCGATCCAGCGGTAGCCGTGCTTGCGGGTCGCCGCCCTGATGGCGCGGAACTTCTCCTCGTGCTCGTCGCGCGTCATCGTCAGCGCCGGGTCGATCTGCGAGTACTGGTAGCCGGGCGCGACCATCATCCCGTCGATGCCGACCTCGTCGGTGAGGTAGCGCATCATCTCGATCACGTCGCCGGGCTCGGTCTCCTTGAAGATCGTCGTGTTGGTGGTGACGCGAAAGCCGCGCGAGCGCGCCGTCCGGATCGCGTCGACCGCGATCTCCCAGAGCCCGGGGTAGTCGCAGACGTAGTCGTGGATCTCCTGCATGCCGTCGAGGTGGACGACGAAGCTGAGGCGCGGCGCCGGCTCGAACCAGTCGAGGCACTGCTCGAGGCGCAGCGCGTTCGTGCAGAGCTCGATCGTCTTGCCGAGGTCGAGGACGCCGGCCACGACCTCCTCGATCCCCTTGTAGACGAGCGGCTCGCCGCCGCAGATCGACACCACCGGCGCGGGGCACTGGACGGCGGCGTCGATGCACTCCTCGACGGACAGGCGCGCACGGTTCGACTCGTACTCGCGGATCTTCCCGCAGCCGATGCACGCGATGTTGCAGGCGAGCGTCGGCTCGAGCATCAGCACGAGCGGATAGCGCTCGCCCTTGCGCTGCTGCGAGGCGACGTACCTGCCGATCGAGACCGTCGATTGGAGCGGAAACTTCATCCAGTGAGCCTTTCTCGTAGCCGTCCCAGAGCGAACAGCGGGAAGTTGATGCGGTAGAGGTGGTACCGGATCATGAAGTCCAGGGGGAATCCCGTCCCGGTGAAATGCTCCTCCTCCCAGTCGCCGTCGGCCCGCTGCACCGAGCAGAGGTAGTCTGCCGCGCGGCGGGCGGTCGTATCCTCAGCGTTTCCTGCGGCCACGTAGCCCAGCAGCGCCCAGGCCGTCTGCGACGCCGTCGCGAAGTCGGCCCGGCCGCGCCACGCAGGGTCGGCGTAGGAGCGGATGTCCTCGCCGAAGCCGCCGTCCTCGCGCTGGACGGAGTCGAGCCAGGCGACCGCGCGTCGCATCGCCGGGTGGTCGTGTGGGACGCCGCACGCCTCGAGCGCGGGCAGCGCCGCCCCGGTGCCGTAGATGTGGTTGACCCCCCAGCGGCCGAACCAGGAGCCGTCGTCCTCCTGCTCGGCGAGCAGCCACTCGAGCCCGCGCTCGACGGCGCCGGCGTAGCGGCCGCCCTCGTGCGCGAGCGTCTCGAGCGCGTGCGCGGTCACGTCCGCGCTCGGCTCGTCGGTCACCTTGCCGAAGTCGCAGAACGGGATCCGGTAGAGCCACATCGCCCTGTTGTCGACGTCGAAGGCGCCCCAGCCGCCGTCGGAGGACTGCATGCCGGCGAGCCAGTCGAGCCCGCGTCCGACCGCGTCGTCGCCGATCCCGAGCTGCCGGAGCGCGAGCGGGATCACCGCGGCGTCGTCCGTGTCCGGGTAGAGGTCGTTCTCGTGCTCGAAGGCCCAGCCGCCGGGCGCCAGCCCGGGACGGCGGATCGCCCAGTCGCCCCGCGCGGTGACCTCCTCGCCGAGGAGGTAGCGACCGGCCTTCGCGAGCTGCGGGTGGTCGGCCGGGACGCCGCAGGCGCGCAGCGCGAGCACCGCGAGGCCGGTGTCCCAGACCGGTGACTGGCAGGCCTCGGGCCGCAGCCGATCGCCGTCCTCGACCATGAAGCCCTGCCAGCCCTCGACCGCCCTGCGGAAGGTCGCGTCCTCGAAGCCGTGGCCGAGCGCCGCGAGCGCCACGATGCCCCAGACCCATGGCGGCTGGATCCCGCCCCACGAGCCGTCCGCCTCCTGGCGCTCGCGGATCCAGCGCTCGGCGACCGCGTGCGCGTTCCGTCGGAGCCGGTTCGGACGCCGCGCCGGCCGGGTCATCCCGGGGCGGGCGCCGATCGCGCGCAGGTCGACGTCCGCGGGCCGGACGGGGCGGAGCGACTGCGCGACGGCCAGCGCGACGAAGGTCTGCCGCGCCCAGCAGGCGAAGTTGTAGATCGAGAAGGGCGCGGACGGCGGCAGGAGAACGAGCTCGGGGGGGATCGGCACCATCCGCTGCCAGGGCCACTGGCCGATCAGGGCCAGAAAGCACTTCGTGAAGAGGCGGCTCTTCGGGATGCCGCCCTCGCGCCGGATGTACGCCAGCGCCTTCGGCCCGGGGTCGACGCCCGCCATCCTGCACGCGACGTACGCCTCGATCGAGGTGGAGAGGTCGGGCGGCCCCTCGAACCAGATCGACCAGGTGCCGTCGTCCCGCATCCGCGCCATCAGCTCGTTCGCGATCCGGCGGTCGAGGTCGGGCGTGCGCAGCCCGAGGAAGTGGTGCCAGAACAGGTGCTGCGCGGTCATGGTCGCGTTCGACTCGAGCTCGCCGACCCAGATCCCGTCGGGCCGTTGCAGCTCGAGCAGGCGCCGGGTGCCGCGGTCGATCGCGGCGTCGATGCGGGTCAGCTCCGCGGTGGCGCTCACTGCCCGCTCCGGCGCCGCTGCAGCCGCTCCCGGTCGCCTTCTTCGAGCCCACGTCTCATGCCGTAACCCTGCCGGAAACGGTGCTCAGGATGTGCTGAGCCGCCGTCCGGCCGCTGCGAACGGCGCTCTCCATCGTCGCCGGCCAGCCGGTGTCGGTCCAGGTGCCGGCCCGGACGACGCGGGGACGGCCGGTCAGCGGCCCGGGCCGCTCGACGCCCGGGCGGAGCGCGATCGTCGCGTACGGCTCGCGGCTCACGCGCGACCACAGCAGCTCCGCCTCGCCGAGGCGCTCGTTCAGCTGGCCGACGAGCCGGTCGACGAGGCCGCGGCCGCGAACCTCGAGCAGCTCGGGGACGCCGCTGGCGACGACGGTCAGGTACTGGCCGCGCCCGGGGCGGTGGCCGGTGAGGGCGCCGCGGTCGAACACCCAGTGCGCGTCGGAGGCGAGCAGCGCGGCCAGCGGCCGCGCGAGCAGCGGGCGATCGAACCAGAGGTGGACGCTCACGATCGGCGAGTCCTCGAGACCCGGGTCGGCCTCGCCGAGCAGGCGCGCGCTCTCGCCCGGCGGAACCGCCACGACGATCGCGTCCGCGTCCAGCTCGTCGAGCGTGGACACCCGCGCGTCGGTGCGCACCGACGCGCCCGCGGCCTCGAGCACGCGACCGGCCGCGTCACCGTGCATCCAGCCGAGCGGCCGCAGGGGCAGGATCAGGTCGGCGTTCGCACGCGGCCCGAGCAGCGCGGTGCGCACGGTGAAGAGGCCGGCGCCGGCACCCGCCTCGTCGCTGCGGAGGTTGAGCGCCGGCCGGACGAACACGTCCCAGAAGCGCTCGACCGCCGCGTCGGAGGCGCCGAGCCGGCGCAGCAGCGCGCCGAAGGTCTCGTCCGGCCCGGGCTCGGCCGAGCGCAGCCGCCAGAGCACCAGCGGGATCGCCGCGCGGTCGCGGAGCGGCAGGTGGCGGTAGCGGAGCAGCGCGGCCGGGCTCGGCTCGATCGCGGAGGTGGAGCCGTCCTCGGCGATCACCGGCAGGGCCAGCCGCTGCCGCAGCACCGAGCCGCCCTCGCCGATCCGCTCGAGGAAGCGCAGGTACTCCGTGAAGCAGCCGAGCGCGATGTGCTGGCCGTTGTCCGGCGGCGGCTGCGGGTCGCCCGCCCGCTCGGGGAGCGTCTGGACGGCCCCGCCGAGCGTCGGCCGGGCCTCGAGCACCGTCACCTCGTGTCCCGCGTCGACCAGGTCGAGAGCCGCCGCGAGCCCCGCGAGGCCGCCGCCGACGACGGCCGCCCTCACCGCCACAGCCCCCTGGCCACCACGGCGAGCTTCGCGGGCGCGGAGAGCCTCGTCTTCGCACCGAAGACGTCGTAGCCGTTCGCCTCGATCCGGTCGAGGGTCGCGCGGTAGAGCCCGGCGAAGGTGCCGACGCAGAGCGCGGAGCGGCGGTCGAGCGAGTCGAGCAGGCGCATTCCCTCGGCGAGCTGGTCGCGGGCGCGAGCAGCCTGCGCGGCCATCAGCGCGCGCCACTCCGGCGTCAGCCTCGCCCCCGCGATGTCGTCCTCGGACACGCCGTGCGCGGCGAGCTCGTCCTGGGGCAGGTAGACGCGGTCGAGCTCCCAGTCCTCGCGGACGTCGCGGACGATGTTGATCAGCTGCAGCGCGACGCCGAGCGTGCGGGCCCGCCCGGTGTCGTCCGACCCGTAGACGGGCAGGCAGGCGAGGCCGACGGCGCCCGCGACCTTCTCGCAGTAGCCGCGGAGGTCGCCGAAGTCGGCGTAGCGGGTCTGCTCCGTGTCCTGGAGCCCGCCGTCGACGAGGGCCGACAGCGCCGCATCGGGGATCCCGAAGCGAGCGCGCGCGTCGGCGAGCGCGACGAGCATCGGCTCGGCGGGCGCCGGATCCGCGAGCGAGGCGCGCAGCGCCTCGAGGCGCTCGCGCTTCTCGGCGAGCGGGAGCGGCCCGTCCGCGACGTCGTCGACGCGGCGCGCGTAGGCGTAGATCGCGGCGATCGCGTGCCGCTTCGGACGCGGCAGCACCATGATCCCGTAGGCGAAGTTCTTCGCCTCGCGCCGCGTGACGCGCTCGACCTCGGCGTAGGCCTGCTCGACGGCGCTCATCGCACGAGGACGAGCGCCGCCTCGCGCGCGAGCCGCGCCCTCGAGGGCCGCGGGCGCTGCGTGAACACGTCCCAGTGCGCCTCCTCGAGCGCATCGAGCGCGGCCAGGCCGCCGCGGGAGAAGAGGGCGACGGCCCGGCCGAGGCGGCCGCCGATGCGTGCGCGGAGGAGCTCTCCGGCGGCGAGCAGCCCCGCCGCCCGCTCGGCCTCGAAGCCCAGCAGCGCGCGCAGCTCGTCGCTCGGCCGGTCGAGCGCCGGCTCGCCGAAGCGGCGCCTGTCCTCACCCGGCAGGTAGATGCGCCCGAGCGCGAGGTCGCGCGGGACGTCCTGGAGGAAGTTGACGAGCTGCAGGCCCGTGCAGACGGAGTCGCTCGCCGCGACGAGCTCGGGGTCGTCGAGCCTCCGGAGGACGCCGAGCACCATCCGCCCGCAGGGATCGGCCGAGTGGACGCAGTAGTGCTTCAGCTCCGCCCAGGTCTCGTACTCGCTCACGCGCTGGTCGATCCGGTTCGCCTCGATCAGGCGCAGGAACGGCTCGCGCGGGAGGCCGAACTCGCGCACCGTCGGCTGGAGGTTGCGCAGCACCGGCCAGGTCGGCTCGCCCTCGAACGTCGCCTCCAGCTGTTGCTCCAGCTCGTCGAGCGCGGCGAGCCGGTCTCCCTCGAACGCGTCGCCGAGCTCGTCGACGAAGCGGGCGTAGCAGTACAGCGCGCGGACGTGCGGGCGCAGCGCGCGCGGAAACAGGATCGAGCCGACGGGGAAGTTCTCCCCGGCGGCGCGGGCGGCGACCTCGGCGACCTCCATGCCCGCCATTCTCACAGCCGCGACGCCGGACGAGTCGCCGACGGTTCGGCGGGCCGGCGGTGAACGCAGCCGATACGTTTGTCGCGTGGCGCCCGAACCGCTGTTGCCTCCAGAGGCGCTCGCCCGCTACGCGGACGCCATCGTCAAGGCATCCCTCGGGGTCGGCAAGGGCGAGACGTTCGTCGTCCAGGGCGAGCCCGAGCACCGCGAGCTGCTCGTCGCCGTCGCCGAGTCGGCGTACCGCGCGGGCGCCACCTTCGTCGAGGTGATCACGAGCGACCCGCTCGTGATGCGGGCCCGCGTCAAGTACGGGTCCGACGCGGCGCTCGGGGCGCTCTCGTCCTGGCAGCGGCGGCGGCTGCGCGAGATGTCGGGGAAGCACGGGGCGTTCGCGGCGATCATCGGCGAGGGCGAGGAGGGCTATCTCGACGGCATCCCCCAGAAGCGGATCTCGACCGACTTCGCCCGCGCGTCGAAGGCGACCGCGTTCGCGCGCAACGCGCGCCTGAACATGACGGCCCGCTGGACGATCGCGGCGTGGCCGACCGACCACTGGGCGTCGAAGGTCTACGGCGAGCTCCCGCTGCTCGAGGCGAAGCGCAGGCTCGCCGCGGACCTGATCGGCTTCTGCCGGCTCGGCGACGCCGACGGCAGGGGCACGAGCGGCTGGCTGAACCACGTGCGGGCCGTCACGCGCCGCAGCGACACGCTGACGAAGCTCGACCTCGTCCGGGTCGAGCTCCGCGGCCCCGGCACCGAGCTCGACCTCGGCCTCGTCACGGGCACCCGCTGGCTGGGCGGCCGGGAGGAGACGCCCGACGGGGCGAAGATCGCGCCGAACATGCCGACCGAGGAGACCTTCACGAGCCCGGACGCGCGGGCGACCGAGGGCACCTTCGCGTGCACCTTCCCGCTCTCGTTCCGCGGGCGCCTGATCGAGGGGCTGCGCGGCGAGTTCCGCGGCGGGCGGCTCGTGCGCCTCGACGCCTCGTCGCGCAAGGACCGCGACTTCGTCGCCGCGTATCTCGACAGCGACGAGGGCGGCCGGCGCCTCGGCGAGCTCGCGCTCGTCGACGCCTCCTCCCGGATCGGCCGGAGCGGACGCGTGTACTTCAACACGCTCCTGGACGAGAACGCGGCCACGCACATCGCCTTCGGCCAGGGCTTCGGCAGCAGCCGCACCGCGAGGCCGGCCCGCCACGTCAACGGCTCGACCACGCACCTCGACGTGATGATCGGCAGCCCCGACCTCGAAGCGACGGGGATCGACGCGCGCGGCCGGCGGATCGAGCTGATCCGTGACGGCGCCTGGCAGATCTGAGCCTGCGCGTCGGCGGCTCACGGGTCTGCTTCGGCCGGACGCCGTCCAGCGGGCTCGCCGCTGCGGTCGAAGTCATCGGTAGTTTCCCGCCCCCGATTCGGGGGCGACCCGGAACTCGCGATGCGCCGCAGCGGGGACACTGTCCCGATCGGCGGGACGCTCTCACTCTCGGTGCTCTGGTCGGAGAACGGCGGCCCGCCCAGACCCGGCCGGCTCGACCTGTCCGAGCGGGGGCTGACGCTGGCCGGCGGCTCCCGCCTCGTGCCCGAGAGCCACGAGATCGGGCTCGAGGAGATCGGCAGCGTGCACGTGGGGCGCCACCTGGGCGAGCGTCTCTCCGGCCGTGCGACGCTCGTGCTCGCCCTCCACGACGGCCGCGCGTTCCTGATCGCCAGCCTCTCGGCGGCCGGCACGCCTCCGCGAGCTGGCGGAGCAGCTCTGGGGGCTGCTCGGGACCGCCGGCCGCCGAGGCCTGCGAGCCGGACGGCTCGCGCCGCTGAGCGACGCCGTCGCGGACACGCGCGCGCCGCCCGCGGCCGACAGCACCGGCTGGAGAACCTGCGCGAGCGGCGTGCCGCCCGCCTCCTCCAGCTCGTACGACGCGTGCCGGAGCGGGTGCCGCGAGGCGATCAGCCGCGAGAGGTCGATCGGCGTGCCGGTGACGACCACGTCGCACTCGCAGGCGTCGATCGTCGCCGCGAGCTCGGCGAGCTGCTCGTCGGAGTAGCCCATCGCGGGCAGCACCGGCCCCAGGTGCGGGTAGCGGACGTAGAGCTCCGCGATCGACCCGGACGCGAAGGGCCGCGGGTCGACGAGCTCGGCGGCGCCCGCCTCGCGGGCCGCGACCGTGCCGGCGCCGAAGCCCATGCCGCCGTGGGTCAGCGTGGGGCCGTCCTCGACGACGAGCACGCGCTTGCCCGCCAGGTCGGGGCCTTCCTCGAGCGTGACCGGCGAGCGCGCGAGCACGACCTGCGCGGTCGGGTTGGCGAGCCGCACGTCGCGGAGGACGCGCTCGATCGCGTCGCGCGGCGCCGCGTCGATCTTGTTCACCACGACCGCGTCCGCGAGGCGCAGGTTCGTCTCGCCCGGGTGGTACCCGAGCTCGTGGCCGGGTCGCAGGGGATCGACGACGACGATGGTCAGGTCGGGGGCGTAGAAGGAGAAGTCGTTGTTGCCTCCGTCCCAGAGGATCACGTCGGACTCCGCCTCGGCTTCGGCGAGGATCGCGCCGTAGTCGACGCCCGCCCACACGGTCATGCCCATGCGCACCGGCAGCTCGTACTCCTCGCGCTCCTCGATCGTCGGGTGGGAGGCGTCGATCTCCTCCAGGGTCGCGAAGCGCTGCACGCGCATCGCCTCGAGATCGCCGTACGGCATCGGGTGGCGAACGAGCGCGACGCGCAGCCCGGCGTCGCGGAGGAGCCGCCCGACGCGGCGACTCGTCTGGCTCTTGCCGCAGCCCGTGCGCACCGCGGTCACGGCGACGACCGGCCTGGTCGCGAGCAGCATCGTCGCGCGCGGGCCGAGCAGCCGGAAGTCGGCGCCCGCCGCGAGCACCACCGACGCCTTGTGCATCACGTCCTCGTGCGCGAGGTCCGAGTACGCGAACACGACCTCGTCCACCGCCTCCTCGCGGATGAGCTCCGTGAGCCGCTCCTCCGGGACGATCGGGATCCCGTCGGGATAGAGCGGCCCGGCGAGCGACGCGGGGTAGACGCGGTCGTCGATGCCCGGGATCTGGGCGGCGGTGAAGGCGACGACCCGCGCGTCGGCGTCCTCGCGGAAGACGACGTTGAAGTCGTGGAAGTCGCGCCCTCCCGCCCCCATCACGATCACCTTCGCCATCGCACTCCCAGCGTCGGCCCGGCCCGGTCGACGGCCATCGGGGGAACGCCGCACGGCGCGTCGGCGCCGGACCGGATGCCGCCCCCCGCTCGCGGATCCAGCATGGTGTCGTGGCGATCAGCGTCGCGCCGAAGGACTTCCTCCGCGTCGCCGACCTCTCCCCGGAGCGGCTCGAGCAGCTGCTCTCGCTGGCGGGACGGATGGGACGGGCTCCCGAGGGATGGGTCGACGCGCTGCGCGGGCACTCGGTCGCGCTCTACTTCGCGAAGCCCTCGACCCGCACCCGCGTCTCGTTCGCGGCGGCCGCCGCGCGGCTCGGCCTGAACCCGATCGTGCTCCGCCCGGACGAGCTCCAGCTCGGCCGCGGCGAGCCCGTCGCCGACACCGCGAGGGCGCTCTCGGCGTACTGCGACGCGATCGTGGTGCGCACGTACGCCCAGCGCGAGCTGGAGGATCTGGCCGTGGCGGCCGCGGTGCCGGTCGTGAACGCGCTCTCCGACGAGCACCATCCGTGCCAGGCGCTCGCCGACGTGCTCACGGTGCGCGAGCGGTTCGGCGGCCTCGCCGGGCGGCGGCTCGCCTTCGTCGGCGACGGCGGCTCGAACGTCGCGCACTCGCTGCTCGAGGCGGGCGCGCTGGCGGGAATGGAGGTCGCGATCGCCTCGCCCCCGGGGCACGGCCCCGCGCCGGAGGTCGTCGACGACGCGCTCGGGATCGCCGCCGGCACCGGCGGCCGAATCGAGCTGGTCGCGGATCCGCGCGAGGCGGTGGCCGGTGCGCACGCCGTCTACACCGACGTGTGGGTCTCGATGGGCGAGGACGAGGAGCGCGAGGAGCGGCTCCGCTCGCTCCGTCCCTACCGCGTCGACGAGGAGCTCCTGGAGCTCGCGCGTCCCGGACGCGATCTTCCTCCACTGCCTGCCCGCGCACCGCGGCGAGGAGGTGGCGGCCGAGGTGATCGACGGCCCCCGGTCCGCCGTCTGGCGGCAGGCCGCGAACCGCGAGACGACGGAGCAGGCGCTCCTCTACGCGCTCGTCACCGGCGACTGGGAGGGCTAGCCGTGCTCGTCGTGGCCGCGCTGGGCGGGAACGCCCTGCTGCGGCGCGGTGAGCAGCCGACGCTCGACGCGCAGCGCGCTGAACGTCGAGGCCGCAGCCGCGGCGCTGCGCCCGGTCGCCGAGACCTGCGAGCTCGTGGTCACGCACGGGAACGGCCCTCAGGTCGGTCTGCTCGCGCTTCAGGCGGAGGCGGTCGTCGACCTCCCGCCCTACCCGCTCGACGTGCTCGGGGCCGAGAGCGAGGGGATGATCGGCTACCTGCTCGAGCAGGCGCTCCGGAACGTCCTCCCGGGGCGGACGGTCGCGACCGTCCTCACCCAGGTCGTGGTCGCGGCCGACGACCCGGCCTTCGAGGCGCCCGCGAAGCCGATCGGCCCCGTCTACCCCGAGCGGCGCGCGCGCGTCCTCGCGGGAGAGCGCGGCTGGACGGTCGCACCGGACGGCGACTGGTTCCGGCGCGTCGTCCCCTCGCCCGAGCCGCTCGAGATCGTCGAGCTCGACACGATCCGGGCGCTGATCGCGGAAGGCGTCCTGCCGGTCTGCGCCGGCGGCGGCGGCATCCCGGTCGCGCGCGACGGCGACGGAGCGCTGCACGGCGTCGAAGCGGTGATCGACAAGGATCTCGCGGCGGAGCTGCTCGCGCGCAGCATCGGCGCCGCGCGGCTGCTCCTGCTCACCGACGTCGCCGCGGTCGAGTGGGAGGGCGAGCCGCTCGGGCGGGTGAGCCCGCGCGAGCTTCGCCGCCTGCGCTTCGCCCCCGGCTCGATGGGGCCGAAGGTCGAGGCGGCGTGCCGCTTCGCCGAGCGCACCGGCGGCATCGCCTCGATCGGCGCCCTCGAGGAGGCGGCCGGCCTCCTGGCCGGCCGGACCGGGACACGCGTCGCCGGCTGACTACTCGAGCACGGGGATCCCGCGCTCGGCGCAGAGGTCGCGCAGGATCCGTGGCCAGACGGTGACGCTCACCTCGCCGAGGTGCGCCTTGCGCAGGAGCAGCATCATCGTCCGCGACTGCCCGATCCCGCCGCCGATCGAGAGCGGCACGCGGTCCTCGACGATCGCCCGGTGGTACGGCAGGTCGAGGAAATCGAGCTGGCCCGAGAGCTCGAGCTGGCGGCGCAGCGACTCCTTCGTGACGCGGACGCCCATCGAGGAGAGCTCGTGCCGGCGGCGCGTGACCGGGTTCCAGACGAGGATGTCGCCGTTGAGGCCGTGCATCGGCCGTCCGTCGGCGGAGACGGTCTCGGTCGACCAGTCGTCGTAGTCGGCGGCCCGCAGCTCGTGCGGGAGGCCGTCCGCGAGCGGCCAGCCGATCCCGTAGACGAAGACGGCCGGGTGCTCCTGCAGCAGCCGGGTCTCGCGCTCCTTGCGCGGCAGGTCGGGCCACTGCGCGAGGACGTCCTCGGCGTGGACGAACTCGAGCTCCCCGGGCAGCTCCGGGAAGCGCGGGTCGGCGAGGGCGGGCCAGCGCTCGCGGAGCATCAGCTCGGCCTCCTTCAGCACCGACCAGATCGCGCGCACGACCTCCGTCAGGTAGGAGAGCGAGCGCTGCTCGGGGAGGATCGCCTGCTCCCAGTCCCACTGGTCGACGTACGCGCTGTGGTCGTGGTCGAGGAAGTAGTCCTTGCGGACGGCGCGCATGTCCGTGAGCAGCCCTTCGCCGGGCCGCATCTCGAACTGCGCGAGCGCGAGCCGCTTCCACTTCGTCGCCGCCTGCACGACCTCGGCCTCGACCGGGTGCAGGTCGTGGTCGTTCGCGATGTGGAAGGAGACCGGCGTGCGCGAGCCGTCCCGGTCGAGATAGTCGTTGACGCCGCTGTCGCGGTCGACGATCAGCGGCACCTGGACAAGCGCGAGGTCGAGCCGCTCGCTCAACCCGTCCTCGATCAGCCGCTTCGCGGCGTAGAGCGCGCGCATCGTCTCCTTCGGGTCGAGCAGCGGGCGGTAGTCGGTCGGGAGAAGCCGCGCGAGCTCCTCGTAGCTGCCGATGCCGGGGCCGGCGAGGTCGCGCTCCTTGAGGGTGGTCATCTCGTCTCCGTTCGCGGGTCAGGCCTCGACGTGCTCGAGCACCGGGACGAGCCGGCGCGCGCGCTCGAAGAGGCGGTCCTCGAGCCAGTGGGCGTGGGCCGAGGTGACGACGAGCGCCTCGCCTGCGGGGAAGCCGGCGAGCGCGTCGCCGAGCGCCTGCAGCGGGTCGTCGTCGCCGAGACGGCCCTCGACGCGGAAGCCGCGGCGGCGCAGGCCGGTGACGACGGCGTCGAGCCGCGAGCGCGCGTCGCTCCGCTCGCCGTCCTCGTCCCCGGCCAGGTAGTGGAGCGGCGAGGCGAGCACGGGCGCGACGACGAGCACCTCGGCGTCGCGGCCGGCGAGGCGCGCGGCGACGGTGTCGCAGAGCCGCTCGCCCGGACAGCGCGTGTCGGCGAGCACGAGCAGACGCGTCCCCTCGGCGGTGGACGCCGGCTCGACGTTCGCCCGCATGCGGGGGAAGAGGACGAGCGCGCCGGCCGCGAGGACGAGCCCGAGCGCCGCGACCACGCCGAGCCCGATCCAGCCGAGCAGCGGCGGCCGCGCGACGAACGCCGCGACGAGCAGCAGGATCGCGAGATAGCCGGCCACCGGGACGGTGACGGCGAGAGCTGTGGTTCTCGTGGCGTGCACGACGGCACCTCCTGTGGGGGCTGCCCTCGTTGTCGTCGCCGGAGCAGCCGCTGCCATCGGCGCCGCTCCCGATCGCCCGTTCGGCGAAGTACGCAGAGGCGCCGGCACCGTCCTTTCGATACATGGCCGGTGCCTGGCACCGGTCATGTCTGCGCGGGGCCTGTCCCTCGGGGCGGGCCCGTCCCGCTCAGACGGAGACGAGCAGCCGCGCCGCCAGGGCGAGCAGCGCGACCGCGAGCAGGCGCTCGATGTGGCGGCCCCCGAGACGCCGCGACAGGCGGGCGCCGACCTGGGCGCCGGCCACGACGCCGATCGAGAGCGCGACGGCCCGCCGCACGCCGCTGCCGTTCGAGAAGCTGCCTGCGACCACGTGCGTGACCGTGCCCGCGCCCGCCATCCACGCGAGCACGAAGTGCGAGGTCGCGGTCGCGATGTGCGTCGGGAAGCCCAGGGCCCGCACGAGCAGCGGCACGTGGATGACCCCGCCGCCGATCCCGAGGAAGCTCGAGACGAAGCCGACGCCGAGGCTGTAGAGAGCCCCGCGGGCGAGCGGCACGTCGTACTCGTGCAGCAGCCCCTCGCGGTCGACGAGCGTCCGCCGCCGCACGCCTCGCCGTGCGGGCTGCGGGCGCCACCGCTCTCCCGAGAGCAGCCACACGGCGAGCAGCGCGAGCACGCCCCCCATCAGCCCGTCGAACAGCCGCCGCGACACGGCGCCCGAGAGGAGGGCGCCTCCGACCGCGCCGGGCATCGTCGCCGCCGCGAACACGAGCCCGCTGCGCACGTCGACCCGCCGCTGCCGCAGGTAGGCGCCCGTGCCGGAGGCCGCGTTGAAGAAGACGACCGTCAGGCTGATCGCGGTCAGCGTCTTCGCCGAGTCGTGCGGGTAGAGGAGGAGCAGCACCGGCGTGAGCACGAAGCCGCCGCCCGCGCCGACCACCGTTCCGAAGGCCCCGATGCCGACGCCGAGCAGCGCGAGCAGCACGGCGGTCGTCGCGTCGAAGGGCACCGCCCGGATTTAACCCCGGCGCAAGCCCCGGCGGGTGACAATGACCTGAATGCAGACCGTGCTCGTCGTCGACGACGAGGAGATCGTCCGCGACGTCGTCGTCCGCTACCTGAGGCGGGACGGCTATCGCACCCTCGAGGCCGCCGACGGCGACGAGGCGCTGCGCCTGCTCGAGGAGGACCCGCCCGCGCTCGTCGTGCTCGACGTGATGCTGCCCCGGACGGATGGGCTGGAGATCTGCCGCTGGATCCGCGCCCGCTCCGACCTGCCGATCATCATGCTCACCGCGCGGGGCGAGGAGGCGGACCGGATCGTCGGCCTCGAGCTCGGCGCCGACGACTACGTGACGAAGCCGTTCAGCCCGCGCGAGCTGGCCGTGCGCGTCCGGAACCTGCTCAAGCGGGCCGCCGCCACGCCGGCCCTCGGCGCGAGCATCTCGTTCGGAGACGTCGAGCTCGACGCGGACGCGCGCGAGGTGCGCAAGGCGGGCGAGCCGCTGAGGCTCACCCTGAAGGAGTTCGACCTGCTCTGGTTCCTCGCGTCGCACCCGCGCCGGGTCTTCTCGCGCGACCAGCTGATGGAGAGCGTCTGGGGCTACACGAGCTCGCTCGACACGGGCACCGTCACCGTCCACGTCCGCCGCCTGCGCGAGAAGGTCGAGGACGACCCGTCCCGCCCACGCCACCTCGAGACCGTCTGGGGCGCCGGCTACCGGTTCACGCCATGACCGGGTTCGCCACCGAGATCGCGCTCGCGGCGCTCGGCGCCGGCGTCGTCGCCGCCCTCCTGCTGCGGCTGCTGCCGACCGTGCGGCTGCAGCTGGCCGCGCTCGCCCTCTTCGCCGGCGCCGTCCCGCTCGGCGCGGTGGTGCTCGGAGGCTTCGTCATGTTCCACATGCACGCCGACGTGCAGGTGCTCGAGGTCGCGTCGGCGGCGGCGCTCGCAGGGGTGCTCGCCGCTCTCGTCGTCGCGGAGCTGATCGCGCGCCGCATCCGCGCCCTCGAGCGCGCCGCGGGCGAGCTGGCGGCCGGCGAGCTCTCCGCCCGTGCGCCGGAGGCCGGTCCCCGCGAGCTCGCCCGCCTCGGCGGCTCCTTCAACGAGATGGCCGCCTCGGTGGAGGAGCTGTTCGACGCGCGCCGCCAGCTCGTCGCCTGGGCGAGCCACGATCTGCGCACGCCCCTCGCCTCGATCCAGGCGATGCTGGAGGCGATCGAGGACGGTCTCGTCGAGCCCGCGGAGTACCTGCCCGACCTCCGCGCCCAGTCGCGCGCGCTCGGGCGGCTGATCGACGACCTCTTCGAGCTGGCCGCGATCGACGCCGGCGCGCTGACGCTCGAGCTGCGCGAGACGCCGCTCGGCTCGGTGCTCGAGTCGTGCGTGCGCGGCCTGCAGGCGGAGGCGGCCGCGCGGGACGTCCAGCTCGAGACCCGGCTCGACGCGACGCTGCCGCCGGTGCGGTGCGCGCCGGAGCAGGTCGAGCGCGTGCTCCTGAACCTGCTCGTGAACGCGCTGCGGCACACCCCTTCCGACGGCTCGGTCGTCGTCGCCGCCCGCCCGGTCGGCGCGGAGCTGGAGATCAGCGTCGAGGACACCGGCGAGGGGATCGAGCCCGGCGACGAGCAGCGGATGTTCGACCGCTTCTGGCGGGCCGACCGCGCCCGGGCCCGCACCGGCGGCGGCGCCGGGCTCGGGCTCGCGATCGCCCGCGGCCTCGTCGAGGCGCAGGGCGGGCGCATCTGGGCGGAGCGCCGCCCGGGGGGCGCCGGTGCGCGGGTCGCGTTCACGCTCCCGCTCGCGACGCGCGACCGGGCTAGCGCGGCTCGAGCGTGAGCACCGGCGAGTCGGCGCCGTAGCCGACCTCGCGGACGACGTGCGCGCGCCCGTTGAGGCGCACCTCCTCGCCCACCTGCGGCATCCCCTCGAGCATCAGGCGCCCGGTGGCGACGAGCTGGCCGGAGTCGTAGGCGTGGTAGACGCAGGTCACGGGAGCCGCCATCCGCAGGCGCGCAACCTTACAGATTTCGTGTGGAGCGGGTGATCGGGCCGGACGTCCCCTTCCGCCCGTGTGCACGCCGCGGCTGCGGCTGCGTGCGTCGCGCGCCCGGGCTCCTATTTCGCGTCGAGCCTCTGGCCCGGCTCGACGGCGATGCCCGCCACGATCCGCTCGTAGCCCGCGCCGGCCAGACGGTTCGCGGCTTCGACGTCCGCGGCCTGCTCGGCCGCGAAGACGCAGAGGCACGTCTCGTCGTCGGCGACAGCGAGCGAGCGCAGCCAGAACACCTGCCGCCCCTCGGCGCGGAGCTCGGCGCTCGCGGCCTCGAGGCCGGCCGCCAGCTGCTCGACTGCGGCCGGTTGTGCGCCGGCGAGAAAGCGCTCGACGAGGAAGACCTCGGTGCGGGACATGACCCGGACCTTCGCGGGCGACGCCTCGGCTCGCGTCGCGGAAAACCCTACTCCTGGCCGCCTGCCAGACGGCCCGGCTCCGTGGCGGCGAGCCGGGCGAGCTCCGCCCGCGAACGGAGGCCGAGCTTGCGGTAGATGCGCGTCAGATGCGCCTCGACCGTCGCCACGGTCGTGTAGAGCTCGTCGGCGGCCTCCTTGTTCTTGCGCCCGGCGGCGACCAGAGCCGCCACGCGCGACTCTGCGGCGGTCAGCTCGCCGGGCTCGCTGCCGCGGCGTGGACTCGCCCGCCGCAGCTCCAGCTCGGCCTGCTCGAGCCACGGCGTCGCTCCCACGTGCGCGAACGTCTCCGCCGCGGCGCGCAGCCGCGCCGCCGCCGCGCGCCGCTCGCCCGCTCGCCGCCACGCGTTTCCGGCGACGAGGTCCGCACGGGCGCGGTCGACCTCGGCCCCGACGGCGGCGAACCCGTCCGCCGCCGCGACGGCCGCGGCCGCGGCGGCCGGCGCCTCGCCCCGCGCAAGCAGGAGCAGGGCGCGCCCCCGCGCAGCGGCCGGAACCGCCCACCGGCCGGTGCCGGCCGCATCGAGCCGGGCGAGAGCCGCCGCCGCCTCGTCGAGGCGACCGAGTGCGACGAGGCTCTCGACGAGGTCGGCCAGCACCGGCAGGTATCCGGGCTCGCGAATGCCCGCTGCGTCGAGCGCCGCGAGCGCAGCGCCGAACGAGCCGGCTGCGCGCTGCGGATCGCCGCGGCCGAGCTCGAGCAGACCGAGCACCCAGTGGAAGCGGGGCGGCGCCACCCGTTCGTCGTTCCGGTCGGCCCACGCGAGCCCGCGGTGCGCGATCTCCAGCGCCTCGTCCACGCGCCCGGTCGAGGCGGCGAGCAGCGCTCGCGGGAACGCGGTCGGGTTCACGTCGCCGAGCCGCTCGGTCGCCTCGGCGGCGCGCGCAGCGGCCCGCGCCCACGCGCCGCGGCGCCATTCGAGCTCGCTCAGCCAGCACAGCGCGAAGCCGGCCTTCGCCTCGCGGCGCGCGACCCTCTGCGCCTCGACCTCGTCCTCGAGAACGCGGCCGGCGCGGTCCAGCTCGCCGGCCCACATCAGCCTGCAGCCGAGGGACACCCCTGGGCCGATCTCCCACCACTGCGACCTCGGCGCTCCGCGCGAGACGGAGCGACGGCGGCGCCGGGAGGTTCCACCGGTCGGGCTCCCGCACGCCGCCTCGTAGAACTCGAGTGCGGCGCGCGACGTGTCGACGAGCACGGGGTCGCCGAGGCCGGTGGCCACCGCCAGCGCCTCGCGCGCGAGCTCGGCCGCCGCTGCGGCGTCGCCGGAGACCCAGCCGCCGTGGTGCGCGAGCCGGATCAGAACGCGCCAGCGTCCTCGCGGCTCGTCCGCAATCGCGAGCGCCTCGCGGAGGAGGCCGACCAGCCTCTTGCGGTCGTTCAGCTCGCAATCGGCCCGGAGCAGCAGCGCCTCGACCTGCGTGGCCGGATCGGACATCGCGGATCGGAAGCCGGCGCAGCCGGGCGCCGGCGGCCGCGAACTCGCCGATCTCCGCGAGCCAGCCGGCCGCGGCGAGCACGCGACGGGAGGCGGCGGCGGTGTCCGCGGTCGGCGTCAGGCGGATCGCCTCGCCGCACAGGGCTGCAGCGGCGTCGAGCGCGCCCCGCGCCGCGGCGTCGTGGGCGGCGGCCTCGACCTCGCTTGCCGTCGTCTCGTCGGGTTCGACGGCGGCCAGGGCGGCGTTGCGGGCGCGCTCCTCGGCGCCGTCGACGATCCCGGCGAGCCGCGCGTGGAGCCCGCGACGGCGCTCCGGGACCATCGCGAAGTACACCGCCGAGGCGAGCAGCGGGTGCGCGAAGCGGACGATGCCCTCGTCGTCGATGGCGAACACGTCCAGCCGAACCGCCTCCTCGACCGCCTCGGCGGCGGACGCCTCGGGGCCGAGCACGCGCTCGAGGTCGGTGAGAGTCGCCCGGTCGAGCGCGGAGACGGCCTCCAGCAGCGCGAGCAGCCGCCGCGGCAGCGCGGCCACGCGGGCCTGCACCAGCTGGTCGAGCGATTCGGGCACCTCGAGCGGCCCCGCCGCAGCTACCCGCCCTTCGCCGGCGAGACCGCGGGCGAACTCGAGCGCGAAGAGCGGATTTCCGCCTGACGCCTGCCGCAGCCGGGCCAGCGTCGGCCGCGGAAGATGCACGCCGAGACGGGTGACCACGAGGTGACCGAGCGCCCCGGAGCTGAGCGGCGGCAGTCGGAGGGTCGTGAAGCGTCCAGGCGGGAGCGCGTCCGCAAGCGCGAGCGGGTCGGCGTCGTCGCCGTCCCGGAGCGTCGCGACGAGCCCGACCCTGAGCTCGCCGGCCCGGCGGAGCGCCCAGGCGAGCACGCGTCGCGAACCGGGATCGAGCCACTGGAGATCGTCGATCCCGAGCACCGTCGGCCCCTCGTTCGAGAGGACGCGCAGGAGAGCGAGCACGGCGGCGGCGAGGGCGAGCCAGTCCGAGGGCTCGTCGCCGGCACTGCGGCCGAGAGCGGCGTCGAGCGCGGCCTGCTGGGGCCGCGGCAGCTCGTGGCGCACCTCGGCGGCCGGCTCCCCGAGCAGGTCGGCGAGCGCGCCGAAGGAGATCGGCATCTCGACCTCCGCGCAGCGCGTGCGCTGCACGCGCGCTCCCGCCGCCTCGACCCGATCGAGCCCGACCCGCCAGAGCGCCGTCTTCCCGATGCCGGGCTCGCCGGCGATCACGAGCGCAGCCGCGCCCGTCTCGAGCGAAGCGCCGACGCGCTCCAGGTGGTCGAGATCGGCGTCGCGACCGACCAGCTCGCGCGGCGGGGCTACCGGCACGAAGGGATTGTCGCGCACGCCCGCGGCGAACTGTAGGGGTTTCCAGGACGCGTTCTGCGCCGGCCGGCGGCAGGCTCACACGGCTCGGCACGTCCCCGCCAACGAAAGGATCGCCGTGAGCCGCCCGAACCGTCTGACCCTCCCGATCGCTGCAGCCGCCCTCTGCCTCGCAGCCACTGCGGCGAGCGCCGCGGCCGCGCCCGGCGCCGACGGCGTCTGGGTCGTCGGCGCCGTCTACGACCTCGTCACGACCGGCCCGCCGCCCGCCGGCGCCGCCCCCCGGCCGCTCTTCGTCATCTCCCCGATCGACCCGTCGAGCCCGCTGCATCCGCAGGCGGATGCCGCGACGCACGGATTCGGCGCGCACGACCACGTGATCTCGCTCGCCGGATCGACGTCCTTCACCGGGCCGTGCGACATCACGCTCGTCGTCCCGGGCCCGAAGGCGGCGAAGCCTGGTTCGGTCCTCAAGCAGGCGATGCTGACGCCCGCCGGGACACTGCCGCTGCTCTCGGCCGCGCGCCTCGGAACGAAGCTGGTGCCGCTGAACTCGGCCATGCGCATCCGCAAGGCGCAGCGCCTCGGCTTCGCGAAGCTCGTCGACACGCACACCGTCATCGGCTGCACCGTCTCGGCGCGGACGAGCGGCTGACCGACCACCGCGCGCCTGCGTCGAGGGTCTCCCGCCCCTCGACGCAGGCGTCCCGGATGCCGAAGCCGACGGCGACCCGCGTACCTACGGGATGGCACGAGCTGGCGCGCGCCGGGGGGCGTGCGAGAGAGGAACGGCTCGATCGCGTCCGGGACGAGCGGGCGGGAGAGGAAGAATCCCTGGCCGTAGTCGCAGTGCTCGCGCTGGAGTTGCTCGAGTTGGGCGTGGTCTTCGATGCCCTCGGCGAGTGTCTCCAGGCCGAGGGTCTTCCCGAGCTGCACGAGCGTGCGGATGAGGGCCGCCGATCCGTCGCTCGCGGCGATGCCGGAGATGAAGGAGCGGTCGATCTTGAGGGCGTCGACCTTGAACCGCCGGAGATACGCCAGTGAGCTGTAGCCGGTGCCGAAGTCGTCCATCGCGACCCGGACACCGAGCGTCTTGATCGCGGCGAGCCGATCGGCGACGCTGTCCGGATCGCGCATGAGCGTCGTCTCGGCAACTTCGAGAGTGAGCTCTGCTGGATCGAGGCCGCTCTCGTCCAGAGCGTCCCGGACGTCGTCGACGAGCGAGGCGTCGTCGAACTGGCGCGCGGAGATGTTGACGGAGATGCCGACCCGGTAGCCGCGGCGGCGCCATGCGGCCGCTTGCGCGCAGGCGTGGTGGAGCACCCAGCGGCCGATCGGGACGATCGTTCCCGCCCGCTCGGCGATCGGGATGAACTGGTCCGGCTCGATGACGCCGTGGACCGGATGACGCCAGCGCAGAAGCGCTTCGACGCCGGTGACGGATCGGTCGCGCAGGTCGAAGGTGGGCTGATAGAGGAGGAAGAGTTGTTCGCGGGCGACCGCGCCCCGCAGGTCCCGCTCGAGCATGACCCGGTCGCGAGCGACGGTCTGCATGTTCGACTCGAAGAGGACGTAGCGGTTCTTGCCGGTGTTCTTCGCCTCGTAGAGGGCGAGGTCGGCGGCATGCAGGAGCGCTTCGGCGTCCGCTCCCTCTTCGCTGACGACGATACCGATGCTCGCGTCGATCGAGAAGGGCTGCCCGCCGGCGCGGTCGAGGTCGACCGGCTGTCCGAGCACCTCCAGGATCCGCTCGGCGACGAGCTCGGGGCTCGCGTCCGGGGCGAGCGAATCGAGCAGGACGATGAACTCGTCGCCGCCGATCCGGCCGGCCGTGTCAGTCTCCCGGGTGACGCTCGCCAGCCGGGCGCCGACGACCCGCAGGAGCTGATCGCCCGCGGCGTGGCCGAGAAGGTCGTTGACCTGCTTGAAGCCGTCGATGTCGATGTACAGGGCGGCGGCCGGGGTCTGTCGCCGACGCGCGCGGGCGAGCATCTGCTCCGCGCGGTCGAGCACCAGCGTCCGGTTCGGGAGCCCGGTCAGGCCGTCGTGAAGGGCCAGGTAGCTGAGGTCGTTCCGGGCGGTGAGCAGGTCGCGGCGGACGAGGAACTGGCGCAGGAGCACGAGAACTGCAGTGGCGGCCGCGGCGACCGCCATGCCGAGGCGATCGGAGAGCGAGTGGTCGAACTGCGCGTAGAGCATCAACCCGAACACGACCGCAGGGGCGAAGTACGGCAAGAAGCCGACCCGGTCTCCC
>CAVVDI010000017.1:0-103759 GCA_963746895.1 uncultured Actinomycetes bacterium | reverse complement strand
TCGCGGCGACCCGTTCGCGAATGGTCCGATCGATACACGCCGCTGCCCGTTCACCCGAAGCCCCGAGGAGCTCGAGCGGCTGGGGAAGGCGATCCTCGAAGTGCGGCACGCCGGGGCAGGAGTCGTCCGACCCACTGCCTAACGTCTTGGCGTGAAGGTCGTCGGCATCGACCCGGGAACGGCTGCTTGCGGGTACGGGATCGTCCACGAAAGCGGAGGGCGCCTCAGGGCCATCGGCCACGGGTGCTGGTCGACACCCGCCGGCCAGGCGGTAGAGCTCCGTTTGAAGACGATCTACGACGGCGTGGCCGTCCTCATCGCGGAGCATGCGCCGGATGCCGTGGCGCTCGAGGAGTCGTACGTCGGCGCCGACGCCCGCATCGCGCTCTCCGTCGGACAGGCGCGCGGCGCCGTGCTCGTCGCGGCCGCAAACGCCGGCCTTCCCTGCGCCGAGTACGCCCCGGCCCTCGTCAAGCAGGCGGTCTGCGGCTACGGCCGCGCCGAGAAGGCCCAGGTGCAGCGGATGGTGAAGGCGATCCTCGGGCTCGACACGCCGCCCACTCCGCACCACGCCGCCGACGCGCTCGCCGTCGCCATCTGCCACGCGCTCTCACCGCCGCTGCTGAGGATGACCGGGTGATCGCGAGGCTCCGCGGCACGCCGGTCGCGAACACGCCGGAGGGGCTCCTGCTCGACGTCGGCGGGGTCGGCTACCTCATCGCGGCGACTCCGAGCGCGGTGCGGCAGGCGGACGGCGTCGAGGAGGTCGTGGTCGAGACCTATCTGCACGTCCGCGAAGACGCGCTCCAGCTCTACGGCTTCGCCGAGCGGGCCGAGCGCGAGCTGTTCGTCCAGCTCCTGACCGTGAACGGCATCGGCCCGAAGGTCGCGCTCGCGATCGTCTCCGGCTCGCCGGTCGCCGACCTGCGGCGGGCGATCGTCGGCGGCGACTCGGCCCGCTTCCAGGCGATCCCCGGCATCGGCAAGAAGACGGCGGAGCGAATCGTGCTCGAGCTGCGCGAGAAGCTCGGCGACGGAACGATCGCACCCGCGGCTGCGCCTGGGGACGACGCGCACGTGGTCGCGCGCGACGCGCTCGTCGAGCTCGGCTACTCGGTGCTCGACGCGGAGCGGGCGCTCGCGGACACCGACCCCGATCTGCCGCCGGAGGAGCGCGTCCGGCTCGCGTTGAAGAGAGCGGCATGAGCGTGGGCCCGACGGAGCTCATCCGGGAGCGGGAGGACCGGCTTCGCCGGTGCTGGAGGGGGAGATGAACGCGACGCCGTTTCTGGCGCCGGACGTCCGCGAGGAGGACGAGGAGCTCGAGCAGAGCCTCCGTCCGCGCCGGCTCGACGACTTCGTCGGTCAGGGGCGGGTGAAGGAGCAGCTCGGGATCGCCCTCGAGGCGGCGAAGGCGCGTGGCGAGGCGCTCGACCACGTCCTGTTCGTCGGGCCGCCGGGGCTGGGCAAGACGAGCCTCGCGCACATCGTCCGCGAGGAGCTCGGCGTTGGAATCCGTTCGGTCGCCGGCCCCGCGCTCGAGCGGAAGGACGTGGCCGCCGTCCTGACAGCGATCGAGTCGCGCGACGTCGTCTTCGTCGACGAGATCCACCGGATGAGCCGGGCCGCCGAGGAGATCCTCTATCCGGCGCTCGAGGACTTCCGCCTCGACATCGTGATGGGGCAGGGAGCCGCGGCGCGCACGCTGACGCTCGATCTGCCGCCGTTCACGCTCGTCGGCGCCACGACCCGCACCGGCCTGCTCACGTCGCCGCTCCGTGATCGCTTCGGGATGACCTTCCGCCTCGACTACTACGAGCCGTCGGAGCTGGCCGCGATCGTCTCCCGCTCCGCGCGGATCCTCGGCGTCGAGATCGCGGCCGACGCGGCCGATGAGATCGCCGGCCGCTCGCGGGGGACGCCCCGGATCGCGAACCGCATCCTGCGCCGTGTCCGGGACGTGGCCGAGGTACGCCACCAGGGGGCGATCACGACGGCGATCGCGCGCGAGGCACTCGGTCTGCTCGAGGTCGACGGGGCAGGCCTCGAGCGGCTCGATCGGGAACTGCTGCGCGCGATCGCCGAGAAGTTCGACGGCGGCCCAGTGGGCGTGAACACGATCGCCGCCTCCCTCGGCGAGGAGCCCGAGACGATCGAGTACGTCTACGAGCCCTACCTGCTCCAGCTCGGCTTCATCCAGCGCACGCCGCGCGGCCGCACGATCACGAAGCTCGGGCGCGCCCACCTCGGGGCCGCGTCGGAGCCCGACTCGCGCCTGTTCTGAGTCCTCGGGCCGAGGCGCACGGCGTGGCCAACGGTGGGTGGCGTGGCCTGGCGTCGCCACCTGGCGTGGCGTGGCGACACCGTCGAGACGTTCCTGCAGAGAGTGCAGTTCGGCGATGACTCCGACGGTCGCGAATCCGTGACGCGATACGCTCCGAAGCGTGCCAGAGCTCTGGACGCCCGTCCCCGGGCTGCCGCACGAGGAGTTCGTCGAGCGGCTGCATCGGGCGATCGCGAACTTCGCCGAGGCGACCGGCGTCGAGACACCGGTCGTCGAGATCGAGCTGATGGACACCTCTCGCTTCGTGCTCGATCGAATCGAGCCGGAGCCGGGCTTCGGGATGGTGACCCTCTACGTCCGCGACGGACACGACGACGGGCCCGACGCGCTGATCGTCCCGATCGGATCGCTGCGCAGGATCGAGCTGCGCAAGTCGCCCGAGGACCGTCTCGCGCGCTTCGGCTTCGCGGTCCCGCCGCAGCCGAGCGGCTAGGCCGCGCCGATCGCGGGCGAGAGCCGGGCGCGGACCGCGCGCCCCGCCGAGACCAGCCACGGCGCGACGAGGAACGCCATCACGTCGAACCAGACGTAGCCGCTGGCGGCTCCGCTCGGAGGATTTCCGTCCGCGATCCCCAGGCCGGGAAGCTCCGAGGCCCACCGCCAGGTCCCGATCGACGTGCCGTAGAGCTCGAGCGAGGCGACGACGAGGAACACGCCCGCGTACGCAGCGCGCATGCGCGAGCGCCAGAGGAAGACGAGTAGGAGCGGGACGCCGACGGCGCCGGCGAGGTCGAGCCGCGGCAGCACCGTGAGCCCGAGCAGGCCCCAGACGAGGGCGCCGGCGGCCGCCGCGAGGACGAGCGCCCGCGTTCCTACGGCACGGCTGAGGGCGACTCCGCTCAGATAGACGAGCCCGTGGGCCGGAGGGATGAACGCGGGCAGGTTGTGCAGTCGGTAGTGATAGACGCCCCAGAGGAGCGAACCCGTCACCTCGCCGATCGTGGCGAAGGCGATGACGCCGAGCGTCTGCGCGCGCGCGAGCGCTGGCAGGGGTCGCAACCCTGCGAGCACGACGAGCCAGGTCACTGCGCCGAGGACGAGTTGCCAGCGGAGCCCGACCCGGGTATCCGTCGCGAGGAGGGCCGCCAGGTATAGCAGGTCCGGCGAGCGCGTACCAGCGCGGCACCGTCACCGGCGGTACTGCACGTCGTGCCAGCTCGGGGTCGGCAGCAGCTCGAGCAGCGCGCGTCCTCCCTGCGGGTCGGCGTACGAGAAATCGGCCTTGTCGTCGTCCCAGCCGACCTCGAGCAGGCCCTCCTTCACGCGGTGGTCGAGCCAGGCGCCCCGGAACACGATCTTCTTCAGCCAGTAGACGAGCGACTCGCCCTCGACGAGCGCCACCTCGTCCCAGTGGCGGACCAGGTAGCGGCCGAGTGCACTGCTGGGCGTCTCGATCCCGTCACGTTCGACCAGCTCGACCAGATCGGCGGTCTCGTCCGGGTCGAGCTCGCTGGCTGTCGAGCAGGCCGAGCTTCACGGCTGCGGCGGTCACGCGCTGCTCGAAGTCGAAGTCGCTGAAGGCGAACCGGTAACCGAGGAACTCGACGACGTAGTCATCGCCTGAGTGGTAGTTGCCGGCCGTGTCCACGGGCGAAGCGTACCCTTGTCCCGTGCGCGTATTCCGGATTCCGGCGGCGCTCGCGGCCGTCCTGGCACTCGTTGCCCTGACGGCGTGGCTGCTCGCCTGGCCCTTCGAAAAGGCGGTCTACCTCGCGCCGGTGATCGTCGTCGGCGGGGCCGCGGCGATCGGTCTCCTGATCCTCTGGGGCAAGGTCGCGCTCGAATCCCTTCGCGAGAGCCGTCGGCCGCGTCTCGTCGTGGCGCTCTGGCTCTTCGGATTCGCCGTTCTCGTCCTGTTGACGGTGCTCGGCGTCCAACTACCGCGCGAGGGCTGAGAGCGGCCGATCGACGTCGCGCCGCCGCGCCTCGCATGGCTCGAAGCATCCTCGCGGCCTCGCGCGCCACCTCTCTTCCCCGTCCCGAGCCCCCACCCTCCCGAGGGGACCCGGAGAGCGTGCCACGCCCGTTGTGACCGCTCTTTCGAGCCTTCGTCACGAAGGCCCGGAAATCGTTCCACAGCGGCGGTTTCGGCCCTGTCCGCGGGGCCGGTGCCGTCCGCCGCTCCCCGTAGCGTGGCTGCACATGCACGATGGCACCTGGACGCTCCGCGACTGCCCTCATGCCGCTCAGGCCGGGCTCGTTCGCGAGCTCGGTATCGGCGAGATCACGGCCGCCGTCCTCGTCCGCAGGGGCTTCGACGACCCGAAGGCGGCGCGCCGCTTCCTCGCCGGCGAGCAGCCGCCGCACGACCCGTTCCTGCTCGGCGACATGGAGATCGCATGCGCGCGGATCCGTGCCGCGGTCGAGGAGGGGCGGCGCATCTGCGTCCACGGCGACTACGACGTCGACGGTATCTCCGCGACTGCGCTCGCCGTGCTCTTGCTGCGCGAGCTCGGCGCCGACGTCGTCTGGCATCTGCCGAGCCGCTTCGACGAGGGCTACGGCGTGCGCACCGAGACGCTCGCGCGCCTCGCCGACGACGGCTGCGGCCTCGTGCTCACCGTCGACTGCGGCATCACGGCCGTCGTCGAGGTCGAGGAGGCGAAGGACCGCGGGCTCGAGGTCATCGTCACCGACCATCACCGCCCCGGCGAATCGCTGCCCGATTGCCCGGTGGTCGCCACCCGCCCCTCCGACTACCCCTTCCCGGAGCTCTGCGGGACGGGCGTCGTCTACAAGCTCGGCCAGGCGCTCTTCGGCGCCGACTCGGAGATCCCGCGCCGCCACCTCGACCTGGTCGCGCTCGCGACCATCGCCGACGTCGTGCCGCTCCTCGACGAGAACCGCTCGCTCGTGATCGCCGGGCTGCGCGCTCTGGGGCGGACGCAGAAGCCCGGCCTGCAGGCCCTGATGCGGGCGGCCGGCGTCGATCCGGCCGCCGTCGACTCCGGTGCCGTCGGCTTCCGACTCGGCCCGCGGATCAACGCCGCCGGGCGGCTCGGCCATCCGCGCGCCGCGCTGGAGCTGCTCCTGACCGACGACCCCGCCGAGGCGCGCCGCCTCGCCGACTCGCTCGAGGAGCTGAACCGGGAACGGCAGGCGGTCGAGAGCCGAATCCTCCGCGAGGCGATCGCACAGGTGGAGCAGTGGCCGGAGGAGAGGCGCAGCCGCCGTGCGTACGCCGTCGCCGGGGCCGACTGGCACGAGGGGGTGATCGGGATCGTCGCCTCGCGGCTCGTCGAGCGCTACAACCGGCCGGTCGTCCTGATCGCCGGAGGGGAGGGAGACTGGAAGGGCTCCGGCCGCTCGATCCCCTCCTTCGACTTGCATGGTGCGCTCGCCGCCTGCTCGTCGCTGCTGCAGCGCTGGGGCGGCCATCGCGCCGCCGCCGGCCTCTCGATCCGGGAGGCGGACGTCGACGCATTCGCCGACGCCTTCGCCGCGCACGCCGGCGACGTCCTCGGCGACGAGGATCTCCGATCCGTCACGCAGGTCGACGCCGTCGTGCCGCGCGGCTCGCGGCTCGGTCTCGATCTGTGCGGAGAGCTGGCCGGGCTCGCACCGTTCGGGCTCGGCAACCCCGGCGTGACCCTGCTCGCGGCCGGTTGCGAGCTGACCGACCTCGCAGCGGTGGGGGAGGGGAAGCACCTCCGCTTCCGGGCGCGGACCGGCGGCGGGGACGTGGGCAGCGCGATCGCGTTCGGCTTCGGGGCCCGGCTCGAGAGCTACCGGAGCGGCGATCGCTTCGACGTCGTCTTCCGGCTCGAGGAGAACCGCTGGAACGGGGCCGTCGCGCCGCAGCTCGTCGTGCGCCGGATCTTTCCCGCGGCGCCGCGCTTCGACGCCCTGCGCGACTGGCTCGTCGGCGAGTACCGCAAGCCCTCGGCCGTCCGCGACGCGGAGGCGCGCGCGATCTTCGCAGAGCTCGAGATCGAGGAGGCGGGGCTCGGGCGACGCCACCTGCTCGAGTCGGCGCGCTTTCGCGCACTGCTCGCCGGAGAGCAGCCGCTCGCGCGCGCAGCGTGATCCGCCCCGAGCGGGAGAGCGAAGGCGACGCGATCTTCGCGCTCCACCTGGCCGCCTTCGGACGCGAGCTGGAGCCCGTGATCGTCCGCGAGGTCCGCGGGACGGAGGCGTACATCCCCGCCTTGTCGCTCGTCTCTGTGGACCGGGACGACGGCGTCGTCGGGCACGTGATCGTCAGCTGGGCGACGCTCGAGGGTTCGCGGCGGCGCGTGCTCCTGCTCGGGCCTATCGCCGTCGCTCCCGATCTGCAGGGCACGGGCATCGGCGGCGCGCTCGTCCGCGCGGCGCTCGACGGGGCGCGCGGTCTCGGCGAGCCGTGCATCGTGCTCGAGGGCGACGCCGACTACTACTCGCGCTTCGGCTTCGTGCACGCCTCCCCGCTCGGGCTGCTGCCGCCCGCGGCCACGCCCGACCGCGCGTTCCAGATCGCGGTGCTCGGGGATGGAACGGACCTCCCGCAGGGCCGGCTCGTCTACCCGCCCGGGTTCCCGCACTCGCCGTAGCCCGCTCCGCGCGCGGCGGCCGGCCGCAACGGCCGCCGCGTCGAATCCGACGCTAGACGAACTGGCCGGTGTTCACCCACTCGGCCTTGATCAGCGTCCAGAAATCGGTCGCGAGCTGCCGGAGCACGTACTCGTACGGGAGCCAGCCGTAGCCGGCCTGCCCCCACGACGTCCCCCACGAGTTGCGGATCAGGAACGCACCGGTCGTCGTGGAGCCGTCCGGGGCCGCGTTCGCGATCTTCAGCTTGTCGTCGTAGCCGGCGATGTCGATCGCGTGCCCGCCGACGACCCGCTCCCCCTTGCCGGGGAACGGGATCTGCCCCGTCGACGACGCCTGCGAGATCGAGCTGTACACCGTGAATCCGAAGCAGGACGGCAGCCCCGACGCGACCTTCGCCCTGATCCGGTCGAGCAGGGCCCGGGGCGTCGTCCCGGGCGGGTCGAGCCGGTAGTACGTGAGCGCCTGGAAGTTCGACGCGAACGCGAAGCAGAACGGCGTCGGCTCCGTGTCGAACTTGGCGATCCGGTACGGCCAGTACTGCTCGGGCGGGACGCCGAAGAGCGCGAGCGCGCCCATCGTCGACCGCAGGTGGGCGCCGGTGTCCCCGTGCCAGCCGAGCAGGTCGCGGGTCGCCTTGTACAGGAACAGCCGCGACGCGTCGACGTGCCTGCCGTACGCGCGCCGCTCGAAGTACTCGAGGAGCCCGACGACGGCGTTCGCCGTGCAGGAGCCGAGCTGGCCCTGATTCTCGACCGGCGAGAACCAGGCGCGCAGGTCGACGGCGCCCGGGAGTGCCTTCGCGCTCTTCGCCTCGGCCGCGGCCGAGGTCTGCGAGAGCAGGGGCGCCACAGCCTCGTGCTCGGGTGTGTAGTCGCGGAAGTCCGGCAGGTCGCGGTGCCAGCCCATGCCGGGAGGGCCGCCCGGCTCCTCGCCCGCGATCCGCGCCAGCTGCCCGCGCATCGCCTCGGCCGCGACGTCTCCGTTCGCCCGCTCGATGTCCATGATCGCCATCTGGAGTGCCTCCTTCGAAGGACGGGACGTGAATGGCGTCAGGACGGCGGGGCCCGGGATCCGGGCCGCGGAGCAGAGGCAGCAACGTGAGGTGGCGCAGGCGCCAGAGCATCCTCCGACGTCGCTTGCCGCGGAGGCTCCCACCGCCCGTCGGCGCTGTCAATAGCGCTGCGGCGTGCGGTCAGCCGGGCCTGCGCGCGGCGAAGATCGCCCAGCCGAGCAGCGTGCGTTCGAAGCGCAGGTAGTCGTCGCGCTGTCGCTCGTACCGCTCGCGGATCCGGCCCGCCTCGGGAGCGTCCGCGTTCGTCTCGAGCCAGTCCTCGAGCGCGCGCCAGTGCAGCGACTCGTACCGGTCCCAGTCGTCCTGCGACGAGGCGATCAGCGTCACGAGCGGGAGCCCGGCCGCCTCGATCCGGGCGACGGTCGCCGGCAGCGGCAGGTAGCCGAGGTCGTCGACCCCCTCGGGCAGGGGCCAGGAGCGCCAGAACGGCTCGCCGACGGCGACGTGCCCGCCCGGACGCACCGCGGGCGCCAGCGCGGCGAGGGTTCCGTCGAGGTCGTCCCAGACGAACGTCGCGCCGAGGCAGAGCGCAGCGTCGAACGACGACGGCTCGAGCGGGTACGCCGCAGCGTCCCCCTCGACGATCTCGACCCGCCCGCCGAGCCCCGCAGCGTCGACCCGCTCCCGCGCCGCCGCGGCGAACTCGGGCGCGCGCTCGACGCCGACGATCCGGCAGCCGAACTGCGTGGCCAGCAGCACCGCCGGGCCCGCCGTGCCGCACGCCATGTCGAGCACGCGCGAGTCCGGGCCGAGGCGCAGCCGTTCGCCGAGCTCGCGGATCTTCTCCGGGCTCGTCGGGTTCTGCAGTTCGTGGTCGCGCTCGGCGACCGCGTAGTACCACGGCATGCCGCAACCCTACGTACTCCTCCGCAGCCTGCCTCGGCCCATGCGCGGATGCGCTGTCGGCGGTTCGCCCCGGACGATCGATCACATGCATGTGCCTCCGTACAAGATCAAGGTCGTCGAGCCGATCTCGCTGCCGGACCCGGAGCGCCGGCGCGAAGCCCTCGCCACGGCCGGCTACAACACCTTCCTGCTCCACTCGAACGACGTCTTCGTCGACCTGCTCACCGACAGCGGCACCTCCGCCGTCTCCCAGGAGCAGCGCGCCGCGATGGAGCTCGGCGACGAGGCGTACGCGGGCTCGCGCAGCTTCTTCCGCCTGGAGCGCGCGGTCGCCGAGGTCTACGGCTACAAGCACACGATCCCGACCCATCAGGGCCGCGGCGCCGAGCACCTCCTCTCGCAGGTGCTCGTGCGGCCCGGGCGCCTCGTCCCGTCCAACCTCTACTTCACGACGTCCCGGGCGCACGCGGAGCTCGCGGGAGCCGTCTGGACGGACGTCTCGGTCGCCGAGGCGAGCGATCCGGAGTCGACCCACCCCTGGAAGGGGAACATCGACGTCGGCGCGCTCGAGGAAGTCATCCGCGCCGCCGGGCCCGAGAACATCGCGTTCGTCCGCCAGGAGGCCTGTCTGAACATGGCGGGGGGCCAGCCGTTCTCGATCGAGAACCTCGTCGAGGTGCGAGCGGTGACGCTCGACTACGGGGTGCCGCTGATCCTCGACGCGACTCGCAGCTCGGAGAACGCGCTCTTCGTCAAGCGGCGCGAGGCGGGGTACGCGCACCACTCGCTCGCCGAGATCGTGAAGCTGATCGCCGACCTGAGCGACGGCGCGATCTTCTCGTCCAAGAAGGACCACTTCGTACCGATCGGCGGCCTCGTCGCCGTCAACGACGACGCCCTGGCCGAGAAGCTGCGCGAGCTCGTCGTCGTCTACGAGGGCTTCCCGCACTACGGCGGCATGTCCGGAGCCGCCATGGAGGCGCTCGCCGTCGGCATCCGCGAGGCGGCCGACGAGCGGATCGTGGGCCACTACGTCGACCAGGTCGCACATCTCGCGGCACTGCTCGTGGAGGCCGGCGTGCCGATCGTGCTCCCCGTGGGAGCGCACGCGGTCTTCCTCGATGCGAAGCGGTTCCTGCCGCACCTCCCGCAGGACGAGTTCCCGGCCCAGGCGCTCGCCGCGGCGATCTACCTCGCCGGAGGCGTCCGAACGATGGAGCGCGGGATCGTCTCGGGCCAGCACGGCGATGAGGCGTACGACGGGCTCGAGCTCGTGCGGCTGACGCTCCCGCGGCGGGCCTACACGCAGGAGCATCTCGAGTACGTGGCCGGGGTCGTCGCCGACCTGCACCGTCATGCGCGTGCGGTCCCGGGGCTGCGGATGACCTACGCGCCGGAGCAGCTGCGCTTCTTCCAGGCTCGCTTCGAGCCGCTCGCGCCCTTCTCGGTCGGCGGGATCGAGGGCCACGCCCTCGAGCTCAGCGCCTAGCGGGAGCCGAGCGACGCGGCGAGGACGCGCGCGAGCCGGAGGGCGGCGCGGCGGGCACGGAAACGGCGAAAAGCGACCACGAAGGTCGTGATTTCGCCGGTTGCACGGGGCTTCCTCCCGGGAGGGTTCGTTCGCGGAACCCCGGAGTACACTGAGAAGGTGGCGACGCTGGAGACAGGCGAGAAGCACGAGGAGCTCCTCGACGGCCTGCTCGCGGAGCTCGCGACCTACAGCGGCGGCGTCGACCTCGACCTGATCTCGCGGGCCTTCAAGCTCGCCGCGGCGGCGCACGAGGGGCAGCAGCGGCGCTCGGGCGAGCCGTTCATCACGCACCCGGTCGGGGTGGCGACGATCTGCGCGCAGCTGCGTCTCGACGAGCAGACGGTCGCGGCCGCGCTGCTCCACGACGCGGTCGAGGACACCGCGACCGAGATCGGCACGATCAGGGAGGAGTTCGGCGACGAGATCGCGCAGCTCGTCGACGGCGTCACCAAGCTGACGCGCGTCCAGTTCCAGAGCCGCGAGCAGGCGGAGGCGGAGAACTACCGCAAGATGGTCGTGGCGATGGCCGAGGACGTGCGCGTGATCCTCGTCAAGCTCGCCGACCGGCTCCACAACCTGCGCACGATCGAGTACCTCGGCAAGCAGAAGCAGATCCAGAAGTCGAAGGAGGCGCTCGAGGTCTACGCGCCCCTCGCGCACCGGCTCGGCATCCACGCGCTCAAGTGGGAGCTCGAGGACCTCGCCTTCCAGACGCTCCATCCGCGCAAGTACGCCGAGATCAAGACGATGGTGGCCGAGCGGCGAGCCGACCGCGAGGGCCACGTCGCCGAGGCCGCCGACGTGCTCCGGCGCGAGCTCGAGAAGGTCGACGTCCCCGCCGACATCGCCGGGCGCGCCAAGCACTTCTACTCGATCTACGACAAGATGGTGAAGAAGGGCCGCGAGTTCAACGAGATCTACGACCTCACGGCGATGCGCGTGATCGTCGAGCGCGACGGCGAGGAGGGGACGCGCGACTGCTACGGCGCGCTCGGCCTGATCCACTCGCTCTGGAAGCCGATGCCCGGCCGCTTCAAGGACTACGTGGCGATGCCGAAGTTCAACGGCTACCGCTCGCTGCACACGACCGTGATCGGGCCCGAGGGCCGTCCGCTCGAGATCCAGGTGCGCACGCGCGAGATGCACGAGACGGCCGAGCTCGGCGTCGCCGCCCACTGGGCGTACACGCACGACGGGCGGGTCTCGAAGCGCGCCGACGCGGAGTGGAGCGCCTGGGTGCGCCAGCTGATGGACGTCCACGCCGACGAGGCGGACGCACGCGAGTTCGTGAAGAGCCTTCGCACCGACCTCTTCGACGAGGAGGTGTTCGTCTTCACGCCGAAGGGCGAGGTGAAGACGCTGCCGTCCGGGGCGACGCCGATCGACTTCGCCTACGCGGTGCACACCGACGTCGGCCACCGGACGGTCGGGGCGAAGGTGAACGGCCGCATCGTCCCGCTCCACTACCGGCTGCGCAGCGGCGACCGCGTCGAGATCCTGACCGCGAAGGCGGGCCGAGGGCCGTCGCGCGACTGGCTGTCGCTCGTCGCCTCCTCACGGGCGCGGAACAAGATCCGCCAGTTCTTCTCGCGCGAGCAGAAGGAGGACCTCGAGGCCAAGGGCCGCGAGACGCTCGAGCACGCGCTGAAGGCGCAGAACCTGCCGTACAAGAAGCTCGCCGGCTCGGCGGTGCTCGCGGGCGTGATCCGCGAGTCGGGCTTCAAGAAGGCGGAGGACTTCTACCTCGCGCTCGGCTCCGGCAAGCTGACCGCCGGGACGATCGTCAACAAGGTGCTCCAGCGGTTGAAGACCGAGGAGGTCGCATCCGAGGAGGTCGTGCCGCTCAAGCGGCCGCGCGCCCGCGACACCGTCGGCAGCGACACCTACGGGATCAAGGTCGTCGGCGTCGAGGACGTGCTCGTCCGGCTGGCGAAGTGCTGCACGCCCGTTCCCGGCGACGAGATCGTCGGCTACATCTCGCTCGGCAAGGGGATCACCATCCATCGCGACGACTGCCCGAACGTGCGCGCGCTGCGGCGCAACCCGGAGCGGTTCACCCCGGTGGAATGGGACGGAGGCGGGACGCAGAGCTTCCGCGTCCAGATCGCAGTCGACTCGTGGGACCGGCCGCGCCTGCTCGAGGACGTCGCCCGCACGTTCTCCGAGCACGGCGCGAACATCGTCTCCTACGGCGGCACCGTCGAGGATCAGATGGCCCGCAACTGGTACGTCGTCGAGGTCGGCGACGTGAAGGGGCTGCGCGCGCTGCTGGCCTCGCTGCGGAACGTCGAAGCGGTCTTCGACGCCTACCGCGTCACCCCGTCCTAGCGGGCGGCTTCCTCCGGATGCGTTTCGCGGGGCGGCTGCTCCGGCTGCGGACGCCGGCCCTCGTCCAACCCTCGATCGAGGGATACAGCCCGGCGGCGCCGGGGTACCTCGTTCGGGGGAGCGCCCCGGAGAACGGCGTGGTTGAGCGGCTCGTCTGCCTCGAACGAGGGAGGAGTCAGGACTCCCACGTCTCGCCCCCGGTGTCCCAGCCGACGAGGCAATGACCGGAGACGAGCACCGCGACGCGCTGGAGGAACGCCTCGTCCTCGGCCGGTGCTCCGTCGACTGCGAGCTCCGCGATGGGCTCGCCCAGCCAGCTGCACGGGAGTCGACGTCCTCCGCGACGGGTCGGGCGCACCGGCCCCGGGGCCGAGGACGAGCTCGTCGCCCTCGACGAACAGGATCCCGGCCCAGGAGTAGCCCGCGCGCTCGTGGAGGACGGCGACGATCCTGTCGCAGGACGTCGTCCGCGTCGCCGCCGCGGTTGAGGACGCGGTCGATCGCCTCGAGCGCGCCGCTCGCGCTAGGCGTCGACATCGTCCCCCTCGAAGACGAGGACGGGACCGCGGAACCCACCGGGGACCGGGCATGCCTTGCGCTCCGCGAGGTCGACGTAGACGAGCGTCTGGTGCGCCGTGACCATCAGCACGTCGTCCGGCTCGCGGTAGGCGGCGAACTCGAAGGTGACGCTCGTCCGTCCGAGGCGCGAAACGCGGGCGAAGACCTCGATCTCGTCGTCGAAGACCGCCGGCGCGAAGTACTCGACGTCGTTCGCGCGCATCACGAAATCGCCGCCGCCGTCGCGGTGCAGCAGCCCGAGCGAGCGGAGATACTCGGTGCGCGCGAGGTCGAAGTACGGGTTGTAGCGGCCGTAGTAGACGACCCCCTGCGCGTCGGTGTCCGAGAAGCCGACCCGCGTCCGCGCGGAGAACTTGAACGGCGCCTTCACGAGCGGATGACGGCGAGCACCTCGTCGCGCCTGCGCTCCATCAGCTCCCGTGAGCGCGCCTCGAGGTTGAGGCGGAGCAGCGGCTCCGTGTTCGACGGCCGCACGTTGAAGTGCCAGTCCTCCGCCTCGACCGAGATCCCGTCGAGGTGCGAGATGCGGCCCTCGGCTGCGTAGCGCTCCTTCAGCTCCTGCAGCTTCAGCGCGACGTCCGCCACCGGCGTGTTGATCTCCCCGGTGATGAAGTAGCGCTCGCGCAGCGGGGCCAGTACCTCCGACAGCCTGCGGCCCCTCTTCGAGACGAGCTCGAGCATGAGCAGGAACGGGACGACACCGGAGTCGGCCTGCGAGAACTCGCGGAAGTAGTAGTGGCCCGAGACCTCGCCGCCGAAGGCCGCGTCCTCCTTGCGCATCCGATGCTTGATGTACGCGTGCCCGACGCGGTTGATCAGCGCCTTCCCGCCGGCTCGCTCGATCGTCTCGGGCACCGCCCAGCTCGCCCGAACGTCGTAGATGATCCGCGCGCCGGGCTCCTTCTCCAGCACCGCCTCCGCGAGCAGCGCCGTCGCGAAGTCGCCCGGGACGAACTCGCCCGAGTCGTCGACGAAGAAGCAGCGATCCGCGTCGCCGTCGAACGCGACCCCGAGGTCGGCGCCCTCCTCGAGCGTCTTGCGGACGATGAACTCCCGGTTCTCCGGCAGCAGCGGGTTCGGCTCGTGGTTCGGGAACGAGCCGTCGGGGTCGAAATAGCACCGCACGGCCTCGATCGGCAGATGCTCGAGCACGGGTGGCAGCATGGCGCCGGCCATCCCGTTCGCCGCGTCGATCACGACCCTGAGCGGCCGGATCTCGGCCACGTCCACGAACGACAGCACCCGCTGGACGTACGCCGGCCAGATGTCGTACGGCTCGATCCGTGCCGCGGCGTCGTCGCCCGTCGAGCCTCCGTCCGCGAGCGCCCGGTCGCGCACGTCGAACAGCCCGGACTCGCCGCCGACCGGCAGCGCACCGCGACGCACGACCTTCATGCCGGTGTACTGCTTCGGGTTGTGCGAGGCGGTGACGGCGATCCCGCCGTCGAGCCCGAGCGAGCCGACGGCGAAGTAGAGCATCTCCGTCCCGATCAGCCCCAGGTCGAGCACCTCCGCCCCGGCCCCAGCGGCGCCGCGCATCACGGCTGCCTGCATGGTCGCGCCCGAAAGCCTCATGTCCCGGCCGACCGCGATCCGCCGCGGCTCGAACTGCGCGACGTACGCGCGGCCGATCGCCTCGGCGCCCGCCTCGTCGAGCTCGTCCGGATAGACGCCCCGGACGTCGTACGCCTTGAACACCGCGGGATCCAGCACCGCCCGATAGTACGCATTCGCCCGCCGCCGGCGACCGGAGCCGCGCGTCGGCGCGCGACTCCGGATCCGCCGGTCAGGGCGTGTTGTTCGGGATCAGGCGCGGGGCCGTCACCTTCGCGGCGATGTTCGCGAAGATCGCGTCGAGGCTGCCCGCGTCGGGCTGGTTGTAGAACGTGCTGGCGTCGGACGCGATCTGCGACAACGCGTCGTAGGCCGTGATCGGCGGCTGCTCGTCCGGGCCGCTCGTCGAGTAGGCCTGGCACCGGTTGGAGGCGCCGCCCCAGCCGTCGAGCGTGTATCCGACCGCGTACACCGTCGTCCCCTTCGCCTTGGCCGTCCCCGCGGACCAGATGCCCTGGTGGCAGGGCTGCGAGCGGTAGGGCGAGCTCTTCGGGTAGTACGAGGGGCCGGTGTTGGCCGCGCCGTCCGAGAAGAACACGATCACATGGTCCGCGTTCGGCCGCCCGTCACGGTCGAGCTCGGCCTGGGCCTGCTCGATCGCCGTCGCGTAGGACGTCGACCCGGACGCGGGCAGGCAGTCGATCGTCGAGACGAGCTTGGATCCGTGGTTCAGCGAGCCGCTCACGAGGTAGTCGGTCGAGAGCGGTACGAGCACGTAGCGCGCCGTCGTCGAGTTGTACGCGTTCGACGGCGGCTTCGAACAGTTGCTCGCCGTGCTCGGGACGGGCGGCAGGACGGCGAGCCCGACCGTGTCGATCGTTGGGTCGAGCGACCCGATCAGGGTCTCCATGCCCGAGCGCGCGTTCGTCAGCTTCGTGCAGGCGGGGTCGGCATTGCCGTTGAAGTCGGTGCACATCGAGCCCGTACGGTCGAGGACGAGCATCACGTCGGTCGGCCGCCCTCCGCACGGCCCGCACGCCGTCGACTTCACGTGCAGCGCGATGTCGTGGAGCCCGAAGAGACGCAGGAAGAACGTATTGACCTGCGCGTTCTCGCTCACCACCACGGCGTTGTCCGGCTTGCAGCCGGGAAACGACGTCACGCACCGGGTCGACGTGGACTCGGTGATCTGCGAGACGTTCGCGTGGTAGTTCCTGCCTCCGTTCGCGCCGCCGTACAGGGCGGCCGCGGTCGTCGCCGCCGTACTGTCGGGTAGCTGGGACGCGCCCGCGAGCGCTGCGGCGTCCGCCGTGCTCTGGAGCTCCCGCTGCCCGTAGTAGGCGTAGCCGACGTCGACGGCCATCCCCACGAAGCCGAGCAGGCCCATGAGGGCGACCACGGTCAGAACGATCGTCTGTCCGCGCTCCCCTCGCAGCCGGCTCCAACCTGTTCCTCCGCCCATCCCCCTTCACCTCCACCATCGATGTGAGGCGGCGGGCGAATCCCTGCCGGAAGAGGGACGGAGCGGCTACGGTCGCGGAGCGCGGACGGCAGCGCGGAGCCTTCCTCTCACCGGCTGGGCCGCTCGCCGTCATCGTTCCTTCTGATGCTTGCGGTCGGATATCGGGCCGCGAGGCTGCCCGGGCGATCGCTCAAGCAGGGGATTCCGACCGCCTCCGCGGGGCCGGTGGAGGCGGCGAGCACCTCTACAATCGATCCGTGGAGCGGAAGCTCGCAACCGTCCTCTTCGTCGACCTCGTCGACTCGACCGAGCTCGTCGCCGACACCGACCCGGAGATCGTCCGCCGTCGCGTCGGCCGCTTCTTCGACCGGGTCTCGCACTGCATCACGATGCACGGCGGGATCGTGGAGAAGTTCGCGGGCGACGCGGTCATGGCCGCCTTCGGGATCCCGCTCGCCCACGAGGACGACGCCGAGCGGGCCGTCCGCGCCGGGCTCGCGACGATGGAGCGCGTCCGCGAGCTCGGCCTGCACGCGCGGATCGGGATCGAGTCCGGCGAGGTCGTGACCGAGGACGCCGAGTCGACCTTCGCGACCGGGGAGGCGGTCAATCTGGCGGCGCGCCTCCAGCAGCAGGCTGCGGTCGACGAGATCCTGCTCGGCCCGGCCGCGGCTCGCCTCGTCCGCGGGCGTGTCGAGATGGAGCCGGTGCCCCCGCTCGAGCTGCGCGGCTGGCGGGAGCCGGTCGCCGCGAGCCGCGTGATCTGCGTCGCCGAGCTGGGCGAGCCCGTCCGCTCGCTGCAGGCCGCGCTCGTCGGCCGCGAGTCGGAGCTCGAACTGCTCGAGACGATCTTCGGCCGCACCGTCCGCGACCGGCGGGCGACGCTCGTCACGCTCTACGGCGATCCGGGCGTCGGCAAGAGCCGGCTCGCGCGGGAGTTCGTGGAGGGCGTCGAGGGCGCCACGATCCTCAAGGGCCGCTGCCTTCCCTACGGCGAAGGCGTGACCTACTGGCCGATCGCCGAGATGGTGAAGGCGTCCGCGGGGATCTCCGACGACGACCCGCTCGACCAGGCGCAGGAGAAGCTGCGCGCCTGCTGCGAGGACGACGCCGTCGCCGATCTGCTCGGGCTCGCCGTCGGCGTGCTCGAGGCGGTCGAGGGCGAGCGCGCGCAGCAGGAGATCGTCTGGGCCGTCCGCTCCTGGGCCGAGCAGCTCGCGCAGGCGCAGCCGCTCGTGCTCGTCTTCGAGGACGTCCACTGGGGAGAGGAGCCGCTGCTCGAGCTGATCGAGCATCTGGCCGCCTGGGTCCGCGAGGCGCCGCTCTTCCTGCTCTGCCTCGCCCGCCCGGAGCTGCTGGACGTGCGTCCGACGTGGGGCGGGGGCCGCGTCCGCGCGATGACGCTCGAGCTCGAGCCGCTGCCGCTCGCGGAGAGCGCCGAGCTGGTCGCGGCCCTCGTCGAGGAGCTGGGCTTCCCGGTCGACGTCGACACGGTGCTCGCCAAGACCGAGGGCAATCCGCTCTTCGTCGAGGAGACGGTGCGCATGCTCGCCGAGCGGCAGGGGCGGGGCGCCGAGCGGATTCCGGACACGCTGCTGGCCCTGATCGCCGCCCGCATCGACCGCCTGCCGGCGCCGCAGCGGCGGCTGTTGCAGCGCGCCTCGGTCATGGGCCGCCTCTTCATGCGCGGCGCGCTCGTCCACATCTCGCCCGACGTGGACGACGTCGAGGAACGGCTCGCCGATCTGCTGCTGCGCGACCTCGTCGTACGCGAGCAGCGCACGACGATCAGCGGCGAGGAGACGTTCAAGTTCAAGCACGTCCTGATCCGGGAGGTCGCGTACGCCGGGCTCTCGAAGGGCGCCCGCGCCGATCTGCACCGCGCCTTCGCGGGCTGGCTCGCCGAGCGTGCCGGAGCCGAGCTGCTCGAGATCCGCGCCTTCCATCTCGACCAGGCGGCGCGCCTGCTCGGCGAGCTCGACGGAGCACCTCCGCCGGCGCTCGCCGAGGAGGCGGCCGTCGCGCTCACCGAGGCCGGCCGCCGTGGCCTCTCGCGCGAGGCGTTCCGCAGCGCGCGCAAGCTGCTGCTCCGCGCGGTCGAGCTCGCGCCGACGCTCGAGCGCCGCTACCACGCCGCCCGCGCCGCCTGGCGCCTCGCCGACTTCGCCGCGCTCGCCGTGGAGCTGGAGCGCGTCCGCGCCGACGCCGCAGAGGCAGGCGACCGGACCCTCGAGGGTCGGGCGCTCACGGGGCTCGCCGAGGTCGAGCTGAACCTGCGGGCCGACGCCCACCGGGCGCGCGAGCTCGTCGACCAGGCGCTCGACCTGCTCGCCGACGCGGGCGGGGTGCCGCTCTTCGACGCGCTCTCCGCGCGCACCCAGATCGCCAACTGGCTGGGCGACCACGAGGACTTCCGCAGCACGGCGCGACAGGCGATCGCCGTAGCCCAGGAACTCGGCCGCGAGGACCTGGAGGCGCTCGTCACGCAGGCGCTCGCGCAGAGCTACTTGACGACGCTCGACGCCGAGCAGGCGGAGCCGCTCGTCCGTCGCGCGCTCGACCTTGCCGCGACCAGCGGCAGCGTCGTCGGTCGCGCCCTCGCGCTGCAGTCCTCGGGCTTCCTCGCGTCGGTGCGCGGCGACGACGACGCGGCCGTCAGCGCCTACGAGGACGCGCGGACGCTCTACGAGGAGCTCGGCGCGACCTCCTGGGAGGCGGTGCTGAAGGTGCACCTCGCGCGGATCCACCTCTCCCGCGGGGAGCTCGACCGGGCGGAGCGGCTGCTCCGCGACGCCGTCCGGGTGCTCAAGGGCCTCGGCGACCGCGCCCACCTGTGCGAGGCGCAGAGGTCGCTTGCGCAGCTGCTCGTCCGCCGCGGCAACCTCGAGGAGGCGGAGCGGCTCGCGCTGGAGTCGCGCGAGAGCGTCGGCCCCGAGGACCGGCTCTCGGTCTCGACGACGCGCTTCGCCCTCGGCGTCGTCCGCTTCGCGCAGCGTCGCGCGGAGGAGGCGGACGAGCTCTTCGAGGGCGCCCTCGCCGGCCTCCACGAGTACGGGATGCTGAGCGCCGAGCGGAGCGTCGTGGTCGAGCTCGCCGGGTTGATGCGCGAGGCCGGGCGCGAGGCGGACGCCCTGCGCTACGAGGAGCGGCTCGCCGGGCTCGAGCCGAGCAGAACCGCGCCGATCGCCTGAGTCGAGGCCTCGTCCGGCGACTCGCTGATCACCGTCGCGGGCCGGTCGAAGCGCGCGAGCGCGTCGCGGAGCGGCTCCGCCCGCAGCGTGCCCTCGCCGTAAGGGAGGTGCTTCGTCTCGTTCCGGTTCGCGTACTGGATGTCGCTGAAGTGGACGTGGAACGGGTCGCCCGGCGCGAGGACCGCGTCGGCCGCGGCGAGAGCGGCGGCGAACGCGTCGACGTCGGTGAACCCACCGTCGCTCGTCGCGTGCATGTGGGCGAAGTCGAGCACCGGACGGACGAAGTCGACCTGCGCGGCGATCTCGACGACGTCCTCGACCGAGCCGAGCTCGCGCACGCGGCCCATCACCTCGACGCCGAACGGCACGAGCCGGCCCTTCGCCTCCAGCCGCTCGCGCAGGTCGCCGAGCTGGTCGACGACGTCGGCGAGCGCCGGCCCGCGCTCGCGGCCGAGCAGGAACCCGGGGTGGAAGACGATCAGCCGCGCGCCGCAGGCCTTCGCGAGCCCGGCCGTGTGGTCGAGCATCCCGAGCGCCATCTTGAACTTCCTGCCTCGCTCGGCGTGGCCCATGAACGCGGCGAGCGGGGCGTGGACGGAGAGCGCCACGTCGGCCGCGGCGGCCGCCGCCCCGAGGACGGGCGCGGCCTCGTAGTCGAGCCAGAAGCCGCCCGCGAACCCGAACTCGCACGCGCGGTAGCCGGCCGCCGAGAGCGCGGCGCAGGAGGCCTCGAAGCTCTCCGCCTCCGGGAGCCCCGCGGGCCCGAAACGGACATCGCCCATGCGAGAAGCGTATGCCGTCCGACGCGGTTTCTACGTTTTCGGCATGGCCAGGCACCCGTCGCGAATCGACCTCCTCGAGCTCGACATCGACCTCCGGCTCGCCGACCTCTGGCGCGAGGCGGCGGACATCACCGACTGGAACCTCGACGTCGTCGCCGCCTTCATGCGCGCCGCGTACGGGAAGGGCTACTGCGACGCGCTGACCGAGGACTCGCCGGGCTCGCTCTGCCACGAGCACGGGTACCGCGTCCCCGCCCGGCGCCCCGCGCCGACGCGCGAGGGCTAGAACCGCGGCCCACCTCGGGCGCGCGAGGCTAGAATCCTCGGCGTGAGAGCCAGTCCTGCCCGGCTCGTGATCGCGTTGTCGGTGGCGGCGGCGCTCGCGGTGTTCATCCTCTACACCTCGATCGCCGGTGCCGGGACGCCGCAGATCTCGCCGAGCACGCTCCCCGGGCAAACGGGCGACGTGCTGCTCGTGGGCGCGGTCGTCGGGCCGGTCGCCGGCGACGCCCACTCGGCGCCGATGCGCTTCGCGCTCAAGGACGTGCAGGGCCACGACCCGGCCCGCGTCCCGGTCAGCTACCGCGGCAGCGTCCCCGACCTCTTCAAGGTCGGGCGCCACATCGTCGTCGAGGGGACGCTGCGCAACGGCGTCTTCGTCGCGAAGCCCGGCTCGCTCGTGACGAAGTGCCCGTCGAAGTACGCACCGGCGAAGGGCAGCTCCAACACCTGATGGCGGCCCTCGGCCGCGCCGCGCTGCTGCTCGCCTTCGGGCTCGTCGCCTATGCGCTCGTCGCCGGCTCCTACGCGGCCTGGAAGCGGCGGCGGCGGCTCGCGCTCTCGGCGCAGAACGCGCTCCTCGCGGCCTTCCCGGCGACGCTCGTGGCGGCGATCGTGCTCTGGATCGCGCTCGGGCGGCGCGATCTGACCTTCCAGTACGTCGCCGACCACACGAGCCACTCGCTGCCGCTCGGCTACGCGCTCTCCGCCTTCTGGGGCGGCCAGGAGGGGTCGCTCCTGCTCTGGCTGCTGATCCTCAGCGGCTATGCGGCGCTCGCCGTCTGGCTCAACCGCCGCTCCCGCGAGCTGCTCGCCTGGGCGGTGCCCGTGCTGGGTCTCGTGGCCGGCTTCTTCGCCTTCATGCTCTGCTTCGTCTCGAGCCCGTTCGTGACGCAGGTCGCCCCCGCAGACGGCGCCGGGATGGTGCCGAGCCTGCAGAACCCGTACATGCTCGCCCACCCGCCGCTGCTCTACCTCGGCTACGTCGGCCTCACGATCCCGTACGCGTTCGCGATGGGGGCGCTGCTCTCGCGCCGCACCGACGAGCGCTGGATCGTCGCCACCCGCCGCTGGACGCTCGCCGCGTGGACGTTCCTCGGCGTCGGCCAGCTGCTCGGCGCCCACTGGGCGTACGTCGAGATCGGCTGGGGCGGCTACTACGCCTGGGACCCGGTCGAGAACGCCGCCCTGATGCCGTGGCTCGCCGCGACCGCGTTCCTCCACTCGGTGATGATCCAGGAGAAGCGCGGGATGCTGAAGGTCTGGAACATGGTGCTCGTCGCGCTCGCGTTCACGCTCTCGCTCTTCGGCACCTTCCTCACGCGGTCGGGTGTCGTCAACTCGATCCACTCCTTCTCGCAGAGCCCGATCGGCGGCTGGTTCCTCGGCTTCATCGCGGTGGTCGTCGTGCTCTCGGTCGCGCTGATCTACCTGCGCCTGCCGCTCCTCCGAGCGCGGACGAAGCTCGAGTCGCTCGTCTCCCGCGAGGCGACGTTCCTCTACAACAACCTGCTGCTCGTCGCCTTCTGCCTGACGATCCTCTGGGGCGTCGTCTACCCGCTGCTCACCCAGGCGCTCCGCGGCGAGACGCGCTCGGTCTCGAAGCCCTACTACGACTTCTTCCTCCACACCTTCGGGCTGCCGCTGCTGCTGCTGATGGGGATCGGGCCGCTCGTCGCCTGGCGCCGGGCGTCGCTGCGCTCGCTCGGGAAGACGTTCCTCGTGCCCCTGTTCTCGGCCCTCGTCACCGGCGGCGTCCTGCTCGGCCTCGGCTTCGGCAGCTCGTGGCCGGGGCTGCTCGCCTACACCTTCTCCGCCTTCGTGGTCGCCTCGATCGTGCTCGAGTTCGTGCGCGGGACGGCCGCGCGGCGCGCGATCGCGGGCGAGGGCTGGGCGCGCGCGCTCGCGATGCTCGTCGCGCGCAACCGGCGCCGCTACGGCGGCTACCTCGTCCACGCCGCGATCGTCCTGCTCGCGATCGGTGTGGCCGGCTCGAGCGCCTACCAGACGGTTCGCGAGCGGGGACTGCAGCCGGGGCAGTCGCTCCAGGCGGCCGGATACACGCTCACGTACCTCGGGTCGTCGACGAGCCAGGAGGCGAACGCGCAGGCGACGCGGGCCACGGTCGAGGTGACCCGCGGCGGCTCGCACGTCGCGACCCTCCATCCGGGCAAGAACTCGTACCCGGTCGAGGGCCAGGTCTCGAACGAGGTCTCGATCTACCACGATCCGCGCACGCTCGGCGACGTGTTCACGATCGCCGACCAGTTCGACAAGAACGGGACGCTCTACCTGAAGGTGCTGGTGAAGCCGCTCGTCAACCTGATCTGGCTCGCGGGCTTCCTCTTCGTCGGAGGGTCGCTCGTCGCGATGTGGCCGGATGCGGTCGAGCAGCGGCGGCTCGCCGAGCGGTACGAGCCCGGCGCCGCTCCCGTCGGGATCTGAGGTGGCGTGGGCGCTCGCCCTCGCGGCCGTGCTCGCCGTCGTCGCCGTCGTCTTCGTCGCCCGCCCGTTCCTGCGCGAGCCTGCGCCCGCGAGCGACCGGCTGGACGAGCCCGGGCCTGAGGAACGGCGGCGGCTCGAGCTCGCCGAGGAACGCGACCGCGCGCTCGCCGCGCTGAAGGAGCTGGAGTTCGACCACCGCACCGGCAAGGTCTCGGACGAGGACTACCGGGCTCAGGTCGGGCCGCTCCGCCGGAGTGCCGCCGAGGCGTTGCGCGCGCTCGAGCGGCGCGAAGACCGTCCCCGCGACCGCCGTGCCGATGCAGCCGAGCCGCTGTCGTAGCTGCGGCACGCCGCTGGCGCGCAGCGCGAGCAGGTGCCCCGCCTGCGGCGAGCCGGTGGAGGAGCCGCCGCCCGTCGAGGCGGCGCCCGCGCCGGCCCCGACCGCGCACGCGGCGCCGCGCCGGCTCGGGACGCCGGCGGCCGTGCTCCTTCTCTGGACCGGGTTCGCCGCCCTCGGCGCGGCGATCGGGCTGCTCGCCGCCGGGCACTGGCCGCTCGGCGTCGTCCTGCTCGGCGTCGCCGTGCTCCTGCTCGTCGCCCTCGTCGAGACGGCCGTGCGCCGGCCCTCCGCCTAGACCGCCGCCGCCGGCCCGGGCCTGACGCCGGCGCCGGCGGCGGCGTCCGGCAGGGACGGCCGGGTCGTCGGCGAAGATGGTCGGGTGGCTCGCCGGTCACGTCGAATGCTGCTCCCGCTCGCGCTCGCGCTCGCGCTCGCGGCCCCGGCGGCGGCCGACGACATCGGTCAGAAGAAGGCGAGCGTCGACTCCCAGCTCGCGGCCGTCCAGCAGCAGATCGGGCGCTCGAAGCAGCAGGAGGCGGCGCTCTCGAAGCAGATCTCCTCGCTCACCTCGAGCATCCACTCCCTCGAGCGAAGGGTCGGCGGCGTGTCCGCGCAGCTCGGCGCCCTCCAGCGCGACATCCGCCTGCATCGAAGCCGGCTCGCGAAGTTCGACCAGTTGCTGCGCGTGCAGTCGCGCCGCCTCGTGGCGCTCAAGCGCCAGTACCGGCTCTCCGTCCAGCGCCTCGACTTCCGGCTCGTCACCATCTACCAGCAGCCGGACCCGTCCACCCTGGACGTGCTCCTCGCCGCGCGGAGCTTCCAGGACGTCCTCGACCAGATGGACTACCTCGGGGCGATCGCCGAACAGGACAAGCGCGTCGCCCAGCAGGTCGCCCTCGCCAGGCGGCAGGTGGCCCGGGCGCGCAAGCGCACCCACGCCGCCAAGCGCACCGTGTTCGAGGAGACGCGCGTGATCAACGGACGCGCGCAGCAGGTGGAGATCCTGCAGGCGCAGCTGCTCACGAGCAGTCACCAGCTCGCCGGAACGCGGTCGACCAAGGCGAACGCGCTCGCCGCGACCCGCAAGGCGATCTCCGACGAGGTGTCCGAGTCGAAGGCGCTGCAGGCGGCGAGCGAGCAGCTGGCGGCCCAGCTGCGGGCCGCCGCGCAGAGCTCGACGGGCGCGGGCTCCTCGCCGCCTGCCGGCGCGCCCCAGTTCATCTGGCCGGTCTCGGGCCCGATCACGAGCCCGTTCGGTCCGCGCTGGGGGACGCTTGCACCCCGGCATCGACATCGGCGTCCCCTCGGGAACCCCTGTCCACGCGGCGGCCGCCGGCAAGGTCGCCTGGTGCGGCTGGATGTCGGGGTACGGCAACCTCGTGATGATCGACCACGGCGGCGGCTACGCGACGCTCTACGGTCACAACACGCGCGTCGCGGTCTCGTGCGGGCAGGAGGTCGCTCAGGGGGCGGTCATCGCCTACTCCGGCTGCACGGGCTTCTGCACCGGCCCGCACGTCCACTTCGAGGTGCGGGTGAACGGCACGCCGGTCGATCCGCTCGGCTATCTCGGGTAGCTCGTCCTCGGGGCCGTCGCGGTGTCGGCTAGAGCCCGAACGTCTGGACGAGCAGGAAGACGTTGAGAACGACGATGATCGCCGCCACGAGGCTTGCAGCGGCGATCGTCACCCGGTTGTTGACGAGTCCGCCCATCAGGTCGCGCCGGCTCGTGAAGAGGACGAGCGGCACGAGCGCGAACGGAATGCCGAAGGAGAGGATCACCTGGCTGAGCACGAGTGTTCGAGAGGGGTCGGTGCCGATCGCGACCACCGCGAAGGCGGGCGCCATCGTCACCAGGCGGCGGACGAGCGAGCGGGATCCGGCGGCGCACGAACCCCTGCATCACGACCTGGCCCGAGAGCGTGCCGACGGCCGAGCTGGAGAGCCCCGCGGCGAGCAGCGCGAGCGCGAAGAGCGCGCTCGACGCGCCGCCGAGCAGCGGCGCCAGGGTTCTGTGCGCCGTCTCCAGCGACTCGACGTGGTGCAGACCGCTGCGGAAGAAGGTGCTCGCCGCCATCACGAGCATCGCGACGTTGATCAGGCCGGCGATCGTCATCGCGACGAGGACGTCGATCCAGGTGAAGCGCATCAGCCGCTTCGCCTGCGCCTCGTCCGCGGTCCGGATCCGGTCCTGCATCAGCGCCGAGTGGAGCCAGATCACGTGCGGCATCACGGTCGCGCCGAGGATGCCGACGGCGAGCAGCACCGAGTCCTTGCCCTGGAAGCCGGGTACGACCGCGTGGTAGGCGACCGAGCCGAGATCTGGCTTGGAGTCGAAGATCTCGATCAGGTAGGCGATGCCGATCACGAGCACGATGGCGGCGATCGTCGCCTCGAGCGGCCGGTGCCCGTAGCGCTGCAGCCCGAGGATCAGGAACGAGGCGACCGCCGTGAGCGCGGCCGAGGGGAGAAGAGGCCAGCCCGACCAGCAGGTGCAGGCCGATCGCGGCGCCGAGGAACTCCGCCAGATCGGTCGCGATCGCGATCAGCTCCGCCTGGATCCAGAGCCCGACGACGACCGGGCGCGAGAAGCGGTCGCGGCAGACCTCGGCGAGGTTCTGCCTGGTGGCGACGCCCAGCTTCGCCGACAGCCCCTGGACGAGCATCGCCATCAGGTTCGAGGCGACGATCACCCAGACGAGCGTGTAGCCGTACTTCGAGCCGCCGGCGATGTTCGTGGCGAAGTTGCCGGGATCGATGTACGCGACCGAGGCGATGAAGGCCGGGCCGAGGAAGGGGAGCAGCCGGGCGCGCCCCTTTCCCTGCAGAGCGCGCTCGCCGCGCCGCGAGGACGCGCTGCCCTCGTCGCTGGTCAGACCCACAAAAGTTAGACTAGTCTAAATCTCGGGCGCTGCGGGGCCTGGCGAGGCCGAGAGGTCGAGCAGGCGCAGGTCGGGCAGCTCGCGGTAGCGCTCGTCGAGGTCGAACCCGTAGCCGACGAAGAGCTCGTCCGGCACGACGAAGCCGACGTAGCGGACGGGCAGGTCGTCGACGAGGCGCCGGTAGGGCCGGTCGAGAAGCGTCACGGCGGCGACCGAGCTCGGCTCGCGCAGCTCGAACGTGCGAGCGAGGTAGTTGAGGGTGAGCCCGGTGTCGACCACGTCCTCGACGATCAGGACGTCGCGGCCGCGGACGTCGAGGTCGAGGTCCTTGAGCACGCGGATCTGCTCGTGGCCGCCCATCTGCGCGCTCCCGTAGCCGGCCAGCTCGACGAAGTCGAGCGCGTGGAGGATCGGCAGCGCCCGCGAGAGGTCGGCGATGAAGACGAGGCTCGCCTTCAACGAGCCCACGAGGACCGGCTCGCGCCCGTCGTAGTCCCGGGCGATCTCGGCGCCGAGCTCGCGCACCCGGGCGGCGAGCTCCGCCGCCGAGAGGTAGACCTCCCCTATCCGGTCGTCCGCGAGAATGCGGTCAGCTGGCGAGATCGAGGTGGAAATGCTGGGCGAGGCGCTCCAGGTCGCGCCGGTAGAAGAGCTTGATCTTCACGTCGGGGTAGCGCTCCCTCAGCTTGCGCAGCTTGCGGTTCTTGCGGGTGACGAGCGACTGCTTCATGACCGTGATCTCCACGTAGAGGTCCTGCTCGGGGAGGTAGAAGTCGGGAGTGAACGCCTCGGTCACGCGTCCGCTCTCGTCCTGCTCGAGGACGAACGTGCGCGGCTCGTACTCCCACGGGACGCGGTAGTAGTCGAGCACCTTCGCGCACTCGAGCTCCGCCGGACTCGCGAACCGCGGCGGCTCCGACCCGCGATATGCCTGGAAAACAGGCGTGTCGAGCGCCATCCGCAGCCAGGGTACCGACCGCGTCGGACGCCGAAACCCGGCGCGGGGGGTCACCGACGCCGGATCTGGGACGACGTGGTAGACAACCGTGGCATGCGGCGGATCAGTTTCATCCCCCAGAAGCGCGAGTTCTTCGAGCTCTACAACCGCGCGGCCGAGAACACGGTCGCGATCGCGGAGCTTCTCGTCGACCTGCTGGCGCGGTTCCCGGGCGACGCCGACCGGCTGCTGCGCAACGTGAAGGAGCTCGAGCACGAGGGAGACCGGCTGACCCACGAGCTCGTCGACCTGCTCAACCGGACGTTCGTGACACCGTTCGACCGGGACGACATGTACCGGCTCGCGGGGGCCCTCGACGACGTCTGCGACCACGTCGACGAGGCCGCGGGGAAGATCGTCGGCTTCGGCGTGCGCGAGATCCGGGAGCAGGCGCGCGGCCAGGCGGACGTGATCCACCGTGCGGCGGAGAAGCTGCGCGACGCCGTGTCGCGGCTCGAGGGGTTCAAGGACTCGCGCCGGCAGCTGATCGAGCTGCGCGAGCTCGAGGACGAGGGCGACCGCCTCGCGCACGAGGGCATCTCCGGCCTCTTCTCGATCGGCGCCGACCCGCTCTCGGTGATCCGCTGGAAGGACATCCACGAGGCGCTCGAGGAGGCGGTCGACGCCTGCGAGAACGCGGCGGACGTGCTCGAGGCGATCCTCGTCAAGAACAGGTAGCGAGGGCCGTTGGCGGCGACGCTGCTCGTGGTCGTGATCCTCGTCGGCCTCGCCTTCGACTTCACGAACGGCTTCCACGACACCGCCAACTACGTCGCCACGTGGGTCGGCACGCGCGCGATGTCCCCGCGCGCCGCGGTGCTCGTCTCGGCCGTTGCGAACCTCGCCGGCGCCTTCGTCACGACGGCGGTGGCGAAGACGGTCGGCCAGGGGATCATCGACACCGGTCTCGCGACCGAGCAGATCGTGCTCGCGGCGCTGCTCGGCGCGACCGCGTGGAACCTCGTCACCTGGTGGCTGGGGCTGCCGTCGAGCTCGACGCACGCGCTGATCGGCGGGCTCGTCGGCGCCGCGATCGTCCACTCGGGCTTGAAGGGCGTCCTCTGGCGCGGGATCTGGGAGAAGGTGATCGTCCCCGGCGCGCTCTCGCCGCTGATCGGCTTCGCCGCTGCGCTTCGCGATCCTCGTCGCCATCTACCGGCTCTTCCACCGGCTGACCCCGGGTTCCGCCCACCGCGGCTTCCGGTGGGGGCAGCTCGTGTCCGGCACCTGGGTCGCGTTCACGCACGGCGCGAACGACGCCCAGAAGACGATGGGCGTGATCGCGCTCGCGCTCTACACGCACGGGTCGATCTCGAGCTTCTACGTCCCGACCTGGGTGAAGGTCGGCGCCGGGCTGACGATCGCCGCGGGCACGTACGCGGGCGGTTGGCGGATCATCCGGACGCTCGGGCAGCGGATCTACACGATGTCGCCCGAGCACGGCTTCGCCGCCCAGCTCGCCGCGGGCTCGACGCTCTACGCCGGCGCGCACTTCGGCTTCCCGATCTCGACGACGCACGTCGTCACCGGCTCGGTGATGGGCGCGGGCGCGACGCGGCGCTTCTCGGCCGTGCGCTGGGGGGTCGCCGGCAACATCGTCGGCGCGTGGCTGCTGACGCTCCCCGCCGCCGGGCTCGTCGCCGCAGGCCTCTACTGGCCCGTGGAGTGGATCTTCTAGACGCCGGCGCCGCTCGGCATGCCCGGGCGCGAAGGCATAGCCTTTCGCGCATGTTCCAGATCGTCCAGCTGTCGGACCTGCACTGCGGGCAGCAGTTCTTCCTGCCCCATCTGCTCGAGCGCGCGATCGCCGAGGTGAACGAGCTCGAGCCGGACGTCGTGGTGATCTCCGGCGACCTGACCTCCCACGGCTTCAAGGACGAGTACGCGCTCGCACGCGAGTACCTGAACCGGGTCGAGTGCGAGTCGATGGTCGTGATCCCCGGCAACCACGACTCGCGCAACGTCGGCTACGTCCATTTCGAGGAGCTCTTCGGCGCCCGGAACTCGGTGCTGCGCCTGGGCGGCGTCACCATCGTCGCCGTCGACTCGAGCGAGCCCGACCTCGACAACGGCCAGATCGGCCGCGGCCGCTACCGCTGGATCGAGGAGCAGTTCTCCGCGGGAGCCGGAAGCGTCGCCGGCGAGGCCGGCGACGCCCGGCCGGAGAACGGGGCGTCTCCGGCGCCCATGGCCGACCTGCGCGTCTTCGTCCTCCACCACCACCTGCTGCCTGTGCCGGGGACCGGCCGCGAGCGCAACATCGTCCACGACGCCGGCGACACGCTCGAGGCGCTGCAGCGCGCAGGTGTCGACCTCGTCCTCGCCGGGCACAAGCACGTGCCGTACGCGTGGCGGCTCGAGAACCTCTTCGTGGTCAACGCCGGCACCGTCTCCTCGTCGCGCCTGCGCGGGAACGGGCGCCCCTGTTACAACCTGATCGAGGTCGACGGCACGCACGTGGACGTCTGGCGGAAGTACCCGTTCCACGGCCAGGAGCGGATCATCCAGTTCTCGACCGACACGAAGACCTACGAGAAGTACACCGAGCGGATCGAGGACGAGGTGCGGAGCACGTGAGGGCGCTCGTCCTGGTCGACGGCGAGCACTACGCCCCCGTCGTCCGGGACGCGCTCGCGGCGCTGCCGTACGACGTCGTCGGCGCGCTGCTCGTCGGGGGCACGGAGAAGCTCCTCGGCGGCGAGGACTACGGCGTCCCGCTCGCCCGGTCGCTGGACGAGCTCGACGCGGACGTCGTCGTCGATCTCTCCGACGAGCCCGTGCTGGGGCCGCGGGAGCGGATGCTCTGGGCCTCGCGCGCGCTCGCGCTCGGGCTGCCGTACGTGGGCGCCGACTTCCGCTTCGACCCGCCGCCGTTCCACGAGGTCGCGTGCCCGGCGCTCGCGGTGATCGGGACCGGCAAGCGGGTCGGCAAGACGGCGGTCGCGGGGCACGTGGCGCGGCTGCTCGCGCGGGAGCGCCGCGTCGTCGTCGTCGCGATGGGCCGCGGCGGTCCGCCGGAGCCCGAGGTCGTGGAGACCCCGCCGGGGCTCGACGACCTGGTCGCGCTCTCCCGCTCGGGCCGCCACGCCGCCTCCGACCACCTGGAGACGGCTGCGCTTGCGGGCGTGCCGACCGTCGGCTCCCGCCGCGCGGGCGGCGGTCTCGCCGGGGCGACCTTCGACTCGAACGTGCTCGAGGGCGCGCGGGCCGCGCTCGACCTCGACCCCGAGCTGCTCGTCTTCGACGGCAGCGGCGCCGCTCTGCCGCCCGTCGCGGCCGACGCGCGGATCCTGGTCACGAGCGGGCTGCACGACGTGCGCGAGGGGCTGAACGCCTATCGCGTCCTGATCTCGAATCTCGTGCTCGACACCGGCGGCGCCGACCACGCGGCGATCCGCGGGATCGCCGGGGTCCCGGTCGTGCGCGCGGAGCTGCGGCTCCGCCCGCAGCGGCCCCTCGTCGGGCGTCGCACGGCCGTCTTCGCCACCGGCCCGGCGCCGACCTCGCATCTCGACGCGGAGATCGTCCACGTCTCGCGGAACCTGGCGCGACGCGACGCGCTGCGGGAGGATCTGCGGCGTGTCGACGCCGAGGTCTATCTCGTGGAGCTGAAGGCGGCGGCAGTCGACGTCGTCGTCGAGGCGGCGCTCGAGCGCGGGGCGGAGGTCGTGCTGGCGGCGAACGACGTGGTCGCCGATGGGCTCGACGAGCAGGTGCGGGAGCTCGTGCGCGAGGTCGTGCCCACGTGACGGAGCCGCGCCGGATCATGCCGCTGCCTCTCGGCGGCGGCGAGCTCGGGCTCCCGTACTCCCGCGGCCTGATGGCGCGGGCGCTGATGGCCGCGGGCGTCTCCGCCTACCGCGCCTACACGCTCGCGAGCCGCGTCGGCGACGACCTCGCGGCGCGGGGCGGAGGCAGCGTCGAGCTGGGTCGGCTCGAGGAGCTCGCGGTCGAGATCCTCGGCGAGGAGGAGGGCGGGCAGGCGATGCTCCGCCTGCGCCGCTACCAGGAGCTGCGCGAGCTCGACCTGCCGATCCTGATCCTGATCGGCGGCGCGACCGGGACCGGCAAGTCGACGGTCGCGAGCGAGCTCGCCTACCGCTTCGGGATCACGCGCGTCACCTCCACCGACTTCGTCCGCCAGACGATGCGCGCCTTCTTCTCGCGCGGGTTCATGCCCTCGATCCACCACTCGAGCTTCGAGGCGGGCGACGCCTTCCCGGAGGTCGAGGGCGACGATCCGCTCGAGTTCGGGTTCCTGCAGCAGTCGCGGAACGTGCTCGTCGGCGTGCGCGCGTCGATGGAGCGTGCGCTCGAGGAGGGGTGGTCGATGGTGCTCGAGGGCGTCCATCTCGTGCCGGGGATGCTGGAGCTGCCGCGCCCCGAGGAGGCGGTCGTCGTCTCCTGCATGCTCACGATCTCGGACGAGGCGGAGCACGAGCAGCACTTCTTCGCGCGCGACGCGGGCTCGGAGCGGCCGCTCTCGCGCTACCTCGAGCGGTTCGGCGACATCCGGCGCCTCCAGGAGCTGCTCGTGGAGCGGGCCGAGCGCACGGGTGTGCCGCTGATCGAGAACGAGGACGCGGACCGCGCGGCGTCCGCCGTCGCCGACCTCGTCCTCGACGCGGCGGAGCGCATGCGGGAGCGCGTGTGACCGAGGGGCCACCAGCCCAGGGCGCCCGAGGCGCCGTGCCTCTGCCAGGCGTACCTGCGCGCGACCGAGCGCGCCGCGCTCCTGTCGGCCCGCTGGCTCGGCCGGGCCGACGAGGACGCCGCCGAGGAGGCCGCGGCGAGCGGGATGCGGGCGACGCTCGACCTGCTTCCGATCCGCGGCCGCGTCGTCCTCGGCTCGTTCGACGACTCGGGCGGGCTGACGCCGGGCGCGACCGTCGGCTCGGGCGGGGAGGAGGTCGACCTCGCGCTCGACCCGCTCGAGGGCCGCGGCGTGGTCGCGCGCGGCGGCAACGGGGCGATGTCGATGATCGCCGTCGGCGAGCCGGGCAAGTTCGAGACGCTGCCCGACATCTACATGCGCAAGATGGCGGTCGGCCCGCGCGCCCGCGGCTCGATCGACCTGCTGCGCCCGGTCGTCGACAACGTCGAGGCGATCGCCGAGGCGTTCGGCCGCCGCGTCAACGACGTGACCACGATCGTGCTCGACCGGCCGCGCCATCACGACCTGATCGAGGAGATCCGCAATTCCGGGGCGCGGATCAAGCTGATCCAGGACGGCGACGTGACGGCGGCGATCTCCGCCTCGATCCGCGGCACGAACGACCATCTCGCGATCGGGATCGGCGGCACGCGGCAGGCGGTGCTCTCGGCCGCGGCGCTTCGCTGCCTCGGCGGCGAGCTGCAGGCCCAGTTCTGGCCGACCTCGCGCCGGGAGATCGACGAGCTGCGAGAGCTGGGGATCGAGGACTACGGTCGCGTCTTCCGCACCGAGGACCTGGCGCCCGGCGAGGTGATCGTCGCCGCGACCGGCGTCTCGAACGGCGACCTGCTCCGCGGTGTGCGCTTCCTCGCCGACAGCGCGCGGACGCACTCGCTCGTGATGTGCACCCGCTGCAACTGGGTGCGCTTCGTCGACGGCGTCCACTTCTTCGCCCGTGAGCGGCGCGAGGAGGTGCGGCTGCTCGGCTACTGAGCGGGCGGGCGCCGGGCCGCGCGCTCGCGCGCGTCGTTGCGGCGCCCCGCGCGGAGGAAGAACCACGCGAGCAGGATCACGACGATCACCGGCACGACGGCCGAGGCGAGGAGCACGCCGTTCATGACCGCGGTGCCGGACGCGACGAGCATTCGCGAATCGTACGTAGACTGGAGCGGATGGCCAGCAAGAACGATGTGATGGATGTCCTCCGCCAGGTCGAGGACCCCGAGCTCGGAATGGACATCGTCGACCTCGGGCTCCTCTACGAGGTCGAGGTCGAGGACTCGAAGGTGAAGGTGCTGTACAGCCTCACCTCGATGGGCTGCCCGGCCGGGCCGCTGATCGCGCAGGACATCGACGACGCCATCCGGCAGGTCGAGGGCGTCGAGGACGTCGAGCTCGAGCTGACGTTCGACCCGCCGTGGACGCCGGACCGCATGTCCGACGACGCGAAGTTCATTCTCGGCTTCGGCTAGAGCGCGACCGTCGCTCGCCCGGCTCTCTCGACGCCGGCGCCCGGATGCAGGCGCGCGCGTCGCGCACGGGTCGTGCGGCAGGCCGCCGTGAGACAGCCCTCGACCACGCCGTGCGCCGTCATGGACACGACCTGACCACGCGTGGGCGCCGCCCGGTCAAGCACGCCGGTGAACCACCGATCGAGCGATAGCTGAAGCGAGGCCGCGCGATGCATCCTCCGGATCCGGCGTCGGCGGCCCGATGCGGCGGAGCCGACGGCGCCGGTCCCACGGCGTGGGCTCTCGCGGCCCACCGCCCGATCGCATCGACTGGAGGCCGCAATGAGCGCGACGATCGAGACGGACGGCACCGTCCTCCTCGCCTGGCTTCGCCTGCTGGGCTGGCACACGACGATGAACCGCGACGGCGAGCAGGTCGTCGGCGTCGCCACGCACGTCGCCGCCGACGGGGAGAGCCTCCGCGTCGCGGGCTGCGCCCGCAGCGACGGGGACCTGGCGCTGCAGCTGTTCGAGGCGGCGATGGGCTCGCTCGAGCGGCCGCGGTCGCTCGCGCGACGGCTGGCGGCCTAGCCCGGCAGCCTCCGCCCGCTACGGAACGCTGAGCACGACCTTGCCGAGCTGCTCGCCGGCTTCGAGCCGCTCGTGCGCGGCCCGGATCTCGGCGAGCGGGAAGACCTCGTCGACCACCGGCCGGGCGCGGCCGGCCGCGATCAGCTCGTAGGCCCCGCGGAAGTCGGCGCCGGTTCCCATCGTCGAGCCGAGGATCGTCAGCTGCTTCCACCAGATCCGGTGGAGCGCCGCCGGCGGATTCGGGCCGCTCGTCGCGCCGCAGACCGTCACCCGGCCCTCGCGTGCCGCGACGTCGAGGGACGTGCGCCAGGTCGCCTCGCCCACGTGCTCGACGACGATGTCCGCGCCGTGGCCCCCGGTCGCCTCCTTCACCGCCGCCTTCACGTCGCCCGAGGCGTGGTTGACCGTCACGTCGGCGCCGAGCTCCCGCGCCCGCTCGAGCTTCGCGTCGCTCGACGAGGTGACGATCGTGCGCGCGCCGAGCGCGTTCGCGATCGCGAGCGCCGCGGTCGAGACGCCGCTGCCGATCCCCCAGAGGAAGACCCACTCGCCCTCGCGCACGCCGGCCCGAGTCACGAGCATCCGGTAGGCGGTCTCGAACACGAGCGGAAAGGCGGCCGCCTCCTCGAAGCTCAGCCCGTCGGGGATCGGGTGGACGTTCCTCGCCGGGACGGCGATCAGCTCGGCGTTCGTCCCGTCGCCGTGCTCTCCGACGACGTGGATCGTCCCGTCCTCGGCCTCGATCCCGGGATTGATCACGACGCGGTCCCCCGGGCGCAGGCCGCCGACGCCCTCGCCGAGCGACTCGACGGTCCCCGCGCCGTCCGCCCCGAGGATCCGCGGCTTGGGCACGGACGGGAGACCCTTGCGGATCCAGATGTCGAGATGGTTCAGCGCCGATGCGCGGATCCGGACGAGCACCTCGCCCGGGCCGGCCACCGGGTCGGGCGCGTCCTCGAGCACGAGCACCTCGGGGCCTCCGTCGTCGTGGATACGCACGGCGCGCACTCGGGCAGACTATCGGCGTGCGGGTGGGGGATCTCCGGGCACTTGCCGACGAGCTCGGCATCGACGCCGTCGGCGCTGCCGCGGCGGCCCCCTACGAGGAGACGGAGCGGCTGATCCGCGAGCGCCGCGCGCGCGGCCTGTTCGCGGACATGCGCTTCACGATGGCCCGGCCCGAGGAGTCGTGCCACCCGGAGACGCTTCTGCCGGGCGCGCGTACGGTCGTCTCGGCGGCGCTCTGCTACTGGGCGCCGGAGCCGGAGCGGCCGCCCGGACGCGGTCGCCTGCCGCGGTACACCTGGTTCGACGCGTACGCCGTCCTGCGCGGGAAGCTCGACGAGCTCGGCCGGCGGCTCGGAGGGGCGTACCGCGTCCTCGTCGATGCGAACCAGCACGTCGACCGGGAGGGAGCCGCTCGGAGCGGCGTCGGCTTCTACGGCAAGAACACGCTCCTGATCACGCGCAGGCACGGCTCCTGGGTCGTCCTCGGGACACTCGTCACCGACGTCGAGCTCGAGCCGACGCCGCCCCTCGAGCTCGACTGCGGGGAGTGCCGCCTCTGCATCGACGCCTGTCCGACCGGAGCCCTCGACGAGCCCGGGACGCTCGATGCGACCCGCTGCCTCTCCTACTGGACGCAGGCGGCCGCCCCGCCTCCGGCCGGAGTACCGCGAACACCTCGGCAGCCAGGTCTACGGCTGCGACATCTGCCAGGACGTCTGCCCGTGGAACCGCGGCGTCGAGAAGCGCCGCGCCGCCGACCCGCTGCCCGCGGGCGCCGAGGCGCACGTCTCGCTCGCCGACTGGCTCCACGCCGAATCGGAGGAGCTCCGGCGCCGCTACGAGCCGGTTCTACGTTCCGCGCAACGACGGCCGCGGCTGCAGCGAACGCGCTCGTCGCGGCGGGGAACGTCGGCGGCGAACCCGAGCGCGAGGCCGTGGCCCCGTACCTCGAGGATGACGACGACGCTCTGCGGGAGCACGCCGCGTGGGCGCTCGCCCTCCTGGAGGCGCGGAGCCGCGCCTAGGGAGCGGACGCGCTCGATTCCGGGAACGTCTGTCGCGGGCGGCCGGGTTCCGAGTAGCCGGGCGTGCCAGGCGTCAGCTTCCCGCAGCGAGCCCGGAGGCGCTCGACGCCGAGCTCCTTCGCAAGCGCCTTCGCGCGGGCGGCGATCCGGCCGCGCACCTCGGCGGGCTCGAGGACGATCGCGTCGCCGCGGAGGGCGAGGATCTCGCTCTCCAGCCACTCGTCGCTGCCGACCGGGAGCTCGCGCAGGGCGCTCCCGTCGGCGAGCTTGCGGGCGCCGCGCTCGATCGCCCAGCGGGCGATCTCCTTGCCGTAGAGGACGCGCGCGCTGCGGGCGTCGCGGAGTCGCGTCGGCTCGAAGCCCTGGCGCGGTTCGAAGCGCTCCTTCGTCAGCGACGCGCTGCGCATGCGGTCGAGCCGGAACGAGCGCTCGGCCCCGGTGGTGCGGTCCCAGGTGTGCACGTACCAGTTCGGCATCTGCCGCTCGAGCGCGTACGGCTCGACGAGACGCGTGGACGGCTTGTCGTCCACCTCCTTCTGGTACTCGATCTCGACCAGGCGGTGCTCGCGCATCCCGCGCGCGAGCTTCGAGACGAGGTCCTCCTCGGCGGTCACGCCGTCCGGCTCCGGCGCCTGCGCGAGCTCGAACTGGCCGAAGGTCTCCTCGAGCTTGTTGCGGACGCGGGCCAGCGGCGTGTGCGCGTCGGCGGCGATCATCGGGCCGACGTACTCGAGCGCGAGGCGGATCGCCCGCGCCTCGAGCGGCGTCAGGCGCGGCGCCATCCGGAAGGTGTCGCCCCAGAGCTCCTTGTCGACGTGGACGAGACCGTCGCGGAGCTCCGCGTAGACCGTGTAGCAGCCGCCGCCGAAGTTGACGAGGTTGAGCAGCGAGAGGTGCTCCTCGAGCTCCTCTCCCGGCACCGAGGGGAACCGCTCGAGCAGCGTCTCGGCGGGGATCTCGGCCTCGCTGGCGTGGCCGCACGCGGCGAGCAGGTAGGCGAGCAGGGCCTGGAGGACGGCGAAGCGCTCGGGGGCGACGGGCCCGGCGGGGCGCTCGGCCGCGCCGTCGGCCGCTCGCACCCGGGTCTCGCGCGCGGGGACGGGCGGCGCGCCCTCGTGCGCGTCCCGGACGCGTCGCAGCGCCGAGGCGACCTCGCGGCGCAGCTCGCTCGGCTCGACGGGAACGGCCCGTCCGTCCTGGCGCAGCACCCAGGAGGCGAGCTGCGCCAGCGACGAGTAGTCGGTGACGAAGAAGCCGTCCTCGAGTCGGCCCGTCGTCCCGTACGTGCGCTGGACCCACCAGGCGGTGTCGCCGCGCACCTCGATCCGCGCCGTGCCGACCGGCTCGCCGATCTGCCAGGGAGGGCGGCCGCGGTAGCGCTCGATGTCGAAGTCGGCCGGTGCCCGGAAATCGCGCTCGCGCCGGGTCGCGAACTTGATCTCGTTGCGGATCCGGGAGACCCGGAAGGTGCGGATGTCGGCCCGGTCGAGGTCGTGGCCGACGACGTACCAGACCCCGTTGTCCGGGAGCAGGGCGTAGGGGTTGAGCGTTCGCTCGGAGAGCTCGCCGCGCGAGATCGACCAGTACTCGAACTTGACCGTGCGCTGTTTCGAGATCGCGTTCTCGAGCTTCGCCAGGCGCCCGGGCATCTCCGGGGAGTAGTCCGGGTCGAGCACCTCGACGCGCCCCGCCGTCACGGTCGGCGCCTCGGCGAAGCCCGGCCGGCCGAGCGCGAGGTTCTGCAGCGCGAGCCGGAGCGGCTCGGCGTAGGCGAACTTGCCCTCGAGCAGGTAGAGCGCCGTCTGGAGCGCCGCCAGCTCGTCGTCCTCGAGGTCGAGCTGCGGCAGGAAGTACTGCTCCGAGCGGAGCGTGTACAGCTCCTCGCCGGTGAACTCGTCGCGCTGGGACTGCAGCGGCACCCCGAGCGACAGGAGCTCGGCCCGATCGGAGTAGAAGCGCCGGGCGAAGGCTTCGTCCGACATCTCCGAGTAGCCCTCGACGTTCGACTTGACGTCGCGCGCGGTCAGGGCGCGGCGCTCGGCCATCAGGAAGGCCACCAGCGAGAGCTGGCGGATCAGCTTGTCCGTGTCGTGTGACAACCGGCCGCACACTACACCGGGTGCCCTGTGGATCGTCCCTGTGGAAAAGCGGCGGGCCGCCCGGGGTCGGGCCGTCGCTACGCGGCGGCCTTGGTCTCCAGATGCTGGTGCGAGGGGCAGTAGTCCCGCTCCGGCAGCGGCGTCCGCTGGCACGGCTTGCCCTTGCGTGTGGTCGCGCGGCAGCGGGCGATGCCGCCGTCGAGCAGGCCGGACTCGATCTGGTCCTCGATGAACTGCGCCGCCGCGGTCACGCCCTTCTGCACCGCCCACGCCACCTCGGCCTGCGCGGTGATCGGGAAGTAGCGGCGGATGTCCTGGAAGAGGGCCCGCTCCGGCTTCGCGAAGTAGAGCGGGTCGCTCGCGATGCGCTCCATCGTCTGCTCGCAGGCGACGAGCACGGCACGCCGCGAGTCGAGCTGGGCGCGGCGGTCGGAATACGGGTCGACCAGATCCTTGATGGAGCGGTAAATCGCTCGCGAGTACTGATACATGCACTGCTGCAACTGGACAGTTCGCTCTTCGATCACGTGAATCGACATCTCCTGGTCAAGTCCCGGCAACGCTTCGTGAGAAGCCGGATCACGCCGACTTCCGTTTGCCGCCGAGAGGCGATCCTACACAGTTCGAGTCCATGTTACAAAGTGCGCGCAGCCGTTGTCCATCGTGAGAACGGTCGCCGACCGGCCCGGGCGCGTGGACGAGGCGGTTCGTGTGCGGAAGGGGGGACGTAGGGCCGCCTCCGGGCTCAGGACTGCAGCACGACGAGCCGCTCCTCGGTCATCTCGCGGATGGTGAAGGCGGGGCCTTCCTTCGTGTTGCCCGACTCCTTGATCCCGCCGTAGGGCATCTGGTCGGCGCGGAACGTCGGTGCCTCGTTCACCGTCACGCCGCCGAACTCGAGCGCCTCGGCGGCGGCGAGCGCGGTCGAGATCGAGGCGGTGAAGATCCCGGCCTGCAGCCCGAAGTCGGTGCCGTTCGCGCGCTCGTAGGCCTCGGCCAGCGAGTCGACCGGGTTGACGACGCAGACCGGGCCGAAGACCTCCTGGCAGCTGACCTTCGCCGTGTCGGGGACATCCGCGAGCACCGTGGGGCGCAGCAGGTCGCCCTCGCGGCCTCCGGCGAGCAGCCGAGCGCCGTCGGCCTGCGCCTCGGCGATCCAGGAGGCGATCCGCTCGCGGTTGCCGGCGTCGATCACCGGGCCGACGTCGGTCGCCTCGTCGGCCGGGTCGCCGACCACCAGTGCCTCGACCTTCGGGACGAGCCGGGCGGTGAAGTCGTCCAGCACGCTGCGCTCGACGTAGATCCGCTGCACGGAGATGCAGCTCTGCCCGGCGAAGGAGAACGCGTTGGCGGCCAGCTTGGCGGCCGCGATCTCGAGGTCGGCGTCGGCTGCGACGATCGCCGGCGTCGAGTTGCCGAGCTCCAGCCGGACGCGCTTGCGCGGCGCACGCTCCTGCAGTCCCCAGCCGACGCCGCTCGATCCGGTGAACGTGATCAGCTTCACCCGCTCGTCCGCCACGAGCACGTCTCCGATCTCCGAGGCCGGCCCGACGAGGACGTTCAGCCAGCCGGCGGGCAGGCCCGCCTCCTGCTCGAGCTCCGCGAGCAGGAGCGCGGAGAGCGGCGTCTGGCTCGCAGGCTTGAGCACGACGGGGCAGCCCGCGGCGAGGGCGGGCGCGAGCTTGTGCGCGACGAGGTTGCACGGGAAGTTGAAGGGCGAGATCGCGCCGACGATCCCGATCGGCCTGCGCAGCGTGAACGCGAGCTTCCCCGCGCCCGCCTCGGAGGCGTCCATCGGGATGGCCTCACCCGCGAGCTTCCGCGCCTCGACGGCCGCGAAGGTGTAGGTCGAGACGGCGCGGGAGGCCTCGACCCGCGCCGTGCGGATCGGCTTCCCGGCCTCGGCGCAGATCGTCCGGGCCATCTCCTCGCGGCGCTCCTCCAGCAGGCCCGCGACGCGGTCGAGGATCGCCGCCCGCTCGTGCGCCGGCAGCGGCGCGGCGAGGGCGCGTCCGGCGGCGTCGAGCGCTCGCCGGGTCTCGGCCGCGCCGCCCTTCGCGACCCGTCCGACGACCGCGCCGGAGTACGGCGACCTGATCTCGATCCAGGAGCCGGTCTCCACCCACTCGCCGTCCACCAGCAGCCTGCGCTCCTGCGTCGTCGTCGCCATCGGATCCTCCGTATGCTCGCGTCGTTGCTCTCCCGCGACGATATCCGGCCGCTGCTGGCCGCGGAGGTGGTGAGCGGAGGACGCCTCGTCCCGGTGTTCGTCCACACGATCGAGCACCCCGACGGGCTCGTGCTCGTCGACACGGGGATGATCGACACCCATCCGGCGGTCGCGGACTGGGACCCGCGGCCGCACCCGCCGCCGGACGAGCTCGTACGTCGTGTCGCGGCCGTCGTCAACACGCACCTCCACTTCGACCACTGCGGCGGCAACCGGCTCTTCCCCGGCGTGCCGATCCACGTCCAGCGCCGCGAGCTCGCGGACGCGCGCCGCGGGGGCGGCGACACGATCCCGGAGTGGGTCGACTTCCCGGGCGCCACCTACGTCGAGCACGACGGCGAGGGCGAGGTGCTGCCCGGGATCCGGCTTCTGCCCGCGCCGGGCCACACCGCCGGGCACCAGGTCGTGCTCGTCGACGCCGACGAGGGGCTCGTCGTCCTCGGCGGAGACGTCGGCTACTCCTTTCGCGAGCTCGGGCGCGGCGACACCGAGGGCCGGCGGCGCGTGCTCGAGCTCGGCGCGCTCACGTGGCTCGCGCACGCCGAGCGCCCGAGGGTGCCCGAGCACAGGCAGTAGCGGCGAGATCAGCGCTCGCCGGCGGGGAGCCGCTCGGCCACGGCCTCCAGCACCTTGCCCTGGATCGAGGGCACCTCGTCCAGCACGCGGCGGAAGTCTCGAGCCGTGACGACGAGGACGATCGACGGCACGGTCGTCGTCACCGTCGCCGTGCGCGGGCGGTCGGTGATCAGCGCGATCTCGCCGAGGAAGTCGCCGCGGGCGAGGACGTTCAGCCGCCGTCCCCTGCGCCGCACCTCGGCCATGCCCTCGACGAGCACGACGAACTCGCGGCCGCTCTCGCCCTCGGTCGTCAGGTTCCGTCCAGCAGGCAGCTCGACCTCGTCCGCCACCGCGGCGATCCGCTCCAGCTCCCGCCTCGAGCAGCGCTCGAACAGGGGCACCCCCTTCAGCAGCTCGAGCTTCGCGTGCTTGCGCAGCATCCCCGGATTCTTCCCGCGCGGCCGTGGTCGCGCAACCGCGCCGGTAGAGTTGCGGTCATGCCTTCCTGGGAATCCGACGCACTCATCGTGGACGCCGTTCGCAGCCCGATCGGCAAGAAGAACGGCACGCTCTCGCACATCCGCGGCGACGAGCTCTCGGCGCAGGTCGTCAACGGCCTGCTCGCCCGCAACGACGTCGATCCGGCGGAGATCGAGGACCTGCAGTGGGGCTGCGTCACGCAGGTCGGAGAGCAGACCTGGAACATCGGCCGCAACATCGCGCTGACCGCGGGCTGGCCGGTCTCCGTCTGCGGCACGACGGTCGACCGTCAGTGCGGCTCCTCGATGCAGACGAACTTCAATGCGGCCGCGGCCGTCTGGTCGGGCCAGCTCGACCTGGTGATCTCGGGCGGCGTCGAGATGATGTCCCGCGTCCCCATGGGCTCCGGCGGCGGCTCGATGTCCGACCTCGTCCACGAGCGGCACGACATCGTCATGCAGGGCCTCTCGGCCGAGGAGATCGCGAAGAAGTGGCGGCTCTCGCGCGAGGAGCTCGACCGCATCTCGTACGAGTCCCACATGCGCGCCGCGCGGGCGATCGACGAGGGGCGCTTCGAGAAGGAGATCGTCCCGGTCGAGCTCGACGTTCCCGTGCCCGGCGAGGACGGCGGCGGCACCGCGACGCTCAATCGCGTCCGCTTCGCCGTCGACGAGGCGGTCCGCCGCGGCACCACGCTCGAGAAGATGGCGGAGCTGCAGCCGGCGTTCGTCCCGGACGGCGTGGTCACGGCCGGCAACTCGTCGCAGATCGTCGACGGTTCGGCGGCCGTGCTGATCGCCTCGGAGGCCAAGGCCTCGCAGCTCGGGCTCGAGCCCCGGGCGCGCTTCCTCTCGTTCGGGATCGCCGGCGTCGACCCGCACCTGATGCTGCACGGGAACCCCGAGGCCTGCGACAGAGCCCTCGCGAGGGCCGGTCTCGGCTGGGACGACATCGAGGCGATCGAGGTGAACGAGGCGTTCGCGTCGGTCGTCGGACAGTTCCTGGCCGACACGGGCCTGCAGGAGCGTTACGAGGTCGGCGACGTGAACCCGAACGGCGGCGGCATCTCGCTCGGGCATCCGCTCGGCGCGACCGGCGCCCGGATCACGTCGACCCTCGTCTCGGAGCTGGAGCGCCGCAACGGACGTTACGGCCTCGCCTGCATGTGCATCGGCTTCGGCCAGGCGATCGCGGGGGTCGTCGAGCGCCTCTGAGCCGCGGTGCCCGCCGCGTGAGGGCTGACCGGCGACTCCGCGTCGCGCACGCGGCGCTGGCCCTCACCTTCGCCGCCTTCGGCGCCGTCGACGGCTCGTGGGCGGCGCGGCTCCCCGCCCTGAAGCACCGGCTCGCGCTCGACAGCGGCGAGCTCGGGCTGGTCATCTTCGCCGTCTCGATCTGCGCGACGCTCGCGCTGCCGGTCGCGGGCTGGTTCTCGTCGCGCCACGGCAGCCGGGGGCCGGCCGGACTCGGTCTCGCCGTCACCGCCGTGGGGCTCGCCGCAGCTGCCTTCATGCCCGGCCTCGCGACGCTCGCTCTCACGGCCGGGCTCGTCGGTGCCGGCTTCGGGATCGTCGACGTCTCGGCGAACGCGCACGGCGTCGCGCTCGAGCGTCGCGCCGGCCGACCTCTCCTCTCGTCCCTGCACGGGGCGTGGAGCGTCGGGCTGCTCGCGGGCTCGGGCATCGCGGCCGGTGCGGCCGCCGCCGGCGCGTCGCCGCGCGTCCAGTTCCCGGCCGTCGCCGCGGGGGTGCTGGCCGTCGCGCTCGTCGCCGTGCCGCGGCTGCTCCCCGGGCGGGAGGACGCGGCCGCGGTGGACACGGCGCACTTCGCGCTGCCGCGCGGATCGCTCGCGCTTCCGGCGCTGCTCACGTTCTGCTCGATGTTCGTCGAGTCGTCGACGATGAACTGGAGCGCGGTGTTCCTCGCCGGGCCGGCCGGTGCGAGCGCGGCCCTCGCCGCCGGGGGCGTCGTCGCGTTCTCGGTCGCCATGGCCGCCGCGCGCTTCGCGGGCGACCCGCTGCTCGCGCGCTGGGGCGTCGCGGGACTGGCGCAGCGGGGCGGCATGCTCTCGTGCGCCGGGATCGTGCTCGCGATCGCGACGCGCTCGCCGCTTCCCGGGCTCGCCGGCTTCGCGCTCGTCGGCGCCGGCTGCGCGGCGATCGTGCCCGCCCTGTTCCGCGTCGCCGGCTCGGTGCCCGGGGTCGGCGCGGGCGCGGGGATCGCCGCCGTGGCGACCGCGGGCTACACCGGCGGGGTGGTCAACGGGCCGGCGATCGGCTTCCTGGCCCGCGGCGTCGGGTTGTCCGGCGCGCTCGGGCTCGTCGCCGCCGCGTCGTCGTTGATCGCGCTGCTCGGCGGGCGGCTCGAACGGTAGGCTCCGCCGTCGTGGGCGAGGTGAAGCGGGTCGGCGTCGTCGGGCTCGGCGCGATGGGCGCCGGGATCGCGCAGCTCTGCGCCGAGGCGGGTGTCGAGACGGTGGGCCGGGAGGTGACCCGGGACCTGGGCGAGAAGGCCCGCGACCGGATCGGCCACTTCCTCACGCGCAAGGTCGAGAAGGGCCAGCTGGAGCAGGGAGCGCGCGACGCGGCGCTGGCGCGGCTCTCGCTCACGACCGAGGTTGCCGACCTCGCGGGCTGCGACCTCGTGATCGAGGCGATCGTCGAGGAGCTGCGCCCGAAGCAGGAGCTCTTCGTCGAGCTCGAACGCGTCTGCGGACCGGACGCCGTGCTCGCCAGCAACACGTCCGCGCTCTCGGTGACCGAGATCGCCGCGGCGACCGAGCGGCCGGAGCGCGTCGTCGGCATGCACTTCTTCAACCCCGCACCGCTGATGCCGCTCGTCGAGATCGTGCGTGCCGAGCGCTCCTCCGACGCCGCCTTCGAGACCGCCTACGCCCTCGGCGAACGGCTCGGCAAGCGGCCGATCCGCTGCCACGACACCCCGGGCTTCGTCGTCAACCGCGTGCTGATCCCGCTGCTCAACGACTGCGTCCGCGTCCTCGACGAGGCCCGCGTCACGGTCGAGGACCTCGACGCGGGCATGAAGCACGGCGCGGGCTGGCCGATGGGCCCGTGCGAGCTCCTCGACCTCGTCGGCCTCGACGTGCACGTGCACGCGAGCGAGGCGCTCTGGCAGAAGCTGCGCGAGCCGCGGATGGCGCCGCCGCCGCGCCTGGCCGCGATGGCGAACGCGGGCCTGCTCGGCCGCAAGGCCGGCCGCGGCTTCTACGAGTACCCGGGCTAGGCGGCGAGCGGGACGACGGCTCCCGGCGCTCCGGCTCGAGCAGCACCGGAGCCGGGGGTACGGCGGCCGGCCTCGGCGCCGGCGCCTCCAGCAGCAGACCGAGCGTGACCGCCTCGAACGCGGCCGCCGCCGCCGACGCAAGCAGGCGCGAGGAGGCCTCGGGGGAGGCTCCGGAGGCCAGCAGCGCGACTGCGAGAGCGTCGAGCCTGGCGGCCAGGCGATCGGCGGTGTCGTCCATGGGCCTGCAGCTTCGTCGATCCGTCGGACGTTCCTGCCGGGTGCGTGCCTCACAGAACCTTTACCTTCCGCTCAACCCGACTGAACCGGACGCGCCGATACTGTGATCACGCATGCGGCGTCTCGCCATCAGCTTTGCTGCGCTTCTCGCGCTTCTCGCCCCGGCGGCGGCGTCCGCGCTCCACACCGCGCCCGGCGACGGCCTGATCGTCGTCCGCAACGCCGACAACGGCGACGGGATCGGCTCGGACGCGAAGCCGTACGACGCGAGGCCGGTCGTGACGCTCGTCGTCACCGGCTTCGTGATCGGGCACGTCGGCAACGAGGGGCGCATCGCGATCTACGACCTGAACTCCACCGACCAGAGCTCGCCCGAGGTGAGCGGTGCCAGTCGGGTGCGCGACCTCGCGTCGCCGAAGGGTGGCGATGCCACGATGTGGAAGGGCACGGACTTCCACTTCCGGGCCGTGGACGGCACCTACAAGGTGGTGATCTGGGGCTCGGACGTCTACGTCTTCGCGGGCGGCCAGGGCAACGTGATCCTCACCGGCTCGGCCGAGACGCCGAACGGCGACGGCTCGTTCTCGCTCAACGGCGGCAAGTGGAGCTCGATCCCGCTGGTGGCGCAGAAGACGTTCGGGACGACGTCGGCGGGCTAGCGCCGTGGCGGCGGCCAAGCCCCAGACGGTGCTTGTGGTCGAGGACGAGGCCTCGATCGCGTCCTTCGTCGCCGCCTACCTGAAGAACGCCGGCTACGACGTCCGCACGACTGCGAGCGGGAACGAGGCCCTGCGCATCGTCGCCGCCGAGAAGCCCGCGCTCGTCGTCCTCGACCTGATGCTCCCCGACGTCGACGGCGTCGAGGTCTGCAAGCGGATCCGCCAGCAGGGCGAGCTGCCGGTGCTGATGCTGACCGCGCGCGACGAGGACGTGGACAAGATCATCGGCCTCGAGGTCGGGGCGGACGACTACATGACGAAGCCGTTCAACCCGAGGGAGCTCGTGGCGCGGGTACGGGCGATCCTCCGCCGGGCGGCCCCCGACCGCGCTCGGCGCGAGAGTGCGACGATCACGCACGGCGACCTCGTCGTCGACGCCGGCCGCCGCGAGGCGCGCGTGTCCGGCGTCGAGGTGCAGCTGGCGCCGAAGGAGTTCGACCTCCTCTGGGAGCTGCTCGACCACCGCGGGCTCGTGCTCACGCGCGACCAGCTGCTCGAGCGCGTCTGGGGGTACACGTTCGCCGGCGACACGCGCACCGTCGACGTCCACGTGCGGCAGCTGCGGCGCAAGCTCGGCGACGCGTCGCCGATCGTGACCGTGTGGGGCGTCGGCTACAAGGTGGGTCCGGCGCGCGACCAGGCCGCCTGATCCGAGGAGTAGATTCGGGCGCGGCGATGAGGTCGCTCCGCTTCAAGCTACCGGCCGTCTTCCTGCTGGGGATCCTGCTCTCGGGCATCGTCACGTCGCTGATCGCGATCCGCTTCTTCCAGAGCTACACGCGCACGCGGGCGATCGCGGAGCTGCGGGCGGAGTCGGTCGGGATCGTGAGCCTCTACGCGCGCCAGGCGGGGCTCCAGAAGGTGCCGCTTGCGAACCTCGAGAAGGCGATCGGCGGCGATCGCATCTTCTACGTTCCGATCGTGCGGGGAGCGTCGCTTCTCGTCGGGCGCCTGCCGCAGCTGAAGCCGGACACGGTGCCGCTGTCGGAGCTGGAGCGCAGGCAGTCCATCGCGATCGACCTGCAGGCGGGCGGGAAGCGGTATCTCGCGGTCGCGCAGGCAGTGCGTTTGGCCGGGATCCCGGTCGGGGCGCTCGTCGTCGCGAAGCCGGCGTCGCAGCTTCGGAGCCGCTGGCTGACGCTCGTCGCGCGGCTGGCCGTGGCGTTCGGAGGCGGCGTCCTCGTCGCGAGCCTGCTCGGCGTCTACCTCTCGCGGCGGATCACCCGGCCGCTGCGCGCGCTCTCCGCCGCCGCGGACGCGGTTGCGGCGGGCAACTACGCGATCAGCCTGCCCGAGGCGCACGGCGGCGACGAGATCGCCCATCTGTCGTCGCGCTTCGGCGACATGGCGGCGCGGCTGGCCGAGTCGGAGGAGCTGTCGCGGCACTTCCTGATGTCCGTCTCGCACGAGCTGCGCACGCCGCTGACTGCGATCCGCGGCCACGTCTCGGCGCTGCGCGAGGGCGTGTTCGAGGACGAGGAGACCCGCGCGCAGTCGCTCGGTGTGATCGGCGAGGAGGCGCTGCGCCTGGAGCGGCTCGTCGGCGACGTGCTCGACCTCGCGAAGCTCGACGCGAAGCGGTTCGCGGTGCTGCGCGACGAGGTGAACATGCGCCAGCTCTGCGAGCGGGCGTACGCGACCTTCGGCGAGGAGGCGCGGCGCCGCTCGATCGACTACCGGCGCGAGCTTCGCGACGAGCCGGTGATCGTCACGGACGGCGATCGGGTGCTCCAGATCATCTCGAACCTGCTCTCGAACGCGTTCCGCTGGACGCCGGAGGGCGGGACGATCGAGCTCGAGCTCGATCGTCGGAACGGCGACGTGACGGTCACGGTCGCCGACAGCGGGCCGGGGATCCGGGAGGAGGAGCGCGAGCGGATCTTCCGGCCGTTCTGGTCGCGCGACGGGGGCGGCACGGGGCTCGGGCTGACGATCGCGAGCGAGCTCGCGATCGCGCTCGGCGGGCGGATCGTCCTCGAGAGCGTGCCGGGGAGAGGCAGCCGCTTCGAGCTCGTGCTTCCCTCCGCGGGACCGCCCGCCGGGTGAGCCGGGTACTAGGACGCCTGGCGGTCGTCGAGGCGGTAGACGACGGCGTCGTCCCGCCGCAGTCCGTCCTCGAGACGGGCGAGGCGCTGCTCGACGCTGCGCCAGCCCGAGCTGATGAGCTCGACGAGGAGCGCGAGGTCGTCGACTCGGGCGTGGCGCTCGGCGAGCAGATCTCCCTCGACGTGCTCGAGCCTGCGCAGGACCTGGTTCATCAGCCCGCGCAGCTCGGCGAGGTTGCGTCCGACGGGAAGCACCTGCTCGCGCAGGCCGTCCTGGACGGCGTTGCCGACGCGCACGGGGAGGGTCGCCTCGAGCTCCGCGGCCGAGGCCGCGAGCGCCTCGATCTGCCGGCGAGCCCGCTCGAGCGCGGCGTCGACGGCCGCGGCCTCGGCGCGCCCTGCCGCCGCCGCCTCGAGCCGCTGGCGTGCCCTCTCGACGGCGGAGTAGTCCACGGGGCGAGCTTACGACGCCGCTCGGATGGAGCGGCCCTCGTCGCTGTGAGACATGTCTGGGGTCAGACCCCTACAAGGCTCTCGGAGCCGTGGCCCCGGGGTACGGTGGCCGGGATGGACGTGTCCGAGCTCGACTACGAGCTGCCGCCGGAGCTGATCGCGCAGCACCCGGCCGAGCGGCGCGACGGCTCGCGGCTGCTCGTCTACGAGCGCGCAACCGGCGCGATCCGCCACCGCCTCTTCCCCGAGCTCGTGGCGGAGCTCCACGGAGAGCTCGCCGTCGTCAACGACACGAGGGTCGTCCCGGCCCGGATCCCGATCGCCGCGCCGCGGGGCGAGGTGCTCCTGCTCGAGCGGATCGAGGACGACGTCTGGGAGGGGCTCGCGCGTCCGACCCGCCGGCTCAGGGCCGGGCGGCGCTACGGGCCCGTCGAGCTGCTCGAGCACCTCGGCGAGGGCCGCTGGCGCCTCCGCCTCACCGGTGAGCCGGAGGGCCAGACGCCGCTGCCGCCCTACATCACGGCTCCGCTCGCCGACGCCTCGCGCTACCAGACCGTCTATGCGCGCGAGCCGGGCTCGGCCGCGGCGCCGACCGCCGGTCTCCACGTCACGCCGGAGCTGCTCGCGCGCCTGCGACCCGAGCGGGTGACGCTCCACGTCGGCCTCGACACCTTCCGACCCGTCGCGGCGGAGCGCCTGGAGGAGCATCGCATCCACGGCGAGCGCTACGAGGTCGAGGCGGAGGCGTGGGAGCGGATCCGAGCCGCCGAGCGGGTCCTCGCCGTCGGCACGACGACGGTGCGCGTGCTCGAGACCCTCGTGCGCGGTGCGCCGCTCGCCGGCCGCACCGAGCTGTTCGTGACGCCGCCGTTCGCGTTCCGCCGCGTCGACGCTCTGCTCACGAACTTCCACCTGCCGCGCTCGACGCTGCTCGCCCTCGTGATGGCGTTCGCCGGGGTGGAGGAGACGCGCCGCCTGTACGCGACCGCCGTCGCCGAGCGATACCGCTTCTACTCCTTCGGCGATGCGATGCTGATCCTGTGAGCGACCGCGGAGCGCGAACGAGTGGCGCGACTTCTGGCGCGACGGCGGCGAGCAGGCGCTGCGCGGGCAGCTGGACGAGTTCGCGCCGCACTCGGTGCGGATCGCGACGCTCCTCGGCAGCAACGCACCGCTGCGCGCGCTCGTCGCCGAGCTCGGGCGGATCCGCGAGCACGAGCTCGGCGCCGGCCCGGATCCGACGCGCGACGAAGCGGTGGCGGAGCGCGTCCACGGCTGGTTCCGGTCCTCGTGAGCGACGTCTTCTCCGTCACCGCGACCGACGGCGCCGCGCGCGCCGGCGTCCTGCGCACCGCCCACGGCGAGGTGCGCACACCGGTCTTCATGCCGGTCGGGACGAAGGCGACGGTGAAGGCGGTCGATCCCGACGAGCTGCGAGGGCTCGGCGCCCGGCTGATCCTCGGCAACACGTACCACCTGCACTTCCGGCCGGGAGAGGATCTGATCGCCGGGCTCGGCGGGCTCCACGCCTTCATGGGCTGGGAGGGGCCGATCCTCACCGATTCGGGAGGCTTCCAGGTCTTCTCGCTGCGCGACACGCTGCTCGCGGTGGACGACGACGGCGTCACGTTCCGATCGGTGTACGACGGCAGCCCGGAGCGCTTCACGCCCGAGCTCGCCGCCAGGATCCAGGAGGGTCTCGGCTCGGACGTCGCGATGTGCCTCGACATCTGCTCGCCGGCCGGTGCGCCGCGGGCCGAGCTCGTGGAGGCGGTGCGCCGGACCACGCTCTGGGCGGAGCGCCAGCGCGACCTGCCGCGCGCGCCCGGCCAGCTCCGCTTCGCGATCACGCAGGGCGGCCTCGACACCGAGCTGCGGCGGCGCTCGAGCGAGGAGCTCGTCCCGCTCGGCTTCGACGGCTACGCGATCGGCGGGCTGAGCGTGGGGGAGGAGCGCGCGCCGATGTTCGCGGCGACGGCGCACGCCGCGTCGTTCCTCCCCGAGGAGAAGCCGCGCTACTTCATGGGCATCGGCGATCCCGAGGGCGTGCTCGAGGTGATCGCGCGCGGCGTCGACATGTTCGACTGCGTGCTGCCGACCCGCACGGCCCGGACCGGGAGCGCCCTCACCTGGGAGGGGCGGTTGAACATGCGGAACGCCCGCTTCGCCCGCGACCCGCGACCGCTCGACGCCGAATGCGCCTGTCCGGCCTGCTCGCGCTTCAGCCGCGCCTACGTCCGGCACCTCGTCAACCAGCAGGAGATCCTCGGGCTGCGGCTGCTGAGCCTGCATAATCTGCGCTTCCTGATCGACCTCGTCGCCGCGGCGCGGGCGGCGATCGAGCGCGGCGAGCTCCTGCGGTGGAAGGAGGAGGCGCTGTCGCGCCTCGCTTCCACCGGAACGGAGACCACGTGAACAGCTTCGGCTTCCTGATCCTGATCGTCGCGTTCGCCTTCCTCTGGCTCGTGCTCGTGCGGCCCCAGAAGCGGCGCCAGGTCGAGCAGCAGCGGATGATCTCCGACCTCCACGTCGGCGACGAGGTGCTGACCGCGGGCGGCATCTACGGCACGATCGTGCGCCTCCACGAGAGCGAGGTCGCCGTCGAGATCGCGCCCGGGCTTGAGGTGCGCGTCGCACGTCGCGCGATCGCCGGGGTGACGCCCGGCCCGGAGGAGGCCGACGACGCCGGGGACGCCGCAGACCCCGAGCCGGCGGCCGGCGGGCCGCCGATCGACGGGAACCCCGGCTAACCTGTTCGCGGTCACGTGAGGGAACGCCGCTACTACCTGATCCTGATCGGCGCGATCGTGGCCGCGCTCGTCGGTGCGGTCATGCTCGCCGTCCCCGGCTCGCCGATCTACAAGAAGCCGACGCTCGGGCTCGACCTCCGGGGCGGGCTCGAGGTCGTGCTCAAGGCGGTCCCGCCGAAGGGGCACAAGCTCACCGCCGAGGACCTCGACCGCTCGGTCTCGATCATGCAGGACCGGATCAACAGGCTCGGCGTCTCCGAGCCCGAGATCCGCAAGCAGGGGTCGGACCAGATCGTGATCCAGCTCGCGGGCGTCCACGATCCGGCCGCCGCCGCCAAGCTGATCGGCAAGACGGCGACGCTGCAGCTGTACGACTTCGAGGCCGACGTCGTCGGGCCGTCCGTCGACGCGAACGGGAACCCCGTCGCCCTCCCGACGCTCTACGGCCTGCTCGCCCAGGTGCAGAGGAGCGCGCAGACCGGCACACCGCAGGCGTACTACCTCTTCCGGAACAAGACCGTCACCACGACGAAGAAGGCGACGAGCGGCAAGAACAAGGGCAAGCCCGTCACCTCGACGAAGGTGACGCACTCGCTCCTGCAGGGCCCGGCCGACACGAAGCAGGCGCTGCTGAAGCCGTACGGGGGCAAGGCACCGGCGCAGCGCGACGATCATGGCGGTGCCGGCCCACCGCACGGTGATCCACTGCCTCGTCTCGTCCGGCACCTGCCTCGGCGCGGGCGCTGCGGGCGTCTCGCCGACCGGCACCTACTACTACCTGCTCAAGTACTACCCGGACCGGAAGACGGCCGCGGGGCCGATCCCGGAGATGACCGGCGGCGATCTCGTCCTCTCGGGTACGCGCGCGGACTTCGGCCAGAACAACCAGCCGGTGGTGCTCCTCCAGTTCACCGGCCACGGCTCGAACGTCTTCCAGAGGATCACGAAGGACGAGTGGCAGCGCGGCGCCCAGCGCTACGCCCTCGCGGGCAAGCCGGGCAATCCGACGAACTACGCCCAGCACTTCGCGATCGTCCTCGACGGCGAGCTCAAGTCGACGCCGTACATCGACTTCACGAAGAGCGACCTGCAGAACGGGATCGCGGGCGGCGCCGAGATCGACCTCGGCGGCTCGCCCTTCTCGGACGCCAAGAACCTGGCGCTCGTCCTCCAGACCGGCGCCCTGCCGGTCAGCTTCCAGCAGATCGAGCGCACCGACGTCTCCGCGACGCTCGGCAAGGAGTCGCTGAGCCAGGCGTGGCACGCCGCGCTCGTCGGCCTCCTGATCGTGGCGCTGTTCCTGCTCGTCCTCTACCGCTTCCTCGGCCTCGTGGCGGTGCTCGGGCTCGCGATCTACGCGCTCCTCTACTACACGGCGATCCTGCTCTTCAACGTCACGCTGACGCTGCCGGGCTTCGCCGGCCTGATCCTCACCATCGGCGTCGCGGCCGACGCGAACGTCGTCGTCTTCGAGCGGATCAAGGAGGAGGTGCGCGCCGGGAAGTCCGTGCGCGCCGCGATCGCCGCCGGCTACGGCAAGGGCTTCCACACGATCCTCGACGCCAACGCCGTCACCGCGATCACGGCGCTCGTCCTCTTCCTGATCGCCGTCGCCTCGGTCAAGGGCTTCGCGTTGATGCTGCTGATCGGCACGGTGATCTCGCTGCTGACGGCCGTCGCGGCCACACGGGCCATGCTCGGCCTGCTGAGCGGCTTCCGCTGGTTCGACAACCCGCGCTTCATGGGCGCTCACGGCCAGCAGACCGCCCGCTGGCTGCAGATCGACTTCATGAAGCGGCGCTACTGGTGGTTCGCGCTCTCCGGCGTCGTGGTCGTCGCCGGCGCTGTCTCGCTCGGCGTCCGCGGGGTCAACCTGGGCATCGACTTCAAGGGCGGCACCCAGTTCTCGTTCCAGACGCACGTCGAGAAGACACAGGGCGATGTCGCCAAGGCCGCCTCGCAGGCGGGCTACGCGGACGCGATCGTCCAGGGCCGCGGCTCCTCGACCGCGGGCGGCTACAAGGAGTGGCAGATCCGGACGAAGTCGCTCACCGGGCCCAAGCAGTCGGAGCTGACGCAGAACCTCGAGCGCGACGTCGGCGCCTACAGCATGGGCGTCAAGAACGTCTCCGCGAGCTTCGGCCACCAGATCGCGATCGACGCCCTGTGGGGGATCGTCGTCTCGCTCGCGCTGATCGTCGTCTACATCACGCTGCGCTTCGACCTCAAGTTCGCGATGCCCGTGATCATCGCGATGCTGCACGACATCGTGATCACGGTCGGCGTCTACTCGCTCGCGTACAAGGAGGTCTCCGTCGCGACGGTCGCCGCGGTGCTGACCGTCCTCGGGTACTCGATCTACGACACGATCATCATCTTCGACCGCATGCGGGAGAACATCCCGCTCATGCGGCGGCAGTCGTTCGCGACCATCGCCAACGTCTCGCTGTGGGAGACGATCCGCCGCTCGCTGGCCACGACGTTCATCACGCTGCTCCCGATCGTCGCGCTCGAGATCCTCGGCGGCGCGACCCTCAAGGACTTCGCGTTCGCGCTGATCGTCGGCGTGACGTCGGGCGCGTACTCCTCGATCTTCATCGCCGCTCCGCTGCTCACCATCTGGAAGGAGCGCGAGCCGGAGTACGCGCGCCGGAAGCATCTCGACGCGGGCGAGCTCGAGGCGGAGCGCGCGGGCGGATCCCGCCGGCGGCGCGGCCGGGCCGACCCGGGCACCGCGGCGCTCGCGGAGTCGGAGTCCGCGCTCGCCGACGAGTCGACGCCGGAGCTCGTGGACGTCGTCACTGCCAACCCGTCCGAGCCGTCCGCGCAGGCGCGGCGCGAGAAGCGCCGGCAGCGGCGGCGCTCGAGGCCGCATGGCCGCGCGCGGTAGCGGCGGCCGCATCCTCCTCGAGGCGGTCGAGGATCTGCTCTCCGAGCTGCCGGGCCGCGTCCGCGGCAGCCGTGAGCGGCTCTCCGACCAGGCTCTCACCGCGCTGCGCACGCTGATCGACGAGCTCGATCTCGTCACCCGCGACGAGCTCGACGAGCTCGAGCTCCGCGTGGCGCAGCTCGAGCACCGGCTGCGCCTGCTCGAGACGCCGGGCGACCCGCGCTAGGCGCGGTCGCGCCGCCGCCGCAGGGCGGTCGCGTAGCTGCGGACGGTCGCCTGGAGGAACGTCTCGGCGTCGTAGACGATGAAGCCGCTGATCGCGGCGAGCGGCAGCTCGACGAAGACGGCCTCGAGCACCGCCTCGACGAGCTCGCCGCTCCCCACCGACGTGACGACGTCGAACCAGGCGTCGCAGACGAGCATCGTCCCGGTCGCCGCCGCGAGCGGGACGAGCCAGCGCGGCGAGCGGAGCGCGGCCCAGGAGGTGCCGGCGAATGCGCTGGCGAGCGCGATGTCGAAGCCGACCCAGGCGAGGTCGTAGTGCCGCGTCACGAAGCGGGAGGGCAGCGTGAACGTCAGCCAGAGCGTCCACGGCAGGAGCACCACCGCCGCGATCGTGAAGAGCGGCGTCACCCACCGCGGCAGCGGCATCCGGCCGATCGGGTCGGACGGCTCGGCGGGCTTCTCCATGGGGAGGTTGTACCCGCGGCACGGCGAGCGACGCGCCGGAGGGCGGGATACCCTGAGGCCGTGAAGCGCACGATGCCGAGAGCGGAGTCGCTCCTCGCGTGGGCCGCCGCGCTCGTCGGGGCCATCGGCATCGTGTCGGCGTTGACGCCGGAGATGGCGGATCGCGTCCGGATCGTCCACGGCGTGCTCCCGCCGGGGTCGCTGGCAGCCGCCCGCGTCGGCGCTCTCGCGTTCGGGATTGCCTTGATCTGGCTCTCGCGCTCGCTCGCGCGGCGTCGCCGGCGGGCCTGGCAGCTCGCGGTCGGCGTCGTGATCGCGTCCGCCGCTGCGCATCTCGCGAAGGGTCTCGACGTCGAGGAGGCGGCCATCTCGCTCGCCCTCTTCGCCGCGCTGCTCCGCTACCGCCGCCGCTTCGACGTCCCCGGCGACCCGGCGAGCGTGCGACCGCTGCTCGGCCTCGGGGCCGCCGCCGCGGCGATCGGAGCCGTCGTCGCGGGTGAGGAGCTGCGCGGCGCCGAGCTGCCCGACCATGCGTCCGACTTCCTCACCGCGGCCGGGATCGTGCTCGGCTTCGCCGCGCTCTACCTCTGGCTGCGGCCGCTCGGGCAGGCGGTGGCGCAGACCGTGGGCGAGCAGCGGGTCGCCCGCGCGCTCGTCGAGGCCTACGGGAGCGACAGCCTCTCGTTCTTCGCGCTCCGCCGCGACAAGAGCTACCTCTTCTCGCCCTCGCGCGGCGCCTTCCTCGCCTACCGCGTGGTCGGCGGCACTGCGCTCGTCAGCGGCGACCCGGTCGGCGACGAGTCCGAGCTCGACGTGCTGCTCGCCGAGCTGCGCCGAGTCGCGCGCGCCCGCGGCTGGCGGATCGCGGTCGTCGGCGCCTCCGACCGCCATCTCGACCGCTACCGCGCCCTCGGGCTGCGCCCGATCCCGATGGGGGAGGAGGCGGTGCTGCGACCGGACGAGTTCTCGCTCGAGGGCCGTGCCATCCGCAAGGTGCGCCAGTCCGTCTCGCGGCTCGAGAAGGCGGGGTACCGGCTCCGCGTCGTCCCCGCCGAGGACGCCGATCCGGCGTTGCGCGTCGAGCTCGACGAGGTCTCCGCCGAGTGGCGCGGCGATCAGCCCGAGCGCGGCTTCTCGATGGCCATCGACGACCTCTACGTCGACGGCACCGTCTTCGCCGTTGCCGAGGACGAGCACGGGCGCGTCGGCGGCTTCCTCCATCTGGCTCCGTCGCCGGCCGGCCGCGGCTGGTCGCTGAGCACGATGCGCCGCCGGAAGGATGTCCCGAACGGCCTGACCGAGTTCATGATCGTCCAGACCCTCGCCTGGGCGAAGGAGGAGAAGGCGAGCGAGCTCTCGCTCAACTTCTGTGCGTTCACCGACTTCCTCTCGCACGAGCGGGCGACGACGCGCGGCCGACGCCTGGTGCGGCGCGCGCTGCTCGTCCGCCGACAACGTCTTCCAGCTCGAGCGGCTGTACGCCTTCAACCGCAAGTTCTTCCCCGAGTGGCGTACGCGCTACATCTGCGTCGAGCGGTTGACCGACCTGCCGGCGGTGGGGCTCGCCTACCTGCACGTCGAGTCGCTGCTCGTCCCGCCGGGCCCGTGGGCGCGGCCCAGGCCCCGCAAGGCTCCGCTCTCCGGCGTGTGAAGGGGAGCTCCGCCCGCCCGGAGTTCCGCTTCGAACGGCGGCAGGCTAGCCTTTCGCGGTAATGGCGCAGCCGGCCACCCGCAGCCTCGGTCGCCTCTCGGAGATCGCCCAGGTGATGGTGCGCCACGGCTTCGGGTACTTCCTCGAGGCGCACAAGCTCACCGACCTGCTGCCGGGCCGCTCGGCGGAGGCGCGGATCGCCGCCGCGGCGGCGGCGAACGGCACGGGCTCGGCCCGCGGGCAGCATCTGCGCGAGCTGCTCGACGAGCTCGGGCCGACCTTCGTCAAGTTCGGCCAGCTGCTCTCGACCCGGCCCGACATCGTCCCGCCGGACATCATCGTCGAGCTCCGCGGGCTCCAGGACGATGTCCGCCCGTTCCCGTTCGAGCAGGCTGAGCGGGTGATCGAGGACGACCTCGGCAACACGCTCGAGCGGCTCTTCCTCGACTTCGACCCGGTGCCGGTCGCCGCCGCGTCGATCGGGCAGGTGCACCGGGCCACGCTCCCGAACGGGCGCCAGGTCGCGGTCAAGGTCCAGCGGCCCGGCGCGCCCCGCCAGATCGAGGCCGACCTCGCGCTGCTCTACCAGGCGGCGCGGCTCGTGCGCGAGCGCGTCCGGGTGCTCGACTTCATCGACGCGCGCTCGCTCGTCGACGAGTTCGCCCGGCAGCTGAGGCAGGAGCTCGACTACCGGCTCGAGGGCCGCAACGCGCAGGCGTTCCACCGCAACTTCGCCGGCGACCACCGCGTGCACGTCCCGCGCGTGTACTGGCAGTACACGCGGGCCCGGGTGCTCACGCTCGAGTGGCTGGACGGCATACAGCTCGCCGACGTCGACTCGACCTCGCTCTCGGTCGCCGAGCGGCGCGACCTCGCCTACCGGATCGCCGAGACGTGGATGGCGATGATCTTCCGCCACGGCTTCTTCCACGGCGACCCGCACCCGGCGAACATCCTGCTCCCGGACGAGGCCGGGACGATCGGGCTCGTCGACTTCGGCGCCGTCGGCAAGCTCACCGACGACGACATGACGAAGCTGACGCGGCTCTTCATCGATGCCGCGAGCGAGAACGTCGACCACCTGCCGAAACGGCTCTCCGACCTCGGCGTCCGCTATCCGAAGGAGCGCGAGGACGAGTTCCTCGCCGAGCTGCGCGAGATCTACTACCGGTACTACGGCGCCAGCCTGAGCGAGATCGACCCGATCCAGGTGATCCGCGAGGCGTTCCAGCTGATCTACTCGATGAACCTGCAGCTGCCGACCCGGTTCCTCCTGCTCGACCGCGCGATCGCGACCCTCGGCTCCGTCGGCATCGAGCTCTACCCGGACTTCAACGTCTTCGAGGTGGCGCGCCCCTACGCGCGCGACCTGATGCTCGAGCGCTTCACGCCGCAGCGGATGCTGGCGCGGGCGCGCCGCGACGGCGTCCGCTACGCGCAGATCCTCGCCGAGGCGCCGCTCCAGTTCCACGACTTCATGGAGGAGATCCGGGACGGGCAGATCGAGGTCGGCTTCGTGCACAAGGGGCTCGACGACTTCCTCGAGAACATGCAGCGCGTCTTCAACCGGCTCGTGATCGCGATGATCGTCACCGGCGGGATGATCGGGTCGAGCCTGATCGGGATCTTCGCCACGGGCGGGCCGCACCTGCTCGGCGTGAACGTGATCTCGATCGGCGGCTTCGCGCTCTCGACCGTGCTCGGCATCTGGCTGCTCTGGGGAGTGGTGCGCTCCGGGCGCCTGTGACGCCCGCTGCGGCCGCGTCCCCCGCCGACGGCTGTCGACGAATCGTCACGCTTTCGCTCGAAAGGACATCTGGCGCCGGGGCCGCCCCGCGCCTAGCCTCGGTGCCATGACCGCGCTCCTGCTCGCCGAGCCCGAGGCCTCCGTTCGCGGGTTCCTCGAGCGGCAGCTGACGAGCGACGGCTTCGACGTCCTCTCGTTCGAGCGCGCCGAGCAGCTCCCGCGCGCCGCCGATCCCGACGTGCTGGTGCTCGGCGACGCCGACGCGCTCGACCGCTGCGTCGTGCCCGACTGTCCCGTGATCGTGCTCGGCGCCGCCGACGCGGAAGCACGGGTCAAGGCGCTGGAGCGGGCCGACGACTACCTCTCGCGGCCGTTCGTGTACGAGGAGCTCGTCGCGCGGATCCACGCCGTGCTGAGGCGGCGGCCGCCGCGGCTGGACCTGCTGGATGTGGACGGGCTCGTGATCGACCGGGCGGCGCGTCGCGTCGTCGCGCGCGGACGGGACGTCGCGCTCTCGACGAAGGAGTTCGCGCTGCTCGTCAAGCTCGCATCCGACCCGGATCGCGTCTTCACGCGCGAGCAGCTCCTCCGCGACGTCTGGGGCTACCGGAGCTACGTCCCGACGCGCACGCTCGAGTCCCACGCCTCCCGCGTCCGGCGCAAGCTCGCCGCCGCAGATCTCCACGACCGGGTGGTGAACGTGTGGGGCGTCGGCTACAAGCTCCGCCACGTCACGGCACCCTGACCGTCCGGCGCGCGCGGGATGATGGCTCCATGAGCATCCTCGCCATCACCGTGCACAACGGCATCCGCATCGCGGAGGTCGGAGAGGCGCTCGGCGCGCTCGGAGGCGCCGCGCTCCTGTTCGGCGGGCTGACGCCGTTCGGCCGCCGCGGAGGCATGATCTTCGGCGGCCTGGGCCTCGCCGCGGGCTTCGTCCTCCTGATCGTCGCCACCCGCTGGGGACGCTTCGGCTGAGCCGTGCCCGAGCCGTCGGCTCGCGCACGGGGCCCAGCTGGTTCGGCCCGAGCACGAGCCGGCGCGTCTCGCCGCGGCCTTTGGTGGCAGCGAGCCCCATTGCGGCCGAGGCGGCGGCGTAGCGGCAGCGTAGGCGACGCTACGCCGCCGCGAACCAGCGGCCGTGCACCGCGAAGCGCTGCGCGGCAGCGCCAATCACGCGGCCGCGGGCCTCGCGTCAGCCCAAACGCGCTCTCCGCGTCCGCGCGCGGACGAGTCGCGCCTCGGCCGCGCGGGACACCTCGATGTCGCCCGGAACGCGCAGCGTTCCGGGCGAGCGCGAGCTAGAGGATCGCGCCCTCGAGGCGGAGCAGCCACTCCTTGCGGTCGAGCCCGCCGCCGTAGCCGGTGAGGCTGCCGTTCGACCCGACGACGCGGTGGCAGGGGAGGACGATCGGGACCGGGTTGCGGTTCATCGCCGTGCCGACGGCCCGCGCCGCGCGCGGGTTGCCCGCCCGTGCAGCGAGCGCACCGTAGGTCGTCGTGTGGCCGTAGCCGACGCGGGCGAGCTCCTCGAGCACCCGGCGGTGGAATGCCGGCGCCGCCCGCAGGTCGAGCTCGAGGTCGAAGTCGCGCCGCCGGCCGTCGAAGTACTCGTCCAGCTCGCGGCGCACGCGGTCGACCGGGCGGCCGCTGCGCAGGACGCGCGGCCCGTACAGCCGGGCGAGCTGCTCCAGCTGCCGCTCGGGGTCGGGGTCGAAGCTGATCCGGGCCAGGCCGCGGTCGGTGACGCCGACGAGCAGCGGGCCGACCGGCGTGTCCTCGAGGACGTCGTAGGCGAGGTCGAGCATCTTCGCCGCGGCCGCAGCCGCGCGGAAGCGCTCGTCGAGCGTCGTGGACACCGGATTCATCGCTGCTCCTTCCGCTCGCGCAGCCGCCGCACGCCGGCGGAGGCCGCCTGTCGCGCCGCCTCCTCGCTCGAGCCGAGAGCGCCGCCGATCTCGGTCGTAGTCGAGGTCGTAGCCGTAGCGGAGCACGACGGCTGCCCGCTCCTTCGGCGGCAGTCCGTCGGTCAACGGAGCGAGCTCCTCGAACGCGGGCCGGGCGTCCTCGCCTCCCGGCTCGGTCGTCAGCTCGCCCTGCGGCCGCTCGCGTCGCGCTCCGTCGACGATCAGGTGCGAGGCGATCGTCAGCACCCAGGCGCGCAGGTGCTCGCCGTGCTCGAGCCGGTCGTACGCGCGCAGTGCGCGCAGGAACGTGTCCTGGAAGAGGTCGTCCGCCCGCTGCCCTCCGACCCGCTTGCGCAGGAAGCCGAGCACCTCGTCCTTGTGCGTGTCGTAGAAGCTCTCGAACGGCGGGACCGCGACGGCCATCGAGCACTGAAACGTACTCGCCGGCGGTTCTGTGAGACAGCGAAGATACGAGAGGTGCAACTGGCGGTCGTCGGTCATGTCGAGTGGGTCGAGTTCGCCCGGGTCGCCCACGTGCCGGCGCCCGGGGAGATCGTGCACGCGCTCGAGACCTGGGAGGAGCCGGCCGGAGGCGGGGCCGTCGCGGCCGTGCAGCTCGCGAACCTGAACGGGTCGGCGCTCCTCTTCACCTCGCTCGGCGACGACGAGAACGCCGTGCGGTCGCGGCGGGAGCTGGAGTCGAGCGGCGTCACCGTTCATGCCACCCCGGCCCGCGAGCCGCAGCGGCGGGCCTTGACGCACGTCGACGGCGGCGGCGAGCGGACGATCACCGTCCTCGGCCGGAAGCTGCTGCCCTCGGGCGAGGACGCGTCGCTGCCGTGGGAGCTGCTCGCCCGCTGCGACGCCGTCTACTTCGTCAGCGGCGACGTCGCGGCGCTGCGGGCGGCGCGGCGCGCGCCCGTGCTCGTGGCGACGGCGCGCGAGCTGCCGACGCTCGCTCGGGGCGGGGTGGAGATCGACGTGCTCGTCGGCAGCGGCGAGGACGCGGGCGAGCGCTTCGAGCCGGGGATGCTCGAGCAGCCGCCGCGGATCGTCGTCACGACGGCGGGCGGCCTCGGCGGGTGGATCCGGCCGGGCGGCCCCTTCCGGGCGGCGCCGCTCCCCGGCCCGGTCTCGGACGCCTACGGCTGCGGCGACTGCTTCGCCGCCGGCCTCACGTACGCGCTCGCCGCCGGGAGGCCGGTGGACGAGGCGGTGGCGGTCGGCGCCCGCTGCGGCGCCGCCGTGCTGACCGGCCGCGGCGCCTACGAGGGCCAGCTGAGCGCCACGGCGCTGTAGCGTGCGCGCATGGCGCGCGCCGCGAGCGACCCTCCACACGTCATGACCCATCCCGTCTTCCCGCATGCGGAGCGGATCCTCGCCGACGAGCTCGAGCGGTTTGCGCACGAGCATCCGCGCTCGCGCGAGCTCTCGCGGCGTGCGCGCCGCTCGCTCCTCGCCGGCGTGCCGACAACTGGTGCTACCACGGCACGGTCGACGAGACGGTCGCGACCCTCGACGAGCGCGGCGGGGTCGCCCCGCGCGAGGGCAGCCTCGGCCCGCCGGTGCCGCCGGACGAGACGACGCGGGTCGTCGAGTCCGTCCGGAGCGCCCGCGCACCGGCAGCGAGGCGGCGGCGGGCGGCGACCCGCTGCTCGACCGGCTCGCCCACCTCTGGGCGCTCAACCGCCGCATCCTGCTGACGCCGTTCCACAACATGGCGCTCATGTGCCCGGCGACGAGCGAGGAGGACGTCGACCTGCACACGGCGCGTCTTCGACGGGCTCGCGGCGACGCTGACGGGCTAGGTCGGGAGCTCGAACGGCGGCGGGATCAGGGCGCCGACGCAGCCGGTGCGAAGGCCTTTCGTCGTGCCGCGCGAGATGAAGTCGGCGACGATGCCGTCGAGGCAGCCGGCGCTGCTGAAGCTGTGCCCGAAATGGGGGACGACGATCGCGCGACTGTCCGGGAAGCTCCGTCTCAGCGTCGGCAGGTTCGAGATCGGGTCCTGGGGGTCGGCGCCGCCCGCGATTGCGAGCACCGGAGTCCGCCCGCTCGGGAACGTCCACAGCGAGCGCGGCTCGGCGCGCTTCGGGATCGCCGAGCAGGCCGTGAGCTTCTCGGCTATCGCGGCGCCGGCGTACGTGTCGAAGTCCGTGCCCCAGGGTCCCCTCGCGCCGAGCCCGACCCACGGCTCGTTGCACCAGATCGACCAGTACATGAGTTGGCCGTTCCAGCCGCCGCCGCGCGGGACGTGCCGGTTGAGCGGCCGGTAGTCGCCCTTCGCCGCTCGGCTGACCACGAGCGGGATCGAGATCGCCTGGCCTGCGTCGAGCAGCATCGTCTGCACGATCCCGGCGAGGCCGGCGCCCGTCATCGTCTCGCCCTTGCGGTTGTGGACGGGACGCGCGTCCCATGCCTGCACGAGCTCGCGGAACTGCCGCTGCCAGCGCGGGAACGTCGTCCGGCAGGCGGCGACCGACGAGCAGAACTTCCCGAGCTGCGCGAGCGCGCGCTGGGCGTTCACCGCGAAGCGACCGTAGAAGGAGACGTCGAGGCCGTCGCGCCGACGAGGGTCATCGTTCGTACCGAGGACGGATGGCGCTTCAGGTAGACCTGTGCCGCCGTGGCGCCGTAGGAACCGCCGTAGAGGTCGAGCTGTCGGTAGCCGAGGGCGGCCCGGACGTCGTCGAGGTCGTCCATCGCCGCGCGCGTCCCGTACTGCGACGCGTCGCCGTGGAACGACTTCAGGCTCTCGGCGACGTAGGCGCGCAGCTGCGCCTTCGTCCCGATCGCCACCTTCGGCGTCGGGACGTCGAACTCGTTCGACGCGCCGGTGCCGCGCTGGTCGACCAGCAGCAGGTCGTGGTGCTCGTTCACGGCGGAGAACATCGACGTCAGCTGGTACGTCATCGCCGCTGCCGCGCCGCCCGGCCCGCCCGCGAGATAGGCGAATGCGTCGGGCGCGACGGGCTTCTTCCGCGCAGGGACGACGACGACGCGGAGGCCGATCTTCCGGCCGGCCGGCTTCGCCCGGTTCTCGGGCACGACGAACGTGCCGCAGCGGGCGCGCACGGTCTGCACGTCGCAGGGCTTCAGATGGAGCGCCGGTGCGGGCGCGGCGAGCGCGAGCACGGTCGCAGTCGTGGCGAGGATCATGCCGCGAGCGTCCGCCTCCGCCTGTCGGCTCCCAACCGTGAAATCGCAGACCGGACGCGGGCGAAATACGGACGGCTCAGGCTGTATGGTCCGCGCAATGACCGAGGGTCTCCTGGGGGCGGGCGCCGCCGCCCGCGCCGCCTTGTCGCTGGGAAGCAGCACCCGTGGGCTGGGCGCCGACTGGGTGCCCGTGCTCCAGGACGTCCCGCTGTTCCAGGGCCTCTCGAGGCGCCACCTGCGGCGGATCGCCGGTCTCGCCCGTACCCGGCGCTACGCCCCGGGTTCGGCGATCGTCCGCGCAGGCGATCCGGGGAACGCGTTCTACGTCCTGCTCGACGGCGAGGTGTGCGGTCGTGCCTCCCTCCGGCGGCGCGCTGAAGCTGAGCGCCGGCGCAGCCTTCGGCGAGATGGCGCTGCTCGACGACTCGCCCCGCTCCGCCGACGTGGTCGCGGAGGGAGAGGTGCTGACGATGACGATCGGCCGCAGCGCGTTCGAGAAGCTCCTCCGCAGCGAACCGGCCCTCTCGCACGCCCTGCTGCGCACGCTCGCCGCGCGTCTGCGCGCCGCGCAGCACATCGCCTAGAGGGCGTCGCAGCCTCCCGGACACCCACGCGGCCCGGGCTAGCGGGTTGCAGCGCGCCGGCGCGCGCTCGCCGCCGGTGGGCGGGATGCCCCTTCCGCGGGTGGACAAGTGGGGAGGTGTGGTTTACAGTGGGGCACCGTGGTGGGATAAGGAGACGGCCCCGAAATGCTTCTCGGCGAGTACGAGCACACCATCGATGACAAGAACCGCCTCACCCTCCCGGCTCGCTTCCGCGGTGCGTTCGCGGAGGGAATCGTCGTGACCCGGGGCATGGACGGCTGCCTCTACGGCTACGCGTCCTCCGACTGGCAGCAGGTCGTCGACTCGCGGCTCGCCTCGCTGCACCCCCTGAGCAAGGAGGGGCGGCGGATGCAGCGGTTCTTCTTCTCCGGCGCGTCCGAGGGCTCGCTCGACAAGCAGGGCCGGGTCGGGCTGCCCGCCGCGCTGCTCCAGCACGCGAAGCTCGGCCGCGACGTCGTCGTCGCGGGCGTCAACGACCACCTCGAGATCTGGGATCGCGCCGCCTGGCAGCGCGAGCTCGCCGAAGTCGAAGGGAGTGCCGAGGATGTTGCCGAACGTCTTGCAGCCCAGGGCAACTGATCACGTCCCCGTGCTCGCGGAGGAGGTTCGCGCGAGCCTCGCCGTGTGCCCGGGGCAGACGGTCGTCGACGCGACGTTCGGCGCGGGCGGCCATGCCGCCCTGCTCGCCGCCGATCTTCACGGCAGCGGCAAGCTGATCGCGGTCGACCGCGACCCGACCGCGCGCACGTACTTCGAGCGGTTCGAGCAGCACACGCGGATCAACGCTCGGCTCCTGCGCGGCGACTTCGGGGTCGTCCTCCCGCAGCTGGGCGAGAACGGCGTCCGCGCGGACGCGATCCTGCTCGACCTCGGCGTCTCCTCGATGCAGCTCGACCGGCCCGAGCGCGGCTTCTCGTACGCCGCCGACGCGCCGCTCGACATGCGCATGGACCCGACCCAGGAGACGACCGCCGCCGAGCTCGTCAACACCTGGGCGGAGCGGGAGCTCGTCACGATCTTCCGCCGCTACGGCGAGGAGCGCTACGCGAAGCAGATCGGCCGCGCGATCGCGCGCCGGCGCAGGGAGCAGCCGTTCGAGCGGACGGGCGAGCTCGTCGACGTGATCAAGGCAGCGATCCCGGCTCCGGCGCGGTTCGGCGACGGCCATCCGGCGAAGCGGGTCTTCCAGGCGCTGCGGATCGCCGTCAACGACGAGCTCGGCTCGCTCGAGGCTGCGCTGCCCGCGGCGCTCGAGATGCTCCATCCGGGAGGCCGGCTCGCGGTGATCTCCTTCCACTCGCTCGAGGATCGGATCGTCAAGCACTTCCTGCGCGAGCGCGAGCGCGGCTGCACCTGCCCGCCGGACTTCCCCGTCTGCGTCTGCGGTCACGAGCCCGAGCTCCGCGCCGTCGAGCGGCGGCCGATCCGGCCGAGCGAGACCGAGATCGCGAGCAACCCCCGCTCGTCGTCGGCCCGGCTTCGCGCCGCGGTCAAGGCCGGGGGCGAAGAGTGAGCGCGGTCGACTGGTTCGCATCGGCCGCCGTCGCCGAGCCGGCTTCCGCACCGCGCCCGCGGCGCCGGGCGCGTCCCGCCGACGCACCCGTCCGCAAGGCGCGGCCGAGCCGCGCGCAGCGCCAGGGGAGGCTCCGCGTCACCGGCGGCATCGCCTGGATGGCGGCCTTCGCGCTGCTGCTCGCCGGTGTGGTCGCTATCAATGTCGCCGTGCTTCGCGCGAACATGGCAGTGCACCGGCTCGACACCGAGCAGGTGCAGCTCCAGGCCCAGAACCAGGCCCTCGCCTCGCAGCTCTCGGCTGCGGCGTCGGCGCCGCGGGTCGTGTCGGCGGCGCACCGGCTCGGCCTCGTGCAGGCTGCGGCCCAGGACACCAGCTACCTCGATCTCGCCCGCCCCTAGCGTCGTGACGCGGGTCGTCAACTCGCGCCTCCGGCTCCTCCTCTTCCTCGTCCTCCTCGTGTTCGCGGCCCTCTTCGCCCGGGCGGCGTGGATCCAGACGGTGCGGGCGTCGTCGCTCGCCGCGAGGGCGCGGCAACAGACGAAGGCGAGCGTCGTCCTCCCGGCCGGCCGCGGCACGATCTTCGACCGCCTCGGCTCGCCGCTCGCGCTCGGCGAGCAGGCGACGACCGTCGTCGCCGACCCGATGCAGATCTCGCGCCCCCGACACGCTGCAGAAGTCGCCGCGAAGGTGCTCGGGCTCGACGCGAACACGCTCTACCCGCTGCTGGCCGACCGCTCGCGCGGCTTCGTCTACGTCGAGCGCAAGGCGCCGCCCGAGAAGGCGACGGCTGCTCGCGGCCAGGAAGCTCACGGGCTTCAGCTTCTACGCCGAGGAACGGCGCGTCTATCCGCAGAAGACGGTCGCTGCGCCGGTGCTCGGCTACGCAGGCGTCGACAACACGGGTCTCGGCGGGCTCGAGCTCGAGCTCGAGCGGCAACTCCACGGCTCGCCGGGTCGGGAGACGGTTGTACGGGACGCCCTCGGCAGCGTGATCGACACGACGAACGAGCGGCCGCCGCGAAACGGCCACGACGTCTTCCTCACGCTCGACAGCCACATTCAGGCCGAGGCCGAGCAGGTGCTTCGCGACACCGTCCACAGGTGGCGCGCAAAGGACGCGACCGCGCTCGTCCTCAACCCGGCGACCGGCGCCGTCCTCGCGATGGCGATGGAGCCCGGCTACGACGCCAACCGCTTCCCGCAGGCCATGGCGAAGGGATTGCAGGCGAACCACGCCATCACCGACGTGTTCGAGCCGGGCTCGGTGTTCAAGGTCGTGACGATCGCCGGCGCGCTCTCGGAGGGTCTCGTCACGCCGAAGACGGCGTTCACGCTGCCGTACTCGATTCGCGTCGCCGACCGCGTCATCCACGACGCGGAGGTGCGGCCGACGGAGAGGATGACCGTCGCCCAGATCCTCCAGCGCTCGTCCAACGTCGGCGCGGTCACGATCGCGCGGAAGCTGCTCGGCGAGAAGCGCCTGAAGCAGTGGATCTCGCGCTTCGGCTTCGGGAGGAAGACCGGCATCGACTTCCCGGGCGAGAGCGCCGGGATCCTGCCCTCGTACTGGTCGGGCTCGACGATCGGCAACGTCCCGATCGGCCAGGGAATCTCCGTCACGGCCATCCAGCTCGCGTCGGTGTATGCGGCGCTCGCGAACGGAGGCGTCTGGATCCAGCCACACCTCGTCGACCACATCCAGGGCGAGAAGTCCGCGCCGCCGAGGCGGCGCCGGATCGTCTCGGCGGGCGTCGACGCGGAGCTGCTCACGATGCTGCGGGGTGTCGTGTCCGACCAGGGCACGGCGCAGGCGGCCGAGATCCCCGGCTACACGGTCGCAGGCAAGACCGGCACTGCTCAGAAGCCGGGCCCGCACGGCTACATGCCCGGCAAGTACGTCGCGACCTTCGTCGGGATGGTTCCGGCGCGCGCTCCGCGCCTCCTGGTGCTCGTCAGCGTCGACGAGCCGCACGACGCGATCTACGGCGGCGTCGTCGCGGCGCCGGCGTTCGCGCAGATCGCGTCGTTCGACCTCCAGTACCTCGAGGTGCCGCCCGATCTGAAGGTGACCCCGTAACCGGTCGGGCCTGCTGCCGTCAGCTGCCCAGGAAGCGGCCGATCAGCATGACGAGGAGCAGGAAGACGACCACCAGGGCGGCTGCGACCTGCGCGATGTGGGAATGCCAGTTCACCGCGGCCTCCCCACATGGTTCGGCCCCTGGTCGAGGAGTCCTGTGGCGAACGCGCGCCTGCGGGCGGCGGGCGCTCGGTAGACTCGCCGGGCGATGAACCTGGAGCGTCTCGCCGCCGCGCTCGGGCCGCTGCAGGTGCTCGAACGCGCTCCGGTCGACGTGCGCGATCTCGCCTTCGACGCCCGCTCGGTCACTCCCGGCGCGGTCTTCTTCTGCGTCCCCGGCGCGCGCGCGGACGGCCACGACTTCGCCGCGGAAGCGGTCGAGCGCGGCGCCGTGGCGCTCGTCGTCGAGCGGCCGCTCGACCTGCCTCTGCCGCAGCTCGTCGTGGCCGACGCGCGTGCCGCCATGGCGCCGGCCGCGGACGAGTTCTTCGGCCACCCGACCGGGGAGCTCGAGGTGGCGGGCGTCACGGGGACGAGCGGGAAGACGACGACCTCGTTCCTGCTCTTCGCCGTCCTCGCTGCCGGCGGCCGCCGTCCGGGCCTGCTCGGGACGATCGAGGCGCGGGTCGGCGGCGAGCGGCGCGGCGTCCAGCGGACGACGCCGGAGGCCATCGACCTGCAGCGGCTGTTCCGGGAGATGCTCGACGCCGGCGACCGCTCGTGCGCGATGGAGGCGTCGTCGCATGCGTCCGAGCTGCACCGGCTCGATCGCGTGCGCTTCTCGGCGCTCGTCTTCACGAACCTCAGCCAGGATCACCTCGACTTCCACCGCGACATGGAGTCGTACTTCGAGGCGAAGCGCCGGCTCTTCCTCGAGGGCGGCCCGCCGGCGGCGGTCAACGTCGGCGACGCGTGGGGCCGCCGGCTCGCGGAGGAGCTGCCCGACGCGCTCACCTTCGGCTTCAGCGAGGACGCGGCGGTCGGCCCTGACGCCCTCGCCGGCGTGTCGCTGCGGCTACGGGGTCGCTTCAACGTCGAGAACGCGCTCGGCGCGCTCGCGGCCGGACGGCTGCTCGGAGTGGAGGAGGAGGCGATCCGGCGCGGGCTCGAATCGGTGCGGGGGGTGCCGGGACGCTTCGAGGCCGTCGACGAGGGCCAGCCGTTCCACGTGATCGTCGACTACGCGCACAAGCCCGGCGCCCTCGAGAACGTCCTCCGCGCCGCGCGCGACCTGGCCGCCGGCAATCGCGTCCTGTGCGTGCTCGGCGCGGGCGGCGACCGGGATCGCAGCAAGCGACCGCTGATGGGGAGGCTCGCGTCGGAGCTCGCCGACCTCGCGATCGTCACCTCGGACAACCCGCGCAGCGAGGATCCGGAGGCGATCATCGCGGAGATCGTCGCGGGCGCGGACGGCGCGGTGGAGGTCGAGCCCGACCGGGCGTCCGCGATCGCCCGCGCGATCGGGCGGGCCGGTCCCGGAGACGTCGTCCTGATCGCGGGCAAGGGCGCCGAGCAGGGGCAGGAGTACGCCGACCGGACGATTCCGTTCGACGATCGCGACGTCGCCCGCGACGCGCTCCGCTCGCCGGAGGGAACGACCTGATCCCGCTGCTCCTGGACGAGCTTCGCGCGCTCGAGCTGGGGGCGCTGGAGGGCGATGCCGATCGGATCACCGGCATCGAGATCGACTCCCGCCGCGTCGGCTCCGGCGACCTCTTCGTCGCGCTCGGGGACGGCACGGCGTTCGTCGCGGACGCCCGCGCCCGCGGTGCGGCGGCGACGCTCGTCCCCCGCGACGAGCATGCGGCGATGGCGGCGCTCGGGCGTGCCGTCCGCGCCCGCAGCGATGCTCGCGTCGTGGGAATCACCGGCTCCGTCGGCAAGACGTCGACGAAGGACATCCTCGCCGCGCTGCTGCGGCCGACCCTGCGCGTGGTCGCCGCCGAGGAGGGGTTCAACAACGAGATCGGGCTGCCGCTGACGCTCTGCAGGGCGGAGCCGGACACCGAGGTCGTCGTCACGGAGATGGCGATGCGCGGGCCGGGGCAGATCCGCGCGCTCGCGCGGGTGGCACGGCCCGATCTCGGCGTGATCACGGCGATCGCGCCCGTCCACCTCGAGCTGCTCGGCAGCGTCGAGAACATCGCCCGCGCGAAGGCGGAGCTGCTCGACGAGCTGCCGCGCGGCGCCGTCGCGGTGCTCCCGGAGGTCGCGCCGGAGCTGGACCCGTTCGTGCCGGCCGGCCTCGACGTCCGCCGCTTTGCGCCGCCCGAGGCCGAGGTGCGCGACGGGCGCACGCACGTCCGCTTCAGAGACCGCGAAGTCGTGTTCTCGTTCGCGGCCCGCCACCAGGCGACGAACGCCGCCGCCGCGCTCGAGGTCTGCGCCGCGCTCGGCGTCGAGCCGCCGGAGGGGCCGGTCGAGGTCGCCTTCTCGCGCTGGCGCTCGCAGCAGGTGGCGCTGCCGGGCGGCGGGCTGCTCGTGAACGACGCGTGGAACGCGAACCCGGTCGCGATGCGCGCGGCGCTCGCGAACCTCCGCGAGCGCGCTGCCGGCCGACGGACGGTCGCGGTGATCGGCGACATGGCCGAGCTCGGTCCCGACGCGGCGCGCTATCACGAGGAGATCGGACGCGAGGCGGCGGATCTCGACCTCGTGATCGGCGTGGGCGAGCTCGCCCGCCACTACCGCCCCGACGAATGGGTCGCGACGGCGGCCGAGGCCGTGGCTCCTCGCGCGCGACCTCGTCCGCCCCGGCGACGCCGTCCTGGTCAAGGCTTCGCGCTCGGTCGGGCTCGAGGTCGTCGCCGCCGCGCTCGCCGGGGAGGACGGCGCGTGACCCGCGTCCTCGTCGCGGCCCTGGTCGCCCTCGTCGTCTCGATCGTGATCGGGCCGAAGTTCATCGCCTTCCTCCGCCGCAACGAGTTCGGGCAGCACATCCGCGAGGAGGGGCCGCAGCACCACTTCGCCAAGCAGGGGACGCCGACCATGGGCGGACTGCTGATCCTGTTCGCGGCGACGATCGGCTTCCTGCCGGTGAGCCACTTGCGGCTGCAGGCGATCACGGTGCTGTTCGCGACGCTCGCCTGCGGGGCGATCGGCTTCCTCGACGACTTCATCAAGCTGACGCACAGACGCTCGCTCGGGCTGTCCGGCCGCTGGAAGCTCGTGCTGCTCGCCGGAGTGACGGCGATCGTCGGCCTCGTCTCCTACCACCTGAAGCTGAGCACGAACGTCTACGTCCCCGTGGCCGACGTCTCGATCCCGCTCTGGTGGTTCTGGTACCCGTTCCTCTTCCTGGTGATCGGCGGCGCGGCGAACGGGACGAACCTCGCCGACGGGATCGACGGGCTCGCGGCGGGGACGGCGATCATCGCGCTCTTCACCTTCATGGCGATGAACGTCGTCTCGTACGTCCGCTCGAGCTCGAACCCGGCACACCGCAACCTGACGAAGCTCGACCTGGCGATCGTCGGCGCGGCGCTCATCGGGGCGGCGGTCGGGTTCCTCTGGTACAACGCCTTCCCGGCCGAGGTGATCATGGGCGACACCGGCTCGATGGCGTTCGGCGGCGCCCTCGCCACCTTCGCGATCATGATGAAGGTCGAGCTGCTGCTGCTCCTGATCGGCGGCATCTTCGTGATCGAGGCGGTCTCGGTGATGATCCAGGTCTTCTTCTTCAAGCGCTTCGGCAGACGGGTGTTCCTGATGACGCCGATCCACCACCATTTCGAGATGAAGGCCTGGTCGGAGACGAAGATCACCATCCGCTTCTGGATCGTCGCCGGTCTGCTCTGCGCCGCCGGCTTCGCTCTCTACTACCGCTACTACTTCGCGCAGCTGTGAGCGAGACGGACGACCGGGTGCTCGACGGAGCCGCGCTCGCGGACGGCGAGGATGTCCTCGTCCTCGGCGGCGGGCCGCTCGTCTTCGGCGCGCACGACCGGATCGGCGACGGCTGGGTCTACGTCGTCCGCGCGCAGGTGGACGAGCTCGAGGAGCTGCTCGGCGAAGCCCACGGGAGCGGAGCGGCCGGCGTCGCGTACCTCGTCGGCGAGGCGCCGGTGCTGCCGCTCCCGGACGAGGCGGTGGCGGCGGCGATCGGGTGGGTTGCCGTCGCCGCCGGGTCGGTCGGCGAGGCGGCACGCGAGCTGCGTCGCGTCCTTCGTCCGGCCGGCCGGCTCTCGCTCGCCGTCGCCGGCCCGCTCGTGGCGGCCGCGCTCGAGGCGTCGCTGACCGACGCGGGCTTCCTCGACGTCGCGGTCGAGTCGGCGGGGGAGGAAGCGCTGGTCACCGCTCGCCGCGCGTGAGGATGCCGGAGCTCCGCGCCGAACTCGTATCGCATCGTTCGAAAAGGCTCGACACTCCTCATGCACCCGCGCGCGTACGCTGACTGCAGGGGCCCTCGCTCCCCCCGTGGGGGGATCCGTTCGCGGTGAGCCGGACACCTCCCAATGAGGCATGGCTGCCCGAGCGGGTGCTCGTGCTGGGGCTCGCGCGCTCGGGGCGCGCTGCGGCGCTCGCGCTCGCTCGGCGCGGGGTGGCGGTCGTTGCCGCCGACCGCTCGCTCGACGCGGATCCGGGCAGGCTCGCCGCCGCCGGCGTCGAAGTTCGTCTCGGATCGGAGGAGGAGTCGTTGCTGGACGGGGTGCAGCTTGTCGTCAAGAGCCCGGGCGTGCCGGCCGAGTCGCCGCTCGTCACGACCGCGCGTGCGCGAGGGATCCCGCTCTGGAGCGAGGTCGAGCTCGGCTACCGGCTGCTGCCGGAGGGCTCGCGGCTGATCGGGGTCACCGGGACGAACGGCAAGACCACGACGACCGAGCTCCTCGGCGCGATCCTGCGTGGGGACGGCCGTCGCGCCGAGGTCGCGGGCAACGTCGGCCGCGCGCTCACCGACGCTGCCGAAGCGGCCGGCCCCGACTCCTGGGTCGTCTGCGAGCTCTCCAGCTTCCAGCTCGAGGACGTCGACAGCTTCGCCTGCGACGTCGCCGTCCTGCTCAACCTCGAGCCCGACCATCTCGACCGTCACGGCACGTTCGAACGGTACCGGGCGGCGAAGCTCCGCATCTTCGAGCGTGCCCGCGCCCGGGTCGTGCCGCGGGGCCTCGGCCTCGACGGGATCGAGTTCGCCGCCGACGACCCGCTGCCGGCCGAGCCGCTGATCCCCGGCGCCCACAATCGCGAGAACGCGGCCGCGGCCACCGCTGCCGCCCGCGCCGCGGGCGTGCCGGACGAGGCGATAGCCGCCGCGCTCCGCACCTTCCCCGGCGTGCCGCACCGGCTCGAGCTCGTGCGCGAGCTGCGCGGAGTGCGCTGGGTCAACGACTCGAAGGCGACGAACACCGCCGCCGCCCGCCGCGGGGTCGCGGCCCACGAAGGGTCGCCGCTGCGCCTGATCGTCGGCGGTTCGCTCAAGGGCGAGGACTTCCGTCCATTCGTCGACGACCTCCCGGCGACCGTGCGCTCGGTCCATCTGATCGGCGCGGCGTCCGACGAGCTCGCCGCGGCTCTCGACGGAGCCGGACGCGCGTACGACCGCGCCGGCGACCTCGCGACCGCCGTGGCGCGCGCTGCGGCCGAGGCCGAATCCGGAGACGTCGTGCTGCTCTCGCCGGCGTGCGCGAGCTTCGACCAGTTCGCGAACTTCGAGGAGCGCGGCGACGCCTTCCGGCGGCTCGTGGAGGAACTGCGGTGAGCGGTCGTCCGAGGCAGGGGCAGCTGGAGTGGAACCTGCTCGTGCTGGTCACGGTCGCGCTCCTTCTCTTCGGGCTCGTGATGGTCTACAGCGCGACCTCCGCCTCGGCCGCGCTCGGCAACCGCAGCCCGACCGGCTATCTCGAGCGCCAGGGCATGTACGCCTTCGTCGGGCTCGTCCTTCTCGTCGTCATGTCGCGCACCGACTTCCGCGCGCTCCGCGCGCTCGCCCCCGCGCTCGTCGCGAGCGCGCTGCTCGGCTGCCTCGCGGTGCTCGTGATCGGAGCCCGGATCAACGGCGCTCGGCGCTGGATCAGCTTCGGCCCGGCCGCGTTCCAGCCCTCGGAGCTCGCGAAGCTGGCGCTCGTCGTCTGGACGGCCGCGTACCTGGCGCGGCGGCCGGCGCCGCGGTCGCTGAAGGAGCTCGCGCGTCCGATCGGGCTGCTCGTCGGCCTCTTCAGCGCGCTCGTGATCGCGGAGCCCGACCTCGGCACCGTGATCACGATCCTCGTCATGGTCGGGGCGATCCTGCTGGTCTCGGGAACGCGGCTGCCGGTGCTCGGCTCCGCGTACGGGATCGTGTGCGCCCTCGCAGCCCTCGCCGCGTGGTCGTCGCCGTACCGGCGCGAGCGCCTGCTCACCTTCATGCATCCCTGGCACGACCCGACGAACGCGGGCCTGCAGAACGTCCAGGCCCTGATCAGCCTCGGCTCCGGCGGCGTCTTCGGGCGAGGGCTCGGCCAGGGGATCGAGAAGATCCACTACCTGCCCGAGGCGCACACGGACATGATCTTCGCCGTGATCGGCGAGGAGCTCGGGCTCGTCGGCGGCGCCGTGCTGATCGCCGGGTACGCGACCTTCGCGTACGCCGGGCTGCGCCTCGCGATCGGGTGCCGCGACCCGTTCGGGAAACGGCTCGCTGCGGGCATCACGGCCCTCGTCTGCGGGCAGGCCGCGATCAACCTGGCGGCCGTGCTCGGGCTCGCGCCGCTCACCGGAATCCCGCTCCCGTTCGTCTCCTACGGCGGGTCGAGTCTCGTTGTCATGCTCGCGTCGGTCGGCATCCTCCTTAACATCGCCCGTGGTGAGCGAGGACGAGCAGCAGCTGCGGTGCCTGATCGCGGCCGGCGGGACGGTCGGCCACGTGGCGCCCGCGCTGGCAGTGGCGGAGGCGCTGCGCGCACGGGGAGCAGCGGTGACCTTCGCCGGGTCGCCGGAGCGCGTCGAGGCGCAGCTCGTTCCTGAGCGCGGCTACGAGTTCGATTCCTTCGACATCTCCGGCCTCCCGCGCCGGCCGGGGCTGCCTCTGGTGCGGGCCGCCGCCAGGGCGCTCGCCGCGCCCGCGGCATGTCTGCGGATCCTCGGGCGGCGGCGCCCCGACGTCGTCCTCGGCGCCGGCGGCTACGTCGCCGGCCCGATGGTGCTCGCTGCCTGGCTGCGCAGGATTCCGGCCGCGGTGACCGAGGCCGACGCGCATCTCGGGCTCGCCAACCGGCTGGCGGCGCCGTTCGCGCGCCGCGTCTTCCTCGCCCTGCCGGTACGACCCGAGAGCGCGAAGTACCGCGTCGTCGGCCGGCCGGTGCCGTCGGCGTCGCGTGCGGTCGGGCGGGAGGCGGCGCGGGCGCGGCTCGAGCTTCCCGCCGCAGGTCCCGTGGTGCTCGTCTTCGGCGGCTCGCTCGGTGCGCGTCTGCTCAACCAGCTGGCGGTCGACGCGTGGGCCGACTCCGGCCCGGCGGTGCTCCATCTCTGCGGCGAGCGCGACTACGACGACCTCCGCGGGCGCGTCACGCGGCCGGACTACCGGCTGCTGCCCTTCAGCGACGAGATCGGCCTCGCGTACGGCGCCGCCGACCTCGCGGTCGCGCGCGCCGGCGGCTCGGTCTGGGAGCTCGCTGCGGCCGGGCTGCCGGCGGTGCTCGTCCCGGGCGAGTTCGCGACCGCCGGCCATCAGGAGAAGAACGCGCGCTGGTTCGAGCGCGCCGGAGGCGCGCTCGTCGTCCCGGAACGCGAGCTTGCGCGGGTCCCGGCGCTCGTCGCCGAGCTGCTCGGCGACGCCGAGCGGCTGGCGGCGATGGCCGGCGCGATGCGCGCGGCGGCAAGGCCGGATGCGGCGGAGGTGATCGCGGATGAGCTCGTCTCGCTCGCGACCGCTCGCCGGTAGGCGCATCTGGATCGCGGGCATCGGCGGCGCCGGCATGAGCGCCTACGCCCTGCTCGCCCGCGCGTGGGGGGCGGAGGTTTCCGGTTGGGACCGCGTCGAGACGCCGTATCTCAGGCACCTCGCTGGGATCGACGTGACGATCGCCGAGCAGCCGTCCGCGCCACCGGAGGGAGCGGACGCCTACGTCTCGACCGCGTTCGCGGGCCGGATCGAGGGGCGCCCGCGCGCCGAGCTGCTCGCCGAGCTCGTGTCGCTCCGGCGCGCGATCGTCGTCGCGGGCGCGCACGGGAAGACGACCACGAGCGGGATGATCGCGTTCTGCCTCGACCGCCTCGGGCTCGATCCCGCGTTCCTGATCGGCGGCGAGATCGCGCAGCTCGGCGGCAACGCGGGAACGGGGGAGGGCTGGCTCGTCGTCGAGGGCGACGAGTCGGACCGCTCCGTGGCCGCGCTGCGCCCCGAGATCGCGGTCCTGCTCAACGTCGATCTCGACCACCACACGACCTATGGCTCCCGTGCGGAGGTGGCGGCGCTGTTCGAGGAGTGGCTCGCAGAGGTGCCGAACGTCGTACGGGCCGAGGAGCTCGAGCCGGTCGTGCTCGAGCTCGGCGTGCCCGGCGAGCACAACCGGCGGAACGCCGCGGCCGCCCTCGCCGCGCTCGAGCTGGCGGGCGTGCCCCGCAGCGAGGCCGAGCGGGCGATCGTCGACTTCCACGGCGCCGGCCGGAGGCTCGAGCGCAAGGGTGAGGCGAACGGCGTCGTCGTGCTCGACAGCTATGCGCACCATCCGGCGGAGATCGCTGCCGACCTGGAGGCGATCCGGAGCGGGGAGGGCCGTGTGCTGGCGCTCTTCCAGCCGCACCTCTACTCGCGCACCCGCCACCTCGCGCACGCGTTCGGTCGCGCGCTCGCTCTCGCCGACGCTGTCTGCGTGACGGAGGTCTACCCGGCGCGCGAGGAGCCGCTGCCGGGCGTGAGCGGCCGGCTGATCGTCGACGAGCTCGCCGAGGCCCGCCCCGGGATGCGCATCGGCTGGACGCCGTCGGTCGAGCAGGGCTCCCGGCTCGTCGCCGCGTGGGCCCGGCCGGGCGACACGGTGTTGACGCTCGGCGCCGGCGACGTCGAGCGCGCCGGCCCGCTGATCCTGGAAGCGCTGACGTGACGATCGAGCAGGCCGTCCCGCTCTCGCGCTTCACGACTCTCGGCACCGGCGGCCCGGCCCGCGCCTTCGCGACGCCGGAGTCGGAGCCCGAGGTGGTCGAGCTCCTGCGCTGGGCCGCCGAGCGCGATCTTCCGGTCGCGGTCATCGGGCTCGGCTCGAACCTCCTCGTCGCAGACGAGGGCGTCGACGCCCTCGTGCTCAGGCTCGGCGGCAGCCTGGCCACGGCCGAGGCGGCCGGGGACCTCCTGCGCGCGGGGGGCGGTGCGGCGAACGCCGTCTGCCTGCACCGGGCGCGGACCGCCGGCCTCGGGGGCTTCGAGTTCGCGTGCGCGATCCCCGGCACCGTCGGCGGCGGCATCTGGATGAACGCTGGAGCGTATGGCGGCGACTTCGCCGACGTTCTCGAACGCGCGCTCGTCGCGACGGCCGAGGGCAGCGGCTGGCGGGCGCCGGCGGAGCTCGGGCTCTCGTACCGGCACTCCGACCTGCGCCACGGGCAGGTCGTGCTGAGCGCCGAGCTTCGCCTCCGGCCGCGGCCGAGCGATGAGATCAAGGCCGAGGTGCGAGAGCTGAACGTGCAGCGGAAGGCGGTCCAGCCGACGAATCGCCGGACGTTCGGAAGCGTCTTCAAGAATCCGGAGCACGAGTTGAGCGCGGGCAGGATGCTCGAGGCGTGCGGCCTCAAAGGGCACAGGCTCGGCGGGGCCCGGATCTCCCCGAAGCACGCGAACTTCATCGAGAACGCCGGCGGGGCGCGCACCGCCGACGCGATCGCGCTGATGGTGGAGGCGCGCCGGCGGGCCTACGAGCGGTTCGGCGTCGTGTTGCGGCACGAGGTCGAGTTCCTCGGCGCGCTCGAGCTGCCGCCGCTGCTCTGACGGCGTCGCGCTTCCACCCCGGAGTCGCCCTCTCGGGCACCTGGGTAGGAGCGCCCGCCTCGACGGCGAACGTGATCGCGTGGCCGCCGCGCGTCGAGCAATGCCCAGGCCCGCTCCGGCGGACGGCGCGGCGCTTCCCCGTCAACGGGCGCCGGGGGCCTGGCCCGCCGCACAGCTCCGGCGTCTCGTTCCCACCCGGCGCTCGATTCTCGTCGGCTGCTCGCTGGCGGCGCTCGCCTGCGGCGCGTACGTCGCAGCGCGTGAGACGTCGGCCTTCGCCGTCCGTGACGGTGGTGGTCACCGGCGCGCCGCCCGAGGTCGCGGCGCAGGTCAGGAGGACGCTCGCGCCTCTGATCGGGACGAGTCTCGTGGCTCTCGACGGAACGGCGCTCGAGCGACGGGTCGAGGCGCTGCCGACGGTCGTCGCCGCGCGCTACGACCGCGCGTTCCCGCATGTGCTGCGGATCGTCGTCGTCCCCGAGCGCGCGGCGGCGGTCGTGCGCTCGGGCAAGGACTCGTGGCTCGTCTCCGCGCGCGGCAGGCTGGTGGCGCGGATCGCGCCGAGCGAGGAGGCGAACCTGCCGCGGATCTGGCTGCCGGCGAGAGCGGCGCTCGCCGCCGGCTCGTTCCTGCCTGCGAACCGGGGTGGGGATGTCGCGCGCTCGCTCGCCTTCGCGTCGCGCTTCCCCGCCCACATCCGCAGCGCAGCGCTCACCGGCGGGGCCCTCGTCTTCCACCTCCGCTCCGGTCTCGAGCTGCGCATGGGCGATCCGGCCGACATCCGCCTCAAGCTCGCGGTCGCCCGCCGGGCGCTCGCCGTCCTCCCGGCGGGGACGACCTACCTCGACGTCAGCGTGCCGGATCGCCCGGTCGCCGGCGCCGAGACCGCGCCCCAGAACCCTCGAGTCTCAAGTGGAGGTTGACTGTATGAAGGGTGAAGCTGCGATTGACAGCGAGATTCACGGCGCGTACGCTGGTGTGCTGACCCGTCTCACGTGCCCCAATTCTCCAGTGAAGGTTCAGGTATCGGCTCCATGAGCATGCGCGACCAGTCCGGGAACTACCTCGCGGTCATCAAGGTCGTCGGCGTCGGCGGCGGCGGGACGAACGCTGTCAACCGGATGGTCGACGCCGGGCTCTCGGGCGTCGAGTTCGTGGCGGTCAACACCGACGCTCAGGCCCTGATGATGTGCGACGCCGACGTGAAGATCCACATCGGCTCGAAGGCGACGCGCGGCCTCGGCGCCGGTGCCGATCCCGCCGTCGGGCACGCCGCGGCGCAGGAGAGCCGGGACGAGCTGAAGGAGGCGCTGAAGGGCGCCGACATGATCTTCGTCACCGCGGGCGAGGGCGGCGGCACCGGCACCGGCGCCGCGCCGATCCTGGCCGAGCTCGGCCGCGAGCTCGGCGCGCTCACCGTCGGAGTCGTGACCCGGCCCTTCGCGTTCGAGGGCCGCAAGCGCGCGCAGCAGGCCGAGCAGGGAATCGAGAATCTCCGCGACCGCGTCGACACGTTGATCGTGATCGAGAACGATCGCCTGCTCCAGGTGGTCGAGAAGCGCACCTCGGTCGTCGACGCGTTCCGCATGGCCGACGACATCCTTCGCCAGGGCGTTCAGGGGATCACCGACCTGATCACGGTGCCCGGGCTCGTCAACCTCGACTTCGCCGACGTGCGGACGATCATGCGCGACGCCGGCTCGGCCCTGATGGGAATCGGCATCGCCAGTGCCGAGAACCGTGCCGCCGAGGCTGCCCGTGCCGCCGTGTCGTCGCCGTTGCTCGAGGCTTCGATCGAAGGCGCGACCGGGATCCTGCTCAACATCACCGGCGGTCCGGAGATCGGCCTGTTCGAGGTGAACGAGGCGGCCGAGGTCGTGACGAGCGCCGCCGACCAGAACGCCAACATCATCTTCGGGGCCGTGATCGACGACGCGATCGGCGACGACGTCCGCGTGACCGTGATCGCGACCGGCTTCGGCGGACAGCGCCGGCGCAGGCGTCGCGAGGCAGGCTCCGAGGCGCCGGTCCCGTCGCCGTCGGGGAGCGGCTTCTCGATGCGGGACGAGACGCTCGACGTGCCCGCGTTCCTCCGCGACGAATAGCCGCGGCGCGCCCTCGACCTCCCGGGGCCCGGCTGCGCGCCGGGCCGTTCTCGCGAGCGGTCCGCGTTTTCACCGAGTCCCGTCCCGGCGACGACGGACTAGGATCGCGAGTGGCATGGCGCAGACGCTCCAGCGCACTCCGCTGCACGACCGGCATGTCGCGCTCGGCGCCCGGATGGTGCCGTTCGCGGGCTGGGAGATGCCGGTCCAGTACGCGGGAGTGATCCAGGAGCACCGTGCCGTCCGCAGCGGCGCCGGCGTCTTCGACGTCTCGCACATGGGTGAGGTCGAGGTCGAGGGGCCGCGCGCGCACCAGTTCCTGCAGGCGCTGCTCTCGAACGACCTCGACCGCCTTCGGACGGGAGAGGCGCAGTACACGCTGCTCACGAACGAGCGCGGCGGGATCGTCGACGACCTGATCGCCTACCGGCTCGGCGACCACCGCTATCTGCTCGTCGTCAACGCGGCGAATCGGGCCGCGGACGTCGCCTGGCTCAAGGAACGCGAGATCACCGGCTCCGACGTCCGGGACGTCTCCGACGAGTACGCGCTCCTCGCGGTGCAGGGGCCCCGCGCGATCGAGGCGCTCGGGCTGCCGCCGGCGCGTCCGTTCACCTTCGCCGAGGCGGAGATCGACGGCGATCGAAGTGATGGTCAACCGAACCGGCTACACCGGCGAGGACGGCTGCGAGCTCCTCTGCATGTCCGAGGACGCCGTCCCGCTCTGGGACGCCGTGCACTCGCGAGGCGTGGTCCCGTGCGGGCTCGGCGCCCGCGACACGCTGCGACTCGAGGTCTGCTACCCGCTGCACGGCAACGACATCGGGCCCGAGACCGATGCGATCTCGGCGGGACTCGGCTGGACGTGCGCGCTCGACAAGGAGTTCACCGGCGTCGCGGCTCTGCGCCGCACGAGAGAGCAGGGGCCGGCGCGACGGCTCGTCGCCTTCGTGATGGAGGAGAGGGCGATCCCGCGCCAGGGCATGTCGATCGCGGGCGGCGGCGAGGTGACCTCCGGTTCGCACTCCCCGATGCTCGACGTCGGCATCGGCATGGGCTACGTGCCGGTCGACCTGGCGGCGCCCGGCACCGGGCTGACCGTCGACGTGAGAGGGAAGCCGCGCAGCGCGCGGGTCGTGAAGAAGCCGATCTACGAGAGGGAGGGTTGACGTGGCTGCCGCGGAGAGCTACCCCGACGAGCTGAAGTACCACCCCGAGCACGACTGGGCCCGGGTCGACGGCGAGGAGGCGGTGCTCGGCATCACCTGGTTCGCGGCCGACTCGCTGGGCGAGCTGGTCCACTTCGAGCCGCCGGAGACCGGCGGCACGGTGAGCAAGGACGCGTCGTATGGCGAGGTCGAGTCGGTGAAGGCGGTCTCGGACCTGATCTCGCCCCTCTCGGGCGAGGTGCTCGAGGTCAACCAGCAGGTCGTCGACGCGCCCGAGACCGTGAACGACGATCCGTACGGCGCCGGGTGGCTGATCCGGATCCGGCTCTCCGATCCCTCCGAGGTCGGCGTGCTGCTCGACGTCGCGGCCTACAAGCAGGTCCTGGCCGACCAGTGAGCGTCGGCCGGCCGGAGCTCAGCAGGCAGCGGAGACGCCGGCCCTGGCGGCGCACGGAGCGGGGCGAGTGACGCACCCGTACCTCGCGCTCACCGACGCCGACCGGGAGGAGATGCTCCGCACGGTCGGCGTCTCGTCGATCGAGGAGCTGTTCCGCGACATCCCGGCCGGTGTTCGCTTCCGGGGGGAACTCGCGCTCGAACCGGCGCTCTCGGAGCACGAGCTCGCCGCTCACATGGCCGCGCTCGCCGCGCGCAACGTCGACTCCACGCGGGAGCTGTCCTTTCTCGGCGCGGGCATCTACGACCACTACGTGCCGGCGGTCGTCGACGCCGTGCTCCAGCGCGGCGAGCTCCTGACCGCGTACACGCCCTACCAGCCGGAGATGAGCCAGGGCGTGCTGCAGGCGATCTTCGAGTACCAGACCGCGATCTGCGAGTTGACCGGCATGGACGTGTCGAACGCGTCCGGCTACGACGGGACGACCGTGACCGCCGACGCCTGCTACATCGCGAAGCACGTGACGGGGCGGACGAAGATCGTCGTCACCGAGGCGACGAACCCGCAGGTGCGCCACGTCGTGAAGACCTACGCGCCCGGCTTCGGCCTCGAGATCGTCGAGGTGCCGCACCGCGGCGGCATCACCGACGCGGCGGAGCTGCGCGCCGCGGCCGAGGACGCGGCGGCCGTGATCTTCCAGCAGCCGAACATGTTCGGCTGCCTGGAGGCGGCACCGGATCTCGTCGCCGTCGCGAAGGACGCGGGCGCGCTCCCGGTCGTCCATGCCGACCCGCTCTCGCTCGGCGTGCTCGAGGCGCCGGGACGGTACGGCGCCGCGATCGCGCTCGGCGAGGGGCAGGCGGCGGGGAACTTCCCCTCCTACGGCGGGCCGCACTACGGCTACCTCGCCGCACGCCAGGAGTTCATCCGGCGCATGCCCGGGAGGATCGTCGGCGAGACGGTGGACGCCGCGGGCGAGCGCGGCTATGTCCTCACCCTGCAGACCCGCGAGCAGCACATCAGGCGGGAGAAGGCGACCTCGAACATCACGACGAACCAGACGCTGCTCGCGCTCGGCGGCCTCGTCTACCTCACGTGGCTCGGCCCGCAGGGGCTGCGCGAGCTGGGGGAGACCTGCCTGTCGCTGGCGGCGTACGCGAAGCAGCAGCTCGCGGAGCGGGCAGGGCTCGAGCTGCTGTTCGCAGATCGGGCAACATTCAAGGAGTTTGCGGTGCGCGTCGGACGGAACGCCCGGGAGGTCGTGGCGGCGGCGCGGGAGCGCGGTGTCCATCCCTGGCTACGCGCTCGGCCGCGACTACGAGGGGATGGAAGACGTCCTGCTCGTCGCCGTCACCGAGCGTCGGACGCCGGCCGAGATCGACCGGCTCGCCGAGGTGCTCGCGGAGGTCGCGGGATGAAGCTGATCTACGAGAAGTCCCAGCCGGGCCGCCGCGCCTCGGCCCTGCCTCGCTATGCCGGTCTGCCCGCGCCGGAGGTGCCGGAGGCGCTGCGCCGGAGCGAGCCGCCGCGGCTGCCCGAGGTCGCGGAGTTCCAGCTGATGCGGCACTTCACCGAGCTCTCGACGCGAAACTTCGGGGTCGACACCGGGTTCTATCCGCTCGGCTCCTGCACCATGAAGTACAACCCGCGCGTCAACGAGCGGCTGGTGACGCTGCCCGGCTTCGCCAACCTCCACCCGCTCCAGGACGAGGACGGGGCGCAGGGGGCGCTCGAGCTGATGTGGCGGCTCCAGGAGATTCTCGCCGAGGTGACGGGGCTGCACGCGGTGTCGCTCCAGCCCGCCGCCGGGTCGCAGGGCGAGCTGACCGGGCTGATGCTCGTCCGTGCGTACTTCGAGGACCGGGGCGAGGCGGCGCAGCGGCGGAAGGTCGTGATCCCCGACACCGCGCACGGGACGAACCCCGCCTCGGTCACGATGGCGGGCTTCGAGCTGACGCCGGTGAAGACGGACGCGCGCGGCAACGTCGACGTCGACGACCTGCGCGGCAAGGTCGACGAGCACACGGCCGCGCTCATGCTGACCAACCCGTCGACGCTCGGGCTCTTCGACGAGAACATCGAGGAGATCGAGCGGATCTTCCACGGCGCCGGCGCGCTCATGTACTACGACGGCGCGAACCTGAACGCCGTCTGCGGGATCTCCCGGCCGGGCGACATGGGCTTCGACATCGTCCACATCAACCTGCACAAGACGTTCTCGCAGCCGCACGGGGGCGGCGGGCCGGGGGGCGGCCCGATCGCGGTGCGCGACATCCTCGAGCCGTTCCTGCCGGTGCCCGCGGTCGTGCGCCGCGACGAGGAGACGTTCGGGCTCGACTACGACCGGCCGAAGACGATCGGCAAGGTGCGGGCCTTCACCGGCCCGTTCGGCGTCTTCGTGCGCTCGTACGCCTTCATCCGCATGTTCGGGCCGCGGCTGCGCGAGATGTCGGAGACGGCGGTGCTGAACGCGAACTACGTCCTCGCCCGGCTGAAGGACGCGTACGAGCTGCCGTTCGACCGGCTCTGCATGCACGAGTTCGTCCTCTCGGCGCGCGGCCTGAAGCGCGAGCACGGGGTGACGGCGCTCGACGTCGCGAAGCGGCTGATGGACTACGGCTTCCACCCGCCGACGATCTACTTCCCGCTGATCGTCCCCGAGGCCCTGATGATCGAGCCGACCGAGACGGAGGCGAAGGAGACGCTCGACGCCTTCTGCGAGGCGATGCTGGCGATCGCCCGCGAGTCCGCCGAGAGCCCGGAGCTGCTCCACGACGCGCCCCACTCGCGACCGGTGAAGCGGCTCGACGAGGTGCGGGCCGCGAAGCACCCCGTCGTGACGTACGGCTTCGAGCGCCATCCGGTCCCGGACGAGGGCGGGCGGCCCGCCGCGGCCGAGGCGCCGCAGCTGCGTTAGGGTCTCCCGAGAGTTCGTGTGGGGTCGCATCGAGGAGAGGAGACCGTCGTGCTCTTCCACGTCGCCTGGGAATTCACCGACTCGAGCGAGGCGGGCGCTCGGCGCTCACTCGCGGTGTTCGGAAAGTGGCAGCCCCCTGCCGGCGCGGAGTTCAAGGGCTTCTACAGCTTCGCCGACGGCGGCGGCGGCGTCGCGATCGTCGAGGCGGAAAGCGCCGCAGCGCTCGCTCGGACGACCGCGCCGTGGGCGCCGTGGATGCGGTTCACGGCCACCCCGATCCTGCCGATGGACGAGGCAACCGGAATCGCCGCCGAGGCGGCCGGGTTCCGCGACTCGGTCGGCTAGAGGCGCGCGGCGGGGCGCTTCAGCTCGAGCGAGGCGCCGGCGCGCCTCCCGCCGATGCCCTCGAGGAGTGTCCGCGACGGGACGTTCGTCTCGCCGACGAGCCGGCGCGTGACTCCGCGGCGGCGGTGCGTGCGGCGGACGCCGACGAAGCCGAGCGTCGGGACTCCTGGCCGGTTCCAGGCCCGGCAGATCGCCGCGGGCGCCCCGGCCGGCGCCAGGCCTACGAGGTAGACCGCAGGGTCGAAGTCGGGCGACTCGTGGGTCTCGGTGTGGAAGTCCGCCGTCGTCCAGCGCCAGCCGTCGGTGCCCGGCACGTCCTGGCGCAGCTCGTCGTCGAGCAGGCGGAGCTCGTCCTCGGGCACCTCGTCCGCCCGCCGAAGTGCGAAGCCGGCGGGCGCCGGGGTACGCGGGAGCCGCGTCGGGAGGAGCAGCTTCAGCTCGCGGCGCTCGACGACGAACCCGAGCTCCTCGAGCGACCGGCGACGTTCGCCGTCCTCCTCATCGACCGTCGCGAACAGCTCGCCCTCCGGCAGCTCCCCATCGGGCTCGCCGACCACGAAGGTGCGGCCGTCGGGCCGAACCCAGCTCCTCACCGCAGGTCCGCGAACGCCGTCAGAAGCCCTCGCAGTGGGCTCCCCGGTGCGATGCGCGTCATTGCGGCGAGGCTCGCCGCGGCGATCGCCTCGAGCAGGCTCGTACCGATCGTCTCGTGCACGAGACGAGCCTAGCGCGGCGGCTGCGGGCGGTCTGTCGGACGGGAGGAGAAGGCGGCGAAGCACCGACTTGGCGTCACGACCGCCGGAACGTACGATCCGCTGGATGTTCCGCAAGGACGCGAAGATCGAGCTGTTGCGGCGCGTGCCGCTCTTCTCCGAGTGCTCCGGCCGCGAGCTCGCGGAGATCGCGGGCGTCGCGGACGAGATCGCCTTCCCCGCCGGGCGCACCCTGATCGAGGAGGGCCGGCAGGGGCGGGAGTTCTTCGTCGTCGTCGAGGGCTCGGTCGAGATCCGCCGCCGCAACCGGCGGATCGCGAAGCACGACGGCTGGTCGTTCTACGGCGAGGCCGCGCTGCTCACCGGCAAGCCGCGCAACGCGACCGTCACGACGAGCTCGCCGGTGCGGGCGCTCGTGATCGTCGACCGCGCGTTCGCACGCCTGCTGCGCGACTCGCCCTCGATCCAGCGGAAGATCCTCGCGAGCCTCGCGGAGCGTCTCGCCGACTGAGGCACCCGCGGCCGCGCCGATCGCCGCGCGGGCGCGGCGGACGTCGTCTTCCGCGGCCGGGCTCGTGGCGTGTGTGTCCACGGCTCGGGGCTAGGCCGGGGCCGGTTCCCGTTTCGGCGCCGCCGCCAGCTGGCCGCAGGCGGCCTCGATGTCGCGGCCGCGCGTGAGACGCACCGTCGCCGGGACGCGCGCCCGGTCGAGCTGGGCCTTGAAGGCGCCGATCCGCTGGCGCGAGGAGCCTTCGTACATGCCGCGGGCCGCCGCAGGCTTCCGGTCTCCCGGGCGCCGACGGCGCTCCCGGCGATCGGGTTGTACGGGATGAGGTTCACCTTGAACTCGTCGCGGCCGAGGAGCCCGGCGAGCGCGCGGGCCTGCTCGGGCGAGTCGTTCACGTGGGCGAGGAGCACGTACTCGACGAACACGCGCCGGTTCGTCCCGACGGCCTGGCGGCGGCACTCGGCGATCACGTCGGCCAGGGGGTAGCGGTCGTTCACCGGCATGATCCGGGAGCGGAGCTCGTCGTCGGGAGCGTGGAGCGAGAGCGCCAGCCGGATCGGCTCGTCCACCTCGTCGACGAACCGCGTCAGGCCGGGCAGCCAGCCGACGGTGGAGATCGTCGTCCGGCGATGCGTGATCCCGAGGGCCTGGAAGGCGCCGCGCGGAGGCGAGCACCTCGTCGAGGTTGAGCATCGGCTCGCCCATCCCCATGAACACCGCGTGGTCGACCTCGACCAGCCGGCGGAAGTGCAGCGCCTGGTCGAGGATCTCCGACGCGGTCAGGTTGCGGCCGAAGGCCATGGCCCCGGTCGCGCAGAAGGTGCACGTCAGCGGGCAGCCGGACTGCGAGGACAGGCACAGCGAGCGGCGCCCGTCGCGGTAGCGCATCAGCACCGCCTCGACCGGGTGCCCGTCGGCGGTGCGGAAGAGCGTCTTCACCGTCCCGTCGCGCGACTCCCGCTCGGTCTCGACGGCGAGGGTCGAGAACGGCACCGCGTCGGACAGCTCCTTGCGGAGGCCGCGGGGCAGGTTCGTCATCGCCTCGTAGCCCGTCGCGCCGCGGGCCGTCCACTCCCAGACCTGGCCGGCGCGGTAGGCCGGCTCGCCCAGTTCGCGCAGCGTCCTCTCGAGGAGTGCGATGTCCACGCGGCCACGGTAGCGGCACCGCTCGACGCGACCTGGCCGTTGGAGCCCCGTCCGGTGCCTGGCACCGGACGGGGCCGAAAGAGACCTGCCCGTCAGGCCGAGGGGCGTCTCGCCCGGCGGGCCGAGCTCGACGCGGCGGATCACGTCTCCCGGCGCGTCGAGCACGTTCTCGATCCGCGACCTCGAACCGGCCGCCGCGGACGGCGCCGGGTCGGCCCTCCGGCGAGCGCGCCGGGCGGGCACAGTTGGATCCCGTGGCGCGCGGCCGAAGACGGTAGCGTGCCCGGCGTGATCGACCTCCGCTCCGACACCGTCACCAGGCCGACGCCGGAGATGCTCGCGGCGATGGCCGCGGCCGAGGTGGGGGACGAGCAGGAGCGCGAGGACCCGACGACGAACGAGCTGCAGCGGCGGGCCGCCGAGCTGCTCGGGCACGAGGCGGCGCTCTTCCTGCCGACCGCGACGATGGCGAACCAGGTGGCGCTGCGGGCGCTGAGCCGGCCCGGGTGCAAGGTGGTCGCCGAGGAGCGGACGCACGTCCTGATCTACGAGTGGGGCGGCCCTGCGATCCACTCCGGGCTCGTGATGCAGGGGCTCGCCGCCGAGGCGGGGCGGCCGACGCCCGGGCAGATCGGGGAGCTCGAGGACTTCGGGCCTGGCAGCGTGCTCGTGCTCGAGAACACCCACCGCAGCTCCGGCAGCCGCGTCTGGCCGCTCGACGAGTTCCGCGCCGCCGCCGCCGCGGCCCGCGAACGCGGCGCCGCCGTCCACCTCGACGGCGCGCGGCTCTTCAACGCGGCCGTCGCCGCGGGCCTCCCCGCCTCGGCCTGGGCCTCCCTCGCCGACACCGTCACCGTCTGCTTCTCGAAGGGCCTCGGCTGCCCGCTCGGGGCGATCCTCGCCGGGCCGGCCGAGACGATCGAGCGCGCGTGGGAGGGCAAGTTCCTGCTCGGCGGCGCCCTCCGCCAGTCGGGCGTCGCAGCTGCGGCGATGCTCTACGCGCTCGACCGGAACGTGGAGCGGCTCGCCGACGACCACGCGCGGGCGCGGCGGCTGGCCGAGGGGCTGCACGCGGCCGGGCTGCCGGTCGACCTCGATGCGGTCGAGACGAACTTCGTCGGCCTCGAGCACGACCCGCTCGGGCTGAGCGAGGAGGAGGCCGTCGGCCTGCTGCGCGCGCGCGGCGTCCTCGTCGGCCACCTGCGTCCCGGCGTGCTGCGGCTCGCGACGCACCTCGACGTCTCGGATCGCGATGTCGAGCGGGCGGTCGAGCTGATCCCGGACGCGCTCGGTGCCGGCGTCCGCGCCTGAGCGCCTCACCGCCCGGCTCGAGCGGCTCGTCCGCGTCGAGCAGCGCGAGAAGCGGCTGCCGAGCCTCGCGGCGGCGGTCGTCCGCGACGGCGAGACGGTGTGGGAGACGGCGATCGGCGCGCCGACGTCGCGGGCGGCGTGGAGGCGACGCCGGACACCCAGTACCGCGTCGGCTCGATCACGAAGACCTTCACCGCCGCGGCGATCATGCAGCTCCGCGACGGCGGCGGGCTCGACCTCGAGGACACGCTCGACCGGCACGTCGAGGGCGCCGCGCACAGGCCGACGCTGCGGCGGCTGCTCTCGCACTCCTCGGGGCTGCAGCGGGAGACGCAGGACGACTCGTGGCTGACGCTTCGCTTTGCGCCGCCCGACGAGCTCGTCGCCACGCTCGGCGAGGCGGAGCAGGTGCTGCCGCCGGGAGCGCGCTTCCACTACTCGAACCTCGCCTTCGCGCTGCTCGGGATCGTGGTCGAGCGGGTCTCCGGCCTGCCGTGGGCGGACTACGTCCGCGAGAGGCTGCTCGATCCGCTGGGGCTGACGCGGACGAGCTTCGCCCCGGAGCCGCCCGCCGCGACCGGCTACCTCGTCCAGCCCTACGCGGACGGCGTCTGGGACACGGTGCAGGTGGAGCCTGGCGCCTGGGACGCGGCCGGCCAGCTCTGGGGGACGGTCGGCGACCTCTGCCGCTGGGCCGCCTTCCTCGCCGACCCGGACGAGTCGGTGCTCGCGCGCGCGAGCGTCGAGGAGATGCGCACGGTGCAGATGCTCGAGGACCACGAGCGCTGGACGGCCGGTTACGGGCTCGGCCTGGTGTTGCGGCGCGACGGCGAGCGGATCCTCGCGGGCCACAGCGGCTCGATGCCCGGCTTCATCGCCCGCTTCCACGTCTCGCCGGCCGACCGGGTCGGAGCGGCGGCGCTCACGAACGCGAGCGAGGCGACGCTCGACCCCTTCGCACTCGACCTGGTGCGAGCCGTGCTCGAGGAGTGGCCGGTGCCGCCGCAGCCGTGGCGGGCCGGCGCGCCGCCGCCCGCCGACGTCGAGCCGCTGCTCGGGATCTGGTTCCTGGAGGCGAGCCGGATCGTCTTCCGCTGGCGCGACGGACGCTTCGAGGCCCGCTTCGACGACGACCGGGACTGGGAGCCGGCGGCGGTCTTCGAGTCGGAGGCCGACGACCGGTGGCGCACCGTCTCCGGGCCGGAGCAGGGCGAGCTGCTGCGGATCGAGCGCGCCGCGGACGGCTCGGTGGGCCGGATGGTCTGGGCCGGCTACCCGGTCACGCGCGAACCGGGGCCCTGGCGCGCGCCCGCGTAGCCGGCCCGGCCGCTACTCGTACTGGAGCGCCTGGAGCACGTTCAGCCTCGCCGCGCGCCGCGCCGGGAAGATCGCAGCGACCACGCCGGCGAGCACGGCTGCGATCACGAAGACGATCAGCGTCGTCCACGGGATGGTGAACGCCGCGTAGCCGATCGCCTTGCCGACCATCCAGGCCAGCACGATCCCGAGCGGGATCGCCAGCGTCGCCCCGATCAGCGCCGTGATGATGCTCTCGTGGCGGATCATCCGGCGCAGCTGCCGGCGCGTCATCCCGACGGCGCGGAGCATCCCGATCTCGCGCGTCCGCTCGAACACCGTCAGCACGAGCGTGTTGACGATCCCGAACAGGCTGACGACGATCGAGAGCGAGAGCAGGACGTAGAGGAGGTTGAGCAGCGTGTCGATGCCCTGCTCCTGGTTCGCCTTGAACTGCTGCTCGGTCGCGATCTTCGCCTCCGGAAACGGCTTCAGCGCCCGTTCGAGCTTCTGCGTGTTCGCCGGGGTGACCCCGCCCGCGATGCGGACGAACGTGTAGATGTTCTGCGGGTTCGCGTACTCGGCGTCGAAGCGCTGCGTCGAGATCGTGATGTCGCCGTACGGGGAGCCGCCCTTCGGCGGCGCGAAGATGCCGCGGACGTCGAGGTGCATGGTGTTTCCGGTCGGCGTCTCGACGTTCACGGTCTGCCCGACCTGGAGGTGGTGGCTCTTGGCGTAGTCCTTCGAGACGAAGGCGCCGCTTCGCTTCAGCTGTCCGGGCACCGCGGGCGACCCGGCGGCCCAGTCGACGGTGATCACCTTGCTCACGTCGCCGTCGACGGCGGTGACGCCGATCCGGTGCCCGAAGGCGCGGCCCTCGCCGGCGCGGACACCCGAGACGACCTGCACGCCCGGCACCTTCTGCAGCGCCGTGGACGAGGCGATCGAGATCGGGGAGAAGTTGTCGGTCGCGGTCAGCGCGTAGTCGGCGTTGAAGAGCGCGTTCACGGAGCTCTCGAACCGCGTCTTGAGTCCGGCGGCGAGCACGGAGACGAGCGTCACGAGGGCGAGCCCGATCATCAGCGCCGACGCGGTCGACGCCGTCCGCTGCGGGTTGCGCATCGCGTTGCCGCGGGCGAGCGCGCCCGCCGCGCCGCCGAGCCGCACGGCCGGGATCCCGAGCACGGCGGCCAGCGGCGGCACGAGCGTCTTCGCGAGCATCGCCATGCCGAGGAAGATCGCCGCCGCGCCGACGCCGATCGCGAGCAGCCGGTTCGTCGTCGAGAGGCCGTGCACGAACAGGCCGACGAGCATCAGCCCGATGGAGCCGCCGATCGTGGCGAGCGCGACGTGCGGCCCGAAGCGCGCGAATCGCGACGGGGGCAGCACCGCGCCCTCGCGCACCGCCGAGATCGGCGCGACCCTCGTCGCGCGGAGCGCGGGCCGCAGCGCGGCGAGCACGGTGATCAGGATGCCGACGACGAGCGAGACGACGATCGTCCGCGTCGCGAACACGGTCCCCGCCTGCGGCAGGTCGATCCCGAACGAGACGAAGAGGGCGTTCAGGCCCTTCGCGAGCGCGAGGCCGAGGAACAGCCCCACCACCGAGGCGAGCGTGCCGATCACGAACGCCTCGACGAGCACGGAGCCGAGCACCTGCCGGCGCGTGGCGCCGAGCGTCCTCAGCGTCGCGAGCTCGCGCGTGCGCTGGGCGATCGTGATCCCGAGCGTGTTCGCGATCACGAAGATCCCGACGAAGAGGGCGACGCCGGCGAAGGCGAGCAGGAAGTCCTGGATGATCGAGAGGAAGCCGTTGGTGTCCTTCGTCGCCTGCGCCGCCTCGGCCTGGCCGGTGCGCACCTGCGCCGTCGCCGGCAGCAGCGGCTGCACCTCCTGGACGAGCTGCGCGGGCGTCACGCCCTGCTTCGCGGCGATCGAGATCGAGTCGAGCTTGCCCTGCTTGTGGAAGAGCTTCTGCGCGGTCGGGAAGTCGAAGATCGCCATGGTCGCGCCGCCGAGCGACGAGACCCCGCCGAACTTCGCGATCCCGGAGATCCGGAACTGCTGCACCGGCCCGCGCGCGATCACGCCGATCGTCTCGCCGACGGCGAAGCTGGACTTGCTCGCCGTGTTGGCGTCGATCGCCACCTCGTTCGGGCCGCTCGGCCAGCGGCCGGAGACGAGCTCGAGCGGGTTGAAGCGCTGGTCGCCGTTCGGGTGCACGCCGAACGCGAGCGGCGGCGCGCCGTGGCCGGACACGACCTTGCCGTCGTGCCCGACGAGGTAGGCGTAGTCCGAGACGCCGCCGTTCGCCTCTGCGACGCCCGGCAGCGCCTGCACCTTGGGCAGCAGCGACTCGGGGAACGACGGCGGCAGTGCGCCGCTGTTCGAGTTCGTCCCGATCGCGCTCTTGCCGGTGACGATCGCGTCCGTGTGCTGGTAGACCTGCGTGAAGACGGTTCCGAACGCGGACTTGATCGTGTCCGTGAGCACGTAGGTGCCGCTGATCATCGCGACGCCGAGCACGATCGCGACGGCGGTCAGCACCGCGCGCAGCTTGCGCCCGGCGAGGCCCTTGAGCGCGACCTTGGTCACGAGTGCAGCTCGCTCATCACCGCGAGGACGTCGGCCGCGTTCGTGTCGCGGAGCTCCTTCACGATCAGGCCGTCCGCGAGGAAGAGGATGCGGTCGGCGATCGAGGCGGCGCGGGCCTCGTGGGTGACCATCACCGTCGTCTGTCCGTAGGCGTCGACGGAGTCGCGCATCAGGTCGAGGATCTCGCCGCCGGTCTTCGAGTCGAGGTTGCCGGTCGGCTCGTCGGCGAAGAGGATGGTCGGCCGCGTGACGAGCGCGCGGGCGATCGCGACGCGCTGCTGCTGCCCGCCGGAGAGCTCGGAGGGTCGGTGGCTGCGCCGCTGGTCGAGCCCCATCTTCCCGAGCAGCTCCTCGAGCCACGCCTTCTCGGCCTTCTCGCCTGCGATCGAGAGGGGCAGGACGACGTTCTCCTCGGCGTCTGAGCATCGGCAGGAGGTTGAAGAACTGGAAGACGAAGCCGATGTGCTCGCGGCGCAGGCGCGTCAGCTTCGAGTCGTCGAGGCGCGTGATGTCGGTGCCGGCGATCGTCACGGTTCCCGAGCTCGGCTTGTCGAACCCGGCGAGGATGTGCATCAGCGTCGACTTGCCCGAGCCGGAGGGCCCCATCACGGCCACGAGCTCGCCGGAGCGCACGTCGATGTCGACGCCGCGCAGGGCCTCGACGGCGGTGGCGCCGTCGCCGTAGCGGCGCGTCAGGTCCCGAGCCTCGACGGCGGTCGCGGTCGGGCTCGCGGGAGTGGTCTCTTCGGTTGTGGTCATGGCCGTCACGCTACCGATCAGACCGGCCCGGATGTCACCCGGGATGACCCGGAACGACCCCGGAGCGACACCCGCCCGTCACCGGTTGCCGGCGAGCAGGAAGCCGACCGCGGCAGCCGCGTACACGACGACGAGAACAGCACCCTCCCAGCGCTTCGAGCGGCCGTCCCAGATCGTGGCCGCGACGAGGCCCACCGCGCCGCCCATCGTCCCGAGCTCGATCCAGCGGAAGGTGAGCGGCAGCGGGTGCGCGAAGAGCAGCGAGAGCAGCATCACCGCCGGGATCACCAGGAGCGCCACCTGCGCGCTCGACGAGATCGCGATCTCGGTGGCGAGCCGCATCTTGCCGCTGCGGGCGATCACGATCGCGCCGCCGTGCTCGGCCGCGTTGCCGACGATCGCGACGATCACGACCGCGATGAAGAACTCGCTCAGGCCGACCGCCTTCCCGAACGCGCCGAGCGAGTGGACGAGGATCTCGCTGACGAAGGCCGTGGCCACGGTGGCCGCCGCGAGCGCCGCGAGCGCGACCGGCAGCGACCACGCGCCTTCGGCGGCCTCGTCCCGGTCGCTCCTGCTGTGGCGGCGCAGGTTGCGGCCCACGATCGCGAGATAGACCAGCAGGAGGGCGACCGCGACCGGGATCGAGGCGACGACCGCAACGTGACGCTCGGGGTCGCCGATGTAGCCGAGCGAGACGGGCGCGAGGAGCGCGACGACGGCGGCCGCGACCAGGCCGACCTGCGTCAGGAGCGAGCGGCGGTCGATCGGCTCGTCGTCCGGGCCGGCGATCTGCGTGACCCCGTAGACGAGCAGGAGGTTCGAGATCACGCTGCCCGAGAGCGAGCCGCGGACGACCTGCGGCAGGTTGTCGCCCACCGCGAAGAGGGCGATGATCAACTCGGGGGCGTTGCCGAAGCTCGCGTTCAGGAAGCCGCCGATGCCGGGCCCCGTGTGCTCGGCGGCGTGCTCGGTCGACTCGCCGATCAGCCACGCGAGCGGGATCAGCGAGACGGCCGCGAGCACGAACAGCGTCACCTCGTCCCGCGCCCGTCACCCGGTCGACGACGATCGTCAGGGGGGCGAGCCCGAGTGACGCCCAGAGGATCCACCGTGCCACGGCCGCGCTAGCCTAGCCGCCGTGCTGGAGGCGGTTCTCTTCGACTGGGGCGGGACGCTCGCGCGCTGGAGCTGGAGCGACGAGCTGATGGCGGCGGGCCACGCGGCCGGGCTCGGGGCGATCGGACGCGAGCCCTCGGCCGGGCTGACGGAGCGCTACCGGGCCGAGGTCCTGCCGCGGGTCGAGGAGGGGGACTACCGCGAGCTCCTGCGCGCCTGGCTCGACCCGGTGTCCGACGAGGAGCTCGACCGCTACGTCGCGGCGGAGCACCGACGCCTGGCGTCCGGCGCACGAGCTCGCGGCGACGACGCATGCGCTGCTCGAGGCGCTCCGCGACCGGGGGCTCCGGCTCGGCCTCGTCTCGAACGCCTTCGACCCGCCGGAGCTCGCCCACGCGGAGCTCGCCCGGCTCGGCGTGGCGCAGCGCCTCGACGTCGCCGTGTTCTCGCCGGAGGTCGGAGCGCGGAAGCCGGACGCGGCGATCTTCCGGCACGCCCTCGGGAGGCTCGGGGTGTCGCCGGAGCGCGCGCTGATGGTCGGCGACCGCCTGCGGGAGGACGTCGGCGGCGCGGCGGCGCTCGGGATGGCCACCTGCCAGGCGCTCTGGTTCGAGGCGGACGCGACCGAGGGAACGCGGGAGCCCGACTTCCGCGCGTTCACGCAGATGGACGTCCTCACGGTGGTCGGACGCCTCTCGTGAGTCGCGACTCCGCTTGTGCAAGCCGAAAACGCGGCGCTTGTCAAGACTTGCGAAGCGGAAAAGCCCTCACCCACAATGCGACGGATGCCCGAATCCCGGCAGCGTTCCCAGACGCCCACGCTCCCGCTGCGGCCGCAGGACGAGGTCGAGTGCCGCCAGTGCGAGGTGCATTGCGAGAAGGTCGTGCACCCGTCGGCGTGCCTCGAGCGCTCGTGCCCGTTCGTCTACGTCTACGCGGAGCACGGGCACACGTTCATGGGCTGCATGCAGAAGGTGTTCTCGGCCGAGATCGACCTCGACATGCTGCGTGCAGCGGAGCGGCGGCGCGAGGGCTTCGGCGCGGTGCGCACGACGCGCGGGCCGCTGCCGATGTGCCGCAGCGAGGTGCAGCCGACGTTCCAGCACCGCGCACCGGAGCTCGGCTGCGTCAACCCGGAGTTCAACGAGCTGCCGGCGGCATCGCCGACGTTCAGGGTCTTCGCGCGGGTCGACGGCTCGTAACGCACGAGCACGCCGCGAGCGTCAGGCCGTCCAGCGCGCGTGGAGCTCCTTCGCCTTGCGCACCTCGTTCGCGTCGGGGCCGTGGTTCTCGGGCCCGGCGACCTCGAGCACGGCCGGGAGGCCCTGCAGGCGCGGGTTGCCCAGGAAGACGCCGAGCTTCTCGCCGAGCTCGCCCTCGAGGATGTTCGCGTGCCGGTCGCGGTTCGATCCGAGCGGCGTCGCCGAGTCGTTCACGTGCAGCGCCCGCAGCCGCTCGAGCCCGAGACCCGCGTCCACCTCGTCGAGGCAGGCGTCGAGCACGGCCGGGTCGGTCACGTCGATCCCGGACACGTAGAGGTGGCACGAGTCGAGGCAGATGCCGAGCCGCGGATGGCGGTCGAGCCGCTCGTAGAGCGTCGCCAGCTCCTCGATCGAACGGCCGATCGTCCCGCCGGCGCCGGCCGAGTTCTCCATCAGCAGCCAGGTGTCGCCCGTACAGAGCTCGAGCACCTGCGCCAGTGCGGGCAGGACCCGCTCCAGGCCTTTCTCGAAGCCGCTGCCGAGATGCGAGCCGACGTGGAAGACGACTCCGTCGGCGCCGATCGCGCCCGCGACCTCCATCGTGTTCCGCATGGCCGCGACGGACTTCTCGTAGACCGTGTCGTCCGGGGCGGCGAGGTTGCAGAGATAGAGCGCGTGGCAGACGACGCCGCCGATCCCGGCTTCGGCGCGGCGCTCGCGGAAGCGCTCGAGGCTCGCCGGGTCGTGGTTCGTGGGTCGCCAGGTGCGCGGGCTCTGCGTGAAGACCTGCAGCGAGTCGGCGCCGATCGCGACCGCCCGGTCGACCGCCGTGTGGATGCCTCCCGAGGAGGAGACGTGCGCGCCGATCAGCACGCGGGCGACGCTACCGGAGCCGGGCCTCCGGCCGCCTGCCCGCTCCGTCGGCAGGACGTGCGAGGATCGCCCGACCATGCGGATCCGCCTGCTCGCGCCGCTGCTCGTGGCCGCCGCCCTGCCCGGCGCCGCCGCGGCGGCGCCGTCGGCCGTTCGTGCACCGGTGCTCGTGCGGGTGACCGCGACCCCGGTGCTCTATCCGGCGTACGCGCCGCAGGTCCACGACTACGTCGTCCGCTGCAGCGCCGGAACGCCCGTGCGCCTGACCGCCTGGGCCGCGGCGGGCACGACTCCGGCGATCGACGGAACGCCGGGCCGCACACGCTCCGTGCCCCTCGCCCCCGGGCAAGCGGTCACGGTCGAGGGACGGAACGCCGCGGGCGCCGTCGACTACCACGTGCGCTGCCTGCCCGCGGACTTCCCCGCCTGGACGGAGACCCGAACCGCCGCGACGCACAGCTGGTACGTCCTGACGCCCGTCGCTCTCGCTCGGCGCCGTCCACTCGCACTACGTCGCGATCTTCGACGGCGACGGCGTCCCCGTCTGGTGGTACCGGACGCGCCGCGTCCCGATCGACGCGAAGCTGCTGCCCGGCCCGGCGATCGCGTTCGCGTCGTATCCGGCCTCCTCACCGGAGTACCAGGTGCGTCGCCTCGACGGCGGCTTCGTCCGCAAGATCGTCTCGCCGGACGGGCGGATCGACGACCACGAGCTGCAGCGGCGCTCGAACGGCGACTTCGTCTACCTCGTCTACCAGCCGAGGCGGCATGTCGACCTGACGGGGATCGGCGGCCCGGCCGACGCGACCGTCCTCGACGCGCACATCGAGGAGATCTCGCCGGACGGGAAGCTCGTCTGGTCGTGGTCGAGCGCCGGCAGGATCGGGCTCGACGAGTCGAGCCGCTGGTACGAGACCATCCTCGGCACGACCATCTGGATCCCGGGCCTCGACGGCCGGCCCGAGGCCTCGTACGACTTCTTCCACGCGAACGCGGTCTCGCTCGGGAAGAGCTTCGTCCTGCTGTCGCTGCGGCAGACCGACGGCGTCTACGCGATCGACCGCGCGAGCGGGCGGATCCTCTGGAAGCTCGGGGGCACCCCCACGCCGGAGAGCCTCACCGTCGTCGGCGATCCCTACGGCGACGCGCCGCTCGGCGGCCAGCACGACGTGCGCCTGCTCTCGGACGGGACGGTCAGCGTCTTCGACGACGGCACCTTCGAGAACCGCCCGCCGCGCGTCGTGCGCTACCGCATCGACGCCACCGCCCGCACGGCGACGCTCGTGCAGCAGATCGTCGACCCGGCGGTGACCGTCTCGAACTGCTGCGGCTCCGCACGGCTGATGGCGGACGGGGACTGGCTCGTCTCCTGGGGCGGCGACCCGGTCGTGGGCGAGTACCGGCCGGACGGGACGCCGGTGTTCACGCTCACGTTCGCGGACGGGCTCTTCTCCTACCGGGCCGTGCCGGTCGGCGCCGAGCCGCCTCACGATCGAGGAGCTCCGCGCCGGCATGGACGCGATGGCGAAGCCCTGATCCGTACGATGCGGCCGATGCCGGTCCGCGTCCGCATGGCTCCGAGCCCGACCGGGCTCCTCCACATCGGCAACGTCCGCACCGCCCTCTTCAACTGGCTCTACGCGCGCCACGAGGGCGGCGAGTTCCGGCTCCGGATCGAGAACACCGACACCTCGCGGGAGGTCGCCGAGGCGGTCGACCACATCCAGGAGTCGCTGCGCTGGCTCGGCCTCGACTGGGACGGACCGCACACCTTCCAGCTCGACCGGATGGAGGACTGCCGCCGGGTCGCCGGGCAGCTCGTCGCCGAGGGCAAGGCGTACGAGGACGAGGGCGCGATCCGCTTCCGCATGCCCGACGAGGGCGCGACCGGCTGGGACGACGTCGTCCGCGGCCGCGTCGAGATCCCGAACGAGACGATCGAGGACGTCGTGATCGTCCGCTCCGACGGGCGCCCGACCTACAACTTCGCCTCTCCGCTCGAGGACGTCTGGGACGGGATCACGCACGTGATCCGCGGCGAGGACCACATCTCGAACACGCCGAAGCAGATCAACCTGATCCGCGCGGTCGGAGGCGAGCCTCCGGTCTACGCGCACGTCCCCAACGTCGCCGGCGCGGACGGCAAGAAGCTCTCGAAGCGCCACGGCGCCGTCACCGTCGCCGAGTTCCGCCGCGACGGCTACCTGCCCGAGACGCTGCTCAACTTCCTCGCCCTGCTCGGCTGGGCTCCGGACGGCGAGACGACGATCATGTCCCGCGACGAGCTCGTCGAGCGGTTCACGCTCGAGCGGGTCAGCTCCAGCCCGGCCCAGTTCGACTACGCGAAGCTCGACTGGATGAACGGCGTGTACATGCGGGAGGCGCTGACGCCCGACGAGTTCGCGCACCGGCTCGTGCTCTGGCTCGGCGAGCAGGGCTACGCGTGGGACGCGGAGCTCGTCGCGAGGGCCGCGCCGCTCGTCCAGGAGAAGATCTCGAGGCTCTCCGAGTTCCCCGCCTTCGCCGGCTTCCTCTTCGAGGAGGTCGAGCCGGCCGCCGCGGAGCTCGCCGGCGGAGCGGTGATGCTCGCCGCGGCCGAGGCGGCGCTGGCCGGGCTCGAGCAGTTCGACGCCGGCACGGTCGAGGCGGCGCTGCGCGCGGCGGCCGAGCGGCTCGAGCTGAAGCCGCGGCAGGCGTTCCAGCCGGTCCGGATCGCCGTCACCGGCTCGCGCGTGTCGCCCGGCCTGTTCGAGAGCATCGAGCTGCTCGGGCGCGAGACGACGCTCGCTCGCCTGCAGGCAGCCGCCGCCGCCGCCGCGGCCTAGCCGGCGGTTGCCGGCGGGTCCACGGCAGGCCGGATCGCCGTTGCCCTCTGTACACTCGGGCGCATGACCGGGGGGTCGACGACGACCGTGCTCGTGGTTGACGACGAGCTTGCGATCCGCCTCCTCTGCCGGGCGAACCTCGAGCTCGACGGCTACGTCGTGCACGAGGCCGGATCGCTCGCCGAGGCGCGGGCGCGGCTCGACGAGGCCGACGTCGACGTGGTGCTCCTCGACCTGCAGCTCGCCGGCGAGACGAGCCACGAGCTGATCGCCGAGTGCCGGCAGCGCAACCCGCGGATCCCGGTCGCCGTGGTCACGGGCTCCGCCGATCCGTCGACCGCCGAGCGAGCCGGCGCCGACGCCGTCCTCGCGAAGCCGTTCGCGATCGAGGAGCTGACCGCGACCGTTCAGGCCCTCGAGGGCCGGGGCACGTAGCGCCCGCTACGCTCGGCCTGTGCCCGCCGACGTCGTCTTCTCGCCCGCCGACTACGAGTCGCGTCTGCGCGAGTACCGCCGCGAGGGCTCCGAGGAGAGCCGCGCGGTGCGCGTCGGCGAGAAGGAGGTCTCGGAGCAGGCCGCGATCGTCGCCCGGTACTCGGATCTCTTCGTCCCCGGCCGGCTCGAGGCGCTGCGCGACGCGGAGGAGCGCGCCGAGGGAGACGAGCGCGAGCGCCTCTACCGGCTGCGCAAGACCTGTGAGGCGGGTCTGATCGAGTCGGAGCTCGCCGAGCGGGAGGACGAGCTGGCCAACGCGCTCCTCGCCGCGCGGATCGAGTTCAGGGGCGAGGAGCTGCCGCTCCGGAGCGCCGAGGCGCTGCTCGCCGTCCTGCCGGGATATCGCGAGCGCGAGGAGCTGGGCGAGCTCCAGCACGCGGCGTCCTCCCGGTTCAACGCGCACCGCGCCGAGCTGCTCGGCGCCCGCGAGGAGCTCGACGGCGAGATCTCGGGGCAGCCCGATCCGGTCGCGCGCAGCGAGGAGGAGAAGGCGATCTCGCTGTGGGAGCTGGAGCGGGCGCTCGCCGCCGCGGCCGAGACGACGACCGCCGCCTGGGGTCGGCTCCGCGAGCACTGGTTCGGGCGCCTGCTCGGCCCCGAGCGGGACGAGCTGCCGACGAACGCGCACGTGCGCTGGCTCCGCCGTCTCTCGCCGCTCGAGTCGACCTACTCCCGCGACCGTTCCGTGCCGGTGTGCATCGAGACCGTCCGGGCGCTCGGCTTCGACCTCGAGGCGAGCCCGAACATCCGCCTCGACCTCGAGGACCGGCCGCAGAAGAGCCCGCGCGCCTGCGTGATCCCGTCCGACCCGCCCGCGGTCGTGCACCTGATCACCCGCGCCCAGGGCGGCCTCTCCGACTACCAGTCCTTCCTGCACGAGGCCGGGCACGCGCTCCACTACGCCGGCTGCGACCCGCGGCTGCCCTACACGTTCCGCGCGATCTCGCGCGACCACGCGTTGACCGAGATCTACTCGTACATCGTCGAGGCGATCACACGCGAGCCGGGCTGGCACGCGCTCCACTTCGGCCTCTCGGACGTCGAGGCCGAGCAGAACGCACAGGCGACGGTCTTTCTCGAGGCGCTCCTCTACCGGCGCTACGCGGCGAAGCTCCGCTACGAGCTCGGCTTCTGGTCGGCGTTCGCCGAGGAGAAGGGCTCCTCGCCGCGCGACTACTCGGCGCTTCTGACCGAGGCGACCGGGATCCGCTACGACGAGCGCGGCTACCTCTCCGACATGGACGCGGGCTTCTACTCCGCCGACTACCTCCGCGCCTGGATCCGCTCCGCGCAGCTGCGTGCGCATCTCGTCCGCGAGGTGGGGGAGGACTGGTGGCGGAGCGGGGAGACGGGCGAGCTGCTGCGCGGGCTCTTCGCCGAGGGGACGCGGCCGACGAGCGAGGAGGTCGCTGCCCGGCTCGGCTTCGACCCGCTCGACACGGCGCCGCTCGTCGCCGACCTCTCGGCGGCGTAGCGCCGCTCAGAGCGCGTTCGAGACGACGATCGGCAGCGTGGCCGACGCGCGGTTGCCGGAGACGTCGCTCGCCTGCACGTCGAGGTGGTAGGCGCCGTCCGCGAGCAGGTGCGTGCTCCACGTGTGCCCGAGGTAGAACCGGTAGCTGCCGGGCCTGTTCGCGTGGTTCTGGCGCGTGCCCGGCGCGTAGATCGTCCGGAACAGGCTGCGGTCGAGCATGGTGCGGCGGAGGTCGACGGGCGCGTGCCACGGCCGGACGACGCGGTTCGCCCGGCGGACGCGCCAGCGCAGGAGCGCCGGCGTCACGGGCAGCCCGGTCCAGGGCGGCGGCACCTTCAGCGGCGGGACGTCGTACGCCTCGACGATCACGTCGACCGTCCCGCTGATCCGGTCGGGCGAGAGCCGCCGCGAGCCGCGCCAGAGCTCGATCGAGACGATCCGGGGCGAGGTCGCGTCGACCCAGGGCGTCAGGGCGCCGGCCCGCAGGGGATTCCGGTACCGCTGCCGCCGGCGCTCGGCGAAGTGGAGGTGACCCCACGGCGCCTCGACGTGGCCGAGCAGCTGGTGCTGCCGGACGGCCTGGTGGTGCGCCACGGCCGGCATCACGTGCCAGTAGCCGAACTCGCGCCCGCCGGGCGTGGCGACCGAGAGCGAGCGGCCGCCCTCGAGATGGACGATGCCGGCTTCGACGGCGAAGACCGGCGTCCCGTCGGCGGCGGAGATGTCGATCCCGAAGTGGAACGCGCGCGAGGAGCCCGAGATGCGAGGGTCGTTCAGGTACGCACGCACCGGGTGCGCCCGGCGGAACGGCCGGACCGGCCAGCAATACGGCTCGAGGCTGCGTGCCCGCCATGACTCGGCGGACGTCATATCACGGCCGGGCGCCGCCCGCCTGCTGCGTCAGCAGCGCATGGATCTCGCGGGTCAGCCCGGCGATCTGCTCGGTCAGGTCCTTGTCCTGCTGGGTCAGCGTCGTGTTCGACTCGAGCAGCTCGAGCAGCCGGTCGGTCTCGCTCTTCATCGAGGTCTCGAGCTCGGTGTGGCGGCTGTCGACGCGCTCGGCCTCGAGCTTGTCCCGGTCGGCCTGGCGCGTCTGCGCGAGCAGGATCAGCGGCGCGGCGTAGGCGGCCTGGGTCGAGAAGATCAGGTTGAGCATGATGAACGGGTTCGGGTCCCAGTGGTGGATCAGCGCGATCGAGTTGAGCACGATCCAGAAGATGACGATGACGGTCTGGCCGAGGATGTACTTCGGCGTGCCGAAGAAGCGGGCCGTCTTCTCCGCGAAGCGCCCGAAGGTGTCGTCGCCGAAGGCCCCGTGGAGGTGATGGTGGGAGGTGGCCGCCACGCACCGGAGGCTATGGCGCGCCCCGGATGACGCCCGCGCCGAGCGCCGAGCGGGGAGGCGGGGCCGGAGGGGCCGCGGCTACCCGCTCCGGCCCGTGCCGGAGAGAGCCCCCCTGGTGGAGGCGTTGCTTCGGGGCCTTGGGTTCAAGGGGGAGTGGGTTGGTGCCGATGCCCTCGCCATGACCCCATTCCGCCCGGACCTGCTGCGCCGGGCCGTCGAGCATCCGGTCGGCGGGCCGGCGCTCACGGTTGTCGGCTCGGCGGTCGGGTACATGGCGGTTGCACTCTTCAGCTTCCAGGTCGTGGACGCGGGGAGTGGCCTGGTCGCGTTCTGGCCGCCGAACGGTCTCGTCGTCGCCCTGTTCGTCCTTCTCCCTTCAAGGCTGAGGCCGTGGGTCTTGCTCGCCGTGCTGCCCGGCGAATTGGTCGCCGACACCATCCACGGGTATCCCATGCTGGCCACGTTGGGGTACAGCGTGACGGATCTCCTGGAGTCTGCCATCGCCGGGGTCCTCCTTCTCAGGATCGCCGGGCGGTCTCCACGGGGCGACCGGCAGCGCGACTTCTACGCCCTCCTGGCCGCCGCCGTCGTCGCCCCGTTCATCAGCGGGTTCCTCGGCGCGGGCATCTCACATTTCGAATGGGGCAGCCCGTACCAGACGTCAATGCTCGTCTGGTGGCTCGGCGACATGACAGGAATCCTTCTCGTCGTGTCCCTCGTGTTGTCTGTCTCCAGGCGATCCCCGCGCGGGACGCCGGAGCAACCGGTCGGCGCTGTCGCCGGGGTCGCGATTGTTGTTGTCGCTTCGCTCGCGACCTTCGGCCTGACGGAGCTACCGGTCATGTTCATCGTCCTCGCCCCTCTGGCGCTGATCGCTCTCAGACAGGGGCTGCGTCCTACGGCCATCGCAACGTTCGCCTTCGCAACTGTCGCGGCTCTGATGACCGGACGTGGGTATGGGCCGTTCACAGGCTTCCCGAACCTCACATCACGCATGGTCACCCTGCAGATCTTCATCGGATTGACGTCATTCGTAACCTTTCTCATCTCGGCTGCGATGTCCGAACGACGCCACGCCGAAGCGGAGCTCCACGACCTCGCGACACACGATCCGCTCACCGGCCTCGCAAATCGGCGGCTCTTTCTGCAAGTGCTCGAGAGAGCCGCGGCCCGCACCGCGCGTTCGACGGAGAGCACCGCGATCATTTCCCTCGACCTGGACGGATTCAAGGAGATCAACGACCGCCTCGGCCACGCTGTAGGCGACGAAGTCCTGGTCGAGGCCGGCCGGCGCCTTGCCGGGGGGGCGCGCGAGGGAGACGTTGTCGCCCGCATGGGGGGCGACGAATTCGCCGGGCTCCTGCAACCCGTTGAAGGCATCGAGGGCGCCGAGTCGGCTGCGCGCCGGATCGCCGACCTGATCGAGCAACCGTTCCACGTATGCGATCTGGAGGTTGCCATCAGGGTCTCGGTGGGAGTCGCCCTTCTGACGCCCGACGTCGACCTCAGCCTGCTTCGGGCCGACGAGGATCTGTACCGCGACAAGCAGGGCAACGCCGGCCAAACGCGATCGACAAGACTTCACCGAGTCGCTGTCGCAGCGGTCTGAACCGCCGCCCATCCCGGCATCTCTGTAGCATGAATCGTGCTACGCTTCGGACGTGCCTCGCTCGCTTCATGTCCGACTCGACGACGCCTCCGCGGTCGCGCTCGAGATCGTGCGCGCCGACGGGCTGAACGACTCCGAGGCTGTGCGGACGGCGTTGCGCGAGGCCGCTGCACGTCGGCGCACCCGCTCCTCGATCCGCGACGAGGTGCGGCGGCTCGCGGCCGACGAGGACGACCGCGAGGAGATGCGGATCATCCGCGAGCAGCTTGCCGAGCTCGCTCCTCCGTCGACGAACTGACGTGGTCCGCGGCGAGCTCTTTCGGTTGCCGCCCCCGAGAGGTGCGCGCGGGCACGAGCAGCGCGGCGCGCGCTACGCCGTGATCGTCCAGGCGGACGAGTTCCTCGACCTGAGCACGGTGCTCGTGTCGCCCACCTCGGCAAGCGCTCGTCCTGCGACATTCCGCCCGGCGATCACCCTCGACAGCAGCGAGACGCGCGTGCTCGTCGAACAGACGACTGTCGTGGATCCCGCGCGGCTCGGGGGCTCCGCCGGCCGTCTCGATCCCGACGAGCTCCGGGCCGTGGACGAGGCGCTCGCCCTCGTTCTCGGGCTCTGACTCGCCGCCCGTGACCGCGGGCGACGAATCCGTCACGGCCGAGGAGGAGTGCGCGTGAGGAAGCGGTAGGAAAAAAGCCCCCGCTGAGCAGGGGCTT
>CAVVDI010000016.1:0-118787 GCA_963746895.1 uncultured Actinomycetes bacterium | reverse complement strand
GCGCGGCCGCGCACATCGTCGCGCAGGTTGCACGCCACGAGGGGCGGCGGCTGTTCGGCTTCGTCCGCCCCGGCGACGACACGGCCGCCGCGTTCGCGCGGGAGCTCGGCTGCGAGTGGGCCGGCCCCTCCGACGGGCCGGCGCCGGAGGAGCTCGACGCGGCGATCGTCTTCGCGCCTGCGGGCGAGCTCGTGCCCGCGGCGCTCCGCAACCTCGCCCGCGGCGGCGTCCTCGTCTGCGCGGGGATCCACATGAGCGACATCCCGTCCTTCCCCTACGAGCTGCTCTGGCACGAGCGGGTCGTCCGCTCGGTCGCGAATCTGACGCGCCAGGACGGGGTGGAGTTCCTCCGGCTGGCGCCGCAGGTGCCGGTCGCGACCAGGGTCGAGGAGTTCCCGCTCGAGCGGGCGAACGAGGCGCTCGACCGCCTCCGCCGGGGCGAGGTCCGGGGCGCGGCCGTGCTGCGGATGGAGGCGCCCTTCTCGTGAGCGAGCGCCCGCCCTTCGAGCAGTTCTTCGCCCATCGCCGCTTCCTGCCCGTCGCCGAGTTCACGCCGGACGGGCGCCGCGTCCTCTTCGTCTCCAACATCTCCGGCCAGTTCAACCTCTGGTCGGTCGACGTCGACGGCGGCTGGCCCGAGCAGCTGACCACGTTCTCCGACCGGTCGGTGCGCGAGGTCTCCGTCGCGCCCGGGGGGACGATCCTCTTCGCCGCCGATCGCGACGGCGACGAGTTCACGCAGCTCTTCCGGATCCCGGCGGACGGGGGCTGGCCCGAGCAGCTGACCGACGCCGCGCAGGTGCAGCACCACATCTTCCCGGCCGCGTGGGCGCCCGACGGCACGGCCTTCGCGTTCGCTGCGAACGCGCGCCGCCCGCAGGACGGCGAGGTCTTCCTCTGGGACGGGAGCGGCGAGCCGCGCTACCTCTTCGGCGAGGGGCGGTACGCCTTCGGCGGCAACCACTCGCCGGACGGGGCGAGGTTGCTGGCGGTCGACTTCCGTTCGAACACCGACACCTCGCTCTATGTCCTCGACGCCGCCTCGGGCGAGGCGGTCGAGCTGACCGAGCACGAGGGCGACGTCAAGTTCCTGCCCGGCCCGTGGGCGGCCGACGGATCCGGCTTCTACGTGCTCACCGACGAGAGGCGCGAGTTCCAGGGGCTCGCCTTCCAGCACCTCGAACCGGGCCGCCGCGACTGGGTGGAGACGCCCGAGCGGGACGTCGACGAGGTCGCGGGGTCGGCGGACGGCCGCGTGCTCGCGTGGACCGAGAACCTCGACGGCTGGGCGCGGGTGCGGGTGCGCGACCTCGGGCGCGGCGAGGAGCTGCCCGAGCCTCGGCTGCCGCACGGCACCGGCTCTCCGGCCGGCTCCGGCCTCGCGCTCTCGCGCGACGGCTCGCGCCTCGCGCTCGTCTGGGACCAGCCGGGCAGGCCGCCGGAGGTGTACGTCGTCGAGACGGCGACCGGCGAAGCGCGGCCGGTGACCGAGAGCCGGCTCGGCGGGCTCCGCAGCCTGCGGCTGCGCGAGCCGGAGCTCGTCTCCTACCCGAGCTTCGACGGCCGCGAGATCCCGGCCTGGCTGTATCGACCGGAGGGCGAAGGCCCGGCCCCGTTCGTGCTCGCGATCCACGGCGGGCCCGAGGCGCAGGAGCGGCCGATCTACCGGCCGGTCTACCAGTACCTGCTCAGCCGCGGGATCGGCGTGCTCGCGACGAACGTCCGCGGCTCGACCGGCTACGGCAAGACCTACCAGAAGCTGATCCACCACGACTGGGGCGGCGGCGACCTCGAGGACTGGCGGCACGCGGCCGAGTGGCTGCGCGCGCAGGACGCCGTCGACGGCGGACGGCTCGGCGTCTACGGCGGCTCGTACGGCGGGTTCGCGACGCTCTCCTGCGTGACGCGGCTGCCCGAGTACTGGGCGGCGGCCGTCGACATCGTCGGGCCGGCGAACCTGCTCACCTTCGTGCGCGCCGTGCCGCCGACGTGGCTGCGGTTCATGGCGAAGTGGGTCGGCGACCCGCAGACCGAGGAGGAGTTCCTGCGCGGGAGGTCGCCGATCACCTTCGTCGACCAGGTGCGAGCGCCGCTGCTCGTCCTGCAGGGCGCGAACGACCCGCGCGTCGTCAAGTCCGAGTCGGACCAGATGGTGGAGCGGCTGCGGGAGCTCGGTCGCGAGGTGGAGTACGTCGTCTTCGAGGACGAGGGTCACGGCTTCACGCGCTACGCGAACGAGGTGCGGGCGTACCGGCTCACGTGCGAGTGGCTCGAGCGCCATCTCGGCGCCGCCTGAGCCTCCGAAGTTGACCAACCTCCACGGCGTCGCCACCATGGCCCGGTGAGCCGCCTGGCCACCGCCCGCCGCTTCGCGTCCGAGCACTCCCGTCTGCTGGCGCTGCTGCAGGTGCTTCTGCTCGCCGGCTTCCTCGCCGCGGTCGGCTGGGCGGTGCGCGGCTCGCTGCACGCCGCCGCGGACGACCTGCGCAACGCGAACCCCTGGCTCTTCGTGCTCGCGTGCGTCGCGCTCGCCGGCTACTACCTCGCGTTCGTGCTCGGCTGGATGCGGATCCTCGACGACTGGGGAATCGAGATCTCCTACGCCGCGGCGCTCCGTGCCGAGATGGTCTCGATGCTCGCGAAGTACGTCCCGGGTGGAGTCTGGACGCCGGCTGCGCGCGTCGTCGCGGCGAGGCGCGCGGGAATCACGGACGCGGCGCTCGTCACCGCCTCGATGTTGCTCGAGGCGGGGATCTCGGCCGTCGCCGGCGTGATCGTCTTCGTGGTCAGCCTCGCGCTCGTGGACGGGGTGAGGGCGCCGCTCGCGCCGCTGATCGCGTTCGGCGTCGTCGTCGCGGTGCTCGTCCACCCGCGTGTCTTCCGGCCGCTCGCCGCGCGCATCCTGCGCCGGCTCGGCTACGGCCGCGAGCTGCCCGAGCTCCGCGGGGAGACGCTCGCGCTGCTGCTCCTCTTCTACTCGGGGACGTGGATCCTCGGCGGGCTGGCGCTGTGGCTGCTGCTGCGCTCGGTCGGGGCGCATCCCGACCTCGAGTCGATCGTCTTCCTCGGCGGAGTCGGTGCGGTCGGCGCGATCGTCGCGGTGCTCTTCGTGTTCGCCCCGTCGGGGCTCGGGCCGCGCGAGGCGTCGATGTACGGACTGATGCTCGCGGTCGCGAGCGAGGGGCAGGCGCTCGGTGCGACCGCGCTGAACCGGGTGGCGATCACGCTCGTCGAGGTGCTGCTGCTCCTCGTCGGCGGCCTCCTCCTGCGCGGGAGTGGCGGGGACGTGGAGGAGGAAGAGCCCGTGCTCCGGGACGCCGAGGCGCGGACACTCTAGAGCAGGGCCCGCGCGAGCGCGCCGCGCCAGCCGGCGACGAGCGTCTCCGCCTCGTCGTCGCGGAGCTGCGGCTCGCAGCGCGTCGCGCTGCGCCGCAGCCGGGGCAGGTCGTCCTCGCTCCAGCGGCCGGCGGCGACGCCGGCCAGGGCGGCGGCGCCGAGCGCGGTCGTCTCCCGCTCGGCGGCCACCTCGACCGGGACGCGGCAGATGTCGGCGAGGAACTGGGTCAGGAACCCGTTCTCGGTCGCGCCGCCGTCGACCCGCAGCGAGGGAGGCCGCTCCGGGAGGGCGTCGAGCACGTCGCGGGTCTGGAAGGCGACCGATTCGAGCGCGGCGCGGACGAGGTGCTCGCGCCGTGTGCCGCGCGTCAGCCCGGAGACGAGCCCGCGCGCCTCGGGCGCCCAGTGCGGCGAGCCGAGCCCGGTGAGGGCCGGAACGAAGTGGACGCCGTCGCTCGAGGGCACCGAGCGGGCGAGCGCCTCGCTCTCGCGGACGTCGCCGAGCACGCCGAGCCCGTCGCGCAGCCATTGCAGCGCGGCGCCCGCGACGAAGATCGAGCCCTCGAGCGCGTAGCGCGCCTCGGCGCCCTCGGGCAGGGCGGCGGCCGTGCGGACGAGGCCGTGCGGCGGAGGCGAGCAGTCGCCGCCGCTCGCGGTCAGCACGAAGGCGCCCGTGCCGTAGGTCGCCTTCGTCTCGCCCGGGCGGATGCAGCCGTGGCCGTAGAGGGACGCCTGCTGGTCGCCGGCGAGCGCGGCGACCGGCGCCCGGATCTCGCCCAGCCGGCCCTCGCCGAACACCCCGGCCGAGCGGCGCACCTCGGGCAGCAGCTCGCGGGACACGGAGAAGAGGTCGAGCAGGTCGTCGCTCCAGTCGAGCGTCGCGAGGTCGAGCAGCATCGTGCGCGACGCGTTCGAGACGTCGGTCGCGTGCACGGCGCCCCCGGTCAGCCGCCAGAGCAGCCACGCGTCGACGGTGCCGAAGGCGAGCGGCGGCCCCGACGCCCCGCCGTGCTCGCGAAGCAGCCACTCGAGCTTCGTCGCCGAGAAGTAGGGGTCGGGCATGAGCCCGCTGCGGGCCTGGATCTCCTCCGCGGGCAGCTCGCGGCAGCGGGCCGCGGTGCGGCGATCCTGCCAGACGATCGCCGGCGCGACCGGCCGGCCCGAGTGTCGCTCCCAGAGCAGGGTCGTCTCGCGCTGGTTCGCGATCCCGATCGCCTCGACCTCGTCGGCCCGGGTGCCCGCAGCGGCGAGCGCCGCGCCCGCCGCCTGCCCGACGCTGTGCCAGAGCGCCTCCGGGTCCTGCTCGACCCAGCCGGGGCGCGGTGTCGAGACCTCCACCGGCACCGTCGCCCGCCCGACCACCTCGAGCTCGGCGCCGACGACGAGGCAGGTCGTGCCGGTCGTCCCCTGGTCGATCGCGAGGAGCATGCGGCCATTGTCGCGGGTACGCGGCCGCCGGATCGGCCCTCTGCGCACTGTGCGAGCATGGTGCGCATGACGCACGACGTGATCGTCGTCGGCGGCGGCTTCGCCGGAGTGACGGCGGCGCGCGAGGCCACGGTCCGCGGGTGCTCCGTGCTCCTGCTCGAGGCGAGGGAGCGGCTCGGCGGGCGGACCTGGAGCGCCGAGTGGGAGGGGATGCCGATCGAGTACGGCGGCGCCTGGGTGCACTGGCACCAGCCGCACACGTGGTCGGAGATCACGCGCGCCGGGCTCCGGGTCGTGCTCAGCGACGACGCCGAACGGGCCGGCTGGTACGTGGGCGGCGAGCGCCGCGAGGGCACGATCGCCGAGCGGGACGCCATCGCCGAGCGGGGCTGGAGCCGCTTCGTCGAGGGCGTCCGCGAGGTGCTGCCGAACCCGCACGACCCGCTGCTGGCCGTCGACGCGCTGGCGCGCTTCGATCGGCTGACGATCGCCGAGCGGCTGGCCGGGCTCGCGCTCGACGAGGAGGAGCGCGACGTCCTCCGCGCCGAGCTCGAGTCGCTCGCGCACGGCCCGCTCGAGGAGGCGGGGGCGGTCTCGGTGCTGCGCTGGCACGCGCTCTCGGGGTACAGCCTCGCCCTCACGCAGTACACCGGCGGGCGGGTGACGCTCGCGGCCGGGACCGGCGCGCTCATCGGTGCGATCGCGGCCGCGGCTCCGTTCGAGACCCGGCTCGCCACGCCGGTCGCAGCGATCCGCCGCGGTCCGGAGCGGGTCGAGGTCGAGACCCGCGCAGGCGAGGTGCTCGCCGGCCGCGCCGTCGTCGTTGCCGTTCCGCTCAACGTGCTCGGCTCGATCGAGTTCGAGCCTCCGCTCTCCGAGCCGAAGCAGCAGGCGATTGCGCTCGGCCAGTCGTCCCGCGGGCTGAAGATCTTCGTCCGGGCCCGCGGCGCCGACGTGCTCCAGAACTCGATCCGGCCGGGCCATCCGTTCGGCTACCTCGACACCGAGCTCCTGCTCGGCGACGGAACGCAGCTGCTGATCGGCTTCGGCGTCGACGCGGGAACGTGCGACGCCGCCGACACCGCCGCGGTCCAGCGCGGCCTCGACGAGATCCTGCCCGGCTACGAGGCGCTCGCCGCCGCCGCGCACGACTGGCTCGCGGACGAGTTCGCGCGCGGCACGTGGGCGATCCACCGGCCGGGCTGGTACACCCACCACCACGCGCACATGCGGCGGCCGGAGGGTCGGCTCGTGCTCGCCGGCTCCGACGTCGCCGACGGCTGGTCGGGGTTCATCGACGGTGCGATCGAGTCGGGCCTCCGCGCGGGCGCGCTCGCCGCGGCGCTCGCCTGAGCTCGCCCCGGCCGGCGGGCGAAGTCTCGCCCAACGGCTAGTGGCATCTGTCTCGCGCGGCTCCCACACTCCGACGGGGCTCGGGTCGAAGGCGCGAGAACGAGCGGGATCGGTTTCGGCGCCATCAGTCGCCCGCTGACCGACTGGCCCCGCATGGAGGCTCGACTGCGCGGCCGTCGGGCCTCCATCCGCGCCGGCCTCAGTCCGGCATCGGCGCTGCGACGGCGTCGAAGGAGACGTCGAACCGGTCGACCCAGCGGACGAAGTTCAGGCAGCGCCAGAAGCGCGACTCGACGGCTGCCGGGCCGCCGCGCACTGCCGCCTCCCAGTCGGCGCGGACGGCGGCCGGGTCGAGCGGGAGCGCGCGCTCGGCGGCGGGGCTCGCGAGGATCCCCTCGACCCAGTCGCGGAGCTCGAGCAGCCAGAGGCGCTCGGGCGTCAGGTAGCCGATCTTGTCCTTGCGATCGAGGATCTCGTCCGGAGCGAGGCCGCGCATGGCCGCCCGGAAGACCGCCTTGCGCGTCCCGTCGGGGGCGACGAGGTACTTCTCGGGAAGGGAGAGCAGGAAGCCGACGAGCCGCGGGGTCAGGAACGGGACGCGGCACTCGATCGAGTGCGCCATCCAGTTGCGGTCCTCGTAGCGCAGGAGCATCGGGAGGCGGGTCTGCTCGAGGTCGAGGGCGAGGCGCTCACGCAGGATGTTCCTGCCCTTCGGCGCCCACGGCTTCGGCGGGGTCACGCCGCTCTCCTCGAACCACCCCGCCCGGAGCCACGCCGGCATCGGCGGCTCGGCCAGCATCCGGCGCGCGAGCCCGCGCAAGGGACTCGGTACGACGAGGCCCTCCGTCCGGACGAGCGACCGCAGGCTGCGCTCGACGGGCTGACCGCGCAGCCGGCCCAGGAAGAGGGCGGCCTCGATCCAGCGGCCCTGCCGGACGAGCGAGGCGAGTCGCGCCGTGAGCGAGATCGTGTAGCCGCCGAGCACCTCGTCGGCGCCCTGGCCGTTGAGGACGACCTTGATCCCGGCCTCGTGTGCCAGCTGCGCGACGCGAAGCTGGACGTACATCGTCATCGACTCGAAGGGCTCCTCGTGTACCTCGATGGCGCGGTCGAGGCCGGCGACGAGCTCGGAGGGCGCCGGCGTGACCGCGTGCACGGTGGCGCCCGCGGCGGCGCCTGCGAGCCGGATCCAGCGCTCCTCGCTCAGCGGCGGGTCGTCCGAGACGTAGCTGAACGCGTGCAGCTCGAGGTCGGGTCCGCCGAGCTCGCGCATCACCACGGCGATCGACGAGGAGTCGATCCCACCGGAGAGCGCCGCACCGACCGGCACGTCGCTGCGGAGGTGGAGGCGGACGCTCTCGACGAAGAGCTCCCGCAGGCGGGCCGCCGCCTCGGAGAACGAGAGGTCGAGCGTGCCGTTCAGCGCGGGCTGCCAGTAGCGGACCGGCTCCGCGGCGGTGGGACCGTTCAGCGAGACCTCGAGCGAGTGCCCCGCCGGCAGCTGGCTCACGTCGGCGAAGAACGTGTCGGCGCCGTTGTCGGTGATCCCGAAGCGGAGATAGGAGTGGACGCGTCGAGGGTTCGCCCCGGTGCCGACGCCGGGCAGCGCCAGGAGCGCGCCGATCTGCGAGGCGAACGCGAACCCGTGTCGCCAGCGCCCGTAGTAGAGCGGCTTGATCCCGAAAGGGTCGCGGGCGAGGAAGAGCCGCCGCTGCTGCCGGTCGAGGACCGCGAACGCGAACATGCCGGTCAGCCGCGGCAGCGCCTCGGCGCCCCAGCGCGCGTAGGCGGCGAGGAGGACCTCGGTGTCCGATCCGGACGAGAAGCGCTCGCCCAGGCCCTCGAGCTCGGCCCGGAGCTCGACGTAGTTGTAGATCTCGCCGTTGAAGACGATCGAGTAGCGGCCGTCGCGGGTCGTCATCGGCTGGTGCCCCGCCGGGCTGAGGTCGAGGATCGAGAGGCGCTGGTGCAGGAGGATCGCCTCGCCCGCCAGATCCCCGTCCACTCGCCGGCCGGCCCGCAGCCCCTCCGGCCCGGCTGCGAGCCAGCCGGAGTCGTCCGGGCCCCGGTGGGCGAGACGTCGGAGGAGCTCGCGGAGCAGCGGCGCCTCCACGACCCCGGGCTTCGACAGCGCGAGTCCGGCGAAACCGCACACGGCCTACCCGCTCGCGGCCGGAACGTCGAGGCGGTCGAGCTCCCCGGGCGCGTCGGCCCGACCGCCCGGGAAGCCGTCGCCGTCGATGAACTGGCGCTGGAAGAGCTCCAGCGTGAGGAGCAGGCCGAGCTCCTTGGTGTGGCGCCGGCGCCCGCTCAGCGCGTCGTCGACGAGCGTGCGGACCGCCGCCTCGCGCACCTGGCCGCGGGCGAGCGTCCGCGGCTCGAGCAGGATGCCGAGCACGTCGGCTCCGGCCAGGCGGAGGTCGGTCGCGTAGTCGCCGATCCCGCTCCGCCCCGCCGACCAGCGCGGGCCGAGCCTGCGGTCGGCGAGCGCACGCAGAGCGCGCCGCTCGTGCACGAGCCGGAGCGCGAGCGCCTCGCGGCGGCCGCGAAGCCCCGGCGCCACGCCCTCCTTCGGGCTGCGGATGCGGGCGAGGCGCGGGTGGCGGCGGAGGTAGGCGCGCTCGAGGTGCCCGCCGACCCTGGCCCAGTCGGGCAGCCGGCGGCAGAACTCGATCAGGTCGGAGTCGGCGAACGGGTCTCGCGCCGCGAGGTCGTCGGCGAAGAGCAGGGCTCCGGGCACGATCTTGCGGCGCGTCTCGTGCCGCCAGATGAACTGGCGTCGGCGGGCGACGGCGGTGCCCTGCTCCTTCGTCAGCAGCTCGGCGAACGATGCCTGCGCCACCCCTGCGAGCGACGCGCCGAAGCCGGGCGCGAGCAGCTCGGCGACCACCTCCGGCGGGACAACGGTGAGCATCGCGCCGAGCTGTGCGGCGAGTGCGGGCTCGCCCCCCTCCGGCACCGGAATGTTCCCCCCGCGCACGAGCCCGTCGCCGAGGAAGCCGATCAGCACGGCGCCGACGCCGGATCGCTCGCGAAGGCCGCGCAGAACGAGATGGTGCGCGTGGAGGCAGCGGATGTGACCCTCCGTCAGCCACACCGTCTCGGCGGCGCCCCGCGCGAGGTAGCCGCGCTCGAGCGGCAGGGCCAGGTGGCGGAGCCCGGCGGCGCGTGCGACCCGGGCGCCGAGCACGAGGTCCTCCGAGCCTGGCGCGCCGTAGCTCGCGGTGAGCGTGTCGGGTGCCTCGTCTCCGAGCACGCTGGCGATCGCGCGCGAGTCGACGCCGCCGCTGAGGGCGAGGGCCGTGTCCGGGCCGACCCGGCGCCGGACGCTCTGCCGGAGCAGGCGCGCGAACTCCTCGACGAGCGCCGACTCGGACTCGGTGTCCTCGGGCTCGAGCCGGTAGCTCCACCATGTCTCCAGGCTCTCGCCGCCGCCGGCCCTGAGGGTCAGCGTGCTTCCTGGCGGCACCAGCCGCACGCCGTCCAGCAGTGTCCGCTCGCCGAGTAGGAACTCGTAGGTGAGCAGGTCTGCCGCCGCCGCGAGGTCGAGCTCGGGGGTGAGCCCGGCTGCGACGAGCGCCTTCAGCTCGCTGGCAACGAGGGTGGAGCCTCCCCTGCGGGCCACGTAGATCGGGCGATGCGAGAGCCGGTCGGCGACGAGCCGCAGCGTGCGGCCGCGCGGATCCCAGACGCAGGCGGCGAACTCGCCGTCCGGCGGCTCCGCCGGCGCCTGCGGATCGGCGTAGCGCTCGGCCAGGCGCCTCGCCGCCTCGCCGCCCGAGATCATGGCGTCGTCGAGCACGAGCTCGCCGTCGAGGGCCACGAGGAGCCCGCTCGCCGGATCCCGTGCGAGGCCGCCGTGCGAGCCGACGAAGCCGAGCGCGACGCCGTCGGCGGGAGAGGCAAGCAGCTCGAGCGACTGCCCGGGCCGCCGCAGCAGCGGCTCGGCGGCGCGGCGCACCGTGGCCTCCGGCGTGCGGTCGCCGAGGACCGCGATCAGCCCGGGCACGGCCCCGCCGGCGTGAGATCCGACCGGGAGTGGAGGCGTGGCCCCGGCGTCGGCTCGAACGGCCGCGCCGTTCGCACCGGACGCGCGGAGGCCACCCTCCGGTCGCAGTCGATCTCGGTCAGATCTGCGTCGAGCCGGACTGCGTTGAGCCTGCCTGCGTCGAACCTAACTCCACCAGGGCACCTCCCTTCCGCTGGGTAAGAGCGCACGACTGACTGCTCATACCAGCTGGCGCCGCGCCGGGGAACTGTTCCTTCGGCGGGAGTGTCGCGCGGGCGAAAAGGGGAGAGGACGCCGGGGCCGAGAGAAATCCTGACCTCCGATGAGTCAAGGTGGCCCGAGGAGGACTCTGCCCCGGCGTCGATAGTTCGGCGTACCCCATGTATTTCGACGGGGCCGGCGACTTCTTTACTGGACGATCGTCCAGTCTCCGCCGGGGCGGCAACAGAGCGCGCTTGCCGATCGGCGCGGAGCCGACCGCCGAGGCTCCCCGCTGGACCGCGACCGGGTCAGCTTCGCCGGCTTCGGCGGCCGATCAGCCCACGGCATCTGGCGTGGAGCGGGTGTTGCGAGGGAACTTGTGCCAGCCCTTTTCGCCGCGGGCGAAGTGCCACGCGCCCTTCAAGCGGGCGTACGAGAGGATCGGCCGGTACAGGACGATGTCCAACGGCCCCAGCACGATCAGGCGAAGGAGGTCGAGCTTCGGGTAGGAGCGCGAGGATCGGTCCTCGAGCCCGACCGCCACCGTCGCGAAGATGCCGTTGGCCATCGCGATCGCGACGACGACGAGCAGGAACTGGCTCGCGGAGAAGACGTGCAGCGCGACCCCGGCGACGAGGCCGGCCAGGGCCAGAGCCTCGAACACGGGCGCGACGACTTCGGTGAGGACGAAGAAGGGTGCCCCGACGAAGCCCACGGCTCCGTAGCGGCGGTTCAGCAGCATCCGGCGGTACTCGAAGACGGTCTCCATGATCACGCGCTGCCAGCGCTCGCGCTGTGCAACGAGGTTCTTGATGCGGTCGGGGCCTTCGGTGACGCCGACCGTGTCGGCGAGTGAGACGATCCGGTACGGCCGCCGTTCCCGCCGCATCGTCTCGTGCAGGCGGAAGGTGAGCTCGATGTCCTCGCAGGTGAACCGGGTCGAGAATCCGCCGGCCTCCTCCAGAACGTCGCGGCGCCAGATCTGGAACGCTCCGACCGCGCAGAGCATCGTGTTCAGCCGCGTCCATGCGAGCCTGTTGTTGTAGAACGACCGCAGGTAGTCCAGGTGCTGGAACGCGAGGAGCGGCCTCGGGTCGAGATGGGCGGGTCGACCCGCCGAATCGAACGCCTTCTCCGGCGTCCCGCTGATCGCGATATGCCCGGTCACACCGATGATGGTGGCCGGATCGGGGAGAACGAGGCGCATCCCGTCCAGGAGGCAGCTGCGGGCGAGGATGGTGTCGCCGTCGACACCGCAGACGTATCGGTAGCGGGCGACGTTGAGCCCGCAGTTGAGCGCGTCCGCCTTGCCGCCGTTCGCCTTGTCGATCACCACGAGGCGTGGATGCGTGCGGCTGGTGTAGATGCCGAGAATCGTCCCGGCCTGATACACGACGCGCGTCAGGAGGCCGGTCGGCTCGAGCTGGAAGGTTCGTGTCAGCGTCGCGAGCGTCTCGTCGGTCGATCCGTCGTTGACGACGATCACCTCGTACTCCGGGTAGTCGATGTCGAGGAAGGAGGCGACCGAGGCGGCGACGATCGCAGCCTCGTTGTAGACCGGGGCGATGATGCTCACCGGGATCGTCAGGGCCGAGCTTCGCACCCGGGTCAGGCGCTCGAACCTCCGGCCGCGGAATGACGCCGCCCGCTGGACGCCCGACACGACCAGCATGATCGTGTAGCTCCCGTAGACGAGCAGCAGGTAGACGAGGCACGCGACGACCGTCCAGTGGAGGATGTCGATCCCGACATTCGTGGCCGCGAGCATCATCGGCGTGGCCCCACAGGTTCTTCGAGCACCGGCCGGCGGCCCGGAAGCGCCGGCGATGGCGTGCCGGGCGCCGGGACCTGCGCCTTTGGGCCGTGCCCGTTCCATCTCTGGATCACGTCCCGGGCGCCGTCGCGCGCGAACCGGTCGGCGCTCTCGAGCGAGTCCAGGGCCGCCGCGGCCCCTGCCGGCCCGAGCGCGACCAGGGTGCTGCGGGCCGCGGCCCGCACCCACCAGTTGGCATCGCCGAGCAGCTCCGCGACCTCGCCGGCGAATCGGACGCCGCCGAGCGCTCCGATGGCCCGGGCCGCGTGGGCGCGTACGTAGAACACCTCGTCGTCCAGCAACAGCCGGACGGGCTCCAGGACGCGTGGGTCGTCGGAGCGCCCGAGCAGGCGGACGGCTGCCCCACGCACCCTCGGGTCGCCGTCCCCGGTATGGCGGCATGCGCTCTCCTCGACTCCCTCGTCGACCGGTGCCCGGGCCAGGAGCGTCAGCGCCCAGTACCGCAGCACGGCATCGCTGTCCTCGGCCAGCGCGACCAGCTCCCTGCGGAGACGGGACACCCGCGCCTCGAGTTCCGTCGCCGTCCGTGAGCGCGAGTGCCTCCCCTCGACCAGCACCTCGAGGAGCAGCGCGTCGGCTGCGGGTGAGTCGATCTCTGCCGCAAGGCCGACCGCTGCTGCCGTCAGCGTCGGGCTCGGCTCACGGAGAGCCGCCGCGAGCAGGCCGACCGCCTCGTCCGATCCCGTCAGCGCGAAGATCTCGAGGGCGCGCAACCGGCCCGCGCCCGATCCCGTTCGGGCTGCCGCCCGCATCAGGGTGTCGTGCTGTCGGTCGACCAGGGCGCGTGCGGCGAGCACGGCCGGGGCGCCCAGCCCGCTCAGCGCGATCCGGCGGAGCCGGCGGTCGCCGAGGCGCTGCCCCTGCGCCAGCCGGGCGGCGTCGGTGCGGGTGAGCCGATCGCGCCGGTCGAAGCCGGCCCGGTCGACCAGCACCCAGCACGAGAGCGTCAGCCACAGTCCACCGAGGGTGACGCAGACGATCGTCAGAAGAGGAGTCGTGAGCATTCGCCAAGAAGGGCATCGGCGAACAGGCAGACCGGGATCACGGTAGTTCTCGCCGTCTTTCCCTGGCGGCGCATCCCGAGGAAAAGGGGGAAGCCCGGCGCGATCAGGGCTTTCAGAAGCGGGAGCGACGGGACTTCGCCCCTCGTTAGGCACCCCATCGAGATCCGCTGAGCTACCGTTATGGAGATGAGCGAGTCGCTTCATGTCACGATGGTCTTCGAGGACGGCGAGGACGGCTGGGTCGTCGCCTCGATCCCCGAGGTTCCCGGTGCGAACAGTCAGGGCCGCACTCGTGACGAAGCACGGGCGAACGTGATCGATGCGTTGCGCGGGATCCTGGAGCTTCGGTTCGGTGGGCATCCGGAGACTTCGGTTGCCGACAGCGAGCCGCTCGAGCTCGTCATCGGCGGGTGAAGCGTCGCGACCTCGAGCGCCACTTGCGCGCGAACGGCGTCCGACTGCTCCGTGAGGGAGGCAATCACAGTTTCTGGGGCTTCGACGCAGAGCGTTCCACGGCCGTTCCGCGGCATCGCGAGATCGACTTCCGGCTCGCTCGCAAGATCTGCGCTGACCTCGAGATCCCACCGCCAAGTGGTGCGCGGTGAGCGTGAAGGACGAGCGCTGAGCGACTACCACATCAACCTCTTCCACGCAACGGGGGACGGCGGTTACGTCGCGGCGTCCACCTCCGTGAGCAGCGGCGCGACGTCACGGCTCGCAGCGATATTCGAAAAGGGGTATCGGCTTGCCTCCAGTAGATGATGGCAATCTCTCTGTTGAAGCCACTTATGCGTTTCAACGACTGGAGGGTTCGCAGAAACGGCTGTCCTTTGGAGCTGACGCGGTAGCCTCGCCGCGATGAAGCACGAGCACGCCTTCACCGATGTGGATGCGCAGCCTGATCCGGCGGCCTGGGTTCGGGTGCTCGACAAGGTTCGCCAGGAGCCGCTCTACGCGGCCTATAAGCAGCGGACGGTGGAGCTGCTCGATCCTCAGTCGGGCGGCCGCTACCTCGAAGTCGGCACCGGAGCGGGCACCGACGCGCTCGCCTTCGCCGCGCGGTTCAACGTGAGCGTCGTTGGTGCCGACTCATCGAGCGTGATGATCGAGGAGGCGAAGCGGCGGGGCTTGACGGATGCCGTCGTTGCGGATGCGCACGCTCTTCCATTCGAGTCCGAGAGCTTCGACGGCGCCTGGGCGGATCGCACCTTCCAACACCTTGCTGACCCGGTCGCTGCGCTCGCCGAGCTGGTGCGGGTTGTGAAGCCCGGCGGACGGTTCATCGTCGTTGATCCCGACTACGGAACGCAGGTCGTTGATGTTCCCGACCAAGACCTTGCGCGGCGCGTGCTGCGCTTCCGTGCCGAGTTCGGACTCCGCAACGGCACGCTCGCACATCAGATGGGGCGGCTGTTCGTCCAGGCTGGCCTCGCCGACGTGCAGGTCGAGGCGGTGCCCATCGTGCTGCGCGACCCGACCGCCCTCGATAACGCACTCGGCCTGCGCGACTGGGCGGTCTTCGCGCACGAGCAAGGGCTGGTCGAAGCCGACGAGGTGCCCGCGTGGGAGGCCGCGCTCGACGAGGCGGCCACCAACGGCTGCTTCCTCTACTCGTTCTCCCTGTTCATCACCGCCGGTCGCAAGCCGCTACGGGCTACCTGACTTCGTCGGCGGTGCAACCGTGCACCTCTGGCTGACGGAGGCTGCGGCTCCGCCCGTTCGCGCGACCGACGATGTCGACGTGATTTGCGACGTGACGAGCTATGCGGAGTATCAGGCGCTGTCCGAGCGCCTGCGCGAGCGCGCGCTTGACCTCTTAGAGTCTGGCCCGTGGGAGGGAGACTGTGCTCGGCTCTGACGGCAGTATCGCTCGCTGCGCTGGCTGTGTGCTCGCTGGCGTCGGCGGGGACGATCGTGCCGGGTGTCAGTATTGACGGGGTGCGACTGGGGCAGAGCGCGGCCACGGTGCGGAGGATCCTCGGCCCGCCTCCGCACACCCAGAACGGCCCACCTGGGTCGCAGGTCGTCCGTTGGGACTACACGGCGCACAACAGCCTTACCGTGCTTCTCGGTCACGGCAAGGTGACCTCGGTGTTCGTCTCCACGATCCCCGGCAGGGGCAAGGTTCTCGACCACACGACAAAGGGGATCGGCCTGTTGTCCAGGATGTCGGCCGCGGCAAAGGCATACCCTGGCCACTGCCAGCCGCCGCAGCCAGCGTTCGGCGCACCCCCGGGATGCGGCTGGCAGACGACGAAGGCACGGATGACGTTCCAGGCGTCGGGCCGCTACGGGGTTAGTTGGCACGCGCCGGTCGAGACGATCCTGCTCCAGTACATCGTCCACAACTGACTCGCCCGCCAGATCGACGCGTTGCTACGGCGGGATCGCCTCCTGGGCCTCCCGGCTCCGGCGCCCGACACGGGGATGCCTGCGGCCTGGGGCGACCCGTCAAGGCCCGACAGTCGTGTTGCCGACGGCGGGTCGCCGGCCCTCGACGTCTATCTCGATGCCGCGCCCGGCGGGGTCGGCGGGGACGAGGGCGGCAGCGCCACCTGTGTGAGGTCTGCATCCGCGAGCCGCGGTAGCGTGAAGCAGTGGACCCGAGGCGGCTTCTCGCGCGGCTTGCGCGTGGCGACGTGGCGAATGTCTCCTTCGCCGACATGCGCCGCCTCGTCGAGGCGTTCGGCTTCGAACAGCGGAGAACGAGTGGCAGCCACCACGTCTTCGTCCATCCCGACGTTCGTGAGCTGGTGAACCTTCAGGAGGTTCGAGGCCAGGCGAAGCCGTACCAAGTCCGCCAGTTCCTCCGGCTGGTCGAACGGTACGCTTTGCGAATGGAGGATCCGCGCTGAGCGACTACCACATCAACGTCTTCTACAGCGACGAGGACGGCGGCTACATCGCCGACATCCCGGACCTCGAGGCGTGCTCGGCCTTCGGCGCGAGTGCCGAGGAGGCGCTCGCCGAGGTGGAAAAGGCGAAGGAGGCGTGGCTCGCTGCGGCGCGCGAGGCCGGACGGCCTATTCCAGAGCCCCGGTATCGGCCAGCGATCTACGCGCGGTAGCCCAGGCTGGTTCAGCCCCAGAAGATGCCGGTCGGGTCGTCGTCGATCTCGGCAAGCAGTCGCCGGATGCCGCGGCTCGCTCTGATGCGGTTGTAGGGACGCCAGCGGTCGTCGCTCCCGCGCCAGTGGAGCGACCATCGTCCTTCGGCATCGTCGCATCTCAGCTGTGCGATGTGCGACGTCGTCCACTCCGAGCCGAGCCGCGGGTTCCAGGGGGCGCGACGCTCGACGATCGTGATCCCGTCTCCGCGGACCGAGAACTCGAGGCGCATCTCGTCGCATAGGTCGGGCGGCGTCCGCTCCTCGCAGAACCGCTCGACTTCCGCCAGCGCATCTTCCGGGACAGCCATGGGCACATTGTCGCGCCTCTGGGTGATGGGGGCCCGGGCGACGCGACTCAGCTCCCCGTCGGGCCACTGGCGCTGTCCTGTTGTCAGAGTAGACTACAGACATGGATGACTCGTCGCCCCTCGTCGTTGCCGACGTCTTCGAAGAGGGAAGCGGCGTGCCGTTGAGCCTGCAGCGGCTTGGCGCTCAGGTCGTCGTCGAGCCGCTCAGCGCCGGGGACTACAGGATCTCGGGTGGAGCGTTAGTTGAGCGGAAGACCGTGGCCGACCTCCACGGCTCGCTCGGCCGGGGGCGGCTTTGGTCGCAGATTGGCCGGATCCGCGACGAGGCGGCGGTTCCCTTCCTGTTCGTCGAGGGAGCGGACATCGATGACGGTCCGTGCCATCCGAACGCGATCCGTGGCTGCCTGCTGGCAGTCGCCGATCTGGGAGTCGCGATCATCCGCTCGAGCAATCCGGCCGATACTGCCCACTGGCTCCATCGACTCGCCGTTCGCCAGGAACGGCGGCGGCGCGCATCGACTCCGACCTCGGGTCGCCGATTGGAGCGGCCCGGCCTCTCGATGTTGCGTGGCGTCGCGGGCATCTCGGACGCGACCGCCCGCGCGTTACTCGAGCGATTCGGAAGCATCGAGCGGCTTCTCGCGGTGGGACAGGATGAGTGGGCGAAGGTGAACGGAGTTGGTCCGGTCAGAGCTCACGCACTGGCGGAGGCTCTACTTGAGGGCGGCAACGGCGGCGTTCGAGCCGCCTAGCGAATCCGGCGAGGTCTGCCCCGGTTTGCAGCTGAAGACGGGGTACCGAACGCGGGAGCGACGCGAGAGGCCCCAAAACCGCTGCAAACCGCTCAACCATGCGGCGGGGTCTCAAAGGCGGGAGCGACGGGACTCGAACCCGCGACCTCCGGCGTGACAGGCCGGCGTTCTAACCAGCTGAACTACGCCCCCAGGGCCGGCGTAGTGTAGCCGCGTCCGGCGGGGGCCGACGACGTCACTACGCTGCGCGCGTGACGCTGACGGTCACGGACTGGGTCGCCCTCGGCGTCCTCGTGCTGGCGGGGCTCGGCGGGATGCGGCGGGGTCTCGTATTGAGCGCGCTCTCGCTCGCCGGGCTCGCCGCCGGCGCCTATGCCGGCTCGCGGGTCGCGCCGCACCTGCTCCGCGGGGGCGCCGACTCGGCGTGGACACCGCTCGCAAGCCTGGTCGGGGCCGTCGCCGGAGCGTTGGTGCTTCAGAGCGTGGCCGGGATCGCCGGTTCGTTCGTCCGCGGCGGGCTGCGGCTGACCCCGCTGCGGTTCCTCGACTCGATCGGAGGTCTCGTGCTCGGCGCCGTCGCCGGGCTCGCGATCGTCTGGGTCGCCGCCGCGGTGGCGCTGCTCGCGCCGGGGCAGACGCTGCTGCGGCAGGAGGTGCAGCGATCCTCGCTCGTGCGCCGGCTCAACGACGCGATACCGCCGCGGACGCTCCTGCACCTGCTGGCGCGCGTCGATCCGTTCCCGTCGATCGCGGGGCCGCCGCCGCCGCCGGAGCCCCCGAGCACGGGCGTGCTCCGCGACCCGACGATTCGCGCCGCCGCGGACAGCGTCGTCAAGATCCTCGGCACCGCCTGCGGGATCGGCGTCGAGGGGAGCGGCTGGTTCGCGCGCCCCGACCTCGTCGTGACCGCCGCCCACGTGGTCGCCGGCGAGCACGACACGATCGTCCAGATCCCGGGCGTCGCGGGCTCGCGTCCCGCCGACGTCGTCGCCTTCGACACGCACAACGACGTGGCCGTCCTGCGTGTCGCCGACGCCCACGCGACGCCCCTGCCGCTCGCCGACCCGCAGCCGGGCGCCTCGGTGGCGATCGTCGGCTACCCGGAGAACGGCCGCCTGCAGGCGACGGCGGGCCGGATCGGGCGCACCGAGGTCGTGATCACGCAGGACGCCCTCGGTCACGGCCCGGTGGCGCGGACGATCACCGCCGTCGCGGGGGCCGTCCGGCACGGGAACTCCGGCGGCCCGGCGATCGACTCCTCGGGCGCCGTGCAGTCGACCATCTTCGCCGCCCGGATCGGCGCCGGCAGCGGCTACGGCGTCCCCGCCTCGATCGTCGGCCGCGACCTCGCGGGCGCCGGCGGGCCGGTCTCGACCGGCGGCTGCACCGGCTAGGCCGGCGCCGGATCCGGCAGGAGCTCGACCACGTCGAGCGGCTGCCGGAACGGCGCCATCACGTACACGCCCTGGGCGAGCTCGCGCGCACCCGCGATCAGCTCCGTCCCGAGCGCGAGCCCCACCTCGCGCGCTCCCGCTCCGGCGGCGCGGTAGCGCTCCTGCACGTGCTCCGGGACGACGATCCCCGGCGTCTCGTTGTGGACCCGGATCAGCGTCTCGGTCGTCCGGATCGGCCAGACTCCGACGAGCACGGGCACCGGCCAGCCGCCCAGGCGCTCGCGGAACGCTCGAGCGGCTCGAGGTCGAAGAGGATCTGGGTCATCGCGAAGCGGGCGCCGGCCGCGACCTTGCGGTGGAAGCGCTCCGCCTCGAGCCCCGGATCCTCCGCGGTCGGGTTGACCGCCACGCCGGGGAAGAACGACGTCGGCGCGTCGATCGCCCGCCCGTGCCAGTCCTCGCCGCGGTTCAGCTTCCCGATCAGCTCGACGAGCCCGATCGAGTCGACCTCGTAGACGGCGTGCGTGCCCGGGTAGTCGCCCGCCTCGGGCGGATCGCCGGTGACCGCGAGCACGTTGCGGACGCCCTCCGCGTGCGCGCCGAGGAGGAGCGACTCGAGCCCGGTGACGGTCGTGTCGCGCGGAGTCAGGTGCGGGATCGTCTCGACGCCGGTGACGCGCTCGATCGCGACCGAGGCCATGATCCCGCTCATCCGCGCCCGGGCCCGCGGGTTGTCGTTGACGTCGACGAACTGCGCCCGTCCGGAGTCGCGGACGGCGCGCGCCGTGGCGATCAGCGCCTCCGGATTCGCGCCGAGCGGCGGGTCGACCTGCACCGAGACCGCGAACTCGCCCTCTCGCAGCGCGCGCGCCAGACGGGTCTCCTCCTCGCGCGCTGCGACGGGCGCGAGCCCGGTCGCGCTCCCGGACGAGCAGCGGTCCGGCGGGGGCCCGACCCTCGTCGACGGCCGCCCGGATCGCGGCGATCTGGGCCGGGGTCGTTCCGCAGCAGCCGCCGATCAACCGTGCGCCGAGCGCGTGCGCCCGCGCCGCGAACTCGCCGAAGTACTCGGGCGTGGCGTGGGGGAAGACGACGCGCTGCCCGGACATGCTCGCGAGTCCGACGTTCGGCAGCGCGGCGAGAGGCGTGCTCGTCGCCCCCCATACGGGCGAGCGCACGCAGCGCGGCGGTCGGCCCGGCGCCGTGATTCGCCCCGAACGCGGCGACCTCGAGCGCGCGCAGCCGCTCCGCCGCGCGCTCCGCGGAGACGCCGGCGAGCGTCTCGCCGGCGGCGTCGAAGCTCATCAGGGCGACGATCGGGAGCGACGACACCGAGCGGACGGCGGCGACCGCGGTCTCCAGCTCGTGCAGGTCGTAGAACGTCTCGACCATGAACAGGTCGACGCCGCGCCCCTCGAGCAGCCGCGCGTGCTCGGCGAACAGCTCCGCCGGGTCGTGCCCGCTCAGCTCGACGTCCCCGAGCGGCCCGATCGAGCCTGCGATGAAGACGTCGCGCCCCGCGATCTCGCGCGCCTCGCGGGCGAGACGCACGGCGGCCACGTTGACGGCCTCGAACTCCTCCTCGAGGAAGCGCTGCGCGAGCTTCGGCCGATTGGCGCCGAAGCTGTTGGTCTCGATCAGGTCGGCGCCCGCCCGGATGTAGCCGAGGTGGACGTCGACGACGCTCTCGCCCGCGCGCAGGTTCGCCTCCTCCGGGCAGCGCAGACGCGGCACGGCGCTGGCGATCAGGGCGCCCATCCCGCCGTCCGCGACGAGCGGCGCCGTCGCGAGACGCTCCAGGAACCGGCTCATGCCGGTCAGCCTGAGGCTTGATGTGATTAGAAGCGGCGCCGGATGCCGCTCCAGGCTCGGCGCGAGGCCGTCTGTCGGTCTTGTCCGGGCCACCGGCCCGTGCTGTGACCGCCGAGCCATTCGCTTGGCCTGAAACGGCCCCGAGCGGGCTCGATTTCACATCAACCCTCCGGCGGGCTCAAGCTCGTCCCGGGCTGCGCCGATAGAGGAACCACTTCCTGCGGCGGACTGACGGCACTCTCTCTGCGGCAGGGGTTCGAGCGGCGCCTCACGGCGCCGCTCGTCATTTCAGGAGTCGTGGAGGATGCGGCCCTCCATGCCGCCGGCGACGGTGATCACCTCGCCGGTGACGTGGCCCGAGAGCTCGTCGGAGGCGAGGACGAGGACGGCGCGCGCCACGTCCTCGGCGGCCGCGACCTTCCGCAGCGGCATCGTCCGGGTCAGCCGGTCGACGAATGCCGCATCGAGCTCGCCGCGGGTCATCGGCGAGTCCGTCCAGCCGGGCGCGACCGCGTTCACGCGCGCAGCGGGCGCGATCCGCACGATCTCGTTCTTCAGGCTGAGCAGCAGCCCGACCTGGATGGCGGCCTTCGCCGCCGCGTAGTCGGCATGGCCCGCCTCGCCGAAGCTGCCCGCGGTCGAGCCGACGAGCACGAGGCTGCCGTGTCCCGTGCGCTTCACCTCGCGCAGGAAGCCGCGCGCGGTGAGGAACGTGGCCGTGAGGTTCGCCCGCAGCACCTCGTCCCAGCGGGCGAGCGAGAGCCGCCACACGGGCTCGTCGTCGTGCGGCCACATCCCGGCGACGGCGGCGCAGACGTCGATCTGCCCCAGCGCGTCCGTCGCCTCGTGGAAGAGCCGGTCCACCGCGTCCTCCCGGGTCAGGTCGGCCTGGATCGAGGCCGCTGCGCCGACCTCGGCCGCGAGCGACTCGGCCGGCTCGCGGCTCGTGTTGTAGTGGACGGCGACCCGCGCTCCCTCGGCTGCGAACGCCCGGACGCACTCCGAGCCGATCCCACCGGCGCCGCCGGTCACGAGCACGCCCTTGTCCGCGAGCCCCGTGTCCACCGGTGGAGCCTAGTCGCCTAGGATCAGCGCGTGCGCGTCCACGTGATCAGCGACATGGAGGGCGTCGCCGGCATCGTCAAGTGGGGCCAGACGGGCGGCGAGACCAAGCTCTACGAGGAGGGCCGCGTCCTCTACACCGAGGAGATCAACGCCGCCGTGCGCGGCGCGAGGGCGGCCGGTGCGACCGAGATCGTCGTCATGGACTGCCACGGCGCCGGCGGCGACTACACCTTCAACTCGCTCGTCCCCGACCTGCTCGACGCCGACTGCGAGTACGTCGTCCAGAGCGAGTGGACGGAGTACACGGAGTTCCTCGAGCAGGGCTGCGACGCGGCGCTCTTCGTCGGCATGCACGCGATGGCGGGAACCGAGACCGGCGTCCTCTCGCACACCGTCTCGGGTCAGGCGTGGCAGAACCTCCGCTTCAACGGCACGCTCGTCGGCGAGACCGGGATCAACGCCGCGCTCTGCGGCCACTTCGGCGTGCCGGTGCTGCTCGTCACCGGCGATCGCGCGACCTGTGAGGAGGCCCGGGCGCTGCTCGGCGACGGGCTGACGACCGTCGAGGTGAAGGTCGGGCTCGGCCGCTTCAGCGCGCGGCAGACGACGCCGCAGCGGGCGCGTGGGCTGATCGAGGACGGCGCCCGGCGCGCGCTCGCCGACCTCTCCGCGGTCGCGCCGTACGAGCCAGGGCGGCCGGCCGTGATCGAGATCGACTTCGCGACGCCCGATCGGCTGCAGGAGTACGCGAACCGCAAGGGTGTCGAGGTGACCGGCCCGCGCAGCATCGTCGTCCGCGGCGACGACTGGTGGAGCACCTGGAGGGGCTTCTTCTTCTGAGCCGCGGCAGGGACGGGGCGCGCTCGCCCGGCGCCGCTAGCGTTCGCGGCATGGAGGGACGCGTCGCGAGGATCTCGATTGCGCCGGTGAAGGCGCTCGGGCTGGTGCACCCGCAGGAGGTGGCGCTCGGTTCCGACGGCGTCGCGGGCGACCGGCGGTTCTGGCTCGTCGACGCGGATGGGCGGCTCCTGAACGACAAGCTCCACGGCGCGCTCGTTCGCGTGCGCCCCGAGTGGGACGAGGCGACGCGGCGGCTCGTGCTCGCGTTTCCGGACGGCGAGCGCGTCGAGGGAGTCGTCGAGCCGGGCGAGCGGGTGGAGGCGGCCCTCTACGGGCAGCCGCACCCGTCGCGGGCAGTGCCCGGCCCCTGGCAGGAGGCCCTGTCTCGGTTCGCCGGCCGGCCGCTCGTGCTGCTCTGGTCGGAGAGCGGCGCGGTCGACCGCGGCGTCCGAGGCGGCGCGGTCTCGCTCGTCTCGCGTGGGTCGCTGGAGCGCCTGCGCGAGGAGGCGGGCGCGGACGATCCCGTGGACGGACGCCGCTTCCGGATGCTGTTCGAGCTCGACGGCGTGGCGGCGCACGAGGAGGACGAGTGGATCGGCAGGCGCGTACGGGTCGGGCAGGCGGTGGTCGCGCCGACGGGCGACGTCGGCCGCTGCGTCGTCACGACGCACGACCCCGACACGGGTGTCGGCGACCTCGACACGCTCGGGGTGCTCGCCCGCTACCGGCGGCAGGGGCGGACGGAGCCGCTGCCGTTCGGCGTGCACGGAGCCGTCGTCGAGCCGGGTGTCGTGCGTGTCGGCGATCCCGTGCGGCTGGTCGCCGCCGCCGTCGGCGCATAGCAGGGTTGCTATCCTGACCGGTGATGGCTGCCAGGGCGCGTTCGGAGCCGAAGCGACCGCTGGAACGGCTGCACGAGCGCATCGTCGCCGGCGACCGCGGCTGGTTCTTCGCGCAGATCGCCGACAAGGTCGCCGATCAGCGCATCGCGAAGGGCCTCTCCCAGCGCGAGCTCGCCGAGCTCTGCGGCACGACCCAGTCGGCGATCGCGCGTCTCGAGCGAGGCGGCCGCCCGCCGCGGATCGACACGCTGCTCCGCATCGCGGAAGCGCTGCAATGCGAGCTCGTGGTCGAGCTCGTCCCGCGCGGGTAGCGCGCGCCGCCGCCGCCCGCATCTCGACAGTAGGCTGCGCGTGTGGAGCGGATCGTCGTCGCGGCGCTCGGCGACTCGATCACGGCGGGTTCGCCGCTGTGGGATCCGGATCCGGAGGTGCGCTCGCGGATCGTGTCGCCGGACGAGCGCAGCCAGTGGCACCGGTGGGCCGCCCGGCACGACGCGAGGCTCTCGTTCCGGAACCACGGCGTCTACGGCGAGCGGACCGACCAGATCGCGGCGAGGCTCGACGCCGCCGCCGCAGGCGCCCGCGCGCTCGTCGTCCAGGGCGGGATCAACGACGTGGTCCAGCGCCGGCCCGTCGAGGAGACGGCGAGCAGCCTCGAGGACATGCTCGCGCGCGGCCGGCGCCTCGGTCTGGCCGTCGCTGTCGCGGACGTCCTGCCCTGGGACAACGGCGACGCCCGTGCAGCGGCGGACATCATGCGACTGAACGAGCTGATCCACGCGCTCGCCGCCGGCCTCGCCGTCCCGCTCCTGCCCTTCCACGACACGCTCGCCGACCCTGAGGAGCCGGCGCGTATGCGCGAGGGCCTCAGCGACGACGGCGACCACCCCTCGGTCGAGGGCCACCGCCTGCTCGGCGAGCACGCGTTCCGCCTCCCCGATAGACCTCCAGCTCGAGCCCGTCGTACGCGCGTTCGACGCCCTCCGGGAGCGGGAGCTCGCCGGGTCGGTGCACTGCGAGCAGCCGCTTCGCGTCGGACGCCCGGAACGCCGCGAGCATCTCCTCGTCGGTCAGGTGCCCCCGGGTGCCCTGCTCCGGGTCGGCGAGCGTCGCCTCGCAGAGGAACACGTCTGCGTTCCGCGCCAGCTCGACCAGCGGCTGCGCCGGCCCCGAGTCGGCGCTGTACGCGAGCACGGCTCCGCCGCCCGCGACCCGGAACCCGAAGCTCGTTTCGCCGTAGTGCTCGGTGCGGATCGGCGTCAGCTCGAGCCCCGCGGCCGCGAAGGGCGCCCGGTCGGCGTACTCGCGCGGCGCGAAGGTCTCGACGACGGCGTGGCCCCCGACGCGTCTCAGGAGCTCGAGCTCCGCCGTCGCGCCGGGCGGCAGCCACAGCTCCGGCCGAGGAGATCCTGCGCCCGGCCCGTAGAGGAGGCCGTACGACCACGGGATCAGGTCGCCCCAGTGGTCGAGGTGGAGATGCGTGATCACGATCGCGTCGGGGTGCGGCCAGGGCTCGAGCGTGCGCAGCCGCGAGAGCACACCGGGCCCGCAGTCGAGCAGCAGCCGACGCCCGGCCTGCTCCACGAGGTACCCGGATTGGGCGCCGCCGGGGTTGGGCCAGGCGGGCGAGCAGCCGACGATGTGCAGCTTCATCGGCCCATTCTGGCGTTAACGCCGCGTTTCGCGGCGCCTGAGCGGTGCTGTATAACTGCCGCATGGCCAAGGCCTCCGTCGCCGCGCTGAAGAACGTGCCGCTCTTCGCAGGGCTCGACGGCCGCGAGCTCGAGGAGATCGCGAGCACGATGCAGGAGCGGCGCTTCGCGGCCGGCTCGACCGTGACCCAGGAGGGTGCGAGCGGCGTCGGTTTCTTCGTGATCGAGGACGGCCAGGCGGAGGTCTCGGTCGGCGGGGAGCACCGTGCGACTCTCGGCCCCGGCGACTACTTCGGCGAGGTCGCGCTCCTCACCGGATCTGCGCGGACGGCGACCATCACCGCGACGAACGACCTCACCTGCTACGGCATGACGCCGTGGGACTTCCGGCCGCTCGTCGAGTCGAACTCGGCGATCGCCTGGAAGCTCCTGTCGGCGATGGCCGAGCGACTCCGCTAGAACACCGGCGTCGGGCTTTCGCTAGTGTCGGGGCGCGATGGAGCCCGTCGAGCGGATCGACTATCTCGCCGATACGGAGCCCGCGCCCGGACGGCTCGCGCTGGTGCAGCGCTTCGTCAACACGGTCGATCACGAGCACGGGCGGGAGATGCTCAGCTCTCCGCAGCGGCTTGGAGACGTGCTCGCGGAGCTCGGGCTCGTCGATGCTGCCGTGCGGCCCGGTCGCGGGGATCTCGCCCGCGCCCTCGAGCTGCGCGAGGCGCTGCGCGCGCTCGCGCTCGCGAACAACGGCGTTCCGGTCGTCCGGACCGTCGAGGAGACGGTCGAGCGCGCGGCGGCCGCGGGACGGCTCGGCCTGCGCTTCGAGAACGGGCGGCCGCTGCTCGCGGGGGCCGCACCCGGCGTCCCCGGCGCGCTCGCGACCCTCGCCGCGGTCGTGGTGGAGGCCGTCGCTGGACGGCGGCTGGACGCGGCTGAAGGCGTGCCGCCGCGACGTGTGCGGCTGGCTCTTCTACGATCGCTCGCGCAACCACTCCGCCCGCTGGTGCGACATGGCGGTTTGCGGGAACCGCACGAAGACGCGCGCCTACCGCGCGCGCCGGGCTCCCGGCCGCGGCCAGAGGCTCGATGTGCAGTAGAAGCGGTGCCCGGATGCCGCTCCGGGCCCGGCGCGAAACGGCCCCGAGCGGGCTCGACTTCACATCGACCGTCTAGCGCAGGCGGCGCGCACCGACATAGCGCGTGCTGTACCACCCGCTCATCGTCGAGATGCTGACGACGGTGCCGGTGTGCGGCGCGTGGATGAAGTGCTCATTGCCGACGTAGATGCCGACGTGGCCGGCTCCGTCGAAGAAGACGAGGTCGCCGGGGTGGAGCGCCGAGCGGCCGACCCGGCGTCCCTCGACGAGGTCGCCGAAGCTCGAGTGCGGCAGCGAGATGCCGAAGTGCGAGTAGACGTAGCGGACGAATCCCGAGCAGTCGAAGCCGCTCCGAGGCGACGTGCCGCCGTAGCGGTAGGGGGCGCCGAGCAGATGCTTCGCGTAGCGGACGATCTCGAGGCCGAAGTGCAGGCTGCGGTTGGCGTGCCGGGCCGCGGCCAGCTTGCGGTGCGCCCTGGGCTTCGGTGCGAGCGCTTCCGCCGTCGTCACGCCGGCGACCGGCGGCAGGAGGGGGGGATCCTCGGTGCTCGTCGGGTTCGGGCCTCCCGGAGCCGGCGTTCGGACTGCGCGGGCCGGGAGCGGGCGCAGGAGCGCGAACGCGATCGCGACGGCGATCGAGAGCAACAGGAGGAGGAGGCGGATGAGCCGCATGGAAAGAGAGGGGATCCCGTCGAGGGGCGCGGCTGCATGGAAACGATGGCCGCTCTGTCGTTGGGGCGCGCTCATTAGACCAGGGTCTCCGCGGCCCCGGTATCCCCCTTTTGGGGGAGGAAGCAGCAGAATTCGACACAATTCGGGTGCCGCGGCGTCAGCGACCCCGTCCTCGGCGGGTGTCAGCCGAGCCGGTCGCCCGAGACCCGGTCGAAGAGGTGCACCTCGTCGGGCTTGGGCCGCAACCAGACGCGCCCGCCTCGCGACGGCGCCTCCCGGGCACTCGTGCGGGCGGCGAGCTTCGTCCGCACGCCGCCGATCTCTGCGACGCAGAAGACGTGCGCGTCGGCGCCGATCTCCTCGACCAACTCGACCTCGGCCGGGATCCCGTCGGCGGCCAACTCGAGCGCCTCCGGGCGCAGTCCGACAACGACCTCGCCGTGCCCCGACGCGGCGCACGCTGCGCGCGCGGCGTCAGGCAGCGGCATCTCCACCCCGCCGAGCGAGACGGAGCCGTTCGACCCGAGCGGCACGGTCACGAGATTCATCGCGGGCGAGCCGACGAACGCGGCGACGAACGTGTTCGCCGGCCGGTCGTACAGCGAGCGAGGGGTGTCGAACTGCTGCAGGAAGCCGTCGCGGAGCAGGGCGACCCGGTTCCCGAGCGTCATCGCCTCGGACTGGTCGTGCGTCACGTAGACGGTCGTCGTGCCGAGGCGCGACTGGAGCGCGGCGATGTCGGCGCGCATCTGCACGCGGAGCTTGGCATCGAGGTTCGAGAGCGGCTCGTCCATCAGGTAGACGCTCGGCTGGCGGACGATCGCGCGACCCATCGCGACACGCTGGCGCTGGCCGCCCGAGAGCTGTCCCGGCTTGCGCTGCAGGAAGTCGGTCAGCTCGAGCAGCTCGGCCACCTCCCGCACTCGCCGCCTCCGCTCGTCCCTGCCCACGCGCGCCACCTTGAGCGGGAAGGCGATGTTCGCCTCGACGGTCAGATACGGGTAGAGCGCGTAGTTCTGGAAGACCATGGCGACGTCGCGCCGCTTCGGGGCCACGTCCGTCACGTCGCGGTCGCCGATCCAGATCGAGCCGGCGTCGACCTCTTCGAGCCCGGCCAGCATCCGCAGTGCGGTCGTCTTGCCCGAGCCGGACGGGCCGACGAGCACGACGAGCTCGCCGTCCTCGATGCGCAGGTCGAGCGCGTTCACGGCCGGCGCCTCGGTCCCGGGGTAGATGCGGGTCGCCCCGGCGAACTCGACGTCAGCCACGGGTCACCTCCGGTGACGGGACGGCCCGCTCGCGCAGGCGGCGGTGAGCCTCGGGTGCGGCGCCGAGCTCGTCGAGCCCGGCGAGCGCGGCTCCGACGACGGGCGGCAGGGCGGAGTCGCGGACAACGGCGAGCGGGGCGAGCCGGAGCACGCCGTCGGAGACGGCCTGCAGGAGCCCGGCGTCGCCGGACTGGAAGAGGCCGCCGCCGAGGACGATCTCCACCGCCTCGCCCGCGAGGTCGAGCCGCTCGAGCGCGACTCGGACGAGCGTCACGACCTCCGTTGCGAGCCGGTCGCGGATCGAGGCGGCGACCGGGTCGTCGTCCGCCTCGGCGAGCACCACCGGCGCGAGCTCGACGACGCGGCGCTCGGGGATCCGACCGAAGTGGATGGCCTCCGCCAGCTCGGTCGGAGTCGTCAGGCCGAAGTGCGCCGGCACGGCGCGCTCGAGCGCCGTCAGCGGGCCGCGGCCGTCCTCGCTGCGCGCGGCGGCCGAGACCGCCTCGGTGCCGAGGTCGTGGCCGCCGCCGAAGTCGCCGGTCAACCAGCCGAGCGCGGGGAAGCGCGCGTGTCGGCCGTCGGGGGCGACGCCCACGCAGTTGATCCCCGCGCCGCACACCACGGCCACGCCCCAGCCCTGTTCGGCGCCGGCTCGCAGGATCGCGAACGTGTCGTTGTCGACCGTCGTGCGGCGCGCCCAGCCGCGCCTCTCCGCCTCGGCGGTCGCCCGCTCCACCTCGACCGGGAAGTCGACGCCGGCGAGGAACAGGCTCGCGACGTCGACCGGGGCTTCGACACGCGCCTCGGCGGCCGCCTGCTCGAAGAGCCCCGCCAGGACGTCGAAGGCCCGGTCGATGCCGACGTGGTGCGGGGAGCTGCCGCCGCCCCGCGCCAGCGCGAGCAGCTCCCCGTCCTCGCGGACGAGCGCGAGGTCGGTCTTCGAGTTCCCGCCGTCGACGGCGAGGACGATCCGCCCGCTCACGCCGGCGCCGCCTCGGAGCGCAGCAGCGACTCGACGAGGGCGTCGACCCGCTCGACCTGGCCGATCAGTGGGTGCGCGAGCAGCGCGAGCCGCACCGTCCTCGGGTCGCGGGTCGACGCCGCCTCCGCCGCCAGCCGCTCGTACGCCGCGACGTGCTGGACGAGACCGAGCAGCTCTGGCGCGAGCGGCGCCTGCGCCAACGGCTCCGGGCCGGTCCGCGTCACGCGCGCCGGCACCTCGACGACGTCATCGTCCCGGAGCCCGGCCAGCGTGCCCGCGTTCCGCAGGTCGACCTCGTGCACCGCGCCATCGCCGGAGAGGAGCGATGCGACGAGGCCGACGGCGGCCTCGCTGTAGAAGGCGCCGCCGCGCTGCTCGAGCAGCGCCGGCTTCTCGGTGAGCGCCGGGTCCCGGTACATCGCGAGCAGCTCCTGCTCGATCTCCGCGACCGTCTGCGCCCGCGGCACGCCGTCGCGCTGCTCCGCGAGCACGCGGTCGTGCGCGTAGAAGTAATGGAGGTAGTAGGAGGGGATCGCCCCCAGCTCCTCGAGGAGGTGCAGCGGCGAGCCGCACTGGTCGGCCAGCTCCTCGCCGTGCTCGGCCAGCAGCTCCGGCAGGAGGTCGCGGCCCTCGACGTGGACTGCGCGGATCCAGGTCAGATGGTTGAGGCCGACCTGGTCGACGATCACCCGGGCGGGGTCCACGCCCAGGAGGCGGGCGATCGAGCGCTGGAAGCCGATCGCGACGTTGCAGAGGCCGACCGCGTGGTGGCCGGCGTCGAGCAGAGCCCGAGTGACGATCCCGACCGGATTCGTGAAGTCGACGATCCACGCGCCGGGCTCCGCCCGCTCGCGCACCCGCTCCGCGATCTCGAGCACGACGGGCACGGTCCGCATCGCCTTGGCGAGCCCGCCGGCGCCCGTCGTCTCCTGGCCGATGCAGCCGCAGGCGAGCGGGATCGTCTCGTCGCGCAGCCGCGCCGCCTGACCGCCGACCCGGATCTGGACGAGCACGAACGAGGCACCCTCGACGGCCGCGTCGAGCTCGCCGGTCAGCGTCAGCCCGCCCTCGTAGCCGGCCTTCGCGAGCATCCGCCTGGCCAGTCCGCCCACGACCTCGAGCCGCTCCGCGTCGACGTCCATCAGCACCAGCTCGTCCAGCGGCACCCGGGTCAGCCCGGACACGAGCTCCGGCGTGTACGTCGATCCCGCGCCGATCACCGCGACTCTCATCCCTTCACCCCGGTGAGCGTGATCCCCTCGACGAACGCCTTCTGGGCGAGGAAGAAGACGACGATCACCGGCGCCATCACGACGAGCGTCGCCGCCATCGTCAGGTTCCACTGCACCTGCCGCAGCGTCCGGAACTGCTCCAGCCCCACCGAGAGCGTCCAGTGCGCCGGGTTCTCGCCCGTGTAGAGCAGCGGCCCGAAGAAGTCGTTGAAGCAGTAGAGGAAGGAGAAGAGCGCCACCGCTGCGAGCGCCGGTCGCGCGAGGCGGAAGACGACGGAGAAGAGGATCCGCACCTCACCGCAGCCGTCGACGCGCGCCGCGTCGAGGTACTCCTCCGGGATCGTCAGGAAGAACTGCCGGAGCAGGAAGATCGAGAAGGCGTCGCCGAGCCAGTTCGGCGTGATCAGCGGCCAAAGGGTGCCGACGAGGTGCAGCTTCGCCCAGAGCACGTACACCGGCACGATGGTGACCTGCGGCGGTAGCAGCATCGCGACGAGGACGAGCGCGAAGGCCGCGTCACGGCCGCGCCAGCGCATCCGTGCGAGGGCGTAGGCGACGGGAGCGCTCGAGAGCACGAGCCCGAGCGTCGCGAGCACGGCGTAGACCGTCGTGTTCCAGGCGTAGCGCCAGAGCGGCGCTTCGTGGAAGACGCGCACGAGATTGTGCCAGACGAAGGGGTGCGGCCAGACCCGTGAGGAGAGCGCCTGGTCGTTCGTCATCAGGGCGGTCAGCGCGATGAAGGCGAACGGCGCCAGGAACATGAGCCCGGCGGCGATCAGCAGGCTGTGCTCGGCGACCGCGGCCAGCAGCCTTCGGCGCCGCACCGCGGCGGGTGGCCGGCGACGGACGAAGGGGGCGGCGACCTCGGCCGTGCTCATCTCGTGGCCCCCTGATAGTGCACCCAGCGGCGCGAGTGGCGCACGATCAGGAGCACGAAGGCGAGCGCGACCGCCAGCAGCACCATCGCCATCGCCGACGCGTAGCCCATGTTGAAGTAGCGGAAGCCCTGCTGGTACAGGAGCACCGGGTAGAAGAGCGTCGAGTCCTGCGGATAGCCGAGGTTGTTCGCCCCGGAGGCCGCGTTCGACGCCGAGCCGCTCGCGATGTCGGCCGCGACGTACGCTTGCGTGAAGTACTGCATCGCGTCGATCACGCCGATCACGAGCGAGAAGAGGATCACCGGGCTGATCGTCGGCAGCGTGACGTAGACGAGGCGCCGCAGGGGCCCGGCTCCGTCGAGCTCGGCCGACTCGTGCAGGTGCCTGGGCACGTCGACGATCGCGGCCAGGAAGATGATCATCGTGTTGCCGATCCCCCAGAGGCCGAGCAGCACGAGCGACGGCTTCGACCACGAGGGATCGTTGAACCAGAGCGGCCCCGCGATGCCGAGGTGCCCGAGCGCCGAGTTCACGGGGCCGGTTGCCGGGTTGAGGATGTAGACGAAGCCGAGGGTGGCGGCGACGGGCGGCGCGAGCGCGGGCAGGTAGAAGACGGTCCGGAAGAGGCCGACCCCGAGCCGCGCCCGCGCCACCATCTGGGCGACGCCGAACGCGAACAGCACCTGGATCGGGACCATGAAGGCGACGAGCCAGAGCGTGTTCCTCGCCGCCGGCCACACGAGTGGGTCGCCGTGGAAGAGGTAGCGGTAGTTGGCGAGCCCGACCCAGCGTGGCGACGAGAGCAGGTCGTAGTGCTGGAGCGAGAGGTAGGCGCTCATGACGAGCGGGTAGCCGAAGAAGACGCCGAAGCCGGCGACCCACGGGCTCATGAAGAGGAGCACGAGGCCCCGGCGGCGCCACGCCGCGCGACGCCTGGCCCGCCGGCGGTCGACCGCCGGGCGGGCCGGGGCGAGGGTCGCCCCGGCCGCCGGCGCGGTCATCAGGGGACTCCGCCTCCGGTCTGGTTCGCGAGCTGGGCGTCGATCTGCGTGTCGACGGCCTTCAGCCCGCCGGCGAGGTCCTTCTCCTTGCCCGCCTGCCACTTCGTCGTCCAGCTGCCGAACAGCTCCTGGTAGGCAGCGCCTGCCGCCGTGATCGGCGTCGTCGTCGTGTGCTTGTTCCCGAAGATGGTCAGGAACGTCGCGAACTGCGGATCCGGCTTGATCAGCTTCGAGTGCAGCGCGGCCTTCGTCGTCGGCACGTTTCGCAGCTGGTTCGACAGCGTCGCCTCGGCGCCCGTGTCCGTCGCGAGGTACTTGACGAGCTCCCAGGCCTCGGCCTTGTGCGGGGCGGTCTTCGGGATGCCGATGATGTTGCCGGTCGTGTAGCCCGAGCCGTAGAGCATCTTCGACGCGGTCGGCAGCGGCGCCGTGCCGTATTTCAGCTCCGGATGCTCGGCCTTGAGGAAGGCCACCCGCCACTCGCCGTCGAGGAGCATCGCGACCTTCCCGCGCTCGAATGCGTTGTTGGCGGTGAACTCGTCGCCGGACGACGCGTTGAAGCGGACGAGGTTGTCGTAGCCGTACCAGTCGACGAGCTTCTTCTGCCACGTGAGGAAGGCCCGCCACTGCGGCGTGTCGAGGGTCGACCTGCCCTTCGCGTCCGTCCACCTGGCGCCCCACATCGGCCCGAAGTGCGACTCCGCGTTTTCATACCAGCCGAGGAAGGGGTTGAAGCCGATGACGTTGATCTTCCCGCTCGAGTCGCGCTGCGTCAGCTTCTTCGCGTCGGCCGTGAGCTCGGCGATCGTGCGCGGGGGGTGGGTGATGCCGGCCTTCGCGAGCAGCGCCTTGTTGTAGTAGAGGCCGTAGACGTCGGCGAGCATCGGCAGCGCGCAGCGAGTCCCCTTGTACTGCGTGTAGTAGGCGGATGCGGTCGGGAACAGCGATGCGCTCACGTGCGACTGCTTCATGTACGGCGCGAGGTCGATCCAGGCGCCCGACGAGCAGAAGCTGCCGCTGTTGTCGGCCGTGAACGACTGCGTCACGTCGGGCGCGGTGCCGCTGCGTATGGCCGCGACGATCTTGTCGTCGCTGATCCCGCCCACCGTCTTCACGGCGATCGTCGGGTGGGACTTCTCGAACTGCGCGATCACCCCCTTCACGATCGACAGCTCTCGGCCGGTGAAGCCGACCCAGATCGTGATCGTCGTCTTCCCGGCCGAGCCGGCCGGTCGGGTCGTCGCGGCGCCGCCCGCTGCGGTCGCACCGAGCGCGAGTGCGGCGAGCGACGCCGCGATCGTCGCGACGCGTCTCATTGTTCCCCTCCTGGTTGCGGTCGAAGCGGCATCTGGTTAGCAACCCTTACAAGGAGCGACCCTATGCCTCGCGCCCCCACGCCGTCAAGGGCACACCTGAGGGAACTCGCTTGGCGGGGCACCTGGTGCCCTGGTTAAGCTTCTTGACGAGATGGCATCGACGCGGGCGACGCCCCCGCTGCTCAAGCGGCTGAACGAGCGCACCGTCCTCGAGGCGATCCGCGAGGGCGCTCCCATCTCCCGCGCCGAGATCGCCCGCCGCGCCGGGATCTCGAAGCCGACCGTCTCCCTCGCGCTCGACTCGCTGCTCGCCGCGGGGCTCGTGCGGGACGTCGAGCCTGCGACGGGAGCGCCGACCTACGGCGCCCGCTTCTTCGAGGCGGTGCCGGACGCGGCGCTCGTGCTCGGGCTCGACCTCGGCGCCCGCTTCCTCCGCGCGGCGCTCTGCGATCTCCGCGGCGTCGTGCGCGCACGCCACGACGTCGAGCTGCGGGCCGCGGACGCCGGGCTCGTCCTCGACTCGCTGCCCGCGCTCGTCGACGGGCTCGTCGGCGCCGCCGGCCTTGCCGGCGTGCCGATCGACGGCGCCGTCGTGGGCGTGCCCGGCGCGGTCGATCGCGACGGCGACACGATCCACCTCGTCGAGAACGTCGCCGGCCTCGACGGCCGCCGCTTCGGCGCCGACGTGCGGGAGCGGATCGGCACGCGGGTCGCCGTCTACAACGACATCAACCTGGCCGCCCTCGGCGAGCGCTGGCGCGGCGCTGCCCGCGGTGTCGACGACTTCGCGTTCGTCTCGATCGGGACCGGCCTCGGAGCCGGGCTCGTCCTCCGCGGCGAGCTGCACCGCGGCCACCACGGCGCGGCGGGCGAGCTCGACTTCGCCTCGGCCGGGCATGACGACGAGATCGACCCGTCCGCGCCCGCGCTCTCGGCGTTCGCGCAGCGGGTCGCGGCCGGCCGGACGACCGCGCTCTCACCGCCGTACTCGGGCCCCGACATCTTCGCCGCCGCGGCCGCGGGCGACGCGGTCGCTTGCGAGGTGCTCGCAGAGGAGGCGCGCCGGGTCGCCCTCCATATCGTTCCGGTCGCGGCGGTCGCGGACGTCAGCCTCGTCGTCCTCGGAGGGGGCATCGGCGCCAACGTGCAGCTGCTCGACGAGATCCGCGGGCTGCTCGGGCGCTGGCTTCCGTACCCGCCGCGGGTGGAGATCTCGAGCCTCGGCGACGCCGCCGTTCTGAGCGGCGCTCTCGCGGTCGGCCTCGACGACGCGCTCGAGAACGTCTTCGTGAATCGCGCCGGCGCGCGATTCTCACGCGACTCTTAGGCCCGTCTCAGCGCCCTCTCACGCCCTGCTGGCTTGATGGGGGCATGCCGGAGATCTCGAGAGTCGACGCGGGGCGCAGACGCGCTTCCGCCGCCAAGCGAGCGGTCGCCCTCACCGCCGTCGGCGGCTTCGTCGCCGTGCTCGGGCTCGCCCGGCAAGCCCACCCGGGGACGGCGGCCGCCCATCCCGTCAACCAGACGCTGTCCTCGGGTATCTCCTCCGGCCGGCAGAGCTTCTCGCTCGGCGGCGGCTCGATCGGGCCGTCGTCGGGCGGGGGCTCCTCGCCGGCGCCGCAGGTCCAGACCGCGACGTCGTGACGCAGGTCGACTGGTATACGGCCCGCTCCGCCGGGGTGCTCGCGTACGCGCTGCTCACCGGAGGCGTGCTGCTCGGCACCGTGCTCTCCGGGCGGGCGCGGCTGGCGCGCTGGCCCGCCTTCGCCGTGGCCGACGTCCACCGTTTCGTCGCGATCCTGGTCGGCGTCTTCGTCTCGATCCACGTGCTCGCCGTCGCGCTCGACGGCTACGTCCACTTCTCGCTTGCTCAGCTGCTCCTTCCCGGCCTCTCCCGCTACCGTCCGCTGTGGGTCGCGCTCGGCATCGTCGGCGCCTACCTGCTCGTCGCGGTCGCGCTGACGAACGCGCTGAAGAAGCGCATCGGCTTCGTGCGCTGGCGGCGCGCCCACTACCTCACGTTCGTCGTCTGGGCGGCCGGAACCGCACACGGGATCGGCGCCGGCACCGACGCCGGGGCGCCCTGGCTGCGGCTGCTCTACGTCGCCGCGATCGCCGCCGTGCTCGCGGCGGTGGCGTGGCGGGTCGGAAGGGTGCGGCTGCCGGCTCGCTCGTTCGTCGCGCCGAGCGCCGCCGCGCTCGTCTTCGCCTTCGCGCTCGTGCTCGGCGTCGGCACGCTGCCCGCCGGGATCGGGGGGACAGCGCAGGCGCGCGCCGCGAACCCCACGCCGGCCATCCCGGCGAGCCTCTCCGCGCCGTTCTCGGGCTCCGTCGCGCAGCGGTTCGCGGCCGGGGGCGGCGAGTTGATCTCGGTGACCGGGAACGGCGCCGGCACCCGCAGGCTCGCCCTTCGCCTCGACTTCCTCACCCCGGACGGAAGCTCGATCAGCGACACCGCTCTTCAGATCCAGGACGTGGCCAGCGGCGCGGTGTGCAAGGGCACCGTGGCGAGCCTCGACCAGGCCGGCTTCGCCGGCACGTGCAGCTTCCCGGGCGGAGCGTCGCGCAGGGTCGCCGGCACCTGGCAGATCTCGGGGGCCGCCGTCTCCGGGCGCGTGCAGCTTTCCCGCTAGACGAGCCTCTGGCAGGATTGGGGGCGATGCGCCGCAGCCTCGCCTGGCTGGTCGCCGTCCCGCTGATGCTCGCGGGGTCGCAGGCGGCCCACGTGCTCGCGTACCGCTGGGTCTACCCGCAGGCCGGCGTCCGGCTCGACGCGCTCGTTCGGACGGGCCACGGCTACATGAGCCTGTTGCCGTTCGCGTTCGCCGTTGCCGCCGCCGTCGTCGCGCTCTCGCTCGTCGCGGCCGCGGCCGACGCCGCCCGCGGCCGCCGCGCCAGCCCGCTCCGGGCCTGGGCCTTCGCGCTGCTGCCGCTCGTCGGCTTCGCCGTCCAGGAGCACGTCGAGCGTTGGCTCTACAGCGGCGTCGTGCCCTGGCACGAGGCGCTCGCGCCGACCTTCCTGCCGGGCCTCGCGCTCGAGCTTCCGTTCGCGGCGCTCGCGTACCTCGCGGCGCGCCTGTTGCTGCGGACGGCAGAGCGCGTCGGTCGAGCGCTCGCGCCCGCGGCGCCGCCGCGCCCGCGAGCCGTGCTGCCGCTCCCGGTCCCGGCGGCCGCGGCTCTTCCGCCGCATCCTCCTCTCGTCTCCCGCGGCCTCGCGAAGCGCGGGCCGCCGCTCCTCGTCGGCGTCTGACCACGTCCGCCGCCCGAGGGGCGGCGGATCGTCGACGGAAGGAGTCGAGATGACCCGCAGGACCCGTATCGGGGTGCTCTCGCTCGCGGCGGCCGGTGCGCTCGCCGTCGCAGCGAGCGCGTCCGCCCACGCGATCGTCAGCCCACCGGTGGCGATCGACAAGACGCTCCAGCAGTTCACGCTCTCCGTCCCGACCGAAGAGGCCGGCGCGACGACGACGAAGATCGTCCTCACCGTCCCGCCCGGCTTCGCGATCGACTCGTTCGAGCCGACGCCGCCCGGCTGGAAGCAGCAGGTTCAGGCCAACGGCTCGGGCGATTCGGCCGTTGTGCAGACCGTGACCTGGACCGGGGGAGCGACGCCGACCGACGAGGACTCCGTGTTCCGCTTCAACGCGTCGACGAGCGGCGCGAAGACCTACACGTTCGACGTCCGCCAGACCTACTCCAACGGCAAGGTCGTCGACTGGAGCGGGACGGAGGCGTCCGACACCCCCGCTCCCACGGTCGAGGCCGTCTCCTCGCTCGGCGGCGGCGGATCGTCGACGCTGACGATCGTCGCGCTTGCGCTCGGCGGGCTCGCGCTCGTCGTCTCCGTGGTCGGACTCGTCGCCCGTTCCGGTGGACGGGAGATCGCGTGAGCGGCGCCGCTCCACGCCTGGTCGCGGCGGTGCTCGCGCTCGCCGCCGGCATCGGCGCGGTCGTCGTCGCGTACCTGCTCCTCCACGGCACGCCGGGGCCGCAGTGACGGGCTACGGCGGGAAGCGGTAGCTCGCGTGCGGCGGCACCTCGCCCCCGACCTCGAGCACGATCTCGCTTCGGTCGTGGAGCCGGAGCCGGGCCGCGTCGCCCGGGCGCGGTCGCCCGTTCACCCATATCTCGACGGCTCCGGGGAACGTGAGCAGCCGCTGCGTCCCGATCCGCCTGCCCCAGACCGCGAACAGGTCGCCCAGCGTCGCGCCGGGCTCGAAGTGGACGACGCCGCTCGGATCGAGCGTCCAGAGCCGCGCCCGGCAGTCCGCCGACACGACCCGGCCCAGCCGCACGGTCGGCCGCGCCAGTCCGATCGCCGCCGGGACGATCACGACCCTGCGGTTCGCGAACAGCTCCAGATGCACGCGCGCCCCGTCGTGCAGGGGCGCACGGCGGCAGTCGGCCAGGCCCGCGCCGGGCCCTCGCGCCGTCGGCCGGTAGCGCGGTCCCTGGCCCACCGGCGTCGGCACGAGTGCGGCCGCTGCGGCCAGCGCACAGCACGCGCCCATCCTCACGCTCACCACGGTACGCACTCCAGGAGGTTCCCGTGAAACCCGCTCTCCGCGTCCTCGCGCTCGCCCTGTCGGCCGTCGCGGCAGTGGTCGTGCTCCCGGCCTGCGGCGGCTCGTCGCCCTCGTCGGCCCCGTCGATCACGGTCGGCGCCGCCCGCACCTACCACGTCTCGGGCTTCGGTCCGACGACGGGGATCGTCGCCGGCAAGCCGACGCTGATGCACTTCACGATCGTCAAGCCGGACGGCAAGCCGCTGACCGCGTACCGGGAGGGCAGCGGCCCCCACACGGGGGCCGACCTGATCATCGTCCGCGACGACGACAGCCATGTCCTCTACATCGACACGACCGGCCATCCGAACGGCCTGATCTCGCAGCGGGTCGTCTTCCCGGCGCCCGGCCGCTACCGCGTCGTCATCGACGCGTATCCGAAGCAGACGAGCCCGACCTCGCCCTTCAACTTCCAGCTGTTCGAGTGGGTGACGGTCTCCGGCGCGCCTGACCTCCAGAAGACGTTGCCGCCGTTCTCGGCGAGCGAGGTCGTCGACGGCGTCCGCTTCACGCTCGCCCGCGAGCCGAAGCTGCGCGCGATCCAGCCGGCGTTTCTCACGTTCCACGTCACCGACGCGGCCGGGCGGCCGGCGCCGTTCTCGCTCTGGCGCGGCGCGCTCGCCCACGCGATCTTCATCCGCGACCACTCGCTCGACTACTTCCACACGCACGTCTGCCAGCCGGCCGCGACGAACTGCGGAACGAAGCTCGGCGCGGCGAGCGTCACCGGCGTCTCGAGCACGCCCGGCGTGCTGAAGGTCGGAGTGCTCGTGCCGGTTCCCGGGACGTGGCGGCTCTTCCTCCTCACGCACATCGACGGCAAGGAGCGCGTGGCGCCGTTCACGCTCACGGTCAAGTGAGGGTCAAGGCCCTCGTCGTGGCCGGGATCGCGGCGGCGGCGCTCGCCGCGCCGGCCGCGGCGTGGGCGCATGCGGCGCTGCTGAAGACGTTCCCGGAGGCGAGCGCCCTCCTCGACCGGCAGCCGAAGACGGTGACCCTGACGTTCGACGAGGTCGTGGAGCCGCGGTTCGCGATCGTCTCGATCACGAACGCGGCGGGCGCCGCGCAGACCGCGGGGGCGCCGCAGCGCTCGGCGAGCGACGCGTACACGCTCGACGTCCCCGTGAAGCACCTCGCCGAGGGCTGGTATCTCGTCTTCTGGCGGGTCATCTCCGCGGACGGGCATCCGGTGCGCGGTGCGTTCACGTTCCAGATCGGTCCGAACCCCGGGCCGGCGCCGGAGTTCGCGATTCCGGCCCTGACCGAGAGCGCGGCGACGCCCTCGCTGCTCGTCGCGCGCTGGACGGCGTTTCTCGCGGTGATGTCCGCGCTCGGGCTGTTCGTCCTGCGCGCCGTGATCGCCCGACCGCTCGTCTCCCGCGTGGAGGGGACGAGGCTGCGCGCCCTCTCGGTCGCCTTCGTCACCGCGCTCGCGCTCGCCCTCGTCGCCGTGCCGGTCTACGTGCTGATGGCGACTGCGCAGTTCGCGCTCCGTTCGGCCTGGGACGTGGGGACGCTGCTGCCGCTTGATGCGCGTCTCCGCCTTCGGGCGCGGCTTCCTCGACCTCGAGCTGATGCTCGCGCTGTTCGCCGGGTCGGCGCTGGTCGCGCTCTGGCTCGACCGGCCGGAGCGGCCTCGACGCTCCCTTGCGGCCCTGCTCGCGCTCGGCGGAGCGCTGCTCGCCGGCGGGGCGGCGCTGTTCGCGCCGGGCGCCTCCGGCCACGCCGCGCAGACGGCGCCGCGCGCACTCTCGATCGCTCTCGACTGGTTCCATCTCGCTTCGGCCTCGCTCTGGCTCGGCGGGCTGCTCGGACTGCTCGTCCTCTGGCGCAGCCTGCCGGCGGCGAGGCGCACCGCGGGCCTCGCGGTCTGCGTGCCGCGCTTCTCGAACGCGGCGTTCCTCTCGGTGCTCGTGCTCGTCGGCTCCGGGACGGGGGCGGCGCTGATCCATGTGCCGACCCTCGCCTCGCTCTGGCAGACGTCGTACGGCAAGGCGGTGCTCGCCAAGATCGCGCTGCTCGCGGGGGCGCTGCTGCTCGCCGCGGTCAACCTGCTGCGGACGAAGCCCGCCCTGCAGCAGCCGGTGGTCGGCGAGGGGGCCGCGCGGCTGCTCCGGCGCCTCGTCGGCGGCGAGGCGCTGCTCGTCGCGGCGGCCCTCTTCGCCGCGGCCGTCCTCTCGAGCCTCGCGCCGCCGGCGAAGGCGCTCGCCCATCTCGGCTCGCCGAACGCGCACACCGGGCCGGGGCCGGTGACGAGCGTCGTGGACATGAACGGCTACCGGCTCGAGTTCCACGTCCAGCCGAACAAGGTCGGCGTCACGAACGACTTCGCCGTGCGGATCCTCCGCGGCGGCACGCCGGTCAGCGGGCTCGGCGTGACGGCTACCTTCACGATGCTCGACATGGAGATGCCGACCCTCTCGTACACCCTGCCGGAGCACGGAGCCGGCCTCTACGAGCGCATCGCGCCCGCGCTCGTCATGGTCGGCCGCTGGGCGTTCACCTTCGACGTCGATCCGCCGCACGGGGCGCCGTTCCGCGTCCTGATCGTCGACCGGGCCAACGGGTGAGGAGGCTCGCCGCCCTGGCCGCGGTCGTCCTCCTCGCCGGGCTCGGCGCGGCCTCCGCGCGGGCCGACGGCGACCCCGCGAGCGACTACCTGATCGCGCAGAAGGTCTTCCTCCCGTACGACGCGAAGATCCCGAAGCCGCAGCAGCAGAAGCTCGTCGCAGCGGTCGCAGTCCGCGAACAAGCAGGGCTTTCCGATCCGGGTCGCGGTGATCTGGAGCGACTACGACCTCGGCTCGGTGACCGCGCTCTGGAAGCAGCCGCGCCGCTACGCCCGCTTCCTCGGCGTCGAGCTGGGCTACTACTTCAAGGGCCGGCTTCTGGTCGTGATGCCCAACGGATTCGGCTTCAACTGGCCGAAGCACGGCACCGCCGCCGCCTACGCCGAGCTGGCGAAGGTTCCGATCCAGGCGACCCCCGGCGGGCTCGCGACCGCGGCGACGTCGGCGGTGCAGCGCCTGGCCGCGAAGGCGGGAGTGGACGCGTCCACGACCGCGGGAGCCACGACGACCGCGTCGGACCGCAACGCCCACGACCGGCTCGTGATCGTGATCGCGGTGCTCGCTGCGCTCCTCCTCGGCGGCGCCGCCCGCTTCATCGTCCGGCGGCGGGCCGCGCGTCCGTCCTAGCCGCGCGCTCCGGCGCCTCGGAGAGGATCCCGCCCGCCACGACGGCGACGAGCAGCGCGCCGCCCGCGGCGAGCGAGGTGACGGTCGCGGCGCGCTCCGCCCAGGCGGGGAGGACGGCGAGCACGTAGCCGTTGCGGAGCGTGCCGAGGAGCGCGACGCCCTGGTAGAGCGCCAGCACGCCGATCGCCGCTCCGGCGAGGACGCGCCAGTCCCGCTGCAGGTAGAGCAGCACGAGCCCGGCCGTGACTGCGCACGTGAGGCCGACCAGGGCCAGCTGGCCGGCCGAGACGGTCGGGCGTCCGTACAGCTCGCGGCCGAGGCGCGACGCACAGGCCGCTGCGAGCGCGAGGCCCGCGAGCGTCCACCCCGCCTGCGCCTCGAGCCGGGCCTCGCGCAGCCGCAGGAGCGAGGGCAGGAGCGCGGCGAGCAGGACGAGCGGCCAGAACCAGAGCAGCGACGGGCGCGCCGCGTGCCGGAGCGTCCCTGCGATCTCCGTCCGACGCCCGCCGACGACGACCGGCACGACCCAGCGCCCCACCTCCGCGTTGCCGGACGGATGGGCCGCGAGCGCCAGCGCGTGCAGCCGGTCCTCGTGCCAGGAGGTCGAGCGGCCGCTCGAGATCCGCTTCCACGCAGGCGCCGTCTGCGGCCCGAGCCCGGCGGGCGGCGTCAGCGGCCGCGCCCGGTTCAGGTACCACGTGGTCGAGCGGGTGTTGACCTCGACGCCGCCGCTCGCGAACCGCAGGTACGGCTCTCCGCGGAGGCCGAGCACGACGACCGTCCTCCCCGGCGCCACCCTCAGCCAGAGCCGCTGGTCGCCGTCCACGACCGTCGCTTCGATCCCGGCCGGAGCAGAGGTGATGCGGGCGAGGTAGCTCGTCGCCGCCGGGGCGGTGCGGCCCGCGTGCGCGGCAGCGCGTCCGGGCACGAGACCGGCCGCGGCGAGCGCGGCGGCGAGCGCGAGTCCGGCCCTACGCACCCGCGACCGAGCGGACGACGCGGGCGACGTCCGGCGCGCGGAACGGGTAGAGCCAGAGAGCCCGCTGGTCGCCCTTCGGATCGATCAGGAACGAGGCCTCGGTATGGCTGATCTCGTGCACGGTCACGCCGGTCACCGTCTTCGGCGAGTCGGTGACGCCGATCGAGTAGGCACGCCAGACCTTCTTCAACGCGGCGGGCGAGCCGACGGCCCAGTGCCATTCGGCCGGGAGCCTCCACTTCGTCCGGTCCTGCAGGAGCACGTGCCGCGCGTTGCCCCACTGGTTGACGCTCACGGCGACGATCGCCGGGCGCTGCGCCGCCGGGAGGTTCGCCTCGACGCCCGCGAGGATCTTCGCCTCGGTCGGGCAGAGGTTCCGGCAGAGCGGGTCGATGAAGGTGAGGAGCACGGGCCGGCCGCGGAAGCGCGCGAGCGAGACGGGCCTTCCGTCCTGGTCGACGAGCGAGAAGTCGGGCGCCGGCAGCTTGCCCGCTGCCCAGGACACGGCCGGGGCGGCGGCCGCGGCCGTGGTCGGGATCGCCGGCGTCGCCTTCTTCGTGTGCAGCACGGCGATCAGGGCGCCGGCGCCGACGCCGACGGCGAGTGCGACGCCCCAGAAGAGCCAGCGCATGCGCCGGAGCGGGTTGTCGGCCGGCACGGATGGCTGCTGCGCGGACACGAGCACACCTAGTATCGCATTCCGCTTGACGCCTTCGGCGGGATCTGCGACATTGCCGACGCCGAGTCCCTGTGAGCCTCCGGGCTCGCGGGGACTTGGCGTTTTCGGGGCACATCGGAAGGAGCACGAATGGCTGCGACGTCGCTGAGCGCCGCCGGGATCCGCTGGGACCTGGCAGATCTCTCGCCGGGGGCGGAGGCCGCCCGGCGCGAGTGGGACGAGCTGGTCGAGCGCGCACGTCGCTTCGCCGACGAGTGGCGCGGCACGGTCGGCTCCGGCGGCCCCGAGGCGCTCCGCTCGCTGCTCGACGAGCTCGACGAGCTGCACCAGGACATCTCGCGCGTCCACTTCTACGCGCTCGCCCGCGAGCACACCGAGGCGACGGACGCCGAGACGAACGACCTCGTGACTCTCGCCCGCGACCGCGCCGCCGACCTCGAGAACCTGCTCCTCTTCGTCGAGCTCGAGTGGATCGCGCTCGACGACGCCGACGCGGATGCACTGCTCGCCGCGCCGGAGCTCGAGCCGTACGAGCACAAGCTGCGCGTCGCGCGCGAGGAGAAGCCGTATGTTCGCGGTGAGGCGGAGGAGCAGGCGCTGAACGCGCGGCGGCCGGCGATCTCGGCGTGGGAGTCGCTGCACGGGCGGCAGCTGGCGACGCTCGGCGTCGACTTCGACGCGGGCGAGGGAGAGGAGCCGCACACGATCGACCGCCTCCTCTCCTACGTGCACTCGCCCGACCGGGAGCTGCGGCTGCGAGCGCTCGAGGCGCTCTACGAAGGGCTCGCCACCGTGGCCGACGTGCAGGCGGCGTGCTACGACGCGCTCGTCGGCGACCGGCTCTCCGTCGACCGCCTGCGCGGGATCCCCGATCCGATGCTGCCGACGAACATGCGCAACGAGCTCGACGGCGAGGTGGTCGAGTCGATGCTCGCCGCGATCGAGGAGCACTACCCGCTCGGGCGCCGCTGGTTCGAGCGCAAGGCGACGGTGCTCGGCCTCGACCGGCTCGAGCTCGCCGACCAGTACGCGCCGGTCGGTCAGGACCGCGACGTCGACTGGCAGGAGGCGGTGGACATCGTCGACGAGTCGCTCGCCCACTTCGAGCCGCGCCTGGCGGAGATCTTCCGCTCCTGCCTCGAGCGAGAGCACGTCGACGCCGAGCCGCGCTCGGGCAAGGCGGGCGGCGCGTACTGCAACAGCGTCTCGAAGGGCGTGCTCCCGTACGTCCTCATGAACTTCACGGACACCCTGCGCGACGTGGTCACGCTCGCGCACGAGTTCGGCCATGCCACCCACGGCACGCTCGCCCTGGAACGGCAGGCGTATCGCTCCTACCGGGTCGGGCTCGCCGTCGCCGAGGTGCCCTCGACCTTCGCGCAGCTGCTCGCCGTCGAGCGGCTGCTCGACCGGGAGGAGGATCCGGCGACGCGTGCGATGCTCCTGGCCGACCGGGCCGAGAACGCGATGGCCTCGATCTTCCGGCAGACGGTGCTCGCACGGTTCGAGCAGCGGGCCTACGGGCTGCGCGGGGAGGGGAAGGCGCTCACCCGGGAGCGGCTGTCCGAGGTCTGGCTGGAGGAGAACCAGCGCTACTACGGCGACTCGCTCGCCCTGCCCGACGGCTACCGCCTCGGCTGGGCGTACGTCCCGCACTTCATCCACGTCCGCTTCTACACGTACGCGTACTCGTTTGCCCACCTGGTCGCGTTCTCGCTGCTCGCGCGCTACCGCGAGGATCCCGGGTCGTTCACGCCGGCGTACCTCGAGTTCCTCGCCAGCGGCGGCTCTCGCTCGCCCCAGGAGCTGCTCGAGCCGGTTGGCGTCGATCTCCGCGACCCGCGCACGTGGACCGACGCGTTCGCCGAGTTCGACCGCTGCATCGGCGAGGCCGAGGAAGGGGTCGCGGCGCTCCTAGCCGCTCGACGAGCTGCGCGCTCCGTCCTGTCCACCCGCAGGACGAGCGCAGCTCTCCCCGCGGGGCAGGCTAGGCGGCCGCGTAGCCCTCGCCGCGGAGCAGCTCCCGGGCCTTCTCCGCGCCGTCGGCTCCCGCGACGAGGATCACCAGGACGCCGCCGTATTCCGGCGAGACGTGCCGGAGCTCGAAGTCCTCGATGTTGATCCCGGCGGCGCCGAGGATCTGGGTGATCCTGGCCAGCACCCCCGGACGGTCGGGGACGCGCACGCGGATCCGGCTGAGCTGCGTCGACTCGGTGCGGTAGGCGAAGGACTCCATCCGTCCGCGCGCGCCGGCTGCGGCCTCGATCGACGCCTCGACCGCGGCCCGGTCGCCCGCGCGCAGCGTGTCCGCGAGCGTGTCGAGCTCGCCCCGGAAGCCGTCGAGAGCGTCGGCGATCTCGTCTGCGTTCTCGAGGAAGATGTCGGCCCAGATCCCCGGGTTCGCGCCGGCGACCCGGGTCATCTCGCGCAGCGACGCTCCGGCGTGCGCGAGCGGGGCGTCGTCGCCGGCTGCGGCTGCGGCGACGCGCAGCATCAGTGCGTTCGCGAGCACGTGGGGGAGGTGGCTCGTCAGCGCGAGCAGACGGTCGTGTGCCGCGGCGTCGACGCTGACGGGTCGAGCGCCGAGTGCCGCGACGAAGCGCTCCACGAGCGCGAAGCGCTCTTCGTCGGCGGTGTCCCCGGGGCTCAGGAACCAGGTGGCGCCGTCGAAGAGGTCGGCGACGGCGCGGCGCGGTCCGCCGGTCGCCCCGCCCGCGACCGGGTGGCCCGGGACGAAGCGCGGATCCTCGATCCGGGCGACCGCCCGCTTCGTCGAGGCGACGTCGGTGACCGTCGTGCCCGCGCCGGCAGCCCCGAGCGCCCCGCGCACCGCGTCGACGGCGGCTCCGGCCGGCACCGCCACCACCACGAGCTCGGCGCCGGCGACCGCCTCCGCCAGGGAGCCCGCCGGCTCGAGACCGGCGATCCCGCTCGCCTCGGCGAGCGTCTTCCCGTCGATGTCGAATCCCGCGCAGCGGACGCCGGCACGGCGCGCCGCCAGCGCGACCGACGCGCCGACGAGCCCGGTCCCGACCACCGCCAGCCGCTCGATCCCCGGTCGTCTCGGCTCGGCCGCCGCGGGTTGGGCTCCCGGTCCGCGCTGCCGCGACCTCCTGCTTGAGCACGTCGAGAACCGCCGAGAAGATGGCCGTCACGGCGCGCGCCGAGAGCGGTCCGGCGTTCTCCGCCGACAGCTCGCGCAGCAGCGCCGCCTCCCGCTCGGCGTCGATCCAGCGCTCCCCGGCGGCCTCCTTCCGCGCGCGCACGGCCGCCACGAGCTCCAGACGGCGGTTGAGCGCGTCGAGCACCTGCCGGTCGAGTGCGCCGATCTCGGCGCGGAGGTCGCCGAGCTCGCTCACGCTGCTCCGCGCTCCCCCGCCTCGACCGCGACCGGCAGCCTGTTCGCGGGCGGAGCGAGCGGGCAGACCCAGCCCGGGTCGTACGAGCAGGACGGGTTGTAGGCGAAGTTGAAGTCGAGCACGAGCTGTCCGTCGGCGCCACCGAGATCGGCGCCCTTGACCGTGTCGAGCACGTAGCGGCCGCCGCCGTACGTCCCGCGTCCGCTCGTCGCGTCGCGGAAGGGGAGGAAGACGCCGCCGCCGTAGCCGTCGAGCCAGTAGAGCTCGAGCTCGAGCTCGTCGCCGTGGAGGCCGAACGAGGCGCGCGCGAACGGGCGGAAGAGCAGCGGCTGCGCCCCGCTCGTCTCGATCGGCAGCGGCTCCGCCGTGAGATCGGCCAGCTCCGCCGTCACCCGCGCGGCCGGGTCGTACGGGAAGTAGTCGAGCCCGGTGAAGCCGTCGCGTGCGCTCGCGGGGAGCGGCGACTGCGGATGGGAGCGGAACAGCTCGTCGCGCGTCGCCCGCCAGTGGCGCCACGCCGCCTCGGGCTCGGCGGCGCCGCGAACCTCGGCGTAGAGCGCGACGACGCGGCGCTTCCAGTCGAGCAGGGCGACGGTGTCGGCGGCTGTCACTAGATCGGCCCCGACGCGGTCCGGCCAGTCGGCTCGATCGCCGCCCGCGCGCCCGAGGACGGGGCCGGCAGGCGGAGGCAGAGCACGACCCCGAGCACGGGTGCGAGCGCGCAGATCGTCAGGGCCGTCTTCAGGTCGATCGCGTCGGCGACCGCGCCGAGCACGACCGCGGCGATCCCGCCGATTCCCATGGCGAGTCCGACCGAGAGCCCCGAGGCCATCCCGATGTGGCGCGGCAGGTAGAGCTGGCTCAGCACCATCGTGACGCCGAACGAGCCGACGACGCAGACGCCGACGAGCATCAGCGCCAGGCCGCCGGCGACACCGCCGACGTAGACGAAGACGAGAACGGCGGGGGTGATGACCGACTGGGTCAGGGTGAGCGTGCGCCGGAGACCGATCCGGTCCGCGACCGGGCCGAGGACGAGCGTCCCCAGCGCGCCGGCGAGCAGCATCAGGAACAGGAGCCGGTTCCCCTGCGCCTTCGAGTGCCCGAGCGAGACCACCCAGAGCGGCACGAAGGCGAGCAGGCTGAACCAGGTCACGCTGCGCAGGGCGACGACGACCGCGAGCAGGACCATCGCGCGGCGCCGGTCGTCACCGCGGTCGTGGACGGCGTTCGTCTCCGCCGGCTTCAGGCCGCCGAGGCGCGGAACCTCGCGCGCGAGCGCGAGCCCGGCGAGCAGGACCGGCACCATCGCGAGCAGCCCGCCGACGAGGCCGAGCCAGACCACGAGCTGCCCGGTCGCGAACGCGCCCAGCGCGTACCCGCTGTTGCCGCCGATGTTGAAGTAGGACATGCCGGTCGCACGCTTGCCGCCGCTCGCGTACGCCGCATGCTTGGCGCCCTCGGGATGGAACGCCGCGACGCCGAGGCCGCCCGCGAGCACGAGCAGCAGGACGAGCGGGTAGGCGGGGGCGACTGCCGCGCCGCCGATGCCGGCGGCCGCCAGCAGCGCGCCTCCCGGGATCAGCCAGAGCGCGCCGCGCCGGTCGGACCAGAGCCCGAACAGCGGCTGCACGATCGACGACGAGATCGTCGCGGCGAGCAGCAGCAGCGCCGCGAGCGCGTAGCCGAGGTGGAAGCGGTCGGTGACGAACGGGATGAGCGCCGGCACGCTTCCCGAGGCGAAGTCGACGGCGAGGTGGCCGCTCGAGAGCGTCGCCATGCCGCGCCGGTCGATTCCGGGTCTCGTCGCCGTGGCCACCGCCCGATGCTATCCCCGGCGCTCGGGGTCGAGGCTAGAGCACGGCGAGGCGGGCCGCCGCCACGGCGGCCTGGCCGTACGAGACGCCCCCGTCGTTCGGAGGCACCCGCCGGTGGGCGAGAGCGCGGAAGCCGTGCTCCTCGAGCCGCCGGCGGGTCGAGGCGAGCAGGCGCAGGTTCTGGAAGGTGCCGCCGGAGAGGACGACGAGCCGCGGCTCGGCCGCCTCGGCGCAGGCGGCGGCCGCGGCGGCCGCCACCGTCTCGTGGAAGGCGGCCGCCAGCTCGCGGCGGTCGCGTCCGGCCGCGAGCTCGTCGTGGACAGCGGCCACGAGCGCCGGGCCGCCGCCGAAGCGCCAGGCGAACGGCTCGGCGGCGACGTCGCCCGCGAGCAGCTCCAGCTCGATCGCCGCCTGCCCCTCGTAGCTCACCTCGTCGCGCACGTCGAGCAGCGCGGCGACCGCGTCGAAGAGCCGCCCCATCCCGGATGAGGGCGGCGCGTTCACGGCGAGGGAGGCCCGCACGTCGGCCCAGCGCTCCCAGTGCACGGGGCGGCCGGCGAGCTCGAGGTGGATCGCAGCGGCCCGCCACGGCTCGCGGATCGCCGCCTCGCCTCCCGGCAGCGGCACCGGATCGAGGTGGGCCACGCGCTCGAAGCTCGCGAGGTCGCAGCGCAGCAGCTCGCCGCCCCAGAGCGTCCCGTCGGTGCCGTAGCCGGTGCCGTCGAAGACGAGCGCGAGCGCCGGGCCGGTCTCGCCGTGCTCGGCCAGGCAGGCGGCCGCGTGCGCATGGTGGTGCTGGACGCCGACGAGCTGGGCGTCCTGCTCGAGCGCCCACTTCGTCGCCAGGTACTCCGGGTGAAGGTCGTGCGCGACGACGTCGGGCCGCACACGGAGCATCTCCGTCACCAGGCGCATGTCGGAGAGGAAGGCCCGGTAGGCGAGCTCGCCGTCGAGGTCGCCGAGGTGGGGCGAGAGGAACGCCTCGCCGCCGCGTGCGACGCAGAAGGTCGCCTTCAGCTCCGGGCCTGCCGCGACGAGCGGCCGCGGCGCGTCGACCGGCAACCGAAGGGCAGCGGGGACGAATCCGCGCGAGCGCCGAAGCGGGAACTCGGCCCGAACGACCGAGTCCTCGCAGCGACGGTGGATCGGCCGGTCGTGGGCGAGGAACGCGTCGGCGATCGCGCCCAGCCGTTCCTGCGCCTCCGCGTCGTCGGTCGCGATCGGCTCGTCCGATCGGTTCCCGCTCGTCATGACGAGCGCGGCGCCGTAGTCGGCGAGCAGCAGGTGGTGGAGCGGGGTGTACGGGAGGAGCAGCCCCAGCCACGGGGTTCCGGGCGCGACCGAGCCCGCGACGAGCGCGTCGGCGCGGCGCGGGCAGAGGACGATCGGTCGCTCCCGCGACTCGAGCAGGGCGCGCTCGGCGTCGCCGACCTCCGCGAGCGCGTCCGGGTCGTTCGTCATCACGGCGAACGGCTTGTCCTCCCGGAGCTTGCGCGCACGGAGCCGGGCGACGGCGTCCTCGTCTCCGGCGTCGCAGGCGAGGTGGTAGCCGCCGAGCCCCTTCACGGCGACGATGCGGCCGCTCCGAAGAAGCGAGACCGCCTCGCCCAGCGCCTCCTCGCCAAGTAACACAGTGTCACTTGGCTGCTCGAGCGAGAGAGTGGGGCCGCAGGCGGGACAGGCGATCGGCTCGGCGTGGAAGCGCCGGTCGCCGGGATCCTCGTACTCGCGGCGACAGTCGGCGCAGAGCGGGAAGCCCGCCATCGTCGTGTTCGAGCGGTCGTAGGGGAGAGCCGTGACGATCGTGAAGCGCGGGCCGCACTGCGTGCAGTTCGTGAACGGGTAGCGATGGCGGCGGTCGGCCGGGTCGAAGAGCTCGCGCAGGCAGTCGTCGCAGGTGGCGACGTCGGGCGGGACGAGCGCGCTGCGGCCGGCCGGTGCGCTGCGCTCGATCCGGAAGCCGGTCTCGCCGCGACATGCGATGGGCTCGGATCGCACCGACTCGACCCGCGCCAGCGGCGGCGCGTGTTCATGCAGTCCCCGCACCAGTGCGTCGAGTGCGTCCGATGCCCCCTCGACCTCGACCAGCACGCCCTCGCCGTCGTTGAGGACGAACCCGGAGAGGCCGAGGCTCCTGGCGAGCCCGTAGACGAAAGGGCGGAAGCCGACCCCCTGGACGACGCCCGTGACTCGGATCCGCCTCCGTTCCACGCTCGCATCATCGCACTTGCGTAATATGCGTTCCATTGCGTAATATGCGTAGGTGCACAGTGCAGCGATCATCGGCGCGTCGGGCTACTCCGGCCAGGAGATGCTCGATCGGGTGCTCCGGCATCCGGAGCTGGAGGTCGTCGCCCTCGGCTCCGACTCGCTCGCCGGGAATCCCGCGTCGGCCCTCGACGTCCGGCTGAACGGCTCGCTGCCGCGCTTCACGGGGAACGAGGAGGCGCTCGCCGCGGGCGCCGACGTCGTCTTCGCCTGCCTCGGTCACGATCGCGCCGCGCTGCTCGAGCCGCCGGCGGACACGATCGTCGTCGATCTCTCCGGGGCCCACCGGCTCCGCGACGCCGAGCTCTACCCCGCCTGGTACGGCTTCGAGCACCCGCGGCCCGCGTCGCTCGCCGCCTGGAGCTACGCGCTGCCGGAGCTGTTCCCGCCGTCGGGTCCGCTCGTCGCCAATCCGGGCTGCTACGCGACCGCGGCGCTGCTCGCGCTCGCGCCCCTCGGGGACACGGTCGACCCGGAGAGCGTCGTCGTCGACGCGAAGTCGGGCGTCTCGGGCGCCGGCCGCGAGCTGAAGGCGAGCTCGCACGCGGGCTTCGTGCTCGAGAACCTCTCGCCCTACAAGGTCGGCACCCACCAGCACGCACCCGAGATCGCCCAGGCGCTCGGCTTCCCCGTCTGCTTCGTCCCGCATCTGCTGCCGGTGCGCCGTGGGCTGCTCGCCACCTGCTACGTGACCGCGCACGGGGACGTGCGGGCGCTGCTCGAGGAGGCGTACGCCGGCAGCGCCGTCGTGCGCGTCCTGCCCGAGGGGGTCGCGCCGGAGCTGGCGCGCGTCCAGCACACCGACGGCGCCGAGCTCGGCGTGTTCGACGACCGCTCGACCGGTCGGTCGGTCGTCGTCTGCGCGATCGACAACCTCGGCAAGGGCGCCGCCGGACAGGCGCTCCAGAACGCGAATCTCGCGCTCGGCCTCGACGAGACGGCCGGGCTCCTCCTCAGAGGAGTGTTGGTCTAGGCGATGAGCGTCACCGCGCCCAAGGGCTTCGTCGCAAGCGGCGTCCACTGCGGGATCCGCAAGAAGGAGCGGCGCGACCTCGCGCTCGTCCGCTCGCTCGTGCCCGCGACCGGCGCCGGCATGTTCACCGCGAACCGCGTCCAGGCCGCGCCGGTGACGGTCTGCCGCGAGCACCTCGAGCTGGCGCAGCCGCAGGCGGTCGTCGTCAACTCGGGCGTCGCCAATGCCGCCACCGGGGAGCAGGGCGTGATCGCGGCGCGGACGACCGCGGCCGAGGCGGCCTGGCTGCTCGGCGTCCCGACCGAGCAGGTGCTCGTGCTCTCGACGGGCGTGATCGGATCGCCGCTCCCGCTCGACAAGGTGCTCGCCGGCGTTCGCAGCGCGGCCCTGCAGCTGACGCAGAGCGGCGGCGCGGTCGCGGCCGAGGCGATCATGACCACCGACACGAAGCCGAAGGAGTCGGTCGCACGCGGCGAGGGCTTCGTCGTCGGCGGCATGGCCAAGGGCTCCGGGATGATCCACCCCAACCTCGCGACGATGCTCGCGGTGGTCACCACCGACTACCCGCTCGAGCCGGGCGAGGCGATCGGCTTCCTGCGGCCGGCGGTCGACGCGAGCTTCAACTCGATCTCGGTCGACGGCGAGTGCTCCACCAACGACACGGTGCTCCTGCTCGCGAACGGCGCGAGCGGGATCGAGCGGACGCCCGCGAGCGACGAGCAGTTCGCGCTCTGCCTGCGCAAGGTGTGCGGCGACCTCGCGAAGCAGATCGTCGCCGACGGAGAGGGAGCGACCGTGCTCGCGGAGATCGCCGTCCGCGGTGCCGCGAGCGCCCCGGAGGCGCGTGCGATCGCCGAGCGGATCGCCACCTCGCCGCTCGTCAAGACCGCGCTGCACGGCCACGATGCGAACTGGGGCCGGATCGCGTCCGCCGCCGGCTCCGCGAAGTTCGACGGCGGCTACGCGCAGCTCGACCCCGCCCTGCTCTCGATCACGATCGACGCAGTCCCGGTGCTCGTGTCCGGCCGGCCGACCGGCGACGAGCCCGTGCTCTCGAACGGCAGCTGCGCGATCGAGGTCGACCTTGCGCTCGGCGACGGCGCCGCCACGTATCTGACCACCGACCTCTCGTACGACTACGTGCGGATCAACGCGGAGTACCGCTCGTGACGGGTGGGTCGCGATGACCGTCGTGCTCAAGGTCGGCGGCGCGTCGACCGCCGGGGTCGCCGACGCGGTCGAGCGGCTCCGCGAGGTCGGCCACGCCGTCTGCGTCGTGCACGGCGCCGGGCCGCAGATCAGCGACGAGATGCTGCGCCGCGGCCTGGAGGTGCGCTTCGTCGCCGGGCGGCGGGTGACGACGCCCGAGGCGCTCGAGGTCGTGCGCGAGAGCCTCGCCGCCGTCAACGCCGCGGTGTGCGCCGCGGTCGGCCGCCTCGCGGTCCCGCTCGCCGGGGACGAGATCGGCCTGCTCGCGGACCCGGTGCCCGAGCTCGGCCTCGTCGGCACTGCCGTGCCGTCCACGCCCGGGCCGATCGTCCGGGCGCTCGGCGACGGGCGCATCCCGGTCGTGACGCCGCTCGCCGCGGGACCGTTGAACGTGAACGCGGACGAGGCGGCCGCTGCGCTCGCCGTCGGCATCGGCGCCCACCGGATCCAGTTCCTGACCGACGTCGCGGGCGTGTACCACGACGGCGAGCTGCTGCGCTCGATTCAGGCCGAGCACGCGGAGTCGCTGATCGGCGCCGGCCTGTTCGAGGGCGGCATCGTCCCGAAGCTGATCGCCGCCGTGCGCGCCGCGCGCGGCGGGCTGGACGCGGAGATCGGCGAGACGGCGGTGCTGGCGTGAGCGCTCTGGCCGAGAGCGCCCTGCTGCCGGTCTACCCGCAGCCGCGGGTGACCTTCGTCGAGGGCGAGGGCGTCTGGCTGACCGACTCGGACGGCCGTCGCTATCTCGACTTCGCGGCCGGAATCGCCGTCGTCTCGCTCGGCCACCGCCATCCGGCGCCGCTCGCCGCCGCCCGGGCGCAGCTCGACCGGCTCTGGCACGTCTCGAACCTGTTCGCGACCGAGCCCGCCGCCGCGCTCGCCGCGAAGCTGTCGGCGCGGTTCGGCGGTGCGCAGGCGTTCTTCTGCGGCTCCGGCACCGAGGCGAACGAGGCGGCGCTCAAGTACGCGCGCAAGGCGACCGGGAAGCCCGGCGTGATCGCGCTCGAGAGGAGCTTCCACGGCCGCACCACGGGCTCGCTGGCGGCGACCGGGCAGCCGGCCAAGCGCGCCGCGTTCGAGCCGCTGCTCACCGGCGTCCGCTTCGCGGTCCCGAACGACGTCGTCTCGCTGCGGGCCGCCGCCGGCCGGATGTCGGCCTGATCCTGCTCGAGCCCGTGCTCGGCGAGGGCGGGGTGATCCCGCTCGAGCCGGAGTTCGCGGCCGCCGCGGCCGGGCTCGCCGCCGAGCTCGGGGCGCTCCTCTGCTTCGACGAGGTGCAGACCGGCGTCGGCCGGACGGGCGCCTTCTTCGGCTGGGAGCGGCTCGGCGTGCGCCCGCAGCTGCTCACGCTCGCGAAGGGTCTCGGAAACGGGCTGCCGATCGGCTGCCTGCTCGTCGCCGACGAGGCGGCGGGCGCCTTCGCCCCCGGCGACCACGGAGCCACGTTCGGCGGCAACCCGGTCGCGTGCGCAGCTGCGTGCGCGGTTGTCGACGCGATCGACGAGCCGCTGCTCGCCGCGGTGCGGGAAAACGGCGCCCGGCTGCTCGACGGCCTTCGCGGCCTGCCCGGCGTCGTCGAGGCGCGCGGCGCCGGCCTGCTCGTCGGAGCGGAGCTCGCCGGCCCTGCGCAGCCGATCGCCGACGCCGCCCTCGACGCCGGCCTCGTCTGCCTGACGTCGGGCGCGAACGTCCTTCGGCTCGCCCCGCCGCTCGTCGTCGGGCCGGACGAGGTCGACCGCGCCCTGGCGATCCTCACGGAGGTGCTCTCATGAATCGCAGCGAGCGGCACGGCGCGATCCTGCGCCTCGTCCACGAGCAGGCGATCTCGACCCAGAGCGAGCTGGCCGAGGCGCTGCGGCGCGAGGGTCACGAGGTCGTGCAGACGACCGTCTCGCGCGACATCCACGAGCTCGGCCTGGTGAAGATCCGCAACGAGGACGGGCAGCTCGTCTACGCGCCTCCGGAAGCGGCCGATGCGCCGCTCGTCGACGCGCTCTCGCAGGCCGTCGCGCGCTGGGCGCTCGCGGTCGAGGCGAGCGGCAACCTCGTCGTCGTGACCACGCCGCACGGATACGCGAGCCCGTTCGCCGAGGCATGCGACGTCGCGCGGCACCCGCACGTCGCGGGCACGATCGCCGGCGAGAACACCGTCCTGCTCGTCGCCCGCGAGCCGGTCACCGGCGCGCAGCTCGCCGACGAGATCCGGCAGCAGCGGCTGCGGGGGGTGGCGTGAACGTCGTGCCGCAGACGGGGGGCTCGATCCTCGCGGCGCTCCCGGTCGGCGAGCGGGTGGGGATCGCCTTCTCCGGCGGCCTCGACACGTCGTGCGCGATCGCGTGGATGCGCGAGAAGGGCGCCGTCCCGTATGCCTTCACGGCCGACCTCGGCCAGTACGACGAGCCGGACATCGAGGCCGTCCCCGAGAAGGCGAAGCGCTACGGCGCCGAGGAGGCCGTGCTCGTCGACTGCAAGGAGGCGCTCGCCCGCGAGGGGCTGGCCGCGCTCCAGTGCGGCGCCTTCCACGTCCAGACCGCCGGCCGCCGCTACTTCAACACGACCCCGCTCGGCCGCGCCGTCACGGGGACGCTGCTGGTGCGCGCGATGGCCGATCACGGCGTCGAGATCTGGGGCGACGGCTCGACGTACAAGGGCAACGACATCGAGCGCTTCTACCGCTACGGCCTGCTCGCCAACGAGCGGCTGAGGATCTACAAGCCGTGGCTCGACGAGCGCTTCGTGGAGGAGCTCGGGGGCCGCAAGGAGATGAGCGAGTGGCTGGCCGAGCGCGGCCTCGCGCACGGCTCCTCGGTCGAGAAGGCGTACTCGACCGACGCGAACATGCTGGGTGCGACCCACGAGGCGAAGGATCTCGAGCTCCTCTCCACGAGCATGAAGATCGTCGAGCCGATCATGGGCGTCGCGCACTGGAACGGCGCTGCGATCGAGCCGGAGGTCGTGACGGTCGCGTTCGAGGGCGGCGTGCCGGTGGCGGTCGACGGGACGCGCACCGACGATCCGGTCGAGCTGATCCGCGCCGCGAACGCGATCGGCGGCCGGCACGGGCTCGGCATGTCCGACCAGATCGAGAACCGCGTGATCGAGGCGAAGAGCCGCGGCGTCTACGAGGCGCCGGGGATGGCGCTCCTCCATGTCGCCTACGAGCGGCTGCTGACCGCGATCCACAACGAGGCGACGCTCGAGCGCTACGCCGTCGACGGGCGCCGGCTCGGGCGGCTGCTCTACGAGGGCCGCTGGTTCGACACGCAGGCGCTGATGCTGCGCGACTCGCTGCAGCGCTGGGTCGCCCCGGTCGTGACCGGCGAGGTGACGATCGAGCTGCGGCGCGGCGACGACTACACGATCCTCGACACGCAGGGAGACGCGCGTCACCTACGACCCCGAGCGGCTGAGCATGGAGCGGAGCGCGACGGCCTTCACGGCGCGCGACCGGATCGGGCAGCTCGCGGTGCAGGTGAACGACATCGCCGACTCGCGCGCGATGCTCGCGCGCCACGCGCACCTGCCGCTCGCGCTGGAGCCGCCCGGCGTGGGCTCGACGGAGCCGGCCGGGAGCGCGGCGGCCGGCTCGGCCGGCCGCGGAGCGGGTCGGTGACGCTCTGGGCCGGACGGGTCGGCGGCGCCGAGCTCGCCCCCGAGGTCTGGGACTTCCTGCGCGCGCCCGACGACGAGCTGCTGCCCTACGACGTCGAGGGCACGCTGCTGCACGCGAAGCGGCTGCACGCGGCCGGCCTGCTCGACGACGCCGAGCTGGCCGAGGTCCGATCCGTGCTGGCGCGGATCGGGACGCCGAGCGCCGCCGCCGAGGACGTGCACTCCTTCATCGAGGCCGAGCTCGGCGAGGTCGGTCGGAAGATCCACGCCGGCCGCTCCCGCAACGACCAGGTCGCGGCGGCGATGCGCCTCTACGTGCGCGACGCCTGCGCCGAGGCGGACGCCGCCCTGCGCGGGTTCGCCGTCGCCGTCCTCGAGCACGCCGCCCGCGAGGCGGAGACGCCGCTGCCCGGCTACACGCACCTCCAGCGCGCCCAGCCCGTGACGCTCGGGCACCACCTGCTGGCGTGGATCGAGATGCTGGAGCGCGACCGCGCCCGCTTCGCATTCGCGGCCGCCCAGGCGGAGCCGTCGCCGCTCGGCTCGGGTGCGCTCGCCGGCTCGACCCTGCCGCTGCCGCCGCCGCCGAGCCCGATGCGCAATTCGCTCGACGGCGTCGCCGACCGCGACTTCGTCCTCGACTACCTCTACGCCGCCGCCGTCCTGTTCACGCACCTCTCGCGGATCGGCGAGGAGCTCGTGCTCTGGTCGAGCCGGGAGTTCGGCTTCGCGCAGCTGCCCGAGGTCGCCGCGACCGGCTCCTCGATGATGCCGCAGAAGCTGAACCCGGACGTCGCCGAGCTCGCGCGCGGCAAGGCCGGCACGGCGATCGGGCGGCTGACCGGCCTGCTCGCCACGCTGAAAGGGCTGCCGCTCGCGTACAACCGCGATCTCCAGGAGGACAAGCCGCCGCTCTTCGCCGCCCGCCGGGACGTCGGCGGGGCGCTCGCCGCCCTGGCGGTGCTCGTCGGCGGGCTCGGGTTCGATCGCGAGCGGATGGCCGAGGCCGCGTCCGACCCGCTCCTGCTCGCGACCGACGCGGCCGAGGCGCTCGTGCGGGAGGGCGTCCCCTTCCGCGATGCGCACGAGCAGGTCGCCGCCTCGGTGCGCGCGGGCACCTTCGAGCCGCCGGCGCAGGGCGACCGGCTCGGCGACGTGGCGGCCGCCGTCGCCGCTGCGACGGCGAGGTGGTCGTTGTGAGCGCCGTCTCGGACGTCTCGCTCGCGGGGCGTGACTTCCTGCGCGTCTCCGACCTCTCGTCCGCCGAGGCCGAGGCGCTCCTCGACCTCGCCGTCGAGCTGCGCGAGCAGCCGAAGCAGCCGCTGCTCCCGGGCGCGACGCTCGGCCTCTACTTCTCGAAGCACTCGACGCGGACCCGGATCTCGTTCACCGCCGGCATGACCCAGCTCGGCGGCGCCGCGATGCCGCTCAGCCCGGAGGAGCTGCAGCTCTCGCGCGGCGAGTCGCTGCCCGACACGGCGCGCGTCTTCTCCCGCTACCTCGACGCGCTCGCCGTGCGGACGCACGAGCACGCGGAGCTGGAGGCGTGGGCCGAGTGGGCGTCGATCCCGGTGGTCAACGCGCTGACCGCCGAAGAGCACCCGTGCCAGGCGCTGGCCGACGCGCTGACGATCCGCGACCGGCTCGGGACGCTCGGCGGCGTCCGGGTGGCCTGGGTCGGCGACGGCTCGAACGTCCTCGTCTCGCTGGCCGCGCTCGGGCAGGTGCTCGGCTACACCGTGGTCGCCGCGTCGCCGGCCGGCTACGAGGCGCCCGGCGTCGAGACGACGGACGACCCGCGCGAGGTGGTCGAGGGCGCGGACGTCGTCGTCACCGACACCTGGATCTCGATGGGCCAGGAGCACGAGCGGGCGAAGCGGCTCGCCGACCTGGAGCCGTACCGGCTCGACCGCGACCTGCTCGCGCTCGCGTCGGCCGAGGCGTTCGTCATGCACTGCCTGCCCGCGCACCCCGGCGAGGAGATCACCTCCGAGGTGCTCTACGGCGAGCGCTCGGCGATCTGGGACGAGGCGGAGAACCGCCTGCACGTCCAGAAGGCGCTGCTCGTGCTGCTGCTCGGCGCCGCACGCGACGCTTGACGGCGGGCGCCCGGCGGGAGATGGTCGGGCCGCAGGGTCGAGACTCGAAGCGACGGACAGGAGACGAGATGGCTGAAGGATTGATCCTCGAGTTCGACGGCGTCGGCCGCGACGAGTACCTCGCCGTGAACGCCGCGCTGGGCATCGACGCCGAGACCGGGCAGGGCGACTGGCCCGAGGGCCTCGTATTCCACGCGGGCGGCGCGAAGGAGGGCGGCTGGGTCGTCTTCGAGGTCTGGGAGTCCCGCGAGGCCCAGCAGCGGTTCATGGAGGGGCGGCTCGGGAGAGCGCTCGGGGAAGGCGGCATCTCCGGCCCGCCGGCCCGCGTGCAGTGGCTCGACCTCGTCGCGCACAGGCGCCTTCGCCGGCTGAGGGCTCGCGGCAGAGGGCTCAGGGCGTCGGCGTCTGGGCGCCGGATCCGAGCGCGAGCTTGCTCGCGTCGACCACGTCGGACGCGGGCGGCGCGCTGATCGTCGTCTGCGTCCCGTAGTCGCTCAGGCCGAGCGTCATCGACATCCGCATCGGCGTGCCGTTGGTCGTGAGGCCGTACGAGACGCGGAGCTGTCGGACGAGGCCGCTCGAGTCGACCCACACGTCCTCGGGCACGGACAGCGGCATGCCCTGGCCCGCGAGCTTCAGCAGCTGGTCGATCGAGACGCCCTTCACCTGGGCCGCCTTCTGGAGGTCGACCGTCGCGCGGTAGTGCGTCGTCTCGACGCCGTCGATCGTCTCGGCGCCGAGGTCCTGCACCGGGCCGCTCGTGGCCTTCAGCATCCCCAGCCACTGCCCCGGGTCGGTGCCGGTCTGGCCCGCCAGCAGCTTGCCGACGTCGATGCCGAGCTTCTTGCCGGCCTGCGAGAGGTCGAGCCTCACCCAGTGCCTGCCGCCGAGGTACGGGTCGAGCAGGCCGAGGCGGAGGTAGACGACGGCGTCCCCGGATTCGTGGACGAAGATCTCCTGCATCGTGCCGTCCGAGCCTGCGGGCGCGCCGGCCTGCGCGAGCAGCTGCCCCATGTCGAGCGTCAGGTCGGAGCCGTTCGCGGACACGTGACCGTCGCCGCTCATCGTCAGCTTCTTGCCCCCGCCGAGCAGCGGGCTCGAGATCGTCAGCGAGAACGTCATGTGCGCCGTCCCCGCGTTCACGCTCTTCGTCGCCGCCGAGGCGACGGGGTCGATCGTCCCTGACACGCTCCCGCAGGCGGCGAGCACGGCGGTCAGCGCGAGGAACGCGCAGGCAGCGGAAAGGCGGCGGCCGTTGACGGACATGCGTCAGATCTAGTCGCCGTCTCGTGGGCGGTCAACGCCCCGTCCGGGGGATGCGGCGGCCGGTAGGCTGGGCCGCATGCTCGCCCTCGTCGTCTCGATCGAGTGTCCCGGGGGGACGCGCGACCGCTTCCTCGAGGCGATCGGCGCTCAGGCGGCGGCGGCGCTCGAGCAGGAGCCGGGCTGCCTGCGCTTCGACGTCTGCGAGAACGTCGACGACCCGGACCGCTTCGTCCTCTACGAGGTCTACGCGGACGACGCCGCGTGGGATGCGCATCCCCGGACCGAGCACTTCGCCCGCTGGCGGGCCGCCGCGGACGAGCTCGGCCTGCGGATCGAGCGGACGCTGACGCGGATCGTCTAGCGGTCGCTCGCGACCGGCGCCCGGGCGCCGCCGATGAAGGTGTCGGGCGCGCGAACCGCGACTTCCACGAGGCGCCTCTCCCTCGGCGGAGTGGGCTACGACCGCCAGACGTGGGCGAGGACGCCGTCGAGCGGGGACGGCGTCTCGGCGAGATCGAGGGCCTCGACGAGCAGCCGTGCGTAGCGGAGCTTGCGCCGGTCGGCGCTGCCCAGGAAGCGCCGCAGCTGCCCTGCCACGCTCCGCCCTCGCCAGGCCGGCTGCTTCTGGAAGGTGCGGAAGGGGGCGAGGTCGCCATTCGCGTCGAGGACGGCCTCGACCCTCGCGGCGCCGAGCGCGCGGATCAGCTCGTCCTCGAGGTCGGCCACGCAGACGTAGAAGCCGAGCTGCTCCATGTCGGCGCGCGTCGGGCCGGAGTCGAAGCCGGCCCGCTCCAGGCCGCGCCGGAACACGGCCTCCTCGCCCGCGTCGCAGAGGCCGGCCAGCCTCGCGTGGGGCGCATCGGCGCGGAAGCGGGTCAGGAAACGCGCGATCGCCTGCGCGCCGCCGATCGGCACGATCGCGACGCGCTCGCCGGCGAGGTCGCGGCCGTGGCGCGCGGCGAGCGTCTCGAGCGCGATCTGGTCGCTGATCCCCTCGACGAGGACGAGCGCGCGTGCGTCGCCCGCGTGCGCGAGCGCCCGCGCGGTCGCCTGCGGGCCCCCGGCCGGCAGCGTCGGGACGTCGTGTCTCGAGCGCCGGCGATCGTCCATGGAGGGATCTTCGCAATCCCCGACGACCTGACGGCCGGCGAGTGCCGCCTCTGCATCGAGCGACGCCGACAGCGGTCCTCAGCGGGCGAGCTCGCGGATCCGCTCGACCGCGCGCTCGAGGGCGCGCTCGTCGAAGACGTAGGGGGCTGCGTTCGCGACGAGGTGCAGCGGCTCGTTCAGGCCCTCGCTGCCGGCGGCCGCGTTGACCGCGTAGCGCACCGGGATCTCGTGGCAGACGACGAGCGTTACGTGCTCGTCGCGCGCGAGCAGCCGCTCGAAGGCGGCCGCGTAGCGGAGGGCCGCTTCGTTCAGGCTCTCGCCGCCGGGGAAGCGGAGCGTCGGATCGGCGTGCGCCGGCTGCGCCCGGTAGTCGTCGAGCGTCCGGCCCTCGAGCTCGCCGATGCGGACGTCGCCGAGGTCGTCGTCCAGCTCGTGCGCCGGGTGGCGTCCCGCGAGCGCGATGTTCGCCGTCTGCACCGCGCGCGGGAAGGGCGAGACGAGGGCGAGCTCGACCTCGAGCCCCGTGAGCTGGCCTCCGAGCCGCTCCGCCTCCTCGATCCCCTGCTCCGAGAGACCCCGGTCGAGCAGCGGGTCGCCGTTGACGATGCCGTCGACGTTGAAGAGCGACTGCCCGTGGCGAGCGACGAGGAAGAGGCGCACCCCGCCAGCCTATGCGGGCGGACTTGCGTCCAGCGCAGGGAGGAGTACCGTCGGCTCATGCGACGGGCGCTGCTCCTCGCCGCGGCGGTGCTCCTCTCCGGCTGCGGAGCGGCCGCGACTCGCTCCGTTCCGGCCTCGGCGCCCGTGCTGCCGGACTCGCCCGCTCCGCCGATCGCGTCCGCCGATGCGCCGCCGCCGGCGTGGGTCGTCGGCTTCGTCGAGGGGACGCTCGGCACGCGCACGTCGGGGGCCGACGCCTGGACCTGCTACATGCCCCTCGCGACCGCCGGGTCGACGACCACCGCGCCGACCCCTCCGTGCGGCCCTCCGACCGCGGAGCAGAAGGCCCAGGTGGCCTCGGCGCAGACGCTTTTCCTCGACGGCGTGAGGCCGGCGTCCGGGAGCGAGCCGCGGGTGGTCGCGACGCTGCCGCTCGCGGCGGGCGGGACGGCCTCGTTCGTCGCCTGGCTCGGCGGCTCGAGGCAGCCCTGCTGGGCGACGGAGGTGAAGGTCGGCCAGGCCGGCGGCGGCGGGGGGCCCGACGGCCCCTGCACGCTGCAGAGCACGGATGCGGGCGTCGGTCGGCCGCCGTGCGACGCGCTCTGCCTGGACTCCTCGGCAGGCGGCGGCGCCGGCCCGGCGACCTACGTGCTCGCCGGCACGGTGCCGGCTTCCGCGGAGGCGCTCCGGGTCACGCTCGCGGGCGGTGCGGAGGCGACCTACCCGCTCGTCGGGCCGGTGTTCCCGGGGAGCGCCGACCGCCGGATCTTCCTGCTCGACCTGGGCGCGACCGACTGGCGGACCCTCGAGCTCGTCGACGGGGGCGCCGTCGTCCGGACGGTGCGGATGCCGGCCGAGGAGGTCGCGTTCGAGGTCTGCTCCGAGAAGGTCGGGCCGATGCAGCCCGTCCCGGGCAGCGGCTTCGATCCCCAGGCGCAGCAGCAGGCGATGCAGCCGCACGCGGATGCGATGAACGCGTGTCTCCACGGCGAGCTCCCGCAGCAGAGCACGACGACGACGGCGACCGTCCCGTAGCGACGGGCGAAACCCGCAGCGCTGCACCGGCACTCGACCTTCGCGACGTCGAGGAGCACTCCGTGCTCAGCCGCCCGCTGCCGGCCCGAGCGAGAGCGTCCCGTCGAGCCAGGCACGGCCGACGACGGCGCCGTTCGCGCCCGTGCCGCGCACCGCCTCGACGTCGGCGTCGTCGCGGATCCCGCCGGCGGCGAGCACCGTGCCGGCGAACCGGGCACGCGCCTCGCGGACCAGCTCGAGGTCGGGACCCGACCGCGTGCCGTCGCGGTCGATCGCGGTGCACAGCACGGTGCGGACGCCGGCTGCGGTGCAGCGCTCGAGCGCGGACGCCGTCGTCAGACCCGAGGACTCGAGCCAGCCGGCCGTGCGGACGATCCCGTCCGCGACGTCGACGGCGACGACGAGCCGCTCGCCGAGCGCGGCGACGAACTCCCGCAGCGGGATCGACCCGAAGGCGGCGGTCCCGACCATCACGCGGACGACGCCCGCCGCCGCGAGCGCCTCGGCGTCGGCGATCGAGCGGACGCCGCCGCCGAGCTGCACCGGCACCGGCGCCGCCGCCGCGACGACGCGGCGCGCCAGCTCGACCGGGGCGCCGCCGTCCCGTGCCGCACCGAGCGCGACGACGTGCACGAGCGGGGGGCGGGCCCGCGCCGCACGGGCGACGAGCTCGAGCGGGTCGCCCGCCTCGGCCGCGACGCGATCGTAGTCGCCCTGCTCGAGCCGCACCGCTCGGCCGTCGAGCACGTCGATCGCGGGGATGATTGCGAACTCCTGCGCCATCGTGTTACCATGCTAACACGATGACAAGTGGTGGAACGGCAGAGTCGGAGCCGCGACATTGGCCGACGACAGAGCACGAGGAGCTGTTCGCGACGATCGCGTCGCTGCGGACGGCGGCCGAGACGCAGGCGTTTCTGCGGGATCTCTGCACCCGCTCGGAGCTCGACGCGATGGCGCATCGCTGGCAGGTCGCGAAGCTGCTGGAGGACGGGCTGCCGTACCTGGAGGTGGCGAAGCGGGCACACGCCTCGACGACGACGGTGACGCGCGTGGCCCAGTGGCTGCGCAACGGCGAGGGCGGCTACGCGCTCGCGCTGCGACGGCTCCGGAAGCCGAAGCGCGCGTGAGGATCGCCGTCCCGTCGAAGGGCCGCCTGCGCGAGCCCGCGATCCAGCTGCTCCACGACGCGGGCCTCGGCCCGGAGACGCCCGGCGACCGCGCGCTCGCCTTCCCCTGCCGCAACGCCCCGGTGGAGGCGCTGCTCGTCCGGGCCGACGACGTGCCCGAGTACGTGCAGGACGGCGTCGTCGACTGCGGGATCACGGGTCTCGACATCGTCCGCGAGCGCGGCGCCGACGTCGAGGAGCTCGTCCGCCTCGGCTTCGGCGCCTGCTCGCTCGCGGCGGCCGTGGAGGCGGAGTCGCCGGTGCAGTCCCTCGAGGGCCTCCGGGGCGCGCGCGTCGCGACGAGCTTCCCGCGCCTGGCCTCGGAGCTGCTGCCCTCGCCGATCGAGCTCGTCGACGTCCACGGCTCGGTCGAGCTCGCGCCGCGACTCGGGCTCGCCGACGCGATCGTCGACCTCGTCTCGAGCGGCAGCACCCTGCGCACGAACGGGCTCCGCTCGGTCGCGACGCTGCTCGAGTCGGAGGCCGTTCTGATCGCGCCGCGGGATCCGAGACCCGATGCGCTCCAGCTCGCGGGGGTCTTTCGCAGCGTCGTCGACGCGCGCGGCGCCCGCTACCTGATGCTGAACGCGCCCGAGGATTCGCTCGAGCAGATCTGCGCGCTCGTCCCGGGCTCGCGGGCGCCGAGCGTGCTGCCCCTCTCCGAGCCGGGGATGGTCGCCGTGCACAGCCTCGTCCCGGCCGCCGACGTCTGGCAGCTGCTGCCGGAGCTGGAGGCGGCCGGCGCGTCGTCGATCCTGCTCGTCCCCGTCGAGCGAATGCTGGCATGAGCTCGCGAGCCGACACCGCGGCGGGCGGTGGCCCGAGCTCGGTCGCGGACATCGTCGCGGACGTCCGGGAGCGCGGCGACGACGCCCTGCGCGAGTGGTCGCTGCGCCTCGACGGCGTCGAGCCCGCGCGCGCCGAGCCTGCGGGCGACGCTGCCCGTGGAGGCAGTCCTCGACCTCGCGCGCCGGGTCCGCGTCTGGCACGAGGCGCAGCGCCCTGCCGACCTGCGGCTCGAGGTGGAGCCGGGCGTGGAGCTGGAGCGGCGCTGGGTGGCCCTCGGCTCGGTCGGGATCTACGTCCCGCGCGGGCTCGTCTCGACGCTCGTGATGACCGCCGTGCCGGCGCAGGCGGCCGGAGTCCAGCGCGTCGTCGTCGTCACCCCTCCCGCCGGGGCCGGGCTCGTGGCCGCGGCGGCCGAGCTGCTCGGCGTGGACGAGGTCTGGGCCGTCGGCGGCCCGCAGGCGGTCGCGGCGCTCGCGTACGGAACCGCGACGATTCCGCGGGTCGACAAGGTCGTCGGGCCCGGGAACGCGTTCGTCAACGAGGCGAAGCTGCTCGTCTCCCGCGACGTCGCCATCGATCTGCCGGCCGGGCCCTCCGAGGTCGTCGTCGTGCTCGGTCGCGGCGGCGACCGCCGGCTGGCGGAGCTCGAGCTGGCCGCCCAGGCGGAGCACGGCGCGGACGCGGTCTGCGCGATCGTCGAGGCGGACGACCTCGAGGCGGCGCTCGCCGAGGTCGAGCGGCGCGCCCCGGAGCACGTCGTCCTGCTCGGCGAGGCGGAGGTGCTCGCGCCGCGGATCCGAAACGCGGGAGCCGTCTTCGTCGGCGCCAGCTCGCCGGTTCCGACCGGCGACCTCGGCACGGGCGGCAACCACGTCCTCCCGACCGGCGGCTGGGCGCGCTCGACCGGCGGGCTCGGGCTCGAGACCTTCCTCAAGCCGGTGACCGTGCAGCGTCTGACCCCGGCGGGGCTCGCGCTCGTGCGGCCGACGGTCGAGGCGCTGGCCGAGGTCGAGGGCCTGCCGGCGCACGCCGCGGCGGTGGCGCGTTGAGGGCGCTTGCCGAGGAGTTCGCGCCCTACGGCTGGGCGCCGTCGACCGAGGAGCTCGCGCGCCGTGCGGGGCTCGACCCGGTCGAGATCGTCCGCTTCGACGGGAACGTGCCCGCGCTGCCGCTGCCGTCCTCGCGGCCAGGTGCGCTCGCCGGCGCTCTGGCGGAGGTGAACACCTACCCGCACGGCGGCTACACCGAGCTCGAGGCGGCGGTCGCGCGGTACGCGGGGGTCGAGCCGGAGAACGTCGTGCTCGGCGCCGGCGCCGACGACCTGATCCTCCTCTGCGCCCGCGCCTTCGCCGGCCCCGGCGACACGATCGCCATCCCGCCCGATCCGACGTACCCGCTCTTTCGTGTCGGCGCGCTGCTCGCCGGAGCGACGCTCGGCGGCGACTCGCCCGTGCTCACGTTCTGCTGTCGTCCCGGGAATCCGTTCGGCGACCTGCCGGAGCTGCCGGCGTCGCGCCCGCTCGCGGTCGACGAGGCGTACTTCGAGTACGCGGGCGACACCGCCGCGGGCCTGATCCACGACGACGACGTGGTCGTGATCCGCACCTTCTCGAAGGCGTTCGCCCTTGCCGGCGCCCGCGTCGGGCTATCTCCTCGCGGGTCGCGAGCTCGCGGCCGAGCTGCGCGAGCGGCAGTCGCCCGCGCCGGTCTCGACGCTGTCGGCTGCGCTGGCGGTCGCCGCGCTCCGCAACCCCCCCGACGTGGACTGGGTCGTCGAGGAGCGCGAGCGCCTCGCGGCCGAGCTCCGCGCGCTCGGCCTCGAGCCGAGACCCTCGCGCGCGAACTTCGTCTTCGTCCCCGTCGACGACCCGGCCGGTCTCGCCGCGAAGCTCCTCGCGTTCGGCGTCGTCCCGCGCGTGACAGGCGGCGGCATCCGGATCAGCGTCCGCGACCGCGAGGACGACGACCTCCTCCTCGCCGCCCTGGCCCGCGCCCTCGACCGCGAGCCAAGTGACACAGTGTCACTTGGCTTCGGGGGGAGGCGGGCGCGGACCGTGCGGGCCACCGCGGAGACCGCGATTCGCGTCCGGCTCGGGCTCGACGGCTCCGGGCTCGTGCGCGTCCAGACCGGCGCCGGGCTCTACGACCACCTGCTCGAGCAGCTCGCGTTCCACGGCGGCCTCGACCTCGTGATCGACGGCGCCGGCGACCGGGAGACCGGGCCGCACCACACGGCCGAGGACACGGCGATCGCGCTCGGCGAGGCCCTCGACCGCGCGCTCGGCGACCGGAGCGGGATCGCGCGCTACGGAAACGCGGTCGTGCCGATGGACGATGCGCTCGCGCAGGCCGCGGTCGACCTCGGCGGGCGCCGCGGCGCCGAGATCGCGCTCGAGCCCGACCCCGGCCTGGCCCGTCACGCGCTCGAGAGCCTCGCTTCGGCGGGGCGGATGACGCTCCACGTCGAGGCGGGCGGTCGCGACGACCACCACGTCGCCGAGGCCGCCTACAAGGCCGTCGGTCGCGCCCTCCGCGCCGCGGTCCGCCGCGAGGGCGAGGGGCTGCCGAGCACGAAGGGCCTGCTGTGAAGGTGGCGATCGCCGCCTACGGGGCGGGCAACGTCCGCTCGGTCGAGCTCGCGCTGCAGCGGCTCGGCGCCGAGACGGCTCTCGTGCACGAGCCTCGGCCGCTTCTCGACGCCGACCTCGCCGTGCTTCCCGGCGTCGGCTCCGCCGCGACCGCGATGGCGGGCCTGCGCGAGCGCGGCCTCGACGGTGCGCTGCGGGAGCGCGCCGCCGCCGGGCTGCCGATCCTCGGCATCTGCCTCGGCCTCCAGCTCGCCCTCGACGAGACCGAGGAGGACGGCGGCGTCGCGGGTCTGGGGCTCGTCCCGGGCCGGGCGGTCCGCCTGCGCGAGGGCCGGGTTCCGCGGATCGGCTGGGCCGTGGTGGAGCCGGGCGGCGAGGCGTACTGGTTCGCCCATTCCTACGCCGCCGAGACACCGGCCGCGACCGCCACCAGCGAGGGCGTCGCCGCTGTCGTCGAGTCGGGATCGTTCCTCGGCGTCCAGTTCCACCCCGAGAAGAGCGGCGCCGCCGGTGGGCGGTTCCTCGCGAACGCCCTGGAGCGATGCCTCTCCCGCGCCTGATCCCCTGCCTCGACGTCGCGGGCGGCCGCGTCGTCAAGGGCGTGCGCTTCCGCGAGCTGCGCGACGTCGGCGACCCGGTCGAGCTGGGAGCCGCCTACTCCGAGGCGGGCGCCGACGAGCTCGTCTTCCTCGACATCTCGGCCACGCTCGACCGGCGCGGCTCCGCGGTCGTGGTCGCCGGCGCGGTCGCCGAGCGCGTGACGATCCCTTTCACCGTCGGCGGCGGCATCGCCTCGGTCGCGGACGCGACCGCCGTGCTCGAGGCGGGCGCCGACAAGGTCTCGGTCAACTCGGCGGCGCTCGCACGACCGCAGCTGATCGAGGAGCTCGCCGACGTGCTCGGGAGCCAGGCCGTCGTCGTCGCGATCGACACCGAGCGCGGCCGCGTCCACTCGCATTCGGCCACCCGCGACGCCGCCCGCGACACCGTGACGTGGGCGCGCGAGTGCGAGGCGCGCGGAGCGGGCGAGCTGCTCGTCACCGCGATCGACCGCGACGGCACGCGCGACGGCTACGACCTCGAGCTGCTCGCCCGGCTCCGCGACGCGGTCTCGCTGCCCGTGATCGCCTCGGGCGGCGCCGGCTCGGCCGCGCACGTCGCGGCCGCGCTCGGCGTGGCGCAGGCGGCGCTCCTCGCCTCGATCCTCCACGAGAACCCGGCGCGGCTCCTGTCCCTGCGGGACGAGCTGCGGGGCCTCGGCGTCCCGCTGAGAGATGCAGCCTGACGGCGACCTGAGAGCGGCGATCGTCCAGGACGCGGAGACCGACCGCGTGCTGATGCTCGCCTGGATGGACGCCGAGGCCGAGCGGCTGACCCGTGAGACGGGCGAGGCGTGGTTCTGGAGCCGCTCGCGCGCGCGGCTGTGGAAGAAGGGGGAGACCTCCGGCAACGTGCTTCGGGTCGAGGAGCTTCGCGACGACTGCGACGGCGATGCTCTCCTCGTCCGCGTCCGGCCGGCCGGCCCCGCCTGTCACACCGGCTCGCTCTCGTGCTTCGCGCCTGCGCTCTGGCGAACGGTGGTCGAGCGCGTCCGCGAGCGGCCCGAGGGCTCGTACGTCGCCTCGCTCGCCGAGGCGGGTGTCGAGCGGGCGGCGCAGAAGCTCGGCGAGGAGGCGGTGGAGGCGGCGGTCGCGGCCGCTGCACGTGACGGTCGGCTCGTCGAGGAGGCGGCCGATGTGCTCTTCCACCTCTACGTCCTGCTCGCCGTCGCGGGGGTCGACGTCGCCGACGTCGAGGCGGAGCTCGCCTCGCGCCGGCGCTAGCCCTCCAGCAGGAGCAGGTTCGCCGAGATCTTCCCGAGCAGGCGCCGCAGCTCGGCGTGCTCCGCCGTCGTGAAGCCGGCGAGCGTCGTAGCGTCGAAGGCCTCGGCCACCTTCAGCAGCTTCTCGTGCAGACGCTTGCCCTTCGCGGTCGGCTCGACGTGGCGCACTCTCCGGTCGCCCGCGTGCACGCGCCGGCGGACGAGCCCCTGCTTCTCGAGCCGGTCGATGTGGTGGGTCATCGTCGCGCCGTCGATGTGGACGTGGCTCGCGAGCACCTTCTGCGGCACGAGCCCGTCGCGGCTGAGCGCGCTCAGGACGACCCAGGTGCCGAGCGAGCCGCCGGCGCGCGCCAGCGCCTCCTCGAACGCGACCCGGACCTCCTTGGCCGTGAAGACCAGGTCGCGTCCGAGCGGTTGCCAGCCCGCCGCCCCCGCCGCCGCATCGTGACCCGTTGTACTTTCATCTCCTATCATTTGACGTGCAAGCATTCTTGCACGTAGTCTGCCCCGCATGCTCGCGCGGCTGGGCCACTGGATCGCACACCACCGCCGGCTCGTCCTCGGAGCCTGGGTCGCGCTCACCCTCTTCGGCGCCTTCTCGGCGCAGCAGGTGTCGAGCCGGTGGTTCCAGAGCTTCTCGATCCCCGGCTACTCGGCCTACGAGGCGAACCAGCGGACGCTGAAGACCCTCGGCGTCGGCGAGCAGGCGCCGCTCGTGGCCGTCTTCCACTCGAGCGGCGACGTCACCAAGGTCGACCGGCATCGAGCGGGCGATCGCCGCCGCCGCTGCGGTCAACCCCGGAGCGCGCACCACGTCCTTCTGGTCGACCGGCAGCCGCGCCTACGTCTCGAAGGACGGTCACACCGCGTTCGCCGAGATCTATCCGCCCGGGACGCCGACGTTCAGCTCGTCGGTGAAGATCGACCAGGTGCGCGCGCGCCTCAAGGCGGCGACGCCCGCCGGAGTGACCGCGAACCTGACCGGCCGGGACGCCCTCGAGGCCGCCTCCTCCGGCGGCAAGGGGCCGAGCGTCCTCACCGAGGCGCTGGTCGGCGGCGGCGGCGCGCTCGTGATCCTCTTCTTCGTCTTCGGCACGCTGCCCGCGGTGCTGATCCCGATCGCGGTCGCGATCGCCGCCATCCTCAACACCTTCACGCTCGTCTGGCTGCTGACCTACCTCACCGACGTCTCGATCATCGTCCAGTTCCTGATCGCGCTCGTCGGGCTCGGCGTCGCGATCGACTACGCGCTGCTGATGATCTTCCGCTTCCGCGACGAGCTGCGCGACGGCAACGACGTCGAGTCGGCGCTCGTCGAGACGATGACCCACGCGGGCCGCTCGGTGATCGTCTCCGGCTCCACCGTCGCCGTCGGGCTGCTCTCGATGATCGTCCTGCCGCTGCCCTTCATCCGCTCGATCGGGATCGGCGGCATGCTGATCCCGGCCGTGTCCGTGCTGGCCGCGATCACGCTCCTGCCGGCGCTGCTGGCGACGCTCGGCACGCGGATCAACAGCCTGCGCCTGCTGCCGAAGCGCTTCGTCGACCGCGGCCATCCCGAGGACGGGCTCTGGGGCCGCTGGGCCGCGTTCGTGATGCGGCGGCCGTGGCCGGTCGCGATCGCCGGGCTCGCAGTCGTCGGCGTGCTCGTCTTCTTCGGCTTCCAGATGAACCCGAGCGAGGCCCAGGCGAAGGACCTGCCGGGAAGCGGCGACGCGATCGCCGGCCGGTCGGCGCTCCAGCAGGCCGGCATCTCGCCCGGTGTGATGAAGCCGTTCGACGTGCTCGTCGAGCGCGGAGCCGATCCCGCGCCGATCGCAGCGAAGCTCCGCGCCGTTCAGGGCGTCGACGGCGCCGTCGCGCCGCCTCACCTCCGCCAGGGGCAGGACTCGGTGGTCGAGGCGTTCCCGTCGATCGACGGCGCGGCCAAGGGGATCCAGCCGATCATCAACCGCGTCAACTCGGCACTCGACGGGACCGACGCGACGCTCGGCGGCGTCGCGGCGGTCGACCGCGACTTCGTCCACGCCGTCTACGGCAACTTCCCGTACGTCCTCGGCTTCGTGATCCTGCTCACCTTCGTGCTGCTGGCGCGCGCCTTCCGCTCGCTGGTGCTGCCGCTGAAGGCCGCGATCCTCAACCTCGTCTCGCTGGGCGCGGCGTTCGGGATCATCGTCTTCATCTTCCAGCAGGGGCACGGCTCGGAGGCGATCTGGAGCGTGCCGGCGACGCAATCGATCATCCCGTGGATTCCGCTGATGATCTTCGCGTTCCTGTTCGGGCTCTCGATGGACTACGAGGTCTTCATGCTCACGCGGATGCGGGAGGCCTACGACGAGACCGGCGACACGCCGGCTGCGATCGCGCTCGGGCTCGCGCGGACGGGCAAGCTCGTGACGAGCGCGGCGGCGATCCTGATGTTCGCGTTCTTCGTCCTCTCGTCGAGCCCGGGCACGGACATCAAGCAGTTCGGCATCGGCCTCGCGGCCGGGATCATCTTCGACGCGACCGTGATCCGCGCCCTGCTCGTGCCGGCCCTCATGCGCCTGCTCGGCGAGTGGAACTGGTGGCTTCCGCGCCCGTTCGCCCGCGCGCTCTTCGTCGATCCGCGGCGAGGTCGGCGAGCCCGTGCTCGAGTCCGAGTAGCGCCGGCTCAGGGGGCTCCGCCCGGCGCCGAGAGCGGCGACGGGACGGGCGTGCCGCGGAAGCAGCCGAGCGTGTACGGGTACTCGAGCGTCGCGTTGTAGTGGTAGATCCGGACGCGCTTGCCGCGGAGGGTCACCCAGCCGACGCGGCCGTGACAGGCGTCGAGATCCGCGTCGGTGAGGAGCCTGCCGGCCGCGTCGCGCGGCCCGAAGATCGGGAATCCGTCCAGCGCGTAGCCGACGAGTCGCTCCTGCCCCTTCACGCTCGTGCCGGTCAGGCAGGTGGGGATCGAGTGGTAGTGGTAGATCCCGCGCATCTGCGGATGGCCCTCGCAGGCGTCCTGGGTCTCGTGGGCGACCGCGTCGCGGTGGGAGTCGTCGAGCGCGTTGAAGAGGGCGACGCCGTTGACGGCGATCCCGATCATCCCCATCGGCAGGCACGACGGCGAGGCGGCGATCGTCGGGTGGGCCGGCAGCGAGAGGGCGACGGTGTGCGGCTCGATCGAGTTCGGGTTGCGGTCGTAGGCGTAGGCGTCGTCGGCGGGCGAGATGGGGAAGCGTCCGGTCGGCGTCAGCTTCGGCAGGCCGTTCGCGGTCACGAGCAGGCGCGTGCCGCGGACACGGATCCGCACCGTCCCCGGCCATTGCACCCGGCCGTCGACGACCGCCTTCTCCTTCAGGTCGAACGTCGCGCCGTGGATCCAGGGCCCGCCGTGCTGGGCGCCCCCGGGGCGGCCCGGCGCCTGACGGCAGGCGTCGACCTCCCCGCGCTTCGGCGAGCTCGACACGTGCCCGTCGCCGAGCGGGAGCCGCGTCACGTCCGTCGGCGAGGGCTTCGGGCTCCGCGTCCCGGCGGCGACGGCAGACGCAGCTCCCGCGGCGAGCAGCAGCGCGAGCGCGAGGAGTGCGGGACCGCGGCGGGCGGGCGGACGGGCTGGAAGCGGTCGGCGCATCGCTCGGATGTTGGTCGCGGAACGTCAGGGGCCGGTTCTGCCAGCGTAAAGGGTGCGCAAGGCCGGGCTCGGGCAAGCTCGTGATGAGCGCGGCGGCGATCCTGATGTTCGCGTTCTTCGTCCTCGCGTCGACTCCCGGCACGGGCGCTCTGCTCGTGCCGGCACTCAGGCGCCTGCTCGGCGAGTGGAACTGGTGGCTTCCGCGCCCGTTCGCCCGCGCGCTCTTCGTCGATCGTGGCGACGCCGGCGAGCCCGCGCTCGAGTCCGAGTAGTTCAGAGAACCGCAACCTCCGCCGGCGCCGCGGCTGCGACACTTGTCGCATGGCGGGGTCCGTGCCGCTCTCGATCGCCCTCACGGCCGGTGGGCTCGCGGTCGTGAATCCCTGCTCGTTCCCGCTGCTGCCGGCGTTCCTCTCCTTCTACGTCGGAGCCGACGAGGAGCGACTGCCGTCCGCCTCGACGCGCGTCCTCCAGGGGCTCGCCGTCGGCGGGCTCGTCACCGCGGGCTTCCTGGGCGCGTTCGCGGTCGTCGGGCTGCCGATCAGCCTCGGGCTGGGGGCGATCTCGGACGCCGTACCCTGGGTCGGTCTGGCGACGGGCGGTGCGCTCGTGCTCGCGGGCCTCGTCGCGCTCGCCGGCGGCGGCCTGCGCCTGCCCGTGCGCCTGCCGCACGTGCCTGTCCGGCGCGAGCGCCGGCTCGGCGCGATGCTCCTCTTCGGTGTCGGGTACGGGGCCGCCTCGCTCGGCTGCACGCTGCCGGTCTTCTTCGCGCTCGTCGGCGCGTCGCTCGGCGCGGCGAAGCTCGAGATCTTCGCCGCCTACGGCGCCGGGATGGCGGTTGTCCTGACCGCGCTCTCGCTCGCCGCCGCCTTCGCACGCGACGGGATCGCCCGGGCTCTCCGGCCGGTGCTGCCCCAGGTCGGCCGGATCGCCGGTGCGCTGCTCGTGGCATCGGGCGGCTATCTCGTCTACTACTGGGCGCGACTGCGCTTCGGCAACGACCTGACCGTTGCGGACGACCCCGTCGTCGGCTTCGCCGGCCGCTACTCGGGCCAGCTCGAGAGCTGGGCGCGCGTGCACGGCGCGCCGCTGATCTCCGCCGCCGCCGCAGTCGTCGCGCTCGCAGCCGCCAGCGCTGTGCTCCGGCGGGCGCGCGCGCTGCGGGAGGCGGGGCCGCCGTGAGTGTGCGCGCGCTCGTCCCCGTCCTCGTCGTCGTTCTCCTGCTCGCCGCGTGCGGCGGAGGCTCGCCGCCCGCCGCGACCGGCGGAAAGCAGTCCGTGCCGCGGCTGCAGAGCATGGCCGACCTTCGCGCCGACTTCGCCGCGCACGCCGCCGAGCCGCAACTGCTGCTCCTGATCTCGCCGACCTGAACGACCTGCCGCCTCGGGGCCAGTTGGGTCCTGCAGCACGTCCTCAACCGCCACCCGCAGGCGAAGCTGCACGTGATCGTGCTCTGGGAGCCGATGTTCCCGGGCGACGCCTACGGGAAGATTCCGACCTCGCTCTTCACCGACCGGCGGGTGACCAGCTACTGGGACCCGACCGAGATCTCCGGCCGCTGGCTCGGGCGGCGCGGGCTCGGCGGGCTGGTGGGGATCGTCTGGGACGCTGTCTACGCCTTCGCGCCCGGCGCGCGCTGGGGAAGCGGCGTGCCGACGCACCTCGTGGCGAGCGGCAGTCCGGTGATCGGGACGACGAACGCGCTGTCCGGCCGGTTCGTGCGGCTCCTCGGCTGATAGAGCTTCCGCCGTCGTGGAGATCGGCGTCTACAGCTTCGCGGAGATCGCGCCCGGCGAGCACCCGGAGCGCCGCGTGCGCGAGCTCGTCGAGGAGATCGAGCTCGCCGATCGCGTCGGGCTCGACGTCTTCGGCGTCGGCGAGCACCATCGTCCCGACTTCGCCGTCTCGGCGCCCGCGGTCGTGCTCGCCGCAGCGGCGGCACGGACCGAGGCGGATCCGCCTCTCCAGCGCCGTATCGGTGCTCAGCTCGGACGATCCGGTGCGGGTCTTCCAGCAGTTCGCGACGCTCGACCTCGTCTCGGGCGGCCGGGCCGAGATCATGGCCGGGCGCGGTTCGTTCATCGAGTCGTTCCCGCTCTTCGGCTACGACCTCCGGGACTACGACGCGCTCTTCGCCGAGAAGCTCGAGCTCCTGCTGGCGCTGCGCGAGTCCGAGATCGCGACCTGGCACGGCGAGCACCGCGCCCCGATCGAGGGCCGCGGCGTCTATCCGCGCCCGCTCCAGCGGCCGCTGCCGGTGTGGATCGCGGTCGGCGGCACCCCGGCCTCGGCGGCGCGAGCCGGGGCGCTCGGGCTGCCGATGGCTCTCGCGATCATCGGCGGCGAGCCGGCCCGCTTCGCCGGCTTCGTCGAGCTCTTCCGCGAGTCGGCCCGCCGCGCCGGCCGCGAGCCGCCGCCGGTCGGGATCAACTCGCACGGCTTCGTCGCGGACACGAAGCAGCAGGCGCTCGAGGACTCCTTCGAGCCCGTCGCGACCGTGATGAACCGGATCGGGCGCGAGCGCGGCTGGCCGCCGCTGACGCGGCAGGACTACGCGGCCGCGGCGACGCTGCGCGGCGCGAACTTCGTCGGCTCTCCAGAGGATGTCGCGGCCAAGATCCTCCACCAGCACGAGCTGTTCGGCCACGACCGCTTCCTGCTCCAGCTGACGGTGGGGCCGATGCCGCACGAGCAGGTGCTGCACGCGATCGAGCTGCTCGGCACCGAAGTGGCGCCGCTCGTCCGGGCCGAGCTCGGGTAGCCGCCGCGACGGCGGGCGGCGCGACTACCGTTTCGGCGGATGAGCTTCGACCTCGACCCGCTCGAGCTGCACCTGCTCGAGCGGCTGCGCGCGCTGCCGGCGGGCCCGGGAGGGGACGCGGCGGCGGCGGAGCCCCTGTGGCGGGCGCAGGTCGACAGTCGCCTGTGCGACTTCGCGGCGCGCTATCTCCAGGGGCGCGGCCGCAGCTTCTACTCGATCGCCTCCGCGGGTCACGAGAGCAACGCGGCCGTCGCGCTCTCGCTGCGGCCGACCGACCCCGCCCTCCTCCACTATCGCTCCGGCGCCTTCTACCTCGCCCGGGCGGCGCAGGCCGGCCGCGACGGCGTGCCCGACGTCCTGCGCGGGGTGACCGCCGCGCGTGACGAGCCGATCGCCGGCGGGCGCCACAAGGTCTTCGGCAACCACGAGCTCGCCGTCATCCCGCAGACCTCGACGATCGCCTCGCACCTGCCGCGCGCCGTCGGGGTCGCCTTCGCGCTCGAGCGGGCGAAGCGGTTGGGGACGCGCCGTCCGTGGCCGGACGACTCGGTCGTCGTCTGCAGCTTCGGCGACGCATCCCTCAACCACGCGACGGCGCAGGCGGGCCTGAACACGGCCGCGAACCTCGTCCACCAGGGTCTCTCGCTGCCGCTCCTCTTCCTCTGCGAGGACAACGGGCTCGGGATCAGCGTCCGCTCGCCCGGGGGCTGGGTCGAGTCGGCGCTCCGAGCGCGGTCGCAGCTCCGCTACGAGCGCGCTCCCGGCGACGACCCCGAGACCGTCCTCGAGACCGCCGCCGACCTCGTCGACTGGGTCCGCTCCGAGCGGCGGCCCGGGATCCTCCACCTCGAGGTCGTCCGCTATCTCAGCCACGCAGGCGCCGACGTCGAGACCGCCTACCGCACGCCACAGGAGATCCGCGGCGACTGGGACCGCGACCCGCTGCTCGCGACCGGCGAATGGCTCGCCGCCGCAGGGGCGCGCACCGGCGCCCGGCTGGCCGACGAGTACCTCGCCGCCCGCGGGCGCGTGCTGGCGGCAGCCGACGAGGCGGCCGACCTCCCGCAGCTCGAGTCCGCGGACGAGGTGATGCGCCCGCTCGCGCCGCGCAGCGCTCCGACTCCGGCGCCGCGGCGCGACGGCGGCGAGAGGGTGACGCTGGCCCAGGCGCTCAACGCGGCTCTCGCCGAGGCGCTCGAGCGCGATCCGGCGATGCTGCTCTTCGGCGAGGACGTCGCCGTGAAGGGCGGCGTCTACGGCGTCACCCGAGGCCTGCAGAAGCGCTTCGGCGCGGGCCGCGTCTTCGACACGCTGCTCGACGAGACCTCGATCCTCGGCCTCGCGCTCGGCGCCGCGCTGACCGGCTTCGTTCCCGTGCCCGAGATCCAGTACCTCGCCTACCTCCACAACGCCGAGGACCAGCTCCGCGGCGAGGCGGCGACCCTGCAGTTCTTCTCGCAGGGCCGCTACCGGAACGGCATGGTCGTGCGCGTCGCCGGCTACGGCTACCAGAGGGGCTTCGGCGGCCACTTCCACAACGACAACGCCCTCGGCGTCCTCCGCGACGTCCCCGGGCTCGTGCTCGCGTCGCCGGCCCGGCCGGACGACGCGGCCGCGATGCTCCACGCCTGTCTCGACGCCGCGCGGACGGACGGGAGCGTGTGCGTCTTCCTCGAGCCGATCGCCCTCTACCACACCCGCGACCTCCAGGAGGACGGCGACGAGCTCTGGCTCGCGCCCGCCGCCGGAGACGCACCGCTCGGCTCCGCCCGCACCTACGGCGACGGGGGCGACCTGACGATCCTCACCTGGGCCAACGGGCTGCGCATGTCGCTGCGCGTCTCCCGCGCGCTCGCGGCGCGCGGCCTGCGCGTGCGCGTCGTCGACCTCCGCTGGCTCGCGCCGCTCCCGCTCGACGACGTGCTCCGTGAGGCGAACGCGACCGGGCGCGTTCTCGTCGTCGACGAGACGCGGCGCACCGGCGGTGTCTCCGAGGGCGTGCTCGCGGCGCTCGTCGACTCCGGCTTCGGCGGCCGCGCCGCACGGGCCGCCGGCAAGGACTCGTTCATCCCGCTCGGGGACGCGGCGAACCTCGTGCTGCTCTCCGAGGACGAGATCGAGACGGCGGCGCTCGACCTCTGCGGTCTCCGCTAGCGGAGGATCTCGCGGTGGATCCGCTCCGCGCGCAGCTGCCAGCGGCGGCGCCGATCCTTCTTCGGGAAGAGCACGCGGTCGACGACGGCCCCGATCGCCCAGACGAGGAAGGTCGCGCCGGCGAGCGTCCAGAAGCCGGCGATGTCGAAGCCGCCGACGATCGCGCTCGTCAGCCAGAGCACGAACATCGCGACGCCGTACCAGGCGACGCCGAGCGTGACGAGCGCGAGCGGGAACGTCAGGAACTTCAGCACCGGCTTCACGAACGAGCCCAGCAGCCCGTAGACGATCGCGGCGAGCAGGAGCGTCCCCGCCGAGCCGCCGACGGTGATCCCCGAGAAGATCCAGGCGACGAGGGCGAGCGCCAGCGCGTCGATGGCCCAGGCGAGCACGAGGCGGACGACGAACGGCACGCCGCGATCGTACTCCGGCGGCGCGCTTCCGGTCAGCGGGCCCGCGATGTTCGCCAGAACAGCGCCGCGAAGGAGCCTGCGTACGCCGCCACAGTCGTTCCGAACGCGACTGCCAGCACTCGCCGCGGGTGTCCGGCCTGCTGCCTGCGCAGATTCGCCACCTCGATCCTCCTCTCTCCGGACGAAGCGTGATGTGCGATCCGGCACATGTCCCCCATCGACGGACGAGCCTCCCCTGGCCGGGCGGGGAGTCTGCGCTCGACGTGGACGTCGGTCGTGCGGGCCTGCCGGTCTAAAGCCGGAGCCCGGCCGGGACGATGAAGAGCCCGGCGGCGGGCGGACAGCGCGTCCCGTCGTGTCTGAGGACACCGCCCGTCGCCGTCAGCTCCCGCTCGCCGTCAGCGCGCGAAGCTCTTCAGCGGCCGTAGCCGAAAGCGGCCCTCCGAGCGGCTGGACTGCTCGGTGATGCTCGGCGCGACCGACAGCGCCTCGCGCCAGAGGCGGCGCAGCCGCTCTGCGACGCCCGCTGCGGTGAGCTCTCGTTCCGCGCCGCGCCGCGCCTCCTCGCCGAGCGCGTGCGCCGCCTCGACGTCCTGGATCAGCGGCGAGAGCGCGTTCGCGAGCGCGTCGAGGTCGCCGGGAGGGATCGCGATCGCGCCCAGGGTCTCGACGTACGTCGACCCGGCGGGGCACGTGGAGCCGACCCAGCGGCGCGCCGCCGCCGCTGCGAGCAGCACCGATTCGCTCTCCACCGGCGCACGCGACGGCGAGCACACCACATCGGCGACCGCGTACCAGAACGGCACCTCGTCCTCGACCGGCGACCACTCGACGACGCCGTGGTGGCCGAGGGCCAGCGCGCGCCGTTCGATCCGGTCGAGGTAGTCGTGGTCGACCCGGCCGATGGGGATCGCGGTCAACCGCACGTCCGGGCTCACTTCGCGGAGGCGGAAGACGGCCTCGAGCGCCAGGTCGAGACCGCCGCGCTCCGTGTAGGGGCCGGCGAAGAGCACGTTCGGCCCGGCGAGGCGGTGGAAGCGCCGGAACCGGCGCAGCGAGCGGCCGCGGAGCGGCGTCTCGAGGAGCTGGGCCTCCGGGGCCCACCAGTCGAGGTCGAGCGGGGGCCGGAGCAGGCGGAGCCGCTCCTGCAACTCGGGCCGCCGCTGTACGAGCTCGACGGCTTGCGCGTCGGTCTCGACGACCACGAGGTCTGCGCGAGTTGCCGCACGCGCCGCCGCCCTGCCGTCGAGCTGCGTCTCCGCGGGCAGGTGGAGCACGAGCCGCGTCGACGGACGATCCCGGCGGAGCTCGCGGACGGACGGCCCGTCGGCGGCGACGACGTGCACCACGTCCGCCTGGGCGCGCTCGACGCCGCCGGCCCGCTCGACGTCCGCGAGCGCCGCGGGCACCGGCCCGGCCCACGCGACCTGCGGCTCCTCGTGGTCGGGAGCCGGAGACCCGCCCGGGCTCGATCCGCTAGTCGCCACGAGCGCCGCTCCCGTTCTGTGCAGCCGTTGCCGGCTCGGCCGACTCGTCGGTCTCGACGCGCGCGACCTTGCCTCCCGTGCCTCCGCCGTAGAAGGGGACGGGCTTCCACCACGACCACTCCGTGCAGTCGACGCACTGGTGCGCGCAGAAGTTCCCGGTCGCGTGCCAGCGGCGCATCATCCGCATCCGGGCCCCGTGCCACGTCTTCAGCACGCCGCCGTTCTTGACGTTTCCGAGCGGCGTCACCGCGTCGTAGTCGCGCGAGCAGGAGACGAGGACGCCGTCCCAGTGGATGTGGCAGTGGTACCAGAGGTTCGCGCAGGGCTTGCGATCAGCGTTCGCATCGGTCGCATCGGTCGCCTCGGTCGCCTCGTCGACTGCGAGCGCCGACACCTCGTCGATCTGGCCTCCCCAGGTGTCGAGCTCCTTGATGTTGATGATGTCGGCACGGCTCTCGCGCCAGCGGCGCACGAACTCGTCGACCTCGGAGTCCGTCTCCGACAGGCGGACGATCTGGATGTCCGCCTCGATCGGCGAGCCGTACTCCTCCTTCAGGTCGAGGAAGCGCTCGATGTTGCCGAGGACCTCCTCGAACTTGCCCTTGACCCGGACCTTCTCGTAGGTCTCCTTCGTCAGGCCGTCCATGCTGAGGTAGATGCGGTCGAGGCCGGCCTCGAGGATCTTCCGCGCGGCCTCCTCGGTCAGCTTCGTCGCATTCGTGGACGTCTCGACCCAGAGGTTGCGCTCCTTCGCGTAGCGGATCATGTCGATGATCCGCGGGTGGAGGAGAGGCTCGCCCCACGAGTGGAGCACGACCGCCTCGGCGAAGGGCGCGATCTCGTCGACGATCGCCGTGAAGAGGTCCCATTCCATGAACCCCTTCGGACGCGTGTCGATGTGGAGCCCGGTCGGGCACATGATGCAGTCGAGGTTGCAGACGTTCGTCGACTCGACGTAGACGCGGTCGGGGAACGTCGGGAATTTCTCCAGGCCGAGCTCGTAGGATGCGTACTTCAGCGGCATGTTCGCCTTCTGTTTCAGACGCCGCTTGAAGCGCTTCGGGTCCGTCAGGGTCTCGGTTCTCACGCGGGCCTCACCGCCTCGAAATAGAGGTAACGGGCAAAGAGCGACGGTCGCAGGCGTACGAGGATCTCGTACACCGGGTCGAAGAACGGTTTCGTGAACTTGTTGACGAGCAGGCGCGGGTAGAGCCCGCGGCACCAGGTGCCCGCGTGGCCCTCCATCCGGACGGGGCGGAGCCCCGCCTCGACGATGAGCTTCTTCGCCTCGTACGCCGTCAGGTACCTGATGTGGTACTCGTCGGTCGGGCTGTTCGGGATGTAGGGGAACCGGCCGGCCAGGAGCCACAGCCGGTAGCGCCAGTGGCCGATGTTCGGCACGAGCCAGACGAACTTCCCGCCGGCGCGGACGCAGCGGGCGCACTCGCGGACGTGGCGGTGCACGTAGAAGAGATGCTCGAGGTTCGAGTTGGCGACGACGACGTCGAACTCCCCGTCGGCGAACGGAAGCGGATCGGTGTCGAGGTCGACCTGCTGGGCGGGGATGCCCCTCGCCCGCGTGCGCTCCGGCCCGACCGCCGACACGTCGGTTCCCACCACGTCGGCGCCGCGCTCGGCGAGGAGCGCTGCGAGGAAGCCCGGTCCGCAGCCGGAGTCGAGCACCTTCTGCCCGGGCTCGACCGCCTCGAGCACCATTCGCAGGCGCGAGTAGTCGACCTCGCCCTCGGCGACGTGCGTCCAGTGGTCGTCGTAGTAATCCCGCAGGTCCACGTTCACCGATGCTAGGAGCGGGCCCGAGACCCCTCCACCGGCCGAAGGCTAACGCGGAACTGCCGAAGGTCGAGAAGGCCGCGCGGGCGCCGGGGCCGCCTCAGTTCGTGGAGACGGCCGCGGACGGAACTCGGCCCTCGAGCTGCTGCAGCGTTCCCTCGACCGCCGGCGCGAGCGAGGCGGCCGCGTCCCACTTCCCCATCACCTGGAGGCCGGACGCAGCCTCCACCTGCACTCCGTCGAGCACGAGGATCACGCGGACGGAGGGGTGCAGCGTGCTGACCGTCGCGACCAGACCGGCGGCCGTGCTCAGGCCGTAGCCCGCGTCGACGACGAGTGCGTCCGCACCCTGGACGTCGATCGTGTCCAGCGTCTGCTCGGTTCCCCGGACGGTCGTGACGAGGTGCCCCCGTCGTGAGACGAGGAAGGCCGCGAGTCGCAGGAAGCGACGATCGCCGCTCTCGACGAGGACGCGCAGACCGGAAAGTCTTGTGGGCGACACAGGCACCCCGATTGAGTCGGGCTGAGGACGCCTTCCAGGCTATGGCCGCGGGCCTGCCGACTTCGCCTCCCGGATGAACAGATCGGCCCCGACCTTAGAGCAGTCGTCGGCGCCGCTCGGGCGGGTCGCCACGGGCTCCCGCAGTCGCTGCAGGCGTCGTTCCGGCGCACCGGATCGGCCCGCCGCGTCGAGGAGCCGGTCGTGCGGCGGCGCGAGCGGGCGAGTCGGAGAACGCTTGCGCGGCTCGCGGCAGCGGACCTGGACTCCTCTCGGGCCGGGGCGCAAGGCTAGACGAACGGGCAGGTTCGCTGCACAATGTGCGCCACTACGCTCCGGGAGAGCCATGACACGCGACGAACGAACGGTCGGGGAGCTATCCGGCCAAGGGGAGGGGTACTGCGGTGAAGGTTCTCATAGCTGATGATCACAAGCTGATACTCGAAGGCATCAGGCGTTCTCTCGAGGACGCATCTGACATCGAGATCGTCGGCGAGGCGTACAACGGAAGCCAGGTGCTGCCGATGGTCGGTCGTACCCGGCCGGACCTGGTCCTGCTCGACGTTCGGATGCCCCAGCTCGACGGGCTCACGTGCCTCTCGCTGATCCGGAAGCGCTACCCGACCGTCAAGGTCGTGATGATGTCGGTGTTCGACGACGTCCAGCACATCGAGACCGCGCTGAAGCGCGGGGCGAGTGGCTACGTCGTCAAGAGCGTGAATCCGCAGGATCTCTCGTCCGCCCTGCGGCAGGCGTTCGAAGGAACCGTCTACCACGCCCTCGGCATCCAGGAGCCGGACGAGTCCACCGCAGCGAAGGCGGCGGGGCTCACGGAGCGCGAGCTCGGCATTCTCCGCGCGGTCGCGCGCGGTCTGTCGAACCAGGCGATCGGCAAGGAGCTGTGGGTCACCGAGCAGACCGTGAAGTTCCACCTCACGAACATCTATCGCAAGCTCGGCGTCTCGAACCGCACGGAAGCGGCGCGCCACGCCTACCAGCAGGGGCTCGTCGACAGCCCGGTCGTCGACCTCGTCTAGACCGGCACCGTCTCCGGACGAGCGGGTGACGGGATCGCCTCGGGTGGCCGGCGCGACGACCGAGATCGTCGGCTCGACCGAGCTCGAGCGCCTGGCCGCCCGCTCGCGCCTGCTCGCGGCGGACCCGGCGCTCGTCCTGCGGGGCGGAGGCAACACCTCGTCGAAGATCTCCGAGCGGGACCATGTCGGCCGGGAGCGAACCGTCCTCCGGATCAAGGCGAGCGGCGCGGACCTGGCGACGGCCCGGCCGGAGGACTTCACGGGTCTCTATCTCGACGAGCTTCTGCCGCTCCGCGAGCGGCAGGAGATGTCCGACGAGGAGATGGTCGCCTACCTCGCCCGCTGCGTCGTCGACCCCGGCTCGCGGCGGCCGTCGATCGAGACGCTGCTCCATGCATTCCTGCCTGCCCTCCACGTCGACCACGTGCACGCGGACGCCGTCTGCGTGCTCACGAACAACCCTCGCGCCGGCGAGGTGATCCGGGAGGCGCTGGGCGACGACGTCGCCGTCGTCGGCTATCTCCGCCCGGGCTTCGAGCTCGCGCGGAAGGTCGCGGAGTTCGGCGACCGGCGCGCGGCCGTTCTCGTCCACCACGGGCTCGTCACCTGGGGCGACACGCACGAGGAGTCGTACGGTCGGACGCTCGAGCTGGTCGAGCGTGCACGCCGCTACCTCGCCGCGCAGGAGAGGCGCGAGCCGGTGGAGCAGGCGGTGCCACCGCTCGGCCCCGACGACCGAGAGGCCTTTCTCGCGTCCTACCGCGGGCGGCTCTCGGCGGGCTCGCGGCGGGTGCTGCACGTGGACGAGTCACAGCAGCAGCTCGCGGCGCGGAGCGATGCGGCGGAGCTCGCCGGCGCGGGCCGTTCCACGCCCGACCACGTGATCGGCATCGGGGTGCGGACGCTCTTCGCCCGCCCGCAGGACTCGCCGGTCGAGGCCGTCGACGCGTTCGAGGCGGACTACGCCGAGTTCTACCGCCGCAACCGCGAGCGCGTTCCACCGGAGTTCGCGATGCTCGACCCGCTTCCCAAGGTCGCGCTCGTCCCAGGCATCGGCTGCGTCGCCGCGGCAACGGATGCGGCGACCGCACGGGTGCGGGCGCAGATCGCCGACCACACGCACCGGGTGGCCGCGGAGGTGGTCGACGTCTTCGGGGAGGTCCGCTGGCTCGACGACCGCGAGCTCGCCGACATCGAGTACTGGCCGCTCGAGCTCTACAAGCTCACGCTCGCAGCGCCCCCTCCCGAGCTGGCCGGCACGATCGCCATCGTCACCGGCGCGGCTTCGGGGATCGGTCGCGAGATCGCGCTCGATCTCGCCGCCCGCGGTGCGCATCTCGTGCTGGCGGACATCGACGCTCAGGGCCTCGCGGGCACCGCCGCTTCGCTCGACGACTCGCGCGTGCTCAGCGTCGACGGCGATCTGGCCGACGAGGAGGTCGTCGACCGGCTCGTGCGGACGGCGGTCGAGGGCTTCGGCGGCGTCGACGCGGTCGTCTCGAACGCCGGAATCGCGGCGTCGTCCACCTTGCGGGACCTGTCGACGGAGGACTGGCGGTCGAGCCTCGAGATCAACACCACGTCCCACTTCCTCCTCACCCGGCGCGTCTGGAAGGTGTTCGAGCGGCAGGGCATCGGCGGGTCGCTCGTCTACGTCGCCTCGAAGAACGCGTTCGGCCCCGGCGCCGCCTTCGGCGCCTACTCCGTCGCGAAGGCGGGCGAGGTCCAGCTGGCGCGGATCGCCGCCATCGAAGGCGGCCCCATCGGCGTGCGCGCGAACGTCGTCAACCCGGACGCGGTCTTCTCGGGCTCCCGCCTCTGGGACGGAGGGCTTCGCGCCGAGCGCGCCGCGGCCCACGGCGTGGCGCCCGAGGAGCTCGAGGCCTTCTACGCCTCGCGCAATCTCCTGAAGATCGAGGTCACGAGCCGGGACGTCGCCGAGGCGGTGGCGTTTCTCGTCTCGGAGCGGTCTCGCGCGACGACCGGGTGCGTCGTCACGGTCGACGGCGGCGTGGCGGCCGCGTTCCCCCGCTAGACGGGCGACTCCCGACCTCGTCGGGGCGGGGGTCGCCCGTCCAGCTAGTCGTCCAGAGCCTCGCCGGTGTAGCGGCGCAGCCGCACGGTCAGCTTCGTCTCCCCGGGGCGGCTCTCGATGTCGAAGTGGCCTCCGAGGAGCCTGACGCGCTCGGCCATCCCGAGCAGTCCGAGGCGGCCGCGGCGAGCCGCTCGGGCGAGCCCTGCCTCGACGTCGAAGCCGTCGCCGTCGTCGATGATCTCGGCCAGGACGTCGTCGCCTGCCGACGTGATCGTCACCTGGACGTTGCCCGCCCCGCCGTGGTTCCGTGCGTTCGCCAGCGCCTCCCCGAGGATCCGGAGGAGGGCGATCCGCTGGGACGGCGTCAGGTGCTCGAAGTCGCCCTCCAGGCGGGCGTGGACGCGGGTGTCGCCGTACCGTTCGAACTCCGCGAGCGCCTCGGCGACGGTCGCCCGGAGCGGCCGCATGCCCACGGTCGGGGTGTCGGCCGCGTAGGCGAGCTCGCGCAGGTCGCGTTCGAGCGCGAACAGGCGGGCGTGCACGTCCGTGAGCTGGGAGAGGATTCTGGCGGTGTTCTCGTCCTCCGGCATGAGCCCCGTCAGGTTGCGTGCCAGGAGCGAGACCTCCATGCCGATCTCGACGACGTCCTGGAGCGGCCCGTCGTGCAGGTCGAGCCCCATGCGGATCAGCCGCCGCTCCGAGCGGAGCGGATCTTCCGGACCGGGCGGGAGCGAGGCGCGCTCGCGCGCCTCGCCTTCCTGCGCCGCTATCAGGAGATCGTTGTTCACATTCCGCTCGTCTGAGTCTTGGTGTATCGAAGTCACGGGCATCTCTCCTCCTCCATTCGGGTGATTCGATGTGTCCGCCGCGCACGTCAGCGCGCGGACCCGTCGATCGCGGAGGGACTAGCCGGGACGTTCGAGGAGGAGCAGCGGGCTGAAACCGTGCGCAGTCGATCCGCCGATGAAGATCCGGCGGGCGAGCACGGGTGCGGCCAGCAGGAGCGCGAGCGAGAAGATCGCAGCGGCCAGGGGGCTTCCGCCGAAGCCGCCGGCACCGCCGGAGGCGCCGCCGCCGCCCGCGGCGGCGGCCGCGCCGCCCGGAGCCGTGTCGCCGGGTGCCGAGGGCGGCGGCGGCCAATGGGCCGGTGCGGGCGCGCGCGGGTCGCCGGTCTCGGGAGCCGCCGGGAGCTTCGTGTCGCGCGGCGTGCCGGCCGGAGTGCGGGAGAGTGGCGGCACAGCGCTCGAGAAGGCGGCCGGGGGGGACGGGGCCGGGGCCGCAAGCGCCTGGGATTCCGAGACCAGGGCACCGCCGGCGGCATCGAGATGGAGGTAGGGCTTGGGGCGAGGGGGCGCGACCCGGTCGGCGGGGTGGCGCACGACGACAACGGACGCTGGAGCTGGAGTCGGGTCGGGCATCAAGGCGTCCGGCGTCACTGCGACCACGGCGACCGGGTCCGTCGCCGTCGGGGCGAGTGGTGGTCCAGGGCCTGCCGGTTGGGTGGGTATCGGCGGTGCGGCGGACGGGGGTGCGACGGCCGTCGCTGCGCGATGGGTCGGCGGTCTCGCAGCGAACGGAACCGCGGCGGTCGTCGTCGCCGCCGGCGCCACCATGCTCTGGGCGGGCTGGAGCTGGGGCGCCGGCGCCGGTGGCGAGTCGGCGACGCTGGTGGTGGCCGTGGTGTCGACGACGACGGCCGGATCCTCCACGGCGGATGGATCGATCGCGGCGCAGGAGCTGCTTTCGACGGCCGGCGCGGTCACGCCGGAGTCCGCAGCCGCGGTCGTCGCTCCGACCGGGGCGCCGGGCAGGAGGCCCGCCGCGGTCGAGGGCTGCGTCTGGGCGGCGGGCGTTGCGCTACCGGGCGTCTCGGTCGCCGTCGTGCACTGGCCGGAGCCGGCGCCCGCGGCTGCAAGAGCAGCCGGCGTCGGCGCGGACGGCGCGGAAGCCGCCGCAGGCGATGGGCTCTGCGTCGGCGGAGAGGCCGTCGGCGTCGGGGCCGGGGCGGGCTGCGTGGCCGCTGCGGGCGTCGTCGTCGCGGCCACCGTCGTCGGGGGCGGCGGGGCCGGGTCGGGGGCGACGGTGGTGGTCGGGGGCGGCGGGGCCGGGTCGGGGGCGACCGTGGTCGTCGGGGGCGGCGGGGCCGGGTCGGGGGCGACGGTGGTCGTCGGGGGCGGCGGGGCCGGGTCGGGGGCGACCGTGGTCGTCGGGGGCGGCGGGGCGGCCGGTCCGGGCGCCGGCGCCGGCGCCGGGTCGCCGGCTCCTGTCGAGGCGTCCGACGGGAGTTGGGCGGTCGCATCGGCTCCACTCGAGGTCGTGCCCGCCGGCGGCGTGTCGGACGAGGTCGAGGCCGACGCGGTCGGGGTCGCGGATGGATCGCCGGCCGCCGCGGGCGCCGGCGCCGCCAGACAGGCGGCGACGACCGTCGCGACGAGCAGGGCCGGCTTCCCGAGCCGAAGCCCGCGCGCGATCGCGAGCGGCCGGACAGGGTTCGTTGCACCCGGTAAAAGCTTCACTTGGCCACGTACAGTATGCGCGTTTGATGGCTCTCGGCATAGCGCGCCACAGTCTTGTCGCCGTATCCGGCCCAGACGAATACGGTGTACGTGCCCGGCGAGAGTCGATAGCTGCCGCCCTGGTACTCCCAGGCGGCCGGCAGAGCCAGTTCGGTGGTCGACGGCCACGCCTCGAATACGCGTAGCTCGTCCCGGAAGACCTGCACGTTGTAGTAGGTCGCTCGCGGTACCGCGCGCCAGCTCAGAAGCCGCTGATCGGCGGCTCCCCCCGTGGGCTGGGCGCCCGCCTGCGCCGTCGTCGAAGCAGGCGCCGGTGAGGTGGAGGCGGAGAAGGCCCCGGATGCGAGGGGCTCCTGCGGGGCGGCGGGCGACTCGGGCGAGTCCCGGAGGGACAGGGTGAAGGTCACGAGGCAACAGATTCCCACGGCCGCGACCGTCGAAACGAGCGACCTCGTGGCCGGCACGACCTCGAGAGGCTCGGCGGACGGTTCCGCCTCCCACCGGCGAGCGGCGGGGGACATGGGCCCCGCGACCACGGGTGGCAGCAGCTCGCGGGCGCGCGCCGCGTCCTCGGGGGACGAGACGAGGACGAGCTCCGGGCTGATCGGGTCGATGGGGAGCTCGCCGTCGCGAACGAAGGTCGGCGGCCGGGCGTCCATGTCCAGCTACCCGGTTCGGCCCTCCGCCGAGGATCCCTCCGGCTCCGTCGCCGCCTCCCAGAGCTCGGCGAGCTTCGCGAGCGCCGCCGACGCCGTCGCGCCCTCGTACTCCGCGGTCACGGCTCCGCGGTATCCGGTCGCCCGCAGGGCCGCGAACACGGCGGCGACGTCGAGGTCGCCGGTTCCCGGGAACACGCGCTCCGGCGCCCCGAGGAATCGCCGCCGGAGGCGCGGCGGCAACCCGCGCTCGAGAAGCCCCGGGAGCTGCGCGTCCTTCAGGTGCACGTGCTTCAGCCGGTCGCCGAGGTCGGCTGCGAACCCCGCCGCCGCGACCCCGGCATCGATGGCATGGCCGGTGTCCAGGCAGGCGCCGACCTGCGGCAGCTCCTGCAGGGCGCGCAGGATCTCCGGTGGCCGGGCGAGCGGGTGGTCCCAGTGGTTTTCGAGACACAGCTGCGCCCGGCCCGCCGTCGCGGCGGCAGCCTCGGGTAGGAGCTCGGGGAGCACGACGGCTGCGACGACCGGCGCGCCGACAGCCTCGGCTAGCTCGGCCGCGCGGCGCACGAGGTCGCCTCCGGCCTCGTAGACGCCTCCGGCGCTGACGGCCACCGCGGTCAGCGCGCGGATCTCGAGCGCCCGGAGAACGGCGCGTCCACCGTCGGCGGCGTGGCCGATCCACACCTCGACGGTCGAGAAGCCGAGTCCGGCGAGCTCGTCCAGAGCCTCGCCGAGCGGCCGGTCGCGGAAGGCGTAGGAGTGTCCCGCGAGCACGCCCGAGAGCCTACGCTCGCCGCTGGAGAGGCCCTACGGGGCCGCTGCCGGCAACGGCCGCGCGGCGGTTCCCATGAGCAATCTGCTCGACACGCGCTTGCCGAGCCGGATCATCGGTTTCTCGATGACGCGGTAGAGGCCGTCGGCGGCCACGAAGGCGACTGTGGCGGCCACGACGAAGAACAGCAGCGCCGTCGGCCAATCCGTCGCGCTCGGCACGACGTAGCCGGCTGCCCGATGGGCGAAGCTGTCGAGCAGGTACATGCCGTACGCTCGCGTTCCGACATACCTGACCGCCCTGTTGGCCAGCAGACGTGACGCGGCGCTGTTGCCGACGATCAGGGAGACGAGCAGGAGGCCGGCGATGAACGGGAACACGTCGATGGCTCCGTTCACCGGATTGACGAGTAGAAGGCAACCGACGAAGGCGGCGAGCACGAGCCACGATGCGACTCGTCCGCCGAGAGGCCGCAGCCGTGCGAAGATCCTCTCGTCGTTCAAGCAGACCGCTATCAGGCAGCCGATGAGGATCCGCCCGTAGGCAGTGAGCAGGTTCTGCCGGTAGGGGATGGCGATTGCCGCCGTGGCGAACGGAATCAACGCGAGCACGGCGACGATGCCGAGGCGGGCTCGCAGCGGTCTCCGGAGCAGCAGCAGGAGAATGAACGGCCAGACGAGGTAGTACTTCTCCTCGATCCCGAGCGTCCAGCTCTGGGCGAACGGAGTGGTCGCGGTGTTCGGCGCCCACTCGCCCATGTACGTCAGAAAGTACGGCATGGCCCTGGAGAGCTCCGGGCCGTGGTCGCCGACCCCGATCTTCACGATCAGCACGTAGTGCATGGCGAGCACGGCGAAGTAGAGCGGGAAGATCCGGAAGATACGACGCGCATAGAAGGCCGGAAGCGAAATCCGCCCCGTTTGGTCATGCTCACGCAGGAGCAGCGTCGTGATCAGGAACCCGCTGAGGAGGAAGAACGTGGTCACGCCCTCCCATCCGCTGAGAATCCCGGTCGTCGCCGGGTCGGCGTGGAACAGGTAGACGAGGAGCACGCTGAGGGCGCGCAGTCCATCCAGGGCGGGGAAGTGGCGCGCGCGGGCGAACGCCTCGTACGTGAGAGGAACCGTCCGCTCTGGGCGGTCGGCGGAAACGCTCGTGTCGGCTTCGACCCCGTCGAGTGGTGAGCCTCGGAGCACTGTTGCCGGCTGTGCGGTGCTGTTCGTCGCGCCGGTCACTCTCCTGTATCTTGTCCCAGCGGCTCTTCACGACGATCCGCCGTTCGTCCAGGCCCTTAGCCCTGCCGGTCGAGAAAGGGCTAGACGATCGACTTCTCACTCGTGATTTCGGCTCGTCGGGAGATACGGCGCCCCCGGGGGAAGTCGGGGGCGCCGAGTCTGTGTTGGGGGCGATCGACCGAGGTGCCGAACTAGTCGAATTTCGACGCGCTGGCCGATCGACTCTCCCGTCCCGGCGAGACGCCCCGCGGCCTGCTGGGGCCCCTGGCTGTGGATCGTCACCTACGACCAATTCGGAATCCATCGCCTAGCCCTTCGTCCGTGGCTGCTTCGCGGGCCGGTACCTACCGTCAAGGGCGTGTCGGACACGCTCCTTCGCGCTGCACCGGACGGGACGAAGCCGCCGGCGGAGGACGCCCCTCGGGCCCGTCGCGCCCGGTTGGCGCCGGTGCCGATGCCTCCGGACATGAACCCGTACACCGTGCTCCTGTACGAGCACCTGGGTCACGAGGGCTTCGAGCTCGTCGGAGGCGGCGAGCTTCGCCTCCGCTGGCTGTGGCGGAACCGCGGGAAGGTGGACATCCTCCACTTCAACTGGCCGCAAGGGCTCTTATCGCTACCAGCGGCGGCCGACCTGGCTTCGGCGCCAGCTCTCGTGGGCGAAGCTGGCGCTGTTCGCCGTGCGGCTCGGAGCGGCCCGTGCGCTCGGCTACCGGCTAGCGTGGACGATCCACCAGGTCTACCCGCACGACACGTCGCAGAGGTCGCTCGACCGGACCGCCGGAACGGTGCTCGCGTGCGGCGTGCCAGGTGCTCCTCGCGCACGACGAACCGACGGCAGCGGTCGCCCGCGCCGACCTCGGCCGTAGCGGAGCCCGCACGGCGATCGTCCCCCACGGCTCGTACGTGGGGGTCTACCCCCTCGTGCGGTCGCGCGCAGAGGTGCGCGCCGAGCTCGCCATCGCCGATGACGACTTCGCCTTCCTCTGCTTCGGAGAGCTCCGCCGGCACAAGGACGTCGCCCCGCTCCTGCACGGCTTCGCGGCGGCGACGCTGGCGAATGCCGCGCTCATCGTCGCGGGGAATCCGAAGGAGGCCGCGGTGGCCGACCAGGTCGAGGAAGCCGCAGCGGTCGACCACCGGATCAAGTCGCTGCTGTCGTACGTGCGCACGGAGGACGTCGCGGCGCTCTTCGCGGCCTGCGATGCGGCCGTTGTCGCCCGCTCGGACGGCGGCACGTCCGGGGCGCTCGTCCTGGCGCTCTCGCTGGGCGTTCCCGTCGTGGCCGCCGACCGCCCCGCGTATCGCACGTTGATCGGGGGCGAGCGGGCGGGTTGGCTGTTCGACCCCGAGAGCCCCTCCGGGTTGACGACCGCGCTCGAGCGTGCCGCTGCGGACGCGGACGTCGCGCGAGCGAAGGGCGCGGAGGCGCTCGCAATCGCCGCGGGCCTCAGCTGGTCCGAGATCGCGGCCCGCACCGCGCGTTTGCTCGAGGCTCCGCCCCGGTGACCGAAGGCTTCTCTGTGGTGTGCCTCTCGTCGCAGGAGTGGCAGGTCGAGCTGCCGACCAACCGGCAGCAGATCATGGCTCGTGCCGCCGCACGCGGCCACCGCGTGCTCTTCGTCGAGACCAGCGAGTTCCTCGGGAAGCATCTCTGGAGACTGCTCCGCCGGCGCCCCCGCCGTTCGCTCGCCGCGCGCATCGCTGCGACGGAGCCCGCGGCTCCCGGCGTGCTCGCGGTCAAGGCGCTGAACGTCATGCCCTGGGGCCACAGGTACCGGTGGGCCAACTCCGTGAACACGAGAGTCACGGCGTTCCGGCTCCGGAGGCTCGCGCGGCGGCTGCCTCAGCCGGCGGTCCTCTGGGTGTACGACCCCTGCGCCGCGCTCCCCGCCGGCCGCTACGACACCGTCTTCTCCGTCTACGACGTCGTGGACGACTACGCCGAGCAGGTCGGCGGCGACCCTCGCAGGCGCGCGCTGGTCGAGGCGGCGGACGCGCGGACGGCCGCGGCTGCGAGGCTCGTGTTCGCCACGAGCCGCCCGCAGTACGAACGCCAGCTCGAGCGAAATCGCCAGACGCATCTCGTGCCGAACGTCGGCGACTACCGGCTGTTCTCGCCGGCCGCCGAGCGCGAGTTCGCCGCACCCGAGGTACGTGACCTGCGGCGGCCCGTGCTCGGCTTCGCCGGGAACTTCGTCGCCGGCAAGGTGGACTTCCAGCTCCTGCAGGATCTCGCCCGCGAGCGGCCGGACGCGACGATCCTCCTGATCGGGCCGGAGCACCGGGAGACGGCAGACGCCGTGGCGGCGCTGGTTGCGTGCCCGAACGTCCTCTGGCTCGGACAGAAGCCGCAGAGCGAGCTGCCTCGTTACGTCGCCGCGTTCGACGTCGCGCTGATCCCGTATCTCGAGAACGCCTACACGCGGAGCTGTTTCCCCCTCAAGGTGTACGAGAGCCTGGCCGCGGGCAAGCCGGTGGTCGCCACCGGCCTGCCGGAGCTCGCGGGGATGGAGCCGGACGTCGTGCTCTGCAGCGGCACGGACGAGTTCCTCGCCGCGGTCGATCGGGCGGTTGCCGCGAACGACCCCGAGGAGGTCAGGCGGCGGGGGGAGATCGCGGCGCTGAACACGTGGGAGACGCGGACGGAGCGCCTGCTCGGTCTCGTCGACTCGGAGCTCGGCGTCTAGGCGATGCGGATCCTCGTCGCCACTGATCAGTGGTTTCCGGACTTCCACGGCGGTTCGGCGCGCGTCGCGACGGAGACCGCGCGCCGGCTCGCCGAGCGGGGACACGAGGTGGTCGTGCTCGCCCCGAGGGTCGCGGGCGAGCCCGAGCGCTTCACCTCGGGCACGCTTGACCCTGATGCGGACCTCTGCCGCGGACGATCGTGCCCCAGACGATCACCGACGTCGTCGCGACGGCCCGCCGGGCGCGTGTCCCTCGAGGGCTCGTTCGACGTCGTCGTCGGACACCAGGGGACGACTGCGACCGGGCTTGCCCGCGCCTGCCGAGAGACACCGCTCGTGCGCGTCTTCCACGCGTCGGGCGCCCGCGAGGCCCGCTTCCTGCGGGCGCAGCGATCGGCCGGACGCGAGACGCTCTCGGCCGCGGTGCTCGGGCCGCTGCTCTCCGTGCTGGAACGGGCGTCGGTCGGCGCGGCCGCCGGCATCGTCGTGCTCAGCGAGTTCAGCCGTTCGCTGCTCCTCGAGGACTACCCCGCTGCGGCCGGTCGCGTCCTCCTGGCGGTCGGCGGCGTCGACACCGACGCCTTCGCCCCGCGCGACCGGGCCGCCGCTCGTCAACGCCTCGGTCTCGACCGCGACGAGACGGTCGTGTTCACCCTTCGGCGACTCGAACCGCGGATGGGGCTCGAAGAGCTCCTGCGCGCGACCGCTCGGGTTCTGGCGCGTCGCAGGCTCCGCCTCGTGATCGCGGGGACCGGGTTTCTCGCCGCACATCTCGGTGACGTCGCCCGGGAGCTCGGAATCGCCGAGCGGGTCGGCTTCGCCGGGCGTGTCCCGGACGATCGCCTGCCCGACTGGTACAGCGCCGCCGATCTGGTCGCGATGCCGACCGTCGCCTACGAGGGCTTCGGTCTCGTGACCGCCGAGGCGCTCGCCTGCGGGACGCCCGTCGTCGGAACGCGGGTGGGGGCGACACCGGAGCTGCTCGAGCCGCTCGAGCCGCGCCTGCTCGCACCAGGCGCCGATCCCGAGACGCTCGCCGCGGCGCTCGAGCGCGGGCTCGACCTCGCCGGTCCCGAGCTTCGAGCGCGCTGCCGGGAGCACGCGCTGACGCGACTCTCCTGGGCGTCGGCGATCGACTCGTGGGAGCGTGCGCTCGAGGAGACGGCGGCGCGGAGGCGCACCCCGATCCGGTCGGAGTCCGTCTCGGAGGTGCACGCGTGACCGACACCGCCGGTCTCGACCGCAAGGTCCTCCGCAGCTCGTTGTGGGTCGGACTGAGCTGGGGCGGGAGCAACATGCTCAGCGTCCTCTCGACGATGGTGCTCGCGCGGATCCTCGCCCCCCGCGACTTCGGCGTCGTCGCCCTCGCCACGACGTTCGCGATCCTGATCGGGCACGTGCAGTCGACCGGCGTCGCGTCGGCGATCATCTATCGGCGCGACGAGGACACCCGGGCGGCGTCGACCGGCTTCGTGTTCGCCACCCTCGCGGGAGTGCTGTTCTTCGGGCTGGCGCTCGTCGCCGCGCCGCTGCTCGCACACGTCTTCCGCATGCCGCAGGCGACGAACGTCATCCGGGGCATGAGCGTCCTCTTCATCCTGCGCGGCCTCAACGCCACCCCGGCGGCGCTCCTCGAGCGGAACCTCGACTTCCGCTCTCGAGCGAAGGGGGAGCTGTCGTCGGGCTTCGCCCAGATCGGGGTCGCGATCGGCCTCGGTCTCGCGGGCGCCGGCGCGTGGAGCCTCGTCTGCGGGCAGCTCGCCGCGGCGGTCGTCCAGACGGTCGTCTTCTGGTGGCTCGTTCCCTGGCGGCCGGTTCTCTCGGAGGTGAGCTGGAGCCTGCTGCGCGAGATGATGCGCTACGGCCGCTACGTGAGCATGGGCCAGATCGTCGGCCTCGTGAACGAGACGATGGACAACATGTTCGTGGCGCGGCTCCTGGGCTCGGCGGCGCTCGGCTTCTACGCGATCACCTTCAGGCTGGCCGACTTCCCCACCGCGGTGATCGGCTACATCGTCGGACGCGTCATGTTTCCGGCCTACGTGCGGCTGCAGGACGACATCGCGGCCTTCCGCGGCGCCTTCGTCCAGAACCTCCAGCGCGTGACCCTGTTCGCGCTGCCCCTGACGGTGGGGTTGTTCGTCGCGGCTCAGCCGATCGTCCTCGCGATGCTCGGCCAGCGCTGGCTGCCGGTGGTCGGGCCGCTCCGGATCCTCGCTCTCTACAGCCTCGTCCGGAGCTTCGCGTCGCCGTGCGGCTCCGTGTACCAGGCGGCCGGACGGCCGCACCTGGTGCCGCTCTGGGCGCTTCCCAACGCGATCCTGATCGTGCCGCTGCTCGTGGTGCTCGTCCCGCGCTACGGGGTGAGCGGAGCCGCAGTCGCCATGGTCGTGGCCTTCGCCGCCTCCGGGATCCCGGCCGTCGTTGTCGCGATGCGGCTGCTGCAGCTCGGGGCGGCCGAGCTCGGCCGTGCGCTCCTGATGCCGGCACTCTGCTCCGCAGTGGTCGGAGTCGTGCTGCTGGCCGCCCTGCATCCCGCCGAGAGTCTCGGGCCGATTCCGTCGCTGCTCGTCCTGGTCGTCGCCGGTCTGGCAAGCTATCTCGCCTCCGCGTTCGTCCTGGCGCGAGGCACCTGGCAGCCGATGTGGGTCGCGTTGCGGGAGAAGGAACCTAGCCGAACGGTGTACGAATCCCCTGTTCAGACGGTGATTGCCGGTGACTAGACCCCCGGCTAGCGTGGGTCGTAGCATGGACATGCCTGACGTCTACCGCGCCCTCTGGCGGCACAAGATCTTCGTCGTGGTGCTGACCCTGGGGCTGGTGGCGGCGGCCTTCGTCCTCACCAAGCAGGAGCAGAAGAAGTACTCGACCTCCACGTTGATCCGCGTCCAGCAGCAGATCCAGGACCCGACACAGGCGCTGGGGGCGCTCGAGACGGGCCAGAGGCTCGCCCAGACGTACGCCAAGATCATCGAGACGACAGCGGTGACGCAGCGGATCTACGAGCAGCTGGGCGGGCAGATCGCGCTGAAGGACATCGCCGTCTCCGCAACGCCGATCCAGGACCTCGAGCTCGTGACGATCACGGCCACCGAGACGACCCCGCAGAGCGCGCAGCGCGTCGCGAACGCGGCTCCGGCTGCGCTCCGGGCCTGGATCAAGGACACGGGCACCCTGCGCGACCAGGTGGTGACGGTCGATCGCGCCCAGCTGCCGCTGGGACCGTCCTCGCCGAAGCTCAAGCTCAATCTCGCCCTGGCGTTCGTGCTCGGCCTGATCCTGAACGGCGGGCTCGCCTTGCTGATCGAGGTCTTCGCCGACCGTCTCCCGGAGCCGGACGAGCTCGAGAGCCTGACGGGACGCCCCGTCGTCGCGAGCATCCCCAATCTGAAGCTCACGCGCGGCGCCAGGCTCACGCTCACGCGGATTCCGCCGCGAGAGCCCACGGTTGTCGCCTCGAAGGCTCGCAATGGCTGAGGTTCTGGCCGAGCGAGCGGGGATCGTCGATCCCCGCACACCGTCTGCAGAGCCGTTTCGAACGCTGCGTCTCGCCCTGCAGCTTCGGTCCGAGCGCCGCGAGGGCAATGCGATCCTCGTGACGAGCCCGCTCCCGTCCGAGGGCAAGACGACGGTCGCCGCGAACTACGCACTGATCTCGGCGCTCGCCGACGAGCGCGTGCTGCTGATCGATTGCGACCTCAGGAAGCCGAGCCTGCACGAGGTCTTCGGGGTCGCCCGATCGCCGGGCCTCGTCGAGCTGCTCGCTCAGGAGAGCCCGCTCGCGGAGCTCGTGCACCGCATCCCGGGCACCGGCAACCTCCACCTGCTTCCGGCGGGTCGGGCCGTCGAGCGCGTCGGCGACATCGCGTCCTCCAAGCGGATGGCCGACCTCATCGAGCAGGCGAAGGAGGCCTACGGGCTGGTCGTGATCGACGCTCCCCCGGTGCTCAACGCGGCGGACGCGGAGGCGCTCGCCTCGCACGGCGGGGTCAGCGTCCTCGTCGTGGCCCGCCGCAGCGGCCGGCGCCGGCCGCTGACGAAGACCCTGCGCAGGCTCGAGCTCGTCGAGGCGGACGTGATGGGGATCGTCGTCAATCGCGACGGCCGCGCGCTCGCCTACGGGTACTAGATGGTCGTCGAGGCCCGGTGGCCGCGGCCGGCAGCGCTGCTCGCCGCCGGCCTCCTCGCGAACGTGCTCGTCGCCGCCGCGCTCGCGCTCCGCGGCGGCGGAGTGGGCGGCATCGTTGCCGCGCTCCCGATCATCGTGCTCGCGTTCGCTGCGCTCGTCAGCTCCGAGCGCCCGGTGCTGCTCGGCGCTGCGCTCGGTCTCGGCCTGACCATCTCGTATCTCAACGTGCCGCTTCCGATCCCGGGCGGCAAGCCGATCTACGCCTCGGACGTCGTGGCGGCGGCGGCGCTCGCCGCGGCGGCGCTACGCAGCACCCTGAATCGTCGTTCCAGGGACGCGGCGAAGGCGAAGGCCCCGCGCCCGGCCGTGCTCGGCTGGCCCTTCGTGTTGTTCTCGGGCATCGTCTTCCTCGATCTGCTTCGGGGGCACGCCCGCTACGGGCAGAGCCTGCTCGGCCAGCCGGCGCGATTCATCTACTTCGCCGGGATCGCGGGCGCGATCCTGCACCTGAACGCGAAGCAGGTGCACCGCGCCCTCACGGTCGTCTTCTACGGCGGCGCGGGCTGGATGCTGCTGAACGCGATGTACTACATCGCGACGGGAAAGCACCAGACCGACCAGACGAACCTCTCGACGGGAGGCACGCGCTGGCTCTCGCTGAGCGTGGCGATGCTCGTGGCCGGCTCGCTCTTCCTCGCGATCCTGAACCTCAGCATCCACAAGTCGGCGCGCCTCCGGTCGCTCGACTTCGCGGTGGCCGGTGTCGCGCTGCTCGAGATCGCTCTCGCCCAGGGGCGTGCAACGTTCCTCGCGGTCGTCCTCGTTCTGCCCTTCCTCTTCCTCCTCTTCCGCGGCGCCGGGCGGGCCGTGCTCGTGATGCTGCCGCTGACCCTCCCGATCCTGATCGTGGCCGGGTTCATCGTCGTCCGGGCGGCTCCGAACCTCGTCCCGACGCTCGTCGAGCGGATCAGCAACACGTCGTCGAGCGACCTGAACGTCCGCTGGCGGATCGCGGCCAGCACCGCCGTGCTGGAGCAGTACCACCAGTCGCCGCTCACCGGTGTGGGCTTCGGTCGCATGACCACCTTCCAGCTGGACGTGAGCAGCATCTACGGGCCGGGAGCGGTGCAGGAGAACGTGACTCAGCCAGGACGCGCACGACGGCTACGTCTCTCCTCCTCGCCGCCGGAGGCATCGCCCTCCTCTCGTCGTTCCTGCTCCTCCTCGCGACCTACGCGCGGGACACGTGGCTGCGATTGCGCGGCGCGGTCGACGCGCACGAGCGCGTCGTCATCGTCTGGGGAGTCGCGACGCTGGTCGACTTCCTGATCAACATCGCGACGGAGCCGTTCCTCAGCGACGCGACGATGCTGCTGGCCTTCTGGGCTCTCCTGCTGCTTCCCGCCGTCGTGCCGCGGCGAAGGACTGCACAGGTCGCATGACGGCGGAACCAGCCTCGGTGAACGGCCAGAGCGCACGGGCGCGCCCGCTCGCGGCTGCGCAGCCCCGCGCGGAGCTCGCGCTGCAGGGCTTCGTCCGCTGGCTCGACGGCTACGGGCGAACCTCTCAGGATCACTACGACCTCTGGGCGTGGGAGCCGGGGCGGCGTGCGAAGGCCGTGTACTACCGCCGCGGCGGAGCGTCGGCCGCCCTCGTTGCGCCGTTGGCGCTCGTCGATGCGCTCGTTCCCGGCGTGCGGCGCCTGGTGCGCCGGCCGACGCGGTTTCCGATCGCCGACGCGCACTACGCCATGGGCTTCTTCCTCCGTGCCGAGGCGGCCGGTGACGCTGCCGCGCGTCGAGGCGGGCTGCTCCTTCCTCGACTCGCTCGAGGAGTCGCGGTGCCCGGGCTACGACGACTTCTGCTGGGGCTACCCGTTCGACTGGGAGACGTGCTTCGGGACCTTCCGTGCCGGAGTCCCGCTCATCACGAGCACGCCGTACTGCTACGAGGCCTTCGTCGCCGGACACGGGGCCACCGGGCGCGAGCACTACCTGTCCGTCGCCGAGTCCACTGCCCGCTTCTGCTTCGAGCAGATCCCCGCGGCGCCCGTCGCGCCGGGTGCCGCCGCATCCGCCTACACGCCGGAGGACGTCCGTCGAGTCGTCAACGCGAGCGCCTATCGCGCGTTCGTCCTCGCCGACGCCGGGCACCGCTTCGGCCGCGACGACTGGACCGCTGCCGCGGCCGAGAACGTCGAGTTCGTGCTGCAGAGCCAGCAGATGGACGGATCGTGGCTGTACGCGATGGACGGGCGCGACGCGTTCGTCGACAACTTCCACACCTGCTTCGTGTTGAAGAACCTGGTCAAGGTCGGGGAGCTCTCCGGCAGCGACCGCGTGCTGGAGGCTGTGCGGCGCGGCTACGACTACTACCGCCTGAACCTCCTCGACGAGGACGGGCAGCCGAAGCCGTTCGCCCGCGCGCAGCGGCTGACCCTCTTCCGGCAGGAGCTCTACGACTACGCCGAGGGGATCAACCTGGCGCTGCTTCTCCGTCGGATCGAGCCCGAGGCGGCGACAGTGCTCGAGCGGCTCGTCGACGGGCTGCTGCGCGACTGGCTCCTGCCGGACGGCCACTTCGTGACGCGCCGGCTCCTCGTCGGGCGGAACACGATCCCGTATCACCGCTGGGCGCAGGCGCAGACGTTCAGGTCGCTCGCGCTCTACTGCAGCGAGGTGCGCTGATGTGCGGGATCTGCGGCGTCTACAACTACGGCACCGGGGAGCCCGCCGGGGAGCAGCTCCTGCGGGCCATGACCGCGGCAATGATCCATCGCGGCCCCGACGACGACGGGTTCCGGCTCGACGGCCCGCTGGCGCTGGGCATGCGCCGGCTCAGCATCATCGATCTCGGCGGGGGAGCCCAGCCGATGTCGAACGAGGAGCAGACCGTCTGGGTGGTGTCGAACGGCGAGATCTACAACTTCCGCGAGCTGCGCCGGGAGCTCGAGGGGCACGGGCATCGCTTCAGGTCGAAGTCCGACACGGAGGTGATCGTCCACGCCTACGAGGAATGGGGGGTCGACGCGCTCGCGCGGCTGAACGGCATGTTCGGGACGGCGATCTGGGACGCGGGCCGACGGCGGCTCGTGCTCGCCCGCGACCCGTTCGGGATCAAGCCCCTCTACTACTGGGACGACGGGAGGCGGATCGCGTTCGCATCCGAGATCAGGTCACTGCTCTGCCACCCGGCGATCGATCGCTCGGTCGACCTCGAGGCGCTCGACCAGTTCCTCGCGTACACGTTCGTCCCCTCGCCGCGAACCGCGTTCGCCGGGATCGGCAAGCTCCTGCCCGGGCACGCGCTCGTGTGCACCGCCGAGGGCACGACGCTGCGGCGCTTCCACGAGCCGGGGATCGCCCCGCGGACGTATCGCGACGAGCGTGAGCTCGTGGCGGAGCTGCGAGACGCCGTTCGTGCGGCCGTCGAGCGCCAGATGGTCGCCGACGTGCCCGTCGGCGCGATGCTCAGCGGCGGCATCGACTCGGCTGCCGTGACCGCGATCATGGCCGAGTGCACGAGCGGCACCGTCGACACGTTCACCGTCGGCTTCGGCTCGGAGTTCCCCAAGGACGAGCTCGTGAAGGCGCGGGCGGTCGCGCGGCGGATCGGGACGAATCACCACGAGGTGGTGCTCTCGGCGCGCGAGTACGCGGACTTCCTGCCCCGCTCGATCCGCTCGCTCGAGGAGCCGATCGCCACTGCCTCGACCCACGCCTTCTACGCCGTCTGCGAGCTTGCGAGCCGGAGCGTCAAGGTCGTGCTCACGGGGCAGGGCGCCGACGAGCCGTTCGGCGGGTACGCGCGGCACCTCGGCGAGCGGTACGGCCACCTCTACCGCGGGATCCCGCCGCTCCTCCGCGACAGGCTCCTTGCCCCGGCGATCCGGCGGCTGCCGAGGAACGAGCAGCTGAAGCGTGCGGTCGCAGCCCTCGGTGTGAGCGACCCCGTCGAGCGCATGCACCGGGTCTACTCCGTGATCGACCGGGATCTGCTGGAGCAGTTGGCGCCCGGGTCTCGCCGGCAGACCTTCCAGGACTCCGTCGGACGCTGGGCGGCGGACGTCGGGTCGCTGGACGATCTCGGCCGGATGCTCTACGTCGACGCGCGGTTCTCACTGCCGGACAATCTGCTGCTCTACGGGGACAAGATGTCCATGGCCGTCTCGCTCGAAGCGCGCGTGCCGTTCCTGGATCTCGAGCTGATGAAGGTGGCGGAGGCGATTCCCTCTCGACTCAAGATCCGCGGCCTGACTCGCAAGCACATCTTCAGGCAGGCGATCGCGCCATGGGTTCCCGCCGGAGACGATGACGCTCAGGAAGGTCGGGTTCACGACCCCGGTCGACGAGTGGTTCCGCGGCGACCTGCGCGCCCTGGCCGAGGAGCGGCTGCTCGGGCGCCGGGTCGGCCTGTCGCACCTACTTCGACGCCGGCACGATACGCTCGATGCTCGATCAGCACGCGTCGGGCCGGCACGACTTCAAGCGATCGCTCTTCAGCCTGCTCACGTTCGAGTTGTGGCACGAGGAGTTCATCGCTCGCGCCGGCCCCCGCCGCGTGCGCTCGCGGCCTCGCCATGTCCGAACTAGACCTCCGGCTCCGCCGACTGCGCTTTTGTGTCGCGTTCGGGCGCCGCAAGCCTCCGCAGGAATAGGTTCAGTACTCAGGGAGGCTTGGGCTGATGCTTGCTCGCAGGAAGTGGGGACATCATCGAGAACAGGTCGGGGGGCCGCTGTGAGCACCCCAAGCAGGCAGGTGCCAGGAGGCGGCCGGCATCGGCGACGACGTGGTCGGGTCGCTGAGCGCGCACCCTGCAGGTCCTCGCGCGGCGCCGGCGGAGCGTGCGACGCCGCGGTTGGCTCGTCCGGCGCATGCTCCTCCTCGCCGACGTGGTCGGTGGTTCTGCTCGCGGAGATCGCGAACATGCGACTCGGTGGCTCCGCGGCGACGGAGTTCCCGCCGGGTGCTCTTCTGCGCGATGCTGCCCGTCTGGGTCGTCGCGGCAAGCTCTACGGTCTCTACGACCACGACGAGGAGCGGACCGACCACTCGACCGCCGACGATCTCGGCGGCGTCCTGCACATGGTCACCCTCGGAGCGTGGGTCTTCTTCTCGTCATCGGTCACAGTCGGCGCCACGAATCTCTCGTTCACCAAGCTCTTCGTCTTCTGGGGCGCAGCCGGATGCGCTCGCGGTCGGTCCGCGCGGAGGCACGCGCGCTGTTGCGTCGCCGCGTCACCTACGTCCAGAACACCGTGATCGTCGGCGCCGGCGAAGTCGGCCAGCTCGTCGCCCGCAAGCTGCTCCAGCACCGGGAGTACGGCATCAATCTGGTCGGGTTCATCGATGCGCAGCCGAAGGAGCGCCGCGAGGATCTCGAGTCGTTGACCATCCTCGGCGTCCCCGAGCAGCTGCCGATGCTCGTCCGGCTGCTTCGACATCGAGCGCGTGATCGTCGCGTTCTCGACCGAATCGCACGAGGAGGTCCTCGATCTGATCCGGTCGCTCGACCGCTCGACGTCCAGATCGACATCGTCCCCCGGCTCTTCGAGATCCTCGCGCCGAGGACGCGGATGCACACGGTCGAGGGCGTTCCGGTCATGGGCCTCGGGGCGTTCCGGATCTCGCGCTCCTCGCGGCTGCTGAAGCGGACGATGGACTTCGTGGTGTCGTTCGCGGCGCTCGTCCTCCTGGCGCCGCTGCTGATCGCCGTTGCGATCGCGATCAAGCTCGACTCGCCCGGGCCGGTCTTCTTCAGGCAGGTTCGGATGGGTGCACAAGACGTTCAAGATCCTGAAGTTCAGGACGATGATCGCCGGCGCCGACGAGCAGAAGGACACCGTCAGGTCATCAACAAGCACGCCTCGAACGGAGGCGACCCGAGGATGTTCAAGGTTCGGGACGACCCGCGCGGACCCGGGTGGGCAGGGTGCTGCGCCGCTTCTCGCTCGACGAGCTGCCGCAGCTCCTGAACGTGGTCAGCGGCGAGATGAGCCTCGTGGGGCCGCGTCCTCTGATTCTCGAGTCGAGGAGTTCGCTCCGCACCACTTCGAGCGGAACCTCGTCCCGGCCGGGGTGACCGGTCTCTGGCAGGTCCTGGGCCGGGCGACGTCAGCTTCCAGGAGATGGTGGAGCTCGATGATCGCCTACGTGAACAACTGGTCGCTCCGGAACGACATCGGCCTCATCCTTCGCACGATCGCGCAGCTCGCAAGACGGGGCGGGACCGCATGACGACGCCGCTCGACGATCCGGTCCGCGTCGCCGTCGTCGGACTCGGGTACTGGGGCCCGAACCTCGTCCGCAATCTCTACGAGCTGCCGGAGGCCGAGGTCGCGGTCGTCTGCGACCGGGACGCGGGAGCGCTCGACAAGATTCGCGCTCGCTATCCGGCGGTCGCGCAGACCTCCGACTTCTCGGACGTGGTCGACGACGACTCGGTCGAGGCGGTCGTGGTCGCGACCCCCGTCGGGACGCACTTCGAGCTCGCGGCGGCCGCGCTTGCGGCCGGCAAGCACGTGCTCGTCGAGAAGCCGCTCGCGAGCTCGGCCGGAAAGGCCCGGGAGCTCGCCCGCATCGCCACCGAGAACGACGTCGTCCTGATGACGGGCTTCACGTTCCTCTACAGCCCTGCCGTCACCCTCGTCCGGGACCTGATCCGCTCGGGCCGGCTCGGCTCCATCTACTTCATCTCCATGAGCCGCGTGAACCTCGGCATCCACCAGACCGACGTCAGTGTCGTGTGGGATCTCGCGCCGCACGACTTCTCGATCCTTCGCTACTGGCTCGACGAGGCGCCGAAGTCGGTCTCCGCAATCAGCCGCGGTTGCGTCATCCCGGAGAACCCGGACGTCGCGTTCATCAACATGGAGTTCCCTTCCGGCACCATCACCCACGTCGAGCTCTCGTGGCTCGCGCCGACCAAGCTGCGCCGCACCACCATCGTCGGCTCGCGGGAGATGGTCGTGTACGACGACACGTCGCGCGAGCCGGTGCGGATCTTCGACTCGGGAGTGATGCTCGACGCTCCGGCCACGTTCGGGGAGTACCAGCTCAGCTACCGCACCGGCGACATCATCTCGCCGCGCGTGGATGTCGCCGAGCCTCTGTTCCTCGAGATGCGAGACTTCTGCGACGCGATCCGGGGGCGCTCGGCACCGCGTTCGTCGCTCGGCCTCGGGCTCGACGTCGTCGAAATGATCGAAGCCGTCGACACCTCCCTCGCCCGCAACGGCGAGCGCGTCGCGGTTCGCGCGGTCGAGGTCCCTGCGTGACGGTTGCGCCGAGCTCACTGGTCGGCGTCCCGTTCGTCGACATGGCCTCCATGACGGCGCCGGTGCGCGAGTCTGTGCTCGAGGACTGGGCGGCGATCCTCGACAGCGGTCACTTCGTCAACGGTCCCGCAGTCGCGGAGTTCGAGACGGCCTTCGCGCGATTCTGCGCGGCGGGGTACGCGGTCGGTGTGGCGAGCGGGCTCGACGCCCTACGGCTCGGCTTGCTCGCGTTCGCGCTCGAGCCCGGCGCTGAGGTGATCGTCCCGGCGAACACCTTCATCGCCACCGTCGAGGCGGTCATGCAGGCCGGTCTGCGGCCGGTCGTGGTCGATGCGTCGGACACGGACTACAACATCGACGTCGACCAGGCGGCCGCTGCCGTGACCGACCGGACGAGCGCGATCCTGCCGGTGCACCTCTACGGCCAGATGGCGGATATGCGGCGCGTCGCGGACCTCGCGCGCGGGCGGGGGCTGCTCGTCCTCGAGGACGCGTGCCAGGCGCACGGCGCTGTTCGGGACGGGATAGGCCCCGGTGCCGTCGGCGACGCGGCCGCCTTCAGCTTCTACCCCGGCAAGAACCTCGGCGCCTTCGGTGATGCCGGCGCGCTGACGACCCACGACGGCGAGCTCGCGGCGACCGTGCGGGCATTGCGCGAGCACGGCCAACGCGCGAAGTACCGCCACGACCTGCTCGGCTACACGGCGCGGCTCGACACGATCCAGGCGGTTGTGCTCCTGCGGAAGCTGCCGCTGCTCGCCGCCTGGAACGAGGAGCGTCGGTCCGCGGCCGCCTTCTACGGCGAGGCGCTCTCGGGCGTCGGGGATCTCGTGCTTCCCCCCGTCGCCCCGGGCAGCGAGCCCGTCTGGCACCTCTACGTCGTCCGGACCGAAGATCCCTGTCGGCTGGCGGCCTTCCTCGGCGACCGCGGGATCGCGACCGGATTCCACTATCCGGAGCCTCCGCACCGTTCCGCGGCGCTGCAGTCCCTCGGCTACAGACAGGGGCAGTTCCCGGTCGCGGAGGCCCAGGCCGCGGAGGTCGTCTCCCTCCCGATCTTCCCCGGCGTGTCGCCGGGCCAGCTCGAAGCCGTCGTCGAGGGCGTTTGCGCCTTCTTCGCCCATGGCGGCTGAGCCGGCGAACGCAGCGGCCTGCCGCCTCATCAACGACGTGGAGTTCGGCGACGGCGTCATCGTCCAGGCGTTCACGAATCTCTACGGCTGCAGGATCGGGGATGAGACGCGCGTCGGTCCGTTCGTCGAGATTCAGAGGGGCGCGACGATCGGGGCGCGGTGCAAGGTCCAGAGCCACTCGTTCATCTGCGAGGGCGTCGAGATCGACGACGACGTCTTCGTCGGACACGGCGTCGTGTTCGTCAACGACAAGTTCCCGCGCGCGACCACGCACACCGGCGAGTTCCAGACGGCGGACGACTGGGAGCTCCTTCCGGTGCGCGTTCGCAGCGGCGCGTCGATCGGGTCGGGAGCGATCGTCCTCGGCGGAGTGGAGATCGGGGAGCGCGCGCTCGTCGGGGCGGGCGCGGTCGTGACCCGCGACGTGCCTGCCGGCGCGACCGTGGCGGGGGTGCCCGCGCGCGCCCGAGCCCGTGGCGTCGAGGCCGGTACCTAGCTGGACCTAGGGTCGAGACGCTCAGGAGGATCTTGCGGTAGATCGGGGAGATGCTTGCGACGGCCGCTGAGTCTCTCGTGTCGGACGCCGCGGCAGCGCCGTACGCGTCTCGCAGCTCGGGGTCCCGGAGCAGGACGCGCAGGTGTCCGACGAGGGCGTCGATGTCGCCGACCGGGTGGAGAGCGCCCTTCCGGCCGTCCCGGACGAGGTCGCGCGCTTCGCCGACATCCGAGACGACGGCGGGCAGCCCGGACGCCATCGCCTCGGACAGCGCCACGGACAGACCCTCGTGACGAGACGGCAGGACGAAGATTCCCGAGCAGCCCAGAACGCCCTCCACGTCGCCCGGAAGCCGAGGAAGTCAACGACGCCCGCGATCCCGAGCCGCGCTGCGAGGGCTCGCAGCTCCGGCTCTCGCGGGCCCGTGCCGACGACGGCGGCCCGGACGCGGATGTCTGGCAGCAGCAGGGCCGCCGCCGCGACGAGATCGTGCGTCTGCTTCATCTCGATCAGATCCCCGACCGTGAGGATGTCGTAGTCCGGTGCCGCTCCGTGGGCGGCCGAGAACCGTTCGGTGTCGATCGCCGGCGGAGTCACGACGATCCGCTCCGGCTGAACCCCCCGCTCGACGATCGCGCGCCGTCCCTGCTCTCCCATCGTCGCGACCGCGGTGCACCGTCGCACGACGGCCAGGAGGAGCCTCTCGAGCGCGGACGGGCCTCGCGGCGAAGCCGGCCGAGGACGTTGTTGTCGGAGCGCCAACCGCCGCCCTCCCACTCGAGCGGCCCGCCGATCTGGTGGTAGAGCGTTCGCGCGCCGCTGAGGCTGCCGGCCACCCAGGCGTTGATCCCGTGCGGCACGAGGTTGAACCCGATGACCCAGTCCGGGCGCTCCCGCGCCGCCAGCACGAGTCAGACGGAGAACTTGGCCAGCGCCCTGCCACTCGGACGAGCCACCGCGGCGGTGTGAGCGTGGTGACCTTCGGGATCGGCGGCCCCACCTCGTCGGCGACGAGCGTGATCGCCTCCACCTCGTCGAGAGCGACGATCGGCAGAAGATGCGCCCGCAGCTGGTTCGGCTTGAACGTGACCGTGACGAGGAGCCGCAGCCCCTCGCGCGCGCTCTCGCCGTCGGCGCCGTTCCGGCTCATGCGCGGGTTCGGTTTGCGAGCGCGCGGCGGTACGCGGCCAGGAGCCCCTCCTTCGACTGCTGCCACGACAGGGAGCGCTTCGACGCGGCTGCGTCCGATGCGGCCCATCTCGTCGCGTCGGTCGGGGGAGTCGAGGAGCCCGTCGATGCCGTCGGCGAACGCGGCGACGTCGTTGGCGCTCGCGTAGACGGCCGCCTCGCCGGCGGAGGCGCGGGCCTCCTTCAGGTCGTACGAGACGACCGGCCGCGACATCGCCATGTACTCGACGATCTTGTTCATCGTCGAGACGTCGTTCAGCGGGTTCTTCGGGTCGGGAGCGAGGCAGACGTCCGAGCTCGCGAGAATGCGACGCACGTCTTCGTCGGGGACCCGTCCGGTGAACTCCACGTCGGCGAGGCCGAGGTCGGCCGCGAGGGTGCGCATCTCCTCCCAGACGTCTCCTGCCCCGACGAAGACGGCGTGCCAGTCGTCGCGCCGCCGGCGCAGGTCCTGAAGCGCCCTCAGTGCGTGATCGACGCCGTCCTGCGGGCCCATCACCCCGAGGTAGCTGATCAGGAATCGCTTGCCGCGCTTCAGTGTCTCGTCCGGATCGGCGGCCGCGAAGCGCGAGAGGTCGGGTGCGCTCCGTACGACGAAGACCCGCTCGGGCGGCTTCCCGCCCCGCTCGATCGCGACCGCCCGGTAGGACTCGTTGGTCGCGATGACGACGTCCGCGAGCGCGAACGTCACGCGCTCGACGAGGCGGGTGAGCCAGTACAGCGCGTCCCGGCCGCGGTCGAATCGCGAGAGATAGAGCTCCGGGACCAGGTCGTGGTGGTCGAAGATGAACCGCGCTCCGCGGAGCTTGAGCGGCCAGAGAGCCGGGAGCAGAAGGTCGGGCGGGTTGGCTGCGTGGACGACGTCGAACCGTCGCTCACGGCTCAGCTTCCGGGCGAGACGCCGGACGTGGTGGACGGCCGAGGCGTATTCGCGGACGTAGCCGAGCGGCCCTCCCGTCGCCACGCGCAGGGGATAGCGGTGGATGCGGACACCCTCGAGCTGCTCGAAGGGCTCGTTGTCGCGTACCTCGCCCCGGGGGCAGACGACGTCGACGTCGAACCCGGCCTCCCGGAGCGCGAGCGCCTCCTGCCAGACGCGGCGGTCGAATGGCACCGGGAGGTTTTCCGAGACGAGGAGGGTTCTACCAGGCGACGCCGATATAGCCATCCCGCCCGCGGCGTTCCTCGGCGTCGGGCAGGCGCACGAGATCGACCACGCGCCGTCCGTTCGCCTGTGCCATCGCCTCGATCGTCTCCTGGGTGGAGGCGCCGATCACGCAGACCTCGGCGTGGTCGAGGACTTCCTCCGCGCTCTGCGCCAGGAGCGCCGAGAGATGGGGGATCCGGCTCTTGATGTACTCGCGGTTCGACCCGACGAGCTCCGAGAGCGACACCTGCGGATCGTAGATCTTGAGCCTGAAGCCCTTGCCGAGCAGCCGCTCGGCGAGCTCCACGAGCGGGCTGTCGCGGAGATCGTCGGTACCCGGCTTGAACGCGAGTCCGAACATGCCGATGCGCCTGCATCCCAGCTCGGTCACGGTGTCCACGGTGCGCTGGATGTGGCGCTCGTTCGAGGCGAGGACGTGCTCGAGGAGCGGCAGCTCGAGGTCGGCGCGGCGCGTCGCATAGAGGAGGGCGGAGACGTCCTTCGGCAGACACGAGCCGCCGAATGCGAACCCTGGCCGCAGGTAGGCGGTCGAGATGTTGAGCTTCGTGTCCGAGCAGAACACGTTCATGACCTCGTGCGAGTCGATGCCGAACGACTGGCTGGCCGCGCCGATCTCGTTCGCGAACGCGATCTTCAGCGCATGGAAGGAGTTGTCCACGTACTTGACCATCTCGGCGACCCGGATCGGCACGCGGAAGAGGGGCGCGGCGAAGTCCGAGTGGAGCGCCGCGACAGGCTGGCCGCTCTCGTCGTCGAGCTGCCCGACGACCGTCTTCGGCGGATCGTTGAAGTCGGCGATCGAGCTGCCCTCGCGCAGGAACTCCGGATTCATCGCGACGCCGAAGTCGTTGCCGGCGAGGAGGCTCGACGCCTCTTCGAGGATCGGGATCAGGATCTCCTCGGTCGTGCCCGGGAGGACGGTCGACCGCACGACCACCGTGTGCCGCCCCTGGCTGTCCGGGAGGTAGCTGCCGATGTCCCAGGCGACGCGCTTGAGCGCGTTCGTGTCGAGGCTCCCGTTGGAGGCCGACGGCGTGCCGACGCAGATCAGCGACAGCTCCGTCTCGGCGACGGCCTCCTGGGCGTTGTCGACCGCGCGGAGCCGCCCGCAGGCGACGTTCTCGGCGACGAGCTCGGGCAGGCCGGGCTCGAGCACCGGCGAGCGCCCCTCGGAGATCATCTTCACCTTGTCGGGGTTCGAGTCGACACCGATGACGGTGTTCCCCCGCGCGGCCAGGCAGGCTGCGGACGTGCAGCCGACGTAGCCCATCCCGAAGACGGCGATTCTCACGCGGCACCTCTCCTCAGCGCGACCGGCATGCCTCCCAGCGTCGCACGAGGACGGGCGTTGCGCCCCACCCGACCGGGCGGAGAGCCACTGCCCTTCCGGGCGGCCCGCACGCGCCCCCTAGGCGGGCAGCGCGTCGGAGACGCCCAGCCTCACGACCCGGTCGGCGGCGCGGACAGACGTCGTCGGAGCGCCCTCGCCGGGGCGCGGCGCCGTCAGGCGGGGCGGGTCGATGAAGAGCCGGAGCCAGCGCTCGACGCAGAAGGCGCGCCAGAGCTCGGCGGGCGAGCCCGTTCCAGCACGGTGGGACTCGAGCGCCGCGAGCAGCGATCCGCGCCGGAAGTACGGTCGCTGCTCGGTCTCGCTCTCACGGAAGACCTGCTCGACCTCGGCTCCGAGCGCCCCCCTCAGCCAGCTCTCCTCGTCGGTGGAGAAGCCCTGCTTGTCCACGCGCTCGACGATCTCCCGCGGGACGACGCCGGTCATGGACTTCCGCAGGGCCCACTTCGTCGAGGCCGTTCGAGACGAGCTGATCGGGGCGCAAGGCGAGCCCGGCCTCGGCGACACCGAAATCGAGGAACGGGACGCGTGCCTCGAGCCCGAAGCTCATCGAGTTGCGGTCCTCGTGGTGGAGATAGAAGGGCAGCGGCCACATCGTGAGGCCGTACAGCTGCTGGCCGTGGATGGGCCTGGCCGGGAACGGCCGCCGCGGCACCGCGATGTCCGGGTCGAGCCAGGCGGGGACGGTGTGTCCGCGCAGGCGCCGGGGCGCGCTGAGCTTCGCGAGCTCGACGAGCGTGCGCGACGCGGGCACGTTGTGGAGTCTTGCGCGGGCGAGGATCTCGCGCCGCGCGGAGAGCAGGCGGCCCTGTCGCACGAGGCTGTAGAAGACCCCCGGGAAGCATGTACCGGTATCCGGCGAACACCTCGTCGCCGCCCTGCCCGTCGAGCAGGACGGTCACGCCCGCGGCTCGCGCGAGCTGCATCACCTTCCACTGGGCGACGACGCTCGACGCGTGGAACGGCTCGTCCATGTGCCAGAGCACGGTGTCGAGGTGGTCCGTGACGTCGGCCGCCGTCGGCAGCACCGTGTGGTTGCGTGATCCAGTCGCGGCCACGACGCTCCGCACGTGCGGCATCTCGTCGAGGCGCGGATCTTCGCAGCGCGCGGTGAAGGAGTCGGGGGGAGGGGCGCCCTCGTCGGCCCGGAGCTGCGACGCGATCGTGACCACCGAGGAGGAGTCGAGGCCGCCGGAGAGGCAGGTGCCGACCGGGACGTCGCTGCGAAGGCGGAGCGCGACGGACTCGAAGAGACGCTCTCGCACGGCCTCGTCGAAGCGGGCGCCGCCGAGATCGGCCGGCGCCGCCTCGTACCAGCGTCGGACCGAGCCGAGACCCGTCTTCGGGCTCACCGTGAAGAAGCAGCCGGGCGGCAGCTGGTAGATGCCCTCGAACATCGTCTCGGCCGTGTGGTCGGCGAGCTCGAAGGCGAGGAAGTCGACGATCCGATCGTGGTTCGGTCGCCGCGCGACCTCCGGGTCGATCAGGAGCGCCTTGATCTCCGATGCGAAGCGGAACCGCCCGCCGGCGACCGTGTAGTAGAACGGCTTGATGCCGAAGCGGTCCCGTGCGCAGAAGAGCTCGCGCCGCCGCCGGTCCCAGATCGCGAACGCGAACATGCCGTTGAGCCGGGGCAGCGCGTCCGGGCCCCACTCGCCGAACGCATGGAGGAGGACCTCCGTGTCGCACGAGCTGTCGAAGCGATGCCCTCGCGTCCGGAGCTCCCGGGCGAGCTCGAGGTAGTTGTAGACCTCGCCGTTGTAGGTGATCCACTGCGCGCCGTCCGGAGAGGCCATCGGCCCGTGGCCGGCCGGGGACAGGTCGAGGATCGACAGCCTCCGGTGGCCGAGCGTCACGGGAGGGTCCACGAGCATGCCGGCGTCGTCAGGGCCGCGGTGGCTGAGCGCGTCGGTCATCGACCCGACGAGCAGCTCGCTGCTCTCGAGTCCCGGGGACAGGTCGACCGCGCCGGCGATGCCGCACATGGCCTTCATCCTCGCGGCCGGCGCCGAGGGGCGCTCCGGTACATCGTCTGGCCTCGGCTATGCCTTCCGGTGGCGTGGCTCCGGTTCGACTCCGCCGCCGGTCCGCAGTAGGCTCTGGCGACCCTCGGCCGGGATGGCTCGGTCGCCCCGCACGTCTCACTGCACGGATGATGCTCACGCCGTCACGCCGTCTCGCCGTCTGTCTCGCGCTCGGTCTGTTCGCCGTGCTCGCCTCGACCGCGAGCGCCATGGACTTCCGCGGTGGATTCGAGACCGGCTCGACCACGCCGTGGGACGAGCTCCAGTACGACTCCGCTCGTCCGTTGTCCGACAGCTTCGCGATCGTCACGAGCCCAGTGCGGAAGGGCAGGTACGCCGCGCGCTTCACCGCGACGCAGGGCTACAGCCCAGGGTGGGGCGAGGTGACGGAGCTGCTGTGGGGGTCCGACGAGACGGAGGGCTCGGACTACTGGTACGCGTGGTCGACGATGTTCCCGCCGGGCTGGACCGCCCCCTACGGCTGGGGGATCTTCGCCGAATGGCATTCGAAGTACCCGGTGCCGCCGCCGCTCTCGTTCGACGCTCGTCAAGACGCTGTGTGGGTGAACGTCGAGACGGGGCTGGTCGGTTCGAATCACAGCCCCGGCTTCACCCTCCAACGCCGAATCCTCTCCACGCTCTCGCCGGGGCGCTGGAACGACTTCGTGCTCCACGTCAAGTGGTCGAGCCGGCGCGAGGGCGCGATCCAGGTCTGGTCGCGCGTCCAGGGCCAGCGGAAGTTCAGCAAGCGCCTCGACATCTCGGGCATCCCGACGCTCCAGCACGATGCGCAGGGCCCGCTCGCGAACTACACGCTCTTCGGCATCTATCGCGGCAGTTACTGCGGGCCGGCTCGGACGGACATCGTGCCCGGTTGCAGCGGCGTCGGTGGACGCGGGACGCAGCCGCCGTCCGTCCTCTACGAGGATTCGTTCACCCGCGGCACCGGCTTCGCCGACGTCGCGGACGCCGCCTTCCCGGATTCGCCGCCCGTGCCGAGCGGCGCGCGGCTGGTGCGCCGGAGCTCGAGTGCGAGTCGCTCGCGACACCGCGGCGCCTCACTCGTCCGGCTGGGGCGCTTCGCCGTCGTGAAGGATTCCGGCTGCGCGGCCTGCACGGTCGTTCACAGGCGCGGCGGCATCGCGGCTGCGATCGGCGGCGGCGCAGACGGCGTCGACACGGCCTACGCGCTGCGTCGTCTCGGCGGGGCCCGCGGCTGGACCGGCCCGGTGTTCCTCCGCGACGTTCTGCGGGTGCCGAAGGGACAGACCCTCGGCGGGAACCTCTCCGTCCTGCAGATGCGCGCTCCCCGCGGTGCACTGATCTACGAGCTCTACATCGCGCCTGAAGATCGCACGATCCGTCTGTTCAGTCCGGCGGGGGGCCTCGGCGCCGCTGCAGTGAACGCGACGACGGGCGTCTCCGTCGGCGACGGACGGCCGCACCGGATCGAGGTCTCGGCGGCCGTGGACCGTTCGGTGACCGTCCGTGTGGACGGGCTCGACCGGGTGTCCATTCCCGTGCTCTCGGGCGCCCGGAGCAGGCCGCAGGCGACCCTGCGTATCGGAATCGATCACTACGACGCATCCGGCTCCGCAGGCGCCGTGCGGGTGTTCCACGATTCGATCGGTCTGAGCCGCGCGAACTGGCTCGGGGCACCTGCGTGAACCGCGTCTAGGGGAGCGCCGGGCCAGGCAGGCGCCGAGCCCTGCGGTGGGAGCTTCGTCGTCGGCATCGACAATGGCGACGCGGGCGACATCGGACCTCTCGGTCTCGCGCCCTCCGTATCAGGTCGACGAGGGGCTACGCGGCCGGTTTCCGCCGCGTCGTGTGTTGCGCGGAGAGTCGGCGATCGTGTCGCGCAAGCAGCCCTGACGCAGCGCAGCCGACCGTAACTACTTCCCGGCAGAAGGCCGGCGTCCCCCGCAGGGAAGCCGTGTCGATCGCGTGATGCCCGCCCGAGTAACGTTGTCTACACAGACAACCAAGAACTGCTGGGGCTGTCGCGGTTGCCTGTATGCCCCGATCGAGGGGTCATCAGCGCGTCGGGGGCGTCCGACGCAGTGGAGGCAGCAGCAACCAGCCAGTTGGGAGCGCCTTCATGCCTTCACGTGTCGCAACCGTCACCGCAAAGAGATTCGTCCACCTTCTCAGTGGAATGCTGGTGATCATCCTGCTGACGATCGTATCGACTGCCCAGTCCGGCCATGCCGCCGGCGATCTCTTCCGCGGCGACTACGAGACCGGGAACTTCAGTCAGTGGGACAGCGTACAGGCGCTGCCGGGCGACGCCACGATCGTGACGTCGCCGACGCGGCAGGGCAACTACGCCGCCCGCTTCCAGGTGAACCCGGGCGACAACCCGCTCAACTGTTGTGCGGGCAGCGAGCGATCGGAGGTCTACGCGTCGACCGGCGAAACGGCGGGCGTCGAGTCTTGGTGGGCCTGGTCCACCTACTTCCCTTCCGACTTCAACGTACGTCCCGAACTCGAACTGGAACGGCTTCACGCGACTGGCACAACTCCGGCCCGACCGGACAGGCGAATGCCATGTTCAAGATCGATGCCATGGCGCGCGCAGCCGAATCTCCTCCTCGCCGTCTACGGGGGCGACTTCAACAACCCGGCGACTCGCGGGTTCACGCTCGCCCCGTTCGAGCGGAATAGGTGGTTCGACTTCGTGTTCCACGTCAAGTGGGAGCCGGACGCGACCGGCTTCGTCGAGGTCTGGCTCAACGGTCAACTCGTCGTGCCGAAGACGTACCTCCCGACGATCTACTCCGGGCAGAGCGTGTATCTGAAGGAGGGGTTCTATCGTCCCTCGTATTCGCTTCCCACGGTCCTGTACCAGGATGGAATGCGGCGTGGTACCTCCTACGCCGACGTCGCGGCCGGTTTCGGAGGGACGAGCTCGACTCCCGCGCCGTCACCCGCTCCGGCCCTACGACTCCCACCACCTCCACTACCACTACCGCTTCGAGCTCGACGCCGAGCCCGGCTCCCCAGCCGCAGCCCGTCTCCACGGGGCCTGACGCTCCGCTGATCTCGAGCTTCTCGACGTCGACCGACTCCGGCTGCTGCTGCCTGCAAGGTCAGCTCGGGCGGCGGCAGCGTTCAGGCCACGATCGGCGGCGGCGCCGACAGCGTCGACACCGCCTACGCGGCCTCCAGCTTCGGCGGGAGCGCGGCTGGTCCGGTCGGGTCTTCGCCCGCGACGTCCTGCAGCTTCCGACCGGTCAGGCGATCAACGGCAACCTCTCCGTGTTCCAGATGCGTGACTCGAGCGGCGCGCTCGTGTACGAGCTCTACGTCGACGGCTCGAGCAAGACGATCCGCGTCTGGAGCCCCCCGGGCGGCCTCGGGTCGTCGTCGATCAACGCCGACACCGGAGTCGCCGCCACCGACGGCGCCGCGCACCGGATCGAGGTGTCGGCTCGCGCCAACGACTCCCTCGTCGTCAGGGTGGACGGCTCCGACCGCGTCTCGCTGACGGGCCTGTCGGGCGCGAGCACCGGTAACCAGGCCACCCTTCGTGCCGGCATCGACCACTACGACACGTCAGGCACGAGCGACGGCGTCACCGTGTACCACAGCTCTGTGGGCGCGACGACGATCGACTGGCTCGGGACGCGCTCCTCGTCGCTCGCGGCGCCCGCGCCGACGCCTGCTCCGGCCGCGCCGACGCCTGCTCCGACCGCATTCCAGTCGACGACGGCGGGGGCGGCCGCGCCGGCTCCGAAGCGCGGATCCGCCTCTGGCGGTGCGTCTTCCTCGTCGGCGGAGAGCATTCGCCCGGGCCTGGCGGTCGACCCCGTCAGCAGCGGCTCGGGGCTCGCGCCGGCGGTCGCTCTTCGGCCTCACACGGCGTCCGTGCATACCGCGAACCCCGTGCCGCTCGCCTTCCGCGGAGTCACCGCGGTGAGCCACAACAAGATCACCGTCCTGGCCCGCACGCTGGCCAAGCACCGGATCGCCATCGCCGTCCGGTCACGCTCGGGGCGTCTGCTGGGCGCCGTGCGCACGAAGGCGGACAAGCGCGGCCGTGTTCGCGCGTCCGTCGGCCTGCGGCGCTGGAAGGGCCAGTCGGTCGTGGACGTTCGCCTGACTGCCTACACCGAGCACCACGGGCGGCTGATCTCGCATCGGCTGACGCTGTCTCCGAAGCAGATGAGACTTCTCACCGGACGTTGAGTCGAGGCGGCGCCGGGCCGGTTCGCTCCGGCCCGGCGTCAGCCCGAGACGGCCCGCAGCAATTCCTGCTCGACCCGACCCGCGTGCACTTCCGAGCTGTGGTCGCGGACGGCGGCGATGCCGGCTGCGCCGAGGCGCTCTCGTAGGGCCGGGTCTCCGGCCAGGCGGTCGAGAGCCGACGCCAGCTCGTCGATCTGGAACGGTTCTCCGAGGACGACCCCCGATACGCCGTTCGGCAACCGCCGCCGCCACGCCGGCGCTTCCGGTGACGACGGGCGGGGTGCCGGCTGCCATCGCCTCGAGCACCGGCATCCCCCACATGTCGAGACGGGTGGGGAGCGCGAAGATGTCGGCCGCCTGGTAGTACCTCGCGGGGTCGGGCCGGCCGCCGGCGAAGTGGACCTCGACGCCGGCCTCTCGCGCCCGCGCCGCGAACGGGCCGGCGGGACCGCCGCCGAGGACGACCAGGCGCGCCGGATGCTGCATGCGCGCCGCGGCGTCGATCAGCCGGTCGAGGCCCTTGCGCTCGAAGTCGTGGCCGCAGAAGAGGATCAGGAGCCCGTCCGGCAGCCCGAGCTCCCGTCGAGCCGCCTCGCGGTCGCCGACACCGAACTCGTCGAGATCGATGCCCGGCGTGATCAGGGCCATCCGCGACGGGTCGATGCCGTAGTAGCGCTCGAGATCGGCGCGGACGATCTCGCTCTCCGCGTGGATCCGGACCCCCTCGTGGAGCACGGCACGGCGCTCCATCGAGAGCAGGAACCGCTTCTCGGGGTGGCGCAGCGTCGAGGCGGCGAAGCGCGCTCGTCCGGTGTTCGTGTGGTGACGCGCTCGAAAGACGCCCGGGACGTGCACGACGTCGCCGACCCAGGTGCTCGGCAGGCGGGTGTAGACGGCGTCGAACGTCTCCCGCTCGAGCAGCGCAGCGGCATTGCGAGCGAAGGGCCGCAGCTCGCGGAGCGAGAAGCGCCCCGGAGTCACCTCTGTCACCGGGACGTCGTGGAAGACGCAGTCAGGCGCCGCGGCGTGGTCGCGGGTCTCCGCGATCGAGTACACGTGCACGTCGTGGCCGCGGCGGCAAAGGCTCTCCGCGAGCTTGACGTGGAGCCGCGGCAGGCTCCCCGTGAGGTTGAAATGGCGGTAGACGAGGGCGACGCGCGTCCCCCGAGCGTACCGGACAGTTCGCGCGGCTGGGCCGCTCCTAGCCTTCCGTCCCGGCCGTGCTGGGCTTTTGGCGTCGCGCGTGCCGGCTCGACGTTCTAGAGTCCCCCCGGTGGACGGTCGGCGACGGGCCGTCCGTTGGGAAGCGGTGGGGACGTTGGACAAGGCCAGAGCGAGAGTCGTGGCGGTGCTGGGGACCCCCGTGGCCCTTCTCGCGGTGGGTCTTCTCGCGCTGGCTCCGGCCGGCCTGGCCGATACGACCCCGACCCCGACCGAGCCCGTGACGACGGTCGCGCCGCCGCCGGCGCCGCCGCCGGACCCGGCACCGGCGACGCAGCCGACGACGAAGCCGAAGGCCAAGCCGACCACGAAGCCCACGCCGACGACAAAGCCCACGCCGACGACGAAGCCCACCCACACGAGCTCGACAACGGCCCAGACCAGCTCGCCGCCGCCGACCTCGGTTGCGCCCGCGGCCCCGCCGGCCGCGCCGGTCTACGTCGCGCCGACGCCGCCGACTGTCGCCCCGAAGGTCGGCCCGAAGGTCGCCAAGGTCACCCCGGCCAAACGCTCGCACGTGAAGCAGCGGAGCCATCCGAAGTCCTCTATCGGCCATCCGAAGAGCGCGCCCCAGACCCAGGTCGTCCGCGTCCGGCGCCCGGAGCCGAGGGCGTTCTACCAGCAGGACGCGGCGGCCGCGACCGCTTCCACTCCGGTTCTGGCCCAGCTCCGCGACGCCTCGGCCGTCGTCCCCGTCGTCCATTCGTCCGGGGGCGGCGCATCACGGTCGAACGCCGTGGCGCTCGTGCTCGTCGGCGCCTGCCTCCTCGCCCTCGTCCTGCTGCTGGCGACAGGGCTGCCCGCGGTGCTCGAGCCGGGGCCGGTGACGAGGCTGATCGCTGCGCGCCGCGCCTATCTCGGCGCCGTCGGCGCCTCGACCCTGCTCGGAGCGGCCATCATCCTCGTCCTCATGAAGACGCGATGACGATGAGCTCGCCGGGATCCCGTGGACGCCGCAGGCTCGTCGGCATCGCCGCGGTGGCTCTCGTCCTCGGAATCGCGGTGGGCGTCCCGTCCGCCGCCGCCGATCCCCCCACCCTGACCGGCGTTCCTGCCGACATGACCGTCGAGGCGACGTCCTCCTCCGGCGCCACGGTCAACTACGCGACGCCCGGCGCCACCGACGAGAACACGGCGACCGTGGACTGCGTGCCCGCCTCCGGGAGCGTCTTCGCGATCGCGACGACCATTGTCACCTGCACTGCGACAGACACGGTCACGAGCGAGACCGCGTCCCGGCGAACTTCAACGTCACCGTTCAGGACACGACGGCGCCGGCCCTGAGCGGTGTGTCCGGCAACATCGAGGTGGCGGCGGCGAACTCGAGCGGCGCCACCGTGACCTACCCGTCGCCCACCGCTTCCGATGCTCGTCGACGGCAGCGTCGCCGTGAGCTGCGCCCCGAGCTCCGGGAGTGTCTTCGCGATCGGTACGACGAGCGTGAGCTGCTCTGCGACCGACGCTCACGGCAACAAGGGCTCCGCCGGCTTCAGCGTCACCGTAGATCCGCTCGACACCACGCCGCCGGTGTTCTCGAACGTTCCCACCGTGACGCGCGAGGCGACTGGTCGCGGCGGGTGCGGTGGTGACCTATACGAAGCGACTGCGACCGACGCGGTCGACGGCGCTGACGCCGTGAACTGCACGCCGGCCTCCGGCTCCACCTTCGCGCTTGGCTCGACGACCGTGACGTGTACGGCGACCGATGCGCACAGCAACACGGGCTCGGTGACGTTCCCCGGTCAGACGTGGTCGATACCACGCCGCCGGTGTTGTCGCCGCCGGATGTGTCGGCGTCGACGACGTCTGCGGGAGGGACGGCGGTGTCGTTCTCGGTGAGCGCGAACGACCTCGTGGATGGGCCGCTGACCGCTTCGTGTTCGCCGGTGTCGGGGAGCGTGTTCGCGGTTGGTGCGACGACGGTGACCTGTTCGGCGACGGATGCGCACGGGAACACGGGGTCGGCGAGTTTCAAGGTGACGGTGACGTTGGTGGACACCACGCCGCCGGTGGTGTCGACGTCCCTCCGAGATCTCGGAGGCGACGGGTGCGTCGGGGAAGGCTGTCTCGTTCTCGGCGAGTGCGAACGACAATCTGGATGGGCCTTGACGCCGTGCTGCTCGCCGTCGTCGGGGAGCGTGTTCGCGGTTGGTGCGACGACGGTGACGTGTTCGGCGACGGATGCGCATGGGAACAAGGGGTCGGCGAGTTTCAAGGTGACGGTGACGTTGGTGGATACGACGCCGCCGGTGGTGTCGGCGCCGGATATAGTCGGTGTCGACGACGTCTGCGGGGGGACGGCTGTGTCGTTTTCGGCGAGTGCGAACGACAATCTGGATGGGCCGCTGCCGGCTTCGTGTTCGCCGTCGTCGGGGAGTTCGTTCGTG
>CAVVDI010000015.1:0-423961 GCA_963746895.1 uncultured Actinomycetes bacterium | reverse complement strand
GACATCCGGCGCACCTACGGCGAGGTGGTCGCGATCGCAGGCCTCGACCTCGACATCGCCGACGGCGAGTTCTTCACCCTCCTCGGCCCCTCCGGCTCCGGCAAGACGACGACGCTGCGGGTGATCGCGGGCTTCGAGCGCCCGGATGCCGGCACGGTCGAGCTGCACGGCGTCGACGTGACCCGCACCGCCCCGTCGGAGCGCCCGGTCAACACCGTCTTCCAGGACTACGCGCTCTTCCCGCACATGACGGTGCGCGAGAACGTCGAGTACGGGCTCCGGGTCAAGGGCGTCTCCCGGAAGGAGCGCCGCGCCCGCGCCGACGCGGTGCTCGATCGTGTCCGCCTGCCCGGCCTCGGCTCGCGCCGGCCGCTGCAGCTCTCCGGCGGCCAGCGGCAGCGCGTGGCGCTCGCGCGCGCGATCGTGAACGGGCCGCCGGTGCTGCTGCTCGACGAGCCGCTCGGCGCGCTCGACCTGAAGCTCCGCCAGGAGATGCAGACCTTCCTCAAGGAGCTGCAGCGCGAGCTCGGGATCAGCTTCGTCTACGTCACGCACGACCAGGAGGAGGCGCTGACGATGAGCGACCGCCTGGCCGTGTTCAACGACGGCCGGATCGAGCAGATCGGCTCGCCGGCGGAGGTGTACGAGCACCCGGCAGACCGAGTTCGTCGCGGGCTTCGTCGGCGTCTCCAACGTGCTCGAGCGCGCGGGCAGGCGCTTCACGATCCGCCCCGAGAAGATCCGGATGAGCCCGGACGGGGACGGCGAGGCCGGCGTCGTCCGCGACGTGGTCTACGTCGGGATGGTCACCCGCTACGTCGTCGAGCTCGACGGCGGCGGCGAGCTCGTCGTCGTCCGTCAGAACCTCGAGACCTCCTCGCAGCAGGCGCTCGAGGAGCAGGGCAGGCGCGTCCGCCTCTCGTGGCGGCCGGAACACACCTACGAGATCGGCAAGGAGGGCACATGAGTCGTATCGGCAGGTCGCACGTCGTCGTGGCCGCGCTCGCGGCCGCGCTGTGCGTCCCGGCGTCGGGCGTCGCCGCCGGCAGCGGGCTCCCGACGAAGATCGGGAAGGGCGAGGGGCAGCTGAACCTGATCGCCTGGGAGGGCTATACCCAGCCGCAGTGGGTGAAGCCGTTCGAAGCCAGGACCGGCTGCAAGGTGAGCGCGAAGTACGCCGGCTCGTCGGACGAGATGGTCACCCTGATGCGCCAGGGCGGCGGCAGCCAGTACGACATGGTCTCCGCCTCGGGCGACGCGAGCCTGCGCCTGATCTACGGCAAGGCCGTGCAGCCGGTGAACCCGAAGCTGATCCCCGACTTCAAGAACTTCATCCCGGCGCTGAAGTCGCCGCCCCACAACACGATCAAGGGCGTGCACTACGGGATCTCGCTCCAGTGGGGGCCGAACACGCTCCTCTACAACACCAAGAAGGTGAAGCCGAAGCCGGCGAGCTGGTCGATCCTCTACAGCTCGAAGTACAAGGGCAGGATCACCGTCCCTGACAACCCGATCCAGATCGCCGACGCGGCGCTCTACCTCTCGAAGGCGCAGCCGTCGCTCGGGATCACGGATCCGTACGAGCTGAACCAGAAGCAGTTCGGCGCGGCGGTCAACCTGCTGAAGAGGCAGAAGCCGCTGATCAAGAAGTACTGGGCGCTCGCGTCCGACGAGATCGACCTGTTCAAGAACGGCGACGCGGTGCTCGGCGCCTCGTGGCCGTACCAGACGAACACGCTGATCGCGGACAAGGCCCCCGTCGCCGACCTGATCCCGAAGGAGGGCGCGACGGGCTGGGCCGACACGTGGATGCTCTCGGCGCACGCGAAGCACCCGAACTGCGCCTACAAGTGGATGGCGTGGGTCTCGACCCCGAAGGTGCAGGCGCAGCAGGCGATCTACTTCGGCGAGACGCCCGCGAACACGAAGGCGTGCACGATCATGGACAAGCTCGCGCCCGGCTCCGCGAAGCAGTACCACTGCGGCGCCTCGAAGGCGTACTTCAACTCGATCAAGTTCTGGAAGACACCGGTCGCCGCGTGCGGCAACGGCCAGAACGACTGCATGGACTACACGCAGTGGCAGCAGGCCTGGACGCAGCTGAAGGGCTGAGCTAGCCCTGGCTGCCCGCGCCCTCGACCCGAGCAGGCCGGGCCGTCCCCTGCGGACGGCCCGGCTCCGGCTCACCGGCGCCTTCTGGCGCCACCGCTGGGCGAAGGCGGTGCTGCTGCTGTCGCCGCCGCTGCTCGCCTTCGGGCTGATCTACCTCGCGTCGCTCGCGGCGCTCTTCGTCTCCTCGTTCTGGACGGTCAACCCGTTCACGACGGAGATCGAGCACCACTGGACGCTCGACAACTTCCGCACGATCTTCGGGTCGAGCGCGTACCGGACGATCGCGCTGCGGACGATCGGGCTCGCCGCCGCGGTGACCGTCACCGACGCGGTCCTCGCCTTCCCGCTCGGGTACTTCATGGCCCGCGTCGCGCGCTCGCGCACGCGGGCGTTCCTGTTCGTCGCCGTGCTGCTCCCGCTCTGGTCGAGCTACCTGATCCGGGTCTACATCTGGCGGCTGATCCTGAACCGGGACGGCGTCCTCAACTGGACGCTCGGGCAGCTCGGGCTCGGGCCGGTGAGCGTCGCCTACTCCAACTGGGCGGTCTGGATCGTCTTCTCGTACGTCTGGCTGCCGTTCATGATCCTGCCCGTCTACGGTGCGCTCGAGCGGATCCCCGAGTCGCTCCTCGAGGCCTCGCGCGACCTCGGCGCCCGCGGCTTCCTCACCTTCCGCCGCGTCGTGCTGCCGCTCGCGCTCCCCGGCGTCATAGCCGGCTCGATCTTCACCTTCTCGCTGACGCTCGGCGACTACGTGACGCCGCTGCTCGCGGGCGGCGCCTCGTCCCAGTTCATCGGCAACGTCGTCTACTCGTCGGTCGGGATCTCGAACAACGTGCCCTTCGCGGCCGCCTACGCGGCGATCCCGCTCGCGGTGATGGCGGTGTACCTCCTGCTCGCGCGCCGGATGGGCGCGTTCGAGGCGATGTAGTGGAGACGCGCGGCACCCGTCTCGCGCTCGCCGGCTGGGCCGTGCTCGTGACGGCGTTCCTGTGGATCCCGCTGCTCCTGATCCTCGTCTACGCGTTCAACGACTCGAACATCCAGAGCTGGCCGATCCACGGCTTCACGACGAGGTGGTTCCGGGTGGCCTGGAACACGCAGGAGGTGCGGGACGCCATCTGGCTCTCGGTCCGGGCCGGACTGACCGCAACCGGCGCGGCGCTCGTGCTCGGCTCGGCCGCGGCGTTCGCGATCGCGCGCTTCCGCTTCTTCGGACGGGAGTCCGTTTCGTTCCTGCTCGTGCTCCCGATCGCGCTGCCCGGGATCATCACCGGCATGGCCCTGAACTCCTTCTTCGTCTTCAACCAGATGGACCTGACCTTCTGGACGATCGTGATCGGGCACTCGACCTTCTGCGTCGTCATCGTCTACAACAACGTCCTGGCCCGGCTGCGGCGCTCGTCGCCGTCGCTGCTCGAGGCCTCGGCCGACCTCGGCGCGGACGGGTGGCAGACCTTCCGCTTCGTCACGTGGCCGGTTCTCTCGACGGCCCTCGTCGCGGGCGGACTGCTCGCGTTCGCGCTCTCCTTCGACGAGGTCGTCGTCACGTACTTCACCGCGGGAGCGCAGAACACGCTCCCACTCCTGATCTTCGGCTACATCCGCCTCGGTCAGCAACTGCCCGTCGTGAACGCGATCGCCTTTGCGATGATCGTGCTCACGGTGATCCCCGTGGCACTGGCGCAACGGCTGATGCGAGACACCGGCGTGCTCCGCCGGAGCGCGGCGGCGGTGACCGAGGCGGTCGAGTCCTCGCAGATTCCTGCGGTCTGACGAACGGGAGGGGAAGCGATGAGCGCCACGACGGCGAGCTATCAGGTCCTGATCGGGGGCGAGTGGAAGGACGCGGCCTCCGGCGAGACGATGGAGGTGATCGCCCCCGCGACGGGCCAGACGGTCGCCGAGGTGCCGCGGTGCGGCGCCGAGGACGTCGACCGCGCCGTCGCGGCGGCGAAGAAGGCGCTCCCCGACTGGCTCGACAGGACGCCGAAGGACCGCTCCGAGCTGCTGCACAAGCTCGCCGACGTGATCGACGAGCACGCCGAGGAGCTCGCGCAGCTCGAGTCGCTGAACGTCGGCAAGCCGCTCCTGGCCTCCCGCGACGAGATGCCGTTCTCGGCGGACAACCTCCGCTTCTTCGCCGGCGCCGCCCGCAACCTCGAGGGCAAGTCGGCCGGGGAGTACATCGCGGGCTACACGTCCATGATCCGGCGCGAGCCGCTCGGGATCGTCGGCGGCATCTGCCCCTGGAACTACCCCCTGATGATGGCGATCTGGAAGCTCGGCCCCGCCCTTGCGGCCGGCAACGTCCAGATCCTGAAGCCGTCCGAGCAGACGCCCCTCTCGCTGCTCCGGCTCGTCCAGCTCGCGCAGGAGGTGATCCCGGCGGGCGTGCTCCAGGTGATCACGGGCGACGGCGTCCCCGCCGGGCAGCGGCTCGTCGCCCACCCGGACGTGCGCATGGTGTCGCTCACCGGCGACGTCGAGACGGGAAAGATCATCGCCCGCACAGCCGCAGACACGGTCAAGCGCGTCCACCTCGAGCTCGGAGGCAAGGCGCCGATGGTGATCTTCGACGACGCCGACCCCGAGGCGGTGGCGGCCGGGATCCGGCTCGCCGGCTACTGGAACTCGGGCCAGGACTGCACGGCCGGGGCGCGCGTGATCGCCGGGCCGAAGATCTACGACGCGCTGCTCGAGCAGCTGGTGCCGCAGGTCGAGTCGCTCAAGGTCGGCGACCCGATGTCGAGCGACGAGATCGAGATGGGCTCGGTGATCTCGAAGTCGCAGCAGGAGCGGATCCTCGGCTTCCTCGAGCGCGCGACGACCGCGACCGTGCTCACCGGCGGCGGCACGAACGGCGACCGGGGCTTCTTCGTCCAGCCGACGATCGTCACCGACGTGAAGCAGGACGACGAGATCGTCCAGCGCGAGGTCTTCGGGCCTGTCGTGACCGTGCAGCGCTTCGCCGACGACGACGAGGCGATCCGGTGGGCGAACGACGTCAAGTACGGCCTCGCCGCCTCGGTCTGGACGCGGGACGTCGGCCGGGCGATGAACGCCGCGCGCAGGCTCCAGTTCGGGACGGTCTGGGTCAACGACCACCTGCTCCCGATCAGCTCGGAGCTGCCGCACGGCGGCTACAAGCAGTCCGGCTACGGCAAGGACATGTCGATCTACTCGATGGAGGAGTACACGCAGATCAAGCACGTCGCGATCAAGATCGACTGACCGATCCGCACGACCGGGGCCGTTCGCTCTCGCACAACTCGACGCGGCTTTCGTCGTCTTACCCGGAGACGGCTAGGCTGAGGCCGCCGCTCCTCTTCCCCCCGGAGGTTCGCTTGGGTACCCACTCGCTCGACGCCGCCCACCGGACGGCGGAGCGGTTCCTCGACAACATCGAGACCGTCGTGCACGGGAAGCGTGAGCAGATCACGCTGATCACGGCCGCGCTGATGTGCGGCGGCCACGCGCTGCTCGAGGACGTCCCCGGCACGGCCAAGACGGTGCTCGCCCGCGCGATCGCGCAGTCGATCCGCGGCGCGGCGGCCTCGCGGATCCAGTGCACGCCCGACCTCCAGCCGACCGACGTGACCGGGCTCTCGATCTTCAACCAGCGCGAGCGCGACTTCGAGTTCCGGCCGGGCCCGGTGTTCGCGAACGTCGTGCTCGTCGACGAGATCAACCGGGCGATGCCGAAGACGCAGTCGGCCCTGCTCGAGGCGATGGCCGAGCAGCAGGTGACGGTCGACGGCGCGACGCGGAAGCTCGACGAGCCGTTCCTCGTGCTCGCGACGCAGAACCCGATCGAGTACGAGGGGACGTTCCCGCTCCCCGAGGCCCAGCTCGACCGCTTCTTCGTCCGCACCACGCTCGGCTACCCGGACGCGGTGGACGAGGCGCGGATCGTCGAGGAGCAGCTGGTCTCGCACCCGCTCACGCGCCTCGAGCCGGCGATCGACCTGGACGAGGTCGCGCTCCTGCGCGCCGCCGTTCCGCAGGCGTTCGTCCACGAGGCGGTCGGCGCCTGGATCGTCGAGCTGGTGCGCGCGACGCGACGGCTCGAGATCGTGGCCATCGGCAGCTCGGTACGCGGCACGCTGGCCCTCAACCGGGCGGCGCGGGCGTGGGCCGTCCTGCACGGCCGCCGCTACGTCACGCCGGAGGACGTGGAGCGGCTGTTCGTGCCGGTGCTGATGCACCGTCTGCTCTTCCGTCCCAGCTTCCTGGCCGAGATCCGCGACCGCGGCTGGACCGAGGCGGCCCTGGAGGTGCGCGCCCGCTGCCTGGAGCTGGCGCCGAAGCCGGGCTTCGACATCGACCTCGACGTCCCGGCCGCGGCGGCCGGGTAGGAGCAGCGGTGGCTGCGGGCACGTTCCCGCTCGTCCCGCGCCGCCGCGTGATCGGGCTGGCGTTCGGGGGCGTACGCAGCGCGCGGCGCGGCACCGGCTCGGACATCGCCGGCTCGCGCGAGTACCGGCCGGGCGACGACGTCGCCTGGATCGACTGGGCGGCGTCGGCGCGGCTGTCCGCCGCGCGCGCGAACGACGAGTTCGTCGTCCGCGAGCTGTTCGCGGACGAGGCGCCCCGCGTCGTCGTGCTGGCCGACCGGCGCCCGGCGATGGGGATCGGCGCCTCGGCGCTGCGGCCGCTCGACAAGCCGCGCGCGCTACTCGAGATCCTCGATCTGATCGGCGCGAGCGCCCGCATGGCACGGAGCCTGACCGGCTATCTCGACCACGCGCGCGGCGAGCCCTACTGGCGCCCGCCGCGCAGCGAGCGCCTCGCCGAGCCCGGAACGTTCGACAGGCCGTTCCAGGCGCCCGAGACCACGGTCTCGCTGGGCCTCGAATACCTCGGCGAGCACCGGCGCGACCTGCCGACGCAGGCCTTCGTCTTCGTCGTCTCCGACTTCGCCGTGGAGCCGGACGAGCGCGCCTGGGAGCGAGCGCTCGAGCACCGCTGGGAGCTCGTGCCGGTCGTCGTCCGCGACGCGGTCTGGGAGGCGACCTTCCCGGACGTCGGCGGCGTCACCGTTCCGTTCGCCGATCCTGCGAGCGGCGCGATCGTGCCCGTGTACCTGACGCGCGCCGAGGCGCGGCGGCTGCGCGACGAGAACGAGGCGCGCGCGGCCCGGCTGACGCGAGTCTTCCGCTCGCTCGGCACCGAGCCGGTGCCGGTCGAGTCCCACGACCCCGGCGGCGTCCTCGCCTCGTTCCTGCGCTGGGCCGACCTGCGGTTGATGGCGCGCGGAGCCGTGGCGTGACGCGCGTCGCGCTCGTCGCGGCGCTCGCCGCCCTCGCACTCGCCGCGCCGGCGGCAGCGGAGCTCCAACCCGTGCCCGGCTCGTCGGTCGGCGACGGAGTCCCGCTGAAGGCATACGCCTCGCTGACGCCCGCCGTGCACCTCTTCGGCGACGTCGTGACGGCGAGGGTGGCTGTCGTCGCGGACACGAAGTGGGTCGTCCCGAAGCGCCTGCGGGTCACGGCCGATTTCGAGCCGTACGAGCCGATCCGCAGGCCGACGGTGCTACAGGTCGGCAACGGCCGCTTCGCGCAGATCACCTGGACCTGGACGCTCCAGTGCCTGACCGCCCGGTGCGTGCCGACGCTGCCCCCGAGCGACACGTACCACGTCTTCGCCTTCCACCCGGCCCACGTCGACTACCTGGCCGTGGACGGAACACGGCAATACGGGATCACGGCGGGGTTCCCGAAGGTCGAGGTGCTGTCGCAGGTGAGCCCGGGCGTGGCCGCCTTCCTCCAGCACCACAACGCCCTCAACTGGCAGTTCCGGCTGACGCCGGTCGGCTCACCCGTCTACCGGGTCTCGCCGGGTCTCGCGTTCTGGCTCGCGCTCTCCCTGGCGGCCGGGTTCGCAGGCTTCGGCCTGTTCGTCGGCGGACGCTGGGCGCTGTCGCTCCGCAGGCCCGCCGTCGCCGCCGCGGTAGGAGCGGCGAGCGCGCTCGACCGGGCGCTCGCGGTCTTCTTCTGGGCGCGCGAACGCGGCGACGACACGCTGCAGCGCAAAGCGCTCGAGCGGGTCGCCGACGAGCTCGAGCAGGGCGGGCGCGAGCTCTCCGACGCCGCGCGCGCGCTCGCCTGGTCGCCGGAGACCCCCGAGAACGAGGACGTCCAGGCGATCTCGGAGCGTGCACATCTCGGGGAGCCGCCGGGGGCGGGAGCCGAACCGTGAGGACCGTGACCATCCGCCGGCGAGGGGCGACGCCGCTCGGGGAGCTGCGCCGGATCTCGCCCGCCGCGCGGCGCACGACCATCCTCAGGCTCGCGCTCGCGCTCGCGCTCGCGGGCACGCTCGCGGCGACGGCGCTCTCGGCGCGCTCGGCCGGCAGCGGCCGTGCGGCCGTCCTGCCCCAGGGCGCGACGACCGGCGTCGTGGCCCTCGACCTCTCGGCGAGCATCGCCGGCCCGGTCTACCGGCGGGTCGCGACGACGCTGCAGGGCATCGCGACGGCGAACCAGGCGATCGGGCTCGTGATGTTCTCCGACGTCGCGTACGAGCTCCTGCCGCCGAACTCGCCGCCGGCGGCGATGCTCCAGTTCCTGCCGTTCTTCAACCCGGTGCGGGTGGTCAAGGGAAGCCCGGTCTTCGGCCAGAGCCCCTGGGACCAGTTCAGCGGCGGCACCCGCGTGTCGGCGGGGCTGAAGACCGCTTACCAGGCGCTGCGCCGCGCCCACGTCGAGCACGGCTCGATCCTGCTCGTCAGCGACCTCGACGACTCGAGCGGCGACTCGGAGCCACTGGTGGCGGAGGCGCTCGCGCTCAGGCGCGCGCATGTCCCGGTCCGGATCGTGCCGCTGTTCGCGGAGCCGGCGAATCGGGCCCTCTTCGCCGCGCTCTTCGGCAAGAGCGCCTTCGTCGACCCGGGCGTCTTCACCCACCGCGCGGGACGGCGCGTCCAGAGCGTCGCGGCGACCTCGGCCTGGGCGCTCCTCGGGTTGAGCGCGCTGCTCGTGCTGCTGCTGGCCGCGAACGAGCGCCTCAACACCCGCCTCGAGCTGGAGCCCGTGGCGTGAGCATCCCCCGCCGCCTCCGCGCGCCGCTGCTCACCCTCGCCTGCTTCGCGGCCGCGGCGCTTCTCTCCCTGCTCGCGTTCGACGCCCGAGGCTGGACGCGGACCCTCGCCCGCGACGACCTCCGCTTCCGCGCCCTGCACTCGCACGTCGGACTCTGGCGCTCGCAGTCGCAGCTTCCGGGCGATCCGGCGCGGGCGCTGCTCGGGCTCGGCGAGCCTCTCGCCTACCGCCGCGCGCTGCAGCTCTTCTGGTTCAGCCGCGTCGGCTCCGACCCGGAGAGCCGGCGTGACCTGCCGACGACGCGCGTAGCCGCACAGGACGAGCTCGCGGGGCTGACGACCGCCGGGCGCAGCCCGCAGGAGCGGTCGACCGCGGCGAACCTGCTGGGCGTCCTCACCGTGACGACCCCGGCGACCGACACCGAGACGCAGACGCAGACGCTGGTGCGCGCGGCCGGCTACTTCCAGCAGGCGATCGCCCAGGATCCGCTGAACGTGGCCGCGAAGCTGAATCTCGAGCTCGTGCTGCGGCTGCGCCGGGGCGGCAAGTCCGGGTTCTCGAAGGACGCGCGCGGCGGCTTCGGCTTCGGCAAGGGTCGCGGCGCGACCGTCGTCGGCTCCGGATTCTGATGGGCGTTTCGTTCCTGACCCCGCTCGACGGGCTGTTCGTGCTCGCCGGCCTCGTCCCGCTGGCCGCATTCACCCTCGCGCGCCGCCGCGCCGCGGAGGTGCAGCGGACGCTCGGGATCGCGACCCCGCGAAGGATCGCGGTCGCGCCGGTCGTCGTCTCGCTCGCGCTCCTCCCCGCGCTGCTCGGTGTCGCCGCCGCCCAGCCGGTCGTCGTCCACGAGCAGCAGCTCTCGCAGCGCGCCGACGCACAGCTCTACTTCGTCTTCGACACCTCGCTCTCGATGTCGGCCCGCGCGAGCCTGCACTCGCCGACACGGCTCGAGCGGGCGAAGCGAGCCGCGCTGCGCATCCTCCCCGGCCTCGGCGACCTGCCGGTCGGGCTGGCGTCGATGACCGATCGGACGCTGCCGAGCCTGCTGCCCACGACCGACCTGGGGCTGATCGAGCGGACGCTCGCGCAGTCGATCGGGATCGACCGTCCGCCGCCGAGCCTGCGGTATCGCGGCCGAGCGACGACCCTGCAGGCGCTGCTTCCGATCGGCGACTCGCACTTCTTCTCGACGGGCGTCACCCGCCGGATCCTCGTCGTGTTCACCGACGGCGAGTCGAGCGGACTGCCGCCGAGCTACGCGATCGCGGCGCGCGGCGTCCTCGTCCCGCCGTTTCTCGTCCACGTCTGGTCGGCGAACGAGAGCGTCTACGTCCACGGCAGGCCCGATCGCCGCTACCAGCCCGACCCCCGGGGCGACGGCCTCCTGCAGCGGTTCGCGAGCCTCACGCACGGCCGGGCGTTCGAGGAGAACCAGATCGGGCAGGTCGCGAGCGCCATCCACGCCGCCGCCGGAAGCGCCACCGCGCACACGGCCGTCCAGCAGTACGCGCGCGTCGCGCTCGCCCCGTGGTTCGTGCTCGCCGGTGCGGTGCCGCTCGCGTTCCTCCTCTGGCGCCGCAATCTCTAGGCGCGGGGCCCGTGCTACCGGGGAGGTGAGGCGCCCGGCTCGACGGGATCGTGCTCGAGGCTCGCGAGGCGCTCGTAGAGGCGCCAGCGCTCGTCGACGTCGTGCTGCTCCTCCTCCGCGAGCTCGGCCGCCTCGGCCGGGTTCGCGCGGGCGATGATCGCGAAGCGGTTCTCCTTCGCGGTGAACTCGGCGAGCGGCAGCTTCGGCGGCCGGGAGTCGAGCTGGAACGGGTGGTCGAGCCGCGGGTCGTGCCGGTACAGCGGCCAGTAGCCCGAGTCCGCAGCCTCCTTCTGGTGCGCCATCGCCGTCGCCATCTCGATCCCGTGGGCGATGCAGTGGCTGTAGGCGATGATGAGCGACGGGCCGCGGTAGGACTCCGCCTCCGCGAACGCCTTCACGGTCTGCGGGTTGTCGGCTCCGAGCGCGACCTGCGCGACGTAGACGTCGCCGTAGGACGCGGCGATCAGCCCGAGGTCCTTCTTCGCGGTGTGCTTGCCCCCGGCCGCGAACTTCGCGACCGCTCCGCGTGGAGTCGACTTCGACGCCTGGCCGCCCGTGTTCGAGTAGACCTCGGTGTCGAGCACGAGGACGTTCACGTCGCGGCCCGACGCGAGCACGTGGTCGAGCCCGCCGAAGCCGATGTCGTAGGCCCAGCCGTCGCCGCCGACGATCCAGACCGACTTGCGGACGAGAGCGTCGGCGAGCGTCGCGAGCCGCACCGCGCGCGGGTCGTCGCTCGCGGCGAGCCGCTCCTTGAGCTCGGCGACGCGCTCGCGCTGCGCCGCGATGCCGGCTTCGTCCTCCTGGTCGGCCTCGAGCAGCGCGGCCTTCAGCTCGGCCGGGAGCGCGCCGTTGAACTCGCCCAGGAGCCGGCGCGCCTGCCCATCCTGCTGGTCGATCGCGAGCCGCATTCCGTAGCCGAACTCGGCGTTGTCCTCGAAGAGCGAGTTCGCCCAGGCCGGGCCGCGGCCGTCCGCGTTCTTCGTCCACGGCGTCGTCGGCAGGTTGCCGCCGTAGATCGAGGAGCACCCGGTCGCGTTCGCGACGAGCAGCCGGTCGCCGAAGAGCTGGGTCAGGAGCTTCAGGTACGGCGTCTCGCCGCAGCCCGCGCACGCGCCGGAGAACTCGAACAGCGGCTGCAGCATCTGCGAGCCCTTCACGGTCGCGGGCTGCACCTTCGCCCGGTCGATCTCCGGCAGCGAGAGGAAGAACTCCCAGTTCTCGCGCTCGCGCTCCATGTGGTCGGCCTTCGGGAGGGAGTCGAGCGACTTGTGCCCCTCGAGCTGCCTGTCTTTCGCGGGGCAGGTCTCGACGCAGATCCGGCAGCCAGTGCAGTCGTCGGGCGAGACCTGGATCGTCATGGCCATGCCCGGCAGATCCCTGGCGCGCCACTCCTTCGAGCGGAAGCCCGCCGGCGCGCCGGCCAGCTCCGCCGGGTCGTAGACCTTCATCCGGATCGCGGCGTGCGGGCAGACGAGCGCGCACTTCGCGCAGTCGATGCAGAGCGCCTCGTCCCAGACCGGGAGCTCCTCGGCGAGGTTCCGCTTCTCGAAGTGCGCGGTGCCGAGGGGGAAGGTGCCGTCGACCGGCATGGCGCTGACCGGCAGCCTGTCGCCCTCGCCCGCGAGCAGCGCGCGCAGAAGGTCGGAGGTGCCGTCCGCGACGGCGACATGGCCGTTCGCAGCCGAGGGCACGCGGTGGACGTCCACCTCGTGGAGGGAGTCCAGCGCGAGATCGACGGCGTGGAAGTTGCGGTCGACGACCTCCTGGCCGCGCTTCGCGTACGTCTTCGCGATCGCCTCCTTGATCGCGCCGATCGCACGCTTGCGGGGCAGGACGCCGGAGAGCGCGAAGAAGCAGGTCTGCAGGATGGTGTTGACGCGACCGGGGAGCCCCGCGTCGCGTGCGACGCGCTTGGCATCGATCACCCAGACGCGCAGCTGCTTCGCGACGATCTGCTCCTGCACCCGCAGCGGCAGCCGGTCCCAGATCTCGTCCGGGCCGTAGGGCGCCGAGAGCAGGAACGTCGCTCCCTCGGCGGCGACGCCGAGCACGTCCATCCGGTTGAGCAGGTCGAACTGGTGGCAGGCGACGAACTGCGCCCGCTCGATCAGGTACGACGAGCGGATCGGGCGCGGGCCGAAGCGGAGGTGCGAGACGGTCGTCGAGCCGGACTTCTTGGAGTCGTAGACGAAGTAGGCCTGGGAGTGGAGGCCCGCGTCGCCGCCGATGATCTTGGCCGAGTTCTTGTTCGCCCCGACGGTGCCGTCCGACCCGAGCCCGTAGAAGACGCAGCGGACGACGTCGTCCGGCTCGGTGCGGAACTCCGGATCGACGTCGAGGCTCGTGCCGCCGAGGTCGTCGTCGATCCCGACGGTGAAGTGGCGGCGCGGCTCGTCCGCGTCGAGCTCGGCGAGAGCCGCCGCCGCCATGGCGGGCGTGAACTCCTTCGAGGCGAGCCCGTACCGGCCGCCGAGCACGAGGCCGGGGAGGCGGTCCTGCTCGATCAGCGCGGTGAGGACGTCCTCGTACAACGGCTCGCCGACGGCGGCCGGGTCCTTGCTGCGGTCGAGGACCGCGAGCTTGCGGGCGGTCGCGGGGAGCGCGGCGGCGAGCGCGGCGCCGTCGAACGGCCGGTAGAGCCGCACCGTGACGAGGCCGACCTTCTCGCCGCGAGCGGTGAGCTCCTCGACCGCCTCCTTCGCTGCGCCGGCGCCGGAGCCCATCAGCAGGAGGACGCGCTCGGCGTCGGGCGCGCCGACGTAGTCGAAGAGCTTGTAGCGGCGGCCGGTGAGCTCGGCGAGGTGGTCGAGCTCCGCGGCGACGATCCCGGGGACGGCGGCGTGGTAGGAGTTGGCGGCCTCCCGCGACTGGAAGAACACGTCCGGGTTCTGCGCCGAGCCGCGGATCACCGGATGGTCGGGGCTGAGCGCTCGTGCCCGATGCGCGCTCACGAGCTCGTCGTCGAGCAGGGCGCGCAGGTCGTCGTCGGAGAGCGGGTCGATCACGTTCAGCTCGTGCGAGGTGCGGAAGCCGTCGAAGAAGTGGAGGAACGGGATCCGCGAGCGCAGCGTCGCTGCGGTCGCGACGGCGGCGAAGTCGTGCGCCTCCTGCACGTCGGAGGAGCAGAGCATCGCGAATCCCGTGCCCCGGGCGGCCATCACGTCGCTGTGGTCGCCGAAGATCGAGAGCGCGTGCGTGGCGAGGGCGCGGGCGGCGACGTGCATGACGAACGGCGTCAGCTCGCCGGCGATCTTGAACATGTCCGGCAGCATCAGCAGCAGTCCCTGCGACGCGGTGAAGGTGGTCGTCAGCGACCCGGCCTGGAGCGCGCCGTGCACCGCACCGGCGGCGCCGCCCTCCGACTGCATCTCGATCACGACGGGAACGTCGCCCCAGAGGTTCGCGCGGCCCTTCGCCGACCACTCGTCCGCGAGCTCGCCCATCGTGGACGCGGGCGTGATCGGGTAGATCGCGATCACCTCGCTCGTCTTGTGCGCGACGAGCGCGGCCGCCTCGTTCCCGTCCACCACCAGCCGTTCCGTGCTCATGTCTCCAGCTTGGCCGGAACGGCGCGAAGCCGCATCGGTGGCCGGCTCGCCGCTGTTCGGTACTCGACCGCAGAGTTCGGCGCCGCCGGATCCGAGACCTGGCGCAATCGGGGCCCGGCGGCGCTGTGCGGCACATCTCGGATCCCGCGCCTGCTCGACGCCCGCCGCCCGCGACCGGGCAAGCTGTACCCGATGAAGGGAACATCCTCCCGGGCGGTGGCGGCCGTCGCGTCGGTGGCGCCGACCGTCCTCGGGACGGCGGCGTTCTACTTCGTCCTGACCTGGCTACGGGTCGGCCAGCACAACGTGCTCTGGTTCGTGCACCTCGGGCGCGCGTACCTGCAGGCGGCGCACGATCCGGCCTTCAGCGGCCTGGCGCCGCAGAGCGACACCGGCTACGACGGCCAGTACTACTTCGCGCTCGCGGCCGACCCGCTGCACGCGCACGCGACCATGAGCGGCGGGAACGCCGGCTACCTCTACTCGCGACCGTTCTACCCCCTGCTGGCGCGGGTGCTCGCCGGCGGCTCGGTCGTCCACATCCCGTCGACGATGCTCGAGCTGAACCTCGCGGCGATCGTGCTCGGAACGCTCGCCGTCGCGCTGTGGCTCCGCCGGCACGGCCTCTCGCCCCTGTTCGCGTTCCTCTACGGCCTCTGGCCCGGCCTGGTCTTCTGCGTCTTCCGCGACCTGACCGAGCCGCTCGCGTTCGGCCTGACCGCCACGGCGGTGCTCGTCTTCGATCCCGCGAGCAGGCGGCGGCTGGCGGGCGCGGCAGCGCTCTTCGCGCTCGCGCTCCTGACCCGCGAGACGGTGGTCCCGTTCGTCGTCGCGTGCGGGGCGGCCCTCGTGCTCGCCGACCGGCCCGCGCCCGGCTCGGGCGCGCGAGCGTGGCTCGCTCCGGGCACGTGGCGCCGCGGAGCGACGCTGCTGGCGGCGTCCGGCCTTCCGCTCGTGCTCTGGCGGATCGGCGTGTCCGCCTGGCTCCATCAGCCGACGCAGGAGCAGGGGAGCGGCTCGGCGTGGCTCGTCCCGTTCCACGGGCTCGCGACGTACTGGCCGTTCGACGCACAGCACTGGCTGATCGCGACGACCGTCGTCCTGCCCTCGGTCGGCGCCGCGCTCGCGGTCGCCCGTCCGCGCGTCCTGCGCGCGCAGCCCGTCGCGGCGGGCCTGCTGATCGCGAACGTCCTGCTCGTCGTCGTCTTCCTCCCCGATCTGGTCGACGTCGACTTCGCCGCCGCCTCGCGGGCGGCTGCCGGGGTCGTGCTCGCGGCGATCTACGCGCTGCCGGCGCTCGCGGCGGCGGGCGTCGCCCGGCGCTGGCTCGTGGCCGGGTCGTTCCTGCTCTCGCTCGGCTTCTACCTCGTCGTCGAGGCGGCGCTCGGCCTCCCGCCGCTCGAGCTGATCACGACCTAGCCGTCCGCGAGCGTCAGCTGGGCATCGCGGGGGGCTGGCTCGAGTCGTAGGACGGGTCCGGCGCGCCGTTCGCGGCGGTCGGTGGCCCGTCCGACGCCAGCTTCGCGGTCGCAGCGCGGACCTTGCCGGCAGACTCGTCGAGGCGGGCATCGGCGATCTCGCCGCTCTCGATCAGCTCGAACGCCGCCTTGCCGAGGTCGTTGTAGGCCTGGCTCAGCTCGCGCTTGCTCTGGACGTCTTCGACGCCCTCCTTCGCCTTCGCTGCGGCCTGCTCCGCGGCCTGCTTCGCCTTGTCGAGAAGTCCCATCACGCACGCTCCTACTCGAGGATTGACCCCAGGATTCCGCCGACCCCCCCGGTCTCGTCCCGACCGCCCCCTGCCGCGGCCAGCACGCGACGAGCGGTCCGCGAGAACGGCAGCGTCTGCAGGGTGACGTGGCCCGGGCCGGTCATGTGGACGAGGAAGAGGCCCTCGCCGCCGAACAGGCTCTTCGCGACGCCGCCCTGAAGCTTGACCTCGTACTTCACGGTGGGGTCGACCATCACCATGCAGCCGGTGTCGACGATCAGCCGCTGGCCGGGGGCCAGGTCGAAGTCGACGAAGTCTCCGCCGCCGTGGAGCCAGACCGTGCCGGTGCCCTTGAGGCGCTGGAGGAAGAAGCCCTCGCCGCCGCCGCGCAGGCCCATGCCGAGACGCTGCGCGAGCGCGCTCTCGATCTCGACCTCGCCGTGGTGGCCGAGATAGGCGTGCTTCTCGCAGATGATCTCGCCGTCGAGCTCGTGCTGGCGGATCGAGCCGGGAAAGGGGCCGGTGATCCCGACGGCACCCGAGCCGTTCGCCTGATAGCGGGTGACGAACAGGCTCTCCCCGGCGAGGAACTTGCGCTTCAACCCGCCCTTGAGGCCGCCGGGCATCTCGACGTCCATCGAGATGTCGCCGGAGATGAACATCATCGCCCCGGCCTCCGACGTCAACCGCTCGCCCGGCTCGAGCGACACGATCACGGCGGGCGCCTGGCCTTCGCGGACGGTTGCCTGCATCGACGTCGATCCTAGCCTTCGCGCCCGGCGCAATCCAGGCCTGCGAGGCGCGAGCCGCTAGGCGAGACGATCGACGTCGCGCAGCTCGTCGAGGAGCACCTGACGCGTCGCGCCTCCCGGCAGAGCCACGAGCACCGTCGGCGTCTCCGTGCGGTAGAAGCCGATCACCCGACCGCTCCCGCCTCCGGGCAGGCGGACGCGCTGGCCGAAACGGAGCTCGCGATCACACGGCTGGGAACGGTTCGAGCTTGTGGCCACAGATCGGACCTCCCGATTGCAACGGACACGACCGGTCGAAAGACCCGTCGGCCTACCCCGATCGGGGCATGAGCCGAATCCCTCGCTCGGGGCACCGCGGCCGTCCGGATGGTGCGGTCCGGAGTCCCGAGGGTCAGGCGGCGACGGGCTGCAGCTGGTCGGGGAGGTACTGGCGGGCCCCGCCGGCGTCGAGCTCCACGAGCACGGTCGGCGTCTCCGTCCGGTAGAAGCCGACGACGACACCGTCCCCGTCCCGGCGGGTGCGGACGCGCTGCCCACGGTCGAAGCGCAGCATCGTCTCGGCCGCCTCCTCGTCCGAGATGCTCCCGGGCCGGCGGGTCTGCGGCTGGACGGGATAGGTGAGAGTGGTTGCGCCCATTCGATCCGTCGCCACTACCTATCGGCACCCGACGCCCGGATCCGACCCCTGCCTTCTCCTCCGAACGGGGGAACGCGCAGGTCTCCCCGGCGGCGCGACGGAAGCCCCGGCAATGAGGAGGAGCCGACCGAGGGGCTGCGACACCCCGACGGCCGGCTCCAAACGTGCAAGTGCCTCGTCCCTAGCGCGACGGATCCTGGATATCCGCCGCAGTCCGTATCGGCCTTCGATCGGCTCGGGCACGACCCCCACGGAAGGTGAAATCGATCCCCCGCACCGAGTGAACCGGCCGGGTGAACCACCTGCGGAGGGATAGCTGAAGCGGCGCGGTGAGGACGATCCTTCGAGCTGTCTCCACGGCTCCGATACGGCGGGAGCCCCGAGACGTCGAGGCTGTCTCCGGGCTCCGATGCGGCGGGAGCCCGGGGGCAGTCGGATGTTGGTACCCCTGCGGATCGAAACGAGGCGGCATGGTCGAACTGAGCGGCGCGGTGATCGCCAACGGCTACGCGGTCGGGGCGGCGCTCCTCGGCCTGTGGATCGCGACCGGGTATCCCGAGCGCGCCCCCCGCACCTTCGCGTCCGGCTTGCGGCGCGTCGCGCTCGCCTCCCTGCTCGTCCTGCTCAGCGGCCCCCTGATGAGCGGGGCCATCGCCGTCGCGGGCAGGCCCCTCGCGCTCCTCCTCGTCTTCCTTCCGGTCCTGACCTTCGCGTTCTGGTCGTCCGCCTGCCTGCTGCGCCTCTACGCAGCGGCCGCCGGCCTCGGCCGCTGACGAGCCGCTCGGCTCAATCATGAGCCAAGGCGCCTACCGGAGTCGAACCGGTGTACCAGGTTTTGCAGACCTGTGCCTAACCACTCGGCCAAGGCGCCGCGCGGCGCAGATGGTATCCGCGCTCAGCGCAGGACTTCGTCGAGGAACGCCACGGCGCGCTCGAAGCAGTCGACCCGGTTCGCGAGCTTCTCGATCGTGTGGCCCTCGTCCTCGTAGACCACGAGCTCGCAGCGGACGCCCCTGGCGGTGAGGACGCGATGGATCTCCTCCGACTCGCTCACCGGGACCCGGGGATCGTTGCGGCCGTGCTCGACGAAGAGCGGCGCCCTGATCGCATCGACCCGATTCGCGGGCGAGAGCCGCTCCAGGATCGGCCGCTCGTGGGTCAGCGAGCCGTACTCGCGCTCTCGTGCCGCGCGCCGGTACTCCGACGTGTTCTCGAGGAACGTGACGAGGTTCGAGATGCCGACGAACTCGATCCCGGCCGCCCACAGCTCCGGCTGGAAGGCGAGCGCGGCCAGCACCATGTACCCGCCGTACGACCGCCCGTAGACGACCGCACGCGAGCCGTCGATGTCCGGTCTCGCCGCGAGCCAGGCGTGCAGCGCCGCGAGGTCGCGCACCGAGTCGAGGCGCAGTGCCACGTCGTCGAGATGCTCGTAGCGCTTTCCGTACCCGGTCGAGCCGCGCACGTTCGGCGCTGCGACGGCGTAGCCGCGCGAGACGAGGAACTGCGTCAGCGCCCCGAAGCCCTGCGAGTACCAGGGACGCCACTGCGACTCGGGCCCGCCGTGGACGGTCACGACGACCGGGAACGGCCCCTCGCCCTCCGGCTCGAACAGGAAGACGGGGATCGACTCGCCGTCGAAGCTCGCGACACGATGCAGCTCCGGGTCGGCGCCCTCGATCGGGCGGGTGCCCGTCAGCCGGCGTGGCTCGGCGCCGGAGCCGGGCTCGTAGAGCCACACCTGGTGCGGCTCCCGCGTCGTCGAGAAGGCGAACGCGAGCCGCGAACCGTCGCGCGAGAAGACGGGGTGCTCGGCGACGCCGCGGCCCGGCAGCGGGACCTCCTCCCGCAGCTCCAGGGTCTCGGCGTCGCGGAGCTCGAGGCGCGAGTAGCCGTCCTCGTTCGCCTCGACGAGCACCTGGCGGCCGGCGTCGTCGCCGACGCACGCGAGATCCCACCGCGACTCCAGCACGACCTCCCACCTGCCGCTCCGCAGGTCGTAGCGGCCGATCGCGAACGTGTCTCGCCCCTCGTTCGTCGCGGCGAGGAACGTGTCGCGGCCGGTCCACACCGGGACGCCGTACTCGGCCCGGCCGGTGTGCGGGGTGACGCGGACGACCTCACCGCTCCTCCGGTCGAGCACGAACAGGTCCGAGTCGCCGCTCCGCGCACCGTGACGGCCGATCGCGAGCCGGGTCGAGTCGGGCGAGAACGAGCCCGCGAAGCACCAGCCTCCCAGCTCGAGCACGACCTCGTCCGCGCCGCTGCTCAGGTCTCGGACGACGACGTCGAAGTCGCGGCCGTTGCGCCGGTTGGTCGAGTACGCGAGCAGCCGGCCGCGCGAGTCGGACACGGGCGTCCAGTGGCTGAAGCGCGGGTCGACGACGAGCGGCCCCTCGCCGAGGATGGAGAGCTGCGTACGCTCGTTGCCGCGGTCGTCGGAGGCGAGCAGGACGCGATCGTCCGCGAGCAGGAGGCCGTCGACCGGCTCCGCCAGCTCGGTCAGCTGCTCGAGCCCGCCCCCGTCGAGCCGCAGCCGGAAGAGCTGGCGCGTCCCCGGCAGGTCGGAGGCGACGAGCAGCCACGAGCCGTCGGCCGAGAACCCGAGCGGCCACGCCTGCCGCAGCTCGAGGAGATGACGGAGCGAGCTAGGCAGAGGCTCCGGCGAACGTCGGGATGATCTCCTCGCCGTAGGCCCGGAGCGTGTCCTCCTGGCCGTGGGTCATCAGGTAGATGTTGAACTGGTCGACCCCGACCGCCTCGAGCTCTCGCAGCTTCGCCGTCGTCTGCTCCGCGTTCCCCAGCACGCAGAAGCGGTCGCAGATCTCGTCGGTGACGAACTCGCCGTGGCTCGCCCCGACGCGCGAGTGCTCGTCGTAGTCGTAGAAGCGGCGCGCCTGCACGTAGTCGGTCAGCGCCTTCGGAACGGTGCTGCCGTCGGCGCCGTAGCGCTCGATCAGATCCATGACGTGGTTCGACACCATCGCCGGGAACCAGCGCACCTGATCGCGCGCGTCGGCGATGTCGTCGGACACGTGGCCCGGCGCGCCGACGATGCACTTCAGCTGCGAGGGGTCGCGGCCGGCTTCCTCGGCGGCGCGACGAGCGGTCGCCATCGTCCACTGGATGATCTCCGGGTCGGCGAGCTGGACGATCACGCCGTCGGCCACGCGGCCTGCCACGCCGAGCGCCTTCGGTCCGTAGCCCGCCACCCAGAGCGGGATCTCCGGCAGCTCCGGCCGCACCCACTTCAGCTGCAGCTGCTTCTCGTTCCACTCGACCTCGCGGCCGTTCATGAACTCGCGCACCATCGCGCAGGCGCGCTCGAACTCGGCGATCCGCATCGGCTTGTCGCCGATGTAGCGGACGGCGGAGTCGCCGCGGCCGACGCCCATGACCATCCGGCCGCCGGAGATGTCCTGCAGCGTCGCGTACGCGCTCGCCAGCACCGTCGGCTCGCGGGTCGCCGGATTGGTGACGAAGTGCCCGAGCTTGATCCTCGAGGTCTCGCGCGCCGCGATCGCGAGCAGGGGGATCGTCTCTTGCCAGAGCACGTGCGAGTCGTAGGTCCAGCCGTACTCGAACCCGTGCCGCTCGGCGAGCTTCAGCAGCTCCAGCAGGCGCTCGTACGGCGGGTCCGGAAGGACGGTGACGCCGAAGGTCAGCATGGCGGCGACTCTAGCGAGGCGCCCGCGGCGTTGCGAGCGAGGCCAGGGCGGCGAGGACGCCGAGCACGACGAAGCCGATGCGCCCGTTCCCGGGCAGCGAGAAGGTGAGGCCGACGAGCGGCGCACCCGCGACGATGGCGAGCGACGCCCACGCGTTGACGAACCCGACTGCCGCGCCCGGGGCGTCGGGCCGGGCGAGCGCCGCCCAGGTGAAGGCCATCGCGAACGGGACGCCGGCGGCGAGGCCGACGGTCGCCGCGGCGGCGACGAGCGCCGCGAGCGGCAGCGGCAGCGCGAGCGCGACGCAGCCGGCGCCGCCGACGACGAGGCTGGCCGCGACCCACGCGCGCGCATCCGAGCGAGGGAAGCATCGCACCGCCCGCGACGCGCGTCGCGAACCCGAGCAGGAGCGTGAGCGACCCCGCGGCGGCCGCGGCTCCCCTTGGGCTGGCCGTGGTGCTCGAGCAGCGTCACGACCCAGTTCCCGACGATCACGCTGAAGCCGAACGAGAATGCGTGGATCGCGGCGAGGCGGTAGAGCCGCGGGTCGCGGACGAAGGTCATGTCGAGCCGTTCGCCCGCATGGCGGACCGTCCGCGGCGCCGCCGGGGCGACGGCGAGCAGGGTCCCGCAGACGAGAACGACGGCGAGCGCGCTCAGGTAGGGCGCACGGAAGCCGGTCCAGGTGGCGAAGCCCGGGACGAGCGCGAGCGCGATGCCCGGCGAGAGGACGGAGGAGCCGCCGTACAGGCCCTGGACGAGCGGCGTGCCGCCACGGGCGCGGACGTAGTCGCTGCCGCCGAGGAAGGCGAAGCCGGTGCCGAGGCCGACGACCGCGCGGCCGACGAAGCCGAGTGCCGGAACGGCGGCCGGCAGCGCGATCGCGTTCCCGAGCGCGATCAGGGCGAGCCCGACGAACGAGCTGGTGCGCGCGCCCCATCGATCGGCGGCGCGCCCGCCCGGAATCTGCATCCCCATGTGCAGGACGAACTGGGACGTCGTGAACAGCCCGATCGTCGCGAGCCCGACGCCGTAGGCGTCGCTCAGGCGGGTCGCGATCGCGCCGAGAGCGGCGATGTTCCAGCCGACGGCGACTCCGATGGCGAGGCCCCCCACGAGCGTACGCGTCCCGATCCCGCCCTCACGCGACACCGCGCGAGCCTACGCTACGGGTGTGCAGCGTCCCGGGAAGATCGTCTGCGTCGGCCAGAACTACCGAGCCCACCGCACGGAGATGGGCGGCGAGGAGCTGTCGGTGCCCACGCTGTTCGGGAAGTTCGCCGAGACGGTCGTCGGTCACGGCGAGCCGATCCGCCTGCCGCCGGAGTCGAGCCACGTCGACGCGGAGGCGGAGCTCGCGGTCGTGATCGGCAAGCCGGCGCGACGGGTGTCGCGCGAGCGCGCTCTCGACGTCGTCGCCGGCTACGTGTGTGCAAACGACGTCAGCGCCCGCGACCTCCAGTACGGCGACGGCCAGTGGTTCCGCGGCAAGAACTTCGAGACGTTCTGCCCGGTCGGCCCGGGCGAGCCGGTGCCGGTTTCGGAGCTCGGCGACGGCGCGCGGCCTGCGCGTCGTGCAGCGCCTGAACGGCGAGGTGCTGCAGGACGGGAGCACCTCCGACCTGATCTTCGACGTCCCCTACCTCGTCGCGTTCGCGTCCGCCGTCCTCACCCTCGAGCCGGGCGACCTGATCCTGACCGGCACGCCCGCAGGCGTCGGCTGGGCGCGCGACCCGAAGGTCGCGCTGCGCAACGGCGACGTCGTCGAGGTCGAGGTCGAGGGGATCGGCGTCCTGTCCAATCCGGTCGTCGCGGACGGGTGAGCGAGGACGCGCTCGCCCGCGGGGAGGACGGACATGCCTCGGTCTGACACGTCCGGGGTCTGACCCCGGACGTGTCCCGGTCCGACATGCCGGGGTCTGACCCCGGACGTGTCCCGCCGGGCGGTCGCTAGATCCGCTCGAGCACGACGACCGGGATCTGCCGGTCGGTGCGGGTCTGGTACTCGTCGTAGTGGCGCCAGTGGGTGTTCATCATCCGCCACAGACGCTCGCGCTCCTCTCCCTCGGCGACCCGGGCGCGGGCCTGGAAGCGGTCGGCCTTCACCTGCACCCCGACCTCGGGGTCGGCGCGGAGATTGAGGAACCAGCCCGGATGCTGCGGCGCGCCGCCCTTCGAGGCGACGAGGACGTACCGCCCCTCGTCCTCGCCGAAGATCAGCGGCGAGTCGATCTCGCGCCCGCTCTTCCGCCCGATCGTGGTCAGGATCAGGATCTGCGACCCCTCGCGCCAGACGAAGCCGTCCTGGCCATCGGTCTCGCGGTAGCGGCGGACGTGCTCGTCGCCGAAGAGCACCGGCTCGCTCATGCCCGCTCCGGCGCCGGCAGAGCCGGCACCTGCGCTCCCGCGTCGCTCGTCGAGCCTCCGGCTCATGCGTAGGCCGCCAGCGTCTTCGCGGCCAGACGGTCGAGCGCCTGCACCGACAGCTCGAGGTGCTCCTCCCTCGTGTCCTCGACCTTCGTGTGCGAGAGCCCGCGCAGGGACTGGACGAAGAGCATCACGGTCGGGACGCCCGCGCGCGCGACCTCGGCGGCGTCGTGCAGGGGGCCGCTCGGCAGCCGGTGCGAGGCGCCGCAGACCTCGCGGATCGACTCGTCGGCGAGCTCGATCAGGCGCTCGTCGAAGAGGATCGGCTGGATCTCCCAGAGGCGCTCCCACGCGACCTCGACGTCCTCCTCCCGCGCGAAGCGCTCGCTCGCCTCCCGCGCGAGCTCGAGCATCCGAGCGAGCTTGTCCGCGTCGAGGTGGCGCTGGTCGAGCAGCTGCTCGGCCGTCTCGACGACCGAGGTGACGATCCCCGGCCGGCAGACGACGCCGCCGGAGGTGCAGACGCCGCCCTCCCCCACCTCGGCCGCGATGCCGCGGATCTCGAGCGCGAGCTTCGCCGCACCCGCGAGCGCGTCGCGCCGCTTGTCCATCGGCGTCGAGCCGGCGTGCGCGGCCTGCCCGCGCCAGGTGATCAGATGGCGCTGGACTCCGAAGGTGCCGAGCACGACCCCGAGCGGCAGGTCGAGCGACTCGAGCACCGGCCCCTGCTCGATGTGCAGCTCGAGGTAGGCGGCGACGTTCGCCAGCCGGCTCCGCGCATCGAGCGCCCGATCGAGGTCGACGCCGTGCTCGGCGAGCGCGTCGGGCAGCGCGACGCCGTTCGCGTCCCTGCGCTGGCGCAGCTCCGCCTGGTCGCTCATCGAGCCCGACGCCGCGGACGAGCCGAAGAGCGAGCGCCCGAAGCGCGCGCCCTCCTCGTCGGCCCAGTCGACGAGCTGCACGGTCAGCGGCGGCCTCCCGTCTTCCGCGATGCGGCGCAGCGTCTCGACCCCGGCCATGACGTTGAGGCAGCCGTCGAGCCAGCCGCCGTTCGGGACGGAGTCCATGTGCCCGCCGATCACGAGCGCGCGCTCCGACTCGCCGGGGAGCGTGAACCACTGGTTGCCGGCCTCGTCGACCTCGAGCTCCGCGCCGGTGCCGGAGAGCGTGTCGCGCAGCCATTCGCGCGCCCGCGCCCATGTCTCCGTCCAGGCGACGCGCTGGGCGCCGTCGGCGTCTCCCGTCAGCTCGCGCAGCTCCTTGAGCTCGGCGACGGTACGGGCGGGATCGAGGGGCACGACACGATCCTACAAGGGCCCGGCCTCCCCACTTTCCCGGTTCACCGTGATAAGAACTGCCGGTGGCGAACGCCGCCGTCGCAGCCCAGCCCTCACGCCGGCGCCCGTCGGACCGCCGCGCGGTCGCCATGCGGGAGTTGCGGCGGGCCGCGCTCGTGATCGCCGTGCTCGCGCTGCTCGTCGGGCTCTGGGAGCTGTACCGCTGGGTCTGGACGAGCGCGGGCTGGACGTGGCCGTTCCTCGTCAACGACACGTCGATGCCGCACGTCTGGACGATCGCGAAGGCGTTCGCCCAGCCGGCGCAGGTGAATCAGCCCGCGCTGATCACGATCCTCCTCCACAAGACCCTCTTCACCGCGAAGGAGGCGGCCGCAGGCTTCGCGATCGGTGGCGTGGTCGGCTTCGTCCTCGGCGTCGTGCTCGTGCACTCGCGGCTGCTCCAGCGCGGCTTCCTGCCCTACATCGTCGGCAGCCAGACCGTGCCGATCCTCGCGATCGCTCCGATGGTGGTCGTCTGGGTCGACCCGAAGCTGCCCGCGTCGCTGCAGGGCTGGGGCGCCGTCGCCGTGATCGCCGCGTACCTGACCTTCTTCCCGGTCGCGATCAACACGCTGCGCGGGCTGCAGTCGGCGGACGCGCGTGCGCTCGAGCTGATGCGGGCCTACGCGGCGAGCCGCTGGACGGTGCTCTGGAAGCTCCGCGTGCCCTCGGCCCTTCCCTTCGTCTTCTCCGCGCTCAGGCTCGCGGCGACCGCAAGCGTCGTCGGCGCGATCATCGGCGAGCTGCCGTCCGGGCTCCAGGACGGGCTCGGCGGCGCGATCATCAACTTCAACCAGTACTACTCCCTCGAGCCGCAGGAGCTGTGGGCGACGAACATCGTCGCGGCCGCGCTCGGCATCGCCTTCTTCCTCGTCGTCGTCGCCGCCGAGCGGGCGGTCGTCCGCCGCGCGCCGGAACCGCTGACGTGAGCGAGACCGCCTCGCCGCCCGTCGTCCGCGTCGAGGGCGTCACCAAGATCTTCCCGCAGGGGCAGGTCACCGCCCTCCAGGACATCGACCTCGAGCTCGCGCCCGGCGAGTTCGTCTCGCTGATCGGCCCTTCCGGGTGCGGCAAGTCGACGCTGCTGCGCGTGGTCGGCGACCTCGTCGAGCCGACGGCCGGCTCGGTGACCGTGAACGGCAAGACGGCGCGGCGGGCGCGCGGCGACGGCGACTACGGGATCGTCTTCCAGGACGCCGTCCTCTTCGACTGGCGGACGGTGGCGAAGAACATCGCGCTCCCCCTCGAGATGCTCGGTTGGGAGCGCGGCCGGCGCCGGCAGCGTGTCCAGGAGATGCTCGACCTCGTCGAGCTCTCCGGCTTCGCCGACCACCATCCGTGGCAGCTCTCCGGCGGCATGCAGCAGCGGGTCGCGATCGCCCGTGCGCTCGCCTTCGAGCCTGCGCTTCTGCTCATGGACGAGCCGTTCGGCGCCCTCGACGAGATGACCCGGGAGCGGCTCAACCTCGAGCTGCTCGCGATCTGGCAGCAGCTCGGCTCGACCGTCGTCTTCGTCACGCACTCGATCTCCGAGGCGGTCTTCCTCTCGTCGCGGGTCGTCGTGATGAGCCCGCGGCCCGGCCGCGTGGCGGGCGTCGTCCCGATCGACCTCCCCTACCCGCGCGGTGTCGAGACGCGCGAGGCGCCGCGCTTCTTCGAGCTCGTCACCGAGGTGCGGGAGCTGCTGCGCAGCCGGGGCGAGCACCTGCTCCCGGAGGAGGCGGCGGTCGTCGAATGAGCGGCCTCGTCGTCTCCGAGCGGGGCCCGACGGTCGGCGGGCGGGCGGTGCGCCAGGCGGGAGAGTGGCTGCCCGCGCTGGCGGTGTTCGTGCTCGTGGTCGGCGTCTGGCAGGGCGCGATCGCCGCCTTCGACGTGAAACAGTTCCTGCTGCCCGCGCCGAGCGACATCGTCCGCGCCTTCTGGACCGAGCGGCACTCGCTCTGGCCCGCCGGCTGGTACACGTTCAAGGAGGCGCTCGGCGGCTTCGCGATCGGCTCCACGCTCGGCATCCTCGGCGCGACGGTCATCGGCCGCTTCCGGAGCGTCGGCACGGCGCTGATGCCGATCTTCATCGCCGCCAACGCGGTCCCGATCATCGCCTTCGCGCCGATCTTCAACGCCTGGTTCAACCCGATCTCGCCGCGCTCCAAGATGGCCGTCGCCGCCGTCCTCTGCTTCCTGCCGGTGCTGGTGAACACGCTGCGCGGCCTCCAGAGCGCGAGCCCGCGCCAGATCGAGCTGATGCGCTCCTACGCGGCGAGCGAGCTGCAGATCTGGCGGCGCGTCCGCGTCCCCACCGCGCTCCCGTTCCTGTTCACCTCGCTCAAGATCGCGAGCGTGCTCGCGATGATCGGGGCGATCGTCGGCGAGTACTTCGGCGGGGCGCTCAACGCGCTCGGCGTCCTGATCAACTCGGAGTCGCAGGTCTTCCAGTTCGTGACCGCCTGGGCCGGGATCCTCGTCGCCTCGCTGCTCGGGATCGGGCTCTACGTCGCCGTCGTCGCGGCGGAGCGGATCGTGGTGCGCTGGGCGCCGCGCGAGCGGCCCTCGTAATTCGGGTTGCGACGCGTTAGAAATCGCAAATTGCACGTTCGAGGGCATGACCGAAAGGGGAACGGAATGAGGAAGCGAGTCGTGATGGGTGCGCTGCTCGCGACAGCCGCGATGCTCGCCGCCGGAGCGGGCACGGCGTCGCAGGCGTCCGCGTCGGCGAAGCTGACGAAGGTCACGCTGCAGCTGAAGTGGGTGCCGCAGGCGCAGTTCGCCGGCTACTACGCGGCGTCGGCGCTCGGCTTCTACAAGCGGGCCGGACTCGACGTGAAGCTCGCGAACGGCGGGCCGAACATCGTGCCGGAGCAGGTCGTCGCGGCCGGGCGCGCCCAGTTCGGCGTCGACTGGCTGCCGAGCCTGCTCGCGGCCCGCGACCAGGGGGCCGACCTCGTCAACATCGGGCAGGTCTTCGCCCGCTCGGGGATGACGCAGCTGACCTGGAAGAGCTCCGGGATCAACACGATCGCGAAGATGAAGGGCAAGAAGGTCGCGAACTGGCTGGGGGGCAACCAGTACGAGCTCTTCGCGGCCCTGACGAAGAACGGCATGGACCCGGCCAACAACGGGGGCGTCACGATCGTCCAGCAGCCGTTCGACATGGGTCTCTTCCTCAACCACCAGGTCGACTCGGCCTCGGCGATGACGTACAACGAGCTCGCCCAGGTGCTCGAGACGAAGAACCCGAAGACCGGGAAGCTCTACACGCTGAAGGACCTGAACGTGCTCAAGATGCAGAACGTCGGGACGGGCATGCTCGAGGACGGCCTCTTCTCCACGTCCTCGTATCTCAAGAGCACGGCGAACCAGGCGATCGCGGTCAAGCTGATCGGCGCCTCGCTGGCCGGCTGGATCTGGTGTCGCGACCACGTCGCGCAGTGCGTCCAGCTGACCCTGAAGCAGGGCTCGACCCTCCCCAAGGGTCACCAGACCTGGATGATGAACGAGATCAACAAGCTCGTCTGGCCGAGCAAGGGCGGGATCGGGATCATGAACGTCGCCGACTACAAGCGGACGGCGTCGATCTCGCAGCAGTTCGGCGTGATCAAGAAGGCGCCCTCGGGGGCGTACCGCACCGACCTCGCGAAGAAGGCCGTGGCGCAGCTCAAGGCGCAGGGCCTCGACGTGTTCGGCAAGAAGTACAAGCCGCTCACGGTGAAGCTGCACGCCGGCGGCAAGTAGGAGAGCGCAAGCGGGCGCGGGCCCTCGCCGCAGGGCCCGCGCCTCGACCACCGGGAGGGAAGATGTCGGTTCTGATTCGCGGAGGGCGCGTCGTCACGGCCGCCGACGACACCGTCGCGGACGTCTTCGTCGACGGCGAGACGGTGGCGCTGATCGGGCGCTCGCTCGACGTCCGGGCCGACCGCGTGATCGACGCGGCGGGCAAGTACGTGCTCCCGGGCTGCGTCGACCCGCACACCCACCTGGACATGCCCTTCGGCGGCACGGTCACGATCGACGACTTCGAGTCGGGCCAGATCTCGGCCGCGTTCGGCGGCACGACGACCCACGTCGACTTCTGCATCCAGGCGCGCGGCCAGACCTTCGCCGAGGCGCTCGAGACGTGGCACGCGAAGGCGAACGGGAAGACGCTGATCGACTACGGCTTCCACATCGCGGTCACCGACCTCGACGAGGGCGGCACGCTCGAGGAGCTGGCGACGCTGCCGGCCCAGGGCGTCACCTCGTACAAGCTGTTCATGGCCTACAAGGGCGCGCTGATGGTCGACGACGAGACGCTCTTCCGCGCGATGGAGGTCGCGGCCGAGAGCGGGGCGCTCGTGATGGTGCACGCCGAGAACGGCGACGTGATCGACGTGCTCGTCCGCCAGGCGCTCGAGGCGGGGAACACGGCACCGCGGTTCCACGCCGCGACGCGGCCGCCGGAGCTCGAGGGGGAGGCGACGAACCGCGCGATCCAGCTCGCCCGGATCGCCGGCTGCCCGCTCTACGTCGTGCACGTCACGTGCAGGGAGGCGGTCGACCCGATCCGGCGCGCCCGCGAGCAGGGCTGGCGCGTCTGGGGCGAGACCTGCACCCAGTACTTCTTCGTCGACGAGACCTTCCTCGCGCGGCCGGACTTCGAGGGCGCGAAGTACGTCTACTCGCCGCCGGCACGCGACGCGTCGAACCACGACGTCCTCTGGAACGCGGTCCGCACCGACGCGCTCTCGGCCGTCTCGACCGACCACTGCTCGTTCCTCTGGGACGGCCAGAAGACGCTCGGGAAGGACGACTTCACGAAGATCCCGAACGGCGGCCCGGGGCTCGAGGACCGCCTCCGGATGATCCACCACTTCGGCGTCGGCGGGGGCCGGATCACGCTGAACCGGATGGTCGACCTGCTCGCGACGCAGCCGGCGAGGCTCTTCGGGCTCTACCCGCGCAAGGGCACGGTCGCGGTCGGATCCGACGCCGATCTCGTGATCTTCGACCCGGAGCGGCGGGAGACGATCTCGGCCGCGGCGCAGCACACGAAGTGCGACTACAACCTCTACGAGGGCACCGAGGTCGTCGGCGCGCCCGAGCTCGTCATGCTGCGCGGCACCGTGCTCGTCGAGGACGGCGAGCTCGTCGCCGCGCCTGGCGTCGGCCGCTTCGTCCGCCGCGCCCGGTTCGGCGAGCCGCTGACGGCGGAGGGAGCCGTGGTCGGATCGTGAAGCCGGCCGGGACGCTCGGGCGCTGAGGCGTTCTTACGCCTTCCAAACACGGCTTCGGTAGCCTCGAAGCCGTCGTGGGGGTCACGATCGCAGCTCGGAGCGGCCGGTTCGCGCTGCTCGCCGCCCTCGGGGCCGCGCTCGTCGCGGTCGTGCTCCCGACCGGCGCCGCCGCCGCCACCACGCGTGCGAAGGGCATCGACGTGTCGCACTGGAACGGCGTGATCGACTGGATCCGTGTCGCCGGCAGCGGCTACCGCTTCGTCTTCGGCAAGGCGACCGAGGGCTTCACCCTGATCGACCCGACGTACTCGGTGAACCGGGCGGGCACGGAGGGCTTCGGCCTCCGCTTCGGCGCCTACCACTTCGCGCGCCCGAGCGGCGGCAGCGACGCGGCTGCGATCGCCAGCGCGGTCGCCCAGGCCGACCATTTCGTCGACGTCGCACAGCCGCAGGCGGGCGAGCTCGCGCCGGTGCTCGACCTCGAGGCCAAGGGCGGGCTCGGCCCTGCGCGGCTGAAGCTCTGGTCGCAGGCCTGGCTCGACGAGGTGTACGCGCGCACCGGCATCCGCGGCACGATCTACTCGTCCCCGAACTTCTGGCGGACTGCGGTCGGCGACGCACCCGATTTCGCCACCGCCGGCAACCGCCTCTGGATCGCGCACTGGACGAAGAACGCCTCGCCGCTCGTCCCCGCACAGAACTGGGGCGGCCAGGGCTGGACGTTCTGGCAGTGGACGGACTGCTCGAGTGTTCCCGGCTTCGCGCACTGCTCCGACGGCGACCGGCTGAACGGCCCCGATCCCGCGACGGTGGCGATCGGCCCGTATCCGACGGGCGCCCCCGTGGTGAGCACGGCACCGAGCATTCTCGGCGTCACGCAGGCCGGCGGGGCGCTCGCCGCCGTGCCGGGCGTCTGGACGGGGGGCAAGCCGGTGCGCTTCTCCTACCAGTGGCAGCGCTGCGACGCTGCCGGCGCCGGCTGCGAGCCGGTTCCGGGGGCGATCGGCGAGAAGTACGTCGCGAACGTCGACGACGTCGGACACTCGCTTGCGGTCGTCGTCGCGGCGCAGACCGCGCAGGGCGTCGCGAGCGTGTCCTCCGGCCCCACCGCCGCCATCGCCGCAGCCGGGACGAAGCCGACCGCGCGGCCCGCCGCGCTCACGCCGCCGCAGATCGCCGGGCTCGCCCAGACCGGCCAGACGCTGACGGCGGAGGTCGGCACCTGGAGCGGCTCGCCCCGCACCTTCGCGTATCAGTGGGAGCGCTGCGACGCCTCGGCCGCGAACTGCGTGACGATCGCCGGCGCCACCCTGGGCCAGTACACGCCGACGCCGGGCGACATCGGCGCCACGCTCACCGCCGTCGTCACCGCCGCCGGCACGGGCGGCTCCGCCTCGGCGACCACCGCCATGACCGGCGTCGTGGCCGCCGCGCCGCTGCCCGCGGTCTCGACGGGCGCCCAGCTCGCCCAGCCCGGACAGGCCGGGAACGTCCAGGCCGAGGATGGGCGCGCGACGCTCACCTGGCAGCCCGGCGCCGTTCCGGACGGCCTCAACGTGATCCTCGCGCCGTTCACCGGCACGCTCTCGATCGCCGGCAGCGAGATCGCGTTGGGCGTCGCCGGCCTGCCGCCCGGAGGGTTCCCGTGGCCGGTCGACGTCGCGTATCCCGCGCCGCCTCAGCCGGGGACGGTGCTCGGCTACTCGACCGACGCGCGGATCTACGCCGCGGTGCCGGCGCTCGCCGGGCCGGCGCTCCCGGCGGACACGACGATCGGCTCGTACGTCGCGGACGGCGGGATCGTGCACGTGCTCACCCGCGTCCCGGTGCGGCTCGCGTACTTCCAGGCCGGTCAGTGGGGCGACCCGAGCAGCTCGTCGGTGCAGGGGCCGACCCTCGTCCAGCACACGAAGGTGCACGTGCTGCTGCGGAAGGACCACACGGCGCTCGTCCTGACCCGCCTCTCGACGCAGTCGCAGGCCGACCTCTACGCGCAGGTGCTCGCGACCGGCAAGGCTCCGGCTCGCGATCCTCCCGAAGGGAAGCCGCCTCGGCAGCTGGCTGAAGCCGGGACGCGCGCCGAAGACCGTGCAGGCGCGCCTGCTCCGGCCGGGCGGCGTTCCGGTGCGCCTCCGCCTCAACACGCGGTTCCTCCACCACGGCGCGACCTACCGGCTCCGCGTCGTCGCGATCGACCCGTGGGGCCGTCGCGACGACCTCGTCGTGCCGTTCAAGGCGCCCTCAGCCGGCCCCGCCGGCAGCGGCCACGCCGGGCACCTCGTGCCGAACGCGTGACCGTACGGGACGTGTCCGCACGCGTGACCCTTTCGTGACGGTGCTTCGGCATGCCGAAGCACCGGTGGTGGTGCGGCGGCCCGGCTAGCGCGTCTGCGGGAAGCCGAGGTCGACGCGCGAGGTGGCCGGATCGGGCCAGCGGGAGGTGACGACCTTGCCGCGCGTGTAGAAGTCGATCCCCTCCGGCCCGTAGACGTGGCGGTCGCCGAAGAGCGACGCCTTCCAGCCACCGAACGAGTAGTACGCCACCGGCACCGGGATCGGGACGTTGACTCCGACCATCCCCACCTGCACGTCGAACTGGAACTGCCGCGCCGCGCCGCCGTCGCGCGTGAAGATCGCCGTCCCGTTCCCGTACGGGCTCTCGTTCACGAGGCGCACCGCCTCCTCGTAGGTGTCCACGCGGGTCACGCCGAGCACCGGGCCGAAGATCTCGTCGGCGTAGGCGCGCATCGCCGGGGAGACGTCGTCGAGCAGCGTCGGGTTGAGGAAGAAGCCGTCTTCGGGGACGCCCTCGCGGCCGTCGACGACCACGGTCGCACCCTCGCCGGGCGCGCCCTCGACGTAGGAGGCGACCCTGTCGCGGTGCTCCTTCGTGACGAGCGGGCCCATCTCCGAGGCCGGATCCATCCCGTCGCCGACCTTGACCTTGGGGATCCGCTCCTTGATCGCGTCGAGCAGCGGCTCCGCGACGCCGCCGACGGCGACGAGCATCGAGACCGCCATGCAGCGCTCGCCCGCCGAGCCGTACGCCGCCGAGACGGCAGCGTCGGCCGCCATCTCCACGTCGGCGTCGGGCAGGACGACCATGTGGTTCTTCGCGCCGCCGAGCGCCTGACAGCGCTTCCCCGACGCCGTCGCCGTCTCGTAGACGTAGCGAGCGATCGGCGTCGAGCCGACGAACGACACGGCCGCGACGTCCGGGTGCTCGAGCACCGCGTCGACGGCGACCTTGTCGCCCATGACGACGTTGAAGACGCCGTCCGGCAGCCCCGCCTCCTGCAGCAGCTCCGCCGTCCAGAGCGACGCCGACGGGTCCTTCTCGGACGGCTTCAACACGAACGTGTTCCCGCACGCGATCGCCGGCGCCCACATCCACATCGGCACCATCGCGGGGAAGTTGAACGGCGTGATCCCGGCCACCACGCCGAGCGGCTGCCGGATCGAGTAGACGTCGATCCCGGTCGACGCCTGCTCGGTGTACTCGCTCTTCAGGAGCGTCGGCAGGCCGCAGCAGTACTCGATCACCTCGAGCCCGCGCGTCACCTCGCCGAGCGCGTCGGAGAAGACCTTGCCGTGCTCGCGGACGAGGATCTTCGCCACCTCGTCGCGGCGGGCGTGCACGAGCTCGCGGATCGCGAAGAAGACCTCGGCCCGCCTCGCGAGCGAGGTCGCGCGCCACGCCGGGAACGCAGCCCCCGCCGCCCGGACGGCGGCGTCGACCTCCTCGACGGTCGCGAAGTCGACGGAGCCGGTCTGCCGGCCCGTCGCGGGGTTGTAGACGGCGCCGCTGCGTCCCGACGTCCCCTCGACGCTGCGGCCGCCGATCCAGTGGCTGATCCTCGTCGCTGCAGGTGCCTCGATCGTCTCGGTCATGGTCAGTTAGCCTAGCGCCATGGCAACGACCGAGACGAACCCGCAGCTCGGCGCGCAGGTGCGCGAGGACGCGAAGCGCTACGTCCTCCACTCCTGGTCGGTGCAGGACGCGGTCAGCCCGATCCCGGTTGCGGGCGCCGAGGGCCGGTACTTCTGGGACTACGAGGGCAAGCGCTACCTCGACTTCGCCTCCCAGCTCGTCAACGTCTCGATCGGCTACGGGCACCCGAAGATCGTCGCCGCGATCAAGGAGCAGGCCGAGAGGCTCTGCACGATCGGACCGCCGATGGCGACCGAGCCGCGCTCGACGCTCGCGCGCCTGATCTCGGAGGTGACGCCGGGCGACATCTCGCTGACGTTCTTCACGAACGGCGGCGCCGAGGCGAACGAGAACGCGATCAAGCTCGCCCGCTGGTACACCGGCCGCCAGAAGATCGTCGCCCGCTACCGCAGCTACCACGGTGCGACCGCGGGCGCGGTGACGCTCACCGGCGACCCGCGCCGCTGGCCCGCAGAGCCGTCGATCCCGGGCGTCGTGCGGATGTTCGACCCGTACACGTACCGCTGCCCCGCCGGGCACCCCGACCCGTGTCCCGTCTGCACCGGCGCGCCGCACCTCGAGGAGATCCTCCAGTACGAGGGCGCGCACACCGTCGCAGCGGTGATCCTCGAGACGGTGACCGGGACGAACGGGATCATCGTCCCGCCCGACGGCTACCTCCAGTCGATCCGCGAGGTCTGCGACCGGCACGGGATCCTGCTCATCGCCGACGAGGTGATGGCCGGGTTCGGCCGCACCGGCGCGTGGTTCGCGGTCGACCACTGGGACGTCGTCCCGGACATCCTCACGATGGCGAAGGGGATCAACTCCGGCTACGTGCCGCTCGGCGCGATGTCGGTGCGCGAACCGATCGCGGCCTGGGTGCGCGACAAGTTCTTCGCCGGCGGCCTGACGTACAGCGGCCACCCGCTCGCGTGCGCGAGCGGCGTCGCCTCGATCGAGGCGTTCCGCGAGGAGGGCATCGTCGAGCACGCCGCCGAGCTCGGGCCGGTATTCCGCGAGAAGCTCGACGGCCTCGCGGCCAAGCACCCGTCGATCGGGGAGGTGCGCGGGCTCGGCTGCTTCTGGGGGCTCGAGCTCGTCCGCGACCGGGCGACGCGCGAGCCGCTCGTCCCGTTCAACGGCGGCGGCGAGGCTGCGGCCCCCGTCGCGCGCATGGCGAAGGCCGCGCTCGAGCGGGGCCTCTACCTCATGACCCACTGGAACGTCGTCATGGTCTGCCCGCCGCTGACGATCACCCGCGACGAGCTCGACGAGGGGATCTCGATCCTCGACGACGTGCTCTCGATCGCGGACGAGTACTACGCCGGCTAGCGAGCGTCGCGGCGACGCCTCGGCGCCGAGTCGGCGATCCTCCGGCGGCCTTCGAGAAGGTCGTCCAGCTGCCCCGCCCGAGGACGTCCTCCCCGCCTCGTAGCCTGACCCGGCGTGCCCGACCTCTCCCAGCCAAGTAACACTGTGTCACTAAGTACGACCGAGTCGTGCCTGCGCTGCGGCGCGGCGATGGAGTGGCGGCACGGGACGTACCAGTGCCCGCGCTGCCGCTTCAAGGTCGGCTGCTGCGAGGGCGAGACGGGCGACTGCCGCGATCCCGGGTAGGCTCCCGCCGTGCGGAGGCTCGACGGAGCACGGCCGGGAGCGCAGGCGCCGGCCCGGACGGCGTCGAAGCGGGATTCGATTGCGTGAGCGCCTCGAGCAGCTCGAGGAGGCGGGGCTCGATCCGCGCTCCAGCGAGCTTCTGGTCGTGCTCTGCTGGCTCGTACGGGAGCACGTGGCCCTTCCCGGGCCGGAGCTGAACGCCGCCCGTCGGCGCGCGATGTTCGTGCTCGCCGCCGGTGGCGACCCGCATCGCGATCTCGCACTCGACTCGGTCGCTGCCGAGCGCCTCGCCGCCGAGCTCGACACGGCGAGCCGGCGAGCGGAGCTCGCGACCGCGCTCGACGAGCTCGCCGCCGGCGCCGAGGGCCTCCCGTCCGTCCTCGCCGCGGCCGAGGCGCTGCAGGCGGAGCCCGAGCTCGCGTGGCGCAGCTTCGCGCTCGCGCTCCTCGCGGACGAGATCGCCGACGAATGAGCGCCGCGTAGCGTCCTGCCGCCGGGGCGTCTACCCTGGTGGTCCGCCGCAAACGACGCCGCCCGAGAAGCCTTGGCCATCTCCACACCCGACCCGCGCCGCCGGGTGAAGCTCCCGCGCAAGCTGCCGCGCGGGCGTGGTCTTCAGCCCTACTCGCGGGCGGATGCGCCCTACTTCCGCAGCCCCGGGTTCTTCGTCCGGATCGGCGGGCTGGCCGTGGTCGTCGCCGTCGCGCTCGCGCTGCTCCTGCTGCGCGTCTGGTCGATCCAGGTGCTGCACGGCCCGCAGTACTCGGCGCAGGCGCACTCGCAGGCGTTCCGCACCGTCGACCTGCGCGGCACGCGAGGCGTGATCGTCGACCGAAACGGCAAGCTGCTCGCGGGGATGACCCCCCGCCTCGTGGTCGCCGCCGACACCGCGACGCTCGGCAGCGCCGACGCGCACGGGATCTGGAGCCCGACCAGCGACGGCCGTGCCGCGCTCGAGCAGTTCGCGAAGGTCTCCGGGACGCCGGTGAAGACCCTCGTCGAGCGGATCCGGCGCTCGGTCGTCCGGTCTCCGTTCGCGCCGGCGGTCGTCCTGCCCCGTCCGCGCAGCGACTTCACCGTCTTCCTGCAGGAGCGGACGCAGTCCTTCCCCGGCTTCAAGGTGCTCGCCGAGCCCTCGCGCACGTACCCGCAGGGCACGCTCGGCAGCGAGTTCCTCGGACTGCTGGGCGAGGTCAGCCAGGCGGAGCTCGGCACCGCGCGCTACGCGCACGTGCGGGCGGGCGAGATCGTCGGCCAGACCGGGATCGAGAAGCTCTACGACTCGATCCTCAACCCGGGCTTCGTCGCGGCGAAGGTGCGCGTCGACTCGCTGGGCCGGATCACCGGCCCGCTCGAGGTGCCGAAGCAGCACCAGCCGCCGACCCTGCGCCTGACCATCGACTTGCGGCTCCAGAAGGCGGCCGAGAAGGCCGTGCGGGACGGAATCGCGCTCGCGCAGCGAAACGGGCAGCACCCGACCGGGGGCTCCGCGGTTGCGATCGACCCGAACACCGGCGCGATCCTCGCCATCGCGAGCCAGCCGAACTTCAACCAGGCCCGCGCCGCGAACGATCCCGGGCTACCTGACGTCGCTCTACAGGAACACGTCGCAGACGCCGACCCTGAACCGCGCGATCGCCGGCGTCTACCCGACCGGCTCGACCTTCAAGCCGATCACCGCCGAGGCCGCGCTGAGCGCGGGGCTGATCACGCCGGACACTCCGCAACTCTGCACCGGCTCGTTCAGTCTGGGCAGCTTCGTCTTCAACAACGTCGAGCGCGGCATCTACGAGTCGATGACCCTGCACACGGCGCTCGCGCAGTCCTGCGACACGTGGTTCTACCGCCTCGGCGACAGGATCTGGCAGGCCGACCCGGCACGGGAGGGCACGCTGATCCAGCAGTGGTCGCGGAAGTTCGGACTGGGCGCGCCCACCGGCGTCGACCTGAGCGGCGAGGAGGGCGGCACCGTCCCTTCGCCGGCGTGGTTCCTCAGGACGAACCACTTTCCGTGGACGGAGGGCCAGACGATCAACCTCTCGATCGGGCAGGGCGCGCTCCAGGCGAGCCCGCTGCAGATGGCGGTCGCGTACTCGGCCCTCGTCAACGGCGGCAGGATCGTCCGGCCGCACGTCGGCGACGCGGTGATCAAGGACGGCGTGGTGCGGAAGCTGCGTTTCCCGCCGGTGCGGCGGCTGAAGCTCGTCGACATCGGCGCGATCCGCCAGGGGCTGTACGAGGCGGCCCACGACCCGGCCGGCACGTCCGCGGCCGTCTTCGGCAACTTCCCGATCCCGGTCGCCGGCAAGACCGGCACCGCGCAGACGTGCACGACCTGCGACGACCACTCCTGGTACGCCTCCTGGGCGCCGTACGCGCACCCGAAGCTGGTCGTCGTCGCGATGATCGAGCACGGCGGCTTCGGCGCGTCGGCCGCGGCGCCGGCCGTGAAGGAGATCTACCAGGCGTACTTCCACGTGAAGAGCACCGCTCCCTGAGCGTCGTACTTTCCGCGCTGCCGTCGGGAAGCGCGCGGATGCCCGCTCCTCGCACGCGACGGCACAGTTGAGCCATGGTCGAGCAGAACGGCGTCGCGCTGGACCTCGATGGGCTGCGCGCGGCCTGGCGGTCGGCGCTGGGGTCAGCCGACAGGGCGCTCGGGGCCACGTCCCACTTCCTCTCTCCGGAGGAGTGGCACGCGGAGCGGCGGCGGCTCGAGGAGGAGTACGGGCCGACGACGATGCTGCTGCAGGCGCTCGCGCGCGACGAAAGAGTCCCGCCGGAGCTTGCGCAGCCGTTCGTCCCGCGCGGGCTCGCCCGGCGGCTCCTGCACCTGCCGCCGAGCGTCACCCTGTGCGTCTTCAACCTCGAAGGCGTCCTCGTCGCCAGCGTCGCCCTGCACGTCGCGGCCTGGCAGCGGACGTTCGACGAGTTCCTCGCGGCGCGCGTCGAGTCGACGCACCGGCGCGAGACGGGCCCGTTCGACCCGCAGGCCGACTACCCGGCCCTGCACGGGCGGCCGCGGCTGGAGGGCGTGCGCTCGTTCCTCGCCAGCCGCGGCGTCCGGCTCCCCGAGGGCGAGCCGTCCGACCCGTCGAGCGCCGAGACCGTGCACGGGCTCGCGAACCGCAAGCACGAGCTGCTCGACGAGCTGCTCGAGGACGGCGGCGTGACGGCGTTCGAGGGCTCGCGCCACTACCTCGAGCTCGCGCACGACGCAGGAGTCCGCTGCGCGGTCGTCTCCGCGAGCGCGCACACGGAGGAGATCCTCGAGCGCGCGGGGCTCGCCAGCCTCGTGGATGCACGCGTCGACGCCGACACGATCGTCGCCGAGCACCTGCGCGGCCGCCCGGCGCCCGACCGGCTGCTCGCCGCCTGCCGCAAGCTCGGCGTCCTCCCCGAGCACGCTGCGGTCTTCGAGACGACCACGGCGGGCGTCGCGGCGGGCCGGGCGGCCGGATTCCGGCTCGTCGTCGCCGTCGAGCACCACGAGGACGCCGCGCACCTCCACGCGCTTCGCGTCGAGGGCGCCGACGTCATCGTGCCGGCGCTCGGCGAGCTGCTCGAGCGCGCTGCCTGAGCCACCCTTGCTGCGGGTGGGCCGGCGCCGCCCGCCGGCCCACCCGTTGCCCGGCGGCTCAGGCGCCGTTGTCGACGAGCCGGGACTGGCCGGAGAGGATGTCCCTCGCGACGCTCGTGAAGATCGTGCGGAGCTGCCCGGGGTCGGGCTGGTTGTAGAAGCGGTTGGGGCTGCCGGCGATCCCGAGCAGCGCCTCCTCGGCGGTGATCGCAGGCTGCTCGGGCCCCTGGACGCCCGTCACCTTGTTCAGCCCCTGGCAGCGGTCGTGCTGGAGGTCGTAGCCGATCGAGAACACGGTCGTGCCGGCCGCATCGATCTGCTGCGCGGAGGCGATGCCCTGGTGGCACGGCTGCGTGCGGTACGACGACCCCGCCGGGTAGTACGTCGGCCCGGTGTTGGCGGCCCCGTCCGAGAGGATGACGATGATCTTGTCCACGCCGGGCCGCCCCTCGCTCACCAGCTCCTGCTGCGCCTTCTCGAGGGCGGTGGCGTACGACGTCGACCCGCCCGCCTGCACGCAGTCGATCGCCGAGACGAGAGTCGAGTGGTCGTTGAGCGCCCCGCCGGAGAGGTAGTCGCTCGAGAGCGGCACGATCACGTAGGGGGACGACGTCGAGTTGTAGCTCGCGGAGGTCGGCGTGGCGCAGCGCGCGGAGAGCGACGTCGCGGGCGGCAGCACCGCAAGCCCGACGTGGTCGAGCCCCGGGTCCATCAGCTCGAGGAAGGTCTTCATCCCGTCCCGCGCGTTGTTCAGGTCGGTGCAGGCGGGATCGGGCGCGCCGGAAGGCGTGGTGCACATCGAGCCGGTGCGGTCGAGCACCAGCATCACGTCGAGCGGCTTCTCGCCGCAGGGCGAGCACGCGGTCGAGGTCGTGTGCACGGTGAGGTTGTCGATGCCGAGGAGCTTCGCGAAGGTCGTGGGCAGCGTCAGCGTCTCGTTGACGACGACCGCGTTGGGCGTCGAGCAGTCCGTCGTCCCGGCCAGGCACCGCGTGGAGACGTCGACCTTGACGCCTCCGTCCGCGCCGGGCAGGGGGTTCTTGCCGCCGGGCCCGTACTGCTGCGCCAGCGCGGCGGCGGCGGCGACGTCGGGAAGCGCCTGCGCCCCTACGAGCGCCGCGGCGTCGCTCGATGCCTGGAGCTGGCGCTTCACCAGGTAGGCGTGCCCGACGTCGATCGCGAAGGCGGCCATCCCGAGCATGATCACGATGACCCCGACGAGCAGGAGGGGCATCACCTGCCCGCTCTCGTCGGCCTGCAGGGCGGAGTGTCCGCGAAGCCGCACGCCCCCTCCTACAGGGAGTCCGCGATGGTGAGGAGCGCCGGTCCGAGCACGACGATGAAGAGCGCCGGGAAGATGAGCAGCACCGTCGGGAACAGCATCTTCACCGGAGCCTTGTTCGCCTCGTTCTCGGCGGCGATCTGGCGGCGCGTACGCGACTCGGCCGCCTGGATCGTCAGCGTCCGGCCGAGCGGGCTGCCCTGCCGGTCGGCGAGGAGGATCGCGTTGACGACGACGGCCAGCTCGGGGACGTTCGTGCGCGCCACGAGGTTCTCGAGCGCCTGCTGCCTCGCGACGCCGATCCGAATCTCCGCGAGCGTCAGCTCGAACTCGTCGGCGAGCGGGCCGTCGAGCTCGGCCGTCACCTTCTGCAGCGCGGCGTCGAGTCCGAGCCCGGCCTCGACGCAGACGCAGAGCAGGTCGAGCGCGTCCGGGAGAGCCGGCGAGATCCGCGCGCGGCGGCGGCGGGCCAGCAGCCGTACGGGCACCCCCACGGCGAGATAGCCGATGACCGCGAGCGCGGCGGCCGCGACGATCCCGCGCGCCGTTCCGACCGAGGCGCCGATCAGGGCGCCTGCGCCGAGCCCGAGCGCGGACGCCGCGACGCGCGCCGCCAGGACGTCCTCGACCGAGGTGCGCGGCGCGAGGCCGGCGGCCCGCAGCTCGCGGGCGACGCTGTCGACGTTCGTGCGCGGCCCGAGGAGCAGCGCGAGCCGGGCCAGCGGCGCGGTGAGCCTGCGCAGCCGCGTGGCGTGTGCACGCGTGGCGGGCCGGGGCCCGTAGCGGGAGACGCGGCGCAGCAGGGCCTCACGGGCCCGGCCGGGCTCGGTCACGGCCTCCGCGACGAGAAACGCGGAGAGTGCGAGAGACGGGCCGGCGACGAGAAGGAGAAGGGCGATCATGGCGTCACGACCTCAGGGAGACGATGCGCTTGAGGATGAGCGACCCCGACACGAGCATCGCGACCGCGACGACGATCAGCATCTGGCCGGTGCGGGTGACGACGAGGGGCCGCATGTAGTGGGAGTTGACGGCGGTGAGGAGCGCCGCCACCACGAACGGGAGCGCCATCAGCACGCGCGCGGAGATCCGCCCCATCGAGGTGAGCGCCTGCAGCTTCCGCGCGAACTGCTGCCGGCGCCGGACGGTCTCGGCGACCGTCTCGAGCAGCGTGGCGAGACTCCCGCCCACCTGTCGCTGCACGGTGATCGACGTGAGCACGAAGGCGAAGTCCTCGGAGCCGACGCGCTCGGCCATGCCCTCGAACGCCACCTCGAGCGGCCGCCCGAGCCGGGCTTCGCCGAGGACCCGCTCGAACTCGCCGGCCGCCGGCTCGCTCGCGTCGGCCGTCACGGCCTGCAGGCTCTGCGTGAGGCTGTGACCGACCTTCAGGCCGGCGGCGAGCGAGTCGAGGATCTGCGGCAGCTGCTCGTCGAAGGCCTGGCGCCGCCGGCGTGCCTTGAAGGTGAGCAGCAGGGCCAGGGAGACGGCGGTCGCGACCGGGGCGAGCAGCAGCGCCGGGCCGGCCGTTCCGAGCATCAGCATCAGGAGGACGAGTGCGACGCAGGACACGAGCGCGGCGTAGGCGAGCTCGACCGGCCGCAGGGAGATTCCCGCCCGTGCGCACGCCAGCTCGAAGGCGCGCCAGGGCCGGGAGGAGCCGAGGAAGCTCTCCGTGGCCTCGAAGAGCTGCTCCATCCGCCCGCGGACGCTCGGCGTCGCCGCGGCTGCGGTCGGCTGCGCCGGGACGTACGGGGCGAGCCGACCGCGAACCCACCCGCGCCGGGACGGACGCAGGGCGAAGGAGACCGAGGCGAAGGCGCAGAGGCCCGAGAGGAGCGCGACCGCGAACGTCATGCCGCTGCCCCCGTCGGCCGCCACGAGTAGCCGCCGACCACGACATCCTGCTGCTCGGCGTCGAAGAGGTGCGGGTTGATCGAGACGCCGCTCGCGGCGAGCTTGCCCGCGAAGTGCGGCGTCAGCCCGGTCGGCGCGAGCGGCCCCAGCGGGCTCTGACGCGTCGCCGCGGCCTCCTCGACCTCCGGGGCCGCGTGGTAGAGGTCCTGCAGCGTCACGACGTCGGACTCCATCCCGAGCACCTCCGTGATGTGGCTGACGCGCCGCGACCCGTCGATCAGCCGCGTGATCTGGATCACGAGGTCGAACGCGCTCGCGATCTGCTCGCGGATGGCGCGGAGCGGCAGCTCGACGCCGGCGGTGAGCACGAGCAGCTCGAGCCGGGCGAGTGCGTCCCGCGGGGAGTTGGCGTGGATCGTCGTCAGCGAGCCCTCGTGGCCCGTGTTCATCGCCTGGAGCATGTCGATGGTCTCCGCGCCGCGGACCTCGCCGACCACCATCCGGTCGGGCCGCATGCGCAGGGCGTTCCTGACGAGCTCGCGGATCCGGACCTCGCCGCGCCCCTCGATGTTCGCCGGCCGTGCCTCGAGCCGCACGACGTGCCGCTGCTGCAGCTGGAGCTCGGCGGCGTCCTCGATGGTGATGATGCGCTCGTTCTCGGGGATGTACGACGAGAGCGCGTTCAGGAGCGTCGTCTTGCCGACGCCGGTTCCGCCGGAGATCAGGACGTTCAGCTTCCCGCGGATGCAGACGCCGAGGAAGAGCGCGGCCGCGGTGCTGAGCGTGCCCACCTGGACGAGGTCGTCGAGGGAGAGCAGCTCGCGGGAGAACTTCCGGATCGTGAGCGTCGGCCCGCCCAGCGAGAGGGGCGGGATGATCGCGTTCACGCGGCTGCCGTCCGGCAGCCGGGCGTCGACCATCGGCGAGGCCTCGTCGATGCGACGGCCGACCCGCGTGACGATCCGCTCGATGATCCGCTCCAGATGCTCCTCGTCGAAGAACGCGGCGTCGGTGAGCTCGATCTGGCCGGCGCGCTCGACGTAGACCTCGTCGAAGCGGTTGACCATGATCTCCGTCACGGTCGTGTCGCGGAGCAGCGGCTCGAGCGGCCCGTAGCCGAGGACGTCGTCGCTGATCTCGCGGACGAGCGCTTCCCGCTCCAGGCTGCCCAGCGGCGTCGGGTCCTGCTTCAGCTGCTCGGCCACGACCGACTCCACCCGCTTGCGCAGCTCGGCGTCGAGCGTGCCCTTGAAGAGGGAGGCGCCGACGCGGTCGATGCAGCTGCGGTGCACGCGCGCCTTCAGCTCCGCGTACGGGTCGACCGCACCGTGGCTCGCGGGCTCCGCCGCGAGCCGTGCGTGCAGCGAGCGCTCGCGATGGCCGTCGAGCCGCATGCCGAGGGGGGTCTCGTCGGCGGACGTGCCGTCTGAGAGGTGTTCGAGGGTCATGCGAGTGCCTTTCGCCGCGGGAGGAGGACGTCGCCGAGGGAGGTGCGGAGCCGCCGTCCACGCGCGTGGCGCTGCGGGGCGGCATCCTCGCCGACGAGCTGGTTCGCCATGGACGCCATGGCCCGTGCGAACGGAGAGCCGGCAGTCGTCGAGCACCGCCGGCACGCCGCGGTTGACGCTCTCCGCCACCGCCGGGTCGTACGGGAGCTCGAAGCTCACCTGGAGGTCGAGCGCGGAGGTCAGGTCGGCTGCACCCAGGCCCGTGCGCTCGCCGGAGCGGTTGAGGACGATCCGGACCCGCTCGGCCGGGAAGGAGATCTGCTCGAGCGTGTGCAGGACGAGGCGGAGGTTCTTCAGGGTGGGCAGATCGGGATTGCCCACCATCAGGAGCTCGTCGCTGCGGTCGAGCGCGCTCAGCATCGGGCCGTGGAAGTACGGCGACGTGTCGACGACGACCGCGTCGTACACCGAGGCGGCGACGTCGATCAGCTGCGCGACCTTCTCCTCGGTCAGGAGCTCGGCCTCTTCCGGCCGGTCGGGCGCGGCGAGGACGTCGAGCCCCGACGCGTGCTTCTCGACGAAGCCCGCGAGCTTCTGCTCGTCCAGCTCGCCCGGCGCCGAGACCGCGTCGCGCAACGTCCGCACCGGCTCGAGCCCGAGCATGATGGCGACGTCGCCGAACTGCACGTCGAGGTCGATCAGCAGGACGCGCCGCTTGCCGCCGCGAGCGAGCTCGGCGGCGAGGTTCGTGGCCGTCACGGACTTCCCGGTTCCGCCCTTGGGCGAGAAGACCGTCAGCACCTTGGCCCGCGCCCGCTCGGACTTGACCGAGCGGGCCGCGAGGAAGGTCGTGCGCACCGCGAACGCGACGTTCTCGCTCGCCCCGGCCGGCTGGCCCGGGTCGACGACCAGGACGTCGACGTTGCTGACGGCGAGCGCCTGCTCGAAGACGGCGGGCGACGGCCCGGTCGCGAGCACGACGATCGGCGCGCTCGAGCTCTTCCGGAGCTGCTCGAGCTCACCGGCGAGGGCGTCGTCCGCCCCGGCCGCGTGCACGATCACCTCGACCTCGGCGTCGAGTGCCGCCGCCAGCCGGAGACCGTGGGTCTCGGCGAGGAGCGTCTCGAGAGATGCCAGCGGCTTCCAGCTCCCGGACAGCAGGACGCGACGACTCTCGTGCGCGTGCGCCGCCGCGTCGGTCACGGCTTCACCGTCCCGTGGCCCGCCCTGGCGCGCGCGGCCGCGACGATCGTCGCGGTCGAGTCGACCGTCGGAGCCACGTCGGTCGGATCGGTGACCGGGCGGAGCGTCAGCATCCAGTCGCCGTGCTTGACGGCGTGGAAGACCGCCTGCGCCTGCGTGTCGGTCATCGCCAGCAGCACGTCCGACGGGCCCGACGTGCTCGTGAGCTTCGTGCTTCCGCCCTTGCCCGACGCCTCCAGCACGAGCAGGTTCCGGGCGATCACGGTCGTGACGTGGGTCGAGCCGCTCTCGGGGTTGGAGAGCGAGGCGACGACGTCGACGTGCTCGCCCGTCTCGAGCGTGCCCGCGAGCACCTGCTCGGGGTCGCCGGCGAGCTGCACCGCGCGCAGGTTTCCGGAGAGCTCGGCCTGAATGCCCGGGGCGACCGAGTCGGAGAAGCGGCGCGACGTGACCTGCTCGCCCGCGTTGATCTGCTGGCTGACCGAGAGGCCGGCGACGGCCGATGCCGAGGCGACCGAGTCCGGAACGCGCGCGCTCGCCGCGATCGACTCGACCTTGACGTAGCCGCCCTTCACCAGCTGCTTGCCCGGTGTTCCGACCGGGATGTCGCGGGTCGCGACGAGGACGCTGACGTCCTTGGTCGCGTCCTTCGCCTGCGACCTCGTGTTCGTCGCGTAGCCGATCGTGATCGCGATCGCAACGACGGCGAAGACGAGCGCGATGAGAATGTTCCGGAGCCGGTACGTGAGATTCATGTGTCCGCTCTTCCTCGTGTCGTCGTGGATTGCGTCGTCACTCGACGCGTTCGGTGGTGGACGCGGTCAGGACACCCGTCTTGACCGGGATGCCGAAGATGTCGATCGAGTACGGGTAGGTGACGACGACCGTCACGTCCGAGCCCGACGCCCAGGTGGGGTCGTTGACGGCCACGGCGAGCTTCGTCTGGTCGAGGCCGCCGGCCGAGTCCCTCGCCGCCTGCTCGGCGGCCGCGGCGGGATTCGAGTTGCCGAGCGGCTGACTGCCGCCTTGCGGGCGCCCACCCGTGCCGCGTCGGTCACGGTCTCGTAGTTGTTGTAGGCGATCCCGAACTCGATGATCGCGAAGAGGACGGTCAGGATCAGCGGCAGGACGATGGCGAACTCCACCATCGCCTGGCCGTGCTCCCGCTTCAGGTGCGCTCGTCTCATCGCGATTGCCGCAGAACGACGGAAGCGCGGGGAGCGGCGTGGCGCCCCCCGCGCGAAACGTCGGCCTACAGCTTGGTCCCGATCGACGTGAGCGCGTCGCCGAGCTTGCCCTCGAGCGCCGTGAACGATGCCGCCGCGACGACCGCGACCAGCACCAGGATCAGCGCGTACTCGACCATGCTCTGACCCTTCTCCTCGTCCCGCAGCGAGAGCGCAGCGGACGTGACCCGCGCATAGAGCGCGACCATGAGATTCGACATGCGAATCCTCCTCCGTTCCCCTATGTGGAGCTCCGCACCGGCCGAACCATGTGTCGTGAGCTCGCTTGTTCCGAACCCAGCGCCGACGAAGTGCCGCAGTGCCGGCGCCGCTTTCGCTTGGGGAGAGCGTGATGCAGATCGGGGAGCCGGTAAATCCCTAGATCGAGGGAACCGCAGCGGTCGCAGCGCTGCAAGCGGAGGTCACGTCCCGTGACCTCAGGAGACCCGGGCGGCTCTCACTTGCACTTGGCGTTGTTGCGGAAGTCGAGCGGCCCGGGCCCGAGCAGGCTCCAGGTGCTGGCGCCTTCCGTGTCGGTCAGGCAGTACTGGGTGGTCGTGGTCTTGCCCGAGACGACGACGAGGTTCGCGGCGAGCCCGGTGTCGTAGCCGGCGCGGAGGATGGCCGCGGTCATGCCCTTGTAGCCGGTCGTGTTCTTGCGGCCGTCGGCGTCGGTCTTCGTCCCGATGTTGTCGGCCGCGTAGAGGTCGGCGACGGCCATCGCGCTGCGCAGGTTCGACTTGGCGGTCGCGTCCTGCGCGCGGGTCCTGGAAGCCGAGATACGACGGCACGGCGATCGCGATCAGGATGCCGAGGATGACCACGACGACGAGGAGCTCGACGAGGGTGAAGCCGTCCTCCCCCGCACCGAACGACCGCCACGCCGCAGCCCTGCCGTGATGCCGCATCACCACCATACGATGCTTCTCTCGGCACGGACACGCGTGAACTTGATGCCCGGCCCGCCGGCGGTGGAGCGGGCCAGGCTGCCCGAACGGACATGTCGCCGCGACCGTGGCGAGACGGCCGCGGCGACGCCCAGATGCTATGCGGCCCGGCAGCGCCCGGTACGAAAGGCCTTCGCAGGCACGACGGGCTCGTGCAGTCCAGAGGCCCGGGGCGGCCGGCAGCCGCCCCGGGGTCTTGCAGATGACGCTGTTCTTCCGGGGTTACCGGGGGATCATCGGGCACTCGGTGCGTATTCCGGTGTCCTCCAGCGAGCTGGCGGCTTCGACGACAGCGTCGGCATTCGTGAGCTGTGTCGTGATGCCGATGGCATTGACGACTTTCCAGCGACCGCCGTTGTAGCCGGGATGGCCGGGGGCCGCGTCCGAGACGGCCGCGCACGTCGGGCAGTCGGGGAAGTGGTACAGCGTGTCCGTCGGCCCCTTGTCCGGCAGCGAGTTCCCGACCCCGATCGTCCGGTAGGCATGGTCGAACGCGTAGATCGTGCCGCCCGGAGGCCCAAGCGACTTACCGCCGCCGGCCAGGGCCGGCAACGCCGACACCAGCGCCGCCGCGACAACCGATCCGACAAGCAGGAACCCCTTCATCTCCGCTCCTTTCCTCGACACGCCCGAGGCTAGTGAGCGACGCTTTCCTGCCCCTGTACGGACTCTTACGATTGAACGAATAGCGACCCGAAGACCGCGTCCGGGGCCCGACCCACCATCCCCGTCGGCCGCGTCGGAGTCTGAAACGGCCCCGAGCGGGCTCGATTTCACATCGACCCTCTAGTGGATGCGGATCGCCCGACGCGCGCTGCCGCCGCCGGCGGTCACGCTCACGACGTAGCTGCCGGAGCGCGGGACACGCGCGACGTACCCACCCGAGGCGTTCGTGACCGCGCGCGTCGTGCCGACCTTGACCGCGACGCCGGGCATCGGGTGGCCGAGACAGTCGAAGAGGCGGCCTCGCACCGTCTTTCCCCGGGCGGCCGCCGTGAGCCGCGCCGCCGGTAGGTACCCGTCGACGACGACCCCGTCGAGCGCTGCGCTGATGTGATCCCGGTTCCAGACCTGGACGTCGGTGCCATCGTCGACGAGATACGTACCGAACGGGTTCGGGCTGTTGGTGCTGGGCTCGAGCGTGCTGAAGTGCGCAACCGCGATCACGCCTCTGCACAGCGGGAACGCGATCGCGGAGTCGAACGCTGCGGCGTTGTCACCCGGCGCCTGCGTCAGCATCATGAGGCCCTTGATCGTCCCGACCTGCCTGCCCCCGATCAGGTGCGGGACCGCTCTCGGCCCTTCCTGCAACACGCGCCAGCTGCCGATGTCGAGCACGTGCTTCCTCGCGAAGGCCTCGAGTGAAAGCTTCGAGGCGAGGTCGAAGTCGACACCCCAGCCGAGGTGCGTCGTCCCGGCGAGGGTCGGCTTGAGCGACGCGTGGTAGCCGGGGCCGTCCCAATTGCCCTCATCGCCGTCGAACGACTGCCGAGCGTAGCCGGACTCGAGTGCGACATCGACATACAGCTTCGTCGAGAAGGTGCGAGTCGAGTTGCGTCCTGCGCCGTTCACCGGCACGTGGTCGATCACGTCGCCGGCGGCCGACCAGGCCCCGGCGGCGCACGCCAGGGTCAGGATGACCGCCAACGCCGAGCCTCGCATCGACCGACAGAGCATCCGCCGAAGCTAGTCGACTCGCGGCGGGCGGTCACCATGGAAATCCCTAGTAGGCTCGCCGGCGTGGACGAGGCGCTTCTCGATGATCTCGCGGCACCGCCGCTCGAGCTCCGCGAGCGGCTCCTGACGGAAGCCGGCGTTCGAGCCGACGACCCTGAGACCTCGGTGCGGTGTCTGATCGCAGCCTCCCAGGCAGGGCTCGAGGGCGGTGAGGTCGAGGCCGCACTGTTCACCGCCGAGCGCGCGGCCGCGCTCGCGGAGCGTTCCGCGACCGACCTGCTGCCGCTCGCGCGGATCGCCCTCGCCACGCCGCTCATGCTCTCGGGACGCGCCGCCGAGGCGGGGCCGTTGCTCGACGATTGGCTGGGCGCGCCGGGGAGCGACGCGATGTTCGAGGGCGCGATGCGTGCTGCCGGCGTCCTCTTCTGGCTGGAGCGCTACGACGCCGCCGCCGAACTTCTCGAGCGCATTGCCGGCGCCGCGCGCGATGCGGGCCGGCTCGATCGTCTGGCGCGGCCTCTCGACACGCTCGCGTCGCTCGACTTCCGGCTGGGGCGGTGGCGCCGTGCCGAAGCGCGGTCGCGCGAGGCGCTTCGGGTCGCCCGCCTCAGCAACAACCGGTTCGACGTCGGCTCGGCGCTGACGACCCAGGCGCGTATCCTCGCGGCGCGCGGCGACGAACCGGAGTGCCGGCGCCTGCTCGCGGCCGCCCGGAAAGCCAGCCCGGACGATGTGCTCGTCGGCGCGTATGCGACGACGGCCGAAGCGTTGCTCGAGCTGTCGCTCGATCGCCCCGACGCCACCATCGCTCTACTCGAGCCGCTTTCCGAGCTCCCGCTGGCGCAGCACGAGCCGACGGCGTTCCTCTGGGAGGCCGATCTCATCGAGGCATACGTTCGCGTCGGACGGAGGCGTGAGGCCGAGCTCCTTCTCTCCGACTTCGAGCAGCGTGCGGCCTCGATCGACCGGGTCTGGGCACGTGCAGCTGCTGCCCGTTGCCGCGGGCTCGTCGCGCCCGCAGGGGAGATCGACCAGCACTTCGGGGCGGCGTTGGCGCTGCACGAGGGCGTCGCCATGCCCTTCGAGCGAGCGCGCACGCAGCTGATCTACGGCGCCAGGCTCCGCCGCGGCAAGCGCGCCGCCGCGGCGCAGGATCAGCTTCGATCTGGGCTTGCCGTCTTCGTGTTGCTGCTCGCCGACCCGTGGGCGGCCCGAACGCGCCGCGAGCTCGCGAGTCGATCGCCTCGACGAGCCGCCGGTTCAGCCGTCGAAGCTCTCCTCACTCCACACGAACTGCAGGTCGCCACCCTGATCGGCCGTGGTGCAACCAACCGCGAAGCCGCGGCGGCGCTCTTCGTCAGCCCGAAGACGATCGAGTACCACCTCGCGTCGATCTACCGCAAGCTCGACGTGCGAAGCAGGACGGAGCTCGCGATCGAGCTCGCACGAACTGTCGCCTGAGCCGCTCGTCGCCTTCACACAACGGACGGCTGCCCGACGCCGTCCACCTCGATGCCGTCCAACCCAGAGGCAACGTCGGAAGAACAACGCTCCTGGGACGTACACCTGAGATGTCGGCTCCCGGCTCCGAGCGTCCGTCTACGACGACCGCGGCCGGGATGTCATACTCGGTCGCTCGGAGCCCGAGGGAGGAGTCCAGGTGAGAGCGATTCGTTGCGGATTGCTGGTGGTCGTCGTGTCCCTGCTGGCCGCGGCGGGCGCGTTCGGGGTCACGGGGTCCGACACGATCACGACGATCGCAGGGACCGGCACGGCCGGCTCCTCCGGCGACGGCGGCCAGGCCACGTCCGCGCAGCTCAACCGCCCGCGAGGCGTGGCGGTCGACGCTCAGGGGAACGTGTACGTCGCGGACGAGAGCAGCCACCGGGTCCGCAAGGTGAGCGGCGGGACGATCAGCACCGTCGCCGGCACCGGCACGGCCGGCTACTCGGGTGACGGCGGCCAGGCGACATCCGCGCAGCTCAACGGCCCGGTCGGGGTCGCGGTGGACGGACAGGGGAACCTGTACATCGCCGACCGCGACAACGCTCGCATCCGCAAGGTGAGCGGCGGGACGATCAGCACCGTCGCCGGCACCGGCACGGCCGGCTACTCGGGTGACGGCGGCCAGGCGACATCCGCGCAGCTCAGCAACCCGTACGGCATCGCCGTCGACACGCAGGGGAACCTGTACATCGCCGACCTCAGCAACAACCGCGTCCGCAAGGTGACGGCCGCCGGCGTCATCAGCACCGTCGCCGGCACCGGCACGGCCGGCTACTCGGGTGACGGCGGCCAGGCGACATCCGCGCAGCTCAAGAACCCGATCGCGGTCGCCGTGGACACGCAGGGCAACCTGTACATCGCCGACTACGGCAACTATCGCGTCCGCAAGGTGACGGCCGCCGGCGTCATCAGCACCGTCGCCGGCACCGGCACGGCCGGCTACTCGGGTGACGGCGGCCAGGCGACATCGGCGCAGCTGAACTCACCCGCGGGTGTCGCCGTCGACGCGGGGGGAACCCTGTACATGGCCGACTGGGCGAACAATCGCATCCGCGCGGTGAGCGGCGGGATCATCACGACCATCGCCGGGTCGACTGCGGGATTCGCCGGTGACGGCGGGCCGGCGGGCAGCGCGCAGGTCAACAGCCCGTTCGACCTCGCAGTCGACAGCCGGGGGAGCCTCTACGTCAGCGATGCGCTGAATCACCGCCTGCGCGAGATCGAGAACAAGGCGCCGACCGCCTCGTTCACGCCGACTCCGGCGAGCGGAACGGCGCCGCTGACGGTCAGCTTCGACGGTTCGGCCTCGGCCGACCCGGACGGGAGAGTCACCGGCTACGCCTGGAAGTTCGGGGACGGCGGAACCGCCAGCGGCGCCACGGCCAGCCACACCTACACCGCGGCCGGGACGCTCACCGCCACGCTCACCGTCACCGACGACTCGGGCGCGAGCGCCTCCACGAGCACGACGATCACCGTCAACGCCGCGCCACCGCCGCCGACGGCTCCGAAGCTGAAGGCGAGCAAGCTCAGTGTCGGCAAAGCCGTTTCCAGAAAGGCGTTCACCGTCTCGTTCACCGTGAAGAACGCCAAGACCGGCAAGGGCCTCAAGGTGCGGGTCTCCTGCACCGGCAAGCTCGCCGGCAAACCACTGCGGGCCTCGAGGCACTCGAGCAGCAGAGCCGGCAGGGCCAGCTGCCGCTGGGCACTCCCCAGGACGGCACGCGGCAAGCGCTTCACCGGCACGATCGCCGGCACCTACAGAGGCGTCAAGATCCGCCGCTCCTTCTCGGTGAGGGTCTCCTAGCGGTTGACGTGTGACCGAGAAGCGGTTCCCGGATTGCCGCTCCAGGCCCGGCGACCGTGTGGATGGACTCAGGGGCTCGGGGCAGCGGGGGGCCGGGCCACCGGCGGCGGGGCCACCCTGGAAGGCAGGCTGGAGACCTGAACGGCCGTGATGCGGGCATTCGCCCAGGCGGAAGGTTCCTGCCGGCTGCCCGAGCAGGTGATCGTGACGGTGCCGCTCTTGTCGGACTGGTGAATCACCATCAGCGTCGCAGGAACGATGTTGCCGCTCAGGTGACCGAGCCCGCTGATCCCCCGCACCTGGTCGTAGTCCGTGTCGTCTCCCGCACGGAGCGTGCAGACCGCCGAGAACGTCTGCGCCGTCGGCGTGCCGCCGCTCAGGTGGGTGGCGTCCGCGATGAGCACCCGGCCGACGATGAAGTAACGGCCCTCGGGCAGGGTGAGGCTCGCGACGGTCGTCGATCCGTCCAAGATCGAGTAGCTGCCGTTCGTCGGCGGCGCCGAGGCGTACGCGCTGACGAGCCCGGCGGGCCCTCGCGGCCCTGAGTCTCCCTTCGGCCCCGGATCGCCCTTCGGCCCCGGATCCCCCTTCGCCCCCTGCACACCGGCCGAGCCCTTGACGAGCGACGCCGGCAGCTTTCCGTCGGCGCCGAGAAGCGCGAACGCGGCCGGCTTGTGACCGCCGAGGGCTTTGGCGTTTCCTGCCACGTTCGCATACTTCGCCCGCTGCGCGAACGGCGGGATCTTCTGCACGACGCGGCCGGCAGCCTCGCCGAGCGGGGTCACGCCGAGGAGTGCGACGACGAGGGCCGTCGCCGAGAGGATCACGGGCAGGCGCTGCTTCATGTCCAACCGTCCAGGTTGCCGGGTGCGGCGACGACGAGGGGCGAGTCTCGCAACCTCGGGACGGCTCCGTCAAGTGCGCCGACGCACGGATAGGGGCGTGCCGTCGAGAGGCGTGATGTGAAACGAGAGCGGTGCCCGGATGCCGCTCCAGGCGTGGCGCCTGAATCGGCCCCGAGCGGGCTCGACTGCACGTCAAGCCTCCGGGAGAACGTGATACGAACGCCGGACCACACGTTGCCGCGACGACAGGTTCACGGTGAACGTCGAACACGAGGAACGAGCATGAGCACCGATGCGGCCGCCGCATTCGTGGAGCGGCTGAGGAGCTCTCCGACGAAGACCTCGACCGGATCTCGGGCGGAGTCGGCACGACCGTCGTCCTCACCGTGGCCGGAAGCCTGATCGACGCCACCGTGGTCACGGTCGCCGTCGTCGCCGCGACCGTGTGAACGGGCTGGACGATGACGGAGGACGCAGGGCTCAAACCCGGGGCTCCGCTCTGACGGTCGGCGGGGCGAAGGCCGACTCACGGCTGACTTTCAGCGTTCGGAGCGTGCGGCGAGCGGGTGGCGGCTCTGAGAAGACCCGCCGTTTCTGAGCCCCTCCAACGGCACGGGCGTACCCCGAAAGGGCCAGCACCGGTCACGCTTCGTGCGTGCCGTTAACCCGGGGAAACCCCGGAGGAGCGTCCCGCCGGCTCGGTGCACGATTGGTCTGGGCGATGGCTGCTGCGGCTCACAAGCTCGCTCCTTCTCAGGGGCACTCATGGTGGGACGACGAACTCTGCTCGCTGCTCGCGACTGCCCCTCGACTCAGTCCCGCCGCTCGGGCGGCCGTCAGTAGCGTGCTTCACTCGCTCGCAGTCGACGCCGCTACCGACCCGGAGACCTCCGCCGACGTGCAGACCCTGCTCCAAGCGGTCGACGCGCCCCGCCACGCAGACGCGCCGTTCCCTGCTGGGAACCCGCGGCCGCGTCTTGCGCTGCGGCTGGCGGACTGACGGCCGTTCTTGGTCTGCCTGTCATGGTCGTCTGCTAACTCGGCGGACTCGTCGCGGTCGCGCTCGATCCAGAGCCCACCTTGGAGACGGCTGAAGCCGCGCCTGCGGCGGAAAAAAGGCCCCGTTTCCAGGGCCTTCGGAGAGCGGACGATGGGACTCGAACCCATGACCTTCTGCATGGCAAACGGGTCGCGGGTTCTGCCCAATCTGAGCCGCAAACCCGCATGGTTGGGCGGAATTCCGGCGTCGCCGCCGTCTGGGCCGACCCTGCCCGGATCGGGGCCGTGTCCAGGCGCTTTCGGTCGGCTTGGGCATTCAGTGCCCAATCGATCGGGGCCGCGCAGGCCCCTCCGAGGCGTGGTCGTCCTCTGTCGGCCACGCCGAGAACACCTCCCCCCTCTGTCCGCATCCCAGTGGAGCTGCGCAATGCCCTCAGCCACCAGGCATCCAGCCCATCTCAGCCGCGGCCTCACGTATCTCGAAGAGCCGCTCGGGACTCCGCTCGACCTTGACGCGAGTCGGGTCGGCAGCGTCGAAGACGATCATCTTCCCGTCGGGCGACCAAGCGGGATTCTCTTCTTCACCGGGCTGAGCGAGAGCGCGCAGGCCGCGTCCGTTCGCGTCGAAAACGTACAGGTCATCCAGACTGGCCTCCGCGTGCGCTGATCGCGGTTAGCGAGCGGCGAACCCTGCACGGCCACGCAAAGGCATCGACCCACGGGATTCCGCGCGGGGTCGGGCCGACCCAGCATCTTCCCGCTCTCGTGTCGCGGCGGCCGGCGGCTGAACTGGCTGCTCGAGCCGGGCCTCAGCGGGCCGGGAACCTACAGGGTGACCATCGCGTACGAGATGCGTATGGCCACTGGACCCCTCGGGTCGCGCTCAGCGTGACCTCGACGTAGCAGAGTCCCGGTGGCGTAAGTCTCGCCGCGTCCGTCTTGGGCGCAGGCCGGGCTGTGGCACCACCTTGGAGAAACCGTTACCGAGATTTCGCCCGTCCTTCACGCGGGGCGTGTTTGACTCCAGGGCATGAGAAGTTCGCGTATCTGCCCGGTTGTGGTTCGCAGGCAAGCGCCGACGCGGCTGGCTCGATCTGCAGGGCCGCCCTCGACCCGCGTCGCGCCCAGCGGCGCCAGACTGTGTGGCGGCGCCGGCGCTCAGCATGGTCGCCCCGCCGTCGTCTGCTGCCCAGGGTTCCGGTTCAGTCGCGCTGGTAGCGGCAGGGGACGACGAAATGGATGACCGGCGTCTGCGAAGCTGGATCGACTGGTACCGCTTCGCACGCCGCGAGCTCGAGTACACGCACAGCGAAGCTGTGAGCTATGCCAACGTGCGTGCCGTCGAAGACCGCAACCGCGACCGCGGGGTCGGTCGAGAGGCGGCCCGACGGTGATCGTCGTCGGCGTCGACGGATCGGAGGAATCGCAGCAGACACTCCGCTTCGCGCTCGAGGAGGCGAGGCGGCGGCAGACGGGGTTGCACGTCGTGCATGCCTTCTCTGAGTGGGAACCGATCCCGGGCAGCGGAGAGCTCGAACATGACCGTGTCCCCAAGCAGCGCGAGGCGTGGCTTGCCGCGCTCGTCCATGCGGCGGCAGGCGGGGCGGCGGACGTCGAGATCAGCCAGTCGACGGTCGAAAGCGACCCGGCGCCTGCCCTGCTCGCCGCGGCGCAGAGCGCCGAGTTGCTGATCGTCGGCTCACGCGGGCACGGCGGCTTCGCAGACCTGTTGCTCGGCTCGGTCAGCCTGCAATGCGCCCACCACGCTGCCTGCCCGGTCGTGATCGTCCGCGGCCGCAACGGCCAGCCGTCACCCTAGGCGCGAGCCCGCGCACACCTCTGGGTCAGGGTTGGGGGAGGGCGAAGGCCCGCCTGGGCAGCCGGTTGACGGTGCTCTGCCGCCCGCCACCACCCGGCTACACGGGCGACGCACGGCGCCGGAGAGCAGCCAGCTGGTTGAGAACCTCAAGCCCTTGGGGGTCGTGCGCGAGGAAATTGGCAGCACGACCGAGGCTGCCGCCTCTAGTATCCGCGGTTCACGAGGCCGGGCATTTACCCTGTTTGTAGGCCGTGAAGTCGGTCGGTGAGAGGATCCACCGCCACCTGCCTTTGAGCATGACTGCGTGCATGGTCGCGGTGGTCACGCCGTCGTCTGCGGTGACTCGGACGGAGACCGCGGTGGAGGGCGTCGCTTTACCGGCGACCGTGACGGTGTCGCGGTACGTCTGGAGGACCTTGAACTTCTGGAGGTCGAAGCCGGAGCTCGTGTGACAGGCCATGTAGCGGGCCCGGCTGACGATCGCCTGATCGGCCGGGTGGAGCGTGTCCCACAACGGTCCGGTCTGGCCGAGCGAAAAGTGGGTCGTGACCTGGCGGATGAAGTCGGCGGCCGTCTGCGCGCCTGGCGGCGCGCCGCTTCCGCTGCTGCCACAGCCGGTCGCGCTGGCGGCTATGAGGGCTGCCGTACCCAGCACTACTGCGTGTCTGCGGCCGAGTGCGCGCAGGTGGGTTGTCAGTGGCATTGGAACCGTCCTACCTGAGTGTTCACGACGATGCGTGGGGCTGGCTGGCTGCGAACGAGGGAGAGGCGACCGATCACGACGGGCTCGCCGACCAGAGGGATCAGCAGTGCTGAGACGTCGGGGCGAGACACGAGAGGGTTGCGCGTGTCGTCGATCGCGGTGATCGCTAGCGCGGTTGCGTAGATCTCTGCCGCCACAGCGGTTGCGGCGGTGACCGTGACCGCGAAGGGACCTGCGGCGGCTGGCTCGCCGGTGGCGGGGTCGATGAGGTGGTGGAGCTGCCGGCGAGGGCCGAAACGTCGGGTATCGCGCCCCGACGTGGCAACGCCGCCGCCGGTGAGCTCGAGCGTTCCGAGTGTCTGCTCGTGTCGGCGGGGGTCTGCGATGTCCACGCGCCAGGGTCCGCCTTCGGGTGGAGTTCCCCAGAGCGCGATGTCGCCGCCGAGGTCGACGAGCGCTCCGGTCAGCGCCGGCGAGATGGTGCGCATCGCGTGCAGCGCGCGCGTCGCGGCGAAGCCTTTGCCGATCCCGCCGAGGTCGGCGGAGGCGCCCCGCTCGACGCGAGCCTGCCTCCGACCCAAGTCGACATCGATACGCGCGTCGGCATGCCAGCCGTCGAGCGGGGCGGCAGCTCGTTCGCTCAGTTGCTCAAAGGATCGGTCGTAGCCGACGGCTCGGAGAGCCGGGAGGATGGTCGGGTCGAACAGCCCGCAGGTTTCCGCGCGCCCGTGAAGCGCGGCCTCGAGCGCCTCGACGAGACGTGCGTCGACGGTGACCCAGGTGCCGGCCGAGCGGTTCAGCCTCGATAGGTCGCTGCGCGGGTCGAAGCGCGAGAGCACGCGCTCGCACGCTGTCACTTCAGCCTGCGCGGCGTCGAGCGCGCGACGGACGACGAACGCGTCGTGCGATCTGGCGGTCGCCACAACCTCGCAGATCGTGCCCATCGCCTGGAAGGAGACGCGTCGTAGTGCGCGCGTCATGCTGGCACCGGGGTGCGGGTGTCCTCGGGCGTGTGCTGGAGGGTTGGCGTGGGTGCGGCGCGTGTCGTGCGGACCGGAGCGTGCCGCGCTGCCGGACGCGGCATCAGAATGCGAGCGTAGACGAGCCAGACGACAGGGGCGGCGACGATTCCGGCGAAGATCAGGCCGCGCGTTCCGGTGAGATCGGTCCCGACGTTGAGGGCGTGGTAGAGGCCGATCGTGAAGGCGGCGAAGCTGGCGTAGTGCATGAGGCGCCAGCGGCGCTGCCCGATCCGGCGGCGTAGGTGGAAGGAGGCGGCGAGCGCGAGCATGATCCATGCCGTAAGGATTCCGGCGGCGACGGGCACCGGCCGCCACGGTGCCACGCCGGGCACGAGGACGCCGACAAAGCCGAAGCGCATGACCGGATCGAGCGCAAGCGCGGCGCCATGTACGACGAGCATCGCGAGGGCCGTCCAGAGGATCGTCTGGTGCCAGCCCAGCAGCGCCTTGCCGCGCCGGTTGCCGAGCAGCCGAGTGCTGAGGGCGAGACCGAGCGTGACCGCGACGGTCAGCAGCGCGAAGGCGACAAGGCCAGCGGCGCGCGCGACAAGCCAGGCGACCGGAACAGCAGCTGGCGTCGCGGCGATCATCCCGCCGGAACCGGCGAGGTTCGCGTCGTGGCGTGTGTGGCCGCGGTGCTTCCCTGCACGACGACGAGATGGCTCTGGCCGTTCTTACCCTGTACGACGACGGCTCCGGGGACGCTCGCCGGCGCCGGCGCCGGGAGCGGGCGCGTCCACGCCAGCACTGCGAGCACGGCAAAGAGCGCCCAAGTCGCGAAGATGGTTGCCCAGAGGTTGCGCATATCAGCCTCCCGGTTCGACTCGTTCCAGCGGGGTCGGTGCCGCCGGGACGATGGTCTGGCCGATCTGCGGGACCGAGGGTGCAGCAGGGACGCTTCGCTTCAGGCCAGCAATCGCCGCCGCTCCGGTCAGTGACGTTGCCGCGAGCACGGCTGCGAAGAAGAACACCTCGCGCCGGTTCGCGGTCCTCGGCCCGGACTGACCACTCGCCGCCACAGCCACGGCAATCCTTTCCTGTTAGTAGCGATACGCGGCCGGCACCGCCGACGCGCGTTCGTAGCGAGGATCGTCGCGCCTTGGCTCTCGAGCATCGGAGGTGGCGCGCATCCGCCGTACGGGTTATCCGCAGGCGCCTGCGCGCCGGGCGGTTCGAGTCGCTTGCGGGTTTCCCAAGAGCTGATCGGCGCGGCCACGGACGCCCCATCCTCCCGGATGCGCTCTTGATGGCTGAGATGGGCGTGAGCGATCTGGTCGTCGTCGTCGGCAACGGCGTCTCGGGCTACGCGTGCGCGACGCGGCTAGCCGAGCGAGGCGTGCCGGTCACGATGATCGGGCCGGGCCTTCCACACGATCGCCCGCCTCTCTCCAAACGTGCGCTCGTCACCGGTCGCGTGCCCCTGCTCGCTCATGCGGCGCAACTCGCCCAGCAGGGCATCGAGCACGTCGACGGGGTCGTGACCGAATGCGACCTCGATCGTCGCCGACTCGTCGTGCGCCGGTCGATCGACGGTTCCTTCCTCGAGCTGGAAGCGCCGACACTCGTCTGGGCGACAGGCCTGCGTTACCCAAAGCCGCCGATTCCCGGCTTCGAGCATGCCGAGGAGAACACGACCGGCAACGGTCTCGCGTCGCTCGTCAGGCGCCTGGCGATTCCGCACCGGCGCGTGATCGTGGTCGGTGCAGGCCTGATCGGCACCGAGACTGCGGCGACGCTCGCCGCCGCTCACGATGTGACGCTCGTCGACATGCTCGACCGCCCGCTCGCACGCTTACTGCCTCGAGTGTCCGATGCCGCCAGTGCTGAGCTTGGCCGCCTCGGGGTTCAGTTCCTGGGCTCGTGCGCAATCGCCTCGGCAAGCATTGACACTCACGGCGCCGTCGTCCGCACCTCGACGCACGGCGACCTGCGCTCCGACGTTGTCGTCTCGGCGGCCGGCTTCCGCTCGAGCCTCCTCCCCGAGCTCGCCGGCTCTGACGCCAGAGCGCTGACGCTTGCCGCCGACGAGCGCCTACGCGTGCTCGGCCGCGAGCGACTCTGGGCGTGTGGCGACAGCGTGTCCTTCCCACACCCGCGCTGGGGACGAATCAGCGTCCCGCATTGGGACCACGCGCTCTGGAGTGGCCGCCATGCGGCCGAGTCGATCCTGGGCTCGACCGCACCCTACGTGCGCGAGCCCTACTTCTTCAGCGACATCGGCCCGCTCCGCATTCAGCAGATCGGTGTGGCCAACGCTGCCGTCGACTGGCAGGACGACGACGGCCTGGTCGTCGGTCGCGACAAGGGTGGCGGCCCCGCCTGCGTGCTCCTGCTAAACGCACCGGCACGCCTGCGCGAGGCCCGCGAGCTCGTTGCATCCGCTGCCGTCATCGCCTCTCGGTGACGCGGCGCCCACCAAGCCCAAGGAGGACACCACCATGCTCGTACGCATGATCGTCGATCCAGACGCCTGCATCGGCTCCGCCGAATGCGTAGCGCTCGATCCCGACGCAGTGAAGCTGGACGAGCATGGCACCGCACAGCTTCTCGTTTCCGAACTCGACGAAGAGCGCGCCAGATCGCTCTGCGACGCTTGCCCCACGGGTGCTCTCTCGATCGCCGGTCCGTGACCCAATCGGTTGCGCGATGCCAGTCTCCGACACGGCCAGCTGATCCGAAAAGCGTAACCGCGGCCGGACTGCTCGCGAGGCTCGCCGCGCCGCCGCGATGTCGTTGCCGAGCTTCGCTCCAGAACCGGTCGCCACTCCGAGCACAGCCTTGTTCCAGTCGCTGCCGGTGGCCGACTTCGCCGCGGTCATCGCGAGCGCCGCGACGATGTCCCCGTCGTAGAGCGAGGCGATCACGCCGATGCCGGTGACCACCGGGACGGCGGCCTGCGGGACGCTGGACGACGAGGTGAGCCCGTCCTTGTAGGCCGCGAACGCGGCGGAGTTCGGGTTGACGTGGTAGCCGACGAGCGAGACGCTCTTCGTCACGTACGCGGCTCCCATGACCTTCTCGAGGGCGTTGAAGTAGTCGGGCGTCAGCGAGTCCGTCGCGGTGATCAGCGGCGGCACCTTGCCGTGGTTCAGCTGCTTGTACTGGGAGAAGAACGTGGCCGCCGTCTGCGGGTCGGTCGCGGCGACGATCACCTGCGCGTACTTCTGGCGGCTCTCACCGTCGGACGACCAGAACGGCGCCGCCTACGCCGTCTGGGCGAAGCTGAAGAAGTACAAGAGCGCCGCGGTCATCCTGCAGACGAACGCCGGCAACGACACGGTGAAGCCGGGCATCGCCAAGGCATTCAAATGAGCAGACGCGCCCGCCGCTCCAGTCGGTCGCGCTCGTCCGGGTCGAGGCTGGGTCCGTGTCCGAGCTGAGGTACCTCGCCGCGGGCGGCGAGCAGTGTGAGCTCGATCAGCCCTCTGCGGGCTTGGTCGGCCATGCCTGATTGTCGCTCGGCCAGAACCGACGCGCCCACAAGGCGACGTAGACGAGCGAGACAAGGACGGGCACCTCGATCAGCGGCCCGACGACCCCGGCGAGCGCCTGCCCGGAGCTGGCGCCGAAGACGCCGACGGCGACCGCAATCGCGAGCTCGAAGTCGTTGGAGGCGACGGTGAAGCCCATGCTGGCCGTCTGCGCATACGGCAGTCCGATCAGCTTCCCGATCACAAACCCAGCGACCCACATGACGGCGAAGTAGACGAGCAGCGGCAGCGCGATCCGGACGACGTCGAGGGGCTGCGAGGTGATCTTCTTGCCCTGGATCGCGAAGAGCAGCACGATCGTGAACAACAGCCCATAGAGCGTGACCGGCCCGATCCGCGGCAGGAAGCGCGTGTCGTACCAGTCGCGACCCTTGCGCTTCAGGCCGATCCGCCGCGTCAGGAAACCAGCGGCGAGCGGAATGCCGAGGAAGATCAGCACCGTCTTGGCAACCTCCCAGATCCCGACTTCGAAGCCCTGGGTGTCGAGGCCGAGCCAGCCGGGAAGCACGGTCAGGTAGAAGTAGCCGAGCAGCGAGTAGGCGGCGACCTGGAAGAGCGCGTTGAAGACAACCAGCAGCGCGGTGCGGTCGCGGTCGCCCTTGGCGAGGTCGTTCCAGATCAGCACCATCGCGATGCAGCGCGCCAGCCCGACGATGATCACGCCCGTCCGGTAGGCGGGCTGGTTGGGGAGCAGCAGCCAGGCAAGCGCGAACATGAGCAGCGGCCCGACCAGCCAGGAGAGGACGAGCGAGATGCCGAAGAAGAGCCGATTCGAGACGCCGTCGTGCTGGCGGTGCCCGAGCTCCTCGTAGCGCACCTTCGCCAGCACCGGGTACATCATCAGCAGCAGCCCGAGCGCGATCGGCAGCGACACCGTGCCGACCTGGAGCCTGTTCAGCCCGTTGTTCAGAGACGGGAACAGCCGGCCGAGCCCGAGCCCAACGGCCATCGCCAAGCCGATCCAGAGCGGCAGAAAGCGGTCGAGTGTCGAGAGCTTGCTCAGCACCGCCGCGTCGTCGGGCGGGGCTGGAGCAATCGGGCGGAGGGGAGTCTCAGTCGCAGCCACTGGTGTCCACGTCGACGGCCTCGTCGAGGAGCACGCCGAGGAGTCCGTGCAGCGCCGAGAGCCGCTCGCGGCTGGCGCAGTAGCAGGTGCGCAGCCCCTCGATCTCGCCCGCGATCAACCCCGTCTCACCCTCCCTCGCCACGGCGTCATCGGCACGATGCCGCTGGCGGCGATGTCGAGGTGGCCGAGTTGCAGCCTCAGGCAACGACAACCCCTCCTGAGCGGGGCTTTTCGAGAGCGGATGATGGGACTCGAACCCACGACCTTCTGCATGGCAAGCAGACGCTCTAGCCAACTGAGCTACATCCGCGTGGGCGCGCAGTATAGCCGCGCTCAGCTGCCGGCCGCCGCGTCGAGCGCCTCGTTCACGAGCCGGTCGGCGAGCACGTTCTGCTCACGGCGGACGGCGGTGAAGGTGACGTGGCCGAGCCGGCGCGCCAGCCGGGCGGCCTCGAGCGAGAGCTCGCGGAGGGCTTCGCTCTTGACCCGGTAGACCCCCGTCATCTGCTTCACGAGCAGCTCGGAGTCGGAGACGACCTCCACCTCGGGGAGCTGCAGCTCGAGCGCCTTCTCGAGGCCGGCGAGGAGCGCCCGGTACTCGGCCACGTTGTTGGTGGCGACCCCGATCGCCCCGCCCTCCGCCGCGAGGACGGTGCCGTCCTCCGCCTCGAGCACGAAGCCGTAGGCGGCGGGGCCGGGGTTTCCGCGCGCACCGCCGTCGGTGAAGAGCCGGGTCTTCATCCGGGCTCCGCGAGGGCGTAGACGTCGTAGGCGACCTCCTCGTACGGGTGCGCCGCGACGAGAGCGGCGAGCACGGCGCGGAGGCGCTCTCCCGCGACGACGGTCTCGACGCGCAGCTCGCCCACGCGCTGTTCCGTCCCGGCCTGACCCACGGCCGGGTCGGCGCCCCCGCGGCCGAGGGTGCCGGTGCCCATCGTGTACCAGGACCGGCGCTCGTGGTCGCCGATCCGCCCCGCCCCGGCCGCGAAGACAGCCTCGCGCGTCGCGTCGAGCGCCTCGCGGGGGACGAACCAGACGAGCTTGTAGCGCTCCGTTGCCACATCCTCACCCTTGCACAGTCGCCCTCATCGGCGGCTCACGTTCTCGCCGGGAGAATCGCGGCCGTGCCGACTCTGCCAGAGATCCACGGCCTGATCGTCCACCTGCCGGTCCTCGCGGTGCCGGTCGTCTTCGTGCTCGGCGCCCTGCGCTGGCGCGGCCGGGGCGGGGAGGCCGTCGCCGCCGCGGAGCCCTGGGCGTTCGCGGCCGCCGTCCTCGGCGCGGGGCTCGCGGTCCTCAGCGGCCTGACCGTCTTCCAGGAGGCGCGGACGACCCTGCGCGGCTCCGCGCAGCGGCTCGTGATCGTCCACCTCGTCCTCGGTGTGCTGCTGCTCGTCGGTCTTCGCCGTCGTCGGCTGGCTCCGCTGGCGGGCCAGACACGGGACGCATGGGAGCCCGTCGGAGGCCATGGTGGCGGCGACGGGGCTGATCGGAGTGCTGCTCGTCGTCGTGATCGGCTACCTCGGCGGCCGGATGGTCTACATCCACGCGGTGGGTGTCGACGCGGGCGGCGAACTGGCCCAGACCGCGAGCGGGGCGGCCACGGTCGCCGCCGACCTCGCGTCCGGGAAGAGCCGGGTCGCCGTGGGCAAGTGGGCGTTCCAGCAGGGCTTCGGCTGCGCGTCGTGCCACGGCATGAAGGCGCAGGGCGGGCGCGGCCCCGGGCTCTCCGGCGGGTTCGACGCCACGCGCTTCTCCCACACGCACGGCACGGGCCTCTTCCCGGCGAGCATGGTCACCCGGCCGATGGTGGACGCGCTCGAGGCGTGGCTGCGGACGAAGCCCTCGGGCATCAGCCCGCAGGGCGACGGCTAGAGCTTCACGCCCCGCTCGTCGTCGACGTCGATCTGCGCGCGCTGCAGCCGCCCCGAGTAGTCGACGTAGATCGACTTCCACTCGGTGAAGACGTCGAGCGCCGCCTGTCCGGCCTCGCGATGGCCGTTCCCGGTGTCCTTCGTGCCTCCGAAGGGCAGGTGCACCTCGGCGCCGATCGTCCCGGCGTTGACGTAGGTGATGCCGGCCTCGAGGTCGCGCATCGCCCGGAACGCCGCATTCACGTCGCGGGTGAAGATCGACGACGAGAGCCCGTACTTGATCCCGTTCGAGACCCGGATCGCCTCGTCCACGTCCGCCACCCGGATGAGGGCGGTCGTCGGCCCGAAGATCTCCTCCTGGGCGATCCGCATCTGCGGGTCGACGTCGCCGAACAGCGTCGGACGGTAGAAGAAGCCCCTGGCGAGATCGCCGTCGGTGGCGGCCTCGCCCCCGGTGAGCAGCGTGGCGCCCTCGTCCCTGCCGATCTCGGTGTAGGAGTGGATCTTCTCGAGCGCCGCCGCATTGATCACCGGGCCGATGTCGGAGTCGTCCTCCCAGCCCGGCCCCAGGCGCAGGCCCTCGACCGCCTTCACGAGCCGCGACTGCAGCTCGTCGTAGACCCTCGTGTGGGCGATGACGCGCGAGGCGGCGGTGCAGCGCTGCCCGGACGTGCCGAACGCGCTCCACACGATCCCGTCGACGGCGAGCTCGAGGTCGGCGTCGTCCATGACGATGATCGCGTTCTTGCCGCCGAGCTCGAGGTGGACGTGCTTGAGCGTGTCGGCGCCGGTCTTCAGCACCGCGACCCCGGTCTCGCGCGAGCCGGTGAGCGTGATCACGCGCACGTCCGGGTGGCGGACGAGCCGATCGCCGACGGTGCCGCCCCCGCCGTGGACGATGTTGACGACGCCGGCCGGGATCCCTGCCTCCGCGAGCAGCTCGACGAAGCGCTCGGCGAGCGCCGGCGTGTCCGTCGCCGGCTTCAGGACGACGGTGTTGCCGCAGACGAGCGCCGGGATCAGCTTCCACGAGGGAATGGCGATCGGGAAGTTCCACGGCGTGATCGCACCGACGACCCCGATCGGCTGGCGCACGCTCATGTTCCACTTGTCGCGCAGCTCGGAGGGGGTCGTCTGGCCGAAGAGGCGCCTGCCCTCGCCGGCCATGTAGTAGGTGATGTCGATCGCCTCCTGGACGTCGCCGCCCGCCTCGGCCTTCACCTTCCCCATCTCGCGGGTCATCAGGTCGGTCAACGCCGCCTTCTCGCGCTCGAGGACCCGCGCGAGCCGGAAGAGGATCTCGCCCCGCTTCGGTGCGGGCACGAGCCGCCACTCCCGGAAGGCCTCGGCCGCAGCCGCGACGGCGCGGTCGACGTCCTCGGGGCCCGACTTCGGGAAGACGCCGATCGTCTCGCCGGTCGCGGGGCTTCTGCTCTCGAAGGTGTCGCCCGAGAGGGCGTCCACCCACGCCCCGCCGATGAAGTTCTGGAAGCTTCTCGCTGTCGTCGCCATGCCGCCGAGTCTAGTCCCGGGCGGCGGGAGGGGCGGCGCTACTCGGGCGGGTCGGTGTCGGGGAAGGTGCCCAGGATGCGCAGCCGCCGCCGGTCGCGGATCCTCCGGCGCTCCTTCGCCTCGGCCGGCGGCTCCTCGCTGCCGCGGCGGTCGGGCCCGTCGCGGCGGTCGACGATCACCGTCACGTTCGGATTGTCCTTGTAGTACTCGACCATCTTGTCGTAGAGGTCGTTCGCCAGCTCACGGGGGATGACGCAATAGATCATCGCCTCGGATTGTAGGGACGCGCGCGGCGGACGCCAGAGGGACGGCCGATCGGCGCTCGAGCGGAAGCGCAGGCTCGCGGCTAGATCTTCGCGATCGCCGGAACGAGGCGGCCCTCGTCCTCGACGTGGGTGTTCCAGTCCTTGAACGCGCTCTCGAGCTCCTCGAGCTCGTGGCCGCGGCGCTCGAGCCGCACCGGCTGGGCCGACTCCGGGCTGACGCGGTACTGGTACCAGGAGAGATCCCAGGCGACGGTGACCGCAAGCTCGCCCGCGACGCCGGAGAGCGGGACGATGCTCGCCCGCGCCTCGCCGAGGCTCTTCGCGATCCCGCCCACGGTGCGCCTGTAGCTGCTCGCGTTGAAGAGGTCGGCGGCCTCGAGCAGGGCCACCTCTCCGTCGGAGAGCCGACGCAGGATCGGCTCCTGCTGCGCCAGTCCGCCGTCGCCGGAGGTGCGCGTGAGGCCGAGGAACTCCACGATGCCGCGGCGCCGGCGGCGGCGCGAGCCGGAGACGGTCGGCGTGGTCGGCGCGCCCTCCTTCAGCCAGCCGTGCTCGACCGCGACGTCCTGGCACAGCGGGCACACGTCGACGAGCTCGGCGCCCTCCTCGGGCGAGAAGCGCACCGCTCGCTCGCCGAGCAGCAGCGTCCGCTCGCAGACCGCGCACGTCCGCGTCGTGGAGACCTTGGTCACTCGCACGGCGCGAGTGTAGCCCGAGTTGCGCAGACCTTCGATCGAGGAGGAGGGGCTCGTCGTCTCGGAGTGGGACTCCTCCTCCCCCGGTCCCGCCAGGCGCCGCGACGCGCTCACCGAGACAGGGTCGCGGCTCCTCGACCACCCGGCCGTGGCCCTGCGCCGCCCGCACGCGGACGCGTGGGAGGACTGGCGCGAGGGGGCGGAGCGGCTAGACCCTCGCCTCCTCGCGCTCCTTCTTCGTCTGCTCGATGATCTTCTGCGCGACGTGGGTGGGGACGTCCTCGTAGCGCAGGAAGCTCATCGAGTAGTCGCCGCGGCCGCCGGTCATCGAGGTCAGAGCCTGCGAGTAGGTGAGGATCTCGGCCATCGGCACCTCGGCCCTGATCGTCGTCGTGCCGCCTGCGGCGTCCATGCCCTGCAGCCGTCCGCGCCGCGAGTTCAGGTCGCCGTTGACCGCCCCGACGGCGTCGTCGGGCACGGTCACCTCGAGCTGCATGATGGGCTCCAGCAGCACCGGATCGGCGTTCTGGTAGGCCTCCTTGAAGGCCATCGAGCCGGCGATCTTGAACGCCATCTCCGAGGAGTCGACCGCGTGCTCCATGCCGTCGACGAGCGTGACCCGGATCCCGTAGACCGGCGCGCCCGCCAGCTCGCCGTGCTCCATCGCCTCGCGGACGCCCTTGTCGACGGCCGGCCGGTAGCCGTGGGAGATGACGCCGCCGACGATCTTGTCGACGAACTCGTACGTCTCGCCCTCGCCGGCGTCCGACATGGGCTCGATCACGATCTCGCAGTCGCCGAACTGGCCGCGGCCGCCCGTCTGCTTCCTGTAGCGGTGCCTGGCGCGGGCCTCGCGGCGGATCGTCTCCTTGTAGGGGACGCGCGGCGGGTGCAGCTCGACGTCGATGTGGAAGCGGCTCCGCAGCCGCTCGACGGCCACCTCGACCTGCATCTGCGAGAGCCCAGAGAGGAGCTGCTCTCCGGTCTGGGGATCGCGGCGGAGCAGGAGGGTCGGGTCCTCCTCGTTGAGGCGGCGGAGCCCGGTCGCCATCTTCTCCTCGTCGCCCTTCGCGGTCGGCGTGATCGCGAAGCTCATGACCGGCTCCGGGAAGTCGATGTGCGGCGGCTCGACCGGCACCTCGTGGTCGACCAGAACGTCGCCGGTGACCACGTCCTTCAGCTTGGCCACGGCGCCGAGGTCGCCGATGCAGAGCTCGTCGACTGCCTCCGAGTCCTTGCCCTGGAGAAGGAGCACCTGGCCGAGACGCTCCTTCGCGTGCGTGCGCGGGTCGACCAGGGTCGTGTCCCCGTGGACGGGGCCGGCGAGGACACGGAAGCAGCTGATGCGGCCCGCGAACGGGTCGGCGATCGTCTTGAAGACGAAGACGGCTTCCTTCGCGTCGCCGAACTCGATCGTCGTGCCCTTGCGCGCCGGCGAGGGCACGCCCTCGACGAGCAGGTCGAGCAGCGCGGTCGTACCGAGGTTCTTCGTCGCGACCCCGCAGGCGACCGGGTAGAGCTCGTCGCGGGTGACCGCCTCCTTGAGCGCGGCGGCGACGTCCTCCGCCGGCAGCTCCTCGCCCTCGAGGTAGCGGGCCATCAGACCCTCGTCGGTCTCGACGACCGCGTCGAGGAGCTTCTCCCGGTACTCGCGCACGAGCTCGGCCAGCTCGTCCGGGATCGGCTGCGGCCCGCCCTCCTTGCCGCCCGACGGATCGAGGTAGGCGCACATGTGCAGAAGGTCGACGACGCCGCGCAGCTCGTGCTCGCCGCCGATCGGGAGCTGGATCGCGACACACCGGTCCGAGAGCTGCTCGCGCGCGGCTGCCAGGACGCGATAGAAGTCGGCGCGCTCCCGGTCGAGCATGTTGACGAAGACGACCCGCGAGAGCTCGTACTGCTCGGCGCGCTGCCAGACGCGGGTCGTGTTCACCTCGACGCCCATGACCCCGCTGAGGACGACCAGCGCGCCCTCGACGACCCGCAACGCCGCGTACGTGTCGGCCTGGAAGCCGGCGTCGCCGGGCGCGTCGACGAGGTTGATCTTCCGGTTCTGCCACTCGAGGTGGACGAGCGAGCCGGAGAGCGACATCTGGCGCCGCTGCTCGTGCTCCTCCCAGTCCGAGACCGTCGTGCCCTGCTCGACCGAGCCGAGGCGGTTCGTCTTCCCCACCTGGAAGAGCAGCGACTCGACGAGCGAGGTCTTCCCGACCCCGCGGTGGCCGACGACGGCGATGTTGCGGATCTTGCCCGGCTCGGTGGCAGACATCAGGCGGGTGTCCTCCAGTCTCGGTTCCGGCCAGGATCGTAACCATGCCGGGGCCCGGCGAGCAGCGGGGTTCGCCGCAGGCGAGCGGCAGCGGCGCCGGTTCCGGCTACGGCAGCGGCTCGAAGAGGAACGGGTTGCCCCAGGCGCGGCGGCCGGCGGCGTCCTCGACCTCGACCCGCCCCCATTGCCACTGCTCCGGGCGCTCGAGCCGCGCGGCCGTGAGCAACCCGTCCTCGTCGCGCTCGAGCGCCAGGCCGCGCCAGTCGCCGGCGGCCGGATCGGCGTTGGCCGCGCACCCGTCCCAGGGGCCGGAGCGGAGGCGCACCGACCGGGCCGGCGAGCAGCGGACGACGACCCCGTCGGCGTCGGCGTCGACGGCGAGCAGGCGCGGCCCGGCGGACGCATAGGAGCGACCGTGTCGGAGCGCCTCGAGCACGGCGGACGCCGTGCGCTCGACGGCCAGCACCCACGTCCAGCCGAAGCCGCTGTCCCGGCCCGGCTCGTGGCAGTCGTCGGTCGCGACGGCGGGCAGCAGCCGCCCCTGCTGCAGCACCTCGTCCCAGTGGACGCTCGAGAGGCCGTTGCCCTGCTGCACCTCGCTGCCCCCGTTCCAGACCTCGAGCGCGGCGAGCGACGGAGCGGCGAGCACGTGCTCCGCGCGCAGGCCGCTCCAGTAGGGGTGGCAGAGGACGGGGACGCCGCCGCGGGCGGCGATCCACGCGGCCATCGCCTCGATGTCCACGAACGGCTCGCGCGCCTCCGGCAGCTCCGCGACGCCGAGCGCGAGCGCCTCCGCCTCCCCGCTCGGCGTCGGCGCGTTCGCGGAGAGCTCGCTCGACGGGATCACGACCAGCCCTTCGTGCTCGCCGCCGGTGACGTGCCAGTGGTCGGTGATCGCGAGCACGTCGAAGCCCGCGCCGGCGTAGTGGGCGCAGAGCTCCGCAGGCGAGGGCTCGCCGTCGGAGTTCGTCGTGTGCGCGTGCAGCTGGCAGCGGAGCCAGACCCCCTCTCCGGCGAGGAGCGACGGCACGGCTCAGCTCAGGAGGTCGGGCGCGGGCCGGTGTAGAAGCACTTGCAGTAGCCCCACAGGTTCGGCTGGAACCCCGTCCAGCCGCTCGCGTGCGCGGTCAGCATGTTCGTGTCGACGAGCTGGATGTACGGCCGCTGCTTCGCGACGTACGCCTCCATCTTCCAGACGAGCGCGCGGCGCTTCGCGACGTCCACGAGCGCGGCCTGCTGCTTCCACCAGCCGTCGTAGACGGGGTCGTTCCAGCCCGTGTCGCTGTTGTCGTACCACTGCGCCTTCGTGACCGTCGAGAGGTTGAAGGAGGGGTCGATGTACGGATGCCAGTACCACGTGAACATGTCCGCCGTCAGGTACTTGCCGTTCGGCGCGGTGATCATCGTGTACGCCTGGCTGCCGTCGCCGCCCGAGACCTCCTTCAGGTCGACGCCGATCGTCCGGTAGGCGGTGGCGAGGATCTGGAACTGCCGGTCGCCGCTGAAGTCGAGGTCGTTCGGGACGATCACCGAGTAGCGCATCGTGTGCGCGGGCTGGGCGTACGTGCCGGTGGTGGCGGGCACCGTACGGAGGCCGTTCGCCCCGCGCTTGAGGCCGAGGGAGTCGAGGATCGCGTTCGCCTTCTGCGGCGAATAGGGCAGCGGCTTCACGGCGGGGTTGACCCAGCCCTCCGCGCTCGACCACGGCGAGATGATGTTCGCCCAGGGCTTGGCGTGGCCGCCGAAGACGACGGTGACGATCTGCTTGCGCGGCGTCGCGTACTCGAACGCCTCCTTCACCTTCCAGTTCAGGAGCTCGCGGTTCTTCGGCTTGAGCGGGTTGGAGTTGAAGCCGAGGTTCGTCACCTCGTCGCCGACCTGCTCGCCGACCGTGATCCCCTTCGTGCCCACGAGAGCGCTCGCCGACTTGTACGGGAGGGCGTCGACGTAGTCGAGGTTGCCGGCCTTCAGGTCGGCCGTCATCGAGGTCGCGTTCGTGTAGTAGGTGAGCGTGACCGCGGCGGCGTGCGACGGGGGCCCGTAGAAGTACGGGTTCGGACGGAAGACGGTCGTCCCCTTCTGCTCGAACTGGGCGACCGTGTAGGCGCCGCCCGCGACGAGCGGCAGGTGCTGCTCGGGGTGGAAGCCCTTGAGCCCGGCTCCCTTCGCGCCGACGTGCGAGGCCCAGACGTGCTGCGGGAGGATGAAGAACTGCTCGAGGTTCGCGAGCACGGGCGCGACCGGGCGCGAGTAGTGCAGCACGAGCGTCGTCGCGTTCGGGGCCGTCGCGCTCGCGACGCCGTCGAGCACGCTCGCGAGGTACGACGTGGCGCCGTTGCGGAAGCGGAGCGCGAGCTCGATCGTCCAGACGGCGTCCTGCGCCGTGAGCGGCTTGCCGTCGGACCACTTCCCGCCGCGGAGGTGGAACGTCCACGTGAGGCCGTCCTTCGTGTGCGTCCAGCTGCGGGCCCAGTCGCCCACGAGCTTCAGGCCCGGCCCGTACTGGACGAGCTGCGGATAGACCATCCCGTACGCGGTGGAGTCGTTCGTCTCGATGCCGACGAACGGGTTGAGGGTGTCGACGTAGTACGTCGTGCCGATACGCAGGATGCTGGCGGCTCCGGCGGTCCTCTGCGCGGCGGAGGCGGCGGAGCCGGAGGCGGCGGCGACGAGGACGGCGGCGGCGGCCGCGGCCGCGGCACGGGAGATCGCACGGAAGGGGGCCATCGGCGCATTCTGAACGATCCGCCGGTGGCGAAGCGGTGTCGGTCGGGTGACCGTCCGCGGACGGGGGCGCGGCCGGACCGCTCGCGCGGGCCTACGACTCGAGCGCGGCGCGGGCGCCGGCTGCGGCGAGGTGCGCCTTCAGGCGGAGGATCGCCTTCGTGTGGAGCTGCGAGACGCGCGACTCGGTGACGCCGAGCACCTCGCCGATCTCGCGAAGCGTCAGCTCCTCGTAGTAGTAGAGCGTGACGACGAGCTTCTCGCGCTCGGGCAGGCGGGCGATCGCGTCGGCGATCGCCTCCTTCTGCTCGGTCTGGGAGAGCGAGCCCTGCGGGTCGGAGGCGCTCTCGTCCTCGATCGTGTCGATCAGGGCGACCTGGTCGCCGCCGGAGCCGGAGACGGTCCAGAGCTCGTCGAGGGCGGCGATCGAGGAGCGCGCGATCTCGGTCAGGCTCTCCTCCAGCTCGTCGCTGCTGATCCCGAGCTTGCGCGCGATCTCCTCGTCGGTCGGAGCGCGGCCGGACTTCGACTCGAGCTCGGCGATCGCCCGCTCGATGTCGCGGGCCCGGGAGCGGACGGAGCGCGGCACCCAGTCCATCGCGCGCAGCTCGTCGATGATCTGCCCCTTGATCCGCGCGATCGCATACGTCTCGAACTTCACGTCGCGCTCCGGGTCGTAACGCTCGATCGCCCCCATCAGGCCGAGCAGCCCGTACGAGACGAGGTCGCCCTCGTCGACGTGGGCGGGCAGCCCCGACCCGAGCCGGCCGGCGACGTACTTCACGAGCGGCGCATACGTCAGGACGAGCCGGTCGCGGAGCTTCTGGTCGCCGCTGCGCCGGTATTCGAGCCAGAGGCTGTGGGTGTCGTCGGCCCTGCTCACGAGAGAAAGAATACGGCGTCGAGCGGCGCTTTCCTCAGCGGTGCCGGATCAGGCCTGCCGCGAGCGAGCCCAGCCAGAGGGCGAGAGCGACCGCGGCGGCGCCCACGAGCCAGCGGGCCGCGCCCCCGCCGCCGCCCGCGAAGGCCGCCACCGCGACGGCCCCGAGCGCCGCCGCCAGCACCGCGAAGAGGACGGCGAGTGCGTGCCGCTGCACGTTTCCCGCTCCGACGCCGGCTACGCCGGCGCCTCCGTTACTCGGCGTGCTCCGTCGAGCCTGCGCACAGCCCCCCGCTCCGACACCGGCCACGCCGGCGCCTCCGCTCCCCAGCGTGCTCCGTCGAGCCTACGCACGTACCGAGCCTACTCCTCGGGCAGTGCAGCCTTCCTGGAAGCCGCCGATACAATCCCGGGCGACCCAGGGGCGTAGCTCAGCTGGTAGAGCGGCGGTCTCCAAAACCGTAGGTCGGGGGTTCGAATCCCTCCGCCCCTGCTGGGCCTCTCGACGCGGCCCGGCGCCGCGCGCGGAGGATGCGCTCAGAGGGCGCCGAGCGCCAGCTGCCGGAAGGCGGCGAGGCCCGACACGCCGACGCCGACGAGGCGGAGCGCTCCGGGCCGGTCCCGGAGGCCCCGGTCGAGCAACCGGCAGGCCACGCGCGCGATCTCGTCCGGGTCGTCGATCGCGACGGCGAGCGATGTCGACCGGCTGCGGATCGAGAAGTCGGCGTAGCGGAGCTTCGTGGTCACGGTGCGGGCGGTCTGGCCCCGCCGCCGTAGCGTCGCCGCGAGCTCGGCGGCCATGCCGCGCAGCTCGTCGTGCAGGCGCTCGCGATCGACGAGGTCGCGCTCGAACGTGTTCTCGACGCTGATCGAGATCCGCTCGGCGTCGAGCTCGAGCCCGCGCGGGTCGAGGCCTCGCGCCCGGTCGCGCAGCATCGCGCCGACGGAGCCGGGCAGCAGGCGGCGCAGCTCGTCGTCGGTCAGCGCCGCGAGCGCCCTCACGGTCTCCACTCCGGCCGCACGCAGCCGGGCCTCCGCCTTGGGGCCGACACCCGGAAGGCGGCGCACGTGGAGCGAGCCGAGGAACGAGGCCTCCTGGCCGGGCACGACGACGACGATCCCGCCCGGCTTGCGCACGTCGCTCGCGACCTTGGCCACGACCTTGCAGGGCGCGACGCCGAGCGAACAGGTCAGGCTCGTCGCCGCCCGCACGGCCGTCTGCACCGCCTCGGCGACGACGCGCGCCTCGAGGAAGTCGCGGGCGACCTCCCCGAGGTCGAGGTAGCCCTCGTCGATCCCGGTCTGCTCGACGGTGGGCGCGATGCCGCGCACGGTCTCCCACACGCTGCGGGAGTAGTCGCGGTAGAGCGCATGCCGCGGGCGGACGAAGACGGCCTGCGGACAGCGGCGCAGCGCCTCGGCGGCGCTCATCGCCGAGTGGATCCCGAAGCGGCGGGCGGCGTAGTTCGCGGTCGCGACCACGCCGCGGCCGTGCGGATCGCCGCCGACGACGAGGGGCTTCTCGCGCAGCCCCGGATCCTCGAGCTGCTCGACCGCGGCGAAGAACGCGTCGAGGTCGAGATGCGCGACGATCCCCGGGACGGCCATGCGAACAAGCGTACGCGTCCGCCGGGACGGCGCACCGCTGAACGCGTCAGGATGCGGGCGTGCCCTATCTCGACGCGGTGCAGGCACGGCGCGCGTACGACCGGATCGGCCGCTTCCAGGACGTGCAGCTGTACGAGACGCGGGCTCTGGACGCGCTCGTCGCCGCCGGGAGGTTCGCCGAGGCACGCTCCGTCGTCGAGATCGGCTGCGGGACGGGCGCCCTCGCGCGGCGGCTGCTCCTGCACGAGCTGCCCGGCGAGGCTCGCTACCTGGGCGTCGACCTGAGCCCGCACATGGTGGAGATCGCGCGCGCCCGCCTCGCGCAGTTCGAAGCCCGCGCGGAGGTGCAGCTCGGCGACGCCGCATCGGGCCTGCCGCTCGAGCGGGGACGGGCCGATCGCGTCGTCGCCGCGTACGTGCTCGACCTGCTCTCGCCGGAGCGGACGCAGGCGGTGCTCGCCGAGGCGGCGCGCGTCCTCGCGCCCGGCGGCCTGCTCTGCCTCTGCTCGCTCACATGCGGCCGCGGCCTCGCCGGCCGGGCGCTCTCGGCGGCGTGGGAGCGCCTCTGGCGCCTGCGGCCGGGTCTCGTCGGCGGCTGCCGCCCCACCGACGTCCGGTGCTCCTGCCCGCCCGCGAGTGGCACGTCGAGGCGGCCGAGGTCGTGAGCCGGCTCGCGGTCGCCTCGCAGGTCGTGGTCGCGCGCCGGTCGGGTTAGGCTCCGCCCGTGACCGTCCTCTCCTCGACGCTCGACCGCGCAGGCGAGGAGTTCGCGCGCCGGCGGGAGCGGATGGAGGCGCTCGTCGCGGAGCTGCGCGAGCGGACGGCGCAGGTCGCCGCGGGCGGCGGCGAGGCGGCCATGGAGCGGCACCGCTCGCGGGGCAAGCTGCCGGCGCGCGAGCGGATCGACCGGGTCGTCGACCCGGGCACGGCGTTCCTCGAGCTGAACGCGCTCGCCGCCTGGGAGCTGTACGACGGGCAGGCGCCGAGCGCGGGGATCGTGACCGGGATCGGCGTCGTCGAGGGCCGCGAGTGCGTGATCGTCGCCAACGACGCGACCGTCAAGGGGGGCTCCTACTTCCCGCTCACCGTCAAGAAGCACCTGCGCGCCCAGGAGGTCGCCGAGCAGAACCACCTGCCCTGCCTCTACCTCGTCGACTCGGGCGGCGCCTTCCTGCCGCTGCAGGACGAGGTGTTCCCCGACCGCGACCACTTCGGCCGCATCTTCTTCAACCAGGCGCGCATGTCGGCGCAGGGGATCCCGCAGATCGCGGTCGTCATGGGCTCGTGCACCGCCGGCGGCGCCTACGTCCCGGCGATGAGCGACGAGACGGTGATCGTGCGCGGCACCGGCACGATCTTCATCGGCGGCCCGCCGCTGGTGAAGGCGGCGACCGGCCAGGACGTCACCGCCGAGGAGCTCGGCGGCGCCGACGTGCACGCGCGCCGCTCCGGCGTCGCCGACCACTACGCGACCTCCGACGAGCACGCGCTCGCGCTCGCCCGCGGGATCGCCCGGCACCTGCACACCGCGCGCCCGCGCCCGCCGTGGGAGGCGGCCGAGCCGGAGCTGCCCGCGCTCGACCCGTCCGACCTGTACGGCCTGATCCCGGAGGACTTCCGCCATCAGGTCGACCCGCGCGAGCTGATCGCCCGCATCGTCGACGGCTCGCGCTTCCAGGAGTTCAAGCAGCTCTACGGCGAGACGCTCGTCACCGGCTTCGCACGGCTCGAGGGCTTCCCGGTCGGCATCCTCGCGAACCATGGCGTCCTCTTCGCCGAGTCGGCGCAGAAGGGCGCGCACTTCGTCGAGCTCTGCTGCAAGCGGCGGCTCCCGCTCGTCTTCCTCCAGAACATCACCGGGTTCATGGTCGGCACCGAGTACGAGGCCGGCGGGATCGCCCGCGACGGCGCCAAGCTCGTGATGGCGGTCGCGAACGCCGAGGTGCCGAAGTTCACCGTCGTCACCGGCGGGTCGTTCGGCGCCGGCAACTACGCGATGTGCGGCCGCGCCTACGCCCCGCGCCAGCTCTGGATGTGGCCGAACGCACGCATCTCGGTGATGGGCGGCGAGCAGGCCGCGACCGTCCTCTCGATGGTCGGCGACGTCGACGAGGACGCGATCCGCGCCAAATACGAGGCCGAGGGCAACCCCTACCACTCCACCGCGCGGCTCTGGGACGACGGCATCATCGACCCGCTCGACACGCGCCGCGTGCTCGCCCTCGGGATCTCGGCCGCACTCAACGCCCCGATTCCCGAGACCACCTTCGGCATCTTCCGCATGTGAGAGGAGCGAGATGGGCTATTCGATCGTGAACGTGCACGAGCTGGAGGCGGGCGGCCGCACCGGCGTGGTCAAGTTCGTCCGCCGCGAGCTCGACCTCGAGGCGTTCGGACTGAACTGGTTCGAGCTGCCGCCGGAAACGGAGGGTCACGAGCACGACGAGACCGGCTCGCAGCAGGAGGAGGTCAACGTCGTCCTCCGCGGCGGCGGGGTCTGGCGGGTCGACGGCGAGGAGGTGCCGGTCGGCGAGGGCTCGATCCTCCGCTTCGACCCCGAGACGGTGCGTTGCCCCGTCGCGGGGCCCGAGGGGATGACGTTCCTCGCCATCGGCGCGCGCCGCGGCAGCTACGAGGCGCGGGGCCCCTTCTGATCGCGCGGATCCTCCTCTGGTCGCTGTACGACTCGAAGACGAGCCTGGACGAGCTGCGCGCGCACCTGCCGGAGCTGCCCGACGGCGACCGCTGGATCTCGAACGACGCGCACGAGCGGCTCGGCCTGATCGCGTTCGGGGAGGAGCTGCCCGACCTCGGCGAGGTGCCCCGGCTGATCGGCAAGGAGCCCGAGGTGGCCGAGGAGTTCGACGTCGAGTGACCGCGGACGGATGAGGAGGCCGCCGACGCTGTGGCCGGCCGCGGCGGTCGGCTCGCTGCTCCTCGGCGCCTCCTTCCTCGTGCTCCGGCACTGGCTCGAGCGTGGCCGGCTGGCCGACCTGCCCGTCTACGAGCACTACGCGAACCTGATGCGCGCCGGGCGGATGCCGTACCGCGACTTCCAGCTCGAGTACCCGCCGGCGGCCCTGCCCGCCTTCCTCGTCCCGGCGTACCTGCCCTGGAGCTACGCGACCTCGTTCGCCGCGCTCATGGCGGTGTGCGGCGCGGGCTGCCTCGCCGCAGCGGCGGCGGCGCTGCGGGCGGTCGGCGCCGACGAGCTGCGCGCCTGGGCGGCGCTGCTGCTGATCGGCGTCTCGCCGCTCGTCCTCGGCTCGCTCTTCGACACCCGCTTCGACCTCTGGCCGGCGCTGCTCGCGCTGGCCGCGCTCGCCTTCGTCCTCCGCGAGCAGCCGCTGCCGGGCCGGAGCCTTGACGGGGCTGGCGTTCGCCGCGAAGCTCTGGCCGCTCGTGTTCGCGCCGATCGGGCTCGCGTACCTCTGGCGCCGCCGCGGCGGCGCCGCGGCGCTCGCGGGCGCGACGGCCCTCGTCGCCGCTGCGGCGCTCTGCTTCCTCCCCTTCGCCGCCGTCGCGCCCGGCGGCATCCGCCACAGCCCTCACCGAACAGCTCCGCCGGCCGCTCCAGGTCGAGAGCCTCGGCGCCTCGGTGCTGATCGCGGCGGAGCGCCTCGGCGGCCCCGCCCAGCCCACCCTGACCAGCCACGGCTCGCAGGGCCTCTCCGGTTCGCTGCCGGACGCGGTCGCGGCCGCGTCGACCGGGCTCGAGCTCGCCGCCGTGCTCGCGATCTGGGTCGCGTTCGCCCGGCTCCGACGGCCCGGCGGCGAGGCCGTCCTCCTCGCGTCCGCAGCCTCGGTGGCGGCGCTGGTCGCGTTCGGGAAGGTGTTCTCGCCCCAGTTCCTGATCTGGCTCGTGCCGTTCGTCCCGCTCGTCCGCGGCCGGCGCGGGCTCGTCGGCTCGCTGCTGCTGCTGCTCGCGCTCGGACTGACGCAGACCTGGTTCCCCGGCTCGTACTGGCGGCTCGCACTCGACCACGCGTCGCCGTGGTGCTGGCTGCTGCTCGGCCGCAACCTCGCCGTCGTCGCGCTCGCGGCGGTGCTGGCCCGACCGCCGTGGCGGCTAGAGCACGACCTGCTCGGGGAACACCGCTCCCGCCTCGAAGCGCTCCAGTCGGTACGGGCTCAGATCGAGTGACGCCTCGCCGCGGATGATCTCCTCGGCGACGGCCCGGCCGACCGCGGGCGACTGCATGAAGCCGTGCCCCGAGAAGCCGCAGGCGGCGTAGACGCCCTCGGCGACCGGACCGACGATCGGATGCGCGTCGGGCGTCATGTCGTAGAGGCCCGCCCACGCGGCGGCGACGCGTGTGCCGGCGGCCGGCGGGTAGCGGCGCCCGAGGCGCTCGATCCGGTCGTCGAAGACCGACTCGTCCACCGCCGCCTCGAACGTCCAACGAGGCTCGCGGTCGTGCATGGCGAGCACGAGCCGGTCGCCGCGGCGGCGGAAGTGGAAGCCGGTCTCCTCCTCGATCACCATCGGCAGCCCGTCGGGAAGCCCGGCGACCGGCGCCGTCTCGAGCAGCTGGCGGCAGAGCGGCCGGACGGGCAGGTCGACGCCGAAGCGCGCGGCGAGCGCGGCCGACCACGGCCCGCACGCGATCACGAGCAGGTCGCCGTCGACGTCCTCGGCCGGAGTGCGCTCCCGAACCTCGACACCCAGCTCGCGCGCCCGCCGCAGGACCTCGCGCGCGACCGCGGGCGGGTCGGCGAGCCCGTCGCTGCTGCAGCAGGTCGCGGCGACGACGTCGCCGGTCGCGAGCCCCGGGACCGTCGCCGGGTCGACCCGCTCGACCGGCACGCCGAGCTCCTGCTGGAGCGCGCGCCGCTCCTCCAGCGCGGCGGCGCCCTCGTCCGTCGTGGCGACGAAGAGGTAGCCGACGCCGCGGAAGTAACGGGGCCCGAGGGAGGCGAGGAAGCCGATGCTCTCGCGGGCGAGCACGACCTCGGCGGCGGTCGAGAACTGCTGGCGCACGCCGCCCATGGCGCGCGAGGTCGAGCCGCCGCAGAGCTCCCCGCGCTCGGCGACCACGACGTCGCCGGCCCCGAGCAGGGCGAGGTTGTAGGCGATGCTCGCCCCGATCGCGCCGCTGCCCGCGACGACTATCCGGGCCACGCGGCGGCGATCCGCTCGACCTCGGCCCGCTCGTCCGGCGTCAGGCCGCGCAGCGGCAGGCGCACCTCCTCGGCCATGGGGACGCCCCGCAGCGCGAGGACCGCCTTCGATGCCGCGTGGAACGGCAGGCGCTGCAGCGCCGTGCGCAGTGCCGACGCCCGTTCCCCGGCCGCGGCGGTCGGCTCCCGCACGAGGGGGACGACGGCGTCGGGGAAGCTCGCCGCGAGCCCGGAGACCGCGCCGACCGCCCCGCCCGAGAGACCGCGCCCGATCAGCGCCTCCGGGCCGACGAACACGTCGAGCCCATCGAGCAGGTACGGCGCGAACCGCTCCCACGGCGAGTCCGAGACCTTGAGCCCGACGAGGTTGGCGCGCACGCTCCCGCAGCCGCTCGATCACGGGCAGCGGGATCGCGTAGCCGCTGCGAGCGGCGAACTCGTAGAGGTAGAAGGGCAGCGGCGCGCAGGCCTCCGCGGCGGCCGCGAAGTGCGCCAGCAGCTCGGCCTCGTCGAGCGCGAAGTACGGCGGCGCGATGACGGCGACGGCGCTCGCGCCGATCTCCGCCGCGTGCTCCGCGAGCCGGACCGTGTCCGCGGTGGTCTGCGCCCCGCAGTGCACCGCGACCTGGAGCCGACCCGCGGCGGCGTTGAGGAAGGCCGCGGCGACCTCGCGGCGCTCGTCCACCGAGAGGAGGACGCCCTCCCCGGTGGTGCCGAGCGCGAGGACCCCGTCCAGGCCGTGGCCGGCGAGGAAGTCCACGTACGGCGGGACGGCGCCCGCGTCGAACGCGCCGGCGCGGAGGGGCGTGAGGGCGGCGGCGAGCGCTCCGTGCAGCATGGGGAGACTCTAAGCTCTCGCCTCGTGGCGGCGAACCTCCGGATCGAGCGCGACGGACACGTGCTCCGGATCGCGCTCGCCCGGCCCGACCGCCGGAACGCCTTCGACGCGGCCCTGATCGCCGAGCTCGCGGAGGCCTTCGTCGACGTCGGGCGCGCGCGGGCGGTCGTGCTCTCCGGCGACGGGCCGAGCTTCTCCGCCGGCGCGGACGTCGACTGGATGCGCTCGTCCGCCGAGCTCTCCTACGACGAGAACGTGGCCGACGCGAACGCGCTGCGGGCGATGCTGGAGGCGATCGACGGCTGCCCGGCGCCGGTCGTGGCGCGGGTGCAGGGACACGCGCTCGGCGGCGGTGCCGGGCTCGTCGCCGCGGCGGACGTGGCGATCGCGGGCGCCGACGCCGTCTTCGCGTTCTCGGAGGTCAAGCTCGGGATCGTCCCGGCGGTGATCTCGCCCTTCGCGCTCGCGAAGATCGGGCCCGGGCAGGCACGCCGCTGGTTCGTGACCGGCGAGCGGTTCGACGCGGAGACGGCGCTGCGCATCGGGCTCGTCCACGAGGTCGCGGGCGACCTCGATGCGGCGGTCGAGCGCGTCGTCGGGGAGCTGCTCTCGGCCGGCCCGCGCGCGGCCCGCTGGGCGAAGCGGCTCGTGCGGGAGCGCCCCGACGGGCCCGAGACGGCGCGCTGGATTGCGGAGCGGCGCACGAGCGAGGAGGGGCAGGAGGGCCTGCGCGCCTTCCTCGAGAAGCGCCGCCCGAGCTGGCGCGACTAGGCAGGACGCGGCGAGCGCGCCGGTCGAGGCCCCGCGGGAGAACTGGCCGAGGACCGCCGCGTGCGAGCGGCAGTCGCGACAGAGCCCGCTGATCTCGACCCGGTGGTCGGTCGCGACGAAGCCGTGTCGCGAGGCGACTCGGTCGAGCCACTCGCCGAGGTCGCACTCCCCACCTCGACGACCCGGTGGCAGCGCGAGCAGAGCAGGTGGTGGTGGTGCGTGTCGGTGCAGAGCCGGTAGCACTGCTCGTGGCCGTGATGCGCGAGCGACGTCGACGACGCCCTTCTCGCTGAGTAGCGCGAGCGTGCGGTAGACGGTCGCGAGGCCCGTGCGCGAGTCCCGCTCGCGCAGCCTCGCCCACAGCTGCTGCGCCGTCGCATCGTCGCGTTCGCGGGCCAGCTCCTGCAGCACCTCGAGCCGGCGCGGCGTCGGGCGGACGCCCTTGCGCTCGCAACAGCTCCGCGAGGTCTTGCGGGGCGGTGCTCATGTCGCATACTCTAGCGCCTGATGCGAATGAGAACCGTTATCGTTCTCGCCACTGCGGCCGGGCTCCTGGCCGGCTGCGGCGGGGAGCGGCGGCGCGGGCTCCGGGTTGCCGGTCGTCGCCGCCGAGAACGCCTACGGCGACATCGTCGCCCAGATCGGCGGCGCCCGCGTGTCGGTGACCTCGATCCTCTCCGACCCGAACGCCGACCCCCACCTCTTCGAGCCCGGCACCGGCAACGGGCTGGCGATCTCGCGGGCGAAGCTGGTCGTCCAGAACGGCGCCGGCTACGACGCCTTCCTGGCGAAGCTCTGACTCGGCGGCGGCGAGCGGGACCGGATCGTGGTGAACGTCGCCGACGTCCTCGGCGTGCCCGCGGGAACGCGAACCCGCACCTCTGGTACGACGTGCCGGACCTCGGCCGGATCGCCGGCGCGATCGCCGACGGCCTCGAGCGCGCCGACCCGCGCCATGCCGTCCGCCTACCGCGCCGGCGCTCGCCCGCTTCGCCGCCTCGCTGCGCCGCTCGCGCGAGATGGCGCGGATCGATTCGCACCCGCTTCGAGGGCACTCGCGGTCGCCTACACCGAGCCGGTCCCGGCGTACCTCCTCGCCGCAGCCGGCCTGCGCAACCTCGCCCCTGCGACGTTCACGCGCGCGATCGAGGACGGCAGCGAGCCGACGCCGCAGGCGCTGCGGCGATGGAGGCGCTCATCGCCAAGCGGCGAGATCCGCGTGCTGCTCTACAACAGCCAGGCGGTCTCCCCGCTGACCGCAGCGCCTCCGCGCCTCCGCCCGCACGCGGCGGGCATCCCCGTCGTCCCGGTCTCCGAGACGCTGCCGTCCGGGCCACGACCTTCCAGCAGTGGCAGCTCGCGCAGGCGCGCGCCCTCGAGCGCGGCGCTCGCACGCGTGACGCCGTCCGTCGTCTCGGTCGACTCCCTCGCGCTCAGCTTCGGCGAGCGGACCCTCTTCGAGGAGTTCGCGCTTCGCGCTCGCCCCGGGCGAGCTGCTCGCGGTGCTCGGCCCGAACGGCACCGGCAAGACGTCTCTGATCCGGATCCTGCTCGGGCTGCTCGAGCCGAGCGCCGGGCAAGGTCGAGATCGACGGCTGCCCGCCGCGGGAGAAGTGCGGGAACGTCGGCTACGTGCCGCAGCAGCGCGTCTTCGACCGCGACGTGCCGCTCCGCGGCCGCGACCTCGTGCGGCTCGGCCTCGACGGGCATCGCTGGGGCCTCGGCCGCCTCTCTCCGGCCGGGCACGAGCGGATCGAGCGCGCGCTCGCGAGGTCGGCGCCACGGCGTACGCCGACCGCCCCGTCGGCCGGCTCTCCGGCGGCGAGCAGCAGCGGCTCCGCGTCGCGCAGGCGCTCGTCGCCGACCCCGTGCTCCTGCTCGCCGACGAGCCGCTGCTCTCGCTCGACCTCGCCCACCAGCGCGCCGTCGTCGAGCTGCTCGACCGCGCACCGCCGCAGCGCGGGTACGCCGGTCGTCTTCGTCACGCACGACGTCAACCCCGTGCTGCACGTCGTCGACCGCGTCCTCTACCTCGCGCCCGGGACGGTGGGCGATCGGGACGCCCGACGAGGTGCTCACCTCGGAGACGCTCTCGCAGCTCTACGACACCGAGGTGGACGTGCTGCGCGTGCGCGGACGCGTCGTCGTCGTCGGCACCCCCGACGACACGCACGTCCATCACGTGGGCGAGGCGCACTGATGTTCACCGACCTGCTCGCGCAGCACTTCGTCCACACGGCGCTCCTCGCCGGGGCGGTCGTCGCCGTCGTCTCCGGGGCGATCGGCGTCTTCGTCGTCGCACGCGGCGCGAGCTTCGCCGTGCACGCGATCTCGGAGCTCGGCTTCACCGGCGCGGCCGGGCGCGCTCGTGATCGGTGTCGACCCGGTATTCGGGATGTCTCGGCGGCTCGCTCGTCGTCGGCTTCGTGCTCGGGCTGCTCTCGCTCCGCGGCCGCGAGCGCGACAGCGCGATCGGGGCGGTGCTCGCGTTCGGCCTCGGCCTCGGCGTCCTCTTCCTCTCGCTCTACCAGGGCTACGCGACCGAGGCGACGAACCTGCTCTTCGGCAGCATCGTCGGCGTCAGCGACGGGCAGCTTCGCGACCTCGCGATCGTGGCCGCGATCGTCGTCGCCGGGATCGCAGCCCTCTACCGGCCGCTGCTCTTCTCGAGCGTCGACCCGGAGATGGCCGCTGCACGGGGCGTGCCGCTGCGCGTGCTCTCGGTCGCGATCTTCCTTCTGCTCGCGCTGACGACGGCGGAGGCGATCCAGGTCGTCGGCGTCCTGCTCGTCCTGACCCTCGTGATCACGCCGGCCGCCGCCGCGCAGCGCCTCACCGGCCGGCCCGGCGTCGCGCTCCTGCTGAGCATCGGCATTGCGCTCGCGGCGACCGAGGGCGGGATCCTCCTCTCGCTCGCGCAGCCGTGGCCGACGAGCTTCTTCATCAGCGCGATCTCGTTCGGCGCCTATCTCGCGGCGCGCCTCGTCGACGCGCGTCGCGCCTAGAAGCGCTTCAGCGCCAGCCCCTCGCGGCGCAGGTGGGCGGTGAGGTACCTGATCCCGCTCGGCCCGGCCGCAAGGGCGCGCGAGACGCCCTTCTCGACGACGAGGGCGTCACCCTCGTGCAGCCGGCGCGGCTCGCCGTCGAGGCGCAGCTCGCCCCCTCCCGCGAGTACGACGTAGAGGACGTCGCGGTGCTCGTTCACGTGCTCCGCCGGCCCCTCGCCGGGGGGCCAGACGAGGAGCGTCGCATTCAGGTCCTCGGTCGCCACACCCCACACCGGCCCGCCGGCGTCCGGCCGCTCCTGCCGCGGCGCCAGCCTCAGCCCCGCCAGCTCCGCCTCCGGAACGTGCTCCTGGACGAGCTCGAAGACGATCCGCTCCTCCAGCCGGATGTGCTCTTCGAGCAGCGAGCCGAGCTCGGCGAGCGTCTCGGCGGCGGGATCCCGCCGGAGCCGCCCGGCGAGCACGCGGATGCGCTGGTGCTCGACGAGTACCCGCTCGAGCTCCGGCGGCTGGAGGGCGAGGAGCGGGAAGACGAGCTCCTCCTCCTCGCGGAAGTGGCGGACGACGTGGAGGCCGAAGTGGCGGAGGAAGCGGGCCGCCGCCGCCTGCCTCGCCTGCTCGGCCTCTCCGGCGGCGTCGCGCAGGTCGCGGGCCCGCACGAGCGTCTGGTGGTGGTCCTGGGAGAGCGGAACGAGCGCGGGATGCCGCTTCACGCGCTACGCGACCGCGCGCATGTTCGCCTCGAGGTGCTCGACGCTCGAGGTGCCCGGGATCGGCAGCAGGACGGGCGAGCGGTCGAGCAGCCAGCGCAGCTCGTCCGCCGGCTCGCCGAGCCCCTCGCCGAGCGGCGACCAGGGGAAGAACGCGATCCGGTCCGCCTCGCACGCGGCGAGCACGTCCTCCGAGATGAGCAGGCCGCGGTTGAAACGGTTCTGGACGGACACGATCCGCGCCGCCGCCTGAGCCCGGCGGAGCTGGCTCAGCGACACGTTGGAGAGGCCGATCAGGCGGATCTTCCCCTCCCGCCGCAGCTCCTCGAGCGCGCCGACCGACTCCTCGATCGGCACCGCCGGATCGTGGCGGTGCAGCTGGTACAGGTCGATCCGGTCGAGCCTCAGGCGCCGCAGGCTCGCCTCGCACGCCGCGCGCAGGTGCTCGGGCCGCCCATCGCGGATCCGCTCCTGCATCCCGTGGCCGAGGCCGCCCTTGGTGGCGATCACGAGCCCGTCCGGGTACGGGCGCAGCGCCTCGGCGATCAGCTCCTCGCTGCGGCCGGCGCCGTAGATGTCGGCGGTGTCGATCAGGGTCACGCCGAGCTCGACCGCACGGCGGAGGACGCGTGCGCCCTCGACCGGGTCGGCGACGATGCGCATCGCGCCGAATCCGAGCCTGCGCACCTCCAGCTCGTCGCCGATCACGAAGGTCGGGTTCATGCCTCGAGCCTAGCGCCGGCCGAGGGCCGCGAGCTGCTGCCGCGTGATCCGGAACCGCGCGTCGGCGGCGGCGAGGCGCGCGTCGCCCGCGACCGTGATCCGGTAGCCGCCGGCGCGCACCCGGACCGGCGAGCCGAAGCGGCCGCGGGCGTCGACCCGCGGACGGCCGACGACGCGCCAGCCCTTCGCGCCGTAGCGCCAGATCGCGACGGCGCCGGTCGGGCGCGGCAGGATCGTCCCGACGAGACGAGTGCGGGTGAGCGGACGGGCGTCGACGCGCGGCGCGACCGTGACGGCGAGAGTCGGCCCGTGCACGCCGTCCGCGACGACGCGGTAGGTCGTGGAGAGCCGGGGGTGGACGGTGACCCGCGCGCCCCCGCGGATGCGCCGGACCGTCGTCCAGGCGCCGGCGGCGACGCGCTGCTGCAGCCCGGCGCCCGCGACCGTTGCGCGCACGTCGAGAACGGCGCCTCGGCCCGCGAGGACGCGGCCGCCGTTCGCGGAGAGCGAGAGCTCGCCGACGTCGAACCACGTCGAGCGCAGGTGGAGCGCCTTCTCGACCGCCTTCCCGGTCAGCCGGGCCACCCCGCCGGAGGCGAGGCGGACGACGGCGGCGGTGACGCGGTGCGAGTCGCTGCGCTCGAGCTGCACGGAGGCGACCGCCCCCGCCAGCCCGAGGCGGGCGGCGAGCTGCGAGTCGCTGAAGGCGATCGGCCGCCAGGCGTGATTCGGCGACGACACGTCGTAGGGATCGGCGACCGGCCGCAGGTACGGGACCGGCGCCGCGTTCGGCCAGAGGTCGCGTACGTCGGCGGTGCGCCCGCCGGAGCTGGAGGAGTAGTAGGTCGTCGCGACGGCGCCGTTCCACGTGAGCACGCGGCCCTTCGTCGCGAGAACGGCCGCGTCCGTCTGCGGGGCCTCGGCGGCGATCCCCACGTAGACCTGGCTGCGGTCGTCCGGGTAGAGGTCCCACGGCTCGTCCGGGTGCAGGGTCGCGACCGCGTAGGAGCGCGCGGCGACGGCCTGCGCCTCCAGTGCCGCCGCGCTCCAGTGCGACGGCATCTCGGCGCCGACGACTCCGCGCAGGTACGTGTCGAGCGGCAGCGCGTTGACGACCGAGAGGCGTCCGCCCTCGCGGCGGAGCACGACGCGCCCGTGGTAGGCGCGGCCGTCGACCTCGAGCGGAGCCCGCGCGCACTGGACCACGACGGGCGATGCGGAGGGGCCGGCCGGCGCGGCCGCCGCGGGCCAGGGGGAAGACGAGCCGAGGCCCGACGCCGTAGCGGCCGGCCGGCAGCGGATGTCCCATCCCGCTCGCGTCGCTGACGCTCATGCGCGCGGCGCAGCCGACGGTGACCACGCCGGCGTCCTCGTCGAGGAGGACGCGGACGCGCGGCTCGCCGACGCGGCCGAGCTCGGTGCCCGGGTAGTAGTGCGCGAGGATCCGCGGGTAGTCCCAGCCGTGGCGCGCGTACCCGTACGCGCCCCACTGGCTCATGCCGACGCCGTGGCCCCAGCCGTGGCCGGTGACGACGAGGACGGAGGATGCAGACGGCGCGGCCGGCGGAGGCGGCGAGCAGCGCGCCGGCGACCAGCAGGAGCGCGGCGAGTCGCGGGAGCGGGCGCGGCACCGCGCCACCGTACCGCACCCCGCCGGGCGACCCGCGACCGCGACGGCCGGTTGCTCCTCCCGGTCGAGGCGATCCCCCGGCGGACCGGCCGACGGCCCCGACCATAGACTCTGCCGCGATGCGGCGGCTGCTCGTTGCCAACCGGGGGGAGATCGCGCTGCGGGTCTTCCGGGCCTGCCGGGCGGCGGGGATCCAGACGGTCGCCGTGGTCGCGCCGGACGATCGCGGCTCCCTGCACGCGCGCTCGGCCGACGCCGTGGTCGAGATCGCCTCGTACCTCGATCCGGCCGAGCTCGTGCGCGCCGCGCACGAGGCCGGAGCGGACGCGGTGCATCCCGGCTACGGCTTCCTCTCGGAGAGCGCCGGGCTCGCCGAGGCGGTGCTCGCAGCCGGGCTGACCTGGGTGGGGCCGCCGCCCTCCGCGCTGCGCGCCGGCGGCGACAAGCTCGCCGCGAAGGAGACCGCGCGCAGGGCCGGTGTGCCGGTGCTGCCGAGCGGGCCGCCGGAGGAGATCGGCTACCCCCTGCTCGTGAAGGCAGCCGCCGGCGGCGGCGGCCGCGGGATGCGCGTCGTGCGCCGCCCGGAGGAGCTCGAGGAGGCCCTCGCGGCCGCCCGCCGCGAGGCGGCGGCGGCGTTCGGCGACGACACGGTGTTCTGCGAGCGCTATCTCGAGCGCCCGCGCCATGTCGAGATCCAGCTGCTCGCCGACCGGCACGGCGCCGTCGCCGCGCTCGGCGAGCGCGACTGCTCGATCCAGCGCCGCCACCAGAAGGTGCTCGAGGAGAGCCCGTCCCCCGCCCTCGACCCCGAGCTGCGCGCCAGGATGAGCGGCGCCGCCGTCGCCTTCGCCCGCGCGATCGGCTACGAGAGCGCCGGCACGGTGGAGTTCGTCCTCGACGGGCGCGACTTCTACTTCCTCGAGCTGAACGCGCGGATCCAGGTCGAGCATCCGGTCACCGAGCTCGTCACCGGCGTCGACATCGTGGCGGAGCAGCTCCGCATCGCCGCCGGCGCCCCGCTCACCCCCCAAGTAACACAGTGTCACTTGGAGGGGCACGCGGTGGAGGTGCGCCTCTACGCCGAGGATCCGCGCTCCTTCCTGCCGCAGGCGGGCCGCCTGGAGCGGCTGCGCCTGCCGGGCGCGATCCGCGTCGACACGGGCGTCGCCGAGGGCGACGAGATCGGCACCGCCTACGACCCGCTGATCGCCAAGCTGATCGCACACGGCGGCACGCGCGCAGGAGGCGCTCGAGGAGCTCGGCCGCGCCCTGCGCGAGACCGAGGTGAGCGGCGTGACGACGAACCTGCCCTTCCTGCGCTGGCTCGTCGCGCACCCGCTCGTCCGCGCCGGGCACCTCACGACCGCGTTCCTCACCGAGAGCCCGCCGCTCTCCGATCCCGCCCCGGCCCCGCCAGGCCCAGCGTGGGCGCAGGCCTGGCGGCTCAACCTCCCCGCGCCCGCGCCGGCGCCGGCGCCCGACGTCGACTCGGCCGCGCACGAGCACGTCGCCGGCGGACGCCGAGCAGTCGGCCCTCACGGCGCCGATGCCCGGGACGGTGATCACGGTGCTGGTCGAGCCCGGTCAGGCGGTCACGGCCCGCCAGCCGCTCCTCGTCCTCGAGGCGATGAAGATGGAAACCCCGCTCGTCTCCCCCTACGACGCCACCGTCCGCGCGGTTCACGTCGGCGAGGGCGACCACGTCGCGGGCGGCGCAGTGCTGCTCGAGCTCGAGGAGTAGCCGTACGCCGTACCCCGCAGCCCGAGAGGGGGACGCCGTCCCTCGACCACACCATGGACCGATCTGACGCGAAGCGTTAGAACGGCCCGAACTCAATCTGTCGGGGATGGACGCAGCCCACCACCGGGCGGACGGCAAAGTCGATCGCCCGTAGCATCTCCGGCAGAAACGGCACGAAGCTCGAGACCGCGCTCTCGATCGCGCGGAGTTCGGTCAGCCCCGAGACGAGCGCAGAGCGCTCGGGAGGATCAGAAGAGCTTCTGGAGCTTCATGGCGGCGCCCATGTCGCCCTTGATCTTCAGCTTGCCGGTCATGTAGGCGCTGGTCGGGTTCTGCTCGCCGGCGACGATCTTCTCGAACGTCTCGTGGGAGGTGCTGATCGTGACGTCGGCGTCGCCCGCGCCCTCGTCGACCGTGACCGTCCCGTCGTCGACGTTGACCGTCCACTGGCCGGCGCCGTCGATGTCGAAGACGTACGAGTTCGTCATCCCTGCCGTCTTCGACGCGTCCGCGCGCTCGGGGAGGGTGGCGAAGAACTCCTGCACCGTGTCGGCCATCTCGGCTGCTCCTTGGTCGTGGTCTCGGCGCGAGTGTACGCCGCCCCCGTGGGAACGGGGGTCGGCTAGCATCGCCCCCGCGATGGGCGCCACGATCGGGATCGCCCTGCCGGGCCAGGAGCACGCGGATGCGATCGCCCTGCCCGTGGCGCAGCCGCCCGGCGGCGAGGGGGCCCGGATCGTGGACGAGAGGCTGGGCGGCCGGCTCGCCCGCCTCGGCGCGAGCGGTGAGCTCCGCGGCGAGCGTGGCGAGGCGCTGCTGCTCCACCTCGACGGCGAGCTCGACGCCCCCCGGCTCGTCGCCGCCGGGGTCGGCCCGCGGGACGAGGTCGACGCCGACGCGCTCCGCACCGCCGCAGCCGCCGCGGTGCGCACGCTCTCGCGGGTCGGCGGAACGCTCCTCTGGCTGCTCGACGAGACGCTGCCGCTGCCGCTGCCCGAGCAGGCGGGCGCACTCGTCGAGGGAACGCTCCTCGGCGGCTACTCGCCCGGTCGCTGGAAGTCGAGCGACGAGCGGCGCATCCCCGATCGGATCGTGCTCGGCCACTTCGACGAGCCCGGGCTGCGCGCGGCGGCGGAGCGGGCAGCTCTGGTGGCCGAGCGGACGAACCGCGCGCGCGACCTCGCGAACACGCCCCCGAACGAGCTGACGCCCGAGGCGCTCGGCGAGCACGCGCGGACGCTCGCCGGGGAGCACGAGCACCTGAGCGCCGAGGTGCTGGGGCCCGAGGCGATGCGCGAGCTCGGCATGGGCGCGCTGCTCGCCGTCGGCCGGGGCAGCGGCAACGAGCCGCGCCTGATCGTCCTCCGCCACGAGCCGCCCGACGCGGCGCGGCCGGAGCTGCATCTCGGGCTCGTCGGCAAGGCGATCACCTTCGACGCGGGCGGGATCTCGCTGAAGCCGGGCGCCGGGATGCAGCACATGAAGGGCGACATGGCCGGCGGCGCCGGCACGCTCGAGGGGATCGGCGCGCTCGCCGCCCTCGGCGCGCCGCTCCGCGCGATCGCCGTGATCGCGGCCGCCGAGAACCTTCCCGACGGACGGGCGTTCCGTCCCGGCGACATCCTCCGCGCCGCCAACGGCAAGACGATCGAGGTGATCAACACCGACGCCGAGGGTCGGCTCGTCCTCGCCGACGCGCTCTGGTACGCGCGCCGCGAGGGCGCGACCCACGTGCTCGACCTCGCGACGCTGACCGGCGCGATGGAGCTGGCGCTCGGCGACCTCTACGCCGGCTGCTTCGCGAACGACGACCACTGGCGCGACCTGATCCTCGAGGCGGGTCGCCGCAGCGGCGACCTCGTGTGGCCGTTCCCGCTGCACCCGCGCTACCGGCGTTACGTCGACTCGGACTTCGCGGACCTGAAGAACAGCTCGACGCTGCGCCAGGCCTCTCCCGCGCTCGCCGCCGAGTTCCTGCGGGAGTTCGCCGGCGAGGGCGCGTGGGCGCACGTCGACATGGCCGGGCCGGGCTTCCTCGAGCGCTCCCGCGGCGACTACCTCGGCGTCCAGGGCGGCACCGGCTGGGGCGTCAGGCTGATCGCCGAGCTGGGCGGGATGCTCGCGTGAACTTCGACCTCACGGACGAGCAGGAGCTGATCCGGCGCACCGTCCGCGAGTTCGCCGAGAGCCGCGTCGCCCCGGTGGCGGAGGAGCTCGACCGGGAGTCGCGCTTTCCCTACGAGCTCGTGGCCGAGCTGGCCGAGCTGGGGCTGATGGGGCTCCCGATCCCGGAGGAGTACGGCGGAGCCGGCGGCGACACCGTCTCGTACGCGATCGCGGTCGAGGAGCTGACGCGGGTCGACTCGTCGGTCGCGATCACGGTCGCCGCCCACACCTCGCTCGGCACGATGCCGATCCTGCTCTTCGGCAACGAGGAGCAGAAGCGGGAGTGGCTGCCGCGGCTCGCCTCCGGGCAGGGGCTCGGCGCGTTCGGGCTGACCGAGCCGGACGCGGGCTCCGACGCGGGCGCGACACGCACGCGGGCCGAGCTCCGCGACGGCGACTGGGTGATCGACGGCTCGAAGATCTTCATCACGAACGCCGGCACCGACATCTCCGCCTGCGTGACCATCACCGCGCTCACCGGCGCCGGAGCGGGATCAGCCGAGATCTCGGCGCTGATCGTCCCGAACGGCACGCCCGGGTACGAGATCTCGCCGCCGCTGCGCAAGCTCGGCTGGCACGCCTCGGACACGCGCGAGCTCTCGTTCCGCGAATGCCGGGTGCCGGAGGGCAACCTGCTCGGCGAGCGCGGCAGCGGCCTCCGGCAGTTCATGGAGATCCTCGACGGCGGCCGCATCTCCGTCGCCGCGATGGGCGTCGGGCTCGCCCAGGGGGCCTACGACCTCGCCTTCGCCTACGCGCAGGAGCGACGGCAGTTCGGCAGGCCGATCGCCTCGTTCCAGGCCATCCGGTTCCAGCTCGCGGACCTGGCGACCGAGATCGAGGCCGGGCGCCAGCTCGTCCACCGCGCCGCGTGGCTGAAGGACGAGGGCCGCCCGTTCGCGCTCGCTGCGGCGCAGGCCAAGCTCTACACCGGCCTGCTCTCCAACCGCGCCGTCAACGCCGCCCTGCAGATCCACGGCGGCTACGGCTACATGGACGAGTTCGCCATCTCGCGGCTCTACCGCGACCAGAAGATCCTCGAGATCGGCGAGGGCACGAACGAGGTGCAGCGCATGGTGATCGCCCGGCACCTGCTCGGCTAGCCGCGCCCGAACGCGTCAGGCCCCGTCCGGCTCGGCGGTCTCCTCGCACTCGAGGCAGACCCAGTCGTCGGCCTCCACCTCGTCCCTCCGCGCGCCGAGCTCCGCCGGCACCATCGTCACGCCGCACGCGGGGCAGATCGGCGGGCGCTCGTCGTCCACGCTCGGAGTATGGCGCGGCGGCGGAAGCGGCGACCTCGCGGACCGACGCGCGGGGCGGCTCCGGATCACGACCAGCGGCTTCCAGGCACAATCGGGGCCGTGGCACCGGTCGTCGCAGCCGTGCTCGCGGGTCTGCTCTTCCTGCAGGCCGTCGTGCGCCTCCGCCGCCGCGGGCGGGCCGATCTCGCCGGCTGGGACCGTGTGGCGCTGTTCGCGCTCGGGCTCGGGGTGACGGTGTTCGCCCTCGTCGGCCCGCTCGACCGGATCGCCGACGAGAAGCTGCTCGCCGCCCACATGGGCCAGCACGTGCTGATCGGCGACCTCGGCCCGGCGCTGATGGTCACGGCGGTCCGGGGCCCGCTGCTCGTCTTCCTCCTCCCCGCGCCGGTGCTCGCACCGCTCGCGCGCAGCCCGCTGCGACGCGTGCTCGGGACGCTGCTGCGCCCGCGCGTCGCGTTCGCCCTCTGGGCGGCGAACCTCGCCACCTGGCACGTCCCGTGGCTCTACGACCTCGCGCTCCGGCACCAGGGGCTCCACGACGTCGAGCACCTCTGCTGGACGATCTGCGGCACGCTCGTCTGGACGCTCCTCGTCGATCCCGGCGGTCACCGACGCCTCACCGTGGGCGGCCGGGTCGCGCTCGCCGCCGCGGTCTTCGCCGCCGGCCAGGTCCTGACCGACGTGCTCGTCTTCACCTTCACCTCGCTCTACCCGTGGTACCACGGCGCCTACGGGCTCTCGGCGGTGACCGACCAGCAGCTGTCCGGGATCGTGATGATGGTCGAGCAGCTCGCGACGCTCGCGACCTGCGTGGCGCTGCTCCTGCGCCCCCGCCTCCGGCGCGAGCGGACGCGCCCGCTCGCGGCCTCGCACGCATGAGCCCCACCGACTTCAGCTTCGAGCCGCTCTTCCTCGCGCTCGCCGCCGCCGCCGCGGCCGGCTACGCCTGGGCGGCGCGGCGCGAGCGGCCGCCGGGGTGGCGGGCCGCGTGCCTCGGAACGGGGCTCTTCCTCGTCGCCGCCGCGCTGAACTCGCCGCTGGAGACGATCGCGGCGCGCTACCTGCTGCTGATCCACCTGCTCCAGAACGCCCTGATCGCCGACATCGCACCGCTGCTCGTCCTGCTCGGCCTGACGCCGGCGATGCGCGACGCGCTCGCCCGCCGAGGCGCGGCGAGGATCCGCGCCCGCTGGGTGCTGCCCGTCTGGCTCCTCGCCTGGTATGGAACGCACTTCGCCGGCTTCTACGACTGGGCGCTGCGCACCGGCTGGGGCCTGAACGTCGAGCACGCGATCCTCGTCGCGGCCGGCCTGCTCTTCTGGTGGCCGATCGTCAGCCGCCGGCTCGGGCCGCCGGCCGGGCTCGCCTACCTGGGCGTCGCCTTCGTCGGCTCGGCGTTCCTCGGCCTCGCCTACATCTTCTCCAGCAGCGTCTTCTACTCGTTCTACGAGCACGCGCCGCGGCTCTGGGGGCTGTCGCCGGTGCGCGACCAGAACCTCGGCGGGATCCTGATGAACGGAGAGCAGACCGTCGTCTTCCTGCTCGCGATCGGCTGGTTCGTCCTGCGCCTGCTCGACGAGGAGCACGAGGCGGTCAGCGCGGCGGACGGATCTCCCGCGCGGAGCTGAAGCTCGTGTAGCGGTCGAGCATGAAGTGCGCCGCCGCCGTCATCCGCAGCAGGCGCGGCAGCAGCGTCCTCGGGTCGAGCACGAGCGTGAAGAACGCGGGGATCGTCGGGTCGGCGAACGAGACGACGACCGCCCGCGGGCTCAGCGACAGGACGCGCGCGTTCGTCGAGGTCTCCCACTGCGTCGCCGGCTGGGGCAGGCGCGGAAGCTGCGCCGACGCGTGCCAGGCGCCGTCCGGCGAGTCGCGGTCCCAGCGGCGGCCGCCGACGACGACGGCCTGCGCCCCGCCGGCGATCGTGTAGGCGACGCGAGTCGGCTTCTCGAGCCGCCAGTGCGCGTCGACGGCGTGCGTGGGGTCGGAGGCCAGGTGCTCGTCGTAGCTGATTCCGGCCTGGGCGCGGAAGACCGCGCGGGCGCGGCGGACGATCGCGCCGGCGCGGAGGGCGCTCGCAGGCAGAGAGAAGGCGGTGCGCCGGGTCGGGCCGTAGCCGCTCACCTCGACCACGACCCGCCGCCCCGGCGCGAGCGCCGCCGCGTAGCAGCCGCTGCCGCAGGCCGTCGCAGCGACACCGGAGGGGAGGAAGCGGACGGCGAGGCCGCCGAGGCCGCCGCCGGCGGGCGAGAGCACGATCGCGGTGACCCGCCGGGGCTCGGCCTCGAGCGCGACCGCGAGCGGCCCGGCCTCGCGCGCGAGCACGAGGGCGCCCGGCGGAGGAGGAGGCGGCTGCGGCGAGGGCTCGAGGGTGCGCGGCGCGGGGGGCGCGGCGACCGGGACGGCGACGGCGTTCCGGCCCGGCCGCAGCTGGACGAGCACGGCGACCGCGGCGAGGAGGCCCGCGACGAGCAGCAGCTCGACCGCGAGCCGCTGCGGCAGCCTGCGGCGCAGCCCGAGGCCGAGCCCGAGCGCGGCGAGCAGGAGCCCGGTCTTCACGAGCAGGGCCCGGCCGTAGCCCGTGTGCACGAGCTGCGACGCCGAGAGGAGCTCGAACGACGCGCGCAGGATCCCCGTCAGCGCGAGCACGCCGACGGCCGCGAGCGCGAGCCGGGACACGCGCCGCAGCTCGAGCCGCGCGCCCGGGAGCGCGGCGAGGCCGACGAGCACGCCGACCCACGCGGCCGCCGCGGCGACGTGGAGGACGTCGGCGGCGACGTTGACGCGGGCGAGACCCGGATCGAGCGCGTGTCCGGCGACCGAGGGGACGGCGACGAGCCCGAGCGCGAGCAGGAGCGCCGGCCGCAGCGCGCGGCGCTCGAGCGTCGCGGCGCCAGCGAGCAATCCCACCCCGACCGCGGTCACGAAGCCCGCGAGCAGGGCGGTCCCGTCACGGGTGTCGAGGCCGACGCGGTGCGCCTCGCTGCCCGCGCCGACGGCGGCGAGGGCGGCGGCCACGGTCAGGAGCAGCGCCAGACGCTCCTCGCCCTCGCCCGCTCGCGCGCCCGGCACGGCGAGCGCGAGGATCGCCAGCCCGGCGGCGAGGAGGACGCCGGCGAGGAAGAGCCAGCGCGCGAGCACGCTGCCCGCGTCCGGCCCGGTCGCGGCAGGCGCCAGCACGGACTGCGGCGGCGCGCGCCCGGCCCCGACCGCGAAAGCGACCACGCCCGACTCGAGATGGCCGTCGTCGGAGACGATCGTCCAGCGCACCGAGTAGTCGCCGTCGCCGATCCCCTCCCGCAGGGGCACGACGAGGGTGCGCCCGTCCACCACGCTGGCCCGGCCCCGCAGGATCGAGCCGCCGCCGTTCCGCACGGCCGCGATCCCCGGGCCGGCGCGGACGTCCTCGTCGAAGGTCACGCGCACCGCCGCCGGCGCACGCGCCACGACCGCGCCCGGCGCCGGTGCGATCCGGACGAGGTTCGCGTGCGCGGAGGCGGCGGCGGGCAGGGCGAGCGCGAGCGCGCAGGCGAGCGGGAGAGCCCGTTTCACTTCCTGATTCATAGCCGGATCCGGTGGTAGCTTCGCCCTGTGCTCTTCACGCAGTTCGTGGACGACGACCTCGGCTGCGCCTCGTACCTCGTCGGCGACGAGCAGGCGGGCGTGGCCGTCGCCGTCGACCCGCCCTACGCGATCGAACCGCTCCTCGTCGAGGCGGAGCGGCGCGGCGTCCGGCTCGTCGGCGTGCTCGAGACGCACACGCACGCCGACCACGTCTCCGGCCACGGACGGCTGGCGCTCGAGCACGGGCTGCCGGTGCGCCTCCACCGCGAGGCGGAGGCGGCGTTCGAGCACGAGCACCTCGAGGACGGGACGGAGGTCGAGCTCGGCGACGTCGTGATCCGGACGCTTCACACGCCGGGGCACCGGCCCGAGCACTGCGCGTTCGCGGTGATCGACCGCTCGCGAGGAGACGAGCCGTGGCTGGTGCTCACCGGCGACTCGCTCTTCGTCGGCGACGCTGCCCGCCCCGACCTCGCCGTCGCGGCGCGGGAGGGCGCCGAGGGGCTCTTCCACAGCCTGCGCCGGCTCGTCGAGCTGGGCGACGGCGTCGAGGTCTACCCGGGTCACGTCGCCGGCTCCCTCTGCGGCGCGGCGATGAGCTCGAAGGCGTCGACGACCATCGGCTTCGAGCGCCGCTTCAACCACGCTCTGCAGGGCGGGTATGCGGACTTCGTGGCGGCGGCCGCCGGCCCGCAGCCGCCGCGCCCGCCCAACATGGAGCGGATCGTCGAGCTGAACCGCGGCCCCTTCCTCGGAGCCCAGCCGCCGCTGCGCGCATGCCGACGACGTGCCCCCCGACGCATGCGTGCTCGACGTGCGGCCGACCGACCTCTTCGTCGCGGGGCACCGGCCGGGCGCGGTCGGCGTGCCGGTCTCCGGCTCGAGCCTCGGGACGAAGGCGGCGTTCGTCGTCCCCGAGCGGCGCCTGCTCCTGCACGCGCGCGACGAGGCGGAGGCGCTCCGGGCGGCGAAGGCGCTGCAGGCGGTCGGGTTGTTCGACCTCGCCGGCTGGCAGGAGGGCGGCGGCGTGGAGCGGCTGGAGCCGGTCTCGATGACCGAGCTCGAGCGGCTGCTCGGCGACGACGCGGTGGAGCTGCTCGACGTGCGCGAGACGGACGAGCGCGACGCGGGCCATGTGCCCGGCAGCCGGCATCTTCCGTACCGGACGGCGCGCGCGGCGGCCGAGAACGGGCTTCTCGACGGCCGGCCGGTCGTGACGATCTGCGAGTCGGGCCCGCGCGCCGCCGTCGCGGCGAGCGTGCTCCAGTCGGTCGGCGTCGACGCGCGGCCGGTGCTCGACGGCGGCGTCGGCACCTGGAGCGCGAACGGCGGCGAGACGACCTCGTTCCGCCGCTGCGGCTCAACCCTCTAGACGACCCACGAGACGAGCGGGATCTCCATCTCGGCGGGGCTGAGGCCGCCGTGCTGGCCGAAGAAGCGCTGCTCGAAGCGGCCCGGCTCGAGCCAGTACGCCGCCTCCCCCGCGTGCGGCAGGACGACGAGGTTCGCGAGCCGCTCTCGCAGCCGCTCCGAGATCGCCGGGCCGAAGGCGCCCGCGGCGACGAGCGACTCGACGCGCTCGACGTCCGCCCGCCCCTCGAGGCGGCGCGCGAGCTCGGCGGCGACCTCGTCGAGCCGGTCGGGCAGCACGTGGAGGAACAGGTCGCGCGAGGAGCCCGCAGGTGCGAGCGGCTTCCCGTCCGCGCCCGCGACGAGGTGCCCGGCGAGCTCCGGCCAGAGCACGTTGACATATGCGGTCCGCTCGGGCGAGATCGCCGCCATGCCGTGGTCGGCCGTGAGGAGCACGAGCGTCCCTTCGGGCCACGGCGCGGCGGCGATCTCCGAGAGCGTCGCCTCGACCGCGGCGTCGACCGAGGCCGCGTCCGGGCCTTCCAGGTGCATCAGCGCGTCCAGCGCCGGCAGGTAGATGGTCCCGTAGGCTCGCTCCTCCCCGGCGAGCGCCTCCGCGAGCAGGCGCGTGCCCTCCGTCCGGCTCGTCGAACGGGACGGCAGCGGCGCCGTCGGTCAGGCGCCGGCTCGCGACCGAGAAGGAGATCAGTGCCGGCGACGCCGCGAAGCTCGGCACGTCGAGCCGCCGGTAGATCGTCTCGAACGGGAAGACGTCCGCCGGCTCCACCCCGGCCGACAGCAGCGTCTCGGGCTCCTTGTCGCCGGCGAAGGAGAAGGGCAGCGGCGCGATCAGCCGGTCGAGCGACGGCTCGTAGACATGCCACTCGTAGAGCCCGTGCTCGGCGACCGAGAGCCCGGTGTTGATCGTCGTCGAGTGGACGGCGGTCGTCGAGGGGAACTGGCTCGTCAGCTTCCGCACCTCGGCCTCCCGAAGCAGCGGATGGTCGGCGTGGCGTTCGCAGAGCCACCAGCCGAACGCGTCGAAGTAGACGAGAGCGACCCGGTCGTGGCTCGAGAGCAGACCCTCGACGTGCGCGGGCAACCCGTCGAAGCAGGCGCCGCCGTAGTCGGGCAGGAGGCGCTCCCGCGTCACTCGAGCCGGTCGACCGGGTAGCCCCAGGCGCGCATCTGCGCGAGCAGCTGCTCGCAGTGCGCGGGGTCGCGGGTCAGCAGCGTCAGCTCCACCCCGGTCTCGCCGACGCGGACGCCGACCGCCTCGCGCTGGTGCTCGACCTCGACGACGTTCACGCGCTCGGCCGCCAGCAGGCCGAGCAGCGTCGCGAGCTCGCCGGGCCGGTCGGGCACCCGCGTGCGCAGCACCAGGTAGCGCCCGCCGACGGCGAGCCCTCGCCGCATGACCTGCACCATGAGCGACGCGTCGATGTTGCCGCCGGAGATGACCGCCACCGCCGGCCCCGAGCCGGCGATCTGGCCCGCGAGCAGCGCGGCGACGCCGACGGCGCCGCCGCCCTCGACGACGAGCTTCGTCCGCTCGAGCAGGAGCACGATCGCCTCGGCGATCTGCTCGTCGTCGACCGAGACGATGTCGTCGAGCACCTGATCGAGGATGCCGGAGGTCAGCTCCCCCGGGTGCTTGACGGCGATCCCGTCGGCGATCGTGAAGCCCGCGCCGCCGGGCAGCGTGCCCGCCGCCTGCACGCCGACGATCCGCAGCTCCGGCCGCAGCGCGCGCAGCGCGAGCGCGATGCCGGCTGCGAGTCCGCCGCCGCCGACGGGGATCACGACCGTCTCGGCCTCGCCGACCTGCTCGGCCAGCTCGAGCCCGATCGTCCCCTGGCCGGCGATCACCTGCGGATCCTCGAACGGGTGCACGAAGACGGCGCCCGTGTCTGCGACGTATGCCTGCGCGGCCGCGATCGCCTCCTCGAGCGCGGGGCCCGTGAGCGAGATCTCCGCGCCGTAGCTTCGGGTCGCGTCCACCTTCGCCATCGGCGCGTCCTGCGGCATGAAGATGCGTGCCCGGGCGCCGACCTCCCGCGCCGCCCACGCGACCGCCTGGCCGTGGTTTCCCGCGCTCGCCGCGACGACGCCGCGCGCCCGCTGCTCTCCGGCGAGCGCCGCGAGCACGTTGTACGCGCCGCGGATCTTGAACGAGCCCGTCCGCTGCAGGTTCTCCGCCTTCAGGACCACGTCGCGCCCCACGAGGCGCGAGAACGTCTCGGAGGGGTAGACCGGCGTCACGCGCGCGACTCCCTGCAGCCGCTCGCGTGCCTGCTCGATCTCAGGAAGCCCGGGTGCCGTCGCCGTGTCCGTCGTCATGGATGTGGAACACCTTCTCCAGTATCTCCCGGACCGCGCTGAGCGGATCCAGCTCGCGCCGTTGCACCTCGTCGAGCAGCCGCCGCAGCTCCGCGTCGTCCGCGACCGCGTGCTCGAGGTGCTGCTTCGCCCGGCCGGAGGCGACCGAGAAGACCTCGCGCGCGAGGTTCGACCGGCGCCGCCCCTCGAGCTGCCCCGACTGCTCGAGGTGGGCTCGATGCTCGGCGAGCTTCTCCCACAGCTCGGGGACGCCTTCGCCGCGCACCGCCTCGGTGAGGACGATCGGCGGGTTCCAGTCGCGGCCGTGGTCGAGGGCGAGGATCGAGCGCACCTCGTTCAGCATCGTCTTCGCCGCCGGGTGGTCCAGCTTGTTGATCGCGATCACGTCCGGGATCTCCATGATCCCCGCCTTCAGCGCCTGCACCGAGTCGCCGGAGCCGGGCATCAGGACGAGCAGGACGGTGTCGGCGATGCCGATGATCTCGACCTCGCTCTGCCCCGTGCCCACGGTCTCGAGGAAGACGAGCTCCTTCCCGGCCGCGTCGAGGACCAGCAGCGCCTGCAGCGTCGCCTCGGCGAGGCCGCCGAGGTGGCCTCGCGTCCCCATCGAGCGGATGAACACCCCGGGGTCGAGGAAGTGGTCGCTGAGCCGGATCCGGTCGCCGAGCAGCGCGCCCTGCGAGAACGGGCTCGAGGGGTCGACCGACACCACGCCAACCGAGGTGCCGTGCCCGCGCACGTGGCGGATCAGCGCCGAGACGAGGCTCGACTTGCCGACGCCCGGCGGGCCGGTGAGGCCGACGGCGTACGCGCCGCCCGTCAGCGGGTAGAGGTCGGCGATCACGCCGTACGCGAGCGGGTCGCGGTTCTCGACGAGCGTGATCGCCCGCGCGAGCGCGCGCCGGTCGCCGTCGCGGACGCCGGCGGCGAGGGTCTCGCGTGTCCAGTCGCGGCGGCCGGCCACGGCGGGATCGTAGTCGCCTAGAGGCTTGATGTGGATTCAGGTCGCAATGCGCATCAAGCCTCTAGTTCGCGGCGGGAGCGGGCGAGCCGAGGTCGGTCACCGTCTGCCCGGGCTGAATCTCGGGATCGACGGTACCGCGGGCGAGCGCGTACCCGACCGCAGCGGCGACGGCCAGCGTCAGCGAGCCGCCCGCCCAGATCCAGCGCGGGCCGGCGACGTGGAGGAACACGCCGCCGAGCGCGGTGCCGACGCCCACGAGCACGTACGTCGCGCTCATCACGAAGGTGAGCGCCCGGCCGCGGGCCGAATCGGCGATGCCGCGCTGGACGAGGAGCGCGTTGCAGATCACCGCGCAGCCGTTGCCGACGCCCGCGACGAAGCAGCCGACGGCGGCGATCCAGATGTTCGGGGCGGCCGCGGTCACGACGAAGCCGAGGCTCATCGCGAGCAGGCTGAGCCCGTACGTCCGGGGCATGGCGAGCCGCGCGAGGATGCTCGTGCTGAGGAAGCTGCCGAGGACGAGGCCGCCGCCGATGCCGCTGTAGAGGAGCCCGTAGCCGAAGTCGCCGGCGCCGAAGGTGTCCTTCGCGAGGAAGACCTCGGCGACGTTCGCTCCGCCGAACGCCACCTGCGCGATCCCCCAGGCGACGAGCACGGCGAGCAGCGGCCGCGAGCGGAGCACGGCGACGAAGCCGTCGCCGAGGTCGCGCCAGTGGCCGCGCGTGAGCGCCTTCTCGGTCTGCAGCCGCCGCGCCGGGATCCGGACGACGAGCACCGCCGAGAAGGCGAACGAGACGGCGTTGAGCCCGTACGCCGCCCCCGGGCCTGCCGCCGCGGTCAGCAGGCCGCCGAGCACCGGGCCGACGGCCCAGCTCGCGTTCTCGACCGTCTGCAGGAGCGCGTTCGCCTGCGGGAGCTGCTCCTCGGGGACGAGGTTCGGGACGCCGGCGAAGACGGCGGGCCGGAAGAACCCGGTCGCGAGCCCCGCGACGAGCGCGAGCCCGACCACTGCGGCCGCGCTGCCGACGAACGGCAGCGCCGCGAACACCGCCGCCCGCACCACGTCGGCGCCGATCATCAGCGAGCGGCGCTCGAGCCGGTCGAGCAGCGGCCCCAGCAGCAGCCCCACGACGATCGTCGGCAGGAACTCGACGACGAGCACCGCGCCGACCCAGAGGCCCGAGTCGGTGCGGTCCTTGACGTCGATCGCGAGCGCGATCCCGGCCAGGAGCGTGCCGAGGCTCGAGCCGAGCGTGGCGACGAAGAGATAGCGGAACCCCGGCAGACGCAGCGGGGAGAGCTGGGCGGCCATGCTGACCCTCACGAGCCTCCCGAGGCTAGCACCCTCCCACGCTGTTCACGAGACGCCGGAAAGGACATGTCCGAGAGCGGCACCGAAGAGCTCGTTCTCCTCGGGAGTGCCGACGCTGACCCGGATCGCCCCGGGCGCGCCGAAGCCGGTCAGCGGCCGGACGATGACGCCCTCCCGCAGGAGGCGGTCGAAGACGTCGCGCCCGTTGCCGACCTCGACGTAGAGGAAGTTGCCGACGGCGGGGCCGGCGGGCTCGAGCCCGTGTCCGCGCAGGAGCTCCTCGAGCCGCTCGCGCCCGCTCCGGTTCCGCTCGCGCCGGCTGGGCGAGCTCGTCGTCGCCGCCGAGGCTCGCGAGCGCCGCGGCCTGGGCGGTGGCGGTCACCTCGAACGCGCGCCGCACCTTGCTCGTCGCGGTGACGACGTCGGCCGGCGCGACCCCGTAGCCGACGCGGAGGCCGGCGAGCCCGTAGATCTTCGAGAAGGTGCGCAGCACGACCACCCGCCGGCCCTGGCGGACGAGCTCGATCCCGTCGAGATAGTCGGGGTCGTCGATGTACTCGAAGTAGGCCTGGTCGAGGACGCAGAGCACGTGCGCGGGCAGCCGGTCGAGGAAGGAGAGCAGCTCGTCGCGGCCGTTCGCCGTGCCGGTGGGATTGTTCGGGTGGCAGACGTAGACGAGCTTCGTGCGCTCGCCGATCGCGTCGAGCAGCGCGTCGAGGTCGTAGGCGCCGTCCCGCAGCGGCACCGTCCGCGGCACGCCGCCGAGCTTCGCGGCGAAGAGGACGTAGCTCGGGAAGGAGGGCCAGCCGCAGACGATCTCGTCGCCCGGGTCGAGAGCGGCCTGCGAGAACAGGTCGATGATCCCGTCCGCCCCGGAGCCGACGACCACCTCCTCGAACGCGACGCCGTGCCGGTCGGCGAGCGCCGCGCGGAGCCCGAAGATCCCGCCGTCGGGATAGCGGTTCAGGTCGCGGGCGGCGCGCTCGATCGCTTCCACCGCCGCGGGGAACGGCGGGAACGGCCCCTCGTTCGAGGCGAGCTTGACGACGCGGGCGAGCCCGAGCTCCCGCTGCACGTCCTCGACCGGCTTGCCCGGCTCGTACGGGACGAGCTCGGCGATCGCGTCGCGGAAGAGGCTCACTCCTCGCCGCCGCCGCGGCTCCGGGCCTTCCGCCAGAACAGGAGCCCGCCGAGCGCTGCGACGGCGCCGGCGGCGATCCCGCCCGCCTTCGGCCCCGGGGCGACGTTCTGCGCCTTCTGCTTCGCGACGCGCTTCCCGAGCTTGAGCACCGCCCAGCCGACGACGGCATTGCGCTTGTTGACGATCCCCATCGCGCCTCCCTTCGGTCAGCCTGAGGCTATCGCACGCCGGACCAGGGGAAGGTCGCCCTGCGGCAGGCGACCCTTCCCCGAGAGCCCGAGGCGAGCGGGCGGCATCGCCCCGGGGTGAGGACGGGAACGCGCCCTCACGGGGTACTGACGGCGGGCGCGGCGAAAACCTGCGCGCTGCCTGGCCGGGCTCTCCGCGGCGCCTACGCCGGCGTCTTCGCGCGCGGCTTGCGGTTCGGCACGTGGATCGCCCGCCCGAGCGCGACGAGACACGCCTCCTTGATCGCCTCCGAGAGCGTCGGGTGCGGCGCGATCCCGTCGGCGACCGTCTCGACCGTCGACTCGGCGTCGATCGCGACGACGCCCGCCTCGACCATGTCCGTCACGTGCGGGCCGACCATGACGAGGCCGAGCAGCTCGCCGTACTTCGTCTCGTGGATCGACTTGACCCAGCCGACCGTCTCGTCCTGCATCACGGCGCGCGCGTTCGCGACCCACGGGAACCGGCCGACGGCGACGTCGTCGCCGTACTGCTCGCGCGCCTCGGCCTCGGTGAGGCCGACGGCGGCGATCTCCGGGTCGGTGTAGATCGGCCGCGGGATCGCGCGGCTGTCGAAGGTCGCCTCGTGGCCGCAGGCGTTCTCGGCGGCGATCTCGCCCTCGCGGAAGGCGGTGTGCGCGAGCTGCCAGTACCCGGCGCAGTCGCCGACCGCATAGACGTGCGGGACGGCGGTGCGACGGTGTGCGTCGGTCGCGATGCCCGCGCGCCGGTCGACCTGGACGCCGATCGCCTCGAGGCCGAGCCCCTCGACGAGCGGCCCGCGGCCGACCGAGACGAGCATCAGGTCGGCCTGCACGCTCTCGCCGTCGCCGTAGTGGACGGTCAGCTGCGACCCGTCGTCCTCGACCTTCGTGCACTGCTTGCCGAGCTGCAGCGCGATGCCCCGGCGGCCGAACTGCTTCGCGAGCTCCTTCGCCGCGTCGGCGTCCTCCTGCGGGATCAGCGTGTCGAGCATCTCGACGATCGTCACCTCGGAGCCGAAGCGCGAGAAGATCGATGCGAACTCGCAGCCGATGATCCCCCCGCCGAGCACGACGAGGCTCCGCGGCACCTGCTCCTGCGCGAGCAGTCCGGTCGAGTCGACGCAGCGCGGCGAGTCGAGCCCCTCGATCGGCGGCCGCAGCGGATAGGAGCCGGTGGCGACGACCGCCGACCTGAACGTGACGTCCTCCCCGCCCTCGACGGCGATCGTGTTCGCGTCCTTGAAGCGCCCGGTGCCCTTCACCCACTCGACGCCGTTCGCCTTGAAGAGGCCGGCGACGCCCTGGGTCATCTGCGCGACGACGCCGGACTTCCAGGCGTTCGCGGCGGCGAAGTCGAGGCGCGGCTCGCCGACCTGGACGCCGAACTTGCCGAAGCTCTCCTCGGCCTCCTTCAGCGCGAAGGCGGTCTGCACCCACGCCTTCGTCGGGATGCAGCCGACGCGGAGGCACGTGCCGCCGAGCTCGGCCTCCTTGTCGATGCAGGCGACCGACGCTCCCAGCTGCGCGGCGCGGATCGCGGCGGTGTACCCGCCCGGGCCGCCTCCGAGGACGGCGACGTCAACGTCCATTGCCCATCTCCTGACTCCGTGTGGTCATCCGAGTCCGATGCTAACCGGCGCCCTCGGGCGAGAGACGCACCAGCATCGTCACCGCGTCGTCGTCCTCGTGGACCGCCGCGAAGCCGAAGCGCTCGTAGAAGCCGGTCTGACCGTGCTCGGCGCTGAGGCTCAGCTGGTCGAAGCCGTCCTCGCCCGCCCGGGCGAGCAGAGCCTCGAGCAGCTCGGCGCCGGTGCCGTGGCCGCGGCGGCTGGGGACGACGGCGACGGTCAGCTCCGGCGTCCGCTCGTCCACGAACCCGAATCCCGGCTCGCTCGCGCCGAAGAGCCGGTACCAGGCGGCTCCGAACGGGTTGCGGCCTCCGAATGCGATCACGCCGGCGTCGCCGCGCCGGCCCCAGTTCTGGACGTAGCGGTAGACCGGCAGCTCCGGATCCTGGGCCAGCCGCCAGTGGTACGCGTGGCGGAGCATGTCGCGCAGGAAGCGGGCGTCCTGCCTGTCGACCGCGCGGAGCACGCCTAGGCGCCCTCGCCGGGGTCGCGGACCGGGTGCCGGACGGTCGGGGCCATCTCCGCTAGAGGGCGAGGCCCGGATCCTCCAGGTACGCCTTGACCGTCTTCAGGAACTCGGCCCCGGTCGCGCCGTCGACGGCGCGATGGTCGCAGGTCAGCGTCACGCTCATCAGCGGCACGACCTCCAGATCGCCGTCGCGCGGCACGACGGTCTCGCGGGTCGCCCCGACGGCGAGGATGGACGCCTGCGGCGGGTTGAGCACGGCGACGAACTGGTCGACGTCGTACATGCCGAGGTTCGAGATCGTGAACGTCCCGCCCTCGAGATCGTCGGTGCGGAGCTTCCCGTCACGGGCGCGGCCGACGAGGTCGGCCCGGACGGCCGCGATCTCGGCGATCGTCAGCCGCTCCGCGCCGCGCACGACGGGAACGACCAGCCCGGCGGGCGCGGCGACGGCGATGCCGACGTCGGCGCTCGGGAACACGAGCAGCTCCTCGTCGGCGAACTGGACGTTCAGGTCGCGGTGCCGCATCAGGCCCTGCGCACAGACCTTCGTCAGCAGGTCGGTGACGGTGATCCGCACGTCGGGGTGCAGCTCGCGCTGGCCGGCGACGAGCTCGTTCGCGCGGGTCATGTCGATCTGGACGGTGAGCATGAAGGCCGGCACCGTCCACGCCTGGGTCAGGCGGCGCGCGATCGTCTTGCGGACATTCGAGAGCGGGCGCCGCTCGACCTCGCCCGGCGCCGCCGCGGGAGCGACCGGGGCCGCCACGGCGGCGGCCGGCGCGGGCGCGGCCCCGGCGCGCTCGACGTCCTCGGCCACGATGCGCCCGTCGGGGCCGGTGCCCTCGATCGCGCGCAGGTCGACGCCGCGCTCGCGGGCGATCCGGCGCGCGAGCGGCGACGCCTTGATCCGACCGTTCGAGATCGCGGCGCGGAAGTCGCTCATGGGCGGCGGCTCCTCGGCGCGGACAGGCCGCCGCAGGGCCGCGTCCGTCGTCCGGCGGCGAGGCGGCGGGCGCCGTCGCGACGGGCGCGTCGGCCTCGGGCACGTCCTCGCCGGCGTCGCCGATGAAGGCGATCGTCTCGCCGACCGGCACCTCGCCCGCCGGCACGGCGATCCGGAGCAGGACGCCGCTCGCCTCGGCCTCGACCTCCTGCGTCACCTTGTCGGTGTCGAGCTCGAAGAGCGGCTCGCCCTTCGCGACCCGGTCGCCCTCGGACTTGAGCCAGCGCACGATCGTGCCGGCCTCCATTCCCTGGCCGAGCCGCGGGAGGATGACCTCGGTCGCCACGCGTCAGACCTTCTTGTTCACGGTTCGGTAGACGGCGGCCAGGACGTCCTCGGCGTGCGGGACGACGAAGGCCTCCATGACGGGCGCGAACGGCAGCGGCGTGAACCTCGCGCCGACGCGCTCGATCGGCGCGTCGAGCCAGTCGAACGCCTGGTACTGCAGCACCGACGCGACCTCGGCGCCGAAGCCCATCCGCGTGACGGCCTCGTGCGCGACGACGGCGCGGTTCGTCTTCCTGACCGAGGCGACGAGGGTCTCCTCGTCGAGCGGCTGCAGCGTCCGCGGGTCGACGACCTCGACCGAGACGCCGCCCTGCTCGGCCTCGGCCGCCGCCTTCAGGGCCTCGTGGACGAGCCGGCCGGTCGCGATCACGGTCACGTCCTCGCCCTCGCGGTGCACGCGCGCCTTGCCGAGCGGGATGGGCTCGATCTCGCTCGGGCACCTCGCCCTTGATCCCGTAGAGCGTGCGGTGCTCGAAGAAGACGACGGGGTTGTCGTCGTAGATCGACGACCAGAGCAGCCCGCGCACGTCCTCCGGCGTCGAGGCGAAGACGACCTTCAGGCCCGGGATGTGGACGAACCACGACTCGAGCTGCTGCGCGTGCTGCGCGCCGGGCGACCAGCCGGCGCCGCCCTGGGTGCGGAAGACGACCGGGACGCTCAACTGGCCGCCCGACATGTAGCGGTGCTTCGCCGCCTGGTTGACGACCTGCTCGGCGGCGAGCGTCATGAAGTCCTCGTACATGATCTCCGCGACCGGGCGCATGCCCTGGAGCGCCGCCCCGATCGCGGCGCCGGCGAGCGCCATCTCGGAGATCGGCGTGTTGCGGACGCGCTCGGGGCCGAACTCGTCGAGCATCCCGTGCGTGACGCCCATCGAGCCGCCCATCTCGGCGATGTCCTCGCCCATGACGAAGACGTCCTCGTCGGAGCGCATGGCCTGCGAGAGCGCGTCGCGAACCGCCTCGCGATAGGTCAGCTCAGGCATACACGTTCCTCAGGGCGTCCTCCGGGGCGGGATCGGTGCCGTTCTTCGCGAACTCCACCGACGCCTCGACCAGCTCGGTGATCTCCGCGTCGAGCTCGCCGAACTCCTCGTCGCCCACGTCGAGCTTCCCGCGCAGCAGCTCGATCGGGTCACGCGTCTCGCGCTGCTCGCGCGCCTCGTCCTTCGGCCGGTACACCTGGGGGTCGCCGATGTAGTGGCCCGAGAAGCGGATCGGTGTCCAGGTGGAGGAAGACCGGCCCCTGGCCCGATCGTGCGTGCTCGAGCGCCTTGCGGGTCGTCTTGTAGACGGCCTCCACGTCCTGGCCGTCGGCCTTCAGCGACTTCATCCCGAATGCCTTCGCCCGCTCCGAGAGGTCGCGGATCGGCGAGTGCTGCGACTCCGGGGTCGACTCGGCCCACTTGTTGTCCTCCAGCACGAACAGCGCGGGCACCCGCCAGAGCTGCGCCAGGTTGAGCGCCTCGTGGAAGGTGCCGATGTTCGTCGCGCCGTCGCCGAAGAACGCGACCGCGACGCGCGGCTCGCCGCGCATCTTGAAGGCCAGCGCCGCGCCGGTGACCTGCGGCAGGCCGCCGCCGATGACGGCGTTCGCCCCCATGTTCCCGCGCTCGACGTCGTAGAGGTGCATCGAGCCGCCGTACCCGTGCGAGCAGCCCTCCTGCTTCCCGTACAGCTCGGCCATCAACTCGTTCGGGTGCGTGCCCTTCGCGAGCGTGTGCCCGTGCGCCCGGTGCGTCGACGAGATCACGTCGCCGTCCTCGAGCGCGCGGCAGACGCCCACCGCGCACGCCTCCTGCCCGATCGCCACGTGGAGGAAGCCCGGCAGCTCGCCCGCGCGGAAGCGCTCCTCGACCTTCTCCTCGAAGCGGCGGATCAGGAGCATCTCGCGCAGGACGTCGGGCAGGTCGTTCTTCGCGAGGCTCGTCTTGTGCTCCACCTTGGCCACGGCGGCCAGTGTACGGTTCCCGCCGTGAGCCTCGTCGAGCAGTGGAAGCGCCTCGAGAGCGGTCTGGATCCGAGCTGGAGCGAGGTGCGATTGAGCCTCCGGGTGCCGCTTCCGGAGCCGAGAAGCCGGGCTGCGACACTGCTTGCGCCGGCAGGGCCGGGCGTCGCCGGAGACGAGATCCGCGTCACCTCGAACCGCTCCGGCCACGGCGTCGGACCCGAAGCCGTGCGGCGGATGCTGCGCCGCATCGACGAGGAGGGCATCACCGGCGCCCTCGAGCTCGTCTCGGCGACGAAGGCGGAGCCCGAGCGCGTCACCGCACGCGCCGCGCTCGCCGCCGAGTGGGACGCCGCCACGGCGGAGCTGCCGTCCGACTGGAGCGACCTGCTCTGCGACCTCGAGCTCGACTCGAGCGCCGACACCGACCGCGCCGCGGTGCTCGCCGGGCCGCTGAACCCGATGCAGGAGCCCGGGCGCCCCGGCTTCCGCTTCCGCGCCGCGAGCGTGCACGGCTACGGCGCCTCGGCCGGCATGGTCCGGCGTTGCCTCGAGCGGCTCGACGCGGAGCAGATCGGCGGCGCCGTGCGGATCGTGCGCGTGCTCTGCGACGTCCACCCGGTCGGAACGCAGGGCCCGGTCTGGCACGCCGGACAGCGCCCCGCCTGATGCCCGACCCTCTCGGCGCGTGAGCGGCGAGCTCGCGTTCGAGCCCGCGCTCGAGCTGGCCGCGAAGGTGCGGGCCGGCGAGGTGTCGCCGACCGAGCTCGTCGAGCTCTACCTCGAGCGGATCGAGCGGCTCGACCCGCAGCTGAACGCCTATGTCACCGTCGACGCCGACGGCGCGCGAGCGGCGGCGCGGGCGGCCGAGACCGGGCCGAACGCCCCCTTCCGCGGCGTGCCGCTCCCGATCAAGGACCTGCACGAGACGGCGGGCCTGCGCACGACCTACTCGACCAGGGCGTACGCCGCGAACGTGCCGGCGTTCGACCAGGCCGTCGTGCGGCGCCTCCGGACCGCGGGCTTCGTCGTGCTCGGCAAGACGAACACGCCCGAGCTGGGGACGATCGCGCAGACCGAATCGGAGCTGAACGGCGCCTGCCGGAACCCGTGGGAGCCGACGCTGACGCCGGGCGGGTCGAGCGGCGGCGCGGCGGCGGCGGTCGCGGCCGGGCTCGCTCCGGCCGCGCACGGGAGCGACGGCGGCGGCTCGATTCGCACGCCCGCCTCCTGCTGCGGCCTCGTCGGGCTCAAGCCCTCGCGCGGGCGCGTGTCGCCCGCACCCTACGGCTCGGGCATGCTCGGCCTCGGCACCTCCGGCCCGCTCGCCCGGACCGTGCGCGACGCGGCGGCGCTGCTCGACGTGATGACCGGCTACGAGCCGGGCGACTTCTTCGTCGCGCCGGAGCCGGAGCGGCCGTTCCTCGCCGAGGCGGACGCGGAGCCCGGCCGGCTGCGGATCGCGGCGACGACCGAGCCGCCGGTGCAGGTGCCGGTCGATCCGGAGTGCGCGGCCGCGGCGCGCGGAGCGGCCGAGCTGCTGGCGGAGCTCGGCCACGAGGTCGTCGAGGCGACGCCGCCCTGGCGGCGCGACGAGATGCTCCCCGACTTCGTCCGGGTGTGGCAGGTCGGGCCGGCATCGGCCGGGATCGACGACCTGTCGCTGCTCGAGCCGATCAACCGCGCGCTCGCCGAGGACGCGCGTGCCACCGCGAGCCCCGACCTGGCCGCGGCCGTCCTCCGACTGCAGGCCCTCGTGCGCGACGTGCTCGAGTTCTGGCGGGACGTCGACGTCGTGCTCACGCCGACCCTCGCCGTGCCGCCGGTGCCGATCGGCTGGACGTACGAGGACACCGACGGCGACGCCCGGCTCGCGTTCGCGCGGCAGACGCTCTTCACCCCGTTCACGCCGCTCGTCAACGTGACCGGCCAGCCGGCCGTGTCCCTGCCTCTCCACTGGACGCCGGCGGGCCTTCCGATCGGCGTGCAGCTGATCGGGAAGCCGTTCGCCGACGCGACGCTGATCCGGCTCGCCGCCCAGCTCGAGGTCGCGCGACCGTGGGCCGGGCGCCGGCCGCCCGTTTCGTAGACGATGTCGGGAACAGAGAGGACGAGATGAGCAAACGCGAGAAGCCGGGGCTCGGCCGGGCGACGAAGCTGGTCGCCGACCGCGCGGCTGCCGTCGGACGGCTGACGGCGGAGCTCGCGATCGCCGAGGTGAAGCGGAAGATCGCCTCGCTCGGCGCCGGGCTCGTGCTCGCTCGTCGGCGCGGTCGCCTTCGTGCTGCTCGCCCTCGCCTTCGCGCTCGCCGCTGCCGCGGCCGCGCTGACGCTCGTTCTCGCCGCCTGGCTCGCGATCCTCGTCGTCGCCGGCGCACTGCTGCTGGCCGCGCCTGCTCCTCGGCGGAGTCGGCGTCCTCCTCCTGCGCCGGGGCAGCCCGCCGGTGCCGGAGCAGGCGATCGACGAGACGCGCCGGACGCTGGAGGTGCTGAGGGATGGCCGGTGACGCTCGCCTGCGGCGCGAGCTCGAGCAGGAGCGTCAGGAGCTCGCCGCGGCCATGGGCGCGCTGCGCGGGGATCTGGGCGAAGCCGCACAGAAGGCGAAGCGGATCCCGGTCGTGCTGGGTGGAGCGGTCGCGATCTCCCTCGTCGCGAAGACGCTCGCGCGCGCGCTCGGGCGCAGGCTAGAGGCTTGATGGCATTGCGACCTGTCCCGCGGTTGCCGCCACGGGGAGCCGAATCCACATCAAGCCTCTAGGCGCGCAGTGCGGCGCCGAACCGCTCCGCGAGCGCGGCGGAGATCGCGTCACGCAGCGGCGCGACCTCCTCGTCGCTGAGCGTCCGCTCCGGCGATCCGAACGCCACCCTGAAGGCGAGCGAGCGCCTGCCCGCGCCGATCTGCTCGCCTCGGTACTCGTCGAAGACCTCCACCTCGCGCAGCTGCGGCCCGCCGGCCTCGCGGATCGCGGCGACCAGCTCGGCCGCCGGCACGTCCTCGTCGACGACGAAGGCGAGATCCTGGCGCACCGCGGGGTACGGGCTCACCTCCTCGAAGAGCACGCGCTCCGGCATCGCGGCCCCGAGATCGGCGAGGTCGAGCTCGAAGGCGGCCCAGCCGCGGCCGACGGCGGGATGCACCTCGCCGACCCACCCCTGCGGCAGGCGCCCGGTCTTGCCGGGATGGAGCAGCGGGTGCTCGCCGCGCTCGACCGGCGCCTCGACCTTCAGCGCCTCGAGGAGCGCGTCGACGACGCCCTTCGCGTCGGCGTAGCCGCCCTCGACCACGCCCGCCGCCCGCCAGCGTTCGACCGGCAGCTGCTCGTCCGACGGCAGGTAGACGCGGGCGATCTCGAACAGCGCCACACCCTCGTTGCCCACCTCCCGGTTGCGGTCGGCGACGGAGAGCAGGCTCGGCAGGAGCGTCGTGCGCAGGACCGACTGGTCGATCGAGAGCGGCAGCGACAGCCGTAGCGCCCGCGCCTCGGGATCGTCGGCGACGAGGCTGGGCGTGTACGCCTCGAAGAGCCCGCAGCCGACGAGCACGTCCTCGACCGTGCGCCGCAGCTGCTGGTCCCGCGCCAGGCGGCCGATCGCGCCGCGCCGCGCCGGCAGCGTGAACGGCACCTCATCGAGGACGAACCGTGCGACCTCCTCGATCAGATCCGCCTCCCGCGTGACGTCGCGCGATCGCCAGGTCGGGACGGTGACGACGTCGCCGTCGAGCTCGAAGCCCAGCGCTCCGAGGATCCCGCGCTGGCGGCCGGCGGAGACCTCGAGCCCGAGCAGAGAGCTCGTCCGCGCCGGGCGCAGGGTCACGACGGGGCGCTCGGGCAGCGCTGCGCACGCGTCCGTCTCGCCCACCCAGCGCGCGCCGGCGGTCTCGACGATCAGCTGCGACGCGAGCCGGGCGGCGTGCTCCGGCAGGTGCGGGTCGACGCCCTTCTCCCAGCGATTCGACCCCTCGGTGCGCAGCCCGAGGCGCTCGGACGTGCGGAGGATCCCGACCGGCTCGAAGTTCGCGGCCTCGAGCAGCACGCTCGTCGTCGACCCGGTCACCTCGGTCTCCTCGCCGCCCATGATCGCGGCGAGCGCGATCGCCCGCTCGGCGTCCTTGATCACGATGTCCCCGGCGTCGAGCCGGCGCAGCTGCCCGTCGAGCGTGCGCAGCTCCTCCCCGTCCCTCGCCCTGCGAACGCCGACCGCGCCTCCGGCCAGCGTGTCGTGGTCGAAGGCGTGCAGCGGGCTGCCGAGGGCGAGCATGACGTAGTTCGTCACGTCGACGACGTTCGAGATCGGCCGCATCCCGGCGGCGAGCACACGCGCCTTGAGCCACACCGGCGACGGCCCGATCGACACGTCGCGGAAGAGGCGGGCGAGGTAGCGGGGGCAGCGCTCCCAGTCCTCGACGTCGACGGGGATCGCCTCGTCGCCCGCCCGCTCCGGCTCGCTGCCCGGCCACGGGGCGAGGGGCACGTCGAAGAGCGCGGCCACCTCGCGGGCGAGGCCGTAGATCGAGAGGAGATCGGGCCGGTTCCCCGTCGTCTCGACCTCCAGGATCTCCTCCACGAGCGGCAGGACGTCCGCGAGCGGCGTCCCGGGGGCGAGCGCGTCCGGCAGCAGCATGATCCCGTCGTGATCGGTGCCGAGATCGACCTCGTCCTCGGCGAGGATCATCCCCTCGGAGACCTGGCCGCGCAGCTCGCGACGCTCCAGCGTGAGGCCGTCGGGGAGCGTCGCGCCCGGCATTGCGACCGCGACCGTGGCGCCGGCGCCGAAGTTCCACGCGCCGCAGACGATCTGACTCGGCTCGCGCTCGCCGACGTCGACGACGCAGAGCTGCAGGCGGTCCGCGTTGGGATGCTTCTCCGCAGAGAGGACGCGACCGACGCGGAACCGGCCGAGGTTCCCGTCGATGTCGGGAACGCCGCGCCGCACGACGCGCTCGACCTCGCAGGTCGACACCGAGAGGCGGTCGGCGATGGTCTCCGCAGGCACGGCCGGGTCGGCGTACTCACGGAGCCAGCTGAGCGGGACGTTCATCAGAACTGCCTCAGGAAGCGGAGGTCGTCGGCCCACAGGTCGCGGATGTCGGGCAGCCCGTGGCGGAGGATCGCCATGCGCTCGAGGCCCCAGCCGAAGGCGAAGCCCGAGACCTCCTCCGGGTCGTAGCCGACGAAGCGGAGGACGTTCGGATCGACCATCCCCGAGCCGCCGATCTCGATCCAGCCGGAGTGGCGGCACATGGGGCAGCCGTCGCCGCCGCACTGGAAGCACGAGACGAGCACCTCGACCGAGGGCTCGGTGAACGGGAAGAAGTGGGTGACGAACTTCGCCTCCCGCTCGGCGCCGAAGAGCTGGCGGAGCAGCGTGCGCAGCGTCCCCTTCAGATCGGCGAGCGTGATCCCGCGGTCGACGGCGAGGCCCTCGACCTGGTGGAAGATCGGATAGTGGGTCGCGTCGGGCGTGTCACGCCGGTAGCAGCGGCCCAGCGACACCATGTGGACCGGCGGCGGCTTCGCCTCCATCGTGTGGATCTGCGACGGCGACGTCTCGCTGCGGAGGACCGTGTCGTCGCCGACGTAGAACGTGTGCAGGGGCGACCGCGTGACGTGGTTCGGCGCCATGTTGAGCGCGTCGAAGAGGTAGTGGGTGGTCTCGACCTCGCGTCCGTCGACCACCTCGTAGCCCATGCCGAGGAAGATGTCCTCGACCTCGCGCCGCACCTGCGTCACGAGATGGAGACGCCCTCGGCGGCGCGGCGCGCCGGGCAGCGTGACGTCGACGCGGTCCTCGGCGATCGTGCGGTCGAGCTCGCTCCGCTCGAGCTCCTGCTGCCGCGCCGCGACCGCGTCCTCGACCGCCTCGCGCGCCGCGTTCAGGGCCATGCCGGTCTCGCGGTCGCGCACCTCGCGCAGCGCGAGCTTCAGCGCGCTCTTGCGCCCGAGGTAGCGGACGCGCAGCTCGTCGAGCGCGTCGAGCGTCCGCGGCGGCCGCGACCGCGCCGAGCGCCTCCCCCTTCAGCCCCTCCGGATCCACGGCGGCGACTGTATCCGAGCAGCGCGGCACACTACGGCCGTGAGCGGCTACGACCTCTGGGCACCGGTGTACGACGCCTGGTCGGCGCACATGACGGAGGACGTGCCGTACTACCTCGAGCTCGTGCGCGAGGCCGACGGGCCCGTCGTCGAGCTGATGGTCGGAAGCGGACGCGTCGCGATCCCCATCGTCCGCGAGACGGGAAGGCCGCTGATCGGGATCGACTCGTCTCCGGCGATGCTGGAGATCGCGCGGACGCGAGCGCGAGGCCTGCCGCTCGACCTGCGCCTCGGCGACGTCCGCGACCTGGAGCTGGACGAGCCGGCCGCGCTGATCTACGTGCCCTTCCGCTCGCTCCTCCACCTGCGCGGCTGGCACGACAAGCGGCGCGTGTTCGAGCGGGTCGCCGCCGCTCTGCGGCCGGGCGGGCGCTTCGCGTTCAACGCCTTCGCCTTCGACCAGCGGTTCGCCGACCTCGACGGCCGGACGCAGGAGCAGAACGGGATCGTGCACACGCTCCACTACGCGCCCGCCGACAACCGCATCGACATCGTCCGCGACGACGGCGCGACGATCACCTGCTGGTGGGCGACGCGCTCCGAGTGGGAAGGACTGCTCGACGTCGCCCGCCTCGAGGTGGAGGCGCGCTACGGATGGTTCGACAGGCGGCCGCTCGAGGACGACTCGCCGGAGCTCGTGTTCGTCGCCAGGAAGCCCTCGTGAGCGTGTACGACCCGATCGCGCGCCTCTACGACCCGTGGAGCGCGAGCGTCGTCGAGGACGTCTCCTTCTACGTGGACGAGGCGCTCGCCGCCGGAGGGGTCGTCGTCGAGCTCGGGGTCGGCACCGGACGGATCGCGATCCCGTGTGCGCTCGCCGGCGCGCACGTGATCGGCGTCGACTCCTCGCGCGGCATGCTCGAGGTGTGTGCGGAGCGGGCCCGCGAGGCCGGCGTCGAGGAGCGCCTCGACCTGAGGCTCGGCGACCTGCGCCGTCCGCCGGTCGACGAGCGCGTCCCGCTCGTCGCCTGCCCCTTCCGGGCGTACCTGCACCTGGGCGACGACGCGGAGCGACTCGAGGCCCTGCGCGCCGCGCGCGACCTCCTCCTTCCCCGCGGCAAGCTCGTCTTCGACGTGTTCGCGCCCTCCCGGCTCGACGTCGAGGAGACCGACGGCATCTGGATCGAGCGGGAGCCGGGCATCCACGAGCGCGCCGACTGGGATCTGCAGGCGCGGACGCTGACGCTCTCCGTGCGAGGGGCGCAGGGCGAGTCGAGCATGGTGCTGTGGTGGCTCGAACCGGAGCGCTGGCACACCCTGCTCGCCGAGGCCGGCTTCGAGGTCGAGGGCTGCTACGGCTGGTTCGACCGGCGGCCGTACGCCGGCGGCGAGGACAGCGTGTGGGTCGCGCGCCGGAGATGAATCTCCGCAAATTGCGACGAAATCCTCGAGGCGCGATCTTGATCCGCCGACCGCGACCTCGTAGGTTCCTCCTTGCGCCGAGCACGGAGCGCGAGTAGGTCGAAACCTCGACCGAGCGGTCGGACGAAGAGGGGGCAACCCCGAGGCGGAATGGCCGGTTGGACGAGGCGGACGAAAGCGAAAACCGGCTCGGCGAATCTCTGGTCCGGCCCCTGCAAGGGGGCCGGACCGCTTTCTACGGGCGGTTCGCCCGCCGCGCGAGCTCGTAGAGCGCGACCGTTCCGGCCATGGCCACGTTCAGCGACTCGGCAGCGCCCGGCTGAGGAATCGATGCGCGCTCCTCGCACTGCCCGAGCACGTCCTCCGGCAGGCCGTCCCGCTCGGCGCCGAGGACGAGCACGATCCCGCCGCCACCGAGCTCGAGCGCGGGGAGCGCGACGCCGCCGCGCGGGACGAGCGCGACGCGGCGGCCGGGCGGCTCCTCGAAACCCGAGAGCGGCACGCGGAAGATCGCCCCCATCGAGGCGCGCAGGGCCTTCGGGCCGGTCGGGTCGGCGCACCCCCGGGAGAGCGCCACGGCGGCGCCGAAGGCGTCGGCGGAGCGGATGAGCGTGCCGACGTTCCCGGGGTCGGCGACCTGCCAGAGCGCAAGCGTGACCGGACGCGCCCCGACCGGCAGGTCGCCGCGCCGATAGACGCCGATGGCGCGCGACGGGTGCGCGAGCGTCGACACCTCGGCGAGCAGCTCGGCCGCGACGTTCTCGCCCGCGACGAGCAGCTCGACCGGCTCCAGACCGGCCTCGTGCGCGGCTCCGACGAGGTCCTCGCCCTCGACGGCGAGCAGCCCGAGCTTGTCGCGCCAGCGCCGGTCTTGCAGCTTGCGTACGAGCCTGAGCCGCTCGTTGTCGCGGGAGGTGATCACGCCTCCCGCCATTCGAGCCACGCGCCGTGGAAGTCGGAGTGCGCCAGCTCGACCCGCTCACCCTCCGGCCAGAGCTGCATGAAGAGACCGTAGTAGTCGTGTCCAGGCGCCGTGCTCGTAGCGGTAGCCGTAGCTGTCCCAGAGGAGGTCGAGGCCGGCGCTGCAGCCGAGCTCGACACCGCGCCGGCACGTCGTCGCCGAGCAGCGCCGCGAGGAGCGGCTCGTCCGCCAGCTCGGCGGAGAGCCGCTCGTACTGCGGGGCGGGCCCGGCGAAGTGCCGCGCCTGCAGCCGGAACGCCTCCCGGCGGTCCGTCGCTAGGCCTCGAGCGCGCTCTTCGCCTGCTCGGCGATCGCGCCGAACGCAGCGGGGTCGCTGACAGCGAGATCCGCGAGGACCTTGCGGTCGAGCTCGATGCCGGCCTTGTTGCAGCCGTTCACGAACTGGTTGTACGAGAGACCGTGCGCGCGCGCGGCTGCGTTGATGCGCGTGATCCAGAGACGCCGGAACTCGCGCTTGCGGTTCTTCCGGTCGCGATAGGCGTAGACGAGCGAGTGCTCGACCTGCTCCTTCGCGTAGCGGTAGTGGGTGCCCTTGCGGCCCCAGTAGCCCTTCGCCTGGCCCAGGACCTTGCGGCGCTTCTTCTGCGCACTGACGGAACGCTTGACCCTCGGCATCAGTGACCCTCCTGGGGACGCTGGTGGATGCCCGCGGTGCGAGCACCGAGCCAGGCAAGGACGCAGGGAGCGTTCGGGCTGGCTTGCCCGGACGCGACTGAGGACGCCGCATGGCGATGTGTGATCGCGACGCGGGCGCCGCCAAGTGTCGCCGGGAGGGTCACCGTATCCCCAGCATCTTCTTCAGGGCGCTGCGATCCGCGCCGGTGACCTCGATCTCCTTGCGGAAGCGGCGCTTACGCTTCGACGACTTCTTCTCCAGGTTGTGGCTGCGCATCGTCGGCCGGCGCATGATCTTGCCGGTCTTCGTCACCTTGAAGCGCTTCTTCGCTGCGCTGCGCGTCTTCATCTTCGGCATCTCGTTTGACTCCTGCGTTCTTGGTCGGGCCAAGCAGCATGACCATGTTGCGGCCGTCGAGGAGGGGCTGCGACTCGATCTGCGCGATCTCCTTGAGCTCCTCCGCGAGCCGGAGGAGCAGGTCGCGGCCCTTCTCCGGGTGGGTGGTCTCCCGCCCCCGGAACATGATCGTGACCTTGACCTTCGCGCGCTGGTTGAGGAAACGCTCGACGTGACCTTTCTTGGTGTTGTAGTCGTGCTTCCCGATCTTCGGCCGGAACTTGATCTCCTTGACCTGGATCTGGCTCTGGTGCTTCCGCGCCTGCTTCGCCTTCTGCTCCTGCTCGTACTTGTACTTGCCGTAGTCCATGACCTTCGCGACGGGCGGATCGGCCTGGGCCGCCACCTCGACGAGATCGAGGTTCTTGCCGTAGGCGTACTCGCGCGCCTCGTCCGTGGCCTTGATCCCGAGCTGGCCGCCGTCGGAGTCGATCAGCCGCACGCGCGGGACGCGGATCGCGTCGTTGATACGCGTCGTGTCGCGGTTCGACGGGCGGACGTGCTCGACCGGCCGACGTCTGGGCCTCAAAGGCGAATCACCAAGTTGGGCTTATTCCTCCTCGATTTGCTGTCACAACAGAAAAGCCGCTGCCATGCAGCGGCCCCGTCCTCGTCGTAGCACCGACTCGGTTGAACCCGCCAGGTCCGTTTCCGGCCCGGAAGGTGAGGAACGGGTCCGCTCCTGCTTTCCAGGCGTCAAAGGGTAGCAAGCTTCTCGAGGAGCGCCACCAGCGAGAGGTTCGACTGCTCGCCCCCGCGCTCGCGCACGGCGAGACTCTCGTCGCTCTCGCGGTCCCCGTAGACGATCGCCGCCGGGATCTTCTCGAGCTCGGCGGCCCGGATCCGCTTCCCGATCGTCTCGGTCGGCTCTCCGACGTCGGCGCGGTACCCGGCCTCGGCGAGGCGGAGCGCGAGCGTGCGGGCCGCGTCGAGGTGGTCGTCCCCGACCGGGAGCACTCGCACCTGGACCGGCGCGAGCCAGAACGGGAAGGCGCCGGCGTAGTGCTCGACGAGGATGCCGATGAAGCGCTCGAGCGAGCCGAGCAGCGCCCGGTGGATCACGTACGGCGTGTGCTCGCGGTTGTCGGCGCCCATGTAGTGGAGCCCGAAGCGCTGCGGCATCTGGGCGTCGAGCTGGATCGTCCCCATCTGCCAGGAGCGGCCGAGCACGTCGGTCATGTGGAGGTCGATCTTCGGTCCGTAGAAGGCGCCGTCGCCCTCGTTCACCTCGTACGCGATCTCTCGGCGCTCGAGCGCCGAGCGGAGCGCGCCCTCGGTGAAGTCCCACTCCTCGTCGGCGCCGAGCTTGTCGTCGGGCCGGGTCGAGAGCTCGAAGCGGGCGGTCATCTCGAACAGGTCGTAGAGGAAGGCCGCGTAGTCGAGGCACGCGTAGATCTCGTCCTCGATCTGCTCCGCCGTGCAGAAGATGTGCGCGTCGTCCTGGGTCACGTGCCGCACGCGGAGCAGCCCGTGCAGCGTGCCTGCGAGCTCGTTCCGGTGCAGGGTCGACGCCTCGGCGAAGCGCATCGGCAGGTCGCGGTAGGAGCGGAGCTGGCTGCCGAAGAGGAGCATGTGGCCCGGGCAGTTCATCGGCTTGAGGCCGTAGGTCTTCCCGTGCTCCTCCTGCGCCGGGATCAGGAACATGTGCTCCCGGTACTTCTCCCAGTGGCCCGAGGTCTGCCAGAGCTCGGTGTCGTAGATCAGCGGCGTCTTCACCTCGAGGTAGCCGCGGCGCGCGTTCTCGCGTCGACGGAGATCCTCGAGCGCGTTCCAGACGGTCATCCCCTTCGGGTGCCAGAGCGGCGAGCCGGGCGAGTGCTCGTCGAAGTGGACGAGGTCGAGCTGCTGGCCGAGCACCCGGTGGTCGCGCCGGCGCGCCTCCTCGAGCCGCGCGAGGTGCGCGTCGAGATCGTCCTTCGAGAAGAACGCGGTGCCGTAGATCCGGGTCAGCTGAGGCTTCGTCGAGTCGCCGCGCCAGTAGGCGCCTGCCAGGCCGGTGAGCGTGATCGCCTTGATCGGCTGCGAGCTCTGCAGGTGCGGACCGCGGCAGAGGTCGGTGAAGTCGTCCACGCCGTCGTGCGACTGCGTGTAGAGCGAGATGTCGCCGTCGGCGGTCGCGACCAGCTCGACCTTGAACGGCTCGTCCTCGGCCGCGAAGCGCTCGCGCGCCTCGTCGCGGGAGATCTCGCTGCGCGTCCACTCCCGGCCCTCCTGCAGCTCCCTGCCGATCTCGGCCTCGATCCGTTCGAGGTCCTCCTCGCGGATCGGCTCCGGGAAGTCGAAGTCGTAGTAGAAGCCGTTCTCGATCGGCGGGCCGATCGCGATCTTCACCCCCGGGTAGAGGCGGCGGACGGCCTCCGCGAGCAGGTGTGCCGACGAGTGGCGGAGCACGGCGAGCGCGTCGGCGTCGTCCTTGTCGCGCGTGGTCAGGATCTGGATCCGCTCGCCGTCGCGGAGCGGCGCGCGCAGGTCCCGGACGTCGCCGTCGGCGCGGATCAGCACGGCCTGCTCGGCGAGCCTCGGCCCGATCGCGCGCGCGGCGTCGAGCCCGCTGGCGCCGTCGGGGAGCTCGAGCTCCGAGTTGTCGGGCAGGACGACCTTCATGGAAGAAGCCAAGGATATGCACCCCCGGGAGAAGGACAGGAACGAGGAGATCGAGGAGTCGCCGGCGCCCGGTCGAGGAGGAGCGGGACGCGTCCGCCGCCGGCGATCGGAGGCGGGCTCGTTCAGTCCGCGCGCGACCCGGCGACGGTCGGCCGCGCGCGGCGGGCTGTCGCTGTCGAGATCGCGATCACGGCGCCAGTCTAGCCGCGGAGCTCGATCGGGAGCCACGGCGCGGCGTGCTCGTCGTCGGACTCGTGCTCCGAGACGGGCGCGAAGCCGGCGCGCTCCGAGGCGCGAACGGCGGCGCCGTTCCGGCGTCATGCATCCGCGAAGGCGGCGTCGCGGACGTCGGCGGGCGCCTTCAGCCAGTAGCTCTCGCGGACCCACTCGAGCGCGGCGACGAGCGCCTCCTCGTCGTCGAGCGTCGCCGTCACCCAGCCGTAGCGGCCGACGTGGCTCGCCGGGCGCACCCACGGCAGCAGCAGCGCGATCTCCCGCTCCTCCGCGGTCAGCTTCAGCGTCAGCTCGCGCCCGTCCTCGCTCATCAGGACGAAGAGCTTGTTCTCGCCGACCTTGAACACCGGAAAGCCCCAGGGCCGATCCTCGTAGGTACGGGGAAGCGAGAGCGCGAGCGCGCGGATCCGGTCGGAGGCGTCGGCCACTCCGCCATTGTCGCAAGCCACTCGAATGGGTATCTCGATCGCCGTGGCAGCTGCCGATCGTGAGGCACGTGCCCGGGATCGCCGCCTACCGGGGGAGGTTCAGCGTCGCCGAAGCCGAGCGACTGCTCTGGCGCGCCGGCTTCGGCCCTCGCCGCGGCGAGGCCGAGAAGCTCGCACGACTCGGTCTCGAGGGCGCCGTGCACCATCTCGTCGCCCCGCCGCGGGAGAAGCTCGTCGGGCCGACGCCGCACGACGACAAGGGCCGCCCGCTCGCGCCGTTCGACGCCTGGGGCCACGACCACGTGTGGTGGCTCGACCGCATGGTGCGAACGTCGCGGCCGCTCGTCGAGCGCATGACGCTCGTCTGGCACGACTGGTTCGCGACCTCGAACTCCGGGGTCGACTCGCAGCGGCTGATGCTCGCGCAGAACCAGCTCTTCCGGGAGCACGGCCTCGGCTCCTTCCGCGACCTGTTCTCGCGGGTGACGACCGACCCGGCGATGCTGCTCTGGCTCAACGGCAGCGACAACTCGAAGTACTCGCCGAACGAGAACTACGCCCGCGAGATGATGGAGCTGTTCACGCTCGGAGCCGGCCGCGGCTACCGCGAGACCGACGTGCGCCAGCAGGCGCGGGCGCTGACCGGCTTCCGCAACGACTGGCAGCGGAGCGCCGGGCCGGTCAACTTCCGCTACGACCCGCGCTACCACGACACCGGCCCGAAGACGATCTTCGGCCACGCGGGCTCGTACACGTGGAAGGACTCCGTACGGCTCTGCGTCTCCCATCCCGACCATCCGTCCTTCCTCGTCCGGAAGCTCTGGGGCTACTTCGTTCCGACACCTCCCGACCACGCGACGCAGGCCGCGCTGGAGCGCCTGTACGTGAACGGCGGCCACGAGCTGCGCCCGGTGCTGTCCGCGATCCTCCGCCACCCCGACCTCTACACCGGTGCGCGGATGGTGAAGTCGCCGGTGCTCTACACGGCTGGGCTCCTGCGGCGGATCGGGCGGGGCATCGATTCGACCGCCTGGGTCTGGCTCGACGCGATGGCGGGGCAGCAGCTCTTCCGGCCGCCGAACGTCGCCGGCTGGGACGACTCGCGCTGGCTCGACACCGCGACCTGGCGCGGGCGCTGGTGGATCGCGCAGTACGTGCTGCGCCCCTTCGCCCTCGACCCGGGCAAGGCAGCGCAGCCGAACGACCCGCAGCGGCTGCTCGACCATGCTCTCGCCTTCTGGCACCGGCCCGCGCTCGGCGCCGAGACCCACGCGGCGCTGCTCGGCTTCGCGCGGAACGCGGCTGCCGATGCCCGGTCCGCCACGTGGAAGCAGCGCCAGTACCCGGTGATGATCCAGAACGCGCTCCGTCACCTGATCGCCGTCTCGCCGGAGCTGCAGGCCGCGTGACCGATCCGACGTGCAACCACTGCGCCGGGCTCTCGCGCTCGCGGCTTCTCCACCGCGCCGCCGCCGAGGCGGGGCGCGGCCTGCCGGCGATCGAGGCGGGCATGCCGCTGCCGGCGGGCACGGGCCTCTCCCGGCGGAGCTTCCTCGCCCACGGGGTCGGAGCCGCGCTCGCCGTCTACGGCGCCTCGCGGCTCGGCCTGCGCGCGTTCGAGGAGGGGATCGCGGCGGCCGCGGCGTCTCCGGCGCAGCCGTTGCTCGTGTCGATCTTCCTCGAGGGCGGCGCCGACGCGCTCTCGGTCCTCTCGCCGCAGGGCGACCCGCTCTACCGGCAGCTGCGGCCGAAGCTCGCGCTCGACGGCGGGACGCAGTTCCGCGAGGACCCGCGCCTCTTCTGGCACCCCGCCGCGGGCGGCCTGGCCCAGCTGTACGGCGAGGGCAAGGTCACGGTGATGCCGGCCATCGGCTACACGAACGCCGACCAGTCGCACTTCACCTCGCGGCACTACTGGGAGGTCGGCGCGACCGACGCGAACCTGCGCACCGGCTGGCTCGGGCGCTACCTCGACCGGGTCGGAACCGCCGACAACCCGCTGCAGGGGCTCTCGCTCGACGACACGCTCGCCCCCGCCCTCGCGACCGCGAAGCTCCCCGTCGCCTCGATCGCCGGCGCCGACCAGTACGACTTCGGGAGCACCCGCGTCTGGGGCGAGGTCGAGTCGCGCATGCTCGAGGCCGCAGGGACGCTCGGCACCCACCGGGCCGACCCCGGCCTCCAGACGGTGGCCGCGGTCGCGCGGCAGGCCGACCAGCTGCGCCATCAGCTGCTGCCGTTCCAGTCGTCGTCGAGCGACGGCTCCTCGGGATTCGGCACGCAGGTCCCGTATCCGCAGTCCAGCGACCCCTTCCCCAAGCGCCTCGCCGGCCTCGCGGCGATGATCGCGGCCGGGCTTCCCCTCCGCGCGGTCGCGCTGTCGGCCCCGGGGCAGTACGACACGCACTCGGCGCAGGCGCAGGCGCTCGCCTCCGGCCTGCAGCTCACCTCCGACTCGCTGCTCGCCTTCCAGCGCGATCTCGAGGCGCGCGGGCTGGCCGATCGGGTGCTCGTCCACGTCTGGTCGGAGTTCGGGCGCCGCGCGAAGGAGAACGGCTCCGCCGGCACCGACCACGGCGCCGCGGGCGTCGGCTTCCTCCTGGGCACGCGCGTGACCGGGACGATGGTGGGCGAGTTCCCCGGTCTCGCGTCGGGGCTCGACGAGGGCGGCAACGTGACGGCGACTGCCGACTTCCGCGGCGTCTACTCGGCGCTGCTCGAGCAGTGGCTGGGGACGGACGGGGCCGCCGTGATCCCGGGTGCAGCGTCGTTCCAGCGGCCGACGCTGATCCGGTGACCGCTGCGCCGCCGCCTCCGGCGCGGATCCAGGTGGTCGCGCAGGAGTTCAGACTCACGCTCTCGCGCGTGCGCGTCCGGGCCGGCGCAGCGGTGATCGAGCTCGTCAACGCGGGCCAGGACGCGCACGATCTCGAGCTCAGGCGCCTCGGCGGCGGCCGCGTCGTCTCGTGGCCGACCCTCCAGCCCGGCGCCCACCGCGACCGCGACGTGAGACTCCGGCCCGGCCGCTACGCGCTCTGGTGCGGACTGCCCGGGCACCGCGCGCTCGGCATGGAGGCCGTGCTCGTGGTCACGGCCGCGAAGCACCGCGCCTCGCGCTAGCCGCGGCCGCGCCTACCGCTCGCGGAAGACGATCCGCCCACGCCCGAGGTCGTACGGCGACAGCTCGACGCGCACCCGGTCACCCGGGTTGATGCGGATGCGGTAGCGCCGCATCTTGCCGGACGTGTAGCCCAGCGTCTCGAGCCCGTTGTCGAGGCCGATGCGGTACATGCCCGAGCGGAAGGACTCGAGCACCTCTCCCTCGACCTCGACCTTCGCCTCCTTGTCGGTCATTCCGGTCCCTCCGGTGAAGGTGGCCGGGGCGCACGAGGCGCCCCCGGCTAGCCGACGACCTGGACGTTCCGCGCCTCGGGCCCCTTCTGACCCTCGGCCTGCTCGAACTCGACCTTCGCGCCCTCGGGGAGGGACTTGAAGCCGTCGCCTTCGATCGCGCTGAAGTGGACGAAGACGTCCTTGCCGCCGGCGTCGGGGGTGATGAAGCCGTACCCCTTCGCATCGTTGAACCACTTGACGGTCCCGCTTGCCATGAAAACACCTCCCTCCGCACGGAGCCTGAACGGGCAGGGAGGCGCCGTGCGGCGCGACCGATACTCGCTCGTTGTGCAGACGGAAAATAACCACCGTGCGAGCGCCCGTCCAGGGTCCGGCGAGCCCTGCAGGCGTGCGATCCTGCCTCGCATGGGCCCGCGGAGACGGCTGCTCGCCGCGCCGGACAAGTTCCGCGGCACGCTCACCGCGGCCGAGGCCGCGAGGGCGATCGCGGCCGGCGCCGGGCGGGCCGGCTGGGCCGCGCGGCTGCTTCCGCTCGCCGACGGCGGCGAGGGGACCCTCGACGCGCTCGGCGGCGCGAACCGGCGCAGCCGGGTGACGGGCCCGCTCGGAGCGCGCGGTCGAGGCCGGCTGGCGCCTGGAGGACGGCGTCGCGGTCATCGAGGCGGCGCGCGCGGCGGGGCTCGCCCTCGCCGGCGGCCCGGAGCGGAACGATCCGCTCGGCGCGACGACACGGGGCGTCGGCGAGCTCGTCGCGGCGGCACTCGACGCGGGAGCGGAGCGAATCGTCGTCGCGGTCGGCGGCTCGGCGACGACGGACGGCGGCCTCGGAGCGGTCGAGGCGCTGCGGAGCCGCCTCCCCCTCCCCGCCCGGCTCGTCGTCGCCTGCGACGTCCGGACCGCCTTCCGCGACGCCGCCGACGTCTTCGCGCCGCAGAAGGGTGCGGGCCCCGCGCAGGTGGGCGCGCTGCGCGACCGGCTGGCCGGGCTCGCGGAGCGCTACGCGGAGGAGCTCGGCGTGGACGTCGCGGTCATCTCCGGCGCGGGCGCCGCGGGCGGCCTCGCGGGCGGGCTTGCGGCGCTCGGCGCACGGCTCGTCCCCGGCTTCGATCTCGTCGCCGACGTGGCCGGCCTCGACGCGGCCCTCGCGGACAGCGACCTCGTCGTCACCGGCGAGGGGCTCCTCGACGCGACATCGTTCACCGGAAAGGTCGTCGGCGGCGTGCTCGAGCGCTGCGCCCGGCTCGACGTCCCGGCGCTCGTCGTGGCGGGCGACGTCGCTTCCGGCTCCTCGGAGGTGCGAGCGGTCTCGCTCGGCGCGCTGTTCGGCCCGGCGCGCGCGCGTGCGCAGGCCGCCGCGTGCCTCGCGGAGGCCGTCGCTGCCGAGCTCGAGGCCTATGTGAGCACGGGGACGAATCACATCAAGCCTCTAGGCGGCGACGGCCTCGGTCTGGCCGGCCGCGTGCCATGCCCCCCGGACCGCGTAACGGCCGCGGGCGACCGACTGGAACACGGGCGAGTGCAGGAAGGAGAGGGTGGCGCTCGTCGAGTTGAGGCCGGCCAGCTCGGCGAGCCGTCTCGCCTCGGTCAAGCGGAGGATGCGGCCGTGCGCGCGGAAGACGGCGAGCAGCTCACGCTCGAGCGGCGAGAGCGCCAGCGTCGGATCGAGGCGCTCGCCCGCGGAGACCACGTCCCGGTCGGCGTCGAGCCGCACCAAGCGGATCCCCCCGCAGTAGCCGAAGCGAATCGCGAGCGCGCGCGCCTGCCGATCGGAGCAGGGCACGTTGCGAAGAAGCGAGGCGAGCTCGAGCTCCAGGGTGTCCATGTCCTTCACCGTCCTTGTCCCGTGGGGCCGCGCCATGCGGCGCGCGTCGACGGCCTCCTCGCCGGCCCGGGCGGCGGACGGTGCCGGCCCGGAGAGGGGACGGTAGCCGTCGCGGGCACCGCCGGTCGACAACGTGTGGTTCGCCACGTGCCCTTGCGCACCGGCCGCGGGCGCCGCTACGGTGTCGGTGCCGGGCGCGCAGACGCGACCGGTGCAGGCGTCGAGGCCTCCGGAAGCTCCGGAGGCTTTTTTCGTGGACCGAGGAGGAGCGATGCGCGACGAGTTTCCGGGCATGGAGCGCGAACGGCCCCTGCGGGTGCTGATCGCGGAGGACGAGACGATCATCCGCCTCGATCTGCGCGGCCTGCTCGAGCGGCACGGTCTTCGCGTGTGCGGCGAGGCGCGGAACGGCGAAGAGGCGGTGCGCCTCGCCCGCGAGGTCGACCCGGACGTCGTCCTGCTCGACCTGCGGATGCCGGTCCTCGACGGGATCGAGGCGGCCCGCCGGATCTATGCCGAGCGGCCCCTGCCGATCGTGATGCTGACCGCGTACGCCGACCGCGGCCACGTCGACCGGGCGATCGAGGCCGGCGTCTTCACCTACCTCCTCAAGCCGTTCCGCGAGGCCGACGTCGTCCCTGCCCTCCGGGCCGCCGTCGTGCGCCACCGCGAGCTGCTCGAAGCGCGCCGCGAGCTGGGCGACAAGCCGCTCCGTCCGCTCGTGATCGGACTGCGCTCGTCGAGCGGCTCGCCGTGGCCGGAGATCCGCCTCGACCGGAACGCCGACGGCTCGCTGCGCGTGGACGCCCGCTGAGCCGGGTCAGGCGAGCACGAGCCGGTCACGGTGGACGGCCTCGACCCCGGACGGCCGGCCTGCCAGCTCGCCCGCGTCGACGGCGGCGATCCCGCGTGCGAAGACCCTGCCGTCCGGTCCGACGAGCTCGACGCCGTCGCCGGCGTGAAACCCGCCCTCGCACCCGGTCACCCCGACGGCGAGCAGGCTCGCGCCGCCGCCGACGATCGCGCGCCGGGCGCCCGCGTCGACGTGGATCCGCCCCTCGATCCGCTTCCCGTGGCGCAGCCAGAGCTTGAAGGCCGGCGCCGAGCCGGAGGCGGCGAAGCGTGTCCCGACGGCGCCGCCGCGGAGCGCCGCGGTCACCGCGCCCGGGGCGGCGCCGTCCGCGATCACCGTCGGGATGCCCGCCCCCGCGGCGAGCTCGGCCGCGGCGACCTTGCTCTCCATCCCGCCCCGGCCGAGCGCGCCGGCCGGGCCGAACGCGACCGAGCGGGCGGCGGCTCCGTCCTCGACGACGACGCCCTCGGCGAGCACGCCGGGCACCGAGCTGAGCAGGACGAGCAGGCGCGCCTTGAGGAGCACTGCAACCTGGGCGGCGAGCGCGTCGTTGTCGCCGAAGCTGATCTCGTCGGTCGCCGTCGCGTCGTTCTCGTTCACGATCGGCACCGCGCCGAGCGCGAAGAGCGCCCCGATTGCGCTGCGCGCGTTGACGTACGCACGGCGCTCGCCGACCTCTGCGCTCGAGAGCAGGATCTGAGCCACCTCGACGCCGTGCGGGCGAAGTGCGTCCTGCCAGGCCCGCTGCAGTGCAGCCTGCCCGAGCGCCGATGCGGCCTGCAGGCGCGGCAGGCTCGAGGGGCGCCGCTCCAGGCCGAGCCGCCGCAGGCCCAGCGCGATCGCCCCGGAGGAGACGACGCAGACCGGCGTCCCCGACGCGACGACCTCCGCGATCTCGGCGGCCCGGGCGCGGAGGACCGTGCGCCGCGGCCGGCCGCGGGCGTCGACGACGAGCGAGGAGCCCAGCTTGACGACGAGCGGGCGCTTCATCGGTGCTCGAAACCGCGCCCGACGACGCGGAACTGGCGCAACCAGAGGTCGCGGTAGGTGACCGGCCCGCGCGGGCCGGGGACGCGGTCGACGTTGATCCCGGTCTCGGGCGCACCCGTGAGCGCGAAGCCGTCGGTGAAGCGCGTGCTGGCGTTCCAGTAGCCGGCGGTGCCGCGGTAGCCGTCGAGGAAGCGGCGGGCGGCCGCCTCGTCCTCGGTCACGATCCCGGCGGCCAGGCCGCTCGTCTCGTCGTTGGCGAGCGCGAGCGCCTCCTCGAGCGAGCCGACGACGCGGACCGTGACCGAGGCGACCCTCCCGGGGTCGGGGTCGTTCGCCCACTCGTGGCCGGTGCGGGGCGGCTCGCGGACGGCGACCCCGAGCCGCTCGAGCACGCCCCGCGGCACCTGCTCCTCGCGCGCGACGAGCAGGAGGTTGAGCCGGTTGCAGACGCCCAGCCGGTCGAGGCTCGCCGCGACGAGCGCCTCCGCCTTCGCCCGGTCGGCCGCGTCGTGGAGGTAGAGGACGCCGCCGCCCTCCGCGTGCGCGAGGGTGCGGACGCCGTGCTGCGCCGCCTCACGGGCCAGCGCCGCGGTCGTCTCGCCGCTGCCGCGCAGGATCACGAGGGGGAGCGAGCCCGGCAGCGAGACGAGGATCCGCGCGCCCTCGCGCTCGGGCGAGCGGACGAGCCCGATCGCCTCCGGCGGCAGCCCCGCTGCGACGAGCGCGGGCCGCAGCACCTCGTCCACGAGCACGGTCACCGTGCGCAGGGCCGCGCCTCCCGTCCGGAGGACGGCGGCGTTGAGGCTCTTCAGCAGCTGCCCGCTCACGTCCACGGCGACGTTCGGGCGGGCCTCGAAGTTCGCGCCGACGGCCCCGACGGGGATCCGGCGCGTCTCGACGCGGAGACCGTTGTCGAGCGTCCAGGCATCCTCCAACCGCTCGAGCGGCGGCAGCTCCGCGAGCTGCGCGAGCTGTTCCGCGAGCGCGCCGATGCGTGCGTCGTCGAGCCGGAGGCGGTCCAGGGCGCCCGGGTCGAGATCGGCGGCGCCGGCGACGTCGGCCGCGTTCGCGTCCGCGATCACGTCCCGGCGCTCCTCGACGAGCTCGGCGGCGCGTGCGAGCGCCTGCGCCACGCCGGCGTCGGTCAGAGCCGCGACCGCCGCATGCGCCGCCGCCGCCTCTCGGGCGACCTGCTCACGCAGCTCGCTCATCCGGTGTTCCTCAGCGCGGCGGCGATGCCCGCGATCGAGCGCAGGAGCGGCGCGACCGCTGCCTCGTCGCCGCCGCGGTAGCGGCGCAGAAGCCCGACCTGGATCGCGTTCATCGGGTCGACGTACGGGTTGCGCAGCCGCACCGAGCGCTGCACGACCGGGTGCCGCTCGAGCAGCTCGTCCGCCTCGACGATCTCGAGCACGGCCGCGACGGTCCGCTCGTGCTCGGCGGCGATCGGCCTCCACAGACGGTCCTCGGCGACGAGGTCGAGGTACTCCCGCGCGACCTCGAGCGACGACTTGGCGAGGGTCATCTCGAGATTCTGGACGAGCGAGCGGAAGAAGCCCCATTCGCGGTAGAGCCGCCGCAGCTCGCCCGCGTCGGCCTCGGCGAGCGCGCTGCCGCAGCCGTACCAGGCCGGTACGAGGCAGCGGTTCTGCGTCCAGGCGAAGACCCAGGGGATGGCGCGCAGCGCCTCGAGCGTCGGCGCCCCTCCGGGTCGGCGCGCGGGCCGCGAGCCGATCGTGAGCAGCGCGAGCTCGTCCACCGGCGTGAAGGCGCGGAAGAACTCGCCGAAGCCGCGGTCGTCGACGAGACGGCGGTACTCCTCGCGAGATCGGGCGGCGAGAGCGTCGACGAGCGGCTCCGCGCCGGCCGGCGGCTCGACGTCGGTGCGCTCGGGCACGGCGGCGAGCAGCGTCGCGGCGAGCGCCGCCTCGAGGTTCCGGCGCGCGAGCCCCGGCAGCCCGTACTTGAAGGCGATCGTCTCGCCCTGCTCGGTCAGCTTCAGCCTGCCGGGCGGGACGCCCTGCGGCGTCGCGAGGATCGCCGCGTACGTCGGCCCTCCGCCGCGGCCGGCGCTGCCGCCGCGGCCGTGGAAGTACGTCAGCTCGGCGCCTCGTGCGTGCGCGACCTCGGCGAGCGCGACGAGCGCTCGGCGAATCTCCACCTGGGCGGCGAGGTAGCCCGCGTCCTTCGCCGAGTCGGAGTATCCGACCATCACCTCGCGGCAGCCGACGCCGTCCAGCAGCTCTCCGAGGATCCGCGGCGCCGCCCGCAGCGCCGCCAGCGACTCGAAGAGCGGCACCACCGACAGCTCCCCTCCGGCCAGCTCGTGGACGCGGGCGACGTCCTCGACCGACTCCACGCCGGACACGACCACGGTGTCGAGCGCAGCCGTGCCGTGGCGGATGCGGGCGGCACGCCCCGCGTCGAGAAGGCCGCGAACGCGCTCCTCGGAGTCGTGGGCGTGGACGCGCAGGTCGAGCTTCGCGAGGTGGAGGCCGAACAGCTCGACGCGGCGCCGCAGCGCGGCCAGCGGGCCGTCGGCGATCCGCGCGCCCCGGTTCGCACGCAGGCTCCGGTCGAGAACGCCCAGATCGGCGGCGAGCGCGGCCGCGCTCTCGTAGCGGTCGCCGTCGAGCCGACGCCACATGAACGAGAGCTTGCGCCGGTAGGGCTCGTCGAGGTTCTGCTCGGCCATCTCCGCCGCAGCCTCGGGGAGCTCGAGCTCGTCGCGGGCGATCGAGTCGAGCAGCTCGTCGCTCACGGGCGTCAGCCGGGACGAGACGCCGAGCTCGGCGGCGAGCGCCCGCACCTCGTCGCGGTAGCGTCCGAGCAGGAGCCGGCGCGCGCGCTCGAGCGCCTCGGCCACGGTCTCCGGGCCGGTGTTCGGGTTCCCGTCCGCGTCGCCGCCGATCCAGGAGCCGAAGCGGAGCGGCGGCCGCGCCCCGGGCACCCGGTCGCGGTAGTCGGCCAGGAGGCCCTCGGCGGCCTCGATCAAGCTCTGCTCGAAGAACCAGTGGCCGTTGCGGATCTCGTCCACGACCCGCGGCCGCCGCGAGCGAACCTCGTCGGCCTGCCAGAGCGCGGTGATCTCGGCGGCGAGCGCCGCCTCGACGCGCTCGCGGCCCGCGGCCGTCCGGAGCGGGTCGTCGAGCTCGGCGAGCAGCCCGGCGAGTCGCAGGTGCGAGGCGAGAACGGTGCGCCGCGCCGCCTCGGTCGGATGTGCGGTGAGCACGAGCTCGAGCGAGACGCCCTCCTCGAGCACTGCGGGAGCGACGCCCTCGAGGCGCGCGAACGCCGCCTCCAGGGTCTCCTCGGGAACCCGACCCTCGCGGGCGTACTCCAGGCGGCGGCGGACGCGGTGCTGCTGCTCGGCCACGTTCGCGAGCTGGAAGTAGAGGGCGAAGGCCCGCAGGACGCTCGCCTCCCGCTCGGCCGGCAGAGCCGCGACCGCTGCCCGCAGCTCGTCGAGCGGGGCGCCGCCCCGGGCCTCGCGCGCGAGCGCCCGAACGCGCTCGACGTCGGCGAGCAGCTCCTCCCCCTCCTGCTCGACGAGCACACGGCCGAGCAGGTCGCCGAGCAGGCGGACGTCGCGCCGCAGCGGCGCGTCGGCGGGGGCGTCGCGGACGGCCATCGACGAAGGGTAGGCGCCCTCCGCGGCCGAAACCGAACAAGCGCTACTTCTCGTACTGGATCGTCAGCCGCGGCGGGCTCGCAGCCGCGGGCCCGTCGAACCGCAGGATCGACCTGTTCGAGCTGGCGCCGGCGTCGTGGATCCGCCAGCCGAAGCTCGAGCCCGGGCTCTTGAGCAGCGCGTCGACGACCGCGGTGACCGTCAGGTCGAAGGTCGCGCCGCTGGTCGTACCGGTCGAGAAGGTCGTGGTCGGGACGTCGTACGAGAGCCCGGTGGCCTGCGAGTACGTCAGCGACGAGTCCCAGGAGGAGAGCACCGGCGTCAGCGTCAGCGTCCGATCGCTGCGCGGCGCCTTGCTCATCGTGAGGGTCAGCGTCGCGGAGTCGGCGCCGCCGGTCGCGGGGATCGCGCACGAGGAGAGGTCGAAGCGGACGAACGCCCAGCGGTCGCGGCTGTCCCGCCGCTCCACCTGCAGCGTCGTTCCCGAGCCGGACCTGGTCGGCCGCCGCTCGTCGACCCAGGCGCCGGTCGTGGCGCTCGTCCCCGAGAGGGTGCACGTCCCCTTCGTCAAGGTCTGCGTCCCCGCCCAGAGATGGCTCGAGCCGAGCCCGAGCGACGCCGCGGCGCCCGTGCGCACCGCGGCGGCGGCGAGCGCCGCGAGCAGGACGACGGCGAGAGCGATGAGGCGGCGCGAATGCATCGCACCAAGATTCGATCGTCTTCAGATGAACCCTGGCGGTGGAACGGTATGCGTTCGGTATGACTCGCGAGCAGTGCTGCCGAAACCGCACAACCGGCGCTGCCGGCCGCGAGTCCCGCGCTAGCGTCGGCGCATGGCCGCGACGCTCGTCGAGAAGGTCTGGGAGAGCCATGTCGTCCGCCGCGAGGCGGGTCGCCCCGATCTCCTCTACGTCGACCTGCACCTGGTCCACGAGGTCACCTCGCCGCAGGCGTTCGAGGGGCTGCGCCTCGCCGGCCGACGGGTTCGCCGGCCCGACCTGACGGTCGCGACGATGGACCACAACGTCGCGACCGGCGACGACACGCCGCTCGACCCGCTCTCCGCGCAGCAGCTCGACGCGCTCGCGCGCAACTGCGAGGAGTTCGGCGTCCCGCTCTACGCCACCGGCAGCGGCCGCGAGGGGATCGTGCACGTGATCGGCCCCGAGCGAGGGTTGACGCAGCCGGGGCTGACGATCGTCTGCGGCGACTCGCACACCTCCACCCACGGCGCCTTCGGCGCGCTCGCCTTCGGGATCGGCACGTCCGAGGTCGAGCACGTGCTCGCGACGCAGACCCTGCCGCAGCGCACGCCGCGCTCGCTCCGGATCTCGTTCGTCGGCGAGCTGCCGCCGGGCGTGACCGCGAAGGATCTCGTCCTCGCCGCGATCGGCCGGATCGGCGTCGACGGCGGCGTCGGCCACGTGATCGAGTACGCCGGCCCGGTGATCGAGGCGCTCTCGATGGAGGGTCGGATGACGATCTGCAACATGTCGATCGAGGCGGGCGCGCGGGCGGGGCTGATCGCGCCCGACGAGACGACGTTCGCCTATCTCGAGGGTCGGCCGGGCGTGCCGCAGGGCGCGGGCTGGGAGCGCGCGCTCGAGCGCTGGCGGTCGCTGCCCAGCGACCCGGGCGCGAGCTTCGACCGCGAGGTCGAGATCGACGTGGGCGAGGTCACGCCGCAGGTGACCTGGGGCACGAACCCCGGCATGGTCGTCCCGCTCGACGGGGCCGTCCCCGATCCCGCTGCGCTCGAGGACGCCGACGCGCGCGCCGCGGCCGAGCGCGCGCTCGCGTACATGGCACTCCGGCCGGGCACGCCGATCCGCGAGATCGCCGTCGACCGCGTCTTCATCGGCTCGTGCACGAACTCCCGGATCGAGGACCTCCGCGCCGCCGCCGAGGTCGCGCGCGGCCGGCGCGTGCATCCGTCGGTGCGCGCGATGGTCGTCCCCGGGTCCGCGACCGTGAAGGCGCAGGCCGAGGCCGAGGGCCTCGACCGGGTCTTCGCCGACGCGGGCTTCGAGTGGCGCCGCGCCGGCTGCTCGATGTGCCTCGGCATGAACCCGGACGTGCTCGCGCCCGGGGAGCGCTGCGCCTCGACCTCGAACCGGAACTTCGAGGGGCGTCAGGGAGCGGGTGGACGCACGCACCTCGTCAGCCCCGCCGTCGCAGCGGCGACGGCGATCGCGGGCCGCTTCAGCGACGCGCGCGAGCTCGTCGAGGCGGTGCCGGCGTGAAGGCGTTCCGCTCGGTCGCCGCGCCCGCCCTCGTCCTCGACCGGCCCGACGTCGACACCGACCAGATCATCCCGAAGCAGTTCCTGAAGCGGATCGAGCGCACCGGCTTCGGCGAGTTCCTCTTCTTCGACTGGCGCAAGGATCCGGAGTTCGAGCTGAACCGGCCCGGGGCGAGAGGCGCCCGGATCCTGCTCGCCGGGCGCAACTTCGGCTGCGGCTCCTCGCGCGAGCACGCGCCGTGGGCGCTCCAGGACTGGGGCTTCGAGGCGCTCGTCGCGCCGAGCTACGGCGACATCTTCCGCCAGAACTCGCTCAAGATCGGCCTGCTTGCCGGTGGAGCTGCCGGCCGAGCAGGTGAAGGAGCTGATGGCGCGGGCCGGTGCCGGCGAGGAGCTGAGCGTCGACCTCGAGGCGCGCACTGCCGGCGGCTTCCCGTTCGAGCTCGACGACTTCACGCGCGAGTGCCTGCTCGAGGGGCTCGACGAGATCGGGCTGACGCTGCGCCACGAGGACGACCTCGCCGCCTTCGAGGCTGCGCACCCCGCGCCGCTCTCGACGCTCGCGACCTAGGTTTGTCCGCTTTTCGGTCGCAATCCGGGCCCGGTTGGCCTACCGTTCGATCCGTGCACGAGTCGACGGCCCTCCTGACCGGCCTCCTCCTTCCCCGCTAGGGGAAGCACGCCTGCGCACATACCCGTCCCCGCACCGCGGGAGCAGTGCGCCCCCGCTCAGCCCGAAGGAGCCTCACCGTGCCGATGCCGTTCCGCAAGTACCGTCCCTACGCCACCGTCGACCTCCCCGACCGCACCTGGCCGAACGTCGTCCTGACGGAGGCGCCCGTCTGGTGCTCGACCGACCTCCGCGACGGCAACCAGGCGCTCGTCAACCCGATGGACACCGAGCGCAAGCGCCGCTTCTTCGCGCTGCTGCTCGAGCTCGGCTTCAAGGAGATCGAGGTCGGCTTCCCCGCCGCCTCGAAGACCGACTTCGACTTCGTCCGCACGCTGGTCGAGGAGGAGCTGATCCCGGACGACGTGACGATCGCGGTGCTGACGCAGGCGCGGCCCGAGCTGATCGAGCGCACCTTCGAGTCGATCGCGGGGGCGCGGCAGGCGATCGTGCACCTGTACAACTCGACGTCGGAGACGCAGCGGCGCGTCGTCTTCCGGCTCGACCGGGCGGGGATCACCGAGCTCGCCGTGCACGGCGCGGCGATGTGCCGGCGGCTCGCGGGAGCGGCCGGCGGCGAGGTCCGGTTCGAGTACTCGCCCGAGAGCTTCCACCACACCGAGCTCGACTTCGCGCTCGACATCTGCGAGGCGGTCGCCGCCGAGTGGGGCCCGACGCCCGAGCGGCCGATGATCGTGAACCTGCCGACGACGGTCGAGCACTTCCCGCCGAACGTCTACGCCGACCGGATCGAGTGGTTCGCGCGGCACTTCTCCCGCCGCGACGCGGCGATCCTCTCCGTCCATCCGCACAACGACCGCGGCACGGCGGTCGCGACCGCCGAGCTGGGCCTGATGGCGGGCGCCCAGCGAGTCGAGGGGACGCTGTTCGGGAACGGGGAGCGCACCGGCAACGTCGACCTCGTCACGCTCGCCCTCAACCTGTTCACGCAGGGCGTCGACCCGGGTCTCGATCTCTCCCGGCTCGACGAGGCGCGGCAGGTCGTCGAGCAGTGCAACGAGCTGCCGGTGCACCCGCGCCACCCGTGGGCGGGCGAGCTCGTCTACACGGCGTTCTCCGGCTCGCACCAGGACGCGATCAAGAAGGGGATGCACGCGCAGCAGCGCCAGCCCGCGGACGCGCCCTGGGACGTCCCCTACCTCCCCATCGACCCGCGCGACGTCGGGCGCACCTACGAGGCGATCATCCGCGTCAACTCGCAGTCGGGGAAGGGCGGCGTCGCGTACCTGCTGCAGGACCGCTACGGGCTCGAGCTCCCGCGCGGGCTCCAGGTCGAGCTCGCCCAGACCGTGCAGGCCGTCACCGACGCGGAGGGCGGCGAGCTCGCGGCCGAGGAGATCTACGACCTCTTCACCGCGGCGTACCTCGACGTCGACGCACCGTTCGAGCTCGTCTCCTACGTGCACGAGGCGAGCGAGATCGGCGATCGGCTCACCGCGCAACTGCTCCTCGACGGCGAGCCGCTCGAGCTCGCGGGCGAGGGCAACGGGCCGATCGCCGCACTCGTGCACGGGCTCGCAGGAGCGACCGGTCACGCGGTGAGCGTTCTCGACTACCACGAGCATGCGACGAGCCGCGGCGAGGACGCGGTCGCGGCGGCGTACGTCGAGGCCGATGTCGACGGTGAGCCGGTCTGGGGCGTGGCCGTCCACAGCAGCATCGTCACGGCCTCGCTGCGCGCCGTCGTGAACGCGCTCAACCGCGCCCGGCTCCTCCGCGCGCGGCAGGAGGAGGCGCTGCGGGCGTTCGAGAGCGCGTAAGGCCGGGGCGGCGGCGGCTCGGGGACGCCGGGCTACCCTGGCCGCGTGATCGAGGTTTCGTGTGAGGCATGCGGCTGGCTCGCCGTGACGAGCCAGCCGGTGCACCAGGTCTGGGCCGAGCACGAGGCCGGCTGCCCGGCCGTCGGCGGCGCCGTGCGCCATCTGCCCGACCTGCCGCCGCTGCCGCGGCTCCTCCCCGAGGTGCGCGCGTGCCGCCACCGGCCGGCCCGCCGCCAGATCGCGGTCACGCCGGCCGGCGTCAAGCGGTACGCCGTGGTGTGCGAGCTCTGCGGCCGGCATCTGGGCAGCCCGTAGCGCGGTGCAGGCTCGTGCTGCCGTAGGAATCGGCCGTGCGCTCCCCTACGGGCGGCCGCCCCAGCTGAAGGCGTGCTTCGAGACCGCCGTGAGCGGGCCGATCTGACAGCTTCCGGCGAGGAGCTTGCCGTTGGCGTCGGGATTCGCGTGGCAGGTGTAGCCCTTCGGCCCGCCTGCGAGCGGATAGCTGTGACCGACCAGCTTCCCGGCCAGCCTGGCGCCCGAGAGCTTGATCGCGTACTTCTTCGCGATCGCGCAGCCGACCCCGTTCGCGGTGACGGCGTACTTGTTCCCGCTGATCTTGCCTCCGGCGCCCGGGAAGACCCATTTCGCCCCGACCACGGTGCCGCACACGGCGAGGTCGGCGCGAGTGCCCGAGGCGCCGGCGGAGGCGGCGAAGCATCCGGCCACGACAAGGACGAAGAGCACGAACGATGCCTTCACGTCAGTCGTTCCTTCCTGGTTGAAAGTCGCGGCTGAGAATGGCCCGCTCGGTGTCGAGCCGGCAGCGTACCCGCGATGTGCCTGCACCGTCGGAACCCGCCGTGATCCGGTCGTGACGAAACCGTGACGGTGCTTCGGCTAGCCGAAGCACCGTCGGGTGGCGCGCTCGGCCGGCTACGCCGCGTCCGGCCCGTCCGCGGAGTGCTCCTGCGCCACCACCTCGCGCTTCATGAGGTCGAGCAGCGCGTGGTACAGCTCGCCCAGGCCCTGCTCGGAGAGCGGGCCGCGGTTCGCTCGCTGCAGATAGCGGAGCATCCACTCCTCCCGGGCGAGATCGACGAAGCCGATCCCGTGCTCGTCCTTGTAGCGCTTCAGCCCGGCCACGAGCTTCAGGCGCTTGTTCACGAGCTCGACGAGCGCCCGGTCGATGTCGGAGATCTCGCGGCGGATGCGAACGACGGTCGGGTCGTCGGCCGAGGAGATGGAGGTCATGCTCCCACCTCCCTGTGCCCGTCGTAGACGCCGACCACGCGCAGCGCCTCGGCCTGGTCGGCCAGCTCCCGCAGCGCCAGCTGCACCCCCGGCTCGAGCGGGTGCCCGGCGACCACCGCGTCGAAGCGGTACCGCCAGGGCGTTGCCGGCAGCGGGCGCGAGACCAGGCGGACGAGATCGAGGCCCACCCGCGCGAACGGCTCGATCGCGGCGAACAGCGCGCCCGGCCGGTGATCGGTGACGAACGTGAACGCGGTGCGCGCATCGCGCAGCCCGCCCGCGACCCGCGTGAACGGCGCGATCGAGACGAAGCGGGTGAACGCGACCCCGTCGCCCGCGTCGTCCACGAGCACGCGGAGCCCGTACAGCCGCACCGCCTCCACGCCGGCGATCGCCGCGACCCCCGGATCGGCCTCCTCGGCGACCGTCCGCGCCGCCTCGGCCGTGGTCGCGACCGGGACGACCTGCACGTGCGGCAGGCGCGCGAGCAGGCCGCGGCACTGCTCGAGCGCCTGCGGGTGCGAGCGCACGACGCGGATCTCCGCGAGCGTCGCGCCCGCGGACGCGGCGAGCTGGTGGCGGATCGGCAGGATCGTCTCCCCGACGATCGAGAGCGACCGCTCGTAGAGCAGGTCGTGCGTCTCGGCGACGGCGCCGGCGAGCGAGCTCTCGATCGGGAGCACGCCGAAGGCCACGTCGGCGGCGACCACCGCCTCGGCGACCGCTCGAAAGCCGGAGACCGGCACGTGCGGGCCGCTGGGGAAGAGCGCGAGCGCGGCTGCGGCGGTGTGCGTCCCGGCCGGTCCGGGGTAGGCGACCGGCGGCGTCATCGCAGCCGCACCGGGACGCGGGAGCCGCAGCGCTGGCAGATGGTGACGGCGGCGCCCTTGCGGATCGCGCGGGCGACCGGGACGGGATCGGGGCAGCGGCACGGCTCCGCCCGGGCGGCGGCGGTGCGGACGATGGCGGTGTTCAGGCTGGTCATGCGGCGAATCGCCTCCAGGGAAGGAGTGACGGGGATCCCGCGGGAGATGTCTGCTAGCCGGCGGCGGCGGGGGTGCGAGAGCGCCGGCTAGCCGATAAAGGCGTACGCCGGGAAGCCGTTGACGAACGGGATGCGGTGCTGCACGGCTTCGGCGCGAGACGCCATGGGCAGCAGGCTAGGCAGGAGAGCCGGCCCCGTCAACGGCGAGTTGTGCTCTTATCGCCTCGCCGAGCTCGGCCGTGGTGGCCGTGCCGCCGAGATCGGGGGTGGGCGCGAGCGCGAGCCCCTCGTCGACGGCGCGCTCGAGCGCCCGCGCCGCGCCGGGGCGCCCCAGCCCGTGCTCGAGCAGGAGCGCGGTGGAGCGGAGCATCGCGGCGGGGTTCGCGATCCCGCGGCCGGCGATGTCGGGGGCGGAGCCGTGCACCGGCTCGAAGATCCCTGGCCCGGAGTCGGAGAGCGAGGCGGACGGCGCGAGACCGAGGCCGCCCGTGACCGCGGCGGCGAGGTCGCTGAGGATGTCGCCGAACATGTTCTCGGTCACGAGCACGTCGAAGCGCTCGGGATTCGTCGCGAGCTGCATCGCGCAGTTGTCGACGAGCATGTGCTCGACGCGCACGTCCGGAAACTCGGGCGCGAGCGCATCGACGACCCGCCGCCAGAGACGCGAGGTGTCGAGGACGTTCGCCTTGTCGACGGAGAGGAGCCGGCCCTGTCGCCCGCGCGCGAGCGCGAAGGCGCGCCGCGCGATCCGCTCGACCTGGGTCGGGTGGTACTCGCAGGTGTCGTAGACGGTGCCGTCGTCGCGGACGCCGCGGGCCCCGAAGTACAGCCCGCCGACGAGCTCGCGCACGATCAGCACGTCGACCTCGCCGGAGACCGCCGGGCGCAGGTTGGCATACGCGTCCAGCTCGGCCCGCAGACGCAGCATCCCCTGCTCCGGCCGGACGTCCGCCGCGTCGAACTCGGGATCGCCGATCGGCGCCTTCAGGACGGCGGCCGCGCCGCGGCAGGCCGCAAGGGTCTCGTCCGGAAGCGGCGTCCCCGTGGCGCGGATGGCCGCCGCGCCGAGAAGGTGCTCCTCGATCTCGACGTCGGGAGCGAGGAGGCGGAGCGCCAGTCGCGCCTCGTGCGCGACCTCGGGCCCGACGCCGTCGCCGGGCAGGAGGATCACCTTCGGGTCAGCCATCCGCGAGCGCGGCCGCCTCGCGGCGCGGACGGCCGCGCGGGCGCGGGTCGAAGCCGGCGGCGACCATCGCCTGGTTCCAGCTGCCGAACACGCGCGCCACTGTCTGCCGCGACGGGTGGTTCTCCCCGGCCTGGTCCCACTCGCTCGTGAACGGGGGCCGGCTGTGCTTGCGGTACCAGAGCGTGATCGCATACACGATCGTTTCCGGCGTCCACCGGAAGCCCGTCCGCGGGCCGGTTCTCATCGCGCACCTCCTTCGGGTTGCTGGCTAGACCTGGACACCGAACAGCTCCAGGATCGAATCGGCGTCCGGCTCGACGACCATCGGCGCGAGCCGGTCGGCGACGAGGCCGGGCGTCTTCAGGCCGTCGCCCGTGACGAGCAGGACGACGCGGTCGCTCTCGCCGAGCTCGCCGCGGCGCACCGCCTCGCGCAGCGCGCCGAGCGTGACACCGGGGGCCGTCTCGCCGAAGACCCCCGTCGTCTCGGCGAGCAGGGCGACGTTGTCCGCGATCTCGTCCTCGGCCACGGCGTGGATCGTGCCGCCGGAGGAGCGGGCGGTCGCGACCGCGAGCTCGCCGTCGGCGGGGCTCCCGATCGCGAGCGAGCGCGCGACCGTCGCGGGCCGTACCGGGCGGACGCGGCCTCCGTCGTGGAAGGCCGTCGCGACCGGGGCGCAGCCCTGCGCCTGGCCGCCCACGAGCCGCGGCGGCGTCCCGTCGACGAGCCCCAGCTCGAGGAACTCGGCGAAGCCCTGGTGCACCTTCGCGAACATCGCGCCGGAGGCGATCGGAGCGACGACCGCGTCGGGAAGCGTCCACCCGAGCTGCTCGGCGATCTCGAAGGCGAGGGTCTTCGACCCCTCGGCGTAGTACGAGCGCAGGCCGACGTTGACGAACGCCCAGTCGAGCTCGAACGAGAGCTCGACGCTCAGCCGCGAGCAGTCGTCGTAGCTGCCCTGGACGGCGACGATCCGCGCGCCGTGGATCGCGGTCGCGACGAGCTTCTCCGGCTCGAGGTCGGCCGGACAGAGGACGACCGCCTCGAGCCCTTCGGCGGCGGCGCGGGCGGCGACCGCGTTGGCGAGATTGCCGGTCGAGGAGCAGGCGAGCGTCGTCCGTCCGAGCTCGATCGCCTTCGCGGCCGCGACGGCGACGACGCGGTCCTTGAAGGAGTGGGTCGGGTTCGCGGTGTCGAGCTTCAGCCAGAGCTCGCCGACGCCGAGCGCGGCCGCGAGCCGCGGCGCGGTGACGAGCGGCGTCATCCCCGGCGCGAGCCGGGGCTCGGCGGGCGCCGCGACGGGGAGCAGGGGCGCGTAGCGCCACAGCGTCGGCGGGCCCGGCGGCGATCGAGGCCCGGCTGACGGTCCTGCGCTGCTCCTCCCGGTCGTACACCGCGTCGAGCGGCCCGAAGCAGCGCGAGCAGACCCCGACGGGCTCGAGGCCGATCTGCGTCTCGCAGACGCGGCAGCGAAGTGCGGTGGCGGGCATTACGTGTGCTCCTTTCGTCCGGCGCTCGGCATCCGACCGGGATTGGCACCACGCGCACGCTTTTGGTCGCTCCTGTGCGCAGGTTGCCGAGGCGTCGTCGGGCCGGTTCCCTCAGCCTCTCTCGATGCGGAGCGGGACGCGCCCGTCTCCGGTTGCTCCTCACTATACAAACGGAAGCCGGTCAAACCGGACATCGAAGCACCGCCCCCTCCGAGGCGGACGAGACGAGGGCCGCGTAGCGCGCGAGCACGCCGGTCGTGTAGCGCGGCGGCGGCGGGACGACGTCGGCGAGCCGAGCGGCGATCTCCTCGCCCGAGAGCGCGACCCGGAGCTCGCGCGCAGCGACGTCGAGCTCGACGACGTCGCCGTCGCGGAGCGCCGCGATCGGCCCGCCGCGCGCGGCCTCCGGCGCGACGTGGCCGACCATCAGCCCGTGGGTCGCGCCGGAGAAGCGGCCGTCGGTGACGAGCGCGACCTCGTCGCCGAGCCCCTCGCCGACGAGCGCCGCGGTGACGTGCAGCATCTCGCGCATCCCCGGCCCTCCGGCAGGGCCCTCGTAGCGGATGACGACGACGTCGCCGGCCGCGATCGACTTGGCCTTGACCGCCGCGAAGCACTCCTCCTCGGAGTCGAAGACGCGGGCCGGGCCGCGGTGGAACAGCCGCTCGTGGCCGGCGAGCTTCACGACGCAGCCCTCGGGCGCGAGGTTGCCGCGCAGGACCGCGAGCCCGCCCGTCGCCTTCAGCGGCGCCTCGATGGGAACGACGACCTCCTGGCCCGGAGTCTCGACCACCGCGGCCGCGACCTCGGCGAGGGTGCGGCCGTCGACCGTCGGCGCGTCGCCGTGGACGAGCCCCGCCTTCAACAGCTCGCGCACGACGAGCGCGACACCCCCGGCCGCGTGCAGGTCGGTGGCGACGAAGCGGCCTCCCGGCTTGATGTCCGCCACGACCGGCGTGCGTGCCGCGATCGCGTCGAACTCGTCGATCGTGAGGTCGATCCCGAGCTCGTCGGCGATCGCGAGCAGGTGGAGGACGCCGTTCGTCGAGCCGCCGGTCGCGGCGACGGCCGCCGCCCCGTTCTCGAGCGCGTCGCGCGTGAGCAGCTGCGACGGGCGCACGTCGTCGCGCACGAGCCGCATCGCGATCCTCCCCGACTCGTAGGCCGCGTCGCGCTTCGCCGGGTCGGTCGCCGGCACGTCGTTCAGCCCCGCCGGGCTGATCCCGAGGAACTCGAGGACGGTCGCCATCGTGTTCGCGGTGAACTGGCCGCCGCAGGCGCCGGCGCCGGGGCAGGCCGCGCCCTCCAGCTCGTGCACGTCCTCCGGGCTCATCGTCCCGGCCGCCGCGGCGCCGACCGCCTCGAAGACGTCCTGGATCGTCACGTCGCGGTCGCGGAACCGTCCGGGCGCGATCGAGCCGTTGTAGAGGACGAGCCCCGGCACGTCGAGCCGGGCGAGCGCCATCACGGCGGCGGGGATCGTCTTGTCGCAGCCGACGAGGCAGACGAGCCCGTCGAGCAGGTGGCCCCGGACGACGAGCTCGATCGAGTCCGCGATCGTCTCCCGCGAGACGAGCGAGGCCCTCATCCCCTCGGTGCCCATCGAGACGCCGTCCGAGACCGCGATCGTGTTGAACTCGACCGGCGTGCCTCCCGCCTCGAGGATGCCGCGGCGCACGTGCCGGGCCAGCTCGCGCTGGTTCCAGTTGCACGGCATCGTCTCGATCCAGGTCGTCGCGATCCCGACGAGCGGCCGCGCGAGGGCGTCGTCGTCGAGTCCGATGCCCTTCAGCATCGCGCGTGCGGGGGCGCGGTCGACGCCGTCGGTGAGGGCGGCGCTGCGGCGCTTCGCGGGGTCGCTGGGGCGGGAGTACGGGTTGGTCATACGGGGCCGGCTCCTGAGGTCGCGACGGACAGATGGAGAACTTCGTGGTCGGGGAAGCGCTCGGCGAGCTCGACCGCCACCTCCCCCGCTCGGGCCTTCTCGGCCCAGACGATCACGGTCGGCCCCGAGCCCGAGAGCGTCGCGCCGAGCGCCCCCGCGGGGAGGTCGTCGCGGATCGCGGCCAGGTGCGGTGCATGCGCGGCGCGGTACGGCTCGTGCAGCAGGTCGTCCGCGCTCGCGGCGAGCAGCGAAGCGTCTCCGGCGGCGAGCGCGGCGCCGAGCAGCGTGGCCCGGCCCGCGCTGTAGGCGGCGTCGCCGTGCGCGATCCGGGCGGGCAGCGCGGCGCGAGCGGCGGCCGTGTTGACCCGCTGCGTGGGGACGACGGCGACCGCGGCCGCGGGCAGGTCGTCGGCGATGCGGGCGATGCGGCCGTCCCACGTCAGGCAGACGCCGCCCGCGAGCGCGGCGGCGAGGTTGTCGGCGTGCCCCTCGAGGTCGAGCCCCTCGGCGAGCAGCTCGTCCGCGGAGGGCTCCTGCCCGGCGGCGAGCGAGCCGGCGACGAGCCCGAGCGCCACGACGGCCGCGCTCGAGCCGAGGCCCCGCTCGCGCGGGATCCGATCGGTGAAGGCGAACGTCCAGTCCGTCGGATCGGCGAAGCGCGAGAAGGCCTGCACCGCGAGATGCTCGGGATCGGGGGGCGTTCCGCCCGTCTCGGTCACCTCGACCTCGTTCCAGAGCTCGAAGGCCACGGCTGCGACGTCGAAGCCGGCTCCGAGGTTCGCGCTCGTGGCAGGGGCGCGAACGATCACGCCACGGCCCTCTCGACCGCGTCCGGGTCCTTGAGCCCGTGCCCGGTGACCACGCAGACGACGCGCGTGCCCGGCTCGAGCCCCTCGGCCTCGACGGCCGCGATCCCGGCGGCGCTCGCCGGCTCGCAGAACAGCCCCTCGACCCGGACGAGCTCCCGCCAGGCGCTCTCGAGCTGCGCCTCCGAGAGCGTCACGACGCGGCCGCCCGAGCGCTCGAGCACCTCGTTCACCTGCGGCCGGTGCACCGGCTCGCCGATCCGGATCGCCGAGGCGAAGGTGTCGCGCCGCCGCTCGGCCTCGCCGAGCAGGAAGCGGGGCAGCCGCTCGCCGAAACCGCGCGCGTACGCGACGGTGTTGCCGCCGCCGCCGAACGGGAGCGCGAGCACGTCGGGCGGCCGCCGAGCTGCGCGACGACCTCGCGGGCGGCGCCGCTCTGACCCTCGATCCGGTCGGGGTTGATCGAGTTGACGTTGACGAAGTCCTCCTCGGCCGCGAGCCGGCGCGCCTCGCGGTGCGCGTCGTCGAAGGAGCCGTCGATCTCGCGGATCTCGGCTCCCGCGGCCTTCGCCTGAGCGACCTTGCCGCGCGCGACCCCGCCGCGGGCGGTGAGGACGACCGCGCGAAGCCCGGCCCGGGCGGCGTAGGCGGCAGCGGAGGCGGCGGTGTTCCCGGTCGACGCGCAGACGATGCCGGTGGCGCCCTGCTCGAGCGCGCGCGAGACGGCGACCGCCATGCCGCGGTCCTTGAACGAGCCGGTCGGATTCGACCCCTCCCACTTCAGCCAGAGCTCGACCCCGAGGCGCGCCGAGAGCCGCGGTGCCGGCAGGAGCGGCGTCTCGCCCTCTCCCAGGGTCACCGTCACAGCGGCCTCCCCGAGATCACCGGTGCGAGGAACGGGCGGCGCAGCACCTCGGGGAAGTTCGCCGTCTCGGCCGCCGCGCGCGCGATCGCGCCCGCGGACGTCTCGTGGACCACGACGTCGAGGCTCGCCTCGCCGTCGCGGAGGTGCTGCACGAGCTGGGCGACGGAGACCCCGTGCGCGGCGAGCCGGCTCGTCACGTGCGCGAGCACGCCGGGCCGGTCGGCGACGTCGAGGTGGAGGTAGAACGGCGAGCGCCACTCCCCCGGGTCGAGGCGCGGCAGCTCGCGCCAGCAGGCGTCGTTCTGGAGGAAGCCCGTGCCTGCGGTGCCGACGACGCTGACGAGGTCGGCGACGACGGCGGACGCGGTCTCGACGCCCCCCGCCCCCGGGCCCTCGAGCGTGATCTCGCGGATCGAGTCGCCGTTGAGCATGACGGCGTTGAACGCCCCGTCGACCGCGGCGAGCGTGTGCGAGCGGTCGACGAACGCGGGCTGGACGCGGACGTCGACGGCGCCGTCCACGAGCGAGGCGATGCCGACGAGGCGCACGACCATCCCGAGCTCGGCGGCGGCTGCGACGTGGGCGGGCTCGATCACCTCGATCCCCTGCCGCTCGACGTCCTCGAGCGCGACCCGCGAGCCGAACGCGACGGTGGCGAGAATCGCCATCTTCGCGGCCGCGTCCGCGCCGTTGACGTCGTCGGTCGGGTCCGCCTCCGCGTAGCCGAGCGCCTGCGCCTCCGCGAGGGCCTCCGCGTAGCTGCCGCCCGCCTCCATCCGCGAGAGGACGAAGTTCGTCGTCCCGTTCACGATCCCGAGCACGCGGTGGACGGTCGAGACGACGAGCGACTCGCGCAGCACCTTCACCACCGGGATCGCGGCGCAGACCGAAGCCTCGAAGCGGAGCTGGACGCCCGCGGCCGACGCGGTCGCGAACAGCTCCGCTCCCTCGCGGGCGACGAGCTGCTTGTTCGCCGAGACGACCGGCTTCCCGGCGCGCAGGAGCTCGCGGACGTAGCCGCCCGCGGGTTCGAGCCCGCCCATCACCTCGGCGACGACCGTCACGGCCGGGTCGTCGCGCACGGCCGCGAAGTCGGTGGTCAGGACGCCGTCGCCGGCCGCGTAGCCGCGCTCCTTCCCCGGCTCGCGGACGAGCGCGCGCACGACCCGGAGCCGGTGCCCCGTCGCCCGCTCGATCTCGTCGCCGCTCTCGACGAGCAGTCGGTGCACCGCCGAGCCGACGGTGCCGTACCCCAGGAGGGCGACCCCGACGTCAACCGACGCCATCGGCCTCCAAACAGTGGTGACGCGGCTCCTCGCGCCGCGCGATCGGATTCCGGGCGCCGCTGCTCATGGCTGGGTGGGGGCCGAAGCCTCCTGGCCGAGGAGACCCTCGACGCCTGCGAGCGCGCGGAGCTCCTTCCCGACCCGCTCGATCTCCTCCGCCCGCTCGGCGCCCTGCCGCCGCAGCTCGGCGAAGCCGGGCCGGCCGGCGTCGTCGTCGCCGAACAGCTCCTGCGCGAACGCGCCGCTGCGGATCTCCTCGAGGATCGTCCGCATCCGCTGCTTCGTCCCGTCGTCGACGACGCGCGGCCCCCGCGAGAGGTCGCCGTACTCGGCCACGTCGCTGACCGAGTAGCGCATGTACTCGTAGCCGCCCTGGTAGAGCAGGTCGACGATCAGCTTCAGCTCGTTCAGGCACTCGTAGTACGCGATCTCCGGCTGGTAGCCCGCCTCGACGAGCGTGTCGAACCCCGCCTGGACCAGCGCGGGGACGCCGCCGCAGAGGACGGCCTGCTCGCCGAAGAGGTCGCTCTCGGTCTCCTCCGCGAACGTCGTCTCGAGCAGGCCGACGCGGCCGCAGCCGATCCCGACGCCGTACGCGAGCGCGAGGTCGAGCGCGCGGCCGCTCGCGTCGCGGTGGATCGCGACGAGGCCGGGGGTGCCGGCGCCCGAGACGTAGAGCTCGCGGACGCGGTGCCCGGGCGCCTTCGGCGCGACCATGATCACGTCGTGGTCGTCGGGCGGCGCGATCCGGCCGAAGTGCACGTTGAGGCCGTGCGCGAAGAGCACCGCCGCGCCCGGCTCGAGGTTCGGGGCGACGTCCGCGTCCCACACGCCCTTCTGGACGTGGTCGGGGACGAGCAGCGCGACGACCTGGGCGCCGCGGACGGCGTCGGCCATGGGCCGCACCTCGACCCCCGCCTCCTCGGCGGCGGCACGGGAGGCGCTGCCCTCGCGCAGGCCGACGACGACGTCGACGCCGGAGTCGTGCAGGTTGAGCGCGTGCGCGTGCCCCTGGCTGCCGAAGCCGACGACGGCGACGGTGCCGTCGAGGAGGGAGAGGTCGCCGTCGCGATGGATCGTTGCCATGGATGCGTGCTCCTTAGACGAGGACGTGGGGGCGGGAACGGGAGCTGCCGCGGGTCGCGCGACCGAGTCCGATGCGGCCGGTGCGGACGAGCTCCTGCAGCCCGTGCGGGCGGACGAGCTCCTCGAACGAGTCGACGTCCTCCGGCGAGCCGGTGAGCTCGAAGACGATCGAGTCGGGCCCGAGGTCGGCGACACGGGCGTTGAAGACCTCGCCGAGCGCCATCAGCTCGGCGCGGGAGCCGGGCGGCGCCGCCACCTTGAGCAGGGCCAGCTCGCGCTCGATCGACTCGCCCGGCGGCAGCTCCGAGACGCGGAGCACGTTGACGAGCTTGTGCATCTGCTTCTCGATCTGCTCGAGCGAGTGATGCTCGGCGTCGACGCGGAGCGTGATCCGCGAGACGTCGTGCCGCTCGGTCGGGCCGACCGCGAGGCTCTCGATGTTGTAGCCCCGCCGCGCGAACATGCTCGTGACGCGCGTGAGCGCCCCCGGCTTGTTCTCGAGCAGGACGCTGATCGTGTGCTTCATAGCGCCAGGGCCTCCGCATCGCTCTCGGGATCCCACTCGACGACGTCGACCGCCGCGTTGCCGGCCGGGATCATCGGGAAGCAGTGCTCCCGCGGATCGACCCGGCAGTCGACGACGGCGGTCCGTCCGCAGGCGAGCGCCTCGGCGAGGACGTCCTCGAGCTGCGCGGCCGAGTCGACGGTGTAGCCGAGCGCCCCGTAGGCGCGCGCGAGCGTCGCGTAGTCGGGGACGGCGTGCGTGAGATGGATCTGCGAGAACCGCTCCTCGAAGAACATGTCCTGCCACTGGCGGACCATTCCGAGGTAGCCGTTGTTGACGATCACGACGACGATCGGCAGCTCCTCGAGCACGGCGGTCGCCAGCTCCTGGCAGGTCATCTGGAAGCAGCCGTCGCCGTCGACGCAGACGACGGTCGCCCCCGGCCGCGCGGCCTTGGCGCCGACCGCGGCGGGGATCCCGTAGCCCATCGTGCCGAGGCCGCCCGAGGTCACGAAGGTTCGCGGGCGGTCGCAGCCCAGGTACTGCATCGCCCACATCTGGTGCTGGCCCACCCCGGTCGTCCAGACGACGTCGTCGCGGCCGGCGGTGAGGTCGCGCAGCGTCTCGAGCACCAGCTGCGGCTTCAGCAGCTCGCCGCCGTTGCCGTAGCGGAGCGGGAACCGCTCCCGCCACTCGGCGATCTGGGCCAACCATGCATCGGTGCGGCCCGGCACCGCGAGCCCGGCCGCCTCGCGGGCGAGCTGGGCGAGCACCGGCTTGAGGGGGCCGACGACGGGGACGTCCGCGTGCCGGATCTTCGAGATCTCGGCGGCGTCGATGTCGAGGTGGACGACCGCCGCGCCGGGCGCGAAGGCGGACAGCTTGCCGGTGACGCGGTCGTCGAAGCGCGAGCCGGCGGCGAGGATCACGTCCGCCTTGTTCAGCGCCCAGTTCGACCACTTGGGCCCGTGCATCCCCGGCCAGCCGGCGAAGAGCTCGTGCGACTCCGGGAAGGCGCCCTTCGCCATCAGCGTGGACACCGCCGGGATCCGCGCGGCCTCGGCGAGCTCGAGCAGCTCGTCGGTCGCGTCGGCGTTCAGCACTCCTCCTCCGACGTAGAGGATGGGCCGCTCCGCCGCGGCGACGGCCTGAGCAGCGGCCGCTATCTGGCGGGGATGGCCACGGCGGGGCGGCTTCCATCCGGGGAGGGACACGTCGTCGGGATAGGAGAAGTCGAATTCGGTCTCCTGCACGTCGCGCGGCACGTCGACGAGCACGGGGCCGCAGCGGCCGGTGCGGGCGACGTGGAAGGCGGCCTTGATCACGGAAGGCAGCTCCTCCACGTCCTGCACGAGCCAGGAGTGCTTGACGATCGGGATCGTGATGCCCGTGATGTCGCACTCCTGGAAGGCGTCGGTGCCGATCAGGGTCGAGCGCACCTGGCCGGTGATGCAGACGATCGGAGTCGAGTCCATCCAGGCGTCGGCGATCGGCGTGACGAGGTTGGTCGCACCGGGGCCGGAGGTCGCGATCGCGACGCCGACCCGGCCGGACGCGCGCGCGTAGCCCTCGGCCATGTGGCCCGCGCCCTGTTCGTGGCGCGCGAGCACGTGCCGGATCGTCGTGCCCTTCGCCATCGCGTCGTAGAGCGGCAGGATCGCCCCGCCCGGGATGCCGAAGACCACGTCGACCCCCTCCGCCTCGAGCGAGCGGAGGATCGCGTCCGCGCCGGTCATCCGTACGGGCTTCACGCCGCCCCCGGCCAGAACTCGGCGTTTCTGAGCGAGAGCTGGAAGCCGGCGACCACCCGCGAGGTGAACTCGCGCGTCGTCGCGCCGAGCCCGCGGCGGAGCAGGTCGGGTGTTCCCGGCCCGTCGACGAGGGCCGCCGAGACCGCTCCCGCGAGGGTCGACGCGGCGCCGTGCTGGCCGAGGCCGTGCTCGAGCGTCATCGCAGCCGCGAGCAGCATGCTGCTCGGGTTCACGACGCCGCCCCCGGCGAGCGCGAAGCCGCCCTCGGGCGAGGGCATGAACAGGCTCGGCCCGTGGGCCGCGAGCAGGCCGTGCGCCGCGACGCGCGCCGTGGCCGGTGCCGCGGCGATCTCGATGATCGCCTCGGCCCACGGCTCGGCGATCACGACGACGTCGAAGCGGCCCGCGTCGAACGCCGCCAGCGGGATGGCGACGCGCGGCGAGAGGTGCTCCAGCCGGACGTGCTCGTGCTCGGCCGCGACCGCGTCCGCGAGGTCGTGCCAGCCGCCGTCGCCGACCGCCGAGAGGCGCAGCCCGCGCGTCTCGGCGAGCCGGAACGCCGCCTCGAGCGACCACTCCTCCGCCCGCGGCGCGAGCGGAGCGACGAAGGCGACGTCGTGCGAACGCCCGAAGCGGACACGCGTCACGCGGGCGCGCAGGTCGAGCTCGGCCATCACCTCGGCGAGTGCGGGATCCTCCGCCCCGGCGACGAGCACCGCGTCGGAGCCGAGCACGGCGGCGCGGGTCGAGGCCGGGAAGGCCTGACCGCCGCGCGCGACGGCCGAGGCGCCGAAGGCCGGGTGGAGGTCGTCGATCGTCAGCCGGTGGAGCCGCGCGACTGCGTCCATCGCGAGCACCGCTTCGGCGATCAGCTCGGGCGCCGTGCCGGCGCCGGCGAGACACGCGACCGTCCGGGTGCGGCTCATGCGCTCACCAGATCGCAGGCCCGCGCGAGCCGCGCCGGCGGACGGCTGCCGGCGGAACGGGCTGTCGAAGACGTGGATCCTGCGGGACACGAACACTTCCTCCTTCGCTGCGGGCGTCGTCGGGACGCACCTGTGGTGTGGCGAGGTCGGCGTCTGCGCCTACGTGGCGCGTGTTCGTGTACTCCCCCTAGTGGGGGAGAATCGGAATGACGACGAAGAAGATGAGCGCCGACGCGGCGACGAGCCGTGTCCGGCCCGGGTGCACACGTGTCAGCGCCGTCGTCATGGTCGCCAGACATTGCCTGTGCGCGCCGCGCTTGTCAAGCCCGGAGCGCGGCACGCGGGGAGAAGGCGGCCGCGCGGCCGCCTTCTCGCCTGTCACTTGCCAGCGCGGCGGATCCCTCGTATGGTGGTGGCCACGCGGGCGGCGACGACGCCGCCGGCGGAGGCACTGCAGCCTCAGGACTCTCGGGAGTCCTGGGGCTTTTTTTATTGGGCGAACGAGAGATGTCGACGAACGAGGCGGGCCCGCGGGAACGGCCTCGGAAAGGAGTGAGGCGGTGCTTGCATCAGCCCTGTATCCCTCGTACCTCAACCCGGGTGACAACGCCTGGCAGATGACGGCGGCCACGTTGGTCGGCCTGATGAGCGTGCCCGGACTCGTCGTCCTCTACGGCGGCGTGATGCAGAAGCGGTGGTCGGTGAACAGCATGATGCTCACCTTCGTCGCCTTCGCGGTCATCCTCGTCGAGTGGGTGCTCTACGGCTACAAGATGGGCTTCGGGAACCCGTGGCACGGGCTGTCGAATCACGGCTTCTTCGGCAACTTCATCGGCCAGCCCGGAAGCTCGCTCAGCCCGAAGGACCTGCAGGGGCAGGGGAACATCCCGCTCGTCGGCACGACCGACTTCCCGTCGTCGACGCTCATGTACTTCCAGCTCGTGTTCGCCGCGATCACGCCGATCCTGATGCTCGGCTCGGTGCTCGGCCGCGTGAACTTCAAGGCGTGGATCCCGTTCACGCTGCTCTGGGGCTCGGGCATCTACACGGTCAACGCGTTCCTGATCTGGGGCGGCGGCTTCTTCGCGCAGAAGGGCGCGGTCGACTTCTCCGGTGGATACGTGATCCACCTCTCCGCCGGCATCTCGGGCTTCGTGGCGGCTGCCGTGATCGGCCCTCGCCTGGCGCGCGACCGCGAGATCGACGCGCCGAACAACCTCGCGATGGTCGCGGTCGGCGCCGGCCTGCTGTGGATGGGCTGGAACGGGTTCAACGGGGGCGACCCGTACAACGCGGGCGCGGACGCCGCGGCGGCCGTCCTGAACACGAACCTCGCGACCGCGGTCGCGTTCCTGACCTGGGTCGCCTGCGACTACGCGACCAAGCGCAAGCCGTCGCTGATCGGCAGCGTCAACGGCATGATCGTCGGGCTCGTCGCGATCACTCCCGCCGCCGGTTTCGTCAACGGCTGGGGCGCGATCGTGATCGGTCTCGTCGCCTCGATCCTCGTCTACCTGGCCTACAACTACCTCGCGCTGCTGCGGCCGTTCCGCAACGTGGACGACACGCTCGGCGTGGTGTACACGCACGGCTTCGCCGGCCTCTTCGGCGGTCTGCTGACCGGCCTGCTCGCCGACTCGGCGATGCAGGTCGTGCCGGGCTTCTCCGTCAGCGGCGGTCTGCACCTCCTGAAGTGGCAGCTGCTCACGGCGCTCTGGGTGATCCTCTTCTCCGGGATCGGCACGTTCATCATCCTCAAGGTGGTCGCCCTCTTCGTACCGCTGCGGATGAGCGACGCGGACATGGAGGCGGGCGACATCGCCGTCCACGGGCACGAGGTGTACCCGTCGGACATCCCGTCCCTGGCGTTCCCGTCGGGGCTGCCGGCGGACACCGCGCCGACCGTGCGGGGAGGTGTCGCGGCGACGCCGACGGCGTGAGTCGGACCGGGAGGCCGCCGGCGCTGACGCCCGGCGGCCTCCCGCCCACCCCGTCCCTGCCGGAGCCCCGCGACGCTCGAGAGGAACCAGATGCCACCGAAGATCATCGTCTCGTACGACGGAACCGACAACGACCGCGACGCGCTCGCGCTCGCGCGCGCGCTCGCCGAGGCGGGCGCCACGCTCGAGCTGGCGTACGTCCGCCACTCCCACGAGGTCCGGAGCGGCCGCGAGCGGCTCGCCGAGAGCGAGGCGGCCTCGCTGCTCGAGTCCGGTGCGGGGGCCCTCGGCGGAGCCGACGTCCCGCAGCACGTCGTGCTCAGCGGCTCGACGGCCGAGGGCCTGCGCGACCTCGCGCTCACGCGCGAAGCCGGAGTGATCGCCTTCGGCTCGGAGTACCGGACGGCGAAGGGGCACGTCGACCCCCAGCCGACCGCCCGGCGCCTGCTCGACGGCGGCCCGGTCGCGCTCGCGCTTGCGCCGTCCGGCCTCGCCGAGACGGTGGGCTTCTCGATCGCCACGGTGGGAGCCGTCAGCGAGGACGGCGATCCCTGCGCCCGGGAGACCGCCGAGTCTCTCGCGGGCCAGCTCGGAGCCACCGTGGCCGAGGGCGCGAGCCGCAACGTCGATCTGCTCGTCGTCGGCTCGAAGCCCGGCACGGTCCAGGGGCGGGTGACGATCAGTGCGGCCGCCGACTACCTGATCGAGCTCGCCGGCTGCCCCGTGCTCGTCCTGCCTCGCGGCGTGCCGGTCATGTTCGGCGGCCGCGCATGAGCAATCGGAGCCCCGGCTAGGGGAGCGGCGGTGCCCGCAGAGAGCAGCCGGCTCTTCCGACAGGTCCGCCCCCGCGACCGCTGGTTCGTCGGCGTCGTCGCCGCGGCCACCGTCGCCATCGCTCCGGTGGCGGTGCTCGTCACGGCTCATGGTCCGACGCGCCCGGCGGGGTGCGTCACCACGCTGCGCGCCGGCTTCATGGGCGGGCAGACCGGAACCTACTGCGGCGCCAGGGCGGCGGCCGTCTGCCTCCAGGAGGGCGGCGGCGACTCCTCGCTGGCGGCCGAGTGCCGCCAGGAGGGCCTCGCGATCGGGGCGGCGCCCCCGCCCTGAGCGCGCTTAACCGGAGAAAGGGGTTGACGCCGGCCCTGGAAGCCCGGCAGTCTCGTATGCTCGATGCCCTGTCCCGCGAACGCAGTCAAGCCGGTCGTCTTCGCGTTCGCCGCGGGCATTCGTCCGAGCTAGTCGGCATCCGCTCCGCCGCCGCCGACTAGCCGACAAGGCGGAGTTCCCGCAGTCCTCTCCCGTGGAGGCGTTCCGTTGAGCCGCACCGACGACAACCGATCCCGCGCAGCCGGCCTCTACGACCCGGCGTACGAGCACGACGCGTGCGGGATCGCCTTCGTGGCCCGACTCGACGGAACCGCCTCGCACGAGACGCTGCGCCGCGCCCTGACCGCGCTCGAGAACCTCGAGCACCGCGGCGCCTCGGGGGCCGACGCCGACTCCGGCGACGGAGCCGGGATGCTGCTCCAGCTCCCGGACGCCCTCTTCCGCGGCGAGCTCGGCGCGACGCTCCCGCCGCCGGGCGCCTACGGCGTCGGCGCCTGCTTCCTCCCGACCGAGGACGAGCGGCGGGCCTCGGTCGAGGCGCTGGTCGAACGGATCGTCGCAGAGGAGGGGCAGCGCGTCGTCGGGTGGCGCGACGTCCCGATCGACGCGACCGCGCCCGGACCGGCCGCAGCGGCCGCGATGCCGAGGATCCGCCAGATCGTCGTCGCGGCCGCCCCGGGCCTCGACCAGGACGCGTTCGAGCGCAAGCTCTACGTGATCCGGCGCCTGGCCGAGAAGGAGGCCGGCGCCGACCTCGTCGTCCCGAGCCTCTCCTCCCGGACGCTCGTCTACAAGGGCATGCTCACGGCGCCGCAGCTCGAGCGCTTCTACCTCGACCTCGCCGACGAGCGGGTCGAGAGCGCGCTCGCCCTCGTCCACTCGCGCTACTCCACCAACACGTTCCCGAGCTGGGAGCTCGCGCACCCGTACCGGCTCGTGGCGCACAACGGCGAGATCAACACCCTCCGCGGCAACGCGAACTGGATGCGGGCGCGCGAGTCGCAGCTCGCCTCGGAGCTCTTCGGCGACGACCTGCGGAAGCTGCTGCCGGTGATCCGCGAGGGCGGGTCGGACACGGCCACCTTCGACAACGTGCTCGAGCTGCTCGTGCTCGCGGGCCGCTCGCTGCCGCACGCGCTGATGATGATGGTGCCGGAGGCGTACGAGAGTCGCGACGACCTGCCCGAGGAGCTGCGCGGCTTCTACGCGTTCCATCGCTGCCTGATCGAGCCGTGGGACGGGCCGGCCGCGATCGCCTTCTCGGACGGGCGCGTGATCGGCGCGACGCTCGACCGCAACGGGCTGCGCCCGGGCCGCTGGCTCGAGACGGCGGACGGCTGGGTCGTGCTCGCCTCCGAGGCCGGGGTGCTCGCCGAGGAGCCGGCGAACGTCGTCCGCAAGGGCCGCCTCCAGCCGGGGAAGCTCTTCCTCGTCGACCTCGAGCAGCACCGGATCGTGCCCGACGACGAGCTCAAGCTGGAGACCGCGACCAGGCGGCCCTACGCGCGCTGGGTCGCCGACGAGATCGGTGCGCCTCGACGAGCTGCCGGTGGCCGAGCCGCCCGAGCCGCCCGAGACGCCGCTCCGCACCCGGCAGCTCCTCTTCGGCTACGCGCAGGAGGACATGAAGGTGATCCTCGCGCCGCTCGCCCGCAACGCCGAGGAGCCGGTCGGCTCGATGGGGAACGACACGCCGCTCGCCGCGCTCTCGCAGCGCAAGCCGCTGCTCTACTCGTACTTCAAGCAGCTGTTCGCCCAGGTGACGAACCCGCCGATCGACCCGATCCGCGAGGCGATCGTGATGAGCGTGCAGGCGAGCGTCGGCTCCGAGCACAACCTGCTCGCCGAGACGCCCGAGCACGCGCGGCAGCTGCTGATCGAGAACCCGATCCTGCGCGGTCGCGAGCTCGAGCAGCTGCGCCAGGTCGACCACGACGTCTTCAAGTCCTGGACCATCGACACCACCTGGCCCGCCTCGGAGGGCGCCGAGGGGCTCGAGCCGGCGCTGGCGCGGATCCAGTCCGAGGCCGACCTCGCGCTCGCCGCGGGCGCGAACATCCTCATCCTCAGCGACCGCGCCGCGGGGCTCGAGCGCGTCCCGATCCCCTCGCTGCTCGCGACCGCCGCGGTGCACAACCACCTCGTCCGCGAGGGCACGCGCCTCCAGACCGGCATCGTCGTCGAGTCGGGCGAGGCGCGCAGCGTCCACTCGATCGCGGTGCTGATCGGCTACGGCGCCGCGGCCGTCAATCCCTACCTGATGCTGGAGACGCTCGCGGAGCTCGTCGAGCTCGGCTGGCTGCCCGAGGGGATGACCGTCGAGGAGGCGCAGGCGCGGGCCGTGAAGGGGATCGCGAAGGGCCTGCTCAAGACGATGTCCAAGATGGGCATCTCGACCGTCTCCTCGTACACGGGCGCGCAGATCTTCGAGGCGGTCGGGCTCTCGCCCGGGCTGGTGGCGCGCCACTTCACCGGCACCGCGTCGCGGATCGGCGGCGTCGGCCTCCGCGAGCTCGGCGAGCACGCGGTCGCCCGCCACGCGCGCGCCTTCCCCGGCACCGGCGACGAGCTGCTGCCGGTCGTCGGCCTGCTCGTCTGGCGGCGCGACGGCGAGGCGCACATGTGGAACCCGGAGACGATCTCGCAACTCCAGCACGCCGTCCGCTCGGGCTCCTGGGAGACCTACGAGCGGTACGCGGAGACGGCGAACACCGACGCGGCCCGCACCGGCAACCTGCGCGGCCTGCTCCGCTTCCGCTTCCCCGCGCAGGGCGTCCCCCTCGAGGAGGTGGAGCCGGCCGCGGAGGTCGTGAAGCGCTTCTCGACCGGCGCGATGTCGCTCGGCTCGATCTCGCGCGAGGCGCACGAGACGCTCGCCCGCGCGATGAACCGGCTCGGCGGCAAGTCGAACACCGGCGAGGGCGGCGAGGATCCGGTCCGCTTCGACGACGACCGCCGCTCGGCGATCAAGCAGGTCGCGTCCGGCCGCTTCGGCGTGAGCGCCCACTACCTCGCGAACGCGGACGAGCTGCAGATCAAGATGGCGCAGGGCGCGAAGCCCGGCGAGGGCGGCCAGCTGCCGGGCCACAAGGTCGACGGCTATATCGCGTCGGTGCGGATGACGACGCCCGGGGTCGGCCTGATCTCGCCGCCGCCGCACCACGACATCTACTCGATCGAGGACCTGAAGCAGCTGATCTACGACCTGCGCTGCGCGAACCCCACGGCGCGGATCTCGGTCAAGCTCGTCGCCGAGGTCGGCGTCGGCACGGTCGCCGCCGGGGTCGCGAAGGCGGGCGCCGACCACGTCCTCATCTCGGGGCACGAGGGCGGCACGGGCGCGGCGCCGCTCTCCTCGATCCTCCACGCGGGCGTCCCCTGGGAGATCGGGCTGGCCGAGACGCAGCAGACGCTGATCCGCAACGACCTGCGCTCGCGGATCTGGGTGCAGACCGACGGGCAGCTGAAGACGGGTCGCGACGTCGTCGTGGCGGCGCTGCTCGGCGCCGACGAGATGGGCTTCGCGACGGCGCCGCTGATCGCGAGCGGCTGCGTGATGATGCGCGCCTGCCACCTGAACACCTGCCCGGTCGGGATCGCGACGCAGGATCCGGAGCTGCGCGCGCGCTTCGCCGGCCAGCCCGAGCACGTGGTCAACTTCTTCTTCTTCGTCGCCGAGGAGGCGCGGCGGCTGATGGCGCAGCTCGGCGTCCGCCGCTTCGAGGATCTCGTCGGCCGGGTCGACCTCCTCGACGCAGACGAGGCGCTCGCCGGCTGGCGGGAGCGCGGGATCGACCTCTCCGCGCTCCTGCACCGTCCCGAGACGGGGAGCGCCGTCCGCCGCGTCGAGGCGCAGCCGCCCGCGCTCGAGGACGCGCTCGACCTGCGCCTGATCGAGACCGCGCGGCCGGCCCTCGAGGAGGGCGCCCCGGTCGAGGCGGAGCTCGAGGTCGCGAACGTCCACCGCACCGTCGGGGGGCTGCTGTCGCACGCCGTCGTCACCCGCCACGGCGCGATCGGCCTGCCGGCCGGGACGATCCGCTTCACGCTCCGCGGCTCGGCCGGCCAGTCGTTCGGCGCCTGGCTCGCGCCGGGGATCGAGCTGACCCTCGTCGGCGACGCGAACGACTACGTCGGCAAGGGCCTCTCGGGCGGCGTGCTCGCGTTGCGCCCGCCCGAGGACGCCGGCTTCGTGGCGGAGGAGAACGTGATCGCCGGCAATACCGTCCTGTACGGGGCGACGCGCGGGCGGGCCTTCTTCCGCGGGCTCGCCGGCGAGCGCTTCGCCGTCCGCAACTCCGGCGCCTACGCCGTCGTCGAGGGCATCGGCGACCACGGCTGCGAGTACATGACCGGCGGCGTGGTCGTCGTGCTCGGCCCGACCGGGCGGAACTTCGCCGCGGGGATGAGCGGCGGCGTCGCCTACGTCCTCGACGAGGAGCAGGACTTCGCCGCACGGTGCAACCGCCAGCTCGTCGGCCTCGAACAGGTCGGCGCCGAGGACGGCGAGGCGCTGCGCGCGCTCGTCGCCGAGCACGGACGGCGAACCGGCTCGACCGTCGCGGCGCGGCTCCTTGCGGACTGGGACGACGCTGCGAGCGGCGCTTCGTGAAGGTGATGCCGCACGACTACCGGCGCGCGCTCGAGCTGGCCGCCGTCTCGACCGGCGGCGAGGGCTTCTACACGACCGAGACCGAGGAGGCCGTCGCCTAGTGGGCGAGCTCGGCGCGTTCAAGAAGATCGTCCGTGCGGAGCCGCGGGAGCGCGCACCGGCCGAGAGGGTCGGCGACCACCGCGAGTTCGTCCGGCCGCTCCCCCTGGTCGAGCTGCGCGAGCAGGGCGCGCGCTGCATGGAGTGCGGCGTGCCCTTCTGCCACAGCGGCTGCCCGCTCGGGAACCTGATCCCGGACTGGAACGACCTCGTCTACCGCGACCGCTTCGCCGAGGCGATCGAGCAGCTGCACCGGACGAACAACTTCCCCGAGTTCACGGGCCGCCTCTGCCCCGCTCCGTGCGAGGCCGCGTGCGTGCTCGAGATCGACGAGGGCAACGCCGTCTCGATCAAGCAGATCGAGCTGGCGATCGTCGAGCGCGCCTGGCAGGAGGGCTGGATCTCGCCGCAGTCGGCCGCCGCGCGCAGCGGGCGGAGCGTCGCCGTCGTCGGCTCGGGGCCGGCCGGGCTCGCCTGCGCGCAGCAGCTCGCGCGCGCCGGTCACGACGTCGTCGTCTTCGAGCGCGACGAGGCGGCCGGCGGGCTGCTCCGCTTCGGCGTCCCGGACTTCAAGATCGAGAAGCGCGTGATCGAGCGGCGCCTGGCGCAGCTCGAGGAGGAGGGCGTCGAGCTCCGGCTCGGCAGCGAGGTCGACGATCCCGAGCAGCTGGACGGCTTCGACGCGGTCGTGCTCGCGACCGGCTCGCGCGTCCCCCGCGACCTGCCGGTGCCGGGGCGCGAGCTGGACGGCGTCCACTTCGCGCTCGAGTACCTCTACGGCCGCAACCGCGACGTCGCGGACACCGCCGAGCCGGAGCTCACGGCCGCGGGCAAGCACGTGATCGTCGTCGGCGGCGGCGACACGGGCGCAGACTGCGTCGCGAGCGCGCACCGCGAAGGCGCGGCGTCGGTGACGCAGATCGAGCTGCTGGGCGAGCCGCCGGCGCGGCGGCCGGACGACCTGACTCCGTGGCCGCTCTGGCCGGCGAAGCTGCGTACGAGCTACGCGCTGAAGGAGGGCGGGGAGCGGAGCTTCGCGATCTCGACGACCGGCCTCTCCGGCGACGGCCGGGTCGAGCGGATCCACTGGGTGCGGAACGACGGTGCGCCGCCGTTCGCGCCGATCGCCGGCAGCGAGGAGAGCCACCCGGCCGACCTCGTCCTGCTCGCGATGGGCTTCCTCGGCCCGGAGCCGCCGCTGCTCGACGCGCTCGGCGTCGAGCGCGACGCGCGCGGCAACGTCGCGACCGAGAGCTATGCGACGTCGTGCCCCGGGGTCTTCGCCGCGGGGGACGCGCGCCGTGGCCAGTCGCTCGTCGTCTGGGCGATCGAGGAGGGGCGCCGCTGCGCCGCAGCCGTCGACGCGGCCCTCGCGGAGCCGCCCGCGCCCGACCGGGCCGGCCGCGCCGGGCGCGCCGCGCGCGGCTGAGCGCCGCCGCTCGCCCCCGGCCGGCTCCAGCGGTGCGTCAGCGGCCGGAAATTGACACCGATCGCGGGGTCGCGCCATCATCGGGCACTCCCGACGGATGAAAGGCGAGGTCTCTCGATGCGGTTCAGCCTCTATTCGGAGCTTCAGCTCCACCCCGGCAAGACGGCCGAGCAGCTCTACGGCGAGGTGCTGGAGCAGATGGTCAACGCCGACCGGTTGGGCTTCGACACCTATGCGGCGGTCGAGCACTTCTTCTTCCCGAAGTTCTCGGTCTCCACCAACCCGACCGCCCTCTTTGCCGCGGCGGCGCAGAAGACGAGGAGCCTCCGTTTCCGGACGATGCTGCACGCGTTGCCCTACCACAACCCGCTGGTGCTGGCGAGCGCGATCAACGCGACCGACATCCTCACCGGCGGCCGCTACGAGTGGGGCGTCGGGCGCGGGCACGGCTGGATCCCGCTGCCCGCGGGCGAGCCGCTCGACGAGCACGCGAGGCCGAAGTACGAGGAGGCGGTCGACCTGCTCTTCACGGCGCTGCGCAAGGAGCGCTTCTCCTTCGAGGGCGAGTACTTCCGGATCGAGGACTCGCACGTCGTCCCGTTCGTCGAGCGCAAGCACCGCGTCTACCTCGGGGGCACCTCGGACCGCACGTACACCCTCGCGGCCGAGAACGGCTGGGGCGTGGCCGTCCCGCCGCTGCTCCCCTACACGGCGCTCGAGAAGCAGATGGACCTCTACCGCGAGTCGTGCGCCGAGCACGGCACCGAGCCGGACATCGTCTGGATCCACGCCTGCCACCTCGACGACGACCGCGAGACCGCGCACCGCGAGGCGCGCGACTGGATCAAAGGCTTCATCGACGGCAACGCCTCGCCGCTGACCGAGTGGCCGAAGCCGCCCGCCGAGGACCTCGGCAAGGCCGGCTACGGCTTCTACGCGGCCGGGATCATGGAAGGCCTGACCGAGATCCCCTACGAGAAGCTCGTCGCCGACGACTACGTCTGGGTCGGCACCCCGGACGACGTGGTCGAGCGGATCGAGGAGACACTCAAGGTCTGCGAGGGCGTCCAGGAGATCGGGATCACGGTCAACGGCGGCGGCGCGCCGCACTGGATGGCGATCAAGAACCAGGAGCTGTTCGCGAGCCGGGTCATGCCCCGCTTCCAGCGGGAGACGGTCGCCGCCGCGGCGGGCACGTGAGCGGCGCGCCCCCCCGCCTCGTCGTCGCGATCACCGGCGCGTCGGGCGCCGTCTACGGCGTCCGAACGCTCCAGCGGCTCCGCGAGCTCCCGGTCGAGACGCACCTGATCGTCAGCCGCTGGGCGCGCGTCACGATCGAGCACGAGACCGAGCACTCGCTCGCCGACGTGCGGGCGCTCGCGGACGTCGTCCACGGCGACGGCGACCTGGCCGCACCGATCTCCAGCGGCTCCTTCCGGACACTCGGCATGGTGATCGTCCCCTGCAGCACCAAGACCCTCGCCGGGATCGCCACCGGCTACGCCGACACCCTGATCGGCCGGGCCGCCGACGTCGTGCTCAAGGAACGGCGGCGGCTCGTGCTCGTCGTCCGCGAGACGCCCCTCAACAGCATCCACCTGCGGAACATGACCACCCTCTCCGAGCTGGGCGCCACGATCTTCCCGCCCACACCGGCCTTCTACCACCGGCCCCACACACTCGACGACATCATCGACTACACCGTCCTGCGCATCCTCGACCAGCTCGACCTCGGCGAGGAGTCGCCCCACCGCTGGACGGGGCTCGAGCCCGGTACGTCCTCCGACTAGAGCCTGCGCGACCGGGCCTGCGAGCCGCGCCCGGTCGTGCTCTCGACGAGGGGAGGCCCGCCGGCACGGATTGCGGTACTGTCCTTCGGTGCCTGCGGACGGCCTCGACGCGGAGAAGCTCGACGTGCTCCGCAGATGGGGACGCGGTCTCCACGAGGACGAACGGGAGGAGGTCGCAGCGGCCGGCCGCGCCATCTCGCTGCTGATCGACGAGATCGAACGGCTCCACGTGCTCGTCTGGGACCGGAAGCTCTACCCGGAGGAGCCGATCGCCGCCCCGCAGAGCTCGGGCAGCCCCGCGGACGAGGAAGAGGACGCGGAGGAGACGCTCGGACGGACGCTGCGCGAGCGGCTGCGGCGGGCGCGCCAGCGTCGTTTCTCCACAGTCTGAAGCGCCCGTTCCCGGAGCCTTCCACAGGATTGTCCACAGGGCGCGGCCGCCGCGGGTCAGTGGGTCGCGAGCGCCTCCAGGAGGCGCCGCCGCTCGTCGACGTGCGTCTGGATCGTCTCCTCCTGCTCCGGTGAGAGGTGCGAGAAGCGGCCCTGCGCCTCGAGGAACTCGCGCACCGGCACCGGGCGCCTCGGCCGGAGGGTGACCTGCCACTCGCCGTGGTCGCAGGCGACGAGCGGGAAGTAGCCCGACTCGACGGCGAGCCGCGCCAGCTCGGTCGACTGCGCGGTCGGGTAGCGCCATCCGGGCGGGCAGCCGCCGAGGACGTGGAGGAAGCGGAAGCCCTCGAGCGCGGCCGCGCGCGTCACCTTCGCCCGGAAGTCGCGGAGCATCGGCACCGAGCCGGCGGCGAGGGTCGCCGCGTACGGGATCCCGTGCGCGGCCATGATCCGGACCATGTCCTTCTTCAGGCCGGACCGCGCGACGCCCGCCGGGGTGGTCGTCGTCCAGGCGCCCTCGGGGGTGGCGCCCGACTTCTGGACGCCGGTGTTCATGTACGCCTCGTTGTCGTTCAGGACGTAGATCAGGTCCTCGTTGCGCTCGGCGGCGGCCGAGACTCCGGAGAAGCCGATGTCGCAGGTCGACCCGTCCCCGCCCCAGACGACGACGTTGGTCTCGCCGCGGCCGCGCAGCCGCAGCGCCGCCTTGATCCCCGACGCCTCCGCCGCCGCCGAGGCGAACGGAGTCAGGTAGACCGAGACGCCGAACGCGTTGACCGGGTGGACGCCCGCGATGATCGTCCAGCAGGAGGCGGGGATCACGAGCACGGTCTCCCGCTCCGGCGCGGCCGCGGCGAGCGCGCCGAGCAGGTGGCGGACGTTGATCGCCGGCCCGCACCCGGCGCAGGCGCCGTGGCCGGGGTGCAGGAGCGGCTCCTCCGAGACGACCTCGTCGAGCCACGCGGGCATCAGACCCACACCGCCTCGCGGCCCGGCCGCTGCTCGAGCGCTCGACGCAGCGTCTCCGGGGTGACCTCGGTGCCGCCGAGCCCGCAGACGACGTCGACCGCGTCGATCCCGAGCGAGCGGACGTCGTTGCCGAGCGGCCCGAGCGCGCCGAAGGCGGGGGCGCGGTCGATCACGGCGACCGACGACGCGCGCGCGAGAACGGCCGCGAGCTCGTCACCGGGGAAGGGCCGGTAGGCGTGGACGCGGACGACGAGCAGATCGCCGTCGGACTCGAGGAGCTCGAGCGCCGACTCGCCGATCGTCCCGATCGCGACGAGGGCCTTCGACGCGTCCGGGTTGCCGGAGACCTCGAGAGCGGCGACCTTGCGCCGCTCGAAGCGCTCCTCGAACTCGGACGCGACGGTCTCGATCAGGCCGCGCGCGCCGTCGAGCGCCTCGGCGACGTTCCGCTGGAAGGCGGCGTACTCCGCCGCCTCGGGCAGCGCCGAGAAGGAACGCGGCCGCGCCGGGTCGAGCAGCCAGTCCTCCGGCGGCCGGAACCCGGGTAGGAAGGCGTCGACGGTCTCCTGGTCGGGGATCTCGACGACCTCCGAGGTGTGCGAGAGCAGGAAGCCCTCGGCGCAGACCAGGACCGGCAGGAGCGCGGTCTCGGCGATCCGGTAGGCGCAGATGACGCTGTCGAGCACCTCCTGCGCGGAGGAGCAGTAGAGCTGGATCCAGCCGGTGTCGCGCTGGCTCATCGCGTCGGAGAGGTCGGGCTCGATGCTCCAGGGCGCGAAGACGGCGCGGTTCACGTCGACGACGACGAGCGGGACGCGCTCGCGGGATGCGCGCTGCAGCTGCTCGTGCGCGTAGAGCAGCCCTTGCGACGAGGTGGCCGTGAAGGTGCGGACGCCTGCGCGGGCGGCCGCGATCACCCAGCCGAACATCGAGTGTTCGCTCTCGAGGTTCGCGTACTCCACGTCGTCGCGGCCTGCGACGAGCTCGGCGAGCCGTTCGACGATCAGCGTCTGCGGCGTGATCGGGTAGCAGCCGATCGCCCGGGCGCGCGCGAGCACGACGGCAATGGCGGCCGCCTCGTTCGCGGTCGTCACGGCGCGTCCGCGGGGGAGCGCGGCGCTCATGCGGCGACCCCCTCCATGGCGAGCCCGCCCCGGACGGGGCAGACGACCTCGCAGATCCCGCAGCCCTTGCAGTAGCGGAGGTCGATCTCCATGTGCCCGCCGTCGCGGACGATCGCGCCCTCGGGGCAGAAGAGGGCGCAGACGCCGCAGGCGCTGCAGGCCTCGCCGAGCAGCGGCCGCTCGAGCGACCAGCCGCCGGTGTGGTTGCCGCGCGAGTCGGTGCTGCTGACCGGGAAGCGAGACCGCGGCGGCCGGGGCGCCGGAGCCGCCACCGCGACGAGCGGCGCGTCGCCCGCGAGCGTCCGCTGCCGCGTGACGCTCGCGTAGCCCGCCCTGGCGGCGGTGACGTTCGCCGCGGCGAGCGCGCCCATGCGCTCGGCGATCGCCTGCTCGAGGAAGCCCGAGCCCGTCCGGGAGCAGGAGCTTCACGCAGGCGCCGAGCAGGGCGGTGTTCCCCATCGGCCGCCCTTCGGAGGAGAGGATCCCGTGGTCGCGCGCGATCCGCGAGGCCGGGACGCGGGCGACGCTGATACGCGCCGGCGTGCGCGAACCGCGCCCCGAGGTTGAGCAGGACGAGGCCGCCCGGCCGGACCGAGGCGAGCGCCTGCGCCGAGGGCTCCGAGGTCGACACGTCGACGAGCACGTCGCAGTCGCGTACCCGGTAGCGGCGGTGGATCGGCGAGCCCTCGTCCCAGCGCAGGAAGGCGGAGATCGGCGCCCCGCGCCGCTCGGCCTTGAACTCGGGGAAGCTCTGCACCCAGAAGCCGGCGCGCGCGAAGGTCTCGGCGAGAAGCTGCGAGGCGAGCACGACTCCCTCGCCGCCGCGGCCCAGGAACACCATCTCCTTCATCGCACCATGAGCCTCCGTCCGCGACCGCGCCGGGGCATCCGGGAGATCGCCGAGGCCCGCTCCGTAGTCGGCGCGAGCCGCGCGGGTCGGGCATCGATCTGCGGCTGCGGCGCCCGGCGGCGCCGGTACGGGCCGGAGGTCGTTCCCGTGCAGCGTGGAGCAGGCGCTCCGGCCCCGCAAGCCCTCCGGCGGGTCGCCCGCGCGTCGTCCGGCCCGGTCCTCTATTGTCGCGCGGTGGCCGTCGGCGCAGCCTCCATCGCAGGAATCCCCGCAGCCGAGGAGCGCGAGCTCGGCCCGCTGCTGCCGCTGCGGTCGTTCCCGCTCGTGGCGGTGGTGCTCGCCGGGCTCGTGGTCGCGATCGCGGGGAACTGGCCGTGGGCGCTGACCTTCTACCACGTGGTCGGCGGTGCGATGTGGACGTCGATCGACCTCTTCGTCGGCTTCGTGATCGGACCGATCCTGCGGCTGCTGCCGGTGCCTGCGCGGATCGAGTTCACGAAGCGCTTCATGCCGGCGATGCTCGTGCTCATGCCGACGCTCGTGACGATGACCCTCGGCGCCGGCTTCCAGCTCGCACGGCAGTCGGGGCACCTGAGCACCTCCGATCCCCGGCACGCGTGGGTGGTGGCGTCGATGTGCGTCGTCGGCGTGATGGCCGTCGTCGCGCTCGCGCTGCTCTCGCCCGCGAACCTCGCGGTTGCTGTTCGAGCTGCGGAAGCCGCAGCCGAACCCGCTCGTCGTCGCCGGGCTGATGCGCCGCTTCGTCTACGCCGCAGGGATCACCGGCGCGATGCAGGTCGCGACGTTCGTGATCATGACGAGGCTCGCGAGCTGATGAACGAGCGCAGCCTCCCGCCCGTGACCCAGCTCGGAGCGGCGTCGATGGGCTTCATCGCCGCGGGCGTCATCTACCTCGCCGCGTATCTCCCCCAGCGCGCGCCGCTCGGCGTCGCCGTGGCGCTCCTCTCCTGCGCGGCGGCGATGCTCGTCGCGAACGCCGTGCTGCTGGCGCGGGTCGACGACTTCGCGTGGTGGCGCTTCTTCCAGGTGATGCGCTGGGGCCTGCTCGCCTACCTGGTGGTCGCGGGGATGCTCGAGTACACGTTCCTGTACGACCACACCCGCGGCGCCCTGCTCGCGATCATGAGCTGCATGCTCGTCCTGTTCATGGTCAACGTGCCGCTCCTGATGGCCTTCACGGTCGCGCGCCACCAGGCGACGACCGAGCCCTAGACCGCGTCGAGCCCGACGTAGTTCTCGGCGAGCGCGGTCGCCTGCGCCTCCGAGGTCGTCACGTAGCGCAGCTGCGAGTGCTGCAGCCGGAGGTCGAACGGGTCGGAGCCCGGCGGCAGGTGCAGCATCGTCGTCATCCACCAGGAGAAGTGCTCGGCGCGCCAGACGCGCCGCAGGCAGGCGTCGGAGTAGGCGTCGAGCAGCGCCCCGTCGCCGCTCTCGTAGAAGCGCACGAGCGCCTCGCCGAGCAGGCGCACGTCGTGGATCGCGAGGTTGAGCCCCTTCGCGCCGGTCGGCGGGACGATGTGGGCGGCGTCGCCGGCGAGGAAGAGGCGCCCGTGGCGGAGCGGCTCGCAGACGTAGCTGCGCATCCGGGTCACGTCCTTCTCGAGGATCGGCCCCCGCTCGAGCTCCCAGCCGGGAACGGCCGTCCGCGCCTCGAGCTCGTCCCAGATCCGCTCGTCGGGCCATTCGTCGAGGCTCTCGTCCGGAGCGCACTGGAGGTAGTAGCGCGAGAGCGTCGGCGAGCGGAGCGAGAGCAGCGCGAAGCCGCGCTCGGTGTGCGAGTAGACGAGCTCGTCGATCGAGGGCGCGACCGGGGAGAGGATGCCGAGCCAGCCGTACGGGTACTCGCGCGAGAACTCGCGCAGGACGCCCGCCGGAATCGAGGCGCGCGAGAGGCCGTGGAAGCCGTCGCAGCCGGCGATCACGTCGCACTCCAGCTCCTGCTCGACGCCTTCGCGGCGGTAGCGGATCCGCGGCCGGTCGCCGTCGAGGCCGTCGAGGGCCGCGCCCTCCGCCTCGAAGAGGAGGGGCAGGCCGCTCTCGAGCCGCGCCGCGATCAGATCCTTCGTGACCTCGGTCTGGCCGTAGACGACGATCGTGCGCCCGCCGGTGAGGTCGCTGAGCGGGACGCGGTGCCGCTCGCCGTCGAACTGGAGCGAGATGCCGTGATGGACGAGGCCCTCGCCGGCCATGCGCTCGCCGACGCCCGCGTCGGCCAGCAGGTCGACCGCCCCCTGCTCGAGCACGCCCGCCCTGATCCGCGCCTCGCAGTACTCGCGGCTGCGCGCCTCGAGGATCACGGTCTCGACGCCCGCGTTCTCGAGCAGGCGCCCGAGGGTCAGCCCTGCAGGCCCCGCGCCGACGATCCCGACCTGCGTCCTCACTCCGAGAGCACCTCCTGCGCGACCGCGAACGCCCGGTTCGCCGCGGGAACGCCGCAGTAGATCGCAGCCTGCAGCAGCACCTCGCCGATCTCGTCGGGCGTGAGCCCGTTGCGGAGCGCGGCGCGGACGTGCATCGCGAGCTCGTGGTGGTGGCCGAGCGCGGTCAGCGCCGTCAGGGTGATCGCGCTCCGCGTCCGGCGGTCGAGGCCGGGGCGCGCCCAGATCTCGCCCCAGGCGTAGCGGGTGATCAGGTCCTGGAAGTCCTCCGTGAACGGCGTCGTCCCGGCGACGGCCCGGTCGACGTGCTCGTCCCCGAGCACCTCGCGGCGCGTCCGCATCCCCTGCTCGTGCCGTTCCGCGTCGTTCATGCTGCCGCCTCCTGGAGATGGGCGAGCGCCGCCGCCGCGAACTCGGCGGGCCGCTCGAGATTGGCGAGATGCGCCGCGCCGTCGAGCACGACGAGCCGCGCAGCCGGGATCCGCTCCGCGAGCAGGTCGGTGTCGCCGGCAGGCGTCGCCTCGTCCTCGGCGCCGGCGAGCACGAGGGTCGGCACCGCGACGCGGCCGAGCTCGCCCGCGAAGTCCCAGCCGGCGAGCGCCTCGCAGCAGCCGGCGTAGCCCTCGACCGGCTGGGCGACGAGCAGCTCGCGGAAGCGCGCGGGCAGGTCGGGGCGCCGGCGCATCGTCTCCGCGGTGAACCACCGGGCGACGACCGCGTCGGCGATGGGCTCGATCCCCCGCTCGCGCACGAGCGCGGCGCGGTCGCGATACGCCGCGGGCGACGGCACGCGCGAGGAGGTGCAGGCGAGCACGAGCGAGTCGAGGCGCCCGGGCGCGTTCGCGCCGAGCCACATTCCCACCATGCCGCCGAGCGACAGGCCGAGCCAGGAGACGCGCTCGAGGCCGAGCTCGTCGAGCAGCGCGAGTGCGTCGCCGGCCAGCTCCGCCATGGAGTAGGGGCCGGGCGGCACCGGCGAGTCGCCGTGGCCGCGGTGCTCGTAGCGCAGGACGCGGAACGCGCGGGAGAGGGGCTCGAGCTGCGGCTCCCAGAGCTCGCGCGTCGTTCCGAGCGAGCCGGGGAGCACGAGCACCGGCGCGTCGCGCGGGCCGTCGAGGCGATGGGCCGGGATCACGCCTGCTCCTCGCGGTGGCGGGCGAGCGCGCGGGCGACGAACGCCGCGGCCGAGCCGAGCCACTCGTCGCCCGGATCGGCGAGCCCCTTCGCGGCGAACGCGTCCCGCTCGGCGTTGAGCACGTCGGCCATGTTGGCGCGCATCCGGCCCGGCCGCACCTCGAGCCCCTGCAGGCACTCGCGAGCGGCGGCCGCCGCGCCCCCCGCGTGCGCGAGCGCCTCCGAGAGCGCCGTCCACTCGGCCTGCCAGGCCCCTGCCCCGCGCTCGTGCTCGTGAACGCCGCCCGTCAGGATGCCGACGTTCGCGTGGACGAGACGTGCGCACGACCGCGCGAGCACCGCGCGCACGGGGTTGCGCTTGTGCGGCATCGTCGACGAGCCGCCGCCCTCCGCCTCGGCGACCTCGCCGACCTCGGTCTGGGCGAGCAGGACGACGTCCAGACCGACCTTCGCGCAGGCTGCGGCGGCCGCGTCGAGCGCGGCGCCGATCGCCGCGAGCGGCGCTCGGTCGGCGTGCCACGGAACGACCGGCTCGGCGAGGCCGAGCTCCGCAGCGAAGGCCGCCAGCACCTCGAGGCCCCGCTCGCCGAGCGGCGCGAGCGTGCCGGCCGCGCCGCCGAGCTGGGCGGGGAAGCGCAGGCTCCGCAGCCCGTCGCCGGCGTCGACGAGGGCGACGAGCCAGCCCGCCGCCTTCGCGCCGAAGGTCGTCGGCACGGCCTGCTGGAGCAGCGTCCGTCCGGCCATCGGGGTGTCGCGGTGGGCCGCGGCGAGCGCGGCGGCCGCAGCCGCAGCACCGTCGAGCTCCTCGCGGATCAGCCCGACAGCTCCGCGCGCGAGAAGCATCGCCGCGGTGTCGAGCACGTCCTGGCTCGTGGCGCCGAGGTGGACGTAGCGCGCGTCCTCTCCCCCGACCCGCTCGCGCAGGGCCCGAACGAGCGGCTCGGCCGCGTTCCCGACCGCGCGGCCCTGCTCGAGGATCTCGTCGAGGTCGAAGCCGGCCGGGTCGCAGCGCCCCGCGATCGCCGCCGCCGCGCCCGCGGGGATCGCGCCGGTCGACGCCTCGGCCCTGGCGAGGGCGGCCTCCGCCTCGAGCATCGCGGCGAGCCACGCGCCGTCCGACACCGCCGCGCGCAGCGCGGCCGGCACGAAGATCGGCGCGAAGGAGGTCAATGCTCGAAGAAGACGGTGGCGCGGTCGCCCTGCATCCGGATATCGAACCGCATCCCGCCGTCCTCCGCGTGCGCGATCAGCGTCTGCGCGGCCGTCGGGAGTGAGCGCGGAGAGCACGTCGTCCTCGGCCTCGCGAAGGTAGATCCGCGTGCGCTCGTGGCGGAGCATCCCGCGCGCGAAGACGAACACCTCGAGACAGTCGGCGTCGCGCGGCACCAGGAACTGTGAAGCCGCCCTGCCGCTCCTTCGTCCCGCAGCGTCCCCAGCGCTTCCCGCCCCGGTCCCACACCTCGATCATCCCGTCCGGAATCGGCGCGCCCTGGCCGTCGTAGAGCGTCCCGTTCAGCTCGATCCCGTCCGGGTCGAGGACGTTCTGCTCGCTCCGGGTCAGGCCGATGGCGTAGTAGGGGCCGACGGTCTGCGAGGGCGTCTTCGCGAGGCTCATTGCTCCTCCATCGGAGTCGTGCCGCTTCCGCCGCGGCCCAGGACGATGTCCCACTGGTAGCCGAGCGCCCACTCCGGCTCCGTCGTCTCGAGGTCGAAGCGGGCGACCAGCAGCTGGCGCGACTTCGGGTCGCGTACGGAGTTGAAGATCGGGTCGTACTCGAACAGCGGGTCGCCCGGGAAGTACATCTGCGTCACGAGCCGCTGCTCGAACCGGTGCCCGAAGAGCGAGAAGTGGATGTGGTTCGGGCGCCACGCGTTCGGATGGTTGCGCCATGGATACGAGCCCGGCTTGATCGTCGTGAACCGGTAGCGGCCGTCGTCGTCGGTGAGACAGCGGCCGGCGCCGGAGAAGTTCGGGTCGAGCGGCGCAGGGTGCTGGTCGACCTCGTGCTTGTAGCGGCCCGCCGCGTTCGCCTGCCAGATCTCGACGAGCGTGTTGCGAAGCGGCCGCCCGTCCTCGTCGAGCACTCTCCCCGTGACGACGATCCGCTCGCCGAGCGGCTCACCCGCGTGCTGGCGGGTGAGGTCGTTGTCGAGCTCCTGGATGTCGCTCTCGCCGAAGACCGGCCCGTCGAGGCTGTGCAGCTCCTCCGGCAGCGTCACGAGCGGCCGCTTCGGCGCCCGCCAGCGGGTCGAGCGGTAGCCCGGGATAGTCCACCTGCACCTCCGGGCCGAGGCTCGGGTCGGCGGGGAGGACGACCGGGCCCTCGTAGGGGTCGACCGCGACGCTCATGCAGCTCCTTTCGTCCGCAGCGCGCGCAGCGCCGCCAGCTCGTCCGCCGTCGGCGGCTCGGTCTCTCGCAGGTCGGGCGAGACGCGCAGCTCCCAGCCCGTCGCCTCGCGCGCCGCCTCCGCGTCGGTGCCGGGATGCACGGCCACGAGTGCGAGCTCGCCGTCCACCGGCTCGAGGATCCCCAGATCGGTGACGACGACGCGCAGGTTGTCGCCGAGGCTCGTCGTGAAGTCGAGGGCGGAGACGAACGCACGCCGTGAATGGCGGAGCATGACGAAGACGTCGCGCACGCCGGTCGCGATCTCCGGTGCGCCGCCCCCGCCGGGCAGGCGCACGATCGGCGCCTCGTACGGGCCGATCACCGTGCTGTTGAGGTTGCCGTGCCGGTCGATCTGCGCGGCGCCGAGGAAGCCGACGTCGATCCGACCGCCTTGCAGCCAGTAGGCGAAGACCTCGGGCACGGAGACGACCGCGTCGGCCGTCTCCGCCAGCTCGCCGTCGCCGATCGAGAGCGGCAGCTCCTCCGGCTTCGCCCCGATCGTGCCGCTCTCGTACACGAGGACGCAGTTCGGCGCGTGCGTGCGGCGCGCGAGGTTCGCGGCGACGCTGGGCAAGCCGATGCCGACGAAGCAGACGGCGCCGTCGGGTATCCGGCGCGCCGCCTCGACCGCCATCATCTCGTCTGCGCTGTACGAGGCGCTCATGCCGGGACCGCCTCGACGAGGCTCGCGTGGTACTCGACGACGTCGGCCGTGTCGAGCACGTGCCGCTGCATCCAGGCGTGGAAGCGGTCGCGGTCGCGGCCGATCTCGTCCCAGGCGACGTAGAAGTCGTTGTCGCGCTCGTAGTAGCCGTGCGCATAGGACGGGTGCGCGCCGCCCGGGGCGACGCACACCGCATCGACCACCCAGGCCGGCAGGACGATCCCGCCGGGGCGCGGCACGAGCTCCTCGACGAGCTCCTCGACGGTGACGATCGAGCGGGCCGACGAGAGCACCGCCTCCTTCTGGACGCCGGTGATGCCCCAGAGCTGGACGTTGCCCTTCCGGTCGGCCTGCTGGGCGTGGACGATGCCCACGTCGGGCCGCAGCGCCGGCACCGCCGCGAGCCGCTCGCCGGTGAACGGGCAGATGACCGTCGCGACGCGCGTGTGCGCCGGCAGGTCGCCGCCGCCGTAGCCGCGGAGCAGGCCGAAGGGGAGGTGAGCGGCCCCCGCCGCGTACGCGGCCGCCATGCCCGCGTGCGAGTGCTCCTCGATCTCCAGCGGCTGCGGGAACCCGCGCTCGACGGCGTCGCGGAGACGATGGAGCGAGCCGACGCCGGGGTTGCCCCCCCACGAGAAGACGAGCTTGCGCGCGCAGCCCATCCCGATCAGCTGGTCGTAGACGATGTCCGGCGTCATCCGGATCAGCGTCAGGTCGCGCCTGCCCTGGCGCACGAGCTCGTGGCCCGCGGCATGCGGGATCAGGTGCGTGAAGCCCTCGAGCGCGACGACGTCCCCGTCGCGGACGAGCTCCTTGACCGCCTCGCTGAGACCGACGACGGGCACGGTCCTCCTAGAACGGGAAGGGATGGCCGCCGCTGCGGATCGTGACCCAGCGCAGCTCGGTGAACTCGTCCACGACGGCCTGGCCGCCGAAGCGCCCGAAGCCGCTGTCCTTGACCCCGCCGAAGGGCATCTGCGGCTCGTCCGCGACGGTCTGGTCGTTGACGTGGACGATGCCCGAGTCGATCCGCTGGGCGAGGGCGAAGCCGCGTTCGCGGTCGTTCGTGATGATCCCGGCGCTGAGGCCGTAGCTCGTCCGGTTCGCCTTCTCGACCGCCTCGTCGGCGCTGTCCACCACCTCGACGGCGGCGACCGGGCCGAAGGTCTCGTGCTTGGCGAACTCGGAGTCCTCGGGCACTCCGGTCAGCAGCGTCGCCTGGAAGCACGGGCCGACCGCCTCGCCGCCGGCCAGCACCGTCGCGCCGTCGGCGACCGCCTGCTCGACCCGGCCCCGCACCATCGCGAGCGCCTGCTCGTTGATCAGCGGGCCGATGACCGTGTCGTGCTCCTTCGGGTCGCCGAGCTTCAGGCCCTTCGTCTTCTCCGCGAGCCGCGAGATGAACTCGTCCGAGATCGAGCGCTCGACGTAGATCCGGCGCGTCGACATGCAGATCTGACCCTGGTGGAGGTAGGAGCCGAAGGCGGAGGCGTTGACCGCGTACTCGAGGTCGGCGTCGTCGAGGACGATCAGCGGGTTGTGTCCGCCGAGCTCGAGGACGACGCGCTTGAGCTGCCGGCCAGCCGCCTCGGCGATCAGCCGCCCGACCTGGCTCGAGCCGGTGAAGTTGAGCCGGCGCACCGCGGGGTGCTCGATCAGGGTCTGCCCGATCGGCCCGGCCGCGCCGGGAGCGTGCGTGACGATGTTGAGGACGCCCGCGGGGAGGCCGGCCTCGGCGAAGATCTCGCCCCAGAGCAGGCCGCCGGTGAACGGCGACCACTCCGACGGCTTCAGCACGACCGCGTTCCCCAGCGCGAGCGGGGCCGCGATCGAGCGCGCCGAGAGGATCAGCGCCGCGTTCCACGGCGCGAGCGCGCCGACGACGCCGACCGGCCTGCGGATCCCCATCGCGAACGCGCCCGTGTCCGACGGGATGATCTGGCCCATCGGCGCGTACGCGAGCGCGGCCGCCTGCCGGAACAGGCTCGGCACGAACATGCTCTGGAACATCCCGAAGCCGAAGCTCGCGCCGGTCTCGCGTGCGAGCAGGTCGACGACCTCCTCGGTGCGGGCCTCGAGCAGGTCGGCCGCGCGGAGGAAGATCCGCTGGCGCTCGGCCGGCGGCGTCTGCGCCCAGCTCTCGAACGCGGCGGCTGCCGCGTCGACGGCGCGCTCGGCGTCGGCGGGACCGCCCGCGGCGGCGGTCGCGACGACCTCACCGGTGAAGGGGTCGGCGTCCTCGTAGGTGCCGCCGTCGACCGCGTCCACCCACTCGCCGCCGATCAGCTGCCGGTACTCCCGTGCTGCGGTCGTCGCCATCCCGTGCTCCTCTCGCTCGTTCCGTCGCTCCCGTGATCCTCTCCACGAAAACGCCCCCGCGTCAAGACACCGTCCCGATTATGCGAACTTCAGCTCCGTCACGTCGGCCAGTACGGCACCCGGCCTCTTCGCCGGAGGCCGACGCTCGCAGTCTGCCCGCGACGAGATGCCGGTGAGGACGAGGACCGCCGGAGCGCCGGCGCGCCGGGCCATCTCCAGCTCGAGGTCGAGGTCGTCGCCGACGACGAGCGTCCTCGCCGGCGGCACCCCCAGGCTGCGGCAGAGCTCGCGCAGGGCGAGCGGCGCCGGCTTGCCGAGAGTGGTCACGCGCGCGCCCGTCACCTGCCGGATCCCGGCGACGACGGCGCCGGACCAGCCCGGAGCCGGCCCGCCGGCGACGGAGAACACGGGCGCGACCGAGGTCGCGAGGAGCGGCGCGCCCGCCCACACCGAGTCGCAGGCCGCCCGCAGCGCCGCGTAGCTGAGCGCGTCGTCCCAGCCGACGAGGACGACGTCTGCGCGCGCCGGCTCGACCGCCTCGATCGTCTCGACGCCGAGCTCGCGCAGCGGCGCGACGACGCCAGGCCCGCCGAGCACGAGCACCGACCGCCCCGGGAAGCGGCGTGCGACGTAGCGCGCGGCGACCACGGCCGGGTTCATGAACTCGTCGTCGGCGAGCTCGAAGCCGAGTCCGCGCAGATCGGCTGCGTAGAGCGCGGGCGGGCGGCCCGTACCGTTCGTGAAGAACATCACCCGGCGCCCGCTCGCCCGCGCCCGCGCCACCGCGTCCACCGCCCCGGGGATCGGGCGCGCACCCGCCACGCCGCCCGGGTCGCTCGCGTGCAGCAGCGTCCCGTCGACGTCGAAGACGACCGCCTCGATCCCGGCGCCCACCTTCACGCCGTGCGCCTCCGCGCCCGCAGGCGCATGCCCGGAGCGTCGAGCTCGAACTCGGCGAGGCCGCGGCGCGCGAGCCCGTCGACCAGCTCGACGAGCGGGTGCCGTCCGCGCGGGAGCGGCGGTTCCGGCCGTCCGCCGCCGGCGAGCATCGCGTCCACCTGCTCGGCCGGCAGCATCAGTCGCAGCAGCAGCAGCTCGTCGGAGATCCGCTCGCCGTGGAGGGCCCGGGCCTCGGCCAGGTCGAAGCGGTGCTCGGCGGCCCGGAACTCGGCCGCCCGCGGCGAGGCGAGCACCTTCGCCGCCACGTCGGAGTCGACCTCGCCGGGCGGCGGCCCGTACTGGCCGAGCACGTACTTCACGACCTCGTCCGGGCTCTGCGCCCAGCGCTCGCCGCCGATCACGTTGAGGACGGCCTGGACGCCGACGAACTGCGAGAGCGGCGTCACCATGATCGGCCAGCCGAGCTCCTCGCGGACGCGGGGCAGCTCGGCGAGGACCTCGTCCCAGCGATCGGACATGCCGGCCTCCGCCAGCTGCCGGCGGAGCGTCGCGGTCATGCCGCCGGGAAGCTGATGGCGATAGACGGAGGCGTCGTGCTCCAGCGGCGCGCCGATCGTCAGTCCGAGGCGCGCGGCGAGGTCGGCGAAGTAGCGCGACTGCTCGGCGAGCGCCTCCTCGTCGACGTCGACGTCGAAGCCCTCGCTGCGCAGGTTCGCGATCGTCGACTCGGCGGACGGCTGCGAGGTGCCGTTGGCGAGCGGGCGGACGGCGGTGCAGACGAACGAGGCGCCGAGCCGGGCCGCCTCGAGATATGTGAGGGCCGCGGTCGCCGCGGTGTCGTGGGTGTGCACCTCGAGCGGCAGCGCCGGCGCGGCGGCGCGGAGCACGGGCACGAGCGTCCGCGTCCTCTCCGGCGTCAGGAGCCCTCCCGGGTCCTTGAGGACGAGCACGTCGACGTCGGGGCTCGCGGCGAGGGCGGCCGCTCGCGCGGCGTAGTACGCGTCGGTGTGGACGGGGCTGAGGCTGTAGACGAGCCCTGCGAGCACCTCTGCGGCGCCCTCCTCCCTCGCGATCCGCGCGATCGCGAGATCGGTCTCGACGTCGTTCATCGACTCGGCGACCCAGACGCGGTCGATTCCGTTGCGGACGACGCAGCGGAGCGCGAGCCGCATGACGTCGAGCGGCGCGCGCTCCCACGCCATGAAGCGCATCCCCGGCGTGATGAAGCCGAGCCTCGTCTCGGGCATCAGCTCGCGGACGACGCGGATCCGCTCCCAGGGGTCCTCCCGGTGCCAGCGGACGCTCATCGCCATGTGGGTCGAGCTCGTGAAGTCGAGCGCGCGGTAGCCGACCCTCGCGGTCGCGGGAGCGATCGCGGCGAGCATCGGCGTCGTGAGGACGTTCGCGCTCCAGAGGCTCTGGTGCCCGTCGCGGACCGTGGTGTCGATCAGCCCGACCCGCGTCACGCCGGCCGGATGCGGAAGAGGACGTCGCCGAACTGGACGGGTGCGCCGTTCTCGACGCACACCTCCGCGACGGTGCCGCGGACGCCGGCGACGACCGAGTTCATCAGCTTCATCACCTCGAGGATGCAGATCTGGCTCTCCGCCTCGACCCGGTCGCCGACCTCGACGTACGGCGGACCGCCGGGCGAGGCGGCCCGGTAGAAGGTGCCGACCATCGGCGCCGTCACCGTGACGAGCCCCCCGGCGGAAGCGAGCTCCCCCGCGCCAAGTGACACAGTGTTACTTGGCTCGTCCGGAAGCGGGTGGCGGCGGAAGCGGATCGAGAAGCGGGGCGTCTCGAGCTCCAGCTCGTCGAGGCTCGACTCGTCGACGAGCCGGAGGATCTCCTGCACGTCCTCGGGTGTGAGCTCGCTCACTTCTCGAGCCAGCCGCCCTTCAGGTACATCGCTGCGACCCGCTCGGTCGCGCTGCCGGCCCGCGCCGCCTCGCGCCTCGGCGTCCAGACCGTCTCGGGCCGGGCCTGGAGCAGGTAGGTCTCGCCGCCCGCGCGGTCGATCGCCCACTCGACGTCCTGGGGCCGTCCGTAGTGGCGCTCGACCTCGCGCCCGAGCTCGGCGAGCCGCGCGACCTCGTCCGGCTCGAGGCAGGACCGCTCGCGCAGCTCCGGAGGCACCTCGCGCAGGACGGTGCCGCCGCCGGGCGCCGGGACGCACTCGACCTCCTTCGTCCCGATCCGGGCCTGCACGAGCTCCCGGGTCACCTTCGACCAGAGGTACGAGTCGGGCGTGACCTCGCCGCCGACGACGGTCACGCCGAGCCCGTAGCTCGCGTCGATCGCGATCGAGGACGGATCGCCCGAGACCGGGTTGAGCGTGAACAGCACGCCGGCGACGCGCGCGTCGACCATCGCCTGCACCGCGACGCTCATCCCGGCCGCGCCGCCGTGGGCAGCCCGGTAGGCGAGCGCCTCGGCGTTGAAGTAGCTCGCCCAGCAGCGGCGGACGCCCGCGAGCGCCTCGTCGGCGCCGCGGAGCCAGAGGTACGTGCTCTGCATGCCGGCGAAGCTCGCGTCGGCGGCGTCCTCGGCGACGGCGCTCGAGCGCACCGCGACGGCGGGCGTCTCGGCTCCGAGCTCCTCGGCGAGGCGCCGATACCCGTCGCGGATCCCGGACTCGACCTCTTCCGGGACGGCGAGCGCCTCGACGACCTCGCGGACGCGCACGGCCCTCGCCTCGAGCTCCGCGACGTCGTCCGGATCGATCCCCGCGACGAGCTCGTCGACGCGTTCGGCGACGACGGCGTCGAAGGCCTCGGTCGTGACGGCGAACCCCGGCGGGACGGGAAAGCCGGCCTGGGCGAGGTCTCCCAGGTGCGCGGACTTGCCGCCGACGAGGGGCACGTCCTCGAGGCCGAGCGCGCGGAAGGGGACGACGAGCAATCCTCAGTCCAGGATCGTGACCGTTCCGGTGTCGCCGTCGACGCGCACGCGGTCGCCGGTCTTGATCAGCTTCGTGGCGTGCCCGGTGCCGACGACGGCCGGCATCCCGTACTCGCGGGCGATGATCGCCGCGTGGGACATCATCCCGCCGATGTCGGAGACGGCGGCCGCGATCTTCGGGAAGACGGGCGCCCAGCTCGGCGCCGTGACCGGGCAGACGAGCACCTCGTCCTGCTGCACGCTGCCGATCTCGTTCACGTCGCGGACGACGCGGGCCACGCCCTCGACGACGCCCGGCGACGCCGCGTAGCCGTCGATGGCGCCGCCCTCTTCGCCGCCCGCCCAGGCCCGGAGCCGGTCGGCGGTGACTCCCCAGAGCAGCTGCACGGTCGGGTCGTTGATCACCTCCGGGACGGCGCCGAGCGCGGGCGGCGGCGTCCACTCGGCGAGCGCCGCGAGGATCTCCCGGCGCCTGGCCACGCGGGGCGGCCAGTAGAGCGTCCCGCGGGCGGGCGAGCCGGCGGCCCAGGCGAGGCCGAGGTCGGAGAGCGCCTCGTGCACCTCGTGGATGTTGAGCAGGAAGACGTCCTCGGCGTCGGGGAAGAAGCCGTTCTCCGCCAGCACCGCGCCGACCTCGCGGACGCGGTTGAAGAAGAGCGACGTGCCCCAGTGCTCGATGAAGAACTTGTGGCTCTCGGCGTGCGGGAAGACGTGGCGGCAGAGGCCGAGCATCTCGTCGAACTGCCCGCGCTCCTCGTCGCCGGGGAGGAGCGCGCGGTACTCGGCCGCGATCCGCTCCCGCTCGGCGAGCAGCTTGGCCTTCGGACGGGCCAGCTCGGCGCCGTCGCGGAGCTGGGCGACGTAGCCGGTGACGGCCGCGAACGGCAGGCGCGGGTCGTCCATCCAGGCGCGGTGGTGGTGGTAGAAGCCGTCGCCCGTGGACATGAAGAACCAGGGGTGCTTGCGCGTCTCGAGGTCGGCGATCCAGACGCGTCCGGCCTCGCTCTCCCCCAGTTCCGCCAGCACCTCGCCGTGCGCGCGGCCGTCGACGAAGGCTCCGTCGACCCCGAGCTCGATCGCCCTCGCGGCGAGCGCCTTCAGCTCGTCGTCGGGCCGCATCATCGTCGTGTCGTAGCCCGCGATCATCTGCCCCATCGACTGCAGGCCCATGTCCGGGAAGGCCCCCCGGCAGAACTGGAAGAAGGTCAGGTAGGCGCCGTAGGCGAGCAGCAGCAGCTCGAAGTGGAGCTGGTTGAGCTCGTTGTAGAGCTGGAGAGCCCGGTCGTACGCCGCCATCAGCCGGTAGTTGGAGCCGAGCCGGTGGTCGTGGAGCAGCTCCTGCTCGTCCTCGATCGCCGGCAGCCGCGGCACCTCGAGCGCCGTCAGCTCCTCGATCCGGCGGTCGACCTCGGTCTGCCAGCGCGCGACGAGCGAGTCCCAGTTCTCGTAGTAGAAGCCGATCCGCGGCAGGAAGGTCTGCAGCCGCCGCTCGATCTCGGCCGGGTCGCTCACCTCGTTCGAGGTGATGTAGACGTAGCCGTTCACGACCCGGTGCTCGATCCCGAGCACGTTCGGGATCACGAAGACGCGGCCCTGGTAGAGGCCGATCGAGAGGTAGCACGACTCCGCGGTGATCATGTCGAAGGCCGGCATCGGCTCGGGGAAGTGCATGCCGTTGTAGAACCAGAAGCGCTGCTCCTCGGCCTCCCGCCGCGCCGGGTCGAAGAGGAGGTAGTACGGGTACATCTCCTCCCAGCCCTCTGCGCCCGCCGGGGTCTCGACCTCGAACGGGCTCGGGAATCCGTCGCTCATCAGACCTCCTCGACAGGCACCTCGGCTCCGGCGAACGTGCGGAGACGCTACGGCCACCCTTGTCCGCGTGTCAAGATGATGTTCTACTCACTCGAACATGGCAGCGACGACGAACGGCTCCGCATATTCGCAGTCCCTCGAACGCGGCCTGGCGATCCTCTCCGCCTTCCGCTCGGGGCGACCCCTGCTCGGTGTGAGCGAGCTCGGGCGCGAGATCGGGCTCGGTCGCAGCACGACGCACCGCTACGTCGCGACCCTCGCGGCGCTCGGCTACCTCCAGCAGGACGCGGCGACGCGGAAGTACCGGCTCGGGCCGCGCGTCCTCGACCTCGGCTTCTCCGCGATCAACTCGATGGAGCTGCGCGAGGTCGCGGCGCCGCACCTGCGCCGGCTCAGCGACGACACCGGCTACACGGTGAACATGGCGATCCTCGACGGATCGGACGTCGTCTACGTCGAGCGCTGCCGCAGCTCGCAGGCCGGCCAGCGCGAGATCGACCTCAACCTCCACGTCGGCTCGCGCCTGCCCGCCTACTGCACCTCGCTCGGCAAGGTCCTGCTCGCCTTCCTGCAGCCGGCCGAGCGGGCGTCGGCGATCGAGCGGATCGACTTCACCCAGCGGGGCCCGAACACGATCGTCTCGCGCGGCGGCTTCGAGGCCGAGCTGAAGCGCGTCCGCGAGGCCGGCTTCGCGACGAACAACGAGGAGCTCGCCTACGGCCTCCGCTCGATCGCGGCGCCGGTCATCTCGCACGAGGGTGGCGCGGTCGCGGCGATCAACCTCGCCGCCCACAGCTCGATGATCCCGATGGAGCGCCTGACGGAGCAGCTGAGCCCGATGCTGCGGCAGGCCGCGACCGACATCTCCGTCAACCTCGGCTACCGGCCGGACTAGACGCTAGAGCCCGAGCAGCGCGAACGCGTTCTCCTTACAGGCGACGCACGCGCCCGGGAGCGCCTGGTCGCTGCGGAAGGAGCGCCGCGCGGCGTCGCGCAGCTCCGCCGGCATCGGGTCGTGGCCCGAGCGCGTGAGCTCGGTGTGCACGTGCACGTCGATCGCGGTCACGGCGGCCGGGTCGATCACGGCGAGACCGTCCCCAGCTCGGCCTGGAGCGCCGCTCCGGCCGCGAGCAGGTCCCAGTCGGCGCCGGCCGGGCCGATCAGCGAGACGCTCGTCGGCAGGCCGCTGCGACTGCCGACCCCGGACGGCAGCGCGACCACCGGCAGCCCGGTCCAGTTCCAGTAGTGCGTGAGCGAGATCTCGGCGACGTCGGTGAACGGCGCGTCGTAGCCCGTGCCGCGCTCGCGGGCCACGATCGGGAGCGTCGGCTCGACGAGCGCGTCGATCCGGTGCTCGGCGAACCAGTCGGCCCAGCGGGCCGAGTCCTCGCTGCGCCGCTGCAGCCCGGCGGCGAACTCCTCGCCGGTCAGGCCGCGCTCCTCGGCGTACTCGAGGAAGCCGCGGATCGAGGGCCGGTACAGCTCGCGGCTGCCGTCGAAGCGGCGGTGCCAGGCGAGCATCTCGGTGACCACGAGGTCGAGGAACATGTGGCCGAGATCGAGCCCGACCTCGGGCGGCGGCACGTCGACGACGGGCAGGAGGGCGAGCGCCCGCTCGAGGCCGTCGGCGACGTCGGGGTCGAGGTCGGCGATCCGCGGCGAGAGGGCGACGCGGCGCAGCGGCCGCCGCTCCGCGGGCGGCAGGACGCCGGCCATCGCCGCGAGCAGCGGCTCGCAGTCGACGACGCTCCGCGCCATCGGGCCGGCGTTGTCGAGCGAGGGCGAGAGGGGGACGAGCCCGCGGGTCGGAACGAGGCTCCAGGTCGGCTTCACGGTCGAGGTGCCGCACAGCGACGACGGGATGCGCAGCGAGCCCGCCGTGTCGGTGCCCGTCGCCGCCGGCGTCGTCCGCGCGGCGAGCGCCGCCCCGGAGCCGCCGCTCGAACCGCCGGCCGAACGGTCGAGCGCCCAGGGGTTGCCGACCTGGTCGGTCGTCCCTCCGGCGGCGAACTCGTGCGTGTGGAGATGCCCGAGCAGGACCATTCCCTCGGCCGCGAGCCTCGCCCAGGCGTCGGCGTCGCGGTCCGGGACCTCGTGGAGCACGCTGCTCGATGCGGTGACGGGCTTGCCCGCGACGGCATAGAGGTCCTTCAGCCCGATCGGGACGCCGCAGAAGCGAGGCGCGTCTCCGCGCGCGAGCCGCTCGTCCGCGCGCCCGGCCGCGGCGAGCGCGTCCTCCTCGTAGACGCGCACCCACGCGTTGATCGAGCCGGGGTCGCCGAGGTGGCTGTGCTCGCCGTCCCGCTCCCGGATCCGCGCGAGGCAGGCCTCGGCGAGCTCCCGCGCCGAGAGGCCGCGCCGCCGGAGCAGGTCGGCGCTCTCCTGCACCCCGAGGTCGGCCGGGTCGCTCATGGCGGCGATCATCGCATGTTCGCAGGCTCGGGACGGGCGTCCGACTCGTGGTATACACAGCCGATGGCGCCGCGCGAGACCCCGCCGTTCCGCGCCGACCACGTCGGCAGCCTCCTCCGGCCCCCGGGGCTCCTGCAGGCGCGCGAGGACTTCGCCGGCGGCCGCATCGACGCGGCCGAGCTGCGCGGGATCGAGGACGAGGCGATCCGCGCGGCCGTCCGCATGCAGGAGGACGTCGGCCTCCGCTCGGTCACCGACGGCGAGTTCCGCCGGACGACGTGGCACATGGACTTCATCTACGCGCTCGACGGGATCTCGAAGGAGGCGGGCCACCTCTCGGTCAAGTTCTTCAATCCCGACGGGGAGATCGAGTGGACGCCGGCGGCGCTCCACGTCGACGGCAGGCTCGGCGTCTCGGAGACGATCTTCGGCGACGACTTCAGCTTCCTCCGAGACGCGACCACGAGCGTTCCGAAGCTGACCATCCCCTCGCCGTCGATGGTGCACTACCGCGGCGGAAAGGCCTCGATCGACGAGTCCGTGTACCCCGACCTCGACTCGTTCTGGGCCGACCTCACCGCCGCCTACCGCGACGAGGTGCGCCGGCTCGGCGAGCTCGGCTGCACGTACCTGCAGCTCGACGACACGAGCCTCGCCTACCTCAACGACCCGCATCAGCGCGAGTACGTCGCCTCGATCGGGGGCGACCCCGACCGGCAGCACGTCGAGTACATCCGCCACATCAACGAGGCCCTCGCCGGCCGCCCAGAGGGGATGGCCGTGACGACCCACATGTGCCGTGGCAACTTCCGCTCGTCGTGGGCGGCCTCGGGCGACTACGAGTTCGTCGCCGAAGCGCTCTTCAGCGAGCTCGAGGTCGACGGCTTCTTCATGGAGTGGGACGACGAGCGCTCGGGCGGCTTCGCCCCGCTGCGCTTCGTGCCGCCGGGGAAGACGGTCGTGCTCGGCCTCGTCACGACCAAGCACCCGGAGCTCGAGTCGAAGGACGCGCTCAAGCGGCGGATCGACGAGGCCGGCCGCTACGTCGACCTCGACCAGCTCTGCCTCTCGCCGCAGTGCGGCTTCTCGTCGACCGTCGAGGGCAACGCGCTCTCGGCGGACGACCAGGCGGCGAAGCTCCGGCTCGTCGTCGAGGTCGCCGACGAGGTCTGGGGCGCGTAGTGGCGACGCGCGCGCCGGCAGCCGTCCGCCTCGTCCGCGACGCGGCGTTCGACGTCTTCCGCCGCCGCGGGCTGACGACGCTCTTCGCGAACCCCGGCTCGACCGAGGTGCCGTTCCTGACGGGGCTGCCCGACGATCTCGACTTCGTGCTCGGCCTGCACGAGGGAACCGTGGTCGGCATGGCGAGCGGCTACGCGATCGGGCGCGGCGAGCCGGCGCTCGTCCTCCTGCACACGACCGCGGGGCTCGGCAACGCGGTCGGCGCGCTCGCGACCGCCCGTGTCAACCGCGCGCCGCTCGTCGTCGTCGTCGGCCAGCAGGACCGGCGTCACCTCGCCTACGAGCCGTTCCTCGCCGGCCGCCTCGAGGGGCTCGCCGGCACCTACCCGGTGCGCGTCGAGCAGCCCGCACGCGCGCAGGACGTCCCGGCCGCGCTCGAGCGCGCCTACCACGCTGCAGCGCTCTCCCGCGGCCCGGCGCTCGTGATCGTCCCGATGGACGACTGGGCCGAGGCCGCGGACGAGGAGCGCGAGCCGGCCGCGGCGCTCGGGCCGGTGCTGCGGGCGACGGCCGTCGATCGCGAGGCGGTCGAGACGCTCGCCGCGTTCCTCGCGGACGCCGCGGCGCCCGCGCTCGTGGTCGGCGCCGGGCGCGGACGACCCGGCGACCTGGACGGCGCTCGTCGAGCTCGCCGAGCGGCTCGTCGCGCCCGTCTTCCAGGAGGCGTTCGGCGCACGCGCCGGCTTCCCGCAGGACCACCGCCTCTTCGCCGGCGTCCTCTCCGCCGACCGGGAGCGGCTGCGCGAGCAGCTCGGGCCCCACGACGCGGTCCTCGTCGTCGGCGCGCCCGCCTTCCGCCAGGCGGCGTACGCACCGGGCACGTTCACCGAGCCGGGGACGCGGCTCGCGCTCGTCTCGGACGACCCGGAGGAGATCCAGCGGAGCCCCGTGCAGCTCGCCGTGCTCGCCCCGCCCGCGGCCGTCTGCGCCGGCCTCGCCGCGCGGGTCGAGCAGCGCGACACGCCTCCGCCCGAGCCGTTCCCGCCGCCGCCCGCGCCCGAGCCGCCCGCGCCCGGCGAGCCGCTGCTGGCGTCGCACGTGCTCGCGGCGCTCGCCGAGCGGCTCCCCCGCGAGGCGATCGTGTCGAGGAGGCCCCGGTCGACCGGCCCGAGATCCACGACCGCCTGCCGGCGCGGGAGCCGCTCGGCTACCTGAGCGCCGCGCAGGGCGGACTCGGCTTCGCGCTCCCGGCGGCGGCCGGCCTGCGCATGGCGCTGCCCCGGCGTCCGGTCGTGGCCGTCGTCGGGGACGGCTCGGCCCTCTACCAGATCCAGTCCCTCTGGAGCGCCGCCCGCTACCGCGCGGGCGCGCTGTACGTCATTCTCGCGAACGGCGGCTACACGATCATGGACCGGCTCGCCGAGCGCGCCGGCGGAGCGGGCCCGTGGCCCGGCTTCGAGGAGCTCGAGCTCTCGACCATCGCCCGCAGCTTCGGCTGCGCCGCTCGCCGGATCTCGACCCACGACGACCTCCTCGGCGGCGCTGGACGAGGTCGTGCCGACGCTGGCGGAACGCGACGAGCCGCTGCTGCTCGACGTCGCGATCGCGCCGACCGGCGCCTTCCGGCCCTAGCGCCCTCCCGCCGGATGCTCGATCACACCGGTCTTGCAATCGGGATCCGAAAGCAATAAAGATTGGCACCTCGTCGGGTATCCGGAGTCGAGTTCCGGATGTTCGAACGAAATAGAGGGAAGCCCGACCCCACAGGCTCGGCTGAGAGCCAGAGAAAGGGAGGAGCGGAGGATGACGTTTCGGAGGGCATTGATCGCAACCGCGCTTGCCGGGGCACTTGCCACGGCCGTGGTTGCGACGGGTGCAGGCGCGGCCCCCACAGCCAGCCCGCCCGGCAAGGGGAAGGCGATGACGGCAGGCGTCTGCGGTCTCGGTACCGGCAAGAAGGCGACCGGAGCGCCGATCAAGATCGACGGCCTCGACATGCTGATCCCCGGCGTCGACTTCACGACGATCGGCAAGGCGGCCGCGGCGTACTTCGCCTGCGTGAACGACAACGGCGGCATCCACGGCCGCCCGGTCAAGTACACCCTCTACAGCGAGGCGCTCGACCCGAACCAGGAGAAGGCGCTCGCCAAGAAGATGATCGAGAGCGACCACGCGATCGGCATCGTCGGCAACACGAGCTTCGCCGAGTGCGGCACGAACTGGCGGTACTACAAGAGCAAGGGCTACGTCGTCATCGGCGCCGGCGTGCAGGCGGAGTGCTACAGCACACCGTCCTACGTCGAGGTGAACTCCGGCCCGCGCTACTGCGAACGTCGGTGCCGCGCAGGCGCTGATCAAGGCCGGCGCCAAGAAGCTCGCGATCGCCTCGCCGGACACGATCTCGGCGTACGCGGACGGCGGGCCTGCACTGGTCGCGAAGGCCGCCGGCATCCCGGTGAAGGTCTACCCGACCCACCTGCCGGTCACGGACGCGAGCTCGCAGCTGCTCCAGATGTACCAGTTCGCAGGCAACGGCGGCGGCATCCTGCTCGACTTCACCCCGGACACCGCCCCGGCGTTCATGAAGGCCGCCGAGCAGCAGGGCATCGTGGACAAGGTGCTGTGGGGCTCGTCGACCCCGATCGCGAACACGTTGATGTCGAGTCAGTTCTCGCCGGCATTCGACGGTCACCTCTGGATCGACAACGAGTTCTCGAACGTCGACCCGAAGGTCGGCCCCGACTCGGCCCTGATGTTCAGCGTGCTGAAGAAGTACGCGCCCTCGGTCGTCCCGCAGGCGTTCGCGCAGATGGGCTTCCTCGACGCGAAGTTCGCGACGAACGCGCTGCTGAGCGTCAAGGGCGCGATCACCGCCAAGTCGTACAACAAGGCGGTCAAGGCCCTCAGAAACCAGAAGACGGACATGCTCTGCCAGCCGTTCTACGTGGGCGGCCTCCCGTACCACATCCCGAACAACGCCAACATCATCGTCGACTACAAGAGCGGCAACGTCGTCGTGCGGAACGGCTGCACGAAGTTCCAGGCCGTCGACCAGTCGATCACACAGACCCGCATCTGGGAGAAGAAGTTCAAGCTCAACACCGGCAAGTAGAAGCGAGATCATCGAGCGATGACGATCAGGGTGCCCGGAGGCCTCGATGACTGACCTGCTCGCGCTGAGCGTGTTCGGCGTGGACTGGCAGTTCCTCAAGCCCTTCATCGTGATCGGCCTGGCGTTCGGGGGCGTGTACGCGCTCTCGGGCGTCGGGCTGGTCGTGCTGTACCGGGCGACCGGGGTGCTGAACCTCGCGTTCGGCGCCATCGGGGCCGCGGGCGCCCTGATCGCGTACTACCTCGTCAACCACACGAGCTGGCCGAGCTGGCTCGCCTACACGATCTGCGTCCTGTTCGGCGGCGTCTGCAACCTCGCCTACGGGATGGTCTTCGGCCCCGCCTTCGCGCGGCGCGACCCGCTCGTGAAGACGATGGGGACGCTGGGCCTCGCCCTGATCCTGCTGGGCGTCATGGGCTGGCGGGCGCCGGCCGGCGGCGCGTTCGCGCGCTTCCTGCCGCTCCCGAGCTCACAGCACCTGTACACGATCGCCGGCACGAACGTGAACCTGACGCAGATCATCTCCGTCGGCGTCGCGCTCGTGCTCACCGCCGCGGTCACGATCTTCCTCAAGGTCACGAAGCTCGGCACTGCCATGCGGGCGCTCGCGAACGACCGCGAGATCACCGCGACCCTGGGTGTCCGCGTGCGGCGCGTCGAGGCGGCGGCCTGGTTCGGATCGGGGATCGCCTGCGGCGCCGCGGGGCTCGTCCTGCCCGACCTGCTGACCTCGCTCGACTACGCCGCGCTCACGTTCCTCGTCATCTCCTCGCTCGCGGCGGCGCTGATCGGCCGGCTGCGCTCGCTCTGGGCGACCTTCTTCGGCGGCATCGCCGTCGGGCTGGCGCAGTCGGTCCTCACGCCCTACTCGAACGTCTCGTCGTACCGGTCGTCGGCGCCGTTCGTGCTCGCGATCGTCGCCCTGCTGATCCTCTCCCGTCACCGCGTCGTCTCGGTTTCGCGGACGGCCAACTGACTCCGTGAGCTCCGCGCCCGCAGCGAGCCGCCTCGGCGCGATCTCCCGCGCGATCCAGAGGGACCTGGCGATCCGGGCCACGCTGATCGCGGCCTTCTTCCTGTTCGTGCTCATCGCGCTCCCCTCGCTCGTCGGGTCCGACTGGCTCACGACCTTCGCGAGCGTCACGATCTACTCGATCGTCGCGCTCAGCTTCGGCATCCTCTACGGGCGCGTCGGCATGATCTCGCTCGGCCAGGTCGCGCTGCTCACGGTCGGCTGCTGGGCCGGCACCCGCCTCGCGTACGGGACGTCGCTCCCGTTCCCGCTCCTGCTGCTCGCCTCGGGCGCGATCACGGCGACGATCGGCGTGCTCGTCGGCCTGCCGTCGCTGCGCCTCTCGGGGCTCTACCTCGCCCTGGTCACGCTGATGTTCGCGGGCGCGACCACCATCGTGCTGTCGGTGACCGACTTCCCCAACGGCGGCGGCGGCTTCACCGGCCGGTCGGCCACGGGCGCCCTGACGACGAGCACGCCGCCGGTGCGGCGGCCGTCGATGGCCGTCGGCGACACCGCGTTCTACCGCTACATCGTCGTCGTCGCGGCGCTGATGTTCCTGCTCGCGCTCGCCCACGTCGCGAGCAAGCCCGGGCGCGCGTGGGCGTCGATCCGCGAGAGCGAGCCGGCGGCGCTGGCGGCGGGCGTGAACATCACGCTCTACAAGATGTGGGCGTTCGCACTGGCCTCGTTCATGGCCGGCGTCGCGGGCTGTCTCCTCGCCGCCCAGGTCGGCGTCCCGCGTGCGATCACCTTCCAGACCCAGGACTCGCTCACGCTTGCGGCGACGTCGTTGATCGGCGGCATCTTCAGTCTCTGGGGCGCGATCCTCGCCGGGGTCTTCAACCAGCTGCTGCCGTTCCTCTTCCAGGCGCAGTGGGGCGTGAACACGAACTTCCTGCTGATCATCTTCGGAGCCGGCCTCCTGCAGGTGCTGCTGACCGCCCCCGGCGGGCTCGTCGAGCAGTTCCCCAAGGACATGGCGAACCTGGCACGGCTGCTCGCCCGCGGCGTCCGGGCGCTCGCCTCCCGCGGCGGAGGCGCCTCGGTGATCGAGGTGAAGGGCCTCACCGTGCGGTTCGCCGGGATCACGCCGATCGACGACATGAGCGTCGTCTTCCCCGGCGGCACCTGCGGCCTGATCGGCCCGAACGGCGCGGGCAAGACGACCTTCTTCAACGTCATGAGCGGCTTCGTCCGGCCGGCGGCGGGGTCGATCACCGCTTTCGGCGAGGACCTCCTGAAGATGGCCGACTACCGGCGGGCCCGCTGGGGGCTGCGGCGGACGTTCCAGACCGAGATGGCGATCGAGAAGCTCTCGGTCTACGAGAACGTGGCGATGATCCACGAGCACTCGGGAGCCAAGCGCGCCGTCCGTCGCTCCGACGTGCTCGCCGCGCTCGAGTTCGTCGGCCTCATGATGTCGCCGAAGACGAAGGTCGGCGGCCTCGGCGCGCGCGAACGGCGCCTCGTCGAGGTTGCGCGGGCGGTCGTCGGCAAGCCGCGGCTCGTGCTGCTGGACGAACCCGCCGCCGGGCTGCCCGACGAGGAGACGGAGCATCTCACCCAGGTGATCCAGAAGATCCCCGAAGCCTTCGGCGCGCTGACGATCCTCGTCGACCACGACATGAGCCTCGTCTCGAGCTGCTGCACGACGACCGCGGTGCTCGACTTCGGCAAGCTGATCGCCCTCGGCCCCACGGCCGACGTCCTCCGCGACGAGCACGTGATGCGGGCCTACCTCGGCACCGAGGAGGACGTGTGAGCGAGCGGGCCTCGCTGCAGATCGACGCGCTCTCCGTCTCGCGCGGACGCCCGGTCGTCCACGAGGTCTCGATCGACGTGCCCTCGCACGCGATCACGGCGCTGCTCGGCCCGAACGGCGCCGGGAAGTCGTCGCTCGTGCTCGCCGTCGGCGGCGTGCTCCGCCCCAGCGGCGGCCGGGTGCTGCTCGGCGACCAGGACCTCACGCGGCGGCGGCCCGAGGCCGTCCGCAACGCCGGCGTCGCGATCGTCCCGGAGGGGCGCCGCCTCCTCGGCGAGCTCACGGTCGAGGACAACCTGCGCGTCGCCACCTACGCGCTCGGGCGCACGCAGGCGCGCGAGGGCATCGAGTACGCGCTCGAGCTCTTCCCGTCGCTCGAGCGGCGCTGGAAGGCGCCGGCGCGCGCCCTCTCCGGCGGCGAGCAGCAGATGGTCGTGCTCGCCCAGGCGCTCGTCTCGCAGCCGCGCTTCATCCTCGTCGACGAGCTCTCGCTCGGGCTCGCGCCGGTGATCGTCAAGCGCCTGATGCCGACCCTGCAGCGGGTCGCGGAGGCGGGCACGGGCATCCTCCTGATCGAGCAGTTCGCCCACGTCGCGCTCGCGGTCGCCGAGACGGCATACGTCCTCGAGGGCGGGCGGATCCGCGACCACGGGACCGCCCAGGAGCTGCGCGAGCACCCGGAGCGGCTCCACTCCGCGTACCTGCTCCGCGAGCACGACGAGCGGGCCGAGGCGCTCGTCGAGGAGAGCGAGTGAAGACCCTCGACGACGAGCGCGCCCGCGTCGTCGAGGCTCTCTGCGAGCTGATCGTCCCCGGCTCGGGCAGCGCCGGGCCCGTCGTCTACGTCGACGCTGCGCTGGGCGCGATGCCGCCGGAGTCGCGGGAGTTCGCGCTCGGCGCGCTCGACACGCTCGCCGCGGCGGCCGCTGCGGGCGCCGAAGCGCTGGCCGAGCACGAGCGGACGCCCGAGTTCGCGCTCGTCCGGGCGCTCGCGATCGAGGCGTACTACAGCGACTTCGTCGCTCCCGGCCGGGACGCGCGCGGAGCCTTCGCCGAGATCGACTTCAACTCGCCGCTGGCCACCCGTGTCCGCAAGGACTGGTCGTTCCTCGGGATCGCATGAAGAGCGAGTTCGACGTCGTGGTGGTCGGGTCGGGCGCCGGCGGAGGCGTCGTCGCCGCCGAGCTCGGCTGGCGCGGACGCGACGTGCTGCTCCTGGAGTGCGGCCCGCACCGCACGGCCGCCGACTTCACGCGCTGGGAGGCGAAGGCGAACCACGACATCTGGTGGCCGCTGCGCTTCGCCCCGCTGCCGGACGGCGACGTCGTCGCGCTCCTCGGCGGCCGCTGCGTCGGAGGCACGACCACGATCAACACCAAGGTCGCGCTGCGCGCGGACGGGCACGACCTCGCCAAGTGGCACGCGGCGACCGGGCTCACGAACGAGCGCGGCGAGCCGTTCGCTGCGGCCGACCTGGCCCCGCACTACGCCCGCGTCGAGCAGGTGCTCGGCGTTCGCGAGCGCACCGATTGGCCGAAGAGCGTGCGCACCGTCGAGGCCGCGTTCCGCGAGCTCGGCGCCCCGCTCGAGGCGGTGACCGCGTACACGGATCCGAACTGCCAGAAGTGCGGCTCCTGCCTCCAGGGCTGCCCGACGAACGCCGGCAAGTCGACGATGAACACGTACATCGCCGACGCGCTCGCGCGAGGCGTGCTCGAGCTGCGGGCGAACGCGGCGGTCGAGCGCGTGCTGGTCGAGGACGGCCGGGCAGCCGGCGTCGAGTACGTCGACGAGGCGGGCGAGCGCCGCGTCGTGCGCGCGGGCGTCGTGGTCGTGGCCGGCGGCGCGCTGAACACGCCGCAGCTGCTCCTGCGCTCCGGACTGCGCAACCCGGCCATCGGACGCCACCTCGGCCTCCATCCGGTGCGTCTCGTCTACGGCCTCTTCGACGAGCCGCAGGACGCGCACATGGTCTACCCGATCACGGCCCACTCGATGGCGCACCAGCACGACGAGGACGGCGGCTTCGTGATCGAGGCGACCACGATCCAGGATCCGATCGCGTTCGCGACCACCCTGCGCGACGAGAGCGGCCCGTTCTGGGGGCAGCGCCTCGTCGACGCCGATGCGCGGCTTCCGCTACTGGAACGGCGTGCTCGCGATGGTCAGCGACGAGAACAACGCGTCGGTCGTCCTCGACGAGGAGGGCAACGAGGGCTTCCAAGTCGACTTCCAGCCGGTCGAGCACGAGCGGCTCGACGCGGCGCTCGACTTCAGCCGCACCGTGCTGGAGCGCGCGGGCGCGAAGCAGGTCGCCTGGACGGGGATCGCGTCGACGCACGTCCAGGGCAGCTGCCGGATGGGCGACGACCCGGCCCGCTCCGCCGTCGACCGCAACGGCGAGTCGCACGAGGTGCGCGGCCTGTACGTCGGCGACGGCTCGCTCGTCCCGCGCACGCTCTCGGTCAACCCCTCGCTCACGATCATGGCGCTCGCGACGCGGCTCGCCGAGCACCTCGACGCCGACGCGGCCGGCTACCTCGGCGCCGCGCGAGCCGCCGCATGAACTCGCTCACGTTCCTGGGGCGGCCGTCAGCCCTTCGTGGAGCGCCGTCCGCGGCGCGGGAGCGAAGGGCGGCCAGAGGCGTGAGGCTGCGCTCCTCGCCGCGTACCACCGGCCGCTCGAGCTGGTCGAGCGGCCCGAGCCCGAGCCCGTCCTCCCTCGCGACGTCGTCGTCCGGGTCGGAGGCGCCGGCGTCTGCGCGACCGACCTCCACGCGCAGGAGGGCCTGATGGAGCCGGCCGGCCTGACGCTCCCCGTCGTGCTCGGACACGAGAACGCGGGCTGGGTGCACGCCGTCGGCGACGGAGTCACGGCGGCGGCCGTGGGAGACGCGGTGCTCGTGTACCCGCCGTACAGCTGCGGCCTCTGCGTCCCGTGCCGGCGCGGGCTCGACATGCACTGCGAGCGGCACCGTTCACCGGCCTGACCTGCGACGGCGGCTTCGCGGAGTACGTGCTCGTCGACGAGCGCTCGCTGCTGCCGCTGCCGGACGGCGTCGAGCCGGCCGCCGTCGCGCCGCACGCCGACGCCGGCCTGACGGCCTACCACGCCGTGAAGCGGCTCCTCCCGCGGCTCGAGCCCGGGACGGCGACGGTCGTGCTCGGGGTGGGCGGCGTCGGGCACATCGCGCTCCAGCTCGTGCGCCGCCTCGGCGGGGGCTCGGTGATCGCGATCGACACCGACGAGCGCCGCCGCCGGCTGGCGCGCGAGCTCGGCGCCGACCAGGTGCTCGGCGAAGAGGACGACGTCGCCGCGGCGGTGCGCGAGCTCACCGGCGGCGACGGCGCGGACGTCGTGCTGGACTTCGTCGCGACGGACGCCACGCACGCTGCGTCGCTCGCCATGCTCGGGCGGCGCGGCCTCTACTCGCTGGTCGGCTACGGCGGCCTGGTGTCCGTTCCCTCGGTCGACCTCGTGGTCGGCGAGGCGACGCTGGCGGGCAATCTCGTCGGCAGCTGGATCGACCTCTGGGAGCTGCTGCAGCTGCACGGAAGCGGCGGCGTCGAGCTGCGGACCGAGACGCATCCGCTCGACGAGGTGAACGAGGTGCTCGAGCGGCTCCGCGAGGGCGAGATCACCGGACGCGCCGTCCTCGTGCCGTGAGCCTGCTCGCCGGCTCGGCCGGGCTCGTCACCGGCGCAGCGAGCGGCATCGGCCGCGCCTGCGCCGTGCGCCTCGCGCAGGAGGGCGCGGCGGTCGCCGTCTCCGACCTCGAGCGGGCGCGCGCCGGCGGCGAGGAGACGGTCGTGCTGATCGAGGCGGCGGGCGGAACCGCCGAGTTCGTCGCCTGCGACGTCTCGGTCGAGGCCGACTGCGCCGCGCTCGTGGAGCGCGTCGTCGAGCGCCACGGCGCGCTCGACTTCGCCGTCAACAACGCCGGCATCGCGGTGCACGGCCTTCTCGCCGACACCGCCACCGAGGACTTCGACAGGGTGATCGCGGTCAACCTCCGCGGCACCTTCCTCGGCATGAAGCACCAGATCAGGCAGATGCTCGCGAGCGGCGGCGGCTCGATCGTGAACATGGCCTCGAACGCGGGCCTGCACGCGGTGAAGCTGCTCGGCGCCTACACGGCCTCCAAGCACGGCATCGTCGGGCTGACGAAGAACGCGGCGGTCGAGTACGCGGAGGACGGGATCCGCGTGAACGCCGTCTGCCCGGGTGCGATCGAGACGCCGCTGGCGCGGGGCATCTCCGAGGAGCGGCGCCGGCAGATCCTCGCCCCGCAGGCGCTGAAGCGGTTCGGAACGCCGGAGGAGGTCGCCGCCGCAGTCGCCTGGCTCTGCTCCGACGAGTCGTCGTTCGTGACCGCGGTCGCGCTGCCGGTGGACGCGGGCTCCGTGGCCTGGTGACGGGGTGCTACGGAGCGACCATCACCTTGATCGTGGCGTCCTTGTCGCACTGGAGCGCGAACGCATCCGGCAGGTCGGCGAGCGCGGCACGGTGGGTGACGAGCGGCGCGCCGACCGCCGCGCCGGTGCGCAGCAGCTCGAGCGACTCGGCGAAGTCCTCGGGCGTGACCATCACGCTCGCGACCATCGTCAGCTCCTTGTGGATGAAGAGCATCGGCTCGAACGTCGCCGGCGCGTCGTAGAGCGCGACGATCACGACCGTGCCGCGCGGGCGCGCCAGCTCGAGCGAGCCCTGGACGAGCGCCGGGACGCCGCTGCACTCGAAGACGAGGTCGAGCTCGCGGCCGGCCGAGGCCGTCCCGCGGCCGCCGCGACGTCGCCGCGGCCGTCGAGCGGGACGACGCCGAGCTCGCCGGCCCGCCGCAGGCGCAGCTCGGAGAGGTCGACGCCGAGCACCGGGTCGACGCCGTACGCGCGCAGCACCTGCGCCACGTGGAGGCCGATCGTGCCGAGCCCGTAGACGAGCGCCGCCTGCCCTGCCCGCGCGCCGGAGCGGCGCACCGCATGCACGGCGATCCCGAGCGGCTCGACGAGCGCCCCGTCCTCGAACGAGAGCTCGTCCGGCAGCGCATGCACGTTCACGCCGGGCCGCGCGTCCGGGATCCGCACGCGGTCGGCGAACGCGCCCGGCAGGCCGAAGCCGATTCCCGTCTCGTGCATGCGCTCGCAGAGGTGGCCGTTCCCCTCGCGGCAGCGGCGGCACGCGCCGCAGGGCTGGATCGGGATCCCGGTGACGCGGTCGCCGAGCGCGATCCCGGCCACCTCCTCGCCGACGGCGACCACCTCGCCCGAGAACTCGTGCCCCAGGACCTGCCCGACCTCGACGAGCGCGCCCTCGAGGTACGTGTGCAGGTCGGAGCCGCAGATCCCGCACGCCTTCACGTCGAGCACGACGTCGCGCGGCCCCGCGACGGGCTCGGGCGCGTCCTCGACCTCGATCCTCCGCACACCCCTGAAGACGCCGACCCGCACGAGGCGACCCTACGGCATGACGGCTGATCGGGGCCAGATCCTCTGGACACCGCCGGCCGACGCGCGCGAGCGCTTCGAGCTCGGCCGCTACCTCCGCTGGCTTGCTGCGGAGCGAGGCCTCGACCTCGCCGGCCACGAGGAGCTCTGGCGCTGGTCGGTCGACGACCTCGCCGGCTTCTGGGGCTCGCTCTGGGACTTCTTCGGGATCACGGCGCACTCGCCCCCACGAGCGCGTCCTGGGCTCGGACGCGATGCCGGGCGCCGAGTGGTTCCCGGGGGCGCGCCTCAACTACGCCGAGCACATGCTCGGGCGCGCCGAGGACGCCGACACGGTCGCCGTCGTGGCGATCTCGCAGTCGCGCGCCGCGCAGGAGCTGACGTTCGGCGAGCTGCGCGCCCAGGTGGCCCGCGCGCGCGCCGGGCTGCAGCGGCTCGGAGTCGGGCCCGGCGACCGCGTCGTCGCGTACCTGCCGAACGTTCCGGAGACGCTCGTCGCCTTCCTCGCGACCGCGAGCCTCGGAGCGGTGTGGGCCACCTGCCCGCCCGAGTTCGGGCCGCGCAGCGTCCTCGACCGGCTCGGGCAGCTGGAGCCGACCGTCCTGCTCGCGGTCGCGGGCTACCGCTGGGGCGAGACGCTCGTCGACCGCCGCGAGCAGGTGGCCGCGGTGCGGGAGCGGCTGCCGAGCCTGCGCGCGGTCGTCCACGTCCCCTACGCCGGCGGCCCCGGGGACGCGCTCCCGGACGCGCACGGATGGGATGACCTGCTGCGCGAGGACGGGCCGCTCGAGTTCGAGGCGCTGCCGTTCGCGCACCCCCTCTACGTCCTCTTCTCCTCGGGCACGACCGGGCTGCCGAAGGCGATCGTCCACGGCCACGGCGGCATCCTGCTCGAGCACCTGAAGAACCACTCGCTCAGCTGGGACCTCAAGGCCGGAGACCGCCTCCTCTGGTTCACGACGACCGCGTGGATGATGTGGAACGCGCTCGTCTCGACGCTGCTCGTGCGCGCCTCGATCGTGATGATCGACGGCAACCCCGCGTCGCCCGACCTCTCCTTCCAGTGGCGGCTCGCCGAACGGACGGGCGCGACGATGCTCGGCCTCAGCCCGGCCTTCACGATGGCCTGCCGCAAGGAGGGGCTGACGCCCGGCCGCGAGCTCGACCTCTCCTCCGTGCGCACGGTCGGCGCCGCCGGCTCGCCCCTGCCGGTCGAGGGCTACGAGTGGATCTACGAGCAGCTCGGCGCCGACGTCTTCCTCAACGTCGGCAGCGGCGGCACCGACGTCTGCACCGGCATCGTCCAGGGCTCCCCCCTCCTCCCGGTCTATGCGGGCGAGATCGCGGGACGCTGCCTCGGCGTCGACACCGCAGCGCTCGACTCCGACGGCCGCACGGTGGTCGGGCAGCTCGGCGAGCTCGTGATCAGGCGTCCGATGCCGTCGATGCCGGTGAGCTTCTGGAACGACCCGGACGGCTCCCGCTACCGGGCGGCGTACTTCGAGCACTACCCCGGCGTCTGGCGGCACGGGGACTGGATCCTCTTCACCGAGCGCGGCAGCTCGATCGTCGCCGGCCGCTCGGACGCGACGCTGAACCGCGGCGGCGTCCGCCTCGGCACGAGCGAGCTCTACGGCGTCGTCGAGGAGTTCGAGGAGGTGGCCGACAGCCTCGTCGTCCACCTCGAGGAGACCGACGACCTGATCCTCTTCGTCGTGCTCCGCGAGGGAGCGGAGCTCGACGACGCCCTGCGCACCCGGCTCGCGGACGCCCTCCGCGCCGGGCTCTCGCCGCGGCACCGGCCCGACGAGATCCTCGCCGTGCCGGCGATCCCGCGGACCCTCACCGGCAAGAAGCTCGAGCTGCCGGTGAAGCGGATCCTCACCGGCACCGCCGTCGCGGAGGTCGTCAGCCCCGACGCGCTCGCCGACCCGGCCTCGATCGAGCCGTTCGTCGTCTACGCGCGCGCCCGCGCGCGGCCCACCGGAAAGGAGCAGCAACCATGACCGACAGGCCCGTCGTCGTGTACGGCGCGAGCGGATTCTCCGGCCGCCTGATCGTCGAGTTCCTGCGCGAGTACAACGTCCCCTTCGTCGCGGCCGGCCGCGACCGCGCCCGCCTCGAGGAGGTGCTCGACCACGTGCCCGGGATCTCCACGGCCGACTACGAGATCGTCGAGGTCGAGCACTCGGTGGACGCCCTGACGAAGCTGTTCAAGGGCGCGAAGGTCGTCTGCAACACCGTCGGCCCCTGCATCTACTACGGCGACACCGTGATCGAGGCGTGCCTCGCGTCCGGCTGCCACTACATCGACACCGGCGGCGAGACGCCGTGGGTCAGGAGCGTCCGCGAGACCTGGCACGAGCGCTTCGCGAAGGCCGGGCTGCTCGTCGCGCCGGCGACCGCCTACATGTCCGCGACGGCCGAGGTCGCGATCCGCGTCGCCCAGCAGCACGCACCCGGGATCGACACGGTCGAGGTGCTCTCGATGTTCATGGGCATGCCGACGTACGGATCGACGCAGACGATCTTCGGCCAGCTCCAGTGGGAGTCGATCTACCTGCAGGAGAACGAGTACGTCGAGTGGCCGCCGGTGACCACGATCGAGGCGCTGATCCCGGGCGAGCTCCGGACGCGGCTCGCACTCCCGTGGGGCGGCTTCCCGCACCCGGTCTGGTTCAAGGACGACCCGCGGATCGCCAACGTCAACGCCTTCGGCGGCCTGCTCGACCGCTCGCTGATGGAGAACGTCGTCGTCGGCCAGCGCGAGTACCAGGAGAAGATCCGGCCGCTGCCGCCCGAGGAGCAGAAGAAGATCCTGGCCGGGATCGCCGACTCGGTGCAGGCGGGGACGCCGCCGCGCGAGAACCGCCGCCACCAGCGGACGATCGACGTCGTCTCGGCGCGCGGCAACCTCGACTCGGTCCAGGTGGTCGTGCACGGTCAGGGCGCGTACCTCCAGACCGGCCTGATCCAGGCGTTCGCCGCCCACCATCTCGTCTTCCAGCCGCCTCGTGCGTCCGGATTCGCCTCGCCCTGCTCGGCGTTCGGGCACCGCGAGCTGCTGGCCGCGCTCGAGGCGTACGGGCTGGCCCGGCTGAAGGTGGTCGGGTGACGGACGCCGAGCGGCTGCACCACGTCTTCGTGCTCACCGACGACCTCGAGGCGACGCGCGCCTTCTACTGCGACGCGCTCGGCTTCGAGGTCGCCGAGAGCCCGCCGCTCCCGTTCACCGGCTTCTGGCTGACGCTGGGCGGCGACCCGTGCGTCCACGTCGCCGACCGCGGCGAGTACCAGGCGTGGGCCGCGACGCTCGGCCTCGCTCCGGTCGCCGGCCCGCTCGACCACGTCGCCTTCCGGCGCGAGGGCTACGACGAGCTCGTCGCGCGGCTCGAGACCGCCGGCGTCGCCGCCGTCGCGAACGAGGTGCCCGGGCTCTTCCGCCAGCTCTACGTCGACGACCCGAACGGCCTCCGGATCGAGCTGAACGTCCCGCGGAGCTCCTGAGGAGCGACCGGCGCGTCAGCGTCCGGCCGGCGGTATCGGATGATTGGGGGCGAAGAGCTCCCCGGGATCGTGGAGCGCCCGCAGCTGCCGGAGCCGGTCGTAGCTCTCCTCGGGGAAGATCGAGCGCGGGTCCACCCGGGACTCCGCGAAGTTGAGGTAGCGGCGGCCGCTGTCCCACGGCGCGAGCCGCGCGAGCAGCGTCTCGACGCTCCGTTCGATCGCCGCGAGCGCGGCGGGAGTCGCCGGGAACGCCGAAGGTGAAGAGGACGAACGGCTGCTCGATCCGGTCGAGGCACCCGTGCTCGGGCGAGCCGACGCGCAGAGCGCCGCCGAGGTGGCGCATCTCGACGTGGAGCAGCGGCGAGCCGACGAATGCCTCGACGACGGCGTCGATCGCTGCCGGCGGGAGCTGCTCGAGCAGGGTTCCCTCCCCGGCATAGGGGAGCGGAAAGGCGGGGTCCATGTTCACGAGCGCGAGCTCGCTCGTCGGCATCGTCGCCACGGTGTCGATCTCGGGCTCCAGCTCGCGCAGCGGCCGGACGAGGGCCGCGCCGTCGTCCTCGTGGCCGATGAACGCCTGCTCGACGAGGACGAAGGAGCGGCCGCGAATGTGGTCGGGAAGGAACGGGGCGTCGGGGAGCTGGAGGAGCCTCCCGATCGACGCGCACTCGTCCGGGACGCCGTCGACCCACTCCCGCCACGCCCGCAGGATCTCCGCCGCGCGTTCGATGGGCCAGAAGAAGGCTCCCGCGTAGATCTCCGCGATCGGGTACAGCGCCAGCTCGAGCGCGGTGACCGCGCCGAAGTTGCCGCCGCCGCCGCGCACCGCCCAGAAGAGGTCGGGCTCGTGGTCGCGGTCGGCCCGAACGAGCCGGCCGTCGGCCGTCACGAGCTCGACGGCCTCGACGCTGTTCGCGGCGAAGCCGTACCTCCGGGCCATCCAGCTGAGGCCGCCTCCGAGCACGTAGCCGGCGACCCCGACGTCGGGGGAGGTGCCCGCCAGGTAGGAGAGCCCGTGCGCGCCCGCCGCGTCGCTGACCGCCTGAGCGAGCGCGCCCGCCTCGACGCGCACCCGGAGCCGTGCAGCGTCGACCTCGACGTCGCGCATCCGCTCGGTCTTGAGGAGCAGCGTCTCCTCGCTCCAGTCGATCGGGCCTGCGTTGTGCCCGCCGGCGTTGAACGCGATCCGCAGCCCGTGCTCGCCGGCGAAGAGGACGGTGGCGACGACGTCGGCCGCCGACTCCGGGAAGACGACGGCGGCCGGACGCTGGTCGACGGCGAGGTTCCAGGCCTGGCGTGCGGCGTCCCACGTCTCGTCCCCGGGCAGGACGAGCCCGCCCCCGAGCCGGTCTTGCAGGGCCCGAGGGTCAGTGCGTCGGTCGGTCGCCACGTGGCTCTGTCAGCTGCAGAGCCAGCCGCCGTCGACCACGAGGTTGATCCCGTTCATCGCCCCGTTCTCGAGCAGGAACCTCGACGCGTCCACCACCTGTTCCATCGTCACCAGACGCCCGGTCGGTGTGCGCGAGACGAGTGCATCGAAGCGCTCCGGCGGCATGTCGCGCCATTGCGGGCTGTCCCCGACGATCGCCGGGTGGAGCGCGTTCACGCGCCGGGGCGCGAGCTCGATCACCAGCGTCCGCACGAGGCTGGTGACACCGCCGTTGACGGTCGTGACGGTGGTCGACCCGGGGTACGGGCGGTCACGGGCGAGGCCGCCGAACATGAGGATGGAGGCGTCGTCCGTCATGCGCGGCAGCAGCGCGTGCACGACCTCGATGTAGCCGACGAGCTTGAGCGTGACGAGCCGCACCGCGGCGTCGATGTCGTACTCGCGCACCGAGTTCGCGTCGCGGTCGATCGCGACGAGCGACCAGGTACTCGACCTCGCCGATCCCCGAGAGGCGATCGGCGATCGTGTGCGGCTCCGCGAGGTCGAAGCCGACACCGGTCGTCGAGCCGCCGATCTCCGCCGCGCAGGCCTCGGAAGCGGCCTGGTCACGGCCCGTGACCACGACGTCGCGGCCCTGATCGGCGTAGGACTGCGCGAGCTCGCGGCCGAGCCCCTTCGTGCCGCCGACGACGACGACGCTTCCACTTGCCATCCTCTCGATCTCCTTTCCGACCTCGGCGGTCTCGCCGACTGACAACGAGCTCGCGGTCGCTACCCCGACGCCCAGTCGAGCACGCGCGAGGCACACCGTTCGCGCCTCGTGAAGACGCTCAGGACGACTGTGCTTTGACCTTGGCCGTCCCCTCCGTGTACTTGTACGGGTTCTCGATCTCGGCCTCGGGCTCGAGGACCGGGTGCATGCCCTGCTCCCAGGCCTCCTCGCCGAGCTGCGAGCGCACGTACTCGACCGACTTCGCCACGGCGTCCCGCGCCGGCCCGATGTCGAGGTCGATGCGCTTGCCGTCGTACTTGAGCACCCGGCCGTCGACGACCACGGTGTGCACGTCGGCGGTTCCCGCCTGGTACGCCACATGGGCGTAGGGGTGGAGGATCGGCGTCATGGCCGGCGACTGGTCGTTCTTGATCAGCAACAGGTCGGCCTTCTTGCCCGGGGTGATCGAGCCGATCGTGTCCTCCATGCCGAGCGTCTTCGCGCCTCCCATCGTCGCCATCCAGACGACGTCCTCGGCGCGAAGCCGGTTGGCCGTGATCGTCTCGTTCTTGGCGTGAGCCTCGAGGTGGTCGCGGGAGCGGTCGGCGCTCAGCGTGGCGCGCATGGCCGAGAAGAAGTCCGCACTCCACCACACGCTGGTGTCCATCGACAGCGAGGCCGGGATGCCGTATTTCCGCAGCTCCCAGGTCGACGGGTACCCCTGGCCCGCGCTCTGCTCGCTCTCGCAGGCCACCGACACGGTGCCGCCGGTCGCGGCGATCTTCTGGTAGCTCTCGGGCTTGAGGGTCGCGGCGTGCACGTAGGTGATCTCCGGCGTCATGAAGCCGGCGTCGTACATCTGGTCGATGCCGACGTCGGTCGTCGCTCCCCACACCCCGGCGTGGGTCGTGACGCGCAGGCCCATGTCCCGGGCCTTCTCGAACGCCGCCTTCTCGGGGAAGTCCGCGGCGCCGGTGACGTCGAAGGCGATCTGGAGGCCGAGCATGTCGTTCGGGGTCGAGAAGTGCTGGGCCACGAAGCGATCGAACTCGGGCGTGTTCATCCAGTCCCAGGCGCCTCCGAGGTAGTTGCCGTACCCGAGCACGAACCGGCCCGGGATCTCGCTGAAGGCCTGCAGCGCCGCCTCGGCGTAGTCGGGCGTCCGCAGCGCGTGCGACCAGTCGAGCGTCGTCGTGACGCCGGTGTCGACCGACTCGAGCGCGCTCAGCAGGTTGCCCGCGTAGATGTCCTCGGGGCGGAAGACCTGTCCGTGCTCCAGGTAGTAGAAGACGAAGTACTGACTGAGCGCCCAGTCGCCGCCGTAGCCGCGCAGGGCCGTCTGCCACATGTGGCGGTGGGTGTCGATCATGCCCGGCATGAGGATGCCGCCGCTCGCGTCGATCTCGACCGTGCCCTCCGGCACCGGCAGCGCCTTGCCCACGGCGGTGATCTTGTCCCCCGTGACGAGCACGTCGCCGCCGAGGATCACGCCGGGAGCGTCTACGGTGATCACGATCCCGTCGCGGAACACGATCGGCCGGCCGGGAGCGAAGTCCTCGGCGTGGAGACTCGTGTCGGTCATCTTGCATCCTCCTCGTGGAGAGATTCAGCGTTGGCGGAGACGTCGGGTGTGGATCCATCCGATGTCCCGAGAGACGGACGGCAGAGCCTTGCCTGGCGGGACCGGGACTCGTGCAACGGCGCGCAGACGCATCTCTCGGCAGCCAATCTCTGCTCCCGCCGCATGTACAGCGACCATAAACGGTCTCGCTCGCCGGCGTCAACGGGTTCGGCGGCCGCGCGGCCGATTCGCCCGCATGGGCAGTCGCCTCCCGCTGCGGAATCGTTAAGCCATCATTGACACTGTTCGTCGCACCTGCTGAGAATGTGCCGTGGTCGCGGCCACCCCCCCAACGCCGCCTCGGACAGACGCGAGGGTGGCCGACTCGGCCCGAGCGCTCGCCGCGAACGCCGTCGTCGCCGCCCGCTTCCTGCCGGTGTGGCTCGCCATGGGCGCGCTCGCCGTCGTCGCCGCGATCATCGCGCCGGCCGCCCTGCGGAGCACGTCGTGGTCGTACGTCCTCCCGCTCGCAACCGTGCTCGCGATCGCGGCGCTCGGCCAGATGCTCGTGGTCATGCACGCGGGCATCGACCTGTCCACGCCCGGCGTCATCTCCTTCGGCGGCAACCTGATCGCAGGCGTCGGCGCGGGCTCGAACCACAACCTCCCCACCGCGATCCTCGCCTGTCTCGGCGTCGGCGTCGCCGTCGGGCTCGCCAACGGGGTCCTCGTCGGCCTGCTGCGGCTGAACCCGCTGATCGTCACGCTGGCGGTGGGGCAGATCGTCCTCGCGTGGAGCAGCAAGTACTCGCGGGACGTCGTGACCAACCAGCCGAACGTCCCGGGAGGGCTCGCGTCCTGGACGACGCACAAGCCGCTCGGGATCAGCACCGTCTTCTGGACGGGAGCCGCGATCACGCTCGCGGTCGCGCTCGTGCTCCGCTACACGACGGTCGGGAGGCGCTTCCAGGCGGTTGGAGCGAATCCGAGAGCCGCCTGGATGGCGGGTCTGCACGTCCGGACCCACGTCGTGCTCGCCTACACGGCGGCGGGCGCGCTCTACGCCGTCGCCGCGGTTCTGCTCGCGGGCGTGAGCATCAGCATCGACCCGGCCTTCGGCTCGGCGTACCTGCTCGCGCCGATCGCGGCCGTGGTGATCGCCGGCGCGTCGCTCGCGGGCGGGCTTGCGAGCGCGACGTCGACGTGGGTCGCGGCGGTCGCGCTCACGCTGCTGACGCAGATGCTCATCATCATGGGACTGTCGACGGCGATGCAGTACGTCGTCTTCGGCGCGGCGATCATCGCCGGGATGGTCGTGTCGGGCGACCGCGTCGCCGCGGTGCTCGGCCGAGGACTGCGACCGGTCGCGGCGGCCCCGCGAGAGGCGAACGCCGGCGGGTAGGCCGGGCGACCGGGCCTGCCTCGAAAAGGAGGGTCAATGATTCACCGACGGAAGGAGTCACAGATGAGACGGAAGCGCCATGGGCTCGTGGTGCTGATGGTCGTGGCCGCGGTGACGACCGCGCTCGTCGCGGCCGGCAGCGGCACCGCGGGCAGCAAGGCATCCGGCCCTTCGGGGTGGGTGGGGAAGGCGAAGCCGCGCGTGGGCGCCGGCGGAGCCTACGGCGAGAGCTTCATCGCGCCGGCTTCCACGCTCGCGCACGCGCTCTTCAACGCCAAGCTGCTTCCCGCGAACAAGACCGCCCGCAACATCTCGCTGGCGGCATACGGGCGTGCGACGAGGACGGTCAACTACTCGCTGGCCCTCAAGTGCTGGAAGAACAACGGCTGCAGCACCGGCACCGGCGGCAAGCTCACCGTCGCGTACGTCGAGGGCTTCGGCGAGAACACGTATCGCCAGATGTCGAAGATGGAGTTCATCCTCCAGGCGCTCACGTATCCGCAGATCGGCAAGATCATCTACAGGAGCGCGCACTCCGACCTGAACCAGGCGATCGCCGACTTCAAGTCCGTGATCGCGCAGCACGTGAACGCGATCGTCACCTATCCGGACTTCGGCGACGCGATGCTCCCGGTGTTCCAGCAGGCGACCAAGGCCGGGATCCCCGTCTCGACGTACGCCTGGGGCTACGTGACCGGCCCGGGCAAGAACTACACCACGGTCGTCGGCGAGAACACCTGCAAGCTCGGGAAGGCGTTCGCGCAGGTGATGAACACGAAGGTCGGGTCGGGCAGCATCGCCTTCCTCGGCGGCTTCCCGGGCAACCCGCTGTCCCTCGGCTGGCAGAAGTGCGAGCAGGCGGCGCTGAACCCGAACATCAAGGTGGTCGCGAACGACCCGACGAACTGGGATCCGTCGAAGGTCCAGGGCATCGTCTCCGGGATCCTCGCCCAGAACCCGTCACTCGCAGGCCTGAGCTACGAGGACGCGCTGTTCATGTCGCAGGGCGGCTACGCGGCGTACCAGGCCGCGAACATCCCCTACCAGGGCGTCTTCACCTACCGCACGGACGAGGCCGCGATGGGCTGCCTCGCCGACAAGCTGAAGGACCCGAAGCTCCAGATCTACTACTACTCGGCGGGCAACGCGCAGATCCGGGTCGCTCTGACCGCCGACATGATGAAGCTGGCCGGGGCGAAGATCCCGCCCACGATCGTCTACCCGATCCAGCTCCAGCAGCAGACCAAGCGGGACATGTGCCTCAAGGGGTACCCGCCGACCGCGTCGGGCACCTCGCTCATCCCGCTCAGCCTGCTCCACCAGATGTACCCGTAGGAGGATCGAGAACGAGAAGCTGATTCCTGCAATGTCGAGTCCCGGGCCCGTTACCCCCGACGTGCTCTCCGTTCGGCGGGTGTCGAAGGCGTTCGGAGCCGTGCAAGCGCTCAGCGACGTCAGCGTCGACTGCCGCGCGGCGGAGATCCACGCCCTCGTCGGGGAGAACGGGTCCGGGAAATCGACCTTGCTGGGGATCGCGAGCGGCTCCGTCGCCCCCGACGAGGGGACCGTGGACATCGGCGGGGAGCGCCTCCGGCGCCACTCCCCGGCCGCCGCCCGGCGCCTCGGACTGGGCATCGCCTACCAGGACTATTCGCACGTGCTCGGCCTGTCGGTGGCCGAGAACATCTATCTCGCCGTGCCGGCCGAGGCGCGCCCGGCGTACGGGCGCATGGAGAGCTGGGCCGAGGAGACGCTGGCGGCGTACGGGCTCGACGTCGCCGTCACGGCGGTCACGGGCTCGCTGTCCCTCGCGGAGCGCCAGCTCCTCGAGGTCGTGAAGGCGCTGCTGCCGCAGCCGAAGGTGCTGCTGCTCGACGAGCCGACGACGGCCCTGGGGCCGGACGCGGTCGAGCAGTTCCACGCGCTCGTGCTCGAGCAGGTGCGCGCGGGCATCGGCATCGTCTACGTCAGCCACCGCCTGCCGGAGGTGCTCGCCGTGGCCGACCGGGTGACGGTGCTGCGCGACGGTGTCGGCCAGGGGACGTTCGACGCCGCCTCGGTCTCCGAGGACGAGCTCGTCGCCCTCATGATCGGACGGCCGCTGCAGGTCGCGTTCCCGGAGCGGCGCGCCCTGCCCGAGCAGGCCGAGGTCGTGCTCTCGGTCTCGGGCCTGCACGGCGAGCGCTTCGGCCCGATCGACCTCGTCGTCCGGAAAGGAGAGATCCTCGGCATCGCCGGCGCCGAGGGAAACGGCCAGGTGCAGTTCCTGCGTGCGCTCGCCGGCGTCGAGCGCTCCGCCGGCAGCGCGTCGTGCGGCGGGGCCGAGTACGACACCGGCTCGCCGACGGGACCGCTCCGCGCCGGCGTCGTCCTGCTCAGCGGCGACCGGCGCGGCGAGGCGCTGTTCCCCGTCCTGAGCGTGCGCGCGAACGCGACCGTCCAGGTGCTGGGGAAGCTCGCGCGCGCCGGCGTCGTCCGGCGCGGCTCCGAGCGGCGCGCGATCGCAGAGCTCGTCGACCGCCTGCGCGTCCGCATGGGGTCTCTCGAGCAACCGATCCAGTCGCTCTCCGGCGGCAACCAGCAGAAGGTCTCGCTCATCCGTCCGTTCCTGCGCGGAGACGTCAGGGTGATCCTGGCCGAGGAACCGACGCAGGGCGTCGACGTCGGCGCGCGCTTCGACATCTACGAGGCGCTGCGCGCGAGAGCGGACGAGGGCCTCGCCGCCGTCGTCAAGTCGAGCGACCCGCTCGAGCTCGCCGGCCTCTGCGACCGCGTCGTCGTCATGTCGCGCGGGCGCATCGTCGAGGAGATCCCCCGCCACGAGCTCGGCGAGCGGCGGATCGTCGAGGCGATCGTCGGCTCGCGCGTCGGCGTCCGGGCGGCGGCACGCGCGCCCGAAGGAGCGGAGGCGTGAAGCGCGGCTGGCTGCCGCTCGGGCTGATGACGACGCTGATCGTCGTCCTCGGCGCGTACACCGAGGCGCGCCACTCGGTGTTCCTCGGCAAGCAGAACCTCAATGCCCTGCTCCTCGAGGCGATGCCGCTCGTCCTCGTGTCGATGGGACAGGCCTGCGCGCTCCTCGTCGGCGGCTTCGACATCTCCGTCGCGGCGCTGATGACGATGTGCGTGGTCGCCGCCTCGTTCACGATGACGGCCGACCAGTCGGGCCTCGTCCTGCTCCCCGGCGCGCTCGCGCTCGTCGGGATCGGCCTCGCGACCGGCGCCTTCAACGCGTTCCTGATCCGCGTGCTCCGCCTGCCCTCGATCGTGGCGACGCTCGGGACGCTCAGCGTCCTCGAGGGCGCGTCCCTGCTGCTCCGCTCGTACCCGCAGGGCGCGATCAACACCGACGTCACGAACACGCTCACGTCGGGCGTCGGCTTCGTCCCGCTCGCATTCGTCGGCGTCGTCGTCCTCGCAGCGCTCGCCGACGTCTGGCTCTACCGCACGCGGACCGGTCTCGCGCTCCGCGCCGTCGGCCTCGACGCGACGTCCTCGCGCCGGCTGGGGATGTCGCCCGGGCGTACCGTCCTGCTCGCGTTCGTCCTGTGCTCGGTGATGGCGTCGATCGCCGGCTTCTTCCTCGCCGCCGAGGTGCAGGTCGGCTCGCCGATCATCGGCGGCCAGGCGCTGGACAGCATCGCGGCCGCCGTCCTCGGCGGCGCAAGCCTCGCGGGCGGGAAGGGGTCGTTCTTCGGGACGATGCTCGCGGCGCTCTTCCTGACCGAGATCAACAACGTCCTGCCGCTCTTCCAGGAGCCGGCGGAGTACGCGGACATGACGATCGGCGTGCTCATCCTGCTCGCGCTCGTCCTCTACCAGGCACCGGAGCTCGTCGCCCGTCTCCGCACCGCGAGACAGCGTGTCGACCATCCGGGGATGCCGGCGGCCTAGAGCGATGGCCGCACCGGATCGCAGCCTGGAGCCGTCCAAGGTCGGGAGTCGCCTTCGCGCGGAGCGGGAGAGGCGCGGGATCAGCCTCCGCGAGCTCGCACGCCGGGTCGGCGTCTCCCCGAGCCTCGTCTCACAGATCGAGCTCGACCGCGTCAACCCGTCCGTGAGCACGCTGTACGCGCTCGTCACCGAGCTCGGGATGACGATGAGCGATGTCTTCGGCGACACCGGCCAGCAGGTGTCGCGGGCCGTCCGCGCGCGTCCGGTCGACGAGGGGCTCGTCGCGCGTCCGGAGACGCGGCGGGTGATCAATCTCGCCTCCGGCGTCAGCTGGGAGCGCCTCACGCCGCACAGCGATCCCGACGTCGAGTTTCTCCACGTCGTCTATCCGGTCGGCGCCGAGTCCTGTTCGGAGGACGCACTCGTCACGCATGGGGGCCGCGAGTACGGGTACGTGACGAGCGGGACGCTCGGTGTTCGAGTCGGCTTCGACGAGTACGAGCTCGGCCCCAGCGCCTCGATCGCCTTCGACTCGTCCTCGCCGCACCGGCTCTGGGCCATCGGCGGCGAGCCCGTGCACGCGATCTGGGTCGTCATCGGGCGCGCGGCCGACCCGCGAGCCGACGGATCGGGCCGCGGCTGACGGACTCGTCGCGGCCGAGCCCACTCACGACCCGCCGGAGGCCGGCCCGGCTGCCAGGCGCTCGGCGAGATAGTCCCAGTCCCGCTCGAAGCGGTAGGAGTGACGCGGCGGCGGGCCGGGCGCCGACGTCTCGAGCCACCGCACCCGCCCTCCACGCGTCTCGTAGAAGGCGTGGACGCACCCGCTCGCCGTCCAGAAGGCGTCGCCGGGCCGGAGCGTGTACCGGTCGCCGTCCGCGACGACGTCGACCTCGCCCTCCAGCATGTAGTACGACTCCTCGAAGGGATGGTCGTGCGGCTGCGCGACCGCGCCCGGCTGGTAGTCGACCATGAACATCGTGTGCAGCTGCGCGTCGAGCCGCTGGTCGACCAGCATCTTCACCGCGATCCCGCTGTAGGCGAGAACGGCCGTCGCCATGCTCGAGGAGACGGTCGGCGCGCCGACCGGGGCGCCGTGCTTCAGGACGTCGAGGTCCATCTGGCCCTCGCCGAGGAGGAAGAGGTTGCGGTTGCGCGGATCGCGGACGTCGAGCGGCCCGGGGGGCGTATCCGGCGCCGGGGCGAGGAAGAAGGTGTCGCTCCCGTCCGGGCGCGGCCGCGGCGCGGCCATCTCGATCCACCGCGCGGGGCCCCGCGACCGGAATGCGTGCGGGACGCCGACCGGCACGACGCCGCAGGCGCCGGGAGTCAGCTGCACGGCGCGGCCGTCCAGGTAGACGACCGGCTCGCCCTCGAGCACGTAGAAGCCGGTCTCGAACGAGTGCACGTGCGTGTCGACGTGCCCGCCCGACAGCGAGACGAGCGTGAGCGCCATGTGGGTCGAGCCGAGCGAGCCGCCGACCAGGCGACACGCCCGGAGACCGCTCGAGCGGCCCGGGAGCGCCTCGGCGAGCTCCACGTCCTCGCGCCTGACGAGCCGGTAGGAGGGCATGCCGTCCGCGAGATGCCGCGTGCCCGTCTCGGAGCTCGTGCCCGCTCCCGGGCCCTCGCTCATGCGCGCGGCCCGTCCCCGACCACGGCCGACGCGGCCACGGCGCCCGCCATCCCGTCGTGCCCGGCGGCGCCGTCGCCCAGCAGATCGGCGCCCCGCACGTAGGTCTTGCCGGCGACGAGCAGCTCGTCGGCGGGGAAGCGCGTGATCACGTCGCAGCCGGTCGCGGTCACGACGACCTCTTCCTCGATCCGCGCCGCCGACCGGCCGTCGGTCGCGGCGCAGTACGTCTCGAGCGCGAAGACCATTCCCTCCTCGATCTCCACCGGATGCTCGAGCGAGTGCACGCGCGAGATCATCGGCGACTCGTACAGCCCGACGCCGATCCCGTGCCCGAACTGGAGGCCGAAGCACGTCTCCTCGTCGGGGAAGCCGAGCTCCTTCGCCGTCGGCCAGACCTCCGCGATCCTGTCGGTCGTCGTGCCGGGCCGAACGAGCGCGATCGCCGCGTCCAGCCACTCGCGGCACCGCTTGTAGGCGTCGAGCTGCGCGGGGTTGACGCCGCCGACGTTGAACGTGCGGTAGTAGCACGTCCGGTAGCCCATGAACGAGTGGATGATGTCGAAGAAGGCCTGGTCGCCCGGCCGCAGGAGCCGGTCGGAGAAGACGTGCGGGTGCGGATTGCAGCGGTCGCCGGACACCGCATTGACCGCCTCGACCTGCTCCGAGCCCATCTCGAACAGCAGCTGATGCGCGCGGGCGACGATCTCGTGCTCGTAGACGCCGGGCTGGAGCATCCGGTAGATCTCCTCGTAGACCGCGTCGACGAGCCCCGCCGACTGGTCGAGCAGCGCGATCTCGTCGGCCGTCTTGATCTTGCGCGCCTCGAGCATGACCTGCGACCCGTCCGTGACGTGCACGCCGGCGCGTCCGAGCGCCTCGACGGTGACGAGGTCGGCCATGTCGACACCGAGCGGCTCGTCCTGCAGGCCGAACTCGCGCAGCTCGTGCGCGATCCGCGCCCCCAGCCGGTCCGGGATCCCGGTCTCGACCGGCATCGCGCCCCGCATCGGCGCGACCCCCGCGCGGAAGTTCTCCGGCGGCAGCCAGGGCGCGAACAGCTGGTGGTGGCGGGCGGCCGATCCGAAGTCCCACAGGATCGGATCTCCGCCGCGCGGGAGCAGGGCGAAGCGGGCGTTCTTGTCCCGGGCCCACTCGCCGATGTGCGTGCTCGTGGTGTACCGGATGTTGTTCGGGTCGAAGAGCAGCACCGCCCCGAGGTCCGAGCGCTCGAGCGCGGCCTTCGCCCGGTCGAGACGCTCGCGGCGCAGTCTCGGGAAGTCGATCCGCTGCTCCCAGTCCACCGCCCGTGTCGCGTCGGGCGAGCCAACCGATCTGCTTCGCGTGGTCACCGCTCTCCCTCCTGGTCGGACGCGCTCCGCAGATGGAGGTAGAGCGCCATGACGTCGTCGTCCCCGTAGCCCGCGTCGACCGCGCCCCGCACGAGGCCCTTCAAGTGCCCGGCCACCGGCAACTCGACGCCCGCGTCGTCGGCCGCGTCCAGGACGAGGTCGAGGTCCTTCTCCAGCAGCGCCGTCGTGAACGTCGCGGAGAAGTCGTCGCGCAGGAGCGGCTCGGTCTTGTACTTGACGAACGGCGCGCCCGCGGCCGAGCTCCCCATCACCCCGAGGAGCGCCGTACGGGAGACGCCGGCTGCCTCTCCGAGCACGAGCGCCTCCGACATCAGCTGCGCCAGCCCGGCGACCATCAGGTTGATCGCGAGCTTCACCACCCGAGCCTCCTCGCGGTCGCCGACGTGGTTGACGGTGGGGCCGATCGCCCGGATGACCGGCTCGACCCGTTCGAACGTCCCGCGCGCACCCGAGACGATGAAGCTCACGTTGCCGGCGCGCACCACCGCCGGGTTTCCGCTGACCGGAGCGCGCAGATATGCCGACCGACGCATCCTCCGCCAGCGAGGCGACGCGTGCCGAGGCTGCCGGCGAGACCGTGCTCGTATCCACGAGGACGGTGCCCGGCCGCGCCGCGGAGACGACGCTCGCGGCGACGGCTTCGAGCGCCTCGTCGTCCGCGAGCGACGTGATGACCACGTCGACCTGGCCGACCAGATCCGCAGAGGTCCCGGCGACGGCCGCGCCCCGAGCCGAGAGCGCAGCTGCCTTCTCCGGCGTGCGGTTGTAGACCACGAGCTCGTATCCGGCATCCAGGACGCGCTCTGCGATTGCCGTGCCCATGTTGCCGAGGCCGATCAGGCCGACCGTGAGACGCGGGTCGTTGGGGTCGCCCACTGTCCAGTATGAATAAACGAATGGCGACGCCGGGTCAAGCGTTCCCTGCGGTGCACCGGGCTCGGGCCTGCCGGCCTGTACAGCCGTACGACACGCGGCGGAGGAGATGGCAGGCCGGCTGGAAGACCGTCGCCGGCGGAGGGCTCGTGCCTAGCCCGCCGCCGCCTTCGCGGCCGCGAGCGGCGTCTTGCCGAGAATCATGTCCGCAGCCTTCTCGGCGATCATCACCGTCGGGGCGTGCGTGTTCGCCCGCGTGATCGTCGGCATCACGGAGGCGTCGACCACGCGCAGCCCCTCCGTCCCGTAGACCCGCAGCTCCGGGTCGACGACCGAGCCCATCGCGCACGTCGAGGTCGGGTGGTAGACGGTCTGGCTCGCCTGGATCGCCCAGGCCATGATGTCCTCCTCCGAGTCGGACGCGGGGACGCTGAACGGCGCGCGCTCGACCGCCTTCAGGGCCGGCTGCGCCGCGATCGCGAGCGCGATGCGAGTGCCCTCCACCAGGCTCCGCCTGTCCTCCTCGGTGGTGAGGAAGTTGCAGACGACCTTCGGCTTCGAGTCGGGCATCGGCGCGCGCAGCGTCACCGAGCCGCGCGAGGTCGGCTTGATCACCACCGGCCCGAAGCAGTAGCCGTGGTCGCTCGGCGCGGTCAGCCCCTCGTCGAAGAACATCGACCCGGAGAAGTGGAACTCGACGTCCGGCGCCGGCAGCTCCGGCCGGGTGCGGAAGAAGCCGCCGGCCTCCGGATAGTTGGAGGTGAGCGGGCCGCGGCCCTCGCGCTCGAGCAGGGCGAAGTTCTCCGGCGTGAAGATCCCGAACAGGCCCTGCTCGTCCGTGAAGTAGTTGAGCTGCACCATGCAGTGGTCCTGCAGGTTGCGGCCGACCGGCAGGTCGTGGGTCACGGGCAGGCCGAGGAGCCCGAGGTCGTCGGCGGGGCCGATCCCGGAGTGCATCAGCAGCACCGGCGACTGGTACGAGCCGGCGGCGAGGATCACCTCGCGCCCGGCGCGCACCGTCTCGCGCCGGCCGTCGTGGACGATCTCGACGCCGACCGCACGGTCGCCCTCGAAGACGACCCGCTCGACGAAGACGCTGCTCCGCACCTCGAGGTTCGGACGGCCGGCGGCCGGGTGCAGATACGCATCGGCGGTGCTGCAGCGCAGCCCGTTGCGCTGCGTGAGCTGGAAGCGAGAGACCCCCTCGGGCCGGTCGACGTTGAGGTCGGGGATGTGCGCGTAGCCGGCCTGGACGGCGGCCTCGAGCTCCGCCTCGATCAGCGGGCACATCGAGCGGCTGTCGGAGACGGCGAGCGGGCCTCCCACGCCGTGGAACGCGTTCTCGCCCCGGTCGTTGTCCTCGGCGCGCTTGAAGTAGGGCAGCACCTCGTCGTAGCTCCAGCCCGTGCAGCCGGAGGCGGCCCAGTCGTCGTAGTCGAGGCGGTTGCCGCGGAGGTAGATCATCGCGTTCATCGAGCCGGAGCCGCCGATCATCCGCCCGCGGGGCAGGTAGAGCCTGCGGCCGCCGAGCCCGGGCTCGGGTTCCCCGCTCAGGTCCCAGTCGAGACCCGACTTGAACATCGCGGGGAACATCGCCGGGATGTGGATCTCCGCGGCCGCGTCGGGGCCGCCCGCCTCCAGCAGGAGCACGGTCGCGTCCGGCTCCTCGCTGAGCCGCGCAGCGAGCACGCAGCCTGCCGATCCTGCCCCGACGATCACGTAGTCAGCCGCCATCGGTCACCCTCCCGTCCGGAAATTGCATGCAGCCTAAACAGGTCTGGCCCGTGAAACCACACTCCCGGCGATCCGGGTAGCGCGGAATGTATGCAGCGGTATAGGTTCTCTCCTGACCGATGGCCGGCAACGCGGACGTGCTCGGGCTCTACTGGACCGTCTCCGGCCCTGTCGAGGTGCACGTGGGCAGGGAGTGGAGCCTCTTCGACCTGCGCGACCGCTGCGCCCAGGCGGCGCGGGTCGGCTTCAGCGGCCTCGGGATCTGGCACGCCGACCTCGAGCACGTCCTCGAGACGCGGGCCCTGCCCGAGGTGAAGGCGCTCCTCGACGAGTTCGGCCTCCGTCACCTCGAGCTCGAGTTCCTGATGGAGTGGTTCCTCGACCCCGGCGACGAGCGCCGGCGAGAGTCCGACCGGATCCGATCGCTCCTCTGGGAGGCCGCCGCCGCCCTCTCGGCCCACCACGTGAAGGTCGGGAACATCCCCGGCACGCCGACCGACCTCGGTCGGCTGACCGAGCGCTACGCCGAGCTGTGCGCCGACGCGGCGGAGCACCACGACGCGAAGGTCGTCTACGAGTTCATGCCCTTCGACACGAACGTCCACGATCTCGACTCGGCCCTCGCGGTCGTCGAGGGCGCGGACGCGCCGAACGGCGGGCTCGCGATCGACACGTGGCACATGTCCAAGCTCGGCATCGCGCCGGCCGACCTGCGACGGATCCCGGCGCGGCACCTCGGCTGGGTCGAGCTCAGCGACGGCCTCTACGAGAGCCGGCCCGACCTCGTCGACGAGACGGTCAACCACCGCCGCCTCCCCGGCGAGGGCGAGTTCCCGATCCGCGACTACGTCGCCGTCTGCCGAGAGGTCGGCTACGACGGCCCCTGGGGGATCGAGGTGCTGTCGGAGGAGCTGCGAAACCAGCCGATCGAGCGGATCTTCGAGCGGGCCTACGAGACGTCGACGGCAGCGCTCGCTGCCGAGGAAAGGAGCCTAGGTGCCCAGCCCTGACCCGGAGCGCCTGACCTGGATGTACACGCAGATGCTGCGCATCCGCGAGTTCGAGGAGCGCGTGAAGCGGACGTTCACCGAGCACGAGGGCGTGATCCGCGGGCACACGCACCTCGCCGACGGCGCGGAGGCCTCGATCGTCGGCTCGCTCGCGGCGCTGCGTCCGGACGACCAGCTGCTCGCGACGTACCGCTGCCACGGCTACCCGATCGCGCTCGGCACCTCGACGAAGGCGATGATGGCCGAGATCTACGGCCGCAGGGACGGGCTCTGCGGCGGCTACGGCGGCTCGATGCACCTGGTCGACACCGCCCGCGGCTTCCTCGGCACCTCCGGCATCGTCGCGCAGGGCATCCCGCAGGCGACCGGAGCCGCGTACGCAGCGCAGATCCGCGGCGAGGGGCAGGTCGTCCTCTGCTTCTTCGGCGACGGCGCCTCGAAGCAGGGCGCCTTCCACGAGTCGCTCAACATCGCCTCGCTCTGGAAGCTGCCGATCGTCTACGTGATGGAGAACAACAGCTACAACGTCGTCACGCGCTCCGAGCAGGAGGACGCGAACGCGGCGGCCGGCGAGCCGCTCGCGGTGAAGGCGAAGGGCTATTCGATGCCCGGCGTCACCGTCGACGGCGGCGACCCGCTCGCCGTGTACGAGACCGTCGGCGCGGCGGTCGACCGGGCGCGCTCCGGCGAGGGCCCGACGCTCGTCGAGTCGCTCGTCTACCGCCTGAGCGCCCACGGCAACCTCATCGCCCCTCCCGGCGTGCCGCTCCACTACCCGGAGCACGAGGCGATCACCGTGTTCGGCAACACCGAGGAGTACGAGGCGGCGCTGCGGGGCGACCCGGTACCGCGCTTCCGCGCCAGGCTCGTCACCGACGGGACGCTCACGGCCGACCAGGCCGACGCGATCGCCGAGCAGGTGCGAGACGAGATGCAGGCGGCCGTCGACTTCGGGCTCGCGAGCCCCTTCCCCGCGGCGGAGGACGCCGTCAAGTACGTCTACGCCTGAGGAGGGCCGAGCCATGGCACACGAGCTTCCCTACATCGCCGCCATCGAAGAGGCCATCCGCGAGGAGATGGAGCGCGACCCGTCCGTCCTCTACTTCGGCCAGAACATCGCCACGCACGAGAACGACCCGTTCCTGAAGCAGTTCGGCGGTGACAGGGTCCGAGTGACGCCCATTTCCGAGACGGCGGAGATCGGCATGGCCGTCGGCACCGCGATCGCGGGCTATCGGCCGGTGGTCGAGCTGTACATGGCCGAGTTCATGCTCGTCGCGATGGACCAGGTCGTGAACGAGGCGAACCGCTTCCACTACATGAGCGCCGGCCAGGTGAAGGTGCCGCTCGTGCTCAAGGCCGGCTACGGCTTCACCGCCGGCTGGGCCGGGCAGCACACCGGCACGATCTACGGGATGTTCATGGGCGTGCCCGGCCTCAAGGTCGCGGTGCCGTCCACGGCTGCGGACGCGAAGGGCCTGATGACGACGGCGATCCGCGACGACAACCCGGTCGCGTACTTCCACCACTACCTGCTGACGCTCGAGCACGGCGACGTGCCGGACGGCGAGTACGCGGTTCCCTTCGGCCAGGCAGCCGTGCGCCGGGAGGGCTCGGACGCCACCGTCGTCGCGATCGGCTGGTGCGTCGACAGGGCGCTCGCCGCAGCCGAGCAGCTCGCTGCCGCCGGCGTGAGCGCCGAGGTGATCGACCCCCGCACGCTCGCCCCGCTCGACATGGACACGATCCTCGGATCGGTCGCGAAGACCGGCCGGCTCGTCGTCGTCGACCAGTCGACCCGCCACGGCTCGGCCGCGGCGGTGATCGCCGCGGAGGTCGCCTCGGAGGGCTTCGACTCGCTGAAGGCCCCGGTCAAGCTCGTGACCGCGCTCGACGCGACGGTCCCGTACAGCAAGCCGATGGAGGACTACCTCATGCCGGACGAGGCGAAGATCGTCGACGCCGTGCAGCAGGCGCTCGGCAAGGCTCCGGTCGCCGCCTAGCCTGTGAGCCCCGCGGAGCAGCTCGACGGCGACGTCGGCCTCGAGCTGCTCCGCGCCATGTGGCGGATCCGCGTCTTCGAGGAGCGGGTCGGCGCCCTCGCGCGCTCGAACGACGTCCACGGCCTCATCCACCTGAGCGTCGGCTCCGAGGGGGTGGCGGTCGGCGTCTGCGGGCAGCTGCGCGCCGACGACGCCGTCTACTCGAACCACCGCGCCCACGGGCACGCGCTCGCGAAGGGCGCCCCGATGGAGCGGGTGCTCGCCGAGCTGATGGGGCGCGACTCCGGGCTCTGCCGCGGGCTCGGCGGCTCGATGCACCTCGTCGACGTCGAGCACGGCTTCCTCGGCGCGACCGGCGTCGTCGGCGGCAACGTGCCGCTCGCGCTCGGCAGCGCGCTCGCGGCGCGGCAGCTCGGCAGCGATGCGGTCGCGGTCGTCTTCTTCGGCGACGGCGCCGTCCAGGGCGGGATCTTCGTCGAGTCGGTCAACCTCGCGACGCTCTGGCGGCTGCCGGTGATCCTCGTCTGCGAGAACAACGGCTTCGCCGAGTTCACGCCGCGCTCGGCGCACACGAACGTCGAGCGGGTGAGCGACGTCGTCGCGCCGTACGGGCTCGACCGCGCGACCGTGGACGGCAACGACATCCTGGCGGTGCGCGAGACGTTCGGCCGCTTCCTCGCGGGGGCGCGCGCCGGCGAGGGGCCGATGCTCCTCGAGTGCCTGACGCACCGGCTGCGCGGCCACTACGAGGGCGACCCGCAGCACTACCGGCAGGCGCTCGCGGCCGAGGAGTGGCAGGAGCTCGACCCGATCCTGCGCCTGCAGCGGCTCGGCGCCGCCGGGGGCTGGCTCGCCGCGGACGCGCCGGCGCGGCTCGAGGCCGAGGCGCGCGAGGAGGTCGAGGCGGCGGAGCGGTTCGCGCGCGAGAGCCCGTTCCCGGAGCCGTCGCTGACGACGGGGCTGGTCTACGCATGACCGAGACGACCTACCTGGGCGCGATCGCGTCGACGCTGGCGGAGGCGATGCGCGCCGACCCGCGCGTGCTCGTGATCGGCGAGGACGTGGCCGAGGGCGGGCCGTGGGGCGCGACCGCCGGGCTGGCGGAGGAGTTCGGCGCCGAGCGCGTCCGCAACACGCCGATCAGCGAGGCGGCGATCTGCCGGCATCGCGGTCGGCGCCGCGCAGTCGGGGCTGCGGCCGGTGGTCGAGATCATGTTCGTCGACTTCGTCACGCTGGCCCTCGACCAGCTCGTCAACGGGGCGGCGAAGGCGCACTTCATGTCGGGCGGCCAGCTGACCGTGCCGCTCGTGCTGCGGACGCAGGGCGGCGCGGGCCAGCGGGGCGGCGCGCAGCACTCGCAGAGCCTCGAGGCGTGGCTGACGCACGTGCCGGGGCTGAAGGTGGCGATGCCGAGCACGGCAGCCGACACGGCGGGACTGCTCGCGAGCGCGATCGCCGACCCGAATCCGGTCGTCGTGGTCGAGAACAAGACGCTCTACTTCCGGCGCGAGGAGGTGCCGGCCGCTCCGCCGCCGGTGCCGCTCGGCCGCGCGCGCGTCGTCCGCCCCGGCCGCGATGTCACCGTCGTGGCGCTCTCGCGCCTCGTCCACGAGGCGGTCGCCGCGGCCGAGGAGCTCGCGGCCGACGGGATCGAGGTCGAGGTCGTCGACCCGCGCACGCTCGTCCCGCTCGACCTGGAGACGATCGCCGGCTCGGTGCGGCGGACGCACCGGCTCGTCGTCGCGCACGAGGCGGTCGCGCACGGCGGCTTCGGCGCCGAGATCGCGGCGCAGGTGCAGCGCGCGTGCCTTCGACGAGCTCGACGCGCCGGTCGAGCGCGTCGGCGCTCCGTTCGCTCCCGTTCCGTTCAGCCCGCCGCTCGAGGACGCCTACCTCCCCGGCCGGGCCGAGGTCGCCGCGGCCGTCCGCACGGCTCTGGGAGACGCATGAGCGCACCGGCCTTCGCAGTGCTCGGCCTCGGCGAGGCGGGCGGCAGGCTCGCGGCCGACCTGGTCGCAGCGGGCGCCGAGGTGCGAGGCTACGACCCCGCGCCGTCGCCGGTGCCGGGGATCGCGCTCGCGGCCGATCCCGCGGCGGCGGTCGCCGGCTGCGAGGTCGTGCTCAGCGTCGTGTCCGCGGCGTCCTCCCGCGGTGCGGCCGCGGCGGCCCTCGCGGGACTCGCGCCGGGCGCCGTCTACGCCGACCTGAACACCGCGGCGCCGGCGCTGAAGCGGGAGCTCGCGGCACTCGTCGAGCCCGCCGGCGGGCGCTTCGCCGACGTCGCCCTGCTCGGCCCGGTGCCGGCGCGCGGGCTCGCCACCCCTGCGCTGGCGTCCGGCCCGGGCGCCGAGGCCTTCGCCGCGGCCGTGAGACCGTTCGGGATGCCCGTCGAGGTCGTCTCCGAGCGACCGGGCGACGCCGCCGAGCTGAAGCTCCTGCGCTCCGTCTTCATGAAGGGTCTCGCCGCGGCCGCGCTCGAGAGCCTCGACGCGGCGGCGGCGGCGGGCCACGCGGACTGGCTCGAGGCGCAGCTCGCGGCTGCGATCGGCCCGGCGCTGCTGCAACGCCTGCTCGAGGGCAGCAGACGGCACGCGGCGCGGCGCGTGGAGGAGATGGACGCCGCGGTCGGCCTGCTCGTGTCGCTCGGGATCGAGCCCCGGATCGCCGCCGCCAGCAGGGCCGTCCTGGCCGACCTCGGCGATCTAGAGGCTTGATGTGGATTCGGCTCCCCGTGGGGCTGTCTCAGACCAAGCGAAGGCGGTTCGGCGTCCGCGGGCCAGGCCGGTGGCCTGGTCGAGGGCGACGGGACGGCTTCGCGCCGCGTCTGAGGCGGCAACCGCGGGACAGGTCGCAATGCGCATCAAGCCTCTAGAGTAGGCCGGTGGCTGCCGGACCGGAGCCGACCGAGCATGCCCGGGTCCTCGTCCGCGGCGGGTACGACCTGCACGTCCACATCGCTCCGGACGTGCCGAGGCGGCGCATCGACGACGTCGCGCTCGCGCGCCGCTTCGGCGAGCTCGGGCTCGCCGGGTTCGCGCTCAAGTCGCACTACACCTCGACCGCCGAGCGCGCGCAGGTCGTCTCCGGAGTCGTGGCCGGGGTCCGCGTGCTCGGGACGCTGACGCTCAACCGGGCGATCGGCGGGATGAACGCGCTCGCCGTCGAGATCGCCGCCCGCGAGGGAGCCCGCATCGTCTGGATGCCCACCTTCGACTCGCCGGCGGAGACCGCCGGCCGGACCGAGCCGAGGCCGGGCGACAACGTGCCGATCTGGGCGAGGCTCCAGCACGAGCTGCGCAGCCTCGGGCTCGGAGTCGAGGCGGTGCGCGTGACCGACGACGACGGCGCCGTCCTCGGCGAGGTCCGCGACGTCCTCCGCACGATCGCGCGGCACGGGCTCGTGCTCGCCACCGGCCATCTCGGCCGCGACGACGCCTTCGCCGTCGTCGACGCGGCGTTCGCCGAGGGCGTCGAGACGGTCGTGGTCACCCACCCCGAGTTCACGAGCCAGCGCTACTCCGTGGAGGACCAGGTCGCGCTCGCCGCGCGCGGCTGCCTCTTCGACCGCTGCCTGAGCACGCCCCTGAGCGGCAAGGCGGACTGGAGCTACGTCTTCGAGGGCGTCCGCGCGGTCGGCCTCGAGCGCAACGTCTTCTCGAGCGACTTCGGCAACCCGGACTACCCGCCGGTCGAGGACGGGCTCGCGCTCTGGGCCGACCGCCTGCTCGACGCGGGCTTCGGCGAGGACGAGGTGCACGGAATGATCGTCGAGAACTCCAAGCGGGTGGCCGGATGAGTCGCCGGATGCTCGTGATCGGAGCGCACTCCGCCGACTTCGTCTGGCGGGCGGGCGGCGTGATCGCGGTCACGACCGCGAACGGCGGCGTCGCGCGGGTGGTCGCCCTCTCGTACGGCGAGCGCGGCGAGTCGGGCGAGCTCTGGAAGCAGGAAGGGCAGACGATCGAAAACGTGAAGGAGGTGCGCCACGGCGAGGCAGAGCGCGCCGCGGCCGCGCTCGGCGCCGACTTCCTCGCGCTCGACCTCGGCGACTACCCGCTCGAGATCGACAAGGACGCGCTGCTGCGGGTCGCCGACGTGATCCGCGAGTTCAAGCCGGACGTCCTGCTCACGCACACCGACCGCGACCCGTTCAACCCGGATCACGCGGCCGCCTTCCTCGCGGTGGAACGCGCGCGGGCGCTCGCGGCGGGGGCGGGCGTGGCGAGCGCGTTCGAGATCGTCGACCCGCCCGAGCTGCTCCTCTTCGAGCCGCACCAGCCGGAGCTGTGCAACTTCACGCCGACGACCTTCGTCGACATCACGCCCGTGATCGAGCAGAAGCGGGCGGCGATGGCCGAGATGAAGGCGCAGGCGTACCTGCAGACCTACTACGACCAGCGCGCCGAGCAGCGCGGCAACCACGCCCGGCGCTCGTCCGGCAACGCCGCGATCCGCTACGCCGAGGCGTTCCAGCGCGTGACGCCGCAGGTGGTGGAGGCGCTCTGAGCGTCTACGACGAGCTTGCCGAACTGGGGAGCGCGACCGTGCACGAGGCGGCCGCGCGCTCCGAGGTCGTCGACTACCCGCTGATCCAGGTCATCCCCGGCTCGCGCGCCGCCGGCCCCGCCCGCACCGTGCGCTGCGGCGAGCGCGACAACCTGATGGTGCACGCCGCGATCGCCGAGGCGGAGCCGGGAGAGGTGCTCGTGCTGACGCTGCCCGAGCCGATGCCGCACGCACTCGTCGGCGAGCTGCTCGCGACCCAGGCGAAGGGACGCGGCGTCGCGGCGCTGCTCGTCGACGCGGCCGTCCGCGACGTCGAGGAGCTGCGCGAGCTCGGCCTGCCGGTCTGGGCGCGCTACGTCCGCATCACCGGCTGCGACAAGAAGGTGCCGGGAACGATCGGCGAGCCGGTCGAGGTCGGCGGCGCGACCATCCGCCAGGGAGACGTCGTCGTCCTCGACGCCGACGGCGCGGCGGTGATCCCGCACGAGCGCGTCGACGAGGTGCTGGCCGCTGCCCGCGCCCGCGCCGAGAAAGAGCGCGTCAAGCGCGCGCGGCTGGAGGCCGGAGCGCTCTCCTACGACCTCGACGGCCTGCGGGCGCTGGTGGACACGTGACCGAGCAGATGCACGACGTCGCGCGGATCGGCCATGCCGAGCTGCTCACGCCGAAGCCGGACGAGAGCCTGCGCTTCTTCGTCGACGTGCTCGGGATGGAGATCGAGGCGCGGAAGGGCAGTCCGTCTACCTGCGCGGCTGGGGCGACTACCTCCGCTACAGCCTCGTCCTGACCGAGGCGCCCCGGGGCGGGCTCGGGCACATGGCGCTGCGGGCCTGGAGCCCGGAGGCGCTGGAGCGCCGCGTCGCCGCCATCGAGCCCACCGGGCTGGGCATCGGCTGGACGGACGGCGACGTCGGCCACGGTCCCGCCTACCGCTTCGCCGACCCGGATGGGCACGTCTTCGAGCTCTACTACGAGGCCGAGCGCTACGTCCCGCCCGAGCACCTCCGCCCCTCGTGGCGCAATCAGCCCCAGCGCTACGTCGGCCGCGGCTGCGCGGTGAAGCGCCTCGACCACGTCAACCTGCTCGCCGCCGAGGTGCGCGCGAGCCGCGTCTTCGCCCAGGAGCAGCTCGGCTACCGCCTCTACGAGCGGATCGAGCAGGACGACGGCACCGAGACCGGGGCCTGGCTGAGCCTCTCGATCGCCGCCCACGAGCTGATCTACGTCGCCGACGCGTACGGCGCGCGGAGCCGGCTCCATCACCTCGCGTTCTGGGTCGACACCCGCGAGGAGTGCCTGCGGGCCGCCGACCTGTTCGTCGACAACGACGTCCCGATCGAGGCGGCGCCCTCGAAGCACGGCGTCGCGCAGGGCTTCTTCCTCTACGGCTTCGAGCCCGGCGGCAACCGGATCGAGGTGACGACCGGCGGCTACTTCGTCTTCGACCCCGACTTCGAGCCGATCACCTGGACGGCGGCCGAGCGCGCCCGCGGCCAGTTCTGGGGCGTGGAGACGATCGAGAGCTTCCACACGTACGGGACGCCCGACGTCCGGCCGCCCTCCGGCGAGAGCGGTGGTTCCATCGAACCCGGCGTTGGGTTAGGCTCCCCGCTCTGATGGGTGTGACGGAGCGGACGCGAGAGTCCGAAGGCGTTACCGCACTCCGGACTCCCCCCCGTGCATACGAGGCGGTGGCCTCCGAGCTCGAGGTGCTGATCCGGGGCGGGCACTTCAACGTGGGCGACCGCCTGCCGTCGGAGCGCCAGCTCTCGACGTGGTTCGGCGTCAGCCGGCCGACCGTCCGCGTCGCGCTCACCCAGCTCGAGTCGCGCGGGCTCGTCGTGACCCGGTCGGGCAGCGGCACGTTCGTCACCGAGCGCGAGCAACCCACCGCCGTCGAGCTCGAGGCGGACGAGAGCCCCTCCGAGGTGCTCGAGGCGCGGCTCGCCCTGGAGGTGGCGGTCGCCCGGCTCGCCGCCCGGCGCGCCCAGTCCGACCCGGAGCAGCTCGACCGCGTCCGCCTGACCGTCGAGGCGCTCGAGCGGATCGCCGACCCGAACGGCGTCCCGATCGCGATCGACGTCGACTTCCACCGCGCCGTCGCCGAGCTGACCGGCAACGACTACCTCGCCCGGCTCCTCGAGCCCGTGTGGGAGACGATGGACCACGCGCTCCTCGCGGCGCTGCTCCGGCGCACGTGGTCGGCCGACGACACGCGCCGGACGGCGGTGGAGCACCGCGCGATCTACGAGGCGCTGCGCGTCGGCGACGCCGAGCTCGCCGCGTTCGCGATGGAGCGGCACCTCCGCTCGCTCGTCGCCTCGATGTTCGACGACGGCGCCTTCGACGGCCCGCCGCCGCGCTTCTACGCCTAGAACAGGTCGAGCGGCTCGAGGCTCGCGAGGTCGTGGCCGCTCGCGAGCTCGTCGACGAACGGCAGCGCGGCCCGCATCCCGGCGGCGGCCGGCTCGTAGCCGGGGGTGGCGGCGAGCGGGTTGAGCCAGACGACGCGGTACGCGAGCCGGGCGAGCCGCTCCATCTGCTCCGCGAGCAGGGCCGGGTCGCCGACGTCGAAGCCGTCGGAGCAGACGACGACGACCGCGCCGCGCGCCATGCCGCCGTGGCCGTGCTCGTCGAGGAAGCGCTTGACCGACTCGCCGATCCGGGTGCCGCCGTCCCAGTCGACGACGTCCTCGGCCGCGCGGCGGAGCGCCTCGTCGGGGTCGGTCGTCCGCAGCGCCTCGGTGATCCGCGTGAGCCGGGTGCCGAAGCAGAAGACCTCCCAGCGCCGGTCGGCCCGCAGGGCCGCGTGCCCGAACGCGACGAGGCTGCGGGCGTGCTCCGCCATCGAGCCGGAGACGTCGACGAGCAGCACGACGCGGCGGCGCTGCTGCGAGCGCGCCCGGAACGCGCGCCCGATCGGCTCGCCGCCGGTGCGGAGGGCGAGCCGCAGCGTGCGGCGCAGGTCGGCCTCGCCGCGGCGCGACCGGCGGCGGCGGCGCGACCGGCGCAGCGGCGCGGCCCGGCGCGCGGTCAGGGCGAGCTCCGCGAGCCGGCGCAGCTCCGCGGGCGTCAGCTCGGCGAGCGCCTTGCCGCGCAGCAGCTCGACCGGGCTCGCGAGCGCGGTGCCGAGCTCCGCGTCGGGCCCGCCCTCGCCCGGCTCGGCCGGCTCGACGGCCCGGACGACCGGCGGCGCGGCGCGCGGCGGCAGCGCCGGCAGCGCCGCCGAAGAACTCCGCGAACAGCCGGTCGTAGACGGCGACGTCGTCGGGCCGGTGGACGAGCGTCGCCCGCCCGGCCCAGTACGCGTCGCCCGCGAGCCCCGCGGCCCGGACGAAGTCGGCGACCGCGCCCGTCCCCACCGAGACCCCGCGCCCGCGCAGCGCCCGGGCGAAGCGGACGAACGGTCTCGTCGTCGCGTCATGCGGGCCCGAGCTCGGCCTCCACGCGGCGGAGGTCGTCCCGGTTCTTCACCGCCCAGCCGATCGTCTCGAGCGCCGCCTCCCCCTCCGCGGACTCGAGGCCGAGCAGCGCGAGCGCGTTCGCCCAGTCGATCGCCTCCGCCGGGCCTGGCGGCTTGACGAGGCCGAGCGAGCGCAGCCGCGCGATCGCGACCGCGACCGAGCGCGCGAGCGTCTCCGGCACGGACGGGGCGCGCAGCCGGATGATCTCGACCTCGCGCTCGAGGTCGGGGAACTCGATCCAGTGGTAGAGGCAGCGGCGCTTGAGCGCGTCGTGCAGCTCGCGCGTCCGGTTCGAGGTGACGATCACCGCGGGCGGCTCGGCGGCGGCGACCGTCCCGAGCTCGGGGATCGTGACCGTGAAGTCGGAGAGCACCTCGAGCAGGAACGCCTCGAACTCGTCGTCGGCGCGGTCGAGCTCGTCGATCAGGAGCACGGCGCGCGCGCCGGCGCGGATCGCGCGCAGCAGCGGCCGCTCGAGCAGGAGCTCCGGCGCGTAGATCGCCGACTCGCCCGAGCGCGCGAGCGAGCAGCTGGCGCGGGTAGTCCCACTCGTACAGCGCCTGCGAGGCGTCGATCCCCTCGTAGCACTGGAGCCGGATCAGCTCGGCGCCGAGCAGCCGGGAGAGCGTCTTCGCGACCTCGGTCTTGCCGACCCCGGCCTCGCCCTCGAGCAGCAGCGGCCGCCGCATCTCGAGCGCGAGGTAGATCGCCGTGGCGAGCCCGCGGTCCGGCAGGTACGCCTCGCCGCGGAGCGCCTCCTCGACCTCGTCGACCGATCCGAACGCCACAGCGCAATCGTAGGCGAGCCCGGCAGCCACCGGTAACCCCGGCGGCCCTTGTACCGGACAGGTGGTACGGGTTAGGCTCGCGCAGATGTCGATCCTCGGCCACCGGGTTCTGCGCAAGGAGGACCCGCGCTTCCTGCGCGGCGAGGGCCTCTACGTCGAGAACCTGCCGCTCGAGGGCGCCCTCAGCGTCACCTTCGTCCGCTCGCCGTTCGCGCACGCCAAGGTGAACGGCGTCGACGTCTCGGCCGCCGCGGCGCTGCCCGGCGTCCAGGTGCTCACCGGCGCGGACGTGGACGCGGGCCCGTTCGGCCCGCCGCCGCTGCCGGGCATCGAGCAGGGGATGAGCCGCCCGCTCGTCGCCAAGGACGTCGTCCGCTTCGTGGGCGAGATCGTCGCGATCGTCGTCAGCGACGGCCGCGCCGCCGGGGCGGATGCCGCCGAGCTCGTGCTCGTCGACTACGACCCGCTGCCGGCGGTCGTCGACCCGCGCGTGGCGGCGAAGGACGAGGTGCTCCTCTACCCGGAGGTCGGCACGAACGTCGCGGCCGCTCCGGCTCGGCCGACCACGACGACGCGCTCTTCGAGGGCTGCGACGTCGTCGTCTCCGGGGCGCTCGTCAGCCCGCGGATGGCGCCGTGCCCGCTCGAGCCGCGCTCGGCCGCAGCCGAGGTCGGCGCGGACGGCCGCGTCACCGCCTGGCTCTCGACCCAGACGCCCCACCAGGACCGGATGGGCATCGCCGGCACGCTCGGGCTCGACCCGGCCGACCTGCACGTCGTCGCCCCCGACGTCGGCGGCGGCTTCGGCGCGAAGATGCTGAGCACCGAGGAGATCCTCCTCGTCTGGCTCACCCGCCACCTCGGCCGGCCCGTGCGCTGGACGGAGACGCGGAGCGAGAGCATGGTCGCGCTCCATCACGGCCGCGCGGCGTGGCTGACGTTCACGCTCGGCGGCACGCCGCGACGGGAAGCTCCAGGCGCTACCGGCTCGACGTCTACCAGGACGCGGGCGCGTACCCCGTGCTCGGCTCGTTCCTGCCGAACTTCACGCGGGCTGATGGCGAGCGGCGTCTACACGATCCCGCGGATCGAGTTCGAGGGCCGCTCCGTGGTCACGAACACGACCCCGATCACCGCGTTCCGCGGCGCCGGCCGGCCGGAGGCGACGCAGGCGATCGAGCGGGCGCTCGACATGTTCGCCGCCGAGGCCGGGCTCGATCCGGTCGAGGTGCGGCGGCGCAACTTCGTCCCGAAGGACGCGTTCCCGTACTCGACGGCGACCGGCGCGACCTACGACTCGGGCGACTACGAGGCGGGCCTCGACCTGGCGCTGCGCGCGGCCGGCTACGACGAGCTGCGCGCCGAGCAGGCGCGGCGGCGCGAGGCCGGCGGCCCGAAGCAGCTCGGCATCGGCGTCGCCTCGTACATCGAGATCTCCAACCCGATCAACGAGCAGGAGTTCGGCGAGGTCGAGATCACCGCCGACGGCGACGCGATCGTCTACACCGGCTCGTTCTCGCACGGCCAGGGCCACGAGACGACGTTCGCGATGATCGTCGGCGCAGCGGCTCGGCCTGCCGCTCGAGAAGGTGACCGTCGTCAAGGGCGACACCGACAGGATCGCGACGGGCGGCGGCACCTACGGCTCGAAGTCGACGCAGCTCGGCGGCGCGGCCGCGGGGCTCGCGGCCGAGGACGTCGTCGAGCACGGCGAAGAAGCTCGTCGCGGACTATCTCGAGGCCGCCCCCGGCGACGTCGTCCTCGACGAGGCCGTCGCCGGCTTCCACCTCGCCGGCGTGCCGGCCCGCTCGCTCTCGTGGCAGGAGCTCGCCGCGCGCGCATCCGCGCGACGGGCGGCTCGGCGAGCTGAAGGCGGCGAAGGACTTCAGCTCGTATCCGACCTTCCCGTTCGGCACGCACGTCGCCGTCGTCGAGGTCGACGTCGAGACGGGCCGCGTCGAGCTGCAGCGGTTCGTCGCGCGTCGACGACGCGGGCACGCTGATCAACCCGCTCGTCGCGCAGGGCCAGGTGCACGGCGGCGTCGCCACCGGCGTCTCGCAGGCGCTGTACGAGGCCTTCGTCTACGACGAGGACGGGAACCCGCTGACGAACACGTTCGTCGGCTACGCCTTCCCGTCCGCCGGCGACCTCCCCTCGTGGGAGACGCACGAGATGGAGACGCCGACCCCGGCGAACGCGCTCGGCGCGAAGGGGATCGGCGAGTCGGGGACGATGGGCGCGACGCCCGCCGTCCAGAACGCCGTCGTCGACGCGCTCGCCCCCTACGGCGTGCGCCACGTCGACATGCCCGCGAACGGGGAGAACGTCTGGCGGGCGCTCCAGGAGGCCAAGGCATGACGCGGATCGCCGTGACCGTCAACGGCGAGCGGCACGAGGCGGACGTCGAGCCGCGGCGCCTGCTCGCGTACTTCCTGCGCGAGGATCTCGGGCTGAAGGGGACGAACATCGGCTGCGACACGTCCTCGTGCGGCGCGTGCACCGTCCACCTCGACGGCGAGTCGGTCAAGTCGTGCACGGTGCTCGCGGTGCAGGCCGACGGCTGCGAGGTGACGACGATCGAGGGTCTCTCCGCCGGCGACGAGCTCGGACCCGCTGCAGCAGGCCTTCCACGAGCAGCACGCGCTCCAGTGCGGCTACTGCACGCCCGGCTTCGTGATGGCCGCGGCCTCGCTCCTGAAGGAGAACCCGAACCCGTCCGAGGAGGAGATCCGGCACGGGCTCGAGGGCAACCTCTGCCGCTGCACCGGCTACCACAACATCGTCGCCGCGGTGCAGGCCGCCGCGAGGGCCGGCGCGTGATCCCCGGCGCGTTCGAGTACCGCCGCGCCGGCTCGGTCGACGAGGCGCTCGAGCTGCTCGGCGGCGACGAGGACGCGAAGCTCCTCGCCGGCGGCCACTCGCTGATCCCGCTGCTGCGGCTCCGCTTCACGCGGCCGTCGCTGCTCGTCGACGTCGGCCGCCTCGCCGACCTCCGCTACGTGCGCGACGACGGCGACCGGATCGCGATCGGCGCGCTCACGCGGCACGCCGACCTCGTCCGCGACCCGGTGCTCGCCGCAGGGCTGCGCGCTGATCCCGCAGACCGCCGCGCTGATCGGCGACCCGCAGGTGCGCCACCGCGGCACGATCGGCGGCTCGGTCGCCCACGGCGATCCGGCCTCCGACCTCGGCACGATCCTGCTCACGCTCGACGCGGAGCTCGTGGCGCGCGGGCCGGGCGGCGACCGGACGATCCCGGCGGCGGCGTTCTTCACCGGCATGTTCGAGACCGCGCTCGCCCACGACGAGATGCTGACCGAGATCCGCGTGCCGAAGACGCGCCTCCGGGACGTACCTGAAGCACGTGCGGCGCGCGGCCGACTGGGCGACCGTCGGCGTCGCCGCCGCGAAGGTCGACGGCCGCGTCCAGGTGGGCCTGACGAGCATGGGCGCGACGGCGCTCCGCGCGGGCGGCGTCGAGGAGGCGCTCGCCGGCGGCGCCTCGCCGGCGGAGGCCGCGGCGCGCACGAACGAGGGAACCGCTCCGCCGACGGACGTCAGCGGCAGCGGCGAGTACCGGGCGCACCTCGCCGAGGTGCTCGTCCGGCGCGCGCTCGAGAGCCTCTAGCCCTCCGGCTTCGCTCCCGGCTCGCGGGCGTGATGGTCGCGCCCGAGGAACGCTGTTCGCCCACGCGCTCGTGCCGGCGAGGGCGTTGTCCTTGACGACGACCGGGCCGTCGAGCATCGACTCCTCCTCCCCGTACGCCTTCAGCCGCTCGTAGGCCTGCGACCAGATGCACTCGGTGTCGTAGACCTCGCAGAGCCCCTCGCGGGTGCCGCCGCACGGGCCGTTGCGCTGGTTCTTCGCGCACTGCGACTCGGGGCAGACGTACGCGATGTCGGGCAGCGAGCAGTCGCCGCAGTCGCGGCACCCGAAGAGCGGCACCTTCGCCGCCTGCTCCAGCACGTGCAGCGCCTTCGCCACCGGCCGCGGCCCGCGGTCGACGGCGCCGTAGACCGCGCGGCCGGCCGGGCGGAGCGGCGCCTCCTCGGCGAAGACGGCGTCGTGCAGGCGCCGGCTGAAGCGGTACTTCACCGGCACGCGCAGGTCGGTGCGCCGGCGCCGCTTCGACTCGAGGTACGAGGCGCTCACCTCGTCGGAGGAGAGGCCGGTCTCCGGGTCGGCCTCGAAGAGATGGAACTCGTCGGGGAACGCGAACATGATCTCCCGCGCGAGCCCGCGCCAGTCGTCGCCCGCGTACGCCTGCGAGCGCTCGAGGATCTCGCCGAACGTCGCCGCGGGCGTGTGGCCGCCGAGGTAGACGCCGGCGAAGCCGAGCCCGCGCGCGATCGCGACGTGCTTCGCGGCGAGGTCGACGAAGAACTCGCGTCCCTTGTCCGGGCTCGCCCCCTCGCGCTCCGCGACCTCGAGCAGCTCGTCGGTGACGACGACGCCGGGGATCGCGCCGCGGTGGAAGACGCGGGCGGCCGTGCGCGAGAGCAGGTAGACGTTCGCGAGCACCGAGACCGGCAGCTGCTCGCGCCGGACGAAGCGCAGCAGCTCGTCGTCCTTGCGCACGTGCCAGCCGATCTGGTTGATCACGAAGCGCGCGCCCGCGTCGACCTTCTTGCGGAGCTTGAAGTACTGCGGCATCACCTCGCGCTCGTGCCGCTTGTGGTTCGTGACGACGCAGCCGAGGAAGAAGTCCGTCCGGTCGAGCCGCACGTCGGGCTTGCGCGCGTCCGGGAGCCCCTCGTTCATGTCGGAGAGGAGCGCGAGGAGCCCGACCGAGTCGATGTCGAACACCGGCGCCGCGAGCCCCTTGTGGCCCGGCGACGGGATAGTCGCCGGAGAGCGCGAGGATGTTCTGGAAGCCGCCGGAGCCGAGCGTCCACGCCCTGCTCTCGAGCGCGTTCCGGTTCCAGTCCTTGCAGGCCAGGTGGATCACGACCTCCTGGCCGCCCGCGACGAGATCGGTGCCGAGCGTGTCGGGCGAGAACATCGCGTGCCCGCCCGGGTTGTCGGTGATCGAGACGACGTCGATCCGCGGGTCGGCCGCGAGCTCGCGCGACGTCTCGAGCACGCTGCGCCCGCTCGCCGCCGTCAGGAGGCCGCGGCTCGTGACGAGCTCGGCCGCGACGACGAACGCGCCGGGCCGCGCGAGCTGCTCGCGCAGCACGGACACGTTCGTCGCCGCTCCCGCTGCTCTCAGACCGCGGTGGCCTTCGTGCGCCAGCCCTCGGCGTACGACGTCCGCGCGACCTCGGAGTACGGGCACGGGCTGACGATCGCCCGGATCTCGGCCTGCACGTGCGGCTCCACGACGGGCTTCGCCGAGCCGCCGTCCTCCTCGCCCCAGACGAGCGTGACCTCGTTGCCGATCTCGACGTCGGTGTCGACGATCGCGAGCGAGAGGAACGAGCGCTCGTTGTAGCTGTAGCCGGAGAACGTGGAGACGCCGACCATGTGGTCGCCGGCCATCACGCGGTCGTTCGGCCACGTCGAGTAGTTCGAGAGCGGGAAGTCGATGTACTTGACCGCGTCGCCCTTGCCGAACAGCGTGCCGATCGCCCGCGCGACGTCCTCGCCGTTCCAGGCGAGCGTGACCTTGCGCCGCGGCGGCGCCTCCGCCAGCTGCCGCAGCGCGTCACGGCCGACGAAGTCGTGGTCGAAGTTGACGAACGAGCCGTAGCCGAGGTCCCACGGGCGTCAGGTAGTAGTCCGAGATCTCGTCGGAGTAGTAGCTGCCGCCGAGCGAGCCGGTCGCCTCGTAGCCGTTGGCCGGCAGCCACTCGCGGTACGCCTTCATCTCGTCGCCGCTGAAGACCGCCGGCAGCGGGCACGGGATCCAGCCCGACTCGAGCGTGTTCGTCGCGTAGACGCGCGCGCCGACCTGCTTGAGGCCGAAGTCCGCGCCCGCCTCGACGAGTGCCGCCTTGACCTCGTCGCGCTGCTCCCACGGGCCGAAGAGCTCCATCCCGGGAGCGCCCGACATGCCGTGGTGGAGCGCCCGGACGGTGTGCCCGCCGATCGTCAGCTCGCCCATGTTGAAGAACTTGATCTCCGGCAGCGGGCCGCCGTTCGCCTTCGCCAGCACCTCGAGCGCCGTCGGGCCCTGCACCTGGTAGCGGTAGATCTTCCGGCGTCCCGTCGGGTTCGCGGCGGTCCGCTCGTCGCGGTCGCAGCGTGACGTCGTAGTCGCCGGTCTCCGCGTGGTACTGCACCCAGTTGTGCACCGACGGGCGCCCGACGAGGCGAGATCCGGTTCTCCTCGAGGAAGAAGAGGATCGCGTCGCCGATCACGTAGCCGTCGTGGTTGCACGCGACGAACTGCTTCGCCTTGTTCACGGCCGCGTTCCCCATCGTGTTCACGCCGAGGTCGGACAGGAGCCGGATCACGTCCGGGCCCTCGACGTAGAGGTCGGTCATGTGATGGGTCTGGTCGAACAGCGCCGACGTCTCGCGCCAGGCGACCTGCTCCTCGCGCCAGTTCGAGAACTCGGCGGGGACGGCCGGATAGACGTACGGCCCGATCTGGGAGTTGCGCGCCAGCTCGACGGCGCTCCCGGCCGCCTGGATCTTGTCTGCGAGGCTCTCGTGGCTCATCGGTTCTCCTTCCGGAACGAAACAGGGGTGGTCGGTGCCGCGGCTGCGGCGCCGGCGTCAGGCGCCGGCGACGCTCCGCAGGAGCGGGCCGCCGTGAAGCTTGTCGAGCGCCTCGTGGTCGTCGAGCACGAGGTCGAGGTTCAGGCGCGCGAGCCGCGCGTGCTCGCGTGCGATCTCCTCCGCGCGGGCGCCGTGCCCGTCGCGGATCGCCTCGATCAGCGCGCGGTGGTGGTGCTGCGCGACGACGAGGATCTCGCGCGACCCGGGCAGGTACGCGTACGAGGAGAGCAGCGCGTTCGCCGACGCGAACGGCAGCGCGTTGACGTTGACGAGCGCGCGCGCGAGCACCGGGCTCTTCGCGAGCTCGAGCAGGCTCGCGTGGAACTCCTCGTTCAGCGACACGAAGCTGACGAGCCCGTCCGGCCCCATCTCGGCGACGACCGGGTCGAGCTCGTCGGCCGCACGCTGGAGAGGCGCGAGCTCGTCCGGCGAGGCGAGACGCTCGGCCGCGAAGCGCGCCGCCGTGCCCTCGAGGACGCCGCGCAGCTCGATCGCGTCGATCACGTCCCCGTGCGTGAACGCGCGGACGCCGAAGCCGCCGCCGGGCAGCGGCTCGAGCAGGCCCTCGTGCGAGAGCGTCGCGAGCGCGATCCGCAGCGGCGTGCGCGAGACGCCGAGCCGCTCGGCGAGTCCGACCTCGGGAACGCGCTCGCCCGGAGCGAGCTCGCCCTCGAACACGAGCTCGCGAACGCCGAGCGTGGCCTTCGTCGTCTGCGAGCTGGCGGGGTCTCCTCGCGGCACGGCGGCGAGCATAGCGCCGTCGGCGATTGCATGCAAGATTCGCACCCGGGACGCAAATCGCACGCGGATGCGACCGATTTTGCATGCAATAAGCCCTTCGCATACCCCGCCGCGCTAGGCTCGCCGCCGTGGCGCCCCGCGTCAGCTATCTCGTCGCCGGCTCGACCGCGTCCTCCGCCGAGCGCGACCGCTCCCCTGAACGGGGCACACGGCCGTGCCCCGGATGGGGTAGCTCTCGTCCCGAGTCCGTGGTAGGGCGGCTCCCCGGCAGCCGTATTGGATTCGCGAGGACGGGCGCATACGCTGGCTCTCCCTCGGCTGCGGCGACCCTCCCTTTCAGAGGCCGAGCGAACAACACAGGGACGGTGTCGTGATGCGGCTCTCGATGCAAACCCCTCGGCTGACGCTTGCCACCGCCTTGGCGCTCGCGGCGGCCGCGCTCGCCCCCGCGCTCGCGCAGGCGGCTCCATTCGTCCCTCCGCCGCTCGCCCAGGCCGCGGCCTCGGCGCCCGGCCCGCAGACGAAGTTCGACGTGATCGTGCTCGGAGCACCGAGCGCCACCACCGACGGCGTCGTCGCGAGCATCAGCAGCGTCCACGGCGTCGCGCGGCAAGCCTTCCAGTCGATCCCCGCTGCCGAGGCATGCCTGACCGGGCCTCAACTGCTCGCGCTCGCGGGCGACCCGACCCTCCGCTCGATCACCCCGAACGGAGCCGTTCGCCACCAGAGCCTCGTCTCCGGACAGCTCTGGCCGCAGGCGGCCGACGTCACCCCGCTCTGGAGCGGCGCCCCGGGGCAGGGACCCGCGATCGCGATCGTCGACTCGGGCATCGAGGCGCGCAGTTCCGCTCGACTTCGGGGCTCGCGTCGTCGCTTCCCTCGACTTCACGGGCGAGGAGCGCCCGTTCTCCGACCTCGTCGGCCACGGGACGCTCGTCGCCGGCATCGCCGCCGGCTCCGCGGAGCAGGCGATGGGCGTCGCGCCGACCGCGCCGCTCGTCTCGCTGCGCGTCGTCCACTCCGACGGCACCTCCACGGTCGCCGACGTCCTCGCGGCCTGCGACTGGATCGACGCGAACCGCGTCGCCTACGACATCGGCGTCGCGAACTTCTCGCTCGCGAGCACCTTCCCCGACTACGCGATGGACGACCCGCTCGACGCCGCGGTCGACCGGCTCTGGCTCGACGGCGTGGTCGTGGTCGCGGCCGCGGGGAACACCGGCCAGGGCCGGATGCTGTACGCGCCCGCCTCCGACCCGCTCGCCATCACCGTCGGCGCGGCCGACATCGCCGACACCGTCGCCCGGGTCGACGACGGCGCCGCCCCGTGGACGTCGTACGGCGCGACGGCCGAGGGCTTCGCGAAGCCCGAGGTCGGCGCGCCCGGACGCTGGATGATCGGCCCGCTCGCGGCACGAAGCGTCTTCGCCGACGAGTTCGCCGACCACGTCGTCTCGCCCGGCTTCTTCTGGCTCTCCGGGCACATCGTTCGCCGCTCCGGTCGTGGCGGGCGTCGCCGAGCAGCTGCTCGCGCGGCATCCCGACTGGACGCCCGACCAGGTGAAGGGCGCGCTCATGCTCACGGCGACGCCGCCGCCCGCAGCCCCACCGGGCGCGCTCGGCGCCGGCGAGATCGACGGTGCCGCGGCCGCGGCAGTCGCTTCGCCGCCGAACCCGAACGAGGGGATCGACGCGCTGCTGACCACGGACGGATCCGGTCGTTCCGTCGTCGACTGGGGGGCCTGGCAGGCGGCAGTGGCCGCCGACCCGGGCTGGACGGCGGCGGCGTGGAACGACGGCAGCTGGGCCAACATGTCCTGGACGAACATGTCGTGGACGAACATGTCGTGGACGACATACACGTCGTGGACGAACATGCTGGCGAGCGTCTGGACGAACTCCGGAACGGCGCCGTGAGCGAGACGGCCACGCGCCTCCGTCCGCTCGGCTCCGCGGTCTACGTCTCGGTCGCCGGGGCCGGCGCCGCGGTCGTCGCGCTCTCGCTCGCGACCGCCACGACCCCGAGCACGCGGACGCTGATCGAGTTCGCGGCCCTCAGCGCGGCGGCGGCGGTCTCGCAGCTGCTGATCGTCCGTACGGGGCGGTACCAGGGCGTGCACGTGGCAACGACCTTCGTGGTCGCCGGAGCCATCCTCCTGCCGCCGCCGCTCCTCGTGGCGCTGGTCGTGATCCAGCACGGGCCGGAGTGGGCGAAGGAGCGCTACCCGTGGATGATCCAGAGCTTCAACATCGCGAACTTCACGCTCGGTGCGTGCGGGGCCTGGCTCGCCGCACACGCGATCGCCGCGCACCCGGGCGCCGCGTGGACGGGTGAGGCGCGTACCGCTGCCGCCGGGGCGGCCGCGGCTGCCGTCTTCGTCGCCGTCAACCACGTCCTGCTCGCGTTGATGCTCAGGGCTGCCCGCGGCCTCAGCCTGCGAGACAGCGCCCTCTTCACGACGGAGACCCTCGGAATCGACCTTTCCCTCTCGGTCTTCGGGGTCGCGCTCGCGGCGCTCTCGACGAGCAATCCGTGGCTCCTGCCGGCGCTCGTCGCCCCGCTGATCCTCTCCCACCGCTTCTTCGGGGTGCTCGCCGCGCTCCGGGACACCGAGGAGCGGTTCCAGACGCTCTTCGACGCGGCGCCGAGCGGCATGATCGTCCGCGACCTCGCGGGCGACGTCGTCGAGACGAACCGGGCCCTGCGCAAGCTGCTCGGCGGCGGCGAGGACGTCGACCCACGGACACTTCTCACAGCCGCGGAGGCGCAGCGGGAGCGGGAGCTGCACGACGAGCTCGCGGGCGGGGCGCGCGAGAGCTACGCCTGCGAGCAGCGATACCGCGCCGGCACCGACGCGGAGGTGTTCGCCCACACCGACGTCGCACTCGTCCACGACGCGGGCGGCAGGGCGCGCTTCGTCCTCTCGATGATCCAGGACGTCACGTCGCAGAAGCGCCTCGAGGACGAGCTCGCGCAGGCCCAGAAGATGGAGGCGATCGGGCGCCTCGCCGGCGGCGTCGCGCACGACTTCAACAACCTGCTGACGGCGATCTCCGGCTACGCCGAGTTCGCGCACAGCGCGCCGCGACGGCGACGACCGGCTGCGCGGCGACCTGGCCGAGATCGTCAAGGCGGCCGAGCGGGCGCACCAGCTGACGCGGCAGCTGCTCGCCTTCGGGCGCAAGCAGATCATGGAGCCGCAGGTGCTCGACCTGAACGAGCGCCGTCGGCGAGGCCGACACGATGCTGCGGCGCCTGATCGGCGAGGACATCGAGGTCGTGACCGTGTACGGAGAGCGGCGCTCGGCCGCGTGCTCGCCGACCCGGGCCAGCTCCAGCAGGTGATCGTGAACCTCGTGGTCAACGCGCGCGACGAGATGCCCCACGGGGGCACGCTCACGATCGAGACCGCGAACCGACCCTCTCCCCCGAGGTCGGCCACGGCGGCGCGGCGGCGACTGCCCGGGCGGCTCGTTCGTGACGCTCTCCGTCCGCGACACCGGACGCGGGCATGGACGCCGCGACGAAGGCGCGCCTGTTCGAGCCGTTCTTCACCCGGAAGGAGGTCGGCAAGGGCACCGGCCTCGGGCTCGCCACCGTGTACGGGATCGTGAACCAGAGCGGCGGCTTCCTCGAGGTCGACAGCGAGCCGGGCCTCGGCGCCGCCTTCACGGTCTTCCTTCCCTCGCTGGGCGCCGGCGTCGAAGCGGCGCACCCGTCGCCCGAGCCGGTGCGCGAACCGGCGCGCGAGCCGGTGGCCCTCGACGCGGAGTCGATCCTGCTCGTCGAGGACGACGATGCCGTCCGGCGCTACACGGAAGCCGTGCTCTCGGACGCCGGGTACCGCGTCGTCGCCGCCTCCGACGGAGTCGCAGCCCGCGAGCATGCCCGCCGGAGCGCTTCGACCTGCTGCTCGCCGACGTGATCATGCCGAAGGTGAGCGGAAACGCGCTCGCCGCGGAGCTGGGGCTACCGGTCGTGTTCATGTCGGGCTACTCCGGCGAGCTCGTCGAGCGCCACGGGATGCTCCAAACCGGCACGCGGCTCGTCCAGAAGCCGTTCAGCGCCATCGAGCTGCGCCGGCAGGTGCGGGCGGCGCTCGACGCGGCCGCCGCTCAGCCGCCCGCGCGGACATCCGCCGGCTCCCCGACGATGCTGGAAGCGGCCGGCGCCGAACCTTCGTAGGGCTCCGCGGCGGTGAGAGCCCGGGAAGCTGCGCGCCGCTCCGCGGCGAGCACGCCCGGCGCGAGCGCGAAGGCGAGCGTCCCGAGCGCGCCGGCGACGCCGGCGACGACGAGCAGGCGCCGGGCGCCCACGAGATCCGCGAGCGGCCCGACCGCGACGAGGGCGATCGGGACGAGACTCGTCGACACGAGCCAGTCGATGCTGTTGACGCGCCCCAGGAGCGTCCCCGCGACGCGCTCGTGGATCAACGTCCGCCAGATCACGGCGCAGCCGGTCGCCATCCCGCTCATCAGGAAGCTCGCGAGCATCGCCACAGCCGGCCCGGACGCGAGGCCGAACAGCGTCACCGCCGCCACGTCGCCGGCGAGAGCCCAGAAGAACCAGGTCAGCGGCCGACCGGTCAAGCCGCGCCGGCCGATCGTCACGGCCGCGATCACCGCGCCGACGCCGCCGGCGGCGAAGACGGCCCCGAGCATCCTGGCTCCGCCGCCGAGGTCGTTCTTGACGACGAGCGGCAGGAGAGCCTGGACGCAGCCCCACGTCACGAACGTGGCGACGGCGTAGGCGCCCATCCCGGCCCACAGCCAGGGGACGCGCCGGACGGCGCCGAAGCCGGCGGCGATCTCGCCGAGGACACCCCGGACGCCGCGCTCGGCGGCTGCGGCGACCGGCGCCGGCAGCCGCATCGCCGAGAGACAGAGCGCGGACACGGCGAACGTGCCGGCGTCGAGCGAGAGGGCGGCGCCGGCGCCGAGCGAGGCGACGAGCACGCCGCCGAGCGCCGGCCCGACGAGCCGGAGCGCGATCGGGCGGTTCACCTGGTTCAGCGAGTTCGCCTGCGCGAGCACCTCCCGGTCGACGAGCTCGGGGACGATCGCCGCGAAAGCGGGCCCGAACACGGCCTCGGCCGCGCCGTACACGGCGACGAGGCAGAACAGCTGCCACAGTCGAAGCGTTCCGGCGAGCGACAGGACGCCGATCGCGGCGAGCGCCCCGCCGGAGACGAGATTCGCACCGATCAGCACCTGCCGTCGCGACAGGCGGTCGGAGAGGACGCCGCCCAGCAGGAGCGTGAGCATGTGGGGCAGCGTGAACGCGAGCCAGACGAGGGAGAGCGCCGTCGCGCTGTTCGAGAGCGCCAGCGTCTGCCAGCCGACGGCGACGTAGTAGAAGCCGTCGCCGAGGAGCGAGACGGTGGTCGCGAGCCACAGCAGCCGGAAGTTGCGGCTGCGAAACGGGGAGAGCAGCAGGGTCATCGTGAGGTGGCGGTGCTCCGGGCCGGGCCGCGAGGCCGCCGGGCGTCGTCTACGGCTCGCAACGCCCGGCGGGCCTCCGGCGCGCTGGACACGTTCTAGTCGGTCCAGGACATCCGGCTGATCGACGGCACTTTCGGCACGACTCCTCCTCTCCCCTGTCGCTCCTTACCCCCGTCGTCACCCGTCCGGGTGACGACCGAGGGATACCACAGTTGTCCCCACAGTCAAAGGTCGGTTGCCCCGAGGCGTTCGCGCGCGCGAGCGGGGGAGCCCGGATGCTGCTGCTAGCGTCGCCTGATCGCGCCCGTCGCCCCCCGACCCGCTCAGCCTGCTCGACTGGAAGCGCCGCGTCTTCGCGCTCTACGCCGACGTGCGGGCCGCCGCCGATCCCGAGGCGGCGTGGCTGCACTGGCGCGCGACCCGCGACGAGCTCTTCCGGGCGCACCCGCAGTCGCCGCTGCCGCCGGCCGGGCGGGCCTCGTTCGCGGGGCTCGACTACTACCCCTACGACCCGGCCTACCGCGTCGCCGCCGAGCTCGGCCGCTCGAGGCCGAGCCGCAGCCCGGTCGAGACGAGCGGCGACGCGCCGCTCCTGTTCCGCCCGTTCGCGCTCGCCTCGTTCGTGCTCGCCGGCGCGACGCACTCGCTCGAGGTGCACTGGCTCGAGGGGTACGGCGGCGGCGTGTTCCTGCCCGTCCGCGACGCGACGAGTGGTGCGACGACGTACGGCGGCGGCCGGTACGTTCTCGACACCGTCAAGGGCGCCGACCTCGGCGCCGACGGCGACCGGCTGATCGTGGACTTCAACTTCGCCTACAACCCGTCCTGCGCCTACGACCCCGGCTGGGTGTGCCCGCTCGCGCCGCCCGGGAACCGCCTGCGCCGCGGCGAGCCGGCGGAAACCGTGCGTCCTCGGGCGCCGCTGAGGTGCGGGGCCGGAGGTCACTGGAAATACGGGGCCGCAGGCACCGTGCCAGCGCGTCAGTCGGCGTGGAGGCCGTCGCCGGCCGGGAGCGGACGACGGCGAGGGTGCCGCGTGAGCGACCGGCTCGACGCGCTGCGCGCCGAGATCGGCGCGATCGACCGGGCGCTGCTCGACGCGCTCAACCGGCGGCTCGACCTCGTCCGGCGCGTCCGCGAGCACAAGGACGCGGTCGGGGCGCGCTGGTTCGACGCCGAGCGCGAGGCGGAGCTCCTGCGCGCGCTCGCGGCCGAGAACCAGGGCCCGCTCTCGGAGCGCTCGGTGACCGCGATCTTCTCGGCGGTGCTCGACCTGATGAAGCAGGAGCTCGCGGCCGCGCGACCGCCGCGCGCCGCCGCCGCGCCCGCCGCTCCCGCGTCCGGCATCGAGCGGCTCGCGATCGTCGGCACCGGCCTGCTCGGCGCGTCGGTCGGCCTCGCCGCGCGGCGGGCCGGCATCCGCAAGACGACCGGCTTCGACATCGACGCCGACGTGCTCGCCGAGGCCCGCGCGCTCGGCGCCGCCGACACCGCCGCCGGCTCACTCGCCGACGCGGTCGCCGGCGCGGAGCTCGTCGTCGTCGCCGTCCCCGTGGGCGCCGCCGCCGACACCGTGCGCGCCGCCCTCGCAGCCGCGCCGCCCGAGGCGACCGTCACCGACGTCTCCTCGACGAAGCGCACGGTCGCCGCGGTCGACGATCCCCGCTTCGTGCCCGGGCATCCCGTCGCGGGCGGCCACACCGGCGGCCCGCGCCGCGCCGCCGCCGACCTGTTCGAAGGCGCGACCTGGTTCCTCTCGCCGACGCCGGCGAGCGAGGCCGCCCGCGTCGAGCGCGTCGAGCGGTTCGTCACCGCCCTCGGCGCCCGCAGCGTGCGCCTCGACGCCGCCGCCCACGACCGCCTGCTCGCGCTCACGAGCCACCTCCCGCACGCGCTCGCGAACCTGCTCATGCGCCAGGTCGCCGACGCCGCGACCGGCGACGAAGGCCCGCTCGCCCACGCCGGCGCCTCGCTGCGCGAGATGACCCGCGTCGCCGGCGCGAACCCCGCCGTCTGGACGGACATCTTCCTCGCCAACGCCGACGAGATCGCCGACGCCCTCGACACGTACCGCAGCGGCGCCGACGAGCTCGAGCAAGCCCTGCGCAGCGGCGACCGCGAGCACGTCGAGCGCACGATCGCGGAGGCGGCCGACGCGCGCAGCCGGATGCTCGCCTACGCCTACCAGACCGAGGCCACGCAGCTGAACCGCATCCGCGTCCGCGTCCCCGACCGCCCCGGCGTCCTCGCCCAGATCACCCAGATCCTCGGCGCCGCCGGCATCAACATCGAGGACTTCGAGCTCCGCCACGTCTCGCCCGAGTACGGCGGCGTGCTCGTCATCCTCGTCACCGGCGCCGACACCGCCAACCTCGCCCGCCAGCTCCTGCGGCGCGAGGGCTACTCCGCCGCTTAGCCGGCCGCGAAGTCTGCGACTACGCGGCCGGGCTCGGCACGCGTGACGTGACGGCGGTGGCGCTGCGGGGCGAGCGCGGTCGCCCCTTCGCGGACGAGAGCGCAGTCAACCAAGAACGGATCTGGACGGGATGCCTGCCCCGGCGCGGTCGCGCGCGGCCTCCGGCCGGGCGCACCCGCTCGTTCGCCTCGACCTAACGCGCCTGCGGCCGCGTTAGCCCGAGGCCTGAACGGTGGAGAGGTACGCAGCCGCCCCAGGCCGCAGGCTAAGCCGAGCGCAGCCGGCTTAGCCGGAGGCCGAACCAGCGGCCGGTCCTGGCGAAGCCACGACCGGCCGCGCCGACACCACGATTCCATCCACATCCGCTCTTGGGCGAGCGCGCTCCTCGCCGCGCGGAGGCGAGACCGCGCTCTCGCCGCAGCCGACCCCACCACCCCGCCACGCGCGCCCAGCCGGCCCGCGTTGCAGCAGCAACGCGGGCCGCTCAGCAGCGGACGCCGCTGCTGTCACTCGTTCGAACTCGGCGAAGGCGTCCGTCCACGTGGCGGGGTCGCGGAGGTCGACGCCGACCGGCTCGAGCAGGTCCTGCGGCGAGCGGGAGCCGCCGAGGGCGAGCAGCTCGAGATAGGCGGGGCCGAAGGAGTCCGGCTCCTCGCGGTGGCGGCGCACGAGCGTGAACGCGACGAGGTGCGCGAACGCGTAGGCGTACGTGTAGAAGCGCACGTCGATGAAATGCGGGATGTACGACCAGCCGAACCGGTAGCCGTCCGGCAGCGCGATCGAGTCGCCGTAGTAGCGCTCGTTCTCCTCCACCCACATGCCGGCGAGCCGGTCGCTCGTCAGCGCCTTCCCCTCGCCGCGGGCCGCGTAGGCGCGCTGCTCGAACCGGGCGAGCACCGTCTGGCGGAAGATCGCCGCCATCGCGCCCTCCACCTCGTCGGCGAGCAGCGCCATCCGCGTCTGCGCGTCCGTCTCCCGGTCGAGCAGGTGCTCGACGGCGAGGAGCTGGGCGACCGTCGACGGGATCTCGGCGACCGCGATCCCGGAGCGCGCCGAGCGGTACGCCTGCCGCTCGTAGGCGAGCGCGCCGTGCGTCGCGTGGCCGAACTCGTGCGCGAGCGTGACGACGTCCTGGAGCCGGTCGGTGTAGTTGAGCAGGACGAAGGGCAGGATGCGGCCCGAGACCGAGTTGCAGTAGGCGCCGCCGATCTTCCCGTGCCGCGGCTCCGCGTCCACGTGGCCGCGCTCGAGGCAGCTCCGGAAGACGTCCCCGAGCCGCGGCTCGAGGCCGCGCAGCGACTCGTCGACGATCGCCACCGCCTCGTTCCAGCGGACGTCGCGGCCCTCGCCGAGCGGGGCGTACTGGTCGGAGAGCTCGAGCCGGTCGATCCCGAGCAGCTCGGCCTTGCGCGCGAACCAGCGGCGGGCGAGCGGATAGTGCTCCTCGACGGCGCGCATCATCGCCTCGACGACCTCGCCGTCGAGCTCGTTGCGCATGTTCGTCGGCAGCATCGGGTCGGGGATCCCGCGCAGCCGGTCGACGGCCAGCCGGTCGCCGACGAGCGCGTCGTAGCAGGCGGCCTGCACGTCGGCGCGGCCGGCGAGCCCGTCGTAGAGGGCGGCGAGCGCGGAGCGGCGCAGGTCGCGGTCGGGCCGGTGCACGTACGAGAGCAGCCGGTCGATCGTGTGCGGCTCGGCCCCCTCGCCCGCGTCGAAGGGGATCTCGAGCGTCGCGAGCTGGCGGCCGTGCAGCGACTGCCACGCCGACACGGCGGGCTTGCGCGCGTTCAGCGCCTGCTCCTCGGGCTCGCCGAGGACGTACGGCTTCTCGAGCCGGGCGACGCGCAGCGTGTGCGCGTACGGCTCCAGCTCCGGGCGCCGCGAGCAGCGCCTCCGCCGCGTCGTCGTCGACGGCGAGCCACTCGAGGTCGACGAAGAGCAGCAGGTTCTCGAGGTCGGCCTCGCGGTCGCGCGAGATCGTGGCGAGATCCTGCGTCTCGGCGTCCGTCGCCTCGGTGTGCTCCCGGGCCATCGCATAGAAGCCGACGCGGGACACGTCCTCCACGAGGGCGTCGAGCTCGTCGAGGAGCGCGCGCAGGCCGGCCGCGTCGAGCCCGCCGATGCGGCCGCGGTGCGTGTCCGCGAACGCCTGCGCCCGGGTCACGAACGCCTCCCACTCGGCGCGCGCCGAGTCCGCGTCCGCACACAGATCCGACAGGTCCCAGCGGATCCCGTCGGCGCTCGTCGCCGTGGTCGCCATCGCCGGCCGAGGGTACCGCAGCGTGCGCACCCGGGGGCCCGACACCGCATCGTCACCGCCCGGCAGCCGCACCGAGACCGCGTATCCGTGCACCATGCGAACGACGGGTTCACGATTCGCACGGCATCGCCGTAGGATCGTGCGATCGTCGTCGCCCCCGAGCCACCGAAGGAGCAGGCATGACCGGGTCCAAGCAGCTTCGCCGCGCGCCGATCGCCCTCGCCGCGATCGCGATCCTGCTCCTCGCCTCCGGCTGGAGCAGCCCCGACTCGCGCAGCGCCGCCCGCGCCGCCTCGATCCTGCGGATCGGGACGACCTACTACGTCGACACGCTCAACCCGTTCGTCGGCATCGAGACGAACGACTCGACCGCGTACGGCATGGTCTACCCGCAGCTCGTGCAGTACGGCCCCGGCCTGAAGCTCGTCGGCGACTGGGCCTCGAGCTGGTCGCACTCCAAGGACGGGCTCGTCTGGACGTTCCATCTCCGCACCGGCAAGTGGTCGGACGGGACGCCGCTCACCGCCCGGGACGCGGTCTGGACGATCCAGACCGTCCTCAAGTACAGGAACGGCCCCGCGTCGTACGCCGCGAGCGTCCTCGACGGGGTGAAGGGCGCCTCGGCGCCGAACGCGCAGACGCTCGTGCTCACCTACGCGCGGCCGGTCGCGCCCGTGCTCGCGAACCTCGAGCAGTTCTTCATCCTGCCCGAGCACGTCTGGGCCGCGCACGTCGGCGCGAAGGGAACCGGGCTCAAGGGCTACCACCCGGAGCAGAGCCTCCCGCTCGTCGCCGGCGGCGCCTACACCGTCTCCCAGTTCCAGGAGAAGGGGACGACCGTCTTCAAGCCCAACCCGTACTTCTACGGCCCGAAGTCGCGCTCGGCCGCGGTGACGCTGACCTACTACACGAACCCGACCTCGATGACGGCCGACATGGAGCGCGGCAACCTCGACTACGTCGACGCGCTCCCGTACGCGGCGCGGCACGGCGCTGAAGGGCAAGAAGGGGATCGTCGTCACGGAGCAGACCGGCGACGAGGTGACGAACCTCGGCTTCAACTCGAACCCGCTCAAGCCGAAGAACCGCGAGCTGCTCGACCCGCGCGTCAAGGAGGCGCTTCGAGTACGCGACGCCGCGCAAGCAGCTCGTCGAGGTCGTCTTCGGCGGCCACGCGCAGCCGTGGGCGAACATCATCTCGCCGTGGTCGAAGCCGTCCGGCTGGGTCAACCCGGCCGTGAAGCCGCTCCCGTTCTCGCCGGCGAAGGCGAACGCGCTCCTCGACAAGCTCGGCTACAAGCGGGGCTCGAACGGGCTCCGCGTCGTCCCGGCGACGACCGGCAAGTACGCGCAGCCGGCGCACACGATGACCTACGGCGTGATCGTCCCGAACGACCTCGACTTCAACGGCGCGCGCCAGTACGACATCCTCGCCGCCGCGTACAAGCAGATCGGCGTGAAGCTGAACGAGGTGTCCGGCGGCGACGGCAGCCAGGCGTACACGATGATCACCGCGCCGAACGGCAAGTACCTGACCGCGGACATGTTCACGTGGTACTGGCACCCGTACGTCGACCCGTCCTTCAACCTCTCCGTCGTGACGAAGGTGCAGTGGTACGACAACAGCGACACGGGCTACAACGACCCGCAGTACGACCGCTGGTGGGCGCAGCAGGCGGCCGAGGTGAACGTCGCGAAGCGGCGCGCGCTCGTCTGGAAGATGGAGGCGTACCTCGCGCAGAAGCGGCCGTACATCCAGCTCGTCGACACGAACATGCTGACCGCGCACTCCGACAAGTGGACGGGCTTCCAGCCGAACCTGTGGGGCTACTGCAAGTGCTTCTACACGGCCCCGCATCCGGCGTCGTGAGCCGGTGAGGGTTCCGCCGTTCGGCGGCGACGGCGTCTGGCTGCGCTGCCAGCTGCACGCGCACACGACGAACTCGGACGGGGAGGCGTCCCCGTCCGAGCTGTGCCGCCACTACGCGACGGCGGGCTTCGACGTCCTCGCGATCACCGACCACTGGCACGTCACCGACCACGAGCACGACGGTCTCGTCGTGATCCCCTCGAGCGAGCTCACCGCGCACGCGCCGTGCCCGAGCGGCGAGGCCGAGGCGCTCGCGCTCGGCGTCGCCGAGCTGCCCGAGTCGCGCGAGGCGTTCGCGGACATCGAGGCGATGGCGGCCTGGATCGTCGCGCACGGCGGCGTCCCGTTCCTCTGCCATCCGTACTGGAGCGGCCTGCGCGCCGAGGACGTGCTCGCCGCGCCGTCGCTCGCCGGGCTCGAGGTCTGGAACGGCGGCTCCGAGGTGATGCAGGGGAACGGCCTCTCGAGCGTGCACTGGGACGACGTCCTCCAGCAGGGCCGCCTGCTCACCGGGATCGCGACCGACGACTGCCACGAGCCCGGCCTCGACAGCCGGTTCGGCTGGACCTGGGTGCTGGCCGCGGAGCGGTCGGCGCGCGGCGTGATCGACGCGCTGCGCGCGGGACGCTTCTACGCCTCCGCCGGCCCGCGGATCCTCGCCGTCGAGGTCGAGCAGACGAGCGTCGTCGTCCGCTGCTCGGCCGGTCCGCTCCGTGCGCCTGCGCTCCGGCCCGTGGGACGGGTGCGCGGTCAACGCCGACCCGGCCGCCGCGGACTGGCGGGGCGAGGAGCTGGAGCGCGACGCCGACGGGCTCCTCACGGCCGCGCGCTTCGACTATCCCGAGCTCTGGCGCTGGGCCCGCGTCGAGGTCGAGGACGTCCACGGCCGGCGCGCCTGGGGCAATCCGTTCCGGCTCGCGGACGACTAGAGACGCGCGCCGGTCCGCCATACTCCGCAGTTCCATGGCCGTCCACGAGCCACCCGTCGCCGAGCCGCACCCTGCTTCGCGCCGTCCGCGCTGGCTCCTCTGGGGCCTCCTGCTCGGCGCCGGCATCCTCGGCGGCGTCCTGGTCGGCGTCCTCCGGAGCTCGCACCCCGCCGCGGCTCCCTCCGCCTCCGGCATCGCGCCCGCGCCGCCGATCGAGACCTGGGCCGCGGGCACGAAGCTCGCGCCGGACTTCGCGCTCCACGACGACGCGGGCCGGCCCGTCTCGCTCGCGGCGTTCCGGGGCCGCCCCGTGCTGCTCGCGTTCATGGATCCGCAGTGCGGCGACTTCTGCCCGCTCGAGGCGAAGATCATCGACTCGGCGATCGCCCGCCTGCCGGCCTCCGAGCGCCCGGCCGTCGTCGCGCTCAGCGTCAACCAGTGGGGGAACGCCCCGTCGATCCTGCGCAAGGACGTCCGCGACTGGAAGCTGACGCCGGCCTGGCACTGGGCCGTCGGCGCCGCGCCCTTGCTGCACAAGGCCTGGGCCGACTACCAGATCGCGGTCGCGGACTCCCCCACGACGAAGAACGGCGTCACGACCCACGAGATCACGCACACCGAGGCGACGTTCGTGATCGACCGGAAGGGCTACCAGCGCGCGATCTACCTCTACCCGTTCCGGGCGGCCGACCTCGCCCGCGAGATCCGCGCGGTCGCCGCTGGCCGTAGCCGCGCGCCAGCGGCGGCGCCCCGGCCGGCCAGCAAGCAGCAGAGCCGTGCAGTTGCGAGCCGGTACAGCTAGGCGGCCAGGCGGACGCGGCCGGAGACGCTGCCGTTCCGGACGTTCCAGCTCCCGGTGACGCTGCGGCTCGCGCCGCCGGGGAAGCTGCAGGTGCCGTTGAAGCCGGTCGCGTCGATCGCGGCGACGGTGCCCGTGCAGACCGCGCCGCTGCGGAGATCCTCGAGCTGGAGCGCGGTGTCGGTGATCGTGTTTCCGTCGGGGCTGACGAGGTCGATCCGGACGAGCACCGTGCGGCTGCCGCTGCCCCGGCCGACGACCGAGACGAGCGCGCCGCCCGCGCCGTTCCGCTGGGCGATCGAGCCGGAGAAGGCGAGCGAGAGGCGGGCCGGGGGCTGCGGCCGCTTCGTCGCGGCGGCGGCGGTGCCGCTCGTGCCGAGCGAGCGGGGCAGCAGTCCGAGCCCGGCGACGAGCGTGAAGCCGGCGAGGCTCGTCGCGACGATCGCACCCGCGGTCGAGGCCTGCGGCAGCCGCCGCTGGACGACCCGCCACACCATCGCGCCGAGCACCGCCGCCGATCGAGGCCATCGTCAGCGTCCGCAGCCAGGCCGCGCCGCTGTCGGTGCCGGCGCCGAGCAGGTGCCCCGCCGAGGCGGCCCAGACGACGAAGTTGAGGATGTGGGCGCGCTTCCACCAGCGATACGGGATCTTCTTGCGCAGCAGGTTCGTGACGGCGATCGCCAGCAGCAGCTCCGCCGCGACGATCCCGAGCGCGACCCAGAGCGGGCGGTAGCTCGAGGCGCCGGGGACGAACAGCTGCGCGATCGAGAAGCGCGTGTACGTGTCGAGGCCGATCGCGAGCACGTGCACGCTCAGGAAGACGCCGACGAGGAGGCTCGCGAAGCGGTGCACGTCGGTGAGCGCGAACGCGGGCCAGCGCGGCAGCCGCGCGCGGCCGGAGACGGTCAGCCCGAGCAGGACGACGCCGGTCAGCAGGACGTAGGCGACGACGCCCGCAGCCCGTGCCGTGTACCAGTCGATGTGGCTCGGCGTCACGCCCACGCCCCCTCGCGCTCGACGCTGCGCAGCCAGGAGTCGTTCGCGACGACGGCGCCCCCGGCGACGAACCGTGCGGCGACGCCGCGCTCGTCGAGCCAGGACGGGCCGTTCGCGCCGAGCAGGAAGCCCGCCTTCGCGGCCACGTCGGCGGCGAGGCAGTCGCGCCCGACGGCGGTCACCGCCGTCCACGGCGAGGTCGACGGGCGCCGCGTGCCGGGGTCGATCAGATGGTGCTGCGGCTCGCCGCCGCGCAGCCAGTGCCGGGTGCCGGTGCCGCTCGTGGCCATGCCGCCGTGCTCGAGCGTGACCGTGCCGCCGCCCGGGAGGCCGACGACGACCGGCTCGCCGTGCGCGGCGATGTCGCCGCCGGCGGAGACGAAGCCCGGCTGGTCGAGCAGCGCCGCCGCGTCGTCGACCGCCATCGCCTTGACGACGCCGTTCAGGTCGAGCAGCGGTGCCGGCGGGCCGGACGAGCAGGCTCGCGCCGGCGCGGAGCGAGCGCCAGTCCGCGGGCGCGGGCGCGGGCGCGAGCGGCCCGTCGGACGGGAGCGCGGCGAGGTCGGCGTCGTAGCCGGCGGCCTCGATCGCGGCGCCGAGCGTCGGGTCGACGAGCCCGTCGGTCGTGCGCGCCGCGCTCAGCGCGACGCGCACGGCGCGCAGGAACTCGGGGAGGCCGGCACGACGTCGCCGGCGGCGGCGTTCACGCGCCGCAGCTCGCTGTCGGGGCGGAAACGGGAGAAGCGCGCGTCGCGCTCCGCGAAGAGGCTCTCGATCGCGGCGAACGCGGCGGGCCGAGCGCCGGCGACGAGCACGTCGCAGCCCATGGAACGGAAGCTGCGGGTCACGAGGACGAGCTCTGCACCTGTGGAGCGGGAGCACCGGAGCCCCCGCCCGACGACGACCCGATCGAGCCGCCGCCGAGCGAGAGGCCCTGGTTCACCTCGGAGGAGAGTCCCGCGGGCGTCACGAGCGCCGTATGGCCACCCGCCGCCACGCCGGGGCTGGTCTGCCGGGCGAGCACGAGCGCGGCGACGAACCCGCCGGCGGCGGTGAGGGCGACCGCCCGCTTGGCGGCGGCGGCGCGTCTGCGCCCCGCGTCGACTCTCGATGGCTCCGGCATGTCCCCCATCTCAGCGGTCGCGTGTGAGAGAGCACTGAGACGGGCCTAAGACTTTGGTGAGAGCAGCGTGCGCCTTCATGCGTCCTCTCATCTGCCTCATAGGTTCTCGATAGATCGTCTGCCGACGTGAGCGCGATCGGCGCAAAGGTCTCGGCGCGGTTCCCGCGCGAGCGGCTCGGCCGGCTCGGAGTCGTCAACGGCATCCTCGCGGCGTTGCTCGTCGCCGCGGGCGCGGGCGCCTACCTCGTCGTCTCGAGCACCCAGCAGGCCGCGACGGGCACGGTGCGGACGGCGACCGTCCAGCGCGGCGTCGTCCTCTCCACCGTCTCCGCGACCGGCGCGCTCCAGTCGTCGACCCAGCTCGCGGTCGGCTTCGCGTCCGCCGGGACGCTCGCGTCGGTGAACGTGAAGGCGGGCCAGCAGGTGAAGCGCGGCCAGGTGCTCGGCCGGATCGATCCGACCTCGGCGCGCCAGTCCGTCCAGCAGGCCGAGGTCGGGCTGGCCCAGGCGCAGGCCTCGTATCAGGACACGGTCACCGGCGAGACCGCGGTGCAGCGGCGCCAGGACGCGCTCTCGGTCGCGCAGGCGCGCCAGTCGCTCGCGAACGCGAAGACGTCGCTGTCCGCGACGCAGCGGTCGATCGCGCTCGACAAGCAGACCTCCGCGGCGAGCCTCGCCCAGGCGAAGAAGGCACTCGCCGTCGACCAGGGCCAGCTGAAGGTCGACCTGGCCCAGCGGACGAAGGACCAGACGCCGTACGCGACCGTCGCCGCAGCCCAGGCGGCGGTCGACGCCGCGCAGGCGACGCTGACGGCGGCGCAGGCGACACAGCGCACCGACCAGCTGAGCCAGCTCCAGGCCCAGACGCAGCAGCAGTCGGACCAGGCCGCCTACAACGCGGCGAAGGCGGCCGGCTCGACGAGCGAGGAGGCGAAGTTCAGCGCAGCGCGCTCGCCGCGGACACGAAGACCCTGAACGCGATCCAGACGACGCTGACGAAGGACGGCTATGCGGTGAGCGACGCCCAGAGCGCGCTCAGCACCGCCCAGGGCTACCTCACCGCGCTCGAGAGCGACGCGAAGGCGATCCAGGCCGACGAGCAGAAGATCGCCGTCCGACAACGACGCGATCGCGAGCGCGCAGCGGAGCGCGCAGGCGACGACGCAGAAGGACGCGCAGAGCCTCGTCTCGGCCCGCCAGCAGCTCGCCTCGGCCGGGCTCTCGCTCCAGACCACGCTCGCCTCGGTCGCGGCGAAGCAGGCGCCGCCGACGCCGGCCGCCCTCGCGCAGGCGAAGGCGAGCCTCCTCCAGGCCCGGTTCTCGCTCGCGAACGCGCGCAAGGCGCTCGCCGAGACGACGCTGCGCGCGCCGATCGCCGGCGTCGTCGCCGCGGTCGGCGGCACCGTCGGCGCGCAGGTCTCGGGCGGCGGGACGACCGACGTCTCGTCCTCCTCGTCGAGCTCGTCCGGCTCCGGGAGCGGCTCGAGCTCCGGCTTCGTGACGCTGACGAAGCTCAGCGGCATGCAGATCCTCGCGAGCTTCAGCGAGACCGACGCCGCGAAGCTCCGGGTCGGCCAGCCGGCGACGGTGACGGTCGACGCGCTCCCGAACGAGCAGCTCGCAGCGCACGTGATCGCGGTCGCCTCGACGGCGACCACCTCGTCGAGCGTCGTCACCTACGACGTGACGTTCGCGCTCGACCGCACGAACCCGCAGCTGAAGCCCGGGATGACCGCGAACGTCGACGTCGTCACCGCCGAGCAGGACAACGTCCTCCACGTCCCGACCGCGGCCGTGAACGGCAGCGGCCAGAACGCGACGGTGAACGTGATGCGCAACGGAACGCAGCAGCGCGTGCAGGTCGTCGCCGGCCTCCAGGGCGACTCGGCGACGGCGATCGTCAGCGGGCTGAAGGCCGGCGACGAGGTCGTGCTGCCCTCGGTGGCGCTCTCGACCTCGAGCGGAACCGGCACGACCGGCACGACGGGCGGCGGGCGGGCCCGGTTCGGCGGCGGCGGCTTCGGAGGTTTCGGCGGGTGAGCGTCGTCCGCCGCCGCCCGATGCTCCTGCTCCGCGGGGTGACGAAGAGCTACGGCAGCGGCGAGATCGCGGTTCACGCCCTCCGCGGCATCGACCTCGCCGTCGAGCGCGGCGACTTCGTCGCGATCATGGGCGCGTCGGGCAGCGGCAAGTCGACGCTGATGAACCTCGTCGGCTGCCTCGACGTCCCGACGAGCGGCCGCTGCCTGCTCGAGGGCGTCGACGTGGCGCAGCTCGACGACTTCGAGCTCGCGTACATCCGCAACCGGCGGATCGGGTTCGTCTTCCAGAGCTTCAACCTGATCCCGCGCACCTCGGCGCTGCGCAACGTCGAGCTGCCGCTGATCTACGCGCGCGTGCCGCGCCACGAGCGCCGGCGCCTGGCCGAGGAGGCGCTCGAGTCGGTCGGCCTCGCCGACCGGATGCACCACGGCCCCTCCGAGCTCTCGGGCGGCCAGCAGCAGCGGGTCGCGATCGCGCGCGCGATCGTGACCGAGCCGGCGATCGTGCTCGCCGACGAGCCGACCGGCAACCTCGACACCGCCTCGAGCCACGAGGTGATGCAGATCTTCGCCCGGCTGAACGCTCGCCGGCCGCACGATCGTGATGATCACGCACGAGCCCGAGATCACCGCGTACGCGAAGCGGGCCGTCCATCTCGTCGACGGCCGCAGATCGCGTCCGACCGGCGCAACGCCGCGATCGACGCGCCGCCGCCGCAGCTCGACCGCCGCAGGCGGAGCCGATCAGCGCATGAGCATCGTCGAGTCGTTCCGGATGGCCGTCCAGGGCGTGCTGACGAACCGGCTGCGCTCGCTGCTGACGATGCTCGGGATCACGATCGGCGTCGCCGCGGTGATCATCCTCGTCGCGGTCGGCAACGGCTCCGGCGTCGCCGTCCAGCAGCAGATCGAGGGCCTCGGCACGAACATCGTCACGGTCATGCCCGGCGGCTTCGGCTTCGGCCGCGGCTCGCGGCGGCCGCCAGAGCTCGTTCACCGCGCTGACGCTGAAGGACGTGAAGGCGCTCCAGGACCCGAACGCGGCGCCCGACATCAAGTCGGTCACGCCCGTCGTGAACGCGAACTCGGTCACGACGACGTTCGGCTCCGCGACGTACTCGCCGGCGCAGTTCGTCGGCACGACGCCCTCCTACGAGGAGGCGCGCAAGTCGCCGGTGCAGGCGGGCACGTTCATCACCGCGCAGGAGGAGTCGCAGCACGCGCGCGACGTCGTGCTCGGCACGACGGTCGTCACGAACCTGTTCGGCAACCAGAACCCGCTCGGCCAGACGATCAAGGTGAACGGGATCGGGTTCACCGTCGTCGGCGTGCTCGTCTCGAAGGGGACGAACGGGATCCAGGACCAGGACGACGTCGTGATCGCGCCGCTCTCGACGACGCAGGAGCTCCTCACCGGCGTCACGAGCGGCCTCGGCCAGATCGTGATCGAGGCCAAGTCGAGCGGCCAGGTGAACGCGGCCGAGGCGGAGGCGACGTCGATCCTGACGCCGACCGCACACCTCGAACGGCAGCGCGACGTTCCGCGTCCTCAACCAGGCCTCGCTGCTCTCGACGACCGCCTCGACGAACCACGTCTTCACGGTGCTGCTCGCCGCGGTGGCCGCGATCTCGCTGCTCGTCGGCGGGATCGGCGTGATGAACATCATGCTCGTCACCGTCACCGAGCGGACGCGCGAGATCGGCATCCGCAAGGCGATCGGCGCCCGCCGCAGCGACGTGCTCGCGCAGTTCCTGACCGAGGCGGTGCTGCTCTCCGTGCTCGGCGGCCTGCTCGGCGTCGCGGCCGGCCTCATCGGCAGCCGCTTCAAGATCGTCGGCGTCCAGCCCGTCGTCCAGTCGTACTCCGTCTTCCTCGCGCTCGGCGTCGGCGTCGCCGTCGGGCTCTTCTTCGGCATCTACCCCGCGAACCGGGCCGCCTCGCTCAGACCGATCGAGGCGCTCCGCTACGAGTAGGAGTGATCCCGCCTTGGCGACCTTCGACAGCACCCCCGCACCCAGCACGCTCGACGACGAGTACGAGACCGAGCCGCTGCCGCTGCCGCGCCGGCGCCGCCTGCCGGTGCTGACGGCCGCGCTCACCGTGGCCGTCCTCTGCGGAGCCGCGTTCGTCGGCGGCGCGGCGGCGCAGAAGCACTGGGGCTCCTCCGGCTCGTCGGCGGGCTCGCGGAACGGCGCCGCGGCGGCGGCTGCGCTCGCCGCCCGCCTCGGCGGCACGACGACGGGGCAGACCCGCACCGGCACGACGGGCGGCACCGGCTCTCGCGCCGGCGGCGCCGGCGGGTTCCTCGGCGGCGGCGCGACGATCGGCACCGTCGGCGTGATCAAGGGCTCGACGCTCTACGTCACCGACACGAGCGGCAACACGGTCAAGGTCGTCACCTCGCCCTCCTCGACGGTGAGCAAGACCGTCGACACGAACGTGAACGCGATCCATCCCGGCGACACCGTGGTCGTGCGCGGCACGACCGGCAAGAACGGCGAGATCACGGCCGAGTCGATCAGCATCGGCACCGGCGGCTTCGGCGGGCGGCGGCGCGACCGGGTTCGGCGGCGGGAACGGCTCGAGCGGAGGCGCGAGCGGATTCGGAGGCAGCAGCAACAGCGGAGCCCCGAGCGGGTTCGGCGGATGAGGAGGCTGAGCGTGCACGAGCAGACCGTGAGCAGAGCGGCACTTCCGTTCGGAGTCGCCGCGGCGGCGGCCCTCGTCGCCGCCGGCGTGGCCGCGGCGGCGGCTCCGGTGCAGGGATCGATCGCCGGGCCGGTCACCGCGGTGAAGGGGAAGACGTTCACCGTGAAGACGTCGCTCAGCCCGACGGGCAGCTCGAAGGTCACGGTCGGCTCGAAGACGCAGATCACGACGGATGCCGCCGGCAAGCGCGCCGACCTGAAGAAGGGCGCGTGCGTCACGGCGATGGGGACGAAGAAGGGCGCCGTCGTCACCGCGGCGCGCCTCACGATCGTGCCCGCGGTCGGCGGCAAGTGCACGACCGGCTTCGGCGGCCGCGGCGGCAACCGCGTCCGCCCGCCGGGCTCGGGAACCCGAGCCGCCGGCCGGCCGGCCGGCGGCGGTCAGGGTGGCGGCGGCCAGGGCTTCCAGCGGCCCGCGAACTTCGGCTTCGCCTTCGGCGCGGTCACGGCGGTCAAGGGCTCGACGGTGACGGTGAAGGGCCAGCAGGGCTCGACGAAGGTCACCGTCTCGGCCAAGACCCAGATCACGACGACGGTGCACGTCGCCGTGAGCGCGATCAAGCTCGAGTCGTGCGCGTTCGTCAACGGGACGAGCACCGACAAGGGCGTGACGGTGACGGCGCAGGACGTCAGGCTGACGCAGCCGCGCAACGGCAGCTGCACGTTCGGCGGCCGCCGCGGGCCCTAGCCCTCGCTACCCGGGCGGTTGACGAAGACGTTCTCGAGCGCCTCGGCGAGGCCGACCGAGAGCGCGCCGCTGAGCACGGCGGCGTCGCCGAGGCTCGAGATCTCGACGCGGGGCGGATAGGGAAGCCAGCGGGCGAGCAGCGGGCGGATCTCCGCGAGCAGCTGCGGATTCGCGCCGATGCCGCCGCCGAGCACGACGAGCCCGACGTCCGTGACCGCCGCCACCGGGACGACGTGGAGCGCGACGCGGCGCGCCTCCTCGGCGACGACCTCGCGCGCGACCGTGTCGCCGACGGCGGCCGCCGCGAAGATGTCGGGCCCCGCGAACGGCGGCGCAAGCGACGTCTCCCGCCCCTCGGCGAGACGGGCGGCGACCGCCGGACAGCGCCGCCGCGCACGGGTCGATGTCCTCGCCGAGGCCGGCCGAGACGAAGTCGAGCTCGCCGGCGGCGCCGTGGTGGCCACGGTGCAGCTCGCCGCGCAGCACGAGTCCGCCGCCGAGGCCCGTGCCGATCGAGATGAAGACGAAGTCGTCGACTCCGCGGGCGGCGCCGCGCCAGCGCTCGCCGAGCGCGGCGAGGTTGATGTCGTTGTAGACCGCGACGGGCACGCCGAGCCGGTCGGCCACCTCGCTGCCGAAGCGGCGGCCGTCGAGGCCCGACACGTTCTCGGCGAGGTGGACGGTGTCGCGATCGCGGTCGACCGCCCCCGGCACGCCGACCACGACACCGTCGATCGGCACCCCCTCGACGCCGCCGGCCAGGACGAGCGCGTCTCGCAGGCTCGCCACCGACTCGAGCACGTGGCCCGCGTCGGCGCTGCGAAGCTCGACGTCGTGGCGCGCCCGCACGGCGCCGCGCAGGTCGCACAGCGCGGCGCGCAGGAAGCGGGCGCCGAGGTCGAGCCCGAGCACGAGCGCCGCCTCGGGCACGGCCTCGAAGAACACCGCGCCGTAGGTCGGCCCGTCGGGTGCCGGCGGCGCCTCTCGGACGAGCCCGGCGTCGAGCAGCGACTCGAGCGCGAGCGAGACCGTCGGCTTCGAGATGCCGGCCCGGCGGGCGATCTCGGCGCGCGAGATCGGCGCGCCGTCGCGGATCGCCTCGAGCACCGTTCGCTCGTTGAGCCGTTTCAGCAGCGGCGGCGTCGCACGCGGAGTCGCCATGTCGTAAGAGAGCCTAACCTCCTCGACGGATCAAGGCCTCTGAATCTCGCCGCGTTGACAGTCGCCCGCCGTTCGGCGTAGGGTCGCCTGGTAAGGATCGCTAACCAGATGATCTTCGCCCCGCACCCAGGAGGGAACCCATGAGACGCGTCGCCACGGCCGCGGCGCTGCTCGCGGCGCTCGCGCTCGGCACGACCGCAGCGCGCGGCGCGGCGACACGCCCGGCCGCATCCGCCGGCAAGACGACGATCACGATCTGGGTCGGCTTCACCGGCCGAGAGCTCGGGATCATGAAAGGCGTCATCGCCCAGTTCGAGAAGTCGCACCCGACGATCGCGGTGAACACCGTCGGCGGCATCTCCGACGACAAGATCGTCGCCGCCATCCGCAGCGGCACCGCGCCCGACGTGACGCAGTCCTTCACCGCGGACAACTCGGGGAGCTTCTGCTCGAGCGGCGCCTGGATCGACCTCGCCCCGTACCTGAAGCGCGACCACCTGAGCGCGTCGATGTTCCCGGCGGCCTCGGCCTACTACACGCAGTTCAAGGGCACGCGCTGCGCCCTGCCGATGCTCGCCGACGACTACGGCCTCTACTACAACAAGGCGCTCTTCGCGAAGGCCGGGATCTCGCACCCGCCGCGCACGATCGCGGAGCTGACCGCCGACGCGAAGAAGCTGACGCAGCGCGACGCGAACGGCAACATCACCGTCCTCGGCTTCAACCCGTTCTTCGGCTGGTACGAGAACGCGGAGGCGCACTTCGCGCCGATGTTCGGCGCCCGCTGGACGGACGCGAAGGGCCGCTCGACGCTCGACACGCCCGCCTGGCAGAAGTTCCTCCGCTGGCAGAAGTCGCTCGTCGACTGGTACGGCTACGACAACCTCGTCCGCTTCAACGCGAAGGCCGGCGACGAGTTCTCGGCGTCGAACGCCTTCGAGCGCGGCAAGGTCGCGATGAACCTCGACGGCGAGTGGCGCGTCGCCTTCATCGCCGACGAGCATCCCGAGCTGAAGTACGGCACCGCGCCGCTGCCGACCGCGTCGCCGATGCTGTACGGCTCCGGCTACACGACCGGCAACATCATCGGGATCCCCAAGACGGCGGCCCACAAGGATCAGGCCTGGGAGCTCGTCAAGTACCTCGCCACCGACGTGAAGGCGGAGACGACGCTCTCGAACGAGCTCCGCAACGTGCCGACGACGAAGGCGGCGCTCCACTCGAAGCTGATCAAGCCGGACGCGCAGTTCGCGACGTTCCTGAAGATCTTCGCGAACAAGCACACGACGACGACGCCGATCACGGCCGCGGGCAGCGCCTACCAGGAGCTGTTCGCGAGCTGGACGACGAAGTGGCAGGCGGGGAAGCAGAGCGACCTCGCCGGCGGGCTGAAGTCGGTCGACAAGCAGATCGACGCGCAGCTCGCGAACGCGACCGGGAGCGCGGTCCCGTAATGACCACGCCGGCGGCCGGGGCGGCTCTCGCCCCGGCCCGCCCGGCGGTCGACCGCCGGCGGGCCAGGCGGCGCGCGGCGTGGCGCCGCCGCGGCCTCGTCGTCCTTTCATGAGCCCGTGGATCGCCGGCTTCGGCGTCTTCTTCGGCTACCCGCTCGTGATGAGCGCCTACCTCTCGCTCCAGCACTACGACCTGCTCTCCCCGCCGCGCTGGGTCGGGCTCGCGAACTACCGGTACCTGTTCAACGGCGACCCGCTCGTCTGGCCGGCGGCGAAGAACACGCTCTGGCTCGTCGCGTTCATGGTCCCGGCGCAGGTGCTCTTCGCGTTCGGCGTCGCGCTCATGGTCGCGCGCGCGCGGCGCGGGGTCGAGCCTCTTCCGCACCGTCTTCTACCTTCCCGCGCTCGCGCCGCCGGTCGCCGCGACGCTCGGCTTCGTCTACATCCTCAACCCGGCGACCGGCCCCGTGAACTCCGCGCTCGGACACCTCGGCATCACCGGCCCGCTCTGGTTCAACTCGGCGAGCTGGGCGAAGCCGTCGCTCGTGCTCCTCGCCCTCTGGGGGATCGGGAACACGATGATCATCTTCCTCGCGGCGATCGTCGACGTGCCGAAGCACCTGCACGAGTCGGCCGAGCTCGACGGAGCAGGCCCGCTGCGCCGCCTGCTCTGGGTGACGATCCCGACGATCAGCCCCGTGATCCTGTTCGCGGTCGTGATCGGCGTGATCGACGCGATGCAGTACTTCACGCAGGCGTACGTCGCGGCCGACATCGCGAGCGGATCCGCCTCGAACGCGGCCTCCGGCGCGAACAATCTCGGCTACCCGGAGGACTCGACGCTGTTCTACCCGGTGCTGCTCTACCAGCAGGGCTTCCGCTTCTTCAACATGGGCTACGCGTCGGCGATGGCGATGGTGCTGCTCGCGGTGGCGCTGACGTTCGTGCTCCTGATCGTCCGCCACTCGCGCCGCTGGGTGCACTACCAGGCGGGGGCCCGGTGAGCGCGGCCGACGCAGCGGCTCCGCTCGTCCGCCGCCGGCCGCCGGCCGCGGTGCGCCGCCGCCGGCTGCTCGCCGCCGTGGCCGAGCACAGCTTCCTCGATCGCGGGCGGGCTGATGTTCCTCGCCCCGTTCGCGTTCATCGCGCTCACCGCGCTGATGACGAACGACCAGGCGCTGTCCTCCCACGTGTGGCCGCACCCGTTCGCCTGGCACAACCTCGTGCAGGTCTTCCACGAGGCGCCGCTCTGGCGCTACGCCTGGAACACGACGCTCTACGCGACGCTCGCCACGCTCGGCCTCGTGCTCTCGAGCGCGCCCGTCGCGTACGCGCTCGCGCGCATGCGCTGGCGCGGCCGCGAGGCCGCGTTCGCGCTCGTCCTCGTGGCGATGCTCCTGCCGCCGCAGGTGACGATCGTGCCCGTCTACGTCCTCTGGGCGAAGCTCCACCTCGTCGGCACGCTCTGGCCGCTGATCCTCCCGAACTGGCTCGGCGACGCGTTCTCGATCTTCCTGCTGCGCCAGTTCTTCCTCACGCTCCCCGAGGAGTACCTCGACGCGGCGCGGGTCGACGGCTGCGGCGAGGTGCGGATCCTGTTCTCGGTCGTGTTCCGGCTCGCGCGCCCGGCGCTCGCCGCGGTCGCGCTCTTCTCGTTCCTCTACTGCTTCAACGACTTCTTCGGGCCGCTGCTCTACACGGGCGAGAACCCCGCGCACTGGACGCTCTCGGTCGGCCTCGAGCAGTTCCGGACGCTGCGCCAGGTCGAGTGGAACCTGACCATGGCCGCGACGCTCGTCGTGATGGCGCCGGTGATCGTCGTCTTCTTCCTCGCCCAGAAGGCGTTCGTCGAGGGGATCACGCTGACGGGGGTGAAGGGATGAAGGTCGCCGTCGTCGGTGCCGGCTCGACGTACACGCCGGAGCTCGTGTCCGGGCTCACGCGCGTCCCGCTCGACGAGCTCGCGCTGATGGACGTCGACGCGGACCGGCTCGACGTCGTGGGCGGGCTCGCGCGGCGGATGCTCGGGCAGGCGGGCTACGGCGGCACGCTGACGCTGACCGGCGACCTCGACGCGGCCGTCGAGGGCGCGTCGTTCGTGCTCGTCCAGATCCGCGTCGGCGGGCAGGCGGCCAGGCTCGGCGACGAGACGATCCCGCTCGCGTGCGGCTGCATCGGCCAGGAGACGACGGGCGCCGGCGGGTTCGCGAAGGCGATGCGGACGGTGCCGGTCGTGCTCTCGATCGCGGAGCGCGTGCGCGAGCGCGCCGAGCCGGACGCGTGGATCGTGGACTTCACGAACCCGGTCGGGATCGTCACGCGCGCGCTCCTCGACGCGGGTCACCGCGCGGTCGGGCTCTGCAACGTCGCGATCGGCTTCCAGCGCTCGATCGCGCGGCTGCTCGGCGTCGAGCCGCGGCGGGTCGTCGTCGACCAGGTCGGCCTCAACCACCTGACCTGGATCCGCGGCGTCCACGTCGACGGCGCCGACGTCCTGCCCGAGCTCCTGGCCGCGCACGGCGACGAGCTCGCCGAGCAGAGCGGCTCGCCGCGAAGCCTGCTCGAGGAGCTCGGCGCGGTCCCGTCCTACTACCTCCACTACTTCTACGCCCACGACCGCGTGCTCGCCGAGCAGCGCGACGGGGTGCCGCGCGCGCAGACGGTGGCCGAGATCGAGCGCGAGCTGCTCGCCCTGTACCGCGACCCGGCGCTCGTCGAGAAGCCGGCGCTGCTCGAGCAGCGCGGCGGCGCGTTCTACAGCGAGGCGGCGGTCGGCCTCGTCGGGTCGCTGACGAGCGGCGACGGAGCCGTGCACGAGGTCGACGTCTACAACGCGGGCACGCTCGCCGGGCTCGCCGACGACGACGTGGTCGAGGTGCCGGCCCGCGTGACCGCGGCGGGCCCGAGCCGCTGCCGCAGGCGCCGCTCGCGCCCGAGCTGCTCGGGCTCGTGCAGCACGTCGCCGCGTACGAGCGGCTCGCCGCCGAGGCGGCGGTCACGCGCGATCCGCGCACCGCCCGGCTCGCGCTGCTCGCGCACCCGCTGATCGGCCAGCTCGAGCAGGTCGACGCGCTCGTCGAGACGCTCCTGCGCACGGAGGCGGTGACGTGAGCCACCGGGTCGTGCTCGCCGTCGACGGCGGCAACTCGAAGACCGACCTCGCGCTCGTCCGCGAGGACGGCGAGCTGCTCGCGATCGCCCGCGGCGCCGGCAGCTCGCCGCACCACCTCGGGGTCGGCGCTGCCTTCGACGTGCTCGGCGGGCTGCTCGAGCGCGCCGCCGCGGAAGCCGGGTCGAGCGGCCGGTCGACGTGGCGAGGCTCTTCCTCGCGGGTGTGGACTTCCCCGTCGAGGTCGAGCGCGCGACCGCAGAGGCGTGCGCCCGGGGCTGGGCGCGCAGCACGACCGTCGACAACGACACGTTCGCGATCCTGCGCGCCGGCGCCGAGCGGGGCTGGGGCGTCGCCGTCGTCTGCGGGGCCGGGATCAACTGCGTCGGCGTCTCGCCGGACGGCCGTCACGCGCGCTTCCCGGCACTCGGCTGGACGACCGGCGACTGGGGCGGCGGCCAGGATCTCGGCACCGAGGCGGTCTCCGCAGCCGCCCGCAGCGAGGACGGGCGCGGCCCGCGGACGACGCTCGAGCGCGCCGTGCCCGCGCACTTCGGCCTCGCCACGCCGAGCGAGCTCGCGGAGGCGTTCCACGTCGGCCGGATCCCCGCGTCGCGCGTCGTCGAGCTCGCCCCGATCGTGCTGGCGGAGGCGGCCGACGACCCGGTCGCCGCATCGATCCGCGACCGCCTCGCCGCCGAGGTCGTCGCGCTCGCACGGGTTGCGCTCGACCGGCTGGGCCTGCGCGACGAGGCGGTCGACGTCGTCCTCGGCGGCGGCCTGTTCCAGTCCGGCGACCCGGGGCTTCTGCACGCGGTCGAGTCGGGCCTGCGCGGCGTCGCTCCCCGCGCGGTCGCGCGCGTGCCAGAGCTGGCTCCCGTGCTGGGCGCGGCGCTCGCCGGTCTCGACGAGCTCGGCGCGGGCGCGGCGGCCCGCCGGCGCCTGCGCGACTCCGCCGTCGCTCCCCCGGAGGTGACCCGTGGCTGACGTCCAGTACGTCCAGGCGACCCGCATCTATCCCGGCACCGACGCGCCCGCCGTGGACGCGCTCGATCTCCACGTCGCGGACGGCGAGTTCGTCGTCCTCGTCGGCCCGTCGGGATCGGGCAAGACGACGGCGCTCCGCATGCTCGCCGGCCTCGAGCAGGTGGACGCCGGCGCAGATCTGGATCGGCGACCGGGACGTGACCGACGTGGCGCCGAAGCGGCGCGACGTGGCGATGGTCTTCCAGAACTACGCGCTCTACCCGTACCTGACGGTGGCCGCGAACATCGCGTTCCCGCTCAAGGTCGCCGGCCTCCGCCGGGCGGAACGGGAGCAGCGCGTCCGGGAGGTCGCGGAGATGCTCGGGCTCGTCGAGCTACCTCGACCGCAAGCCGGGCCAGCTCTCGGGCGGGCAGCGCCAGCGGGTCGCGATGGGCCGCGCGATCGTCCGCAAGCCGAGCGTCTACCTCATGGACGAGCCGCTCTCGAACCTCGACGCGAAGCTCCGGGTGCAGATGCGCGCCGACATCGCCGCGCTCCAGGCCGAGCTCGGCACGACCACCGTCTACGTCACGCACGACCAGGCGGAGGCGCTGACCCTCGGCCACCGGGTGGCGCTGCTCCGCGACGGCCGCCTGCAGCAGTTCGCCGAGCCCAGGGCGCTCTATGCCGAGCCTGCGAACACGTTCGTCGCCGGCTTCGTCGGATCGCCGGCGATGAACCTCGTCACCGTCCCGCTCGGCGCGAACGGCTCCGTCTCGCTCGGGGGCGTCGCGATCCACCTGCCCGAGTCCGCGCGAGCCGGCGCCGTCGCCCAGGGTTGGGGCGAGCTCGTCGTCGGGCTGCGCCCGGAGGCCCTCGAGCTCGCGGGGGACGGGATCGCCGCCGAGGTCGAGATCGTCGAGGAGATCGGCGCGGACGCGCACGTCTTCTGTGTCGCGGAGCTGGCGGGCGTGCGCACGAAGCTCGCCGCCCGGACGCCTGCGCGCGAGGCCCCTGCACGCGGTGAGCGCGTGCACCTGCGGCCGCGCTCCGACGAGGCACACGTCTTCGATCCGGTCTCCGGCGACCGCCTCTGACGCGCGCGGCGCCGCGAGCCCGGCGGCAGGCAGCAGATGTTCGGACTTTCGCGGCCGAAATGTGAGCAAATTTTGTGCATATCCCCCAAAAGGGGGATACCCGGGAGGCCGACCTGCTGCTCAAATGGGCCTCCCCGAACGACAGAGCGGCGCTCTTCTCATGCGGCCGCGCCCTTGCCGAAGGGACTCTCCCCTTTTCGATGCGGAACACTCCGCCTCCTTCTTGTCATGCTCGGCGTCATGCTCACCGTGGCGCTGGCGCTGCTGCGCCCGCTTCCGTCGCGCGCCGACCCGACGCCGACCACCCCGGGCCCCAATCCGACGAGCGCCGAGAATCCACCCGCTCAGCCGCCGTTTCCGGGCGTCGCGACCCGCGACGCACAAGCGGAAGAAGCGCAAGCTGACGATCCGGGCCAGGCGGAGGCTCGCCGCGGTGCGCCGCGCAGAGCACAGCCTCGCCGTCGGCCGTAACGTCGCCCGCTACGCGCGACACCTGCTCGGCGTCCCGTACCGCTACGGCGGCACGTCGCCCCGTACCGGCTTCGACTGCTCCGGGTTCGTCCGCTACGTCTACTCCCACTTCGGCGTCTCGCTCGCCCACTCGAGCTTCTCCGACATGTGGCGCGGCAAGCGCGTCCTCGCCGGCCACCTCGAGCCCGGCGACCTCGTCTTCTTCGACGGCGGCGGCCATGTCGGGATCTACGTCGGGAGCGGCCGGTTCGTCCACGCCCCGCACACGGGCACGGTCGTCCGCATCTCGACGATGGCCGGCTGGTACAGCGAGCGCTTCGTCGAAGCGCGCCGCGTCCGCTGCAGCCTCGTTTCCTAGCGCTTCAGCGTCCTCCCCGATGGCCGCGCGCCACGCGCGGCGCAAGCTCGGGCACTGACGAGGAGGAGGACATATGACGACGCTGCTCCCCGAGCTGCGGTCGGTGCATCTGCGCGAGACGGACGCCGAGCTCGTGCTCGAGGTCGAGGTGCCCCCGGAGGTCGACCTCGCACGGCTCTCCGCTGCGGTGGCGGACGGGACGCTGACGATCCGCGTGCCGCGCATCCACCACCTCCCGGGCTTCCACCCGGACGCGGCCGGGGTCTAGACGGGCCTGCGCACGTCACCGCGCCGGCGGGCGCGGTAGGCGCGCGTCTTCGTCCGGTTCCCGCAGACGGCCATGTCGCACCAGCGGGCCGACCGGTTCCGCGAGCTGTCGTAGAAGAGCCAGCCGCAGACGTCGCGCCGGCACGCCTTCAGGCGGAGCCAGCTCCCGTCGGCGACGGCCGTCGCGACGATGCCCGCGAGAGTGGCCAGCGCCCCGGGCACGCCGGGCGCCGCGCCTTCGAGGGCCGGCACGCCGCCGCGGAAGCGCAGCACGAGGCCGCCGTCCGCGGCCGCCCGCTCGAGGACGCCTGCCGGGCCGTCACCGGCGGGAACGCCGTTGTTCGCGCAGGCGAGCGCACGCAGTGCCTCGCGCAGCTCGAGCGCCCGGGACAGGTCGACGTCGTGCGCGGGCGTGCCGGCCGCCACGAGCCCGAGCTCCGCGAGCAGCGCCGACAGGCGCTCCGGGTCGCTCAGCGCCTCCCGCCCGTGCTCGCGGTCGACGGTGTTCACGAAGCGCTGGACGAGCAGCAGCCGCCCCGGCGCGGGCTCGCGATCGGGGACGTAGTCGATCCCGTCGACCGGCTCCATCGAGCCGACACTACCGACCGGCCGAAGGTGGTGTCGCGCCCGCCTAGGTTCTCAGCGGAGCTTCTCGGCCATCGCCGTCAGGAGCTTCCAGGCGATCTCCGAGTTGGACTCGACGAGCGGACGGAACTCCCAGGGGGTCATCCCGTAGCAGGCCATGTCCGTCGTCGCGACGATGGTCGCGGTGCGGGCGGAATCGGTCAGGAGCGCGATCTCGCCGAAGTAGTCGCCGGGCCCGAGCGTCCCGCGCGGCTCGCCGCCGACCGTGACCTCCGCCTGGCCGTCCTCGACGACGAAGAAGCCCACCCCGCCGGCGCCTTCACGGGTGATCGTGTCCCCCGCGGCGAAGCGGCGCTCCACCATCGAGGCGGCGATCTGCTCCCGCTCGCGCTCGTCGAGGCTCGCGAAGAGCGGCACGTTCTGGAGCACGTTTGCCGAGGCCCTGGCCACGCGAGAGTTATACACGGCCGACGCCTCGCCCGACCACGCCCGGCCGGTTGCGGCGAGGATATGCGCATGCGTCTCACCGTCGTCGGCTGCTCGCCCGCCTGGCAGAACCCGGGCGGGGCCCAGTCCGGGCTATCTCGTCGAGGGCGAGGGGCGGCTGCTGCTCGACTGCGGGCCGGGCGTCCTGCCGCGCCTGCGGGCCGCGGAGGGCTGGCCGCGCGTGGACGCGATCGCGATCACGCACTTCCATCTCGACCACTGGGGCGATCTCGTCCCGTGGGCGTTCGGGACGCTCTACGGGCCGGGACGGGAGGTGGCGCGGCCCGAGCTCTGGCTGCCGCCGGGCGGGATCGCCGAGCCTGCGCGAGGTCGAGTCGACGCTCGGCACCGGGGCCGTCCTCGAGGTGTTCGCCGTGCGCGAGTACGCCGAGGCGGAGCCGTTCCGCGCCGCCGGGTTCGAGCTGACCCCGGTGCGGATGGCGCACTACGACCACACCACGTACGGGTTCCGCGTGACCGGAGGCGGGCGCACGCTCGCGTATTCCGGCGACTCGGCGCCCGGCCCGCATCTCGCGACGCTCGCGCGGGACGCCGACCTGTTCCTCTGCGAGGCGACGCTCGCCGAGCCCGAGCCGGCCGAGCGGGGCCACCTCACCGCGGACGAGGCGCGTGGACGTCGTTCCGGGACTCGGGCGCGCAGCGGCTGCTCGTCGTGCACCGGCCGGACGAGCTGCCGCTGCCGGCCGGGGTCGAGCGCGCCTGGGACGGCTACACGACGGACGTCTGACCCGGGAGGCGGAAGGCGCGCTCGCCGAGCAGGCGGTGGCCTTCGACGGACGGGTGGTCGCCGTCGTCCGTCCAGTCGTCTCGCATCCGCTCCGGGCGCTCCGGATCGACGAGCGTGTCGTGGAAGGGGAGGAGCGGGACGGCGCGCTCGACGGCGAGCGTCGCGATCAGCGCGTTGAGGCGGACGATCTCGCCCGCGGCCCGCCCGTCGCCGTTGTTCCACGGGAGCACGTCGGCGAGGGCGACCGCGAGGCCGAGCCGCCGGCCGCGCTCGACCATGTCCGCGAGAGCGGCCGCGGCGTCCTCGGCGGGGCGGCCCTGGACGACGTCGTTGATGCCGCCCTGGACGACGAGCACGCTCGCGCCGGCCACGGCGGTGTCGAGGCGGGCCGCGATCTCGTCGGTGCGCTCCCCGTAGACGCCGTGGTTGCGGAAGTCGAGCCGCGGGTCGAGGCGGGCGGCCCACCACTGCCACTGGCTCCGCTCGTCGGGCGCCTGGATCCGCGCGCGGACCGCCGGGTCGGGATCCCAGAGCGGCGACCCGGCCGTGATCGAGTCCCCGAGCGTCGCAACGACGATCCGCTCCACGCGGCGGACCCTACTGTCCCGGCGAGCCACGTCCCGGGACCAGGTCCTTGGACGTGGCCCGAGCGGACGCGGCTCCCGCAGCCACGAACTCGCGGTACAGGGTCAGCGCCCGCTCGCCGGAGCCGAAGAGGGAGCGGACGAACGCGGTCGTGAGGAACGGCGGCCCGCCCTCGAGCCCCGCCGTCGCCCGGTAGCTGGTCGCCTCCCAATCGGCGGCGCGCTCACGGAGGCCGGCACGGACCGGGTTCAGCGGGATGTACCGGCAGAGCTCGAGCAGGTGTGAATCCGTCTCGACGAGCTCCAGGCCGTACGGGCGCTCGAAGAGATGCCCCGTCCGGTCGTACCGCAGGTTCGTTCGCTGCGCGAATGCCCCGTTGAGCAGGCGCATTCCCCGAGACAGGCGCTCGCGAGAGGTCTCGAAGAGCAGGTGGTAGTGGTTCGGCATCACGCAGTACGCGTGGCAGGTCAATCCGAACCGCTTGACCGTCCGACCGAGGAGCGCCAGCCAGTCGGCGTAGTCGAACTCGTCGAGAAAGACCGGCGCCCGGTTGTTACCGCGCGTGAAGACGTGGACGAACGCTCCCTCGAAGTCCGGCCGCGGCACCCTGCCCACGCCGCCCACGCTACGCCGCCACGACTCTCGAGACCAGATGCCCTGACCGGACACGGCCCCGGCATCCGCGCATCACGCCCAGCCGTGTGGACATGGCCGTGCCGGCCATGTCCAGGGACCAGGTCCCGGGCCATGGCCCGAGGCGACGCGGCCGCCCGAGACGTGTCGGCGAGGGACCGCTACGTGCTGCGCGGCACGAGCTCGACGACGAGCTCGCACTCGAGCGCCTCGGCGATGCGGAGCAGCGTGTCGATCCGCGGCGGGCGGCCGCCGCGCTCCAGGCGCGCGATCGCGGACTGCGTCGTGCCGCACAGCACGCCGAGCTCGCGCTGCGAGAGACCCTTGCGGACGCGCTGGTCGGCGACCTTGTCCGCGATCTGGGCGAAGAACCAGCCGCGGTCGCCGGTGGCGATCCGCTCGTGGAGCCGGTCGAGCGGCCATTTCGACTCGGGGCGAGCCCTCGCTGCCATCAGCGCGAGAATAGCAACCGTGCTATGAGACGGCCGGTGCGCGCTCGAGCAGCGTGACCGCGTCGCCGACGCGCACCCGTCCCGGCACCGCGACCGCTCCGTGCACGCCGAACGGCAGCGGCTCCGTCCGTCCCTCGCGCCGGTACCCTGCCAGCGTCCCGAGCGTGTCGAGATCCGAGACGCCGGTGTCGGGGTCGCGCGTCGTGACGACGCAGCGGCCGACGTCGCCGACGAACGAGAGCACCGCCTCGCCGACACGCACCCGCTGCCCGATCCACCCGTCCTCTGCGTGCGCGCCCACGCCGTCGATCTCGAGCAGCATCCGGAACCGGCGGCCGTCCACCGGCGCCTCCGCCCCGGCCTCCTCGCGCAGCCGCTCGAGCGAGCCGCGCGAGACGAGCGACACCGCGCCCCCGCGCACGCCGCGGTCGACCGCACCCGACTCCGACCAGAGCAGCGTCAGCGGCTCCCCCGCGTAGCGCGACAGCGCCTCCTGCCACGGCCCCGGCACGCTCCGCGACGGATGCGGCTGCTTCCAGAGCGTCGTCTCGACCGGCTCGCCCGGCTCGACGACCCCCGCGACGGACTCGCCGTCCGGGAACGTCAGCGCGAGCCGCCGCGTCTCCTCGTCCCACTCGGCCCGCACGCGCAGCAGCTCGCCGTGCGTCTTGCCGTTGACGAGCCTGCCCTCGGCGTCCTGCAGCCAGAAGCGCCGGTCGCCGGCGACCCCGCCCGGCCCGAGCACGACCTCGTCCGGATGGACGAGCGCGAGCCCCTTCACGGGCGCGACCGAGATCCGGGCGACGCGGGCCTCCACCGCTAGAAGTAGAACCCCGACCAGGCGCTCCACCAGTCGTCGCCGCGGACGACGAGCGTGCGCGGGCCAGTCACCTCGACGCCCTTGCGGTTCGCGTACTCCTGCAGCCGGTCGGGCGTCGCGAAGTCGATCTCGATCTCGCAGGGGCGACCCGGGTCGTACGGCGCCACCGCGGAGAGATCCGCGAGCGCCGCCCGCGCGCCGGCCTCGATCAGCTCGCGCGCCTCGCGCGGCGTCTTCGTGCGCGCGCTGAAGCGGCCGAGCCCGACCTTCACCTCGACCGTCGTCAGCCCGGCGCCGAGCAGCTCGGTCGCCTCCGCGCACGTGGCGCGGTCGCCGGTGACGAGCAGCACCGGCACGCCGAAGTGCCCGCAGAGCGCGGCGTTGATCCCCGTCTCGCCGACGAGCCTCCCGTTGAAGCGGAGGTTCTGCCACGCCTCGCCGGAGACGGTGTGCGAGAGGACGCCCGTCTCGGTGCCGGCCATCGCGTGCATGCCGACGAAGAGCGCGGCGTCGCAGCCCTGCTCGAGGAACGCCGTGTACTCCGTCCACTCGCTCTGGATCACGTACTCGCAGCCCGGGTCGAGCAGCTCGGGGACGAGCGAGTTGAACGTGTAGTCGCCGCCCGCGCCGTGGCAGTCCATGACGACGATCTCCGTCGCGCCCCGGGCCCTCGCGCCGCGCACGGCGGCGTTGATCTCCTCGGTGTAGAGGACGCGGCCCTCCTCGTAGAGCTTCGTGCCGCCCCCGGTCTGCGCCCCACTTGACGATGCCGGCGACGCCTTCCATGTCGCTGATGACGTGAACGCGCATGCCGGGGAGCCTAGCTAGGCTCAGCCAGCATGGAAACCGGCCTCGCGGGCAAGGGCGTCCTCGTCACCGGCGGTGCCGGCGGCATCGGCTCGGCGTGCGTGCGTGCGTTCGCGGCCGAGGGCGCGCGGGTCGCGATCCACTACCGGACGAGCCGTGCGCAGGCCGAGGAGCTCGCCGCCGAGGTGGGCGCCGCGGCCGCGATCGCCGCCGACCTGACCGACGAGGCGGAGACCGACCGGCTGTTCGCACAGGCACGCGAGGCGCTGGGGCAGATCGACGTCTGCGCCGCCGTCGCCGGCGTGTGGCCGCACGACGACGAGCCGGTGTGGCGCCTGCCGCTCGAGCGCTGGCGCGCGACGCTCGACGCGAACCTGACCGCGACGTTCCTCACCGCACGCGGGTTCCTGCGCGAGGTCGAGCGCACCGGGCACGGCAGCCTCGTCCTCGTCGGCTCCACGGCGGGCCGCTTCGGCGAGGCCGGGCACGCCGACTACGCGGCCGCGAAGGCGGCGCTCCAGGGCGGCCTGCTGCTGAGCCTGAAGAACGAGATCGTCCGGATCGCGCCGCGCGGCCGCGTGAACGCGGTCGCCCCCGGCTGGACGGTCTCGCCGATGACCCGCGGCGCCCTCGACCCGGACGTCGTCGATCGCATCACCCGCACGATGGCGCTGCGCAAGGTCGCCGAGGCGGACGACATCGCCCGCGCGGTCGTCGTGCTCGCCTCGGACGAGCTCTCGGGCCACGTCACCGGCGAGCTCGTCACGGTCGCCGGCGGCATGGAAGGCCGGACGCTCCATCCCTGAAAAGCGAAGCGGCGCCGCCTGGACGCCGCTCCGGGATTCCCCTGCCGCAGAGTGAGTGCCGTCAGTCCGCGCGAGGAGCCACCTGTCTATCGGCAGGGCGGGCCGGGACTTGAGCCCTCCGTAGACTGGCCGCGATGAGCCGGTTCCTCGACCGCCTCGCCTCCGGCCCGCCCATCGTCGCCGACGGCGGCATGGGAGCCCTGCTCGCGAGCGCGGTGCCCGGCCTGCGCTGCCCGGAGGAGGCGAACCTGCGCGCGCCCGACAGCGTCGTCGAGGTGCACCTCGGCTACATCCGCGCCGGCGCCGACCTGATCGAGACGAACACGTTCGGCGCGAACCGGCCGAAGCTCGCGCGCCACTTCCTCGAGGACGAGTTCGAGCGCGTGAACGGCGCCGCCGTGAAGCTCGCCCGCGAGGCGCGCGAGGTCTCCGGCCGCGACGTCTTCATCGCCGGCTCGATCGGGCCGCTCGGCGACGTCGAGCTGCGCGGCGTCGACCCGGCCGCGCTCTTCGCCGAGCAGGCGCGCCTGCTCGAGGGCCGCGGCGTCGACCTGTTCATGGTCGAGACGTTCTTCGACGTGCGCGAGCTCGAGACGGCGGTCGCCGCGGTGCGCTCGGTCTCGGCGCTGCCGGTCGTCGCGCTGATGAGCTTCGACGGCGACGGCGAGACGCTCGCCGGGGTGACGGCCGCGCAGGCGGCGGCGCGGCTGCGGGCGCTCGGCGTGGCCGCGTTCGGCGCGAACCACGGCGCCGGCCCGGCCGCCGCGCTGCGGGCGCTCGCCGAGATGCAGGGCGAGGGCGCGGTGCTCGCGGCGCTCCCGAACGTCGGCCTCGCGAGCATGTCCGGCCAGCGGATCGTCTTCCCGCACGCGACGCCCGACTACTTCGGCGAGTTCGCGGCGCAGGCGCGCGCGCTCGGCGCCGGCCTGATCGGCGGCTGCTGCGGCACGACGCCCGCGCAGATCGCGGCGATCCGGGCCGCCGTCGACGAGGGCCGCCGCCCGTCCGGCTCGATCCTCGTGCGCGAGCGCGCGCAGGCGCGGCCGCCGGCGGCGCCCGAGTCCGAGACGCGGCTCGCCCGGATGCTGCGCGAGGGCGAGTTCGTCGTCTCCGTGCAGCTCGACCCGCCGCTCGGCGCGAACCCGGAGGCGCTGCTCGCGACCGCGCGCGCCGTCGACGAGTCGGGCGTCGCGCAGTTCGTGGACGTGAACGACAACCCGCGGGCGCGCGCCCGGATGAGCGGGATCATGGCGTCGGTCGCGATCGAGCGGTTCACCGGCGTCGAGACGATCCCGCACCTGACGCCGCGCGACACGACCGTCTCGGGCCTCGAGTCGCTCCTGCTCGGCGCGCACGCCGAGGGCGTCCGCAACGTGCTCGCGGTCACCGGCGACCCGCCCGAGGCCGGCGACTACCCGGGCACCCACGCGCGTGTACGAGGTGGACGCGATCGGGCTCGTCGAGCTCGTCGCGAAGCTGAACCGGGGCGAGGACTGGCACGGCCGCGCGATCGACGCGCCGACCTCGTTCTTCCCCGGCGTCGCCGTGAACCCGACCGCCGAGGATCTCGAGCTCGAGCTCGACCGGTTCCACCGCAAGGTCGCCGCCGGCGCCCGCTTCGCGATGACCCAGCTCCTGTTCGACCTCGAGCCGCTCGCGGCGTTCCGGGAGCGGCTCGGCGGGAGCTGGCCCGTGCCGGTGCTCGTCGGCGTCTGGCCGATCCGCAGCCACGAGCTGCTCGTGCGGATGCACAACGAGATGCCGGGCCTCGTCGTGCCCGCGCACGTGCTCGAGCGCTACCGGGCGGCCGGCCCGGCCGCGCGCGAGGCCGGCGAGGCGCTCGGGCACGAGCTGATCGAGCAGGCGCGGAGCGTCGCGGCCGGCGTCTACGTGGTGGCGCCGTTCCGCCAGCCGCTCGGCGTCGTCGACTTCCTGAAGCGGCTAGCCGGCGCAGGAGCCGGTCGAGACCGGCCCGGCGGCGGAGTCGAGCGCGCGCTGGACGAGCGACGCGGGCACGCCGTAGCCGCTCGGCGCCCCTCCGACCCGCGCCGCGAAGATCGTCGACTCGACCGCGCCGGAGCGGTCGATCGCGGCGCCGCCCGAGTCGCCGTGCTGGATCTTCCCGGCGATCGCCGTGATCGTCCGCGAGACGGGCCCGTGGCCGAGCGCGTCCTGGGTGAGGACGCTCGCGGTCGGCCCGATCGTCCCCGGCGCCGCGACGAGCGGGCCGTTCTCGGGGTAGCCGACGATCGCGACCGCCGTGCCCTCCTTCGGGTCGACGAGCGGGAGCGGCGCGGCGTTCGCGCCGGCGACGCGGAGCACGGCGACGTCGTTGTGCGTGTCGAAGGCGACGACCCGTGCGGGGCGGCTGTGCGCCTCGCCGGGGATCTCGACGGTCGTGTCGTGCTCGCCGGCGACGACGTGCGCCGCGGTGACGACGAGGTCGGAGCGGGCGAACCAGCCGCTGCCCTCGACGCCGATGCCGCAGGCGGTGCCGAGCACGCGGACGACGCTCGCCGAGGCGCGGCGGATCGCCGGGTCGGCGGAGATCGCCGCGTTCGGGAGCGTGCTCGGCGCGGCCGGGCCGACGATCGACGGGATCGGGTCGATCCGGGCGAGCAGGTTCAGGAGCGTCCGCGGCGGCACCGCCTGGTCGAGCCGCCGCAGGAACTGCGAGCTCTGCACCTCCTGCCGCAGCCGCGTCTGGTGGGGGACGAGCAGCGCGGCCGCCGAGAGCGACCCAGACGAGCGCGAGCCCGGTGACCGCGCCGACGCACGAGCCCGCCGGCGGAGTCGAGGAAGCGGAGCGGCGTCAGCTTGAGCCCGCCGCGGAAGAAGGAGCCGACGATGCCGGCGACCGCCTGGAGGAGCAGCGCCCCGACGACCGCGCCGGCGAGCGCGGCGATCGGCGTCCACGCGGAGACGGCCCCGCCGTGGAGCAGGTGCGGGCCGTAGCGCGAGCCGAAGTAGGCGCCGGCGGCGAGCCCGGCGAGCGAGAGCCCGCTCGCGATCAGCCCGCGGCGCAGCCCGCCGAGCGCGGAGAGCGCCACGACGCCGACCACGACCCAGTCCACCGTCGTCAGGTGCACCCGCGGAGCCTAGTGGCGCCACCGGCCGCCCCGGCGCATGGCTACACTAGCCCGGCCCTGGGGGGCGTAGTTCAGTTGGTTAGAACGCCGGCCTGTCACGCCGGAGGTCGCGGGTTCGAGTCCCGTCGCTCCCGCTTTCGGAACCGCCGCACAAGTGCATGCGTCCTCACCACCTGCTGTCCGCCGGTGATCGCGGATCTGATCCCGCCGCCTCGCGTCAAGCGCCTCGGACGCTCTCGGTGCGTAGGCCCAACGACCGAGGTTGAACTAAGCTTGCGGCCTGTCCGCGTTAACGCCTGAGCCCGCCGCTTCCGAGAACGATCGCGGCCGCATCGCCGACTCGCTTCCGAACGAGACGGACCTTCTCGAGCGGCTCCACGAGCTTTATCAAGACATCTACGCGGACCTTGACGAGCCGAGCCGTGCGTATCATCGCATCGCAGCGCTCTGCGCCGACTGGGCTCGCGCCGAGAGCTGCTCGATCTGGCTCCTAGATAGGGACGGAGGCCGCATCGTTCTGAGCGGCGCATACGGCTACGCGTACCTGGACACCAACCCGACCACGGCGGAACTGGCGGAGAAATTCCAGTACGCCCCGGATGTTGGAGTCACCGGACACGTCTTCATAACCGGTGAACCCAACATCGCGAGGAATGCGCCCGATGTACGAGCGGCGAAAGACCCGGTAAACGCCGGAACGCATTCGAACTATGACGTCCTATGGTGCGAAACCGAGGGCACCCACCCGTGCTACTCGTGGTACCAATTCCCGCTCCGCCTAGGACCGGACAAGTCCCCTATCGGGGTCATGAAGGTCGAGAACAAGCTTGACGCCAATGGCCATGTCGTCGCCGACGGCGGGTTCACAACGCAGGACGAGACAGTCCTCAGGCTCCTCGCGAACTCCGCGGTTCCGACGATTCACCTCTTGTCCGAACTCCACCGCCTTAACGAGCGTTCGCGCGCGCGGATACCGACCCCACTCTCCAAGATGCAGTACGCGTCGGACCTCGATGCCTTTTTCAACGCGGCGATCCTGGACGCGATTAGGCATGCGCCCCATCTGCGAGCGTCGGCCATTCACGAGGCGGTTCTTGCGTTCGCCGACCACGTATTGACTCTGAAGGGTGCAGCGTGGGCTGAACCCCTCGAACTCGCTAAACAACACATCCCGCGAATCGGCGAGGCGGCAGGCGTCCTGCCAGAGCTCATCACCTATGCAGAGCCGCTATCTGCGTATCAGGCGATCCTCTACCAGCTCCCAAACTATCGCGAGCACTTCCTTCATCAATTCAACGTGTTCCTCATCGGGTACTTGTTCTTGACGAGCATCGACGATGACCGGTTCGCCTTGTTCGTTGACGCCATTGACGGTATGCCAACCGCGGACGCGGAAGAACGAGTCGTCGCAGTGTTCGAGACATGGTTCCTGGCTGCGATGTGGCATGACACGGGATACCCCATCGGCAAGGCCGCAGCATGGGCCGACGACCTCGTTACCAAGGTCTTTCAGCTGAAGGAGTCTTCGCAGGCGACTGCTCCCAACATCACCGAGCCGCTGGCGGCGCGACTGATGCGCGATGGAGCATTCGATTGGCTGGACTGCCTCACTGACTCGATACTCAAGGTCTTCAGTGACCATGGCAATCTGCCACGCGAAAGAGTCACGAGAGCGTTGGTCAATGGCTTCCTGGGCTCCCTCAGCGGCGACATTGTTGCGGCACTGCTTTTGATCAAAGCCGGGCGAGACAAGAACGTTGACGAGACGATCCTCACTACCGCGAGCACTGCTATCGCCGCCCATGACGAACACGTGTGGAAAGTCCTCAGCCACATCGACTTCGACGAGCATCCCTTTGCCTTCCTTCTGTACCACGCCGACTCGGTCCAGGAGCACGGACGGCTGCGGAGCGATGTAGCGACGGAAGCCGAGATGTGGGAGGTGACCGAGTCGACGGTCACAGTGGCTGACGCTCAGGTGACTGCGAAGCTCAGATACTCGGCGAAGCCGCGAGCATGGAACAAGACCATCGACGCACTTCAGGAGTCCGCGAGGATGTATGTCTCGCGCAATCCGCGGTTTACGATCGAGTTCTATTTCGACGATGCCGAAGACAACAGTGATGCGCCACACGACTCGATTGTCTTCTAGGGGCCGCCGGCGGTGAGGCGGGCACTCGTCACCGGCGGCGGCGGGTTCATCGGAAGCCACCTAAGCAGAGAGCTGCTCGCACACGACTACGACGTGGTCTCCTTTGGTCATGGCGAGTTCGAGGTGCCGGGGGTCGGCTACCTTCGTGGCGACATCCGCGATGAGCGCGCCGTAGCAGAGGCGGTTGCGGAGGCTGATGTCGTATTCCACTTGGCGGGATTACTGGGCACGACCTACGTCGATGTCGGCTCGGTTGCCGACTTCATCACTGTGAACGTTCTTGGTGCAGTCCACGTGTTCCAAGCCGCGCAGGCATCTGGCGCGCGCGTCGTCAACGTCGGCCTGGTTCCGGATTGGCTCAACGCCTACATGATTACCAAGAAGACCGCGGCGCGATTCGGCCGCATGTACCACCAGCTCTTCGAGACGGATGTCATCACGTGTGAGATCACACACGTGTATGGCCCTGGTCAACCGACCCGCCCGTATGCAAAGGCCATCCCCACGTTCATCACGCATGCACTGCGTGGGGAACCATTACTGATTTACGGATCGGGCCAACGGCTCATGGACTGCGTGTTCGTCGAAGATGCGGTGCGGGGCCTGCGGCTTGCAGCCGACAGGCCCGACTTCGCAGGCGAGGTCATCGAGATGTCAAGCGGGAGCACGATCTCGGTCGTAGCGCTCGCAGAGAAGATCATCGATCTCACGGGCAGTAGCTCCGTTATCACGTTCGCGCCAATGCGGCTAGGCGAACCCGCAAAGGTCGCCGAGGATGAGAGTATTGCGCGCGAGACGTCAGCTCGGACGGTCCTCGGGTGGACCGCCGCAACCCCGTTGGATGATGGTCTGCGTCTTACCATTGAGCATTTCGCTCGCAACCTAAGTTCGACGCGCGAAGGTGTCTGACGTCGGCTCAATCGACCGTGCGCGTCGGATCTTCGACGAGGTGTGCGCCGAATACGCCGCACACGACAGCGAGATCATGCAGGGAGTTCAGGGCGAGCGGCTGCATGGGCTTGATGTCCTCGGGTGGGTGAGCCGGATCGAAGAGCGCCCGGCGTCCGCAGCGCTTCAAGTCGCCGCCTTGTTTCACGACATCGATCGAATCGTTACCCCGCACGCGGGCGGTGGGTTCAAGGGGTCAAGATCCGGGCCTGCATATGAGGAGCACAAGCGAAGCCACGCGAAGCGGAGCGCTGATTTCGTCGCCTGGCTTCTCCGCAACCATGGGTTCTCTCCGGAGATCGTGGACCGCGCTGCCGAGTTGATCGCACATCACGATGACACAGCCGAGAAGGTCGCGGCCAGCAATGACGCGGAGCTTCTGACCCTGGTAGCCGCGATGCGCTCGCGTTCTTCACGTCGATCGCGCCGCGCCTTCTGGCGGTCGAGGGGCCTGACCGCACTGCCGAAAAGGCACGCTTCATGGTGTCCAAGCTTCCGGTTGCCGCTCGGCGTGAACTCACGGCGCACGTTGTCGACGATCCACAGATCGAGCGCCTGCGCCAAGCCGTGCTTGGCATCAGTCAGGCGGCGGCGGACAGTTAGCGGCTAATCGGTCGCATTGAGTCACTAACGGCACGGTGGCGAAACGGTCCGAGTCCTGTAGCTCGACGCCGAAAACCGTTCGCGTTGCGGCAGGCTTGTCGTAGCCCAACCGTAGGACGTTCTCCCGGACACGTATCCCCGCAACTCGGCAACGTCTGCGACGACGACTATGGCCGAGGTGCCCGCCCACATGCCATCGGACTGTCACCCGGCCGTCACCTCTCGCCGAGGGCGCGATGAACGATGACGGCGCCAGTCCACCGCAGTCGACCCGAGCGTCGACCGCACACACCTCCGCGCGTCCCTGCTCCCGTCGCTACGGCGCGATGGCAGATCGTGCGCGGGAGCGGACGCGCTCGCAGCGTCGACGCTACTGGCGGTCGCGGTGCCCTAGCAGCCAGCGACTCCTCGGCTGGGGGAATGCCGCCGATGACGACCTTCTACGCGTTCATCGCTGGAGGCGCTGTTCCCACTGCGAACAGTGTCGTCGGAATCGCCCGGCGGCGCCAGACACCCGCGAGTTGCGATCCGCTTCCCGTCGCTCTGACCGCCGCCGGCAGCGTCCTCGCCGCAGGAGTATCCTCGGATCGTGGCCGCCCACGGGCTCGAGTCGAAGCACCTCACCGTCGCGGATCTCTCCTACGCCGACGTCGCGAAGGCGATCGACCACTCGCTGCTCCGCCCCGAGCTCGACCTCGACACGGTCGCCGACGGGGTGCGGCTCGCCGTCCGCTACGACGTCGCCTCCGCGACCGTCAAGCCCGCCGACGTCGCGCTCGCGGCCGGGCTCGTCGCCGGCACGGACGTGCTCGTCAGCACCGTCGTCGGCTTTCCGCACGGGAGCTCGACGCCCGCGACGAAGGCCTTCGAGGCCGAGCGCGCGCTCGACGACGGGGCGCACGAGCTCGACATGGTGCTGAACATCGCGCGGCTCCGCTCCGGCCGCGACGACGAGGTGCGCGACGAGATCCGCACCATCGTCGAGCTCGCGACCGCGCGCGGCGCGATCGTCAAGGTGATCCTCGAGAACGCGTACCTCACCGACGAGCAGAAGGTGCTCGGGTGCCGGCTCGCCGAGGAGGCCGGCGCCGCGTTCGTCAAGACCTCGACCGGCTTCGCGCCGAGCGGCGCGACCCTCGAGGACCTCGCGCTGATGCGCGCCACCGTCTCGCCGCACGTCCAGGTGAAGGCCGCCGGCGGCGTGCGCACGCTCGACGCGCTCCTCGACGTCCTCTCGCTCGGCGTCACGCGCGTCGGCGCGACCGCCACCGAGGCGATGCTCGAGGACTTCAAGGCCCGCAAGGCCGCGCTCGGCCCGTCCAGCTAGGGCAGGCGGCGAGCGCCGACGTACCGGGAGCCGGGGAACTCCGAGAGCGGCGAGATCTTGACGACGTCGCCCGTCTGCGGCGCGTGGACGAACTGGCCGTTGCCGATGTAGATGCCCACGTGGCTCAGCCCGTCGAAGAAGACGAGGTCGCCCGGCTGGAGCTGCGCGCGCGGCACCGGCGTGCCGTACCCGAACTGCGCCGCCGACTGGTGCGGGAGCAGGATCCCGAGCTGCGCGTAGACGTACATCACGAACCCGGAGCAGTCGAACCCGGTCGCCGGCGAGGCGCCGCCCCACTGGTACGGGATGCCGAGATAGCGGAGCGCGACCGACGCCGCCTCCGGGTGGCCGGCGCCGAGGACCAGCCGGCGCCGCTGCCGCGACGGTCGTAGTCGCGGCGGTCGTGGCGCGGCGCGGCCGGGTCGGTGGTCGTCGCGGCAGCCGTCGTGGTCGCAGCGGGCGGCGCCGCGACAGCCGCCTGCTGCGCCGCGGCCTTTGCGGCTGCGGCCTGGGCGGCGGCACGCTCGGCCGCCTGCTTCACGAGGAGCTCCTGCTCGCGCGCGAGGCGCGCCCGCGCCTCGGCCGCGAGCCGCGCCTGGCGCGCGGCCTCCTGCTTCTTCATCGTCGCGACCTCGGCCTGGATCGAGCCGAGCAGGTGCCGGCGGCGGGCGAGCATCGACCCGATCTGCCTGCGCTCGCCCGCCAGCTCGGCGACCGCGGCGCGCCGCTTCCGCTCGGTCGCGCGCAGGCGCACCCGGGCCGAGGTGAGCGTGGTCTTCGCCCGGAGCGCGTCGTCGGCGACGCGGCGGTCGTACGCGGAGATCGTCTTCACCGCCTCCAGGCGGTCGATCAGGTTCGAGAGCGTCGACGCGCCCGCGAGCACCTGGACGAGCGAGGGCTCCTCGCCCTTGTAGATCGCGACGAGCCGCTGCGCCAGCCGCCCGTCGGCGACCCGGCTCCGCTTCGTCGCCCGCGCGAGGGCGGCCTCGTTCGCGGCGAGCGCGCGCTCGCTCGCGGCGAGCTGGATCTTCGCGCCGTTCCAGCCGTCGACGACCTTGCCGAAGCGGATGTCGAGCGCGTTCACCTGGGCGAGCACGGCCCGCGCCTGCGCCTGCTTCGCCGTGAGTGCCGGCGGAGGCGCCGCGGCGGCGGCAGCCGGGAGCGCCGCACTCGCCGCGATCGCGAGCGCGATCAGGATTTTCGGCATGGGCCCGAGCCTTCGGAGTCGCTCCGGCGAATCCTCCGTCCGCGCCGCGTCAGCGCTCGCCCGCCGCGGCCCACAGCCGGGCGAACACGTAGATCGTGAAGGAGATCGCGCTGATGAAGAAGCTCGTCGGCCAGGGCTGCGCCAGCGAGAGCAGGATGCCCGCCTCCGTCGAGAAGAGCGCGATCCCGACGCTGAGCAGCAGCGCCACGCCCGGGCCGCGCCGTGAGCCGCTGCGCCGCCGCCGCCGGCGTGATCACGAGCGTCAGCACGAGCAGCACGCCGACGACCTGGATCGCCTCGGCCGTCGTCAGCGCGAGCAGGAGGAACACCGCCACGGAGAGCGCGCGCACCGGCACGCCCCGCGCCTCGGCCGCCTCGGGATCGACGCTCGCGAAGAGCAGCGGCCGGTAGAGGGCGGCGATGCCGGCGACGACGATCGCAGCGACGATCGCGAGGTCGCGCAGCTGGCCGTCGCTGACGCCGACGATGCTGCCGAAGAGGAGGTTCGTCGCCTCGGTCGCGTAGCCCTGATAGAGCGAGAGGAAGAGGACGCCGACGCCGAGCCCGGCCGCGAGCACGGCCCCGATCGCGCTGTCGCGCTCGCGGCCGTGAAGCGCGAGCAGCCCGAGCACGAGCCCGACCGCGAGCGAGCCGCCGAGCATCCCGAGCACGGGATCGATCCCGACGACGAGCGCGCCCGCGGCGCCCGTGAAGCCGAGCTCGGAGATCGCGTGGACGGCGAAGCTCGCACCGCGGGTGACGACGAAGATCCCGATCGCGCCGGAGACGACCGCGACGACCGCGCCGGCGAGAAGCGCGACGTGGACGAAATGCTGGCCGAGCAGGTCGACGAGCATCAGGGAGCCACCGCGTGGTCGTGGCCGCCGTGGTCGTGGTGCTGGTGGTGGGGGTTCTGGTCGTCGGGCGTGCCGACGACGACGATCGCGGCCGCGGACGCGCAGCACGTCGACGTCGGTGTCGTAGAGCTGCGAGAGCGTCGCGGAGGTCATGACCTCGTCGACCGAGCCGATCACCCAGCGGCCCGGCGCGAGGTAGAGGACGCGGTCGGTGAGCGGCAGCACCGGGTTGATGTCGTGCGTGACGAAGACGACCGGCGTGCCGGCGGCGCGGCGGCGCGCGTCGAGCAGCCCGGTGACGACCTGCTGGTAGCCGAGGTCGAGCGAGAGCAGCGGCTCGTCGGCGAGCAGCAGCTCCGGCTCGGAGACGAGCGCCTGGGCGACGCGCAGCCGCTGCTGCTCGCCGCCCGAGAGGCGGCCGATCGGCTTGTCCGCGTAGCCGGACGCGCCGACGTCGTGGAGGACGCGCTCGATCCGCTCCCGGCACTCGGCCGGGATCCGGCCCAGGCCGAAGCGATGGCCGTCGAAGCCGAGCCGGACGAGGTCGCGTCCGCGCAGCGCGAGCTCGCGGTCGAAGGCGCGCTGCTGCGGGACGTAGCCGATCCGCGTCCGCACCTCCCGCGGCGGGCGGCCGGCGATCTCCACCGATCCGGCGGAGGGCTCGATCAGGCCGAGCAGGATCCGCAGCAGCGACGTCTTGCCGGTCCCGTTCGGGCCGAGCACGGCGAGCAGCTCGCCCTTGCCGAGCGTGAAGCCCAGGTCGTCGAACAGGAGCCGCTCCCCGAACCGGAGCGTCAGCCCCTCCACGCGAACGACCGGCACGCCGGCGCTCATCGGGCCAACGCCGCCTCGAGCGCCCGCGCCTGCGCGAGCTGCCACTGCTGGAAGCTGCGACCCGCCGGCAGCGTCTCGCTCACGGCCACGACGGGAACGCCGGCGCCGCGCGCCGCCTCGCGCAGGCGCTGCGTGATCGGCGACACGGCCTGGCTGTTGTAGAGGAGCACGCGCACCTCGCGCCGGGAGACGAGCGCCGTCATCGCCGAGACCGCCTGCGGGCTCGGCTCCGTTCCGGACTCGATCGCGCGCGTGAAGGCCGCCGGCGAGCGGTTGACGAGCCCGGCCGCCTCGACGAGGTAGCCCGGCACGGGCTCCGTGTAGGCGACGGGCGCGCCGGCGAAGCGGCTCCGGATCCGCGCCACCTCGGCCCGCAGCGGCGCGAGGCTCGCGTCGAAGCGGCGCAACCCGGCGCGGTAGTCGGCCGCGTGGGCGGGATCGGCGCGCTCGAGCTCCGACGCGATCGCCGCCGCGATCCGTCCGAGCCGCGGGACGTCGTACCAGAGGTGCGGGTTCGCATCCGCGCCGTGGACGCCGAGCACGTCCGCGATCGTGAGGACGCGCCGGCCGACCGCGGGCGCGGCCCGCTCCAGCCGCTCCATGAAGGCGTCGTAGCCGAGCCCGTTCTGGACGACGAGCTCGGCGCGGGCGACGGCGAGCCCGTTCCGGGTGCCCGGCTCGAACAGGTGCGGATCGGCGTTCGGGTCGCTGAGGATCGAGCGTCACCGACACGTGGGAGCCGCCGATCTGGGAGACGACGTCCCCGTAGACGTTCTCCGCCGCCACCACCCGCAGGCCGGCGCCCGCCGCGCCGCCACCGTCCGCGCTTCCGAAGACGAGTCCGGCGGCGATCCCGCCGCCGACGACCACCACCCCGGTGATAGCGATAACGATTCTCAATCCCATCGAGGCGCTACTGTACCGGGCATGGCAGCCACCCCGCAACCGGACCTCCCGGCCGTGCTGAAGTCGGCCGGCGTCCGCGTGACGCGCCAGCGCCTCGAGATCCTCGAGGAGCTCGCGCGCGAGCCCGACGACGTCACCGCCCAGGCGCTGTGGTCACGCCTCCGCGAGCAGCACGGCTCGTCGGTCGGGCTCGCGACCGTCTACCGCACGCTCTCCCTCCTGCACGAGCACGGCGCGATCGACGCGCTGTCGCACCACGGCGGCGAGCTCTGCTACCGGCTCTGCGGCTCCGGACACCATCACCATCTCGTCTGCTCGAGCTGCCATCGCATCGTCGAGGTGCGGCAGTGCGGGCTCGACGACTGGCTCGGCGAGGTCGCCGCGCGCCACGGCTTCGTCGCCACCGGCCACGAGGTCGAGATCACCGGCCTCTGCGCCGACTGCCGCCGGGCCGCCGCCCCGCATTGACACACGTCGCGGACGGCGGTTCAATCGCGCGATGGCGCTGCTGAAGCTCGCGCAGCCGCCGCTGTCGGGCCCGGAGGTACGCCGCCTCCAGCGGCGGCTGACGGCACTCGGCTACGGCCCCGGCGGCATCGACGGCGTCTTCGGCGCCGCGACCGACCGGGCGGTGCGGTCGTTCCAGCGCGACCACGGCCTGACCGTCGACGGCGTGGTCGGGCCGGAGACGGCCGCCGCGCTCGCCGAGGCATGGCAGCTGGTGCTCCGGCTCCGAGCAGGCGCTGCGCGCCGCGATCGTCGCGACCGCCCGCTGGGGGATCGCGAACGAGCCGCAGATCCACTACTCGGACAGCCCCGAGACACGGCTCGCGGCGCTCGACACGCCGCGCACGCTGCCGCTCGCCACCGACTGCTCGGCCTTCGTCACGCTCTGCTACCGCTGGGCCGGCGGGCCCGACCCGAACGGCCTCGGCTTCAACGGCGCAGGGCTACACCGGGACGATGCTCGGGGCGCTGCCGCGCGGATCGCCCAGAGCGCCGCCCAGCCCGGCGACCTCGTCGTCTGGGGGCCGACGCCCGGCCATCACGTCGCGCTCGTGCTCGAGCCGGGCGCCGACCCGCTCCTCTGCTCGCACGGCGAGGAGCGTGGCCCGGTCGAGATCGCGTTCTCGGTCGAGTCCCGGTACCAGCCGCGGACCCGCGACCTGGCTCGCGTGCCTGCCCTGATCAGGGCTTGAGGATCGGGCGGATCGCCTCGCGGCGGGCGAACGCGCCGAAGGCCTCGCCGATCTGCTCGAGCGGGTACACGTGCGTCAGCAGCGGCTCCGTCTGCACGGCGCCGGACGCGATCAGCGCGATCATCGCCGGATACGCATTCGGGCTCGAGCGGATGCCCATCACGTCGATCTCGTCGATCGTCAGCGCGTCGGGCGAGAGCTCGACGGTCTTGCCGCCGGTGAGGCCGAGCAGCGCGACACGCCCGCCGCGGCGGGTGGCGCCGATCGCCTGGTTGACGACCTCGGGCGAGCCCGCGCACTCGTAGACGCGGTCGACGCCGCGGCCGCCGGTCAGCTCGCGGATCGCCTCGACCGGGTCGCCCTGCTCGTAGTCGACGGTCTCGGCGCCGAGCTCGCGGGCGAGCTCGAGCCGGACGCCGCGGCCGACGACGATCACGCGGGTGGCGCCGGAGGCGCGGGCGACCTGCGCGGTCATCAGGCCGAGCAGGCCGGGGCCGAAGACGGCGACGGTCGAGCCGGGATCGAGGCCCGTGCGGCGGACGGCGTGGACGGTCAGCGCGCCCTGGTTGACGAGCGCGCCGGCCTCGTCCGAGACCTCGGGCGGCAGCCGGTAGAGGAGGCGCGCCGGCCGGACGGCGTACTCGGCGAGCGCGCCCTGCGCGGTGTGCCCGTAGAGGCGGTGCCCCGGCTGGCCCGCCTGGTAGCAGAGGTTGTAGCGGCCGGCCTTGCAGTTCGGGCAGACGCCGCAGCCGGCGTGGTTCTCGGCCGCGACGCGGTCGCCCGGCGCGAGGTCGATCCCCTCGAGGCCCGGGCCGAGCTCGACCACCTCGCCCGCCCACTCGTGCCCCATCACGAACGGCAGCGACGGCGGCCAGCCGCGCTTCTCGAAGCCGCCGGAGACCATCTTCAGGTCGGTGCCGCAGATGCCGCAGGCGCCGACGCGCAGCAGCACCTCGCCCGGCCCCGGCTCCGGCCGCGGGATCTCCTCGACGGCCAGGTCGTCCCAGCCGCGCAGGAGCACCGCCCGCATCGTCTCGGTCACGACTCGAGCGCCTCCCACACCTCGGCGGCGCGCGCGACCACGTGGTCGGCGACCTCGTCGAAGATCTCCGCCGCCCGCTCGGCCGAGACGCGGTCGGGATGGCCGTACCAGCCGGTCGGCGCGATCTCGCCGAAGTCGCGCAGGATCGGGAAGACGTCGCGGCGGCGGAAGAGGTCGTGACCCGGGCCGCCGACCTCGTCCGGGGTCGCCTCGGCGGCCCGGTCGACGTGGACGAGCGACGGGTCGTACGCGAGCACGCCCGCGGTCTCCATCGCGCCGGCGTGCGTGAACTCCATCTCGTCCGGATGGAGCGAGTTCGCGATCACGTGCGTCTCGGCGATCGCGACCCGGACGTTCGACTCGCGCTGCGCCTCGTCGGCGGCGAGCCGGAGCGTCGGCGTGTTCCCCTCGTGCCAGTTGACGACGAGGATCCGCTCGGCGCCGCCGGCCGCGAGACCGCGGCAGGCGTCGACGAACAGGGCGATCAGCGTCGTCGGCCGCAGCGTCAGGCTGCCGGCCCACGCGGCGTGGTACGGCGCCACGCCGAGGAGCGAGAGCAGGAGGACGGGCGCGCCGGTGCGCTCCGCGACGCGGTCGGCGACGGCGAGCGCGGCAACCGCGTCCGTGCCGAGCGGCAGGTGCGGGCCGTGCTGCTCGACGCTGCCGACGACGACGATCGCCGTGCGCGTCTCCGCGAGCGCACGAGCCGCATCCGGCTGCGTCAGCCGGTGCAGATGAAGAGGACCCGACCCCATGGACTCGGCGATCATGTCGTCTTCGCCCACCGCCCCGCAACCGGTAACCGCACGACGGCACGCCGGCCTGCTGCTCGTCGACCTGCTCGTCGCCGCCGGAAGTCGACCGCGTCTTCGGCCTGCCGGGTGCGGCACGACCAGGCGTCTACGAGCGCGGATCCTCCAACGCCAGCCCGCGATCAGCGGCCGTCTCGTCGGCCGAGCGCACCGTCGGCGTCGCCGCCGACGCCTACGGCGCGGAGTGCCCGGATCCGGCTCGCCTCCTGTGACGCGACGGTCGGCCCGGGCACGGCGAAGCTGCCGTCCGGTCTCGGCGAGGCGCTGAACGCGTCCGATCCCGGTGCTCGCCCTCGTCAGCGACCTGACCGCGCTCCTGGCATGGGCTGCGCGACCGCGGCGTCGCCTCGCACGGGGCTCTGACCAGGCGCGCTCCTCGCGCACCGTGACGAAGTGGCGCGCAGAGCGTGACCTGAGCCGGAGGCGCTCGCCCGAGCTACTTCGACCCGGGCGATCCGCGAGGCGACGACCTGCCGGCCCGGCCCCGTTCGCGCTCGATCCTGCCCCAGGACGTCCTCGCCGCGGACGCGCCCGATGTTCAGATCCACCCGCCGCAGGCGTCCTGCGTTCCCGGCGCGAGCGGCTCGACTGGCGGAACCCGCGCGAGCTCGCTCGCCGCCGTCGAGGTGCGGACCCGCGCCGAGCGGCCGATCCTGATCGCCGGCGGCGGCGACGCTGATCGCGGGCGCCGGGGAGGCGGCGCTCCGCCTCGCCGAGCGGCTCGGAGCCGCGAGCCACGACGACGCTCTACCGGCAAGGGCGCGTTCTCGGAGCTCCATCCGCTCGCGGCGGACGTCGTCGGCAGCTTCGGCACGCCGGCCGCGCGGACGCTCTTCGAGCAGCGCCGACGCCGTCTGCCTGCTCGAGGCGAATGGCGGCAGCATGACGACGTTCGGCTTCGCCGCTGCCAAGGACGACCAGGCGGTCGTGCACGTGGACGTCGAGCCGCGGCTCGGGACGACCGTCACCGCCGACGCGCCGCTCGGCGCCGAGGCGCTCGCCGATGGCGCTGCCGCAGGCTGACCGGCCGGCCTGGTCGGCCACGATCGCCGCCGAGACCGCCGCGTGGCTGGCCGCGCGCGACGCGGAGCGCGCCGCCGCCGTGGAGCCGATCCTGCCGCAGCGCGTCGCCGCCGAGCTCGAGAAGGCGCTCCGCCCCGGCGACCTCGTCGTGCTCGGCGACGCGAGCCTCGCGAACGGCTGGGCTGCTGTCTACGTCGAGCAGTCGCGACGCCGAACTCGCTCGCTGGTCTCGCCGCGAGACGTCGCCGGAGCGCGGTCGTGCCGCATCACCGGCGGCTGATCGAGGCCGCCGTCGCCCGAGCGCGGCGTGCCGCGTCATCGTACTCATCTGCGACGGCGCCATCCTACGCCGTCGGCCAGTTCGCGACGATCGCCGAGCACGCTGCCGATCACGAGCTCGGCCTCAACACCTCGCTCGACTATCCGCTGTGCAGCCGGACGCGAAGGACATGGACGCCGCCCGCCTCAAGCGCGAGCTTCGGCGACCGGCTCTGCTTCCACGGCGGCGTCGACATCATGCGGACGCTCGCCTCGACCGGGACGACGCCCCGAGCAGGTCGCGGCGGACGGCCCTGCGCGAGCCCCGCGCTCGTCGAGCCGTCACCGCCTCTGGGTACCCGGGCCGCGGCTACGTGCTCGGCCGAGACGTACTCACACCACGATCCAGCCGGACATGCCGTACCGAGAACGTTTGCATCGCGATGTACGACCCGGCCGCTCGGCGACGCGGAACCGCCTGAGCCTCCGTCTCACGTCCTTCTCTCCGTTTCTTCGAAAGATGTAAGGTTCGGGAATGCCGCACAACGCGCGCCCGGTCCACGAGGTCAAGGCGAGCACGTTCCGCGTGCTCGGCCACCCGGCGCGGGTGCGGATCCTCGAGCTGCTCCGCGACGGCGAGCGCTCCGTCGGCTCGCTCCAGGCGGAGCTCGAGCTCGACTCGAGCGGCACCTCGCAGCACCTCGCGGCGCTGCGCCGCATCGGCTTCGTCGACGTCGCGGCGCGAGGGGACGAGCGTCTACTACCGCGTCGCCGACGAGCGCATCTTCGACCTGCTCGCGGTCGGCGCGGGAGCATCATCGCGCGGCGGCTCGAGACGCAGCAGTCGCTCCTGCACGAGCTCGAAGCCGAGTGACGGCCGCGCTCTGCTCGCCGCCGCTCGGCGCGATCGCGCTCGGCGCCGTGGCTCGCCGCGACGCCGCGCGCGCTCCGCGCGGGCGCTCGCCCTGCAGGCCGCCGGCGCGGCGCTTTCGCCGTCGCCGGCTTCTGGGCGCTCGCGGCGGGGACGACCGCTCGGCTCGGGCGTTCACGAGCGCGTTCGCGCCCGCGCTTCGGCGTCGACGGCGCTGAGCGGCGTTCTTCCTCGGCACGCTCGGCGTCGTCGCCGCGCCCGCGCTCGTCTTCGCCTCGCGCTACCTCGACCCCGGGCCGGCGGCCGCGCGTCGGCGTGCTCACCGGCGGCGTTCGTGCTCGCGCTCGCCGCGCGTGCTCTGCGCCCGCGACCCGCTCACGTTCCTCGCCGGCTGGGAGCTGATGACGCTGCTGCCGGCCGCGATGATCCTCGTCGCGCCGCGCCGACCGGCCGCCCGCGCGCAGCGGTCTTCGTCTACCTCGCGGTCACCCATCTCGCGCGGCGCCGGCACGTGGGTCGCGATCCTGCTGCTCGCGCAGGCGGGCGCGATCGGCGGCGCCGCGGCGCTCGCGCCGGGCTCCGGGCTCCAGGTCGCGATCGCGCTCGCGGCGCTCGTCGGGATGGGCACGAAGGCGGGCGTGATGCCGCTGCACGTCTGGCTGCCGCGCGCGCACCCGATCGCGCCCGCGCCCGTCTCGGCGCTGATGAGCGGCGTGATGATCAAGGTCGCGATCTACGGCGCTCGTCCGCGTGCTCGTCGACTGGCTCGGCGTGCTGCCGGTGTGGCTCGGCGTGCTCGTGCTCGCGCTCGGCGCGCTCTCGGCGGTCGGCGGCGTCGTCTACGCGCTCTTCCAGCACGACCTGAAGCGGCTGCTCGCCTTGCACTCGATCGAGAACATCGGGATCATCGTGCTCGGGCTCGGCGCCTGCCTCGTGCTCCGCGCGCGCGGCGCCGACCTCTGGGCCGCGCTCGCGCTCGCCGCCGCGCTGCTGCACACGCTCAACCACGCGGTCTTCAAGGCGCTGCTCTTCCTCGGCGCGGGCGCGTTCGAGCGCGCGGTCGGCTCGCTCGAGCTCGACCGGCTCGGCGGGCTGCTGCGCCGCATGCCGTGGACGGGCGGCGCGTTCCTCGTCGGCGCGATGGCGATCGCCGGCCTGCCGCCGCTGAACGGCTTCGCCTCGGAGTGGCTGACGCTGCAGGCGCTCCTGCACGTGCCCGCGTACGGCGCGCGTCGGCGACGGGATCGCGGGCGCGCTCGCGCTCGCCGCGCTCGCCGCGACCGCCGCGCTCGCCGTCTTCTGCTTCGTCAAGGTCGTCGGGCTCGTCCTGCTCGGGCCGCCGCGGCGCGAGGCGGTCGCCGAGCGCGGTCGAGGCGCCCCGTGCCGATGCGCGCCGGCGGTCGTGCTGCTCGCCGCTCGCCTGCGTCGTGCTCGGCGTCGCGCCGGGCCTCCTCTTCGGGCGGCTCGCCGGGCTCGCGCCGTGGGCGACGGCCGCTCGACCGCGGCCGGCCTCCACGCTGCCCGGCACCGGGCTCGCTGCCGACGCTCGGCATCGCGCTCGCGCTCGTCGGCGCTCACCGGCGCTGCTCGTCCTGCTGCGCGGCCGGCGGCGGCGCCGCGCCCGCGCCGACCTGGGCCTGCGGGCAGCTCGTCGAGCCGCGCGCTCGACTGGACGAGCGCCGGGTTCACGAAGCCGCTGCGGCTCGTGCTCGAGTCGGTCCTGCGGCCCGAGCGCGAGATCGCCGTCGCGACGAGAGGCGGCGTCGTGCAGGAGGTCGCCTACAGCGGCCGCGTGCCGCACCTGATCGACGAGCGCGTCTACCGGCCCGCTGCGTCCGCGTCGCGCTCGCCGCGGCGCCGCGCACGCGCGCCGGCTCCAGAGCGGCAGCTCGGCACGTACGTCGCGCTACCTGATCGCGCTCGTGCTCGTCCTGCTCGCGGCCGCGCGGCTCGGGGTCGATCGGGTGAGCGCCGGCCGCCGCTGCGGCGCGATCCAGCTCGCCGGCGGGCTCGTGCTCGCGCCGCTCCTGCCCGGCCTCGTCCAGCAGTGGAAGGCGCGGCTCCAGGGCCGGCGCGGGCCGACGCCGCTCCAGCCCTACCGCGAGCTGCGCCGGCTCTGGGGGAAGAGCGCGGTCGACCGTCGAGGGCACGACGGCCGTCTACCGGCTCGCGCCGGCGGTCGCCGCGGCCGCGCGTCGCGGCGGCGGTGCTGCTCGTCCCGGTCGCCGGCGCGCGCGCCGAGCTGGGCGTCGGCCACGACGTGCTCGCGCTCGCCGGCCTGCTCGCGCTCGGCGCGCTTCGCGCTCGCGGCCGCCTCCTGGGACGTCGTCGAACGGCTTCGCGCTGATGGGCGCGAGCCGCGACCTGACGATCTCCGTGTTCGTCGAGGCGGCCGCTCGTCTCTCGCTCGCCGTCGCCGCGCTCGTCGCCGGGCACGACCGACCTGCGCGGCGATCGTCGCCGGCACGGCCGGCTCCGCGCGTCTGGTCGAGCCCGGCGCTCGCGCTCGGCGCGGTCGCGTTCGCGCTCGTCGTCGATCGCCGAGACCGGGCGGCAGCCGGTCGACAACCCCGACACGCACCTCGAGCTGACGATGATCCACGAGGGGCCGCTGCTCGAGTACGCCGGGCCGCGACCTCGCCTACCTGCAGTGGGCGGCGGCCGCCCGGCACTGGCTCGTGCTCGTGCTCGCCGCGCAGGTCTTCCTGCCGCATGCCGCGCGGCGTCGTGGTGGCAGCTCGCGCGTGCTGCCGGTCGTGCTCGTCGTGCTCTGCGCCGGCGCTCGCGCTGGCCGAGACGCTGGTCGCGAAGATGCGGATCCTGCTCGTGCCGCGGCTGCTCGCCGTCGGCGCGGCGTCGCGCTGCTCGGGATCGCCGACCTGGCTGGTGCGGCGGCGTGAGCGGCGGCGTCGTCTGGATGCTCGTCGCGCTCGGCCTGGCGTCGTCGTCGTGCGGCGCCGCTCGGTCGCGGTCGGCGCTCGTCACGGTGCAGGCGCTCGTCCTCGTCGGGATCGCGCTCGACGAGCGACCGCGGGCAACGATCGCCGCGGCGGCGCGCTCGCCGTCCGCGCGGTCGCCCTCGCGCGCGCTCTTCCTGCTCGTCGTCTCGCGGACGCGCGAGCCGCGGCCGGTGCGCGCCGGCGTCGCGCCCGCTCGTCCGCGCGGCGGCGTCGCGGTCGCGCTCGCGCTGGCGCTGACGTGGCTCGTGCCGACGATCGGCCTCGGCTCGCGCAACGCCGAGCGCGCCGTGCTCGCGCTCGTCGCGTTCGGGCTCGTCAGCCGTCGCGACGCGCCGGGCGACGCTCTTCCAGGTGCTGGGGATCGTCCTCGCCGAGAACGGCCTCGCGCTCGCCGCGCTCGAGCTGCCGCGCCGCGCTCGTCGATCGGATCGAGCTCGGCGTGGCGCTCGACCTGACGCTGATCGCGCTCGTCGCCGCGGTCTTCCACGAGCGGATCTTCGCCGAGTTCGGCGCCGGCGACACGTCGGCCCTGCGGAGCCTGCGTGACTAGCCGCGAGGCCCTCGCGCTCGCCGTCGTCGCCGCGCCGGCTGCTCGCGGCGCTCGCCGTCGCGGTCGTGCCGCGCGCGCGCTCGTCGCGCGCGTCGCGCTCGCCGGCGCGCTCGTCTCGGCGGCGGCCGCGCGCTCGCGCTCGCGGCGGTCGCGCTCGTCGAGCCGGGCACGCCGCTCGTCGAGGCACTGGCTCGTCGTCGACGCGGCGGGCGGCGCTGCTGGTCGGCGTCATCGGCGTCGTCGGGCTCGCGAGCGTGCTCGTCTCGCCCGGCCTACCTCGGGCACCGTCGACCGGGCATCGTCCGCGCCGCGCGGAGGCCGCGGGCGTACTACGCGCTGCTGCTTCGCCTTCTGGGCGGTGCTGCTCGCCGTCCCGCTCGCGGGCAACCTCGGCGTCGCCTGGCTCCTCGTCGAGGCGACGACCGCCCCGTCGGCGCTGCTCGTCGGCTTCAGCGGCAAGCCGCGGGCGCTCGAGGCCGGCTGGAAGTACCTGATCCTGACCTCGCTCGGGCTCGGCGTCGCGCTGCTCGGCATCGTCATCCTCGCCGCCGGCGTCGCGGCACGGCGGCCTCGACGCGCTCTCCTGGCGCGCGCTCGCGACGTACGCGTCGGGCGCACGGCGCCGCGCTCGTCGCGTACCTGCTGCTGCTCGCCGGGCTCGCCGCCAAGATCGGCTGGGCGCCCGTCCACAACTGGCTTCCCGACGCGCACTCGGAGGCGCCCGCCGCCCGTCTCGGCGCTGCTCTCGGCGGCGCTGCTGCCCGACGGTGCTGCTCGTCGCCTGGCGCTCCGAGCACGCGCTCGCGCCCGCCGTCGGCGCCGGCACGGCGCGCGCGCGTCCTCATCGCGTTCGGGCTCGTCTCGCTCGCGGTCGCGGTGCCGTTCCTCTGGCGGCCGCTGGCGTGGAAGCGGCTGCTCGCCTACTCGAGCCTCGAGCACATGGGCGTGATCGCGCTCGGCATCGGCTTCGCGCACGCCGCTCGCGCTCGCCGGCGTCGCCGTCCACATCGCCGGGCACGCGGTCGCGAAGGCGCTCGGGTTCTACGCGGCGACGCCGCTGCTCGGGCACGAGCCGCGCGCGGCCGCGCACGCCGTGCGCGGGATCGGCGCGCACGCAGCCGCGGCTCGGCGCGGCGCTGGGCATCTCGCTCGGCGCGCTCGCCGGGCTGCCGCCCTCGCCGCTCTTCGTGAGCGAGGTGCTGATCGTCGCGGGCGGCTTCGCAGCGCGGCCGGCCCTGGGCGGCGGCGCGCCGCCGCCGTGCTGCTCGCGCTCGGCTTCCTCGGCCTCGCGCACGCGCTGATCGAGACGACCGCCGGGCAGGCGCCGCCGAACGCGGCCGCGCGCGCCGCGCCCGGGCTGCGCGGCGTCGTCGCCCTGGCCGCCGTCTCGGCGCTCGCTGCTCCTGGCGCTCGCCGGCGGCGGCGCTCTGGCTGCCCGGGAGCGGGCTCGTCGAGGCGCTCGTGCGGGGGATCCGGTGAGCGGGCCGTACCGCGCAGGCGGTCGCGCGACGCGCTCGCCGGCGGCTCGCGGTTCGCCGGCCTGCACGCCGCCGACGGCGGCACGCTCGTCCGGACGCTGCTCGTCGCCGCCGACGGCACGCCCGCTCGAGACCGTGGCCGCCGAGGACGGGCGCGTGCCGAGCGATCGTCGACCTCGCGCCGGCGGCCGGCTGGGACGAGCGCGAGGCGCACGACCTCCACGGCATCGGCTTCGCCGGCCACGAGCCGCTGCGCCCGCTCGTCGACCACGACCGTCGACCTCGCGCGCTGGACGGTGCCGGTCCGCGGCGCACGACGCCTACCAGGTCGCGGTCGGGCCGATCCACGCCGGCGTGATCGAGTCCGGCCACTTCCGCTTCCACGTCGTCGGCGACCGGATCCTCCACCTCGACGCCCGCCTCTTCTACAAGCACCGCGGGCTCGAGCGCGCCGCCGAGGGCCGGACGCTCGAGCGACGGGCTCGCGTACGCGCCGCGCGCCTGCGCGGCGTGCGCGGTCGCGAACGCGCGTCGCCTACGCGCACGCCTGCGAGGACGCGCTCGGGCTCGCGCCGCCGCCGGAGCTCGCGCGCGCGCGCACGCTCCTGCTCGAGCTCGAGCGGGTCTGGAGCCACCTCAACGACATCGCCGCGGTCTGCGCCGGCGTCGGCCTCGCCGCCGGCAACAACCGCTTCGCCGCGCTCACCGAGCGGGCGCGCCGGCTGAACGCGCGCTCGACCGGCCACCGCTTCCTGTTCGGCTGCGTCGCAGGTCGGCGGCAGCGCGCTCGCGCTCGACGCGGCCGGCCGCGCGCGGCCGCGCGCGACGAGCTCGCGCGCGCTCGCGCGAGGACGCGCGAGCGGGCTGGCGCGAGCTGCTGCTTCAACGCCTCGTTCCAGGACCGGCTGCCGGGCATCGGCGTCGTCACCGCCGCGGACGCGCGCGCGCTCGGCGCGGCCGGCCCGGCCGCGCGCGCGGGCGGGGTCGCCGAGGACGTGCGCGCGACGGCCCCGCGGCTCGCCTACGACGGCTTCGCGCCCGGCCGTCGCCGACGGCGCCGCCGGCGACGTCGCAGGCGCGGCTCGAGCAGCGCGCGCTCGAGCTGCGGCAGTCGTTCGCGCTGCTCGACGACCTGCTCGACGGCCCGCTCGCGCCCGTGCGCCGCCGAGCCCGGCGGCGACCGCGCGGCCGATCGGCATCGGGCGGGTCGAGAGCCCGCGCGGCGCGACGCGCTGCGTCGTCGAGCGCAGCGGCGACCGCGCTCGACGCGGCTGCGCCTGCGCACCGGCTCGTACGCGAACTGGCCCGTCGTCGCGCACGCGGCCGCCGGCAACCTCGCTGCCCGACTTCCCGCTGATCAACAAGAGCTTCGAGCTCTGCTACGCCTGCGCCGACCGCTGATGCTCACGCTCCTCCGCGACCTCCGCCGCCTCCGCCGCGACGCTCGCCCTGCCGGCGCCCGACCGGCGGCGGCAGCCTCGCGATCCGCCACGTCGACGCCGGCTCGTGCAACGGCTGCGAGCACGAGCTGACGCTCACCGCGAGCCCGTACTACGACCTCGCAGCGCTTCGGCCTCGGCATCGTCGCCTCGCCGCGCCACGCCGACGTGCTGCTCGTCACCGGCGCGGTCACGACCCGCATGCGCGAGCCGCTGCTCGCCGCGTACGCGGGCGATGCCCGAGCCGCGCCGCGTCGCCGCGCTCGGCGACTGCGCGCTCGGCTGCGACCTGCTCGGCGCTCGACGCGGAGCTCGCCGGCCCGGTCGAGGACGCTCCTGCCCGTCGACCTGCGCATCCCCGGCTGCCCGCCGACGCCGGAGGCGATCGCCGCCGCGCTCTGCGAGCTCTGCGACCGACGCCGGCTAGCCGGTGTGCGTGCGAAGCCGGGCGGCGAGGTCGCGGAAGACCGCCGGGATGAACCCCGGTGGCAGGCCTGCTCCTGGGCGATCAGCCCCTGCGCGGTAAGACGCAGGGGGCGAATCATCTCCCTCGCCGGGATCAGTCACGGGCACGGTGAAGTCGTCGAGCGTCGCCGGCCGTGAGCGCGGCGAGGTCGGACGACGGTCTCGGCGGTGTGCATCCGCTTGTCCACCGCGCCGAGCTCCCAGAGGACGGGGATGTGGAGCGACGCGAGGTCCGGCCGCGGGTTGTAGCCACCGTCGGGGGTGGCGGCGAGGCGGGCGGCGATCGCGGCGGCGGCGGGCGGCGGGTCCAGCGCACCCTCGCGGGTGAGCGCGGCGTAGGCGGCCTGGCGGGCGACGCTCATCGCGGGGCCCGACTGGATCGCCGCGAAGGGCCACGGCCGGCGAGGACGCGGCGGCGATCGCGATCGTCCACCCGGCCTGGCTTCCGCCCTCGAGAGCCGATCCGGCTGAGGATCGACGGACGGCTGCCGCCGCCGGCCCGCTTGAGGGTCGCCCGCGACCGCGTCCGCTGCGAGCGCGCCCAGGTTCGCCGTCCCTCGCGGCGCGGACGTAGCTGCCGCCCGAGGCGCCGACCCCGCGCTTGTCCGCGGTGAGGACCGCGAAGCCGTGCGCCGCGTAGAAGTACGCCCAGAGGTCGTAGGTGTCGCGGGTCGCGCGCGCCGAACCGTGTTGTGCGCGATCGCCGGGAACGGGCCGCGGCCGAGCAGGGGCAACAGCCGGCCCTCGATGCGCACGGCACCGTCCGCGAACGAGGCGGGCCGGGAGACGGGCGCGAGAGCCGCCGCCCTGCCGCCCCCGTTCCGCGCGGGAGCCCGCCGACCGCGCGGGGGCTCGAACGCGGGACGCACACGGGGGACGTGACCGCCACGCCCGGACCCGCCGACGGCCCCCCTCGGCGAGCGTTGCGCAAGCCGGCGCAGGGCTCCGGTCCGGTAGTCGACAAGCCGCCGAGCCCGCGCCCGTCCGGCACGAGCGCGACGAGGCCGCCGCCCGCGAGCCGGTGCGCGCCGGCTGTCGACGGTGGTAGACGGGGCGGGTCTTTTGACGGCGTGACCCAGAGCACTGCCGCGGCGAGCGCGACGACGGCAGTAGCCCGGAGGAGCTTGGCTGCCGCCGGCTCCAGCTCGCCCATGGAGCGATGATCCGGCACGTGATCCTCGCGGTCGACCAGGGCGCCGCCGGGACGACGTGCCCTCGTCGTAGGCGACGGCCTCGATGTGCTCGGCCGCGCCGCCGTTGCCGTCGAGGTCGCGACGCCGCGGCCGGGCTGGGTCGAGCAGATCCGCGGAGGAGCTGTGGCGGAGGGTCAGAGGCGGCCGCGGTAGCGGCGCTCGCGGACGCCGGCGTCGCGCCGGCGGCCGAGGTGGGCTCGATCGGGATCGCGAACCAGCGCGAGACGACCGTCGTCTGGGAGCGCCGCTCCGGGCGGCCGGTGGCGCCGGCGATGATCTCGAGCGGGGCCCAGCGCACCGCCGAGCGCTGCCGCGAGCTGCCGGCCAAGGCGATCTGCGCGCGTACAGGCCTGACGCCCGACCCGTATGTCTCCGCCGCGAAACTAGAGTGGATCCTGCGTCGAAACGGGAGCCGCTGCCGGCGACCTCGCCTTAGGGACGGTCAACTCGTGGCTCCTCTGGCGGCTCAGCGGCGGCGCCGTGCACGCGACCGACGTCTGGACGCGTCGCGCACGATGCTGCTCGGGCTGGCGATCTCGCCTGGGACAACGACCAGCTCGCGCTCTTCGGGGTCGACCGGGAGCTCCTGCCGGAGGTGCGGCCCTCGGCGCGCCTCTACGCCGAGGGCGCGCTCGGCGCGGTGCAGGCGCCCGTCGCCGCGCTCGCGGGCGACCAGCAGGCGTCGCTCTTCGGTCACGGCTGCTTCGCACCCGGCACGGCGAAGGCGACGTTCAAAGCGACGGGCGCGTTCGTGTCGCGGCAAGCGGCGCCGACTGCTCCCCGCCGCCGCACAGGCTGGTGCCGGGACGGCCGCTGCGACCGTCGCCGGCGGGCCCGCCTCCTACGCGCTGGAGGGGTCGATCTTCGTCGCGGGCGCCGCGCTGCAGTCGGGGCTGCGCGACCAGGCTCGGCATCCTCGCCGACGCCGCCGACAGCGAGGCGCTGGCCCGGTCGGTTCCCTCGAGCGACGGGGTCGTCTTCATACCGGCGCTGACCGGGCTCGGCTCGCCGCACTGGGCGCCGGACGCGCGCGGGCTCGTCAGCGGCATCACGCGCGGCACCCGGCGCGAGCATCTCGTCCGGGCCGCGCTCGAGTCGATCGCCTTCCAGACGCGCGACGTCGTGGACGCGCTGCCGCGCCCGCCCGAGTTCGCTGCGCGTCGACGGCGGCGCCACGGCGAACGGATTCCTCGTCCAGCTGCTCGCGGACGTGCTGCGCATCCCGGTCGAGGTCGCCGCCGAACGGGAGACGACGGCGCTCGGAGCGGCCGCGCTCGCGGGGGTCGCGACCGGACGCTGGAGCGAGGCCGAGCTCGAGTCGTGGCGCCGGCCCGCGGCGCGGTGCGAGCCGGCCCTCGACGAGGCCGAGGTCGAGCGCCTCCTCGCCGGCTGGCGCGACGCGCTCGCCCGCACGCTGCTCTAGGACGTCATGCTTCGGCGTCGCGGAGCCGGCGGCTCGGCGTCGTCCACCTCGCCGGCGCCGCGCAGGAGGAGGCCGCCGACGAGGAGCAGCAGCACCTCGACGAGCGTGATCGCCACCCGGTTCAGCGCGGTCGCACCGGGGCCTGCCCCTCGCTCGCGACCGCGAGCATCAGTCCGTACATCGACGCCTCGCGCGGCCCGAGCCCCGACGGGGCGAACACGGAGAGCACCGCGACGATCGCGCCGACCGCAGCCGACTCCGCCGAGGAAGACGATCGACTCGAGGTCGGGATGCGCCCCGACCGAGCGCAGCAGCAGCCACAGCGCCAGCCCGCCGAGGATCCACGTCCCCGAGTAGAAGAGGAGCAGCAGCGCGAGCGTCTCTCCGCGCGGCTCGGGCAGCTCGCGGCCGTACCCGAGCCGGTGCAGGATGCGCGCGGCGAGCGGCCGGAAGACACGCGGGTGGACGAGCACCGCGACGACGACGCCGAACGCGATCAGCGGCGCGAGCGGCGCCCTCACCCCGTCCACCAGCGCGAGGCTGACCACGAAGACGATCACGCCGGCGACGGCCGAGATCCCCGCCTCGAGCAACATCGAGGCGGTGACCAGGCGCCGCGTCCGTGATTCCCGCGCGCCTCGCCGCGACGACGCGCGCCGCCGGCGTCCAGACCCCACCCGGGACGTACTTCGCGAGCATCGAGACCATCTCGGCACGGAGCGCCGCGGGGTAGGAGATCTCGATGCCCCAGTCGTCGAGGATCCGCATCCAGCCGAGCACGAACGCGAGGTAGTAGCCGGCGAGCGCGACGCACGCGAGCAGGAAGGAGCCAGGGTGGCGTTGCGCAGGTCGTCGGCGGCGGCGTGCAGCGAGCCGCGCACCGCCCAGCCGACCGCGGCGAGGAAGCCGGTGAGCAAGAAGCTACCTGCAGCAGCGCCACGCGAGACGGGGTGCTCGGACGCGAAGCGGCGGGCGGGCCAGGCGGCCCACAGGGCCTGGTGGCGACGCCGTGGAGGCTGGTCAACTTCAGTCGGCACGAGATGGCGCTCGAGCCACTCGCACGTGAGCCGGTACGCCCGCACCTCGTTCGCGTAGCGCGTGAAGCCGTGACCCTCGTCCTCGAAGACGACGTACTCCACCTCGCGACCGAGCTCCCGCAGCCGCTCCACCATCTGGTCCGACTCGGACTGGACGACGCGCGGGTCGTTCGCCGCCCTGCAGGACGAGCAGCGGCGCGCGCACCTGGTCGACGAAGGTGATCGGCGAGCTCCCGCGCAGGAACTCCTCCTCGGTCTGCGGGTCGCCGACCCACTTCGCCATGAACCGCAGCCACGTCGGCGGCACGGCGCGCACGAAGGTCAGCAGGTTCGCCGGCCCGACGATGTCGACGGCCGCCGCCCATACTCGGGCGGCCGCGTCACGCAGGAGAACGTCGCGAACCCGCCGTACGAGCCGCCGTAGACGCCGAGCCGTCCGCCGTCGACGGCGTCCTGCGCGCGCAGCCACTCGGCCGCGTGCCGCCATCCTCGAGGTCGCCGCCGCCCCAGTCGTGGTGGATCAGCTTCTGGTAGGTCTTGCCGTAGCCGGTCGACGTCGACCGACCAGAGGTTGAACTGGCCGGAGATGTTGGAGACGAAGAGGACGCGTCGCCCGTCCGGCGTGAACTCGGCGAGCGGCAGGAAGCGGCGATGGGCGAAGAACTGCTCGAACGGCGGGCGCTCGCTCACGAGACGGTCGCCTCCATCCGCAGCACGGCCGCACCGCGGACCTCGCCCCGGCGGAGGCGGTCGAGCGCCTCGTTCGCACGCTCGAGCGGGAACTCCTCGACCGGTGTCGCGACCGGCACCTGCGGCGCCAGCGCGAGGAACTCCACCGCCGTCCCGCGCGGGTCAGATTCGCGACCGAGCGGACGACCCGCTCGTCCCAGAGCAGCTCGTAGGGGAAGGACGGGATGTCGCTCATGTGGATCCCGGCGCAGACGACGAGCGCCGCCCGCGCGACCGCTTGCGAGCGCCGCCGGCACGAGCTCGCCGGCCGGCGCGAAGATGATCGCCGCGTCGAGCTCCTCCGGCGGCCGCTCGTCGGAGCCCCCGGCCCACTCGCAGCCGAGCTCGCGCGCGAACGCGCCGGCCGCGTCGCCGGGGCGGGTGAAGGCGAACACCCGCCGCCCCTGGTGGCGTGCCACCTGCGCGACGATGTGCGCGGCCGCGCCGAACCCGTAGAGGCCGAGCCGCTCCGCGTCCCCGGCCAGCCGCAGCGCCCGGTACCCGATCAGCCCGGCGCAGAGCAGCGGCGCCGCCTGCGAGGTCGGAGAAGCCCTCCGGCACCGGGAAGCAGAAGCGCTCGTCGGCCACCGCGAACTCGGCGTAGCCGCCGTCGAGGTCGTAGCCGGTGAAGCGGGCCGCTCGCAGAGGTTCTCGCGGCCCGAGCGGCAGTAGCGGCAGCGCCGCACGTCCAGCCGAGCCAGGGCACGCCGACCGACGCCGGCCGGCCGTCGCCCTCGGCGACCCCGACGATCTGATGGCCGGGGACGAGCGGCAGCTTCGGGTCGGGCAGCTCGCCGTCGACGACGTGCAGGTCGGTGCGGCAGACCCCGCATGCGAGCACCCGGAGCAGGACCTGGCCCGGCCCCGGCTCGGGGACCTCCAGATCCTCGAGCCGCAGCGGCTCGCCCGGCGCGTGCAGCACCATCGCCCGCACGAGGTGATCGTCGACGCCTAGCCGCCTCGGGCACCTTCCGGGGTGCAGACCCCTCATGTCGACAGCGTCACGAGCCGCCACCAGCGGCTCGGCCGTCGCGCGCGTCGGCCCGACCCACGTGCCAGGCACCTCGGCCGAGGGTCGTCACGCCTCCCGCTGCGGTAGCCTCGCCTCGTGGACGCGACCATTCCCTACGGCTGGTACTCCGATCCGGAGATCCTGCGCCGCGAGCAGACGCGGATCTTCCGCTCGGCCTGGCAGTACGCGGGCCACACCGGCCAGCTGCCGCAGCCGGGGAGCTTCTTCACCGCGCGGGCCGGCGCGTCCCGATCGTCGTGACCCGGGATCGCGACGGCGTCGTCCGCGCCTTCATCAACGTCTGCCGGCATCGGGGCTTCCCGGTCGCCGAGGGCGAGGGACGGCGCTCGACGCTGCAGTGCCCGTACCACGCGTGGACGTACGGGCTCGACGGCCGCCTGCGCACGGCGCCGCGCGCCGAGGAGGAGCCGGAGTTCCCGAAGGACGAGCTCGGGCTCGTCCCCGTCGCGGTCGGGACGTGGGGGCCGTTCGTCTTCGTCAACGCGGCCGCCGACGCCGAGCCGCTCTCCGACGCGCTCGGCTCGATGCCGGCGCAGGTCGCCGGGCTCGGGCTCGACGTCGACGCGCTCGTCCACCACCACCGCTGGCAGACCGAGGTCGAGGCGAACTGGAAGATCGTCTGCGAGAACTTCCTCGAGTGCTACCACTGCCAGGTCGCGCACCCTGGCTTCGCCGAGGTGATCGACGTCTCGGCCGAGTCGTACGCGCTCGACGCCACCGGCCGGCTCTCCAGCCAGTACGGGCCGGTCCGCGAGAGCGGGCGCGGGAAGATCGACCTGGACGGCGAGCTCGCGCGCAGCCAGTTCCACTTCCTCTGGCCGAACCTGACCGTGAACATCTTCCCCGGCCGCCCGAACATCTCGCTCGGGCCGGTGCCGCCGCTGACGCCGCACCGCACGCATCGCCTCCTCGACTACTTCTTCGGCCCGGACGTCGACGAGGCGTGGATCGAGGACCTGAGGCGTTCGACGACCAGGTCGGTCGCGAGGACCGCGTTCTCGTCGAGTCCGTGCACCGCGGCGTCGCCTCCGGCGCGCTGGAACGCGGTGTCCTGATGAGCCGCAGCGAGCAGCTGATCGGGCACTTCCAGGCGCTCACGACCGCCGCGCTCGCGGACTAGGCAGTTCCCTCGGACCGCGCTAGATTCTCCCTTCCCAGTTCCAAGCTCACAGGAGGATCATTCGTGAAGCGTCTTCTCCCGCTGCTCGCGCTTGCGGCGCTCGTCGCAGTCCCCGCGGCGACCGGGAAGCGCACGCACCGCCGGTGATGCACTCCGGCCAGCTCGTCGTCGCCTTCGGACCCCGCCCCGAGCTTCGCGCAGGGCACGGTCCGCGGCAACACCGTGACCAAGCCGCGCGGCTACGAGGTCGACCTGGCAAGGCGATCGCCGCGCAGCTCCACCTCAAGCCCGTCTGGATGTACTCGCCGTGGAACAGCCTCTTCGCGCCGGGACAGAAGAAGTTCGACATCTCCTTCCAGGAGGCGACGATCACCGCCCAGCGGAAGAAGACGGTCGACTTCACGACCTCGTACCTGAACGCGAACCAGGGCGTCCTGCTCTCGAAGAAGGCGAAGGTTCCCCGACAGCCTCGCCGACCTGCGGGCGCTGCAGACCTGCGCGCAGACGAACACCACCGGCCTGCAGTACATCCAGGACCAGCTCAAGCCGATGCACAAGCCGCTGACGTTCCCGACGACCACCGCGGCCTACCAGGCGGTGCAGATCGGCCGTTGTGAGGCGTTCATCCTCGACGTGCCGCTCGTCAGCCTCGAGCGCAAGCAGAACCCGTCGAAGTTCGGCCCGGTCGCCGGCCAGATCGTCACCCACGAGCAGTACGGCGCAGTCCTGCAGAAGGGCTCGAAGCTCACGATGCCGCGTCGCGCGGCGTCAAGAAGCTGACGAAGAAGGGCACGGTTGCGAAGCTCCAGAAGAAGTGGTTCAACGTCAACTTCGCCGCGATCCCGATCCTGAAGTAGCGAGGCAGCCGTGCACGCGCTGCACCAGGTCCTCCACGCGTTCTTCAACCTGCACAGCTTCACGCTGGCGTTGCCGGACGTGTGGGCGGGCTTCCAGGTGAACCTGAAGATGATGGCCATCGCCGAGGTCTTCGTCCTGGTGTTCGCGCTCGCAATCGCCGTCGTCCGCGGTCTGCCAGGGCCTGCAGCGAAGCCGCTGCGGGCCCTGGCGATCGTCTACACGGACTTCTTCCGCGGCACGCCGATCATCATCGTGGCGTTCTTCATCGGGTTCGGCCTGCCCGGCCTGCAGCTCGGCTTCATCTCCGGGCTCTCGTTCACGACCTACGGCGTCATCACGCTCACGCTCGTCTACACGGCGTACGTGACCGAGGTCTACCGCGCCGGGATCGAGTCGGTGCACGCGAGCCAGCGCGCCGCCGCGCGGTCGCTCGGGCTCTCGTACTGGCAGGCGATGCGCTTCGTCGTCATACCGCAGGCCGTGCGGCGCGTGATCCCCCCGCTCCTCAACGACTTCGTCGGCCTGCAGAAGGACACGTCGATCGTCTACGTGATCGGGGTCACCGAGGCGGCATCGCTCGCGCACAATTTCGACACCACGAACGGCGACTTCGCGCCTTCCTCCTCGCGGCCGTGTTCTTCTTCTCCTGATCACGATCCCGCTCGCCCGCTTCACCGACCACCTGGTCGCGGGGCGCGACCGGCGCGAGCGCGCGCAGGCGTTTTGAGCGCGAACGGCAGCGGCGCGTTCGTCGACGTCCGCGGCGTCTCGAAGTGGTTCGGCGACCTGCAGGTGCTGAACAAGGTCGACCTGCAGATCCCCGAGCACAGCGTCGTCTGCCTGATCGGCGCGTCCGGCTCCGGCAAGTCGACGCTGCTCCGCTGCCTGAACATGCTCGAGCCGGTCGAGGAGGGCGAGATCGTCGTCGACGGCGAGCGCCTCACGCACACGAAGATCGACGTGAACGCGCTGCGCAAGAAGATCGGGATCGTCTTCCAGGCGTACAACCTCTTCCCGCACATGACCGTGCTGCAGAACGTGACGCTCGCGCCGCGCAAGGCGCTCGGGATCTCGCGACGACGCGCCGAGGCGCACGCGCGGCTGCTGCTGCGGCGGATCGGCCTCGAGGAGAAGGCGGACGAGTACCCCGACCGGCTCTCCGGCGGGCAGCAGCAGCGTGTCGCGATCGTGCGCGCGCTCGCCATGGGTCCGAAGCTGATGCTGCTCGACGAGATCACGAGCGCGCTCGACCCGCAGCTCGTCTCCGAGGTGCTGCAGCTCGTGCGCGAGCTCGCCGAGAGCGGCATGACGATGATTCTCGCGACGCACGAGATGGGATTCGCGCGGGAGGTCGCGGACAAGGTCTGCTTCCTCGACGCCGGCTGCATCCTCGAGGAGGGCCCGCCCGAGCAGATCTTCACCGAGCCGCGCGAGCCGCGCACGCGCGAGTTCCTCGCGCGCGTGCTCGAGGCGGAGCCGCATGAGCCTCCGGCTGGCTATCGAGCCGGAGACCTCACTCGCCCCCGCCGGGCCGCCGCTTCGGCTATCCCGCCGCGCTCCTGGCCTCGAAGCCGGCCTCGCGCGCCCCGCTCGTCGATCGCGAGCTTCCGCCGGCAGGCGGTCGCGAGGCGCTGATCTGGGCGGCGGCGCTCATCGCCCCGGGATCGTCTTCGCCGTCGGCCTGCTGGCGTTGCCGCTGCGCCGCCTCGGCTTGTTCGTCTCGTCCGTCGTCGGCGGCGCCGTCTGTCTCGTCCTGCCGTCGCTCTCGCAGGGCTGGGTGGCCGGCCACATCGCCCGCTTCCCGCACGGCGTCGACTTCATCCCCGGCTCGAGCCCGTCGAACCTCTCGAGCAAGGGCGACTGGGAGCACGCCGCGCAGGACACGATCGCGAGCTGATGCACTGGACGCTGGCGCTCGCGATCTGCGCGATCGTCGTCGGCGTGCTGCTCGAGCTGCGCCGCCGCCGCGGCGCGGATGCGCTCGTCGTCGGCCGCCGCCGGCGGCGATCACGGGCGAGGCCGAGGTGTCGCCGTCGTCGACCGACCCGGTCCGATCTCGGCGACGGCCGCCCGAGCGCGGGGAACGGCTGACCGTGCCTGACTGCGCCGACGTCTACGATCTACGCCACCGAAGGGCGCCGCTTGGTCGCGCTCCCTTGTCTCGGAAAGGAGCCCTATCGAGATCGAACCGCACGATCGATCGCCGCGCTGGCGCTCGCGGCGGCCACGGCGCAGTCGTCGCCGGGACTGCGCCGGCCGATCAAGTCGGCGAAGCCAGATCGTCTTCTGCACCGACGCGACGTATCCGCCGGATGGAGTCGATCCCGTCGGGCTCGACAAGGCCGGTCGGCTCCGACATCGACATCGCCAACGGCATCGCGAAGCTGATGGGCGTCGAATGGCCGTGTATCAAGAACGACCACCTTCGACTCGATCATCGCCGCGCTCACTCGCGAAGAAGTGCGACGCGATCATCAGCGCGCATGAACGAACACGGCGTCGCGGCGCAAGCAGGTCGCCTTCGTCGACTACCTCAAGGTCGGGCATGTCGATCATGGTCAAGAAGGGCAACCCGTCGCAGCATCTGGCCTGTCCTCGCTCAGCCTCGCCGGCAAGAGCGTCGTCGGTCGAGGCGGCGACGACGAGAACGCGACTTCCTCGCCGCGGCGTTCGCGAAGCTCGTGAAGGCCGGGCAAGAAGGCGATCTCGATCAAGACCTTCCCGAAGGACACCGACGCCGCGTCCGCGCTGCTAGGCGGGCCGCGTCGACGCGTACTTCGCGCGACTCGCCGGTCGTCCTCTACTACATCGTTGAAGGCCACAAGTCAGTTCGCAGGTCGGCCGGCTCGCCGATCCACCCGCATCCCGATCGGGATCGCGATCCGCAAGGGCGATCCGCTCATCGCGGCAGTTCGCGGAAGGCGCTCAAGGCGATGTACGCGAACGGGCCGATGAAGAAGATCCTCGGCAAGTGGGACATGCTCAGCGCCGTCTCGCGCTGAAGTTCTGAAGTCGGATGCACGATGCTCGCCGCCGTCGACTGGCACGTGATCTGGGTGCGGATCTTCGCACCCCGACAGCGCGTTCTTCCGGCGCTCTGGGCGACCGTCTACATCTCGTCGTCGCCCAGGTGCTGGGCGTCCTGCTCGGCCTCGTCGCGGCGCTCGCCGCGCTTGTCGCGTCTGGCCGTTCCGCGGCTCTCTCCGGCGATCTACGTGCTGGTCTTCCGCGGCACGCCGGTGCTCGTCCAGATCTTCTTCTTACTACGCTCGACCGCTCTCGGGTTCACGCTGATCCCGAACTCGCTTCACCTCGGGCTGTTCAGCCTCGACCGGCGCGGTCGTCGCCGGGAATCCTCGCGCTCGAGCTCAACGAGGGCGCGTACATGCGCGAGATCATCCGAGCCGGCATCGACTCGATCGACCGGGGCCAGAGGAGGCGGCGATCTCGCTCGGCATGCGCTCGGGCTCGCGATGCGGCGCGTCGTCCTGCGCAGGCGGATCGCGTGATCCTGCCGCCGCTCGGCAACGAGTTCAACAACATGCTGAAGACGACCTCGCTCGTCTTCGATCGATCGGCGTCTACGAGCTGTTCGCCGACGCCGCAGCATCGGCTACTCGAACACGTTCCAGCCGTCGAGTACTTCATCGCGGTCGCGTTCTGGTACCTCGTGCTGACCATCGGTCGTGGACGTTCGTCCAGGCCGCGATCGAGCGCCGGCTCGCCGACAGCGACCGGGGCGAGCGAGCTGACACTTCCGCGAGCGTCTCGTCGCCGGCGTGGAACCCCGTCGACGCGGATCGTGGGCGCCGCGGAGAAGCCGCGCCGGCATCGCAGGACGTCGTCATGCGAGCCGAGGGACGTCCACAAGCGCTTCGGCCGCCTGCACGTGCTCAAGGGCGTCTCGCTCGACGGTGCAGCAGCGCGAGACCGTCTGTCATCATCGGCGCCGTCCGGCTCCGGCAAGACGACGTTCATCCGCTGCATCAACCACCTCGAGAAGATCGACGGCGGGCCGGATCGAGGTGAACGGCCACCTGATCGGCTACCGGCGAGCGCAACGGCAAGCTGCGTCGAGGACAGCGAGCGGAACTCGCGCGCGCAGCGCACGCGAGATCGGGATGGTCTTCCAGCGCTTCAACCTGTTCCCGCACATGACCGCGCTCGAGAACGTCATCGAGGCGCCGGATGCACGTCCTCGGCAGCCCGAAGCGCGAGGCGGCCGCCGAGGCCGCGGCGCTGCTCGACGCGCGTCGGGCTCGCGCGACAAGCGCGACGCGTACCCGGGCAAGCTCTCCGGCGGCCAGCAGCAGCGCGTCGCGATCGCGCGCGCGCTCGCGATGAAGCCGGCGCTGATGCTCTTCGACGAGCCGACGAGCGCGCTCGACCCGGAGGTGATCGGCGAGGTGCTCGACGGTGATGGAGGAGCTCGCGCACGAGGGGATGACGATGATCGTCGTCACGCCACGAGATGGGCTTCGCGCGCGAGGCCGCGCGACCGCGTCGTGATGATGGACGACGGGCTGATCATCGAGGAGGGGCACGCCGGAGCACTTCTTCACGGCGCCCGAGCACGAGCGCACGAAGCAGTTCCTCTCGAAGATCCTCTAGCGGCCTCCGCCGCGGACGCCCCCGTGCGAGACGGCAACGTTGTCGCACCTTGCCGCACGGTTTGCATCGGATACCGCAATGTTGCATCGGATACCTGCGAATCTGACAGAGTTGAACGTCAGTCTCACAGAGGGGGTGTGTGGGTGGCAGGAGTCGTCTTCGACGGCGTGACGAAGGTGTACGGCGACGGCACGATGGCCGTCGACACGCTGAACCTCGAGGTGGCGGACGGCGAGTTCATGGTGCTCGTGGGGCCGTCCGGGTGCGGCAAGACGACTGCGCTGCGCATGGTCGCGGGGCTCGAGGACATCTCCGGCGGGCTCCTACGCATCGGCGACCGCGTCGTCAACCACGTCCCGTCGCGCGACCGCGACATCGCGATGGTGTTCCAGAGCTACGCGCTCTACCCGCACCTGTCCGTCTACGACAACATCGCCTTCGGGCTGAAGATCAAGAAGATCCCGAAGGAGGAGATCGAGCGCCGCGTCGCCGACGCCGCACGGATCCTCGGCCTCGAGCCCTTCCTCAAGCGCAAGCCGCGGGCGCTCTCGGGTGGCCAGCGGCAGCGCGTCGCCATGGGTCGCGCGATCGTCCGCGAGCCGGCGGCGTTCCTGATGGACGAGCCGCTCTCGAACCTCGATGCCAAGCTGCGCGTGCAGATGCGCGCAGAGATCGCGGGCATCCAGCACTCGCTCGGCGTCACGACGGTCTACGTCACGCACGACCAGGTCGAGGCGATGACGATGGGCGACCGCGTCGCCGTCATGCGCAAGGGCGAGCTGCAGCAGGTCGCCGACCCGCAGACGCTCTACGACCTCCCCGTCAACCTGTTCGTCGGCGGCTTCATCGGCAGCCCCTCGATGAACATGATCGAGGCGACGCTCGAGGCCCACAACGGCGGCTACGCGGCGAGGGTCGGCGACCGCACGGTGGCGATCGATGCGGAGACGCTCCGGCGGCGGCCCGATCTCGCGCGGTACGCCGGCCGTCCGGTGGTGCTCGGCATCCGCCCGGAGGATCTCGAGGACGCGGCCCTCGCAACCGACACCCCGGCCGACCAGCGGCTGAACGGCCAGACCGAGCTGACCGAGGCGCTCGGCTCCGAGATCATGGTGCATTTCACGATCGAGGCCCGGCCGGCTCTCACCGAGGACGTCCGGGAGCTGGCGCAGGACGTCGGCGACGAGCGCGCGGTGAGCCAGGCGGGCGACGTCGAGTCGGCGACGCTCGTCGGCCGCTTCGCACCGCGGTCGCGTGTCCGGCCCGGCCAGGCGGTCGAGGTCGCCGTGGACACCCGCTCGCTGCACTTCTTCGACCCGGACACCGGGCTCGGCATCTACGACCACACAGCAACGAAAGGAGCCGAATCGTGAAGTCACGCTTGCTTCGCGGCATTGGCATCGCAGCGCTCGTCGTCCCGCTCGCCGCCTTCGCGGCCGGCAGCGGCAGTGCCGCCAGAGACGGCGCGGCCGGCGCCCAGAAGGCGCACGTGAACCTGGCCGTCTCCGGCAGCGTCTCGTTCGACGGCATCTGGACGGGCGCAGAGGCGAAGGCCTTCGGGAAGGTGATCGCCGCCTTCAACAAGGTCTACCCGAAGGTCAAGATCAACTACAAGCCGGTCGGCAACAACGTCCCGACCGTGCTCGCGACGGCGATCGCGGGCGGCCATCCGCCCGACATGGCGGACATCGCCCAGCCGGGGCTCGTCCAGCAGTTCGCCGACCAGGGGCACCTGAAGCCGATCACGTACGCGAAGCCGGTGATCGCCGCCAACTTCGCGCCCGCGTGGCAGAAGCTCGGCACCTACGACGGCAAGCTGTACGCGCTCGTCTTCAAGGCGGCCAACAAGTCGATCCTCTGGTACAACGTGCCGGCCTTCGAGGCGGCCGGGGTGAAGGCGCCGAAGACGTGGGCCCAGATGCTCGCGGCCGCCAAGACGCTCCGGGCGTCGGGCACGCCCGCGTACTCGATCGGCGGAGCGGACGGGTGGACGCTCACCGACCTGTTCGAGAACCTCTACCTGCGCACGTACGGCCCGGCGGCGTACAACGCCCTGAGCGCGCACAAGGTCAAGTGGACGTCGAGGTCCGTCGTCAACGTCCTCAAGATGATGAGGCAGGTGCTGGGTAACAGCGCGAACCTCGCCGGCGGGACGAGCGGGGCGCTCCAGTACGGGTTCAACGACTCGGTCACGAATGCGTTCGCGACGCCGCCGAAGGCCGCGATGGTCTTCGAGGGCGACTTCGTCGCCGGGGTGATCCTCTCCTCGACGAAGGCGAAGGCCGGGACGGGCTTCAACGCGGCGCCGTTCCCGGTCACGAACGCGAAGTCGGCGGGTGCGAACGGCGTCGAGATCGGCGGCGACCTGTTCGTCACCTTCCGTGACACGCCGGCGATCCGGGCGTTCGTGAAGTTCCTCGCCACGGCTCCCGCGGCCAACGCGTGGGCGAAGCTCGGCGGCTTCGGCACGGGCAACAAGTACGTGAAGGCGAGCATCTATCCGGACGCGATCACGCGGGCCACGGAGGCTCCGATCGGGACGGCGAAGTCGGTCGTGTTCGACATGTCCGACCAGCAGCCGGCCTCGTTCGGGTCGACCACCGGCCAGGGCGAGTGGGGCATCTTCCAGCAGTTCCTGAAGAACCCCAAGGACGTCACGGGCATCGCGAAGAAGCTCGAGGCCGCGGCGACTGCGTCGTACAAGAAGGGCAAGTAGCGCGTTGAGCGGAGCGGGGATCGCAGCGGAGCCGCCGGTCGCGGCGGCTCCGCCCCCGCCGGCCGAGCCGGGACGGCTCGGCCGGCATCTCACGGGAGCGCTCTTCCTCGCGCCCGCTCTCTTCCTGCTCGTCGTCTGGATGGTCTACCCGGCCGTCTACACGATCGTCCGCAGCTTCTTCGGGCAGGCCGGCTATCTCGGCACCTGGGTCGGGATCGACAACTACAAGCGGCTGTTCACGACGCCGGCGCTGACGACGGCGATCAAGAACAACGCGATCTGGGTGGCGGTCGTGCCTGCGCTCGTCACCTCGATCGGGCTCATCTTCGCCGTGCTGACCGAGCGCGTCCGCTGGGCGGTGGCGTTCAAGACCGTCGTCTTCCTGCCCATGGCGATCTCCGCGTTCGCGACCGGCGTGACGTGGCGGATCATGTACCAGCAGGATCCCGGCCTCGGCGCCATCAACGCCCTCAGCCGCTCGGTCTCGGACCTGGTCAGCCCGGCCGGCGTGCTCTCGAACGCGCTGCCGTCCACCCCCGCCCTCCAGGCGAAGGGCGGCGGGCTGGTGCTGAAGACGCCGCTCGCGCCCGGAGGCGTCGCGCTGCTCGGCGTCACGGGGATCGCACCGCAGGACGTCCCCAAGAGCGCCGTGCAGGCGGTGCAGCCGGCGGCCAAGCCCGGCGACGTCGTCGGCGCGGTCTGGCGCGACTTCAAGCCCGGCGGCGGCAAGCCCGGCGTCGTGGAGAAGGGAGAGCTCGGGCTGCCCGGCGTGACCGTCGATCTCCGCACGACCGCCGGGAAGGTCGTGAAATCGACGAAGACGAAAGCCGACGGGACGTTCGACTTCACGAACGTCGCAGCCGGAAGCTACCGCGCCGACATCGGCGCGCAGACGTTCGCGAAGCCGTTCGCCGGCTTCTCGTGGCTGGGGCCGAAGCTGATCACCCCGTCGCTGCTGATCGCCTACATCTGGATCTGGGCCGGCTTCGCGATGGTGGTGATAGGCGCCGGGCTCGCGGCGATGCCGCGCGACGTGCTCGAGGCGGCGCGCACCGACGGCGCCACCGAGTGGCAGGTGTTCCGGCGCGTGACCGTGCCGCTGCTCGCGCCGGTCCTCAGCGTCGTCTTCATCACGATGATCATCAACGTCCTCAAGGTCTTCGACCTCGTGATCGCGCTCGCGCCGGAGTCCACGCAGGCGAACGCCAACGTGATCGCGCTCGCGATGTGGCGTACCGCGTTCGGCGGGATCAACGACTTCGGCACCGGCTCGGCGATCGCGGTCTTCCTCTTCCTGCTCGTGATCCCCGTGCTCGCCCTGAACATCCGCCGCTTCAAGAGGGACGTGTAGACATGGCCGCCGCCGCACCCGCAGTCGAGCTGCCCGCACCGCGCGAGAGCGCCGCCGCGAAGATCCTGCGCGCGATCGCGAAGGCGCCGCTCCACCTGCTGCTCGTCGTGGTCGGCGGGCTCTGGCTCGTGCCGACGTTCGGCCTCTTCATCACGTCGATCCTGCCCGCGTCCGACCTCGCCTCGAGCGGCTGGTGGCAGATCTTCTCGCACCCGAGCATCGCCACCTGGTCGAACTACAACGCGCTCCTGCACAACCAGGGCCTGCTCAACGCGCTGAAGACGACGGCGTACATCGCGGTCGGCAACACGCTGCTCGTGGTGATCCTCGGCGCGATGGCCGGCTACGCGTTCGCCTGGCTCGAGTTTCCGGGCCGCGACTGGCTCTTCGTCGGCGTGATCGGGCTGCTCGTCGTGCCGCTGCAGATGGCGCTGATCCCGATGTTCAGGCTCTACGACACGTTCGGGATCTTCGACACGGTGTTCAGCATCATCCTCTTCCACGTCGCCTTCGGGCTGCCGTTCGCGATCTTCCTGCTGCGGAACTTCTTCGTCGGGATCCCGAAGGACATCATGGAGTCGGCCCGCATCGACGGCGCCTCGGAGCTGAAGATCTTCGTGCGCCTGATCCTGCCGCTCGGGCTGCCCGCGATCGCGTCGCTCGCCATCTTCCAGTTCCTCTGGACGTGGAACGACCTGATCGTCGCGCTCACGTTCGGCCAGAACGTCCAGCCGATCACGGTCTGGATCTTCGGGCAGCTGCGCGAGTTCGGAACCTCGATCGACGTGATCGCGCCGGCCTCGTTCATCTCGCTCGTCGTGCCGCTGTGCGTGTTCTTCGCGTTCCAGCGCTACTTCGTGCAGGGGCTGCTGGCAGGCTCCGTGAAGTGAGCTCGGTTGCGGTCGTGGGATCCGGGCTCGCGGGCTTCACCGCGTACCAGACCCTGCGCGCAGGCGGGCTCGAGCCGGCGGAGATCGCCGTCTTCGGCGACGACGCCGACCCGGTGGCGACCTGGCGGCCGCGCGCTGAGGCCATCCGCCAGCGCGAGATGCGCTCCGAGAGCGACGGCCACTGCCGGCCGACCTCGTTTCCCGGGCTCGCCTTCCGCAGCGTGCTGCACCGCCGCTCCCCGCTGCCGCTCCTCCAGTCGGTCGCCGACCGCTTCCACCCGTCGGTGGACGAGTTCCTCGCGCACGTGCGCCGCCTGCGCGAGCGCAGCGGCTGGGACGAGAGCGTGACGCAGGCCCGGATCGACTCCGTCACGGCAGTCGACGGGGGCTTCGAGGTCGGCGGCCACGGGGTGTTCGAGCACGTGCTCGTCGCGACCGGCCACCCGGGCCTCAACGTTCCGGAGGAGCTGCGCGGCGACCCGCGGGTCGTCCACTCCTACGAGCCGCACTCCTATGCGCCCGCCGTCACCGTCGTCGGCGCGGGGCTCGCGGCCGCGACGGAGTGGCTGAACGCGCTCGAGGCGGGAGCCGAGGTCGTCTCGGTGCGCCGGCGCGAGCCGGTCCGCCGGCCGCTGAACGTCCCGCGGCACTACTTCTCGCGCCGCGGCCTCGCCGAGCTGCACCGACTTCACCCGCAGGAGCGCGCCGCCCGGATCCGCGGGCTGCTCGTCCCCTCGTACCCGCCGGGGCGCCGCTTCGACGAGCCGCTCCTGCGCGCGGAGGCCGAGGGCCGCTTCCGCGTCGAGCCCGCGGTGAACGGGACCGAGCAGGTGATCTGCGCGACCGGCTTCCTCCGCGGCTTCCAGCACGACCGGCTGCTCGCCCGGCTCGTCGCCGAGCACGGACTCGAGACGGCCGAGGGATGGATCGTGCTCGCGCCCGACTCGACCGTGCCCGGGCTGACCGACGGGACGCGGACGCTCGCGCTCGCCGGCGTTCCCGCCCAGTACGCGTTCCCGGCGGCGGACACGCTCGTCGGCGCGAAGTATGCGGCGCACGGCTTCCTGGCGAGGGTGCAGGCATGTCGTACACGCTGAGGGGCCGGATCGACTCGCGGCTGGCGGCGCTCCTGCCGGTGCTGCTCGTCGCCTGCGCGCTCGCCGGGGCGCTCCGCCACTGGTGGCCGGTCGAGCTCGTCGCGCTGATGGCCGCGGTCGGGATCGCGCTCGACATCCAGGTCTGGCACCGGCTGCTCCCGTACCAGCCGGCGTGGGCGATGGTGCCGCTCGGCGCCGTCGAGCTCGGGGCGGTGATGGCGGTCGTCTACGGCTTCGGCCTGCACGCGCCCCTCCGGGCGGCGCTCGTCCTCTTCGGCGCCGGCTGGCTCGTCGCGGTCGTGCTCGGACTGGCCGGCTACCCGCTGCTGCGGCTGGGCTACGCGGAGGACGGCGGCGAGCTCGGCAGGCTCGGCACGGTGGCCGCGGCCGGCGTCGGCCTCGCGCTCATCGGCTCGGCTGCAACCGTGTACGTGCGGCAGCCTCCGGTCGTGCACCTCGCCGCCGGCGTCCACCAGGGGCCGCTCGTGATCACGCAGCGCGAGAACCTCGTCGGCGATCCGGGCGCGGTCGTCGAGGGCGGCATCGTCGTCCGCCACGACGACGTCCACATCAGCGACCTGACGATCGTCGGCGGCGAGAACGGGATCTCCGTCTACGGCCACCACGGCACGCGGATCGACAACGTGACGATCTCCGGCGCGAAGATGGACGGCATCCACGTCCGCCTCGCCGACGTGATCATCCGCAACTGCACGATCGACATGCTCGACAACCCGGTGGGCCAGGGGATCGACATCTCCTTCAACATGAACATGGGGATGAGCATGGTCGAGGGCTGCACGCTGACGGGCGGCCAGATCGGCATCACGACCCACTCCTCGATGACCGACATCGTCCGCAACACGGTCAGCCGGACGCAGGGTCAGGCGATCGCCGTGACCGAGATGTCGATGGGCATGGCCATGGACAACCAGATCCACGACGCCGTCGGCGTCGGTCTCTACTGCAACGACCGCTCGACGTGCATGTTCGAGCACAACACGGTGGTCGGGACACGCGACGACTCCGCCGGGGGCAACGCCTCGCGGCGCGGATTCGGGCTGCTGGCGAGCTTCCAGTCGGAGGCCGACGTCCACGACAACCAGCTCGCCGCCAACCCGGTGCCGATCGGCACCGTCACCAACTCGTACATCCGCCGGACGACGACGCCGGGCTGGTAGCGGCCGCCGGTCCGCGACGGCGCCGCCGTCGTCGCCGCTTCGCACGCGCCGCCCGCGCCGATGCAGGGAACGCAGAGGATCGCCCGACCCTGCTCGCGCGCGCTACAGTTAACCTGGTTAACGAATGGCGAGGGCAGCTGCGACGGAGACGACCGACGTGATGGCGGTGGCAGACCGGCTCCGGCCGACCCTGCTCCGCCTCGGCCGCGAGCTGCGCCGCGAGCGGATCGCGGGCGTCTCGCCGCAGCAGGTCGGGCTGCTCGTCTCGATCAAGTACGCCCCCGGCGTGACCGTGGGAGAGATCGCCGACGGAGAGCGAGTCTCGCGCGCCGCGATCTCGAAGCGGATCTCCCGGCTCGAGCGCGACGGCCTCGTGGCGCGCACGCCGAGCGACGCCGACCGGCGCCGCGTCGGCCTCACCCTCACCGACGAGGGGCAGCGTGTCCTGCGCCGCGTCCGCTCGCGCCGCACCGCCTGGCTCGCGTCGCGCCTCGACGAGCTCGCACCCGCCGAGCTCGCGGCGGTCGCGGCGGCGATCGAGCCGCTCACGCGGCTCCATGACGCGGAGAACGTCCGGTGACGGCGGCGATCGGACGCTTGAACTCGCGCACCTTCGCGAGCCTCCGCTATCGCAACTACCGCCTCTTCTTCGGCGGCCAGGCGGTCTCCCAGACCGGCTCCTGGATGCAGCGGATCGCGCTCGGCTGGTTCGTGTACCAGCTCACGCACTCGGCGTTCGCCGTCGGCGTGATGGCCTTCGCGCAGTTCGTCCCCTTCATGGTCTTCGGCCTGTTCGTCGGCGTGCTCGCCGACCGGCTCGACGCCCGCCGCACCGTCATCGGGACGCAGGCCGCGCAGCTCGTAACCGCCTCGGCCCTGGCCTGGATCGTGCTCGGCGGGTTCGCGCAGCCGTGGATGCTCTACCTGATCGCGTTCGTGAACGGGACGGTGCTCGTCCTCGACGTGCCGTCGCGCCAGCAGCTCACCTACCGGATGGTCGGCCGCGAGGCGCTGCCGAACGCGATCGCGCTCAACTCGAGCCTCTTCAACGCGTCGCGCATCTTCGGCCCGGCGGTCGCCGGCATGGTCTACGGCTTCACGGGCGCGGGCATCTGCTTCCTGATCAACGCGATCACCTACCTGGCCGTCCTGCTCAGCCTCTTCGCGATGCGGGTGTCCGACTTCTACCCGCTCGAGCAGTTCGCCCGGCCCTCGATCCTGAAGGGGACGCGGGAGGGGCTCGAGTACGTGCGGACGCAGCGGCGGATGCTCGTTCTGCTCTCGCTGACCGTCGTGCTCAGCACGTTCTGCTTCAACTTCAACGTGACGCTGCCGGTGCTCGCGGCGAAGACGCTGCACACGAACGCGCAGGTCTACGGCCTGCTCTCGGCCCTCTTCGGCGGCGGCGCGCTCGTCGGCTCGCTGGCCGCGGCCTCCCTCGGTCGCGCGTCGGCGAAGGTGATGCTGGCCGGGAGCCTGGTCTTCACCGGCTCCGAGCTGCTGCTGGCGCCGCTCCGTACGCCGTACGCCGCCGGCCTCCTGCTCTTCCTCGTCGGCGTCGGCTTCACCGCCTGGTCGGCGAACTCGAACGCGATGATGCAGCTGCAGGCGCCCGACCACCTGCGCGGCCGGATCATCGGCCTCTACTTCTACGCCTTCAACGGCACCGGTGCGCTCGCCGGTCTCTTCGCGGGCTGGCTCTGCGCCACGGGCGGAACCGAGCTCGCCTTCGCGGTCGCCGGAGTCGCGGGCCTCCTCGGCACCGTCGCCGCCGGCACGCAGCTCCTCCGCGGCCGTCCGCCGCGGCTCGAGCTCGGCCCGAGCGCGCACGAGCCGCAGGCCGCGTAGCGGGAAGGGCCTCGACCTGGAGGACTAGCGCGTCAGGGCGTCTGCCCGTTCGCGACGCGAATCGTCACGGTGGCGCCGCGGGCGAGCTGCGAGTTCGCCGACGGCCGCTGCTGGAACACGCGGCCCGCCTTCGCCTCCCCGGGGCGCTCGACTGCCCGGACGTTGAATCCCTTCGTCGTCAGCCGCTGCACCGCCGTCGTCTCCGGCAGGCCGACCACGCTCGGGACCGTCAGGTCGGCCGGCGGTGCGGTCCGGTCGAGGCTGAGGTACCAGATCCCCGCGGCCACGGCCAGCACGAGCCCCAGCACCGCGGGCCCGAGCCAGGCGAAGTCGCGCGAGGAACGGCGGCGCCTCGGCGGCGGCCCGGCCGGGACCGGGTGCTGCTGCTGCCTGCGGGGCGGGGGCTCGGGCCAGCCGTGCGTCCCGCCCTCGGGGTCATCCTCGGCGTAGCGCGGCGCGGGCGTCGACATCCTCCTCAGTCTCTCCAATCGATCGGCTGCTCCAGCACCCCAAGTCTACGGGCCGACAGGCATGCTTCCTGCGGGGCCGAGCGGTCGGCCGCAGCCCGCTCGGCCCCTCTTCGCTCTCCACGACCGGCGCCGAGACGCGATGATGCGTCCATGGATGCCCTCAGGCCACCCGACGAGGTGTTCGCCGGGCTGCCCGACTACCCCTTCGCGCCGCACTGGCTGGAGCACGACGGGCTGCGCATGCACTACGTCGACGAGGGCGCCGGCGAGCCCGTGCTGCTGCTCCACGGCGAGCCGACCTGGTCGTTCCTCTGGCGGCGGATCGTGCCCCCGATCGCCGCGTCGGGCAGGCGTGCGGTCGCTCCGGACCTGCTCGGCTTCGGCCGCTCGGACAAGCCCGACGCGATGGACTGGTACACGTACGACCGCCACGTCGAGGCGGTGACGCGACTCGTGCTGGAGCTCGACCTGCAGCGGCTCACCGTCGTCGTCCACGACTGGGGCGGCCCGATCGGGCTCCGGGTCGCGGTCGAGAACGAGGAGCGCGTCGACCGGCTCGTGATCCTCGACACGGGCGTGGCCGCGGGGCAGGCCCCGAGCGAGACGTGGCTGCGCTTCCGCGAGGCCGTCCGCCACGCCGGCGGCGACCTCGACATCGGCCGCCTCGTCGCCGCCGGCACCGTGCGCGGGCTCGCCGACGAGGTGCGCGCCGCCTACGACGCGCCGTTTCCGACACCGGGCTCGAAGGCGGGCGCCCTCGCCTTCCCGGACCTCGTCCCGACCGAGCCGGAGCATCCGAGCGCTGCGGCGATGAACCGCGTCCGCGACGCGCTCCGTTCGTGGCAGAAGCCGGCGCACGTGGTCTGGGGCGCCGACGACGCCGTCCTGCCGCCGCGCGTCGGCGAGCGGTTCGTCGAGCTGATCCCCGGCGCCACCGGCCCGGAGCTGATCGAGAGCGCGTCGCACTTCCTGCAGGAGGACGCGCCGGACGAGGTCGCGGCCGCGATCCTGCGCTTCCTCGGGTGAGGGCAGGCCTCGCGCGCTGGGGGAAGCGCCTCGGCATCGCGCTCCTCGTGCTGTTCGCCGCGCTGACGCTCTCCGCCGCGGGCTACGACCTCGCGACGCCCGGCGGCCGGCCGGCGCGGGCGCTCTACGGCGGCCCGTTCGTGCAGGTGGACGGGCGTCTGCTCGCCTACCGGACCTGGGGCACGAGCGGGTCGCCCGTGATCCTGCTGGGCGGCTTCATCGAGCCGGGCGACGTGTGGCGAAAGGTGGGGCCGCTCCTGGCCCGCGCGGGGCACCGCGTCTACGCGCTCGACCTGCCGCCGTTCGGGTACAGCGAGCGCAAGGGGCCGTACGACCTCCCGACGTGGATGGACGAGATCGAGGGCTTCGAGCGCGCGCTCGGGATCGCGCGGCCGGTGGTCGTCGGGCATTCGCTCGGCGCCGCGAGCGCGGTCGGCGAGGCGCTCCGCCACCCGCGGGCGCTGCGCGGGATCGTCCTCCTGGACGGAGACGCGCTGCGTTCCGGGGGTGCGCCGAGCTGGATCGGACACCTCGCGCTCGACCCCTGGTTCACGGCGCTCTACCGGCTGCTCACGGGCTCCGACTTCCTCTTCCGCAAGGGCCTGCACCAGGCGTACGGGCCGGACGGGCCGCCGCTCACGAAGAGTGAGCTCGACTCCTGGCAGCGCCCCTTCCGGGTCGCCGGCACCGCCCAGGCCTTCAAGGAGATGCTCCCGCACGGGATCGCCGGCTGGACACCGGACGACCTGCGCCGCGTCCACGGCGTCCCGGTGGTCGTCGCCTGGGGAGCGCTCGACGACGTCGACTCGGTCGCCGCCGGCCGGCGCAGCGCCCGCCTGCTGCGGGCGCGCTTCGTCCTGCTGCCGCGGGCCGGGCACCTCTCGATGCTCGTCGCGCCGAAGGGCGTCGCCGCGGCGGTCGAGCGCCTCGCCGGCTGATCCGGGCCGGACCGGCCACTACAGTTGGACTCTCCGATGTCCACTCCTCGGGTCGAGCCGGGCTTCCGCTTCGGTGCCGCATTCCTGGCGGCGGGCATCGTGGTCACCGGCGGCTGCTTCGCGCTCCCGGGCGGCGCCGCCCAGTCGGTCGTCGACGCGTGCCTCGGCGGCACCGCCGCGATCGCGCTGCCCGCCGGGGTCAGGCTACACCGGCCGCGAGCGCCGGTTCCGTGGCTCCTCTTCGCGCTCGCGACCGCCCTCTTCGTCGCCGGCGACGTCGCGTGGGACCTTCGGCCGTCCGCGGCCGCCCCATCGGTTGCCGACTGGTGCCGGCTCGCGGGCTATCCGGTGCTCGCCGCCGCGCTGCTGATGCTGCTCGTCCACGCCGGCGGCCGCCATCGCATCGCCGCGCTCGGCGAAGCAGGGATCGCGGCCTTCGCCTTCGCGCTCGTCCTGTGGGTCTTCTTCGTGCACCCGGCTCTCGACGGCTCCGGCACGCTGTCCGTGCGGATCGTCGACGCGACGTTTCCTGCCGGCGACGTCGTGCTGCTCGCGGGCTTCGCTGGGTTCTTCGTCTCGGCCGCCTGGCGGACGCCGGCCTTCCTGCTGCTGGTGGCGGCGGTCGGCGCGGCCCTGATCGGAGACGGCGTCTACGGCCGGACGCCGGGGTCGTACGTCGCCGGCTCGTGGGTCGACGCGACCTGGCTGGTCTCGTACGTGCTCTTCGGGACGGCGGCGCTCCATCCGTCGATGCGCCGCCTCTCCGAGCCGCGGCGCGTACCGCAGCTGCGGGTGAGCGCCTCGCGAATCGTGCTCCTGACCGCGGCGCTGCTCAGCCCGGCCACGATCCTGCTCGTCCAGTGGGCGCGGGGCGCGCGGCTCGAGATCCCGGCGGTGTTCGCCGCCACCGCGCTCATCTCCCTGCTCGTCGTCTGGCGGCTGGCCGGGATCCTGCGCGCCCTCGAGCGCCTGCGCGCCCGGGAACGCGAGTCGCGCGCCGAGGCGGTCGCGGCGCACGAGCTGCTGACCGAGCGCAACGAGCGCCTGCTCGAGGCCGACCGGCTGAAGGACGAGTTCGTGGCGCTGATCTCGCACGACCTGCGCACGCCGCTCACCTCGATCATCGGCTACACGGAGCTGGCGCTCGACGAGACCGACGGTGACCCACTCGACGCCGAGCGGAAGTCGTACCTCTCGGTCGTCGCGCGCAGCGCCGAGCGGCTGCTGCGGCTCGTCGACGACCTGCTCTTCGTCGCACGCCTGCGGGCCGGGCGCGGGCTCGAGCTCGACGTGAAGGAGCTCGACCTCGCGGCGATCGCGCAGCAGTCCGCGGTGGAGGCGCACCCGCGGGCTCAGGCGAAGCACCTGGAGCTGCGCTACGAGGGCGTGGAGGCGGCGCCGGTGCGGGCCGACCGCGGACGCATGTTCCAGCTGCTCGACAACCTGATCGCGAACGCGATCAAGTTCACGCCGGCCGGCGGGCGCGTCGCGGTGCACGTCGAGACGCTGCAGGACACGGTCGTGCTCGAGGTGCGCGACACCGGCATCGGGATGTCGCCCGAGGACGCCGAGCAGCTCTTCGAGCGCTTCTTCCGCAGCGAGCGGGCCAGCACCGTGCAGATCCCGGGCACGGGACTGGGCCTCTTCGTCGCCCGCGCGATCACCGAGGCGCACCGGGGCCGCATCCCGGCCGCGCCGGGGCCGAGGGCGGCACGGTCTTCCGGATCGAGCTTCCGGCTGCAGCGGCGACGAGCCCCCGCGGCGACGCGGCGGAGCTGACGGCGTGAGCGGAGCCGGCCCCCTCGTCCTCGTGGCGGACGACGACGACGACATCCTCCTCCTCGTCACCGCCCGGCTGCGGCGCGACGGTTTCGAGATCGTCCAGGCGCGCGACGGTATCGGGGCGCTCGCGACTGCCCGCGAACGGAAGCCGGCCGTGGCGGTGCTCGATGTCGGCATGCCCGGCCTCGACGGGCTCGAGGTGCTGCGGGCGATCCGCGGCGACCCGGAGCTGAGCGGGACGCGCGTCCTCCTGCTCACCGCGAAGGCGCAGGAGCAGGACGTCCGCCGCGGCTACGAGACCGGCGCCGACTCGTACGTCAAGAAGCCCTTCAGCCCGGCCGACCTCTCCGCAAAGGTGCGCGAGCTCGCCGAGGGCCGCGGCCGCTAGAGACGTGATGTGAAATCGAGCCTCTAGTCGCGGTAGCGGTAGCCGAAGCCGCGCACGGTCTCGATCGGGACCGTGTCGGGCGCGTCGGGGTCGAGCTTGCGGCGCAGGTAGCCGACGTAGAGCTTCACCTGATCGGTGCCGACCCCTATCGAGTCGCCCCAGACGAGCTCGAGCAGCTGGTCGCGGCTGAGCACCTGGCGCGGGTTGCGGACGAAGCAGGCGAGCAGCCTGAACTCGAGCGGCGTCAGCTTGACGACGCGGTCGCCGACGGAGACCTCGCGCTGGCCGAAGTCGATCGTCAGGTAGCCGTCGCCGTACGTCTGCGGCTCCTCGTCGCGCCGGGTCTGGCTTGCCCGTCGGAGGAGCGCCTGGACCCGGGCCATCAGCTCCTGCTTCCCGAACGGCTTGACGACGTAGTCGTCGGCGCCGGACTGGAGTCCGCGGACCCGCTCCAGCTCCTGGCCTCGGGCGGTGAGCATCAGCACCGGGACGTCCGACAGGTCGCGGATCCGCTCGAGCACCTGCCAGCCGTCGAGCTCCGGCATCTGCACGTCGAGCACGACGAAGTCGGGCCGCTGGGCGTGGAACTCCCGCAGGGCGCTGCGCCCGTCGGCGGCCTCGTAGACGATCGCCCCCGAGCGCTCGAGCAGCGTCCGCACGAGCCGGCGGATGTCGTCGTCGTCGTCGGCCACGAGCACGCGCGTGTCGCTCATACGAGCTTCATACGATGCCCATCCGCCGTTACCTCCCCGCGCGCGAGGCCCTCGCCCGCGTAGCCGGAGCCGAATCCGGGTACAAAGTGCCGGTGGGCGATGCGGTCAGCAGGCGCGACTTCGGGCTGCGGCTCGTCCAGCGGTCGCTCGCGGAGTTCCTCGCCGACCGTTGTCCGCAGCTGGCGGCGTCGATCGCCTACCACGTCCTCTTCTCGATCTTCCCGCTCGCGATCGTGCTCGCCGGCGCCTCCGGAATCGTCCTCAACGCGACCGGCTCGCAGGCGCGGGCGGTGGACACGATCGTGGGGAGCGTCCCCCTCTCGGGCGACGGCCGCGACCAGCTCCGCCACCTGCTGCTCGGCGCGACCGGGAACCTCTCCGCGCTCGGACTGATCGGAGTCGTCGGGCTCGTCTACTCGGCGAGCGGGATGATGGCCGCGATCCGCACCGCTCTCAACGCGGCGTGGGACGTCGAGGAGGTGCGGCCGTTCCTGCGCGGGAAGCTGGTCGACCTCGGCCTCGTGTTCCTCGTCGCGCTGCTCTCGCTCGGCTCGCTCGGCGCGACGGTCGCGCTGCACGTGATCGGCGGGGGCGGCTGGGTCGTGGTCAGCATCGCCGTGCCGCTCGTGCTCGGCTTCGCGATCGTGCTCTTCCTCTACCGGGTCGTCCCCGCGGCGGAGGTGCGGCTCGGTGACATCTGGCCGGCGGCGCTCTTCGTCGCGGTGGCGTTCACGGCGGCGGAGAACCTGTTCGCGCTCTACGTCGGCCACTTCGGCAACTACAACGCGATCTACGGCTCGCTCGGAGCGGTGATCGCCTTCATGTTCTTCGTCTTCCTCTCCTCGGAGCTGTTCCTGCTCGGGGCGGAGGCGGCGAGCGAGTGGCCGCGGGTGCGCACGGCATTCGAGCGGGGCGAGGCGCCCGGCCCGAAGGGGGCGCCGCTGAAGCAGCAGGTGCGCGAGGCGCTTCTCGGACTGTGGGTGCGGCGGCGCCAGGAGGAGGCGGCTGCGGACGATTCGGGTCGGGCCGCCGCGGCTGCGGTGAGCGAGCGCGAGAGAAGGACGGACGGAAGCGGCGGCGTCGATCTCGACCGACCGGGCGGCGACCTGGTCGAGGAGGAGCCGGGGCGGGGAGCTAGATGTCCGCGGGCGCGTCCTCCGGGACGCGTGCCGGGTGGAAGATCACCCAGGCGACGAGGGCGAGGCCGCCGCCGGCCTGTGCCGCCGCGAGCTCGACGTGGCGCAGCCCGAGGAGCAGGTAGACGCCGTAGACGGCGGCGCCGAGACCGGCGAGGAAGACAAGCCATAGCGCCACGTGCTTCTCGAGCGCCTGCATCGCACCAGGCTACCGCGAGGACGCGGTTTCGTGGGTACCGTGTTCGGGTGATGTTGCAGATGCGCCGGCTCTCCCTCGTCTCGGGCGCGGCGGCTGCGCTCGCGGCGTCGCTCGCTCTCGCCGGCTGCGGCGCGGCATCGAGCCCCGGCGGTAGCGGCACCGACCCGAAGCCCGCCGCGTCCGGTCCGACCTCCCAGGCGAAGCAGGCGGTGGCGGACGCGGCCGCGACCACGGAGCGCTCGACCGCGAAGGTGCACGTCAGCGTCGTGCTCGCGAAGGCGGGCCAGGCGACGATGTCGCACTATCTCGCCGACGGCGCGATCGGCCCGCAGGGCGGCAGGATCGTGATCGACCGGACGCTGCTCGGCGCCGGCATCCAGCACGAGGTGCTCGTTCGGCAGGGGGGCCACCTCGTCGTCTACACGAGCCCGAGCGCGATCACGCTGCCGAAAGGGAAGAGCTGGCTGAAGATCGACCTGACGACGTACGCGCAGCGCCGCTACGGAGCGGACACCACCTTCTTCGCGGGCGCCGACCAGGATCCGTTCCAGGCGCTCGAGCTCCTGGGGTCGCCGGTCGCGAAGGTGAGGGATCTCGGCCTCGACTGGCTGCCCGACCATACCCTGAACACGCACTACCGGGGCACGGTCTCCCTGCTCGCGGCCGCGAAGGCGGCGGGCGCGAATGCGAGCGGCCTCGCGCAGATACGCACCGACCTCGGCGCGCCGACGCAGACCGTCGACGTCTGGGTGAGCAAGAAGGGCCGGGTCGCACGGGTGATCGTGGAGGGCCCGGCGAAGGCCCCGGACGGCTCGACGCTGACGCTGCGCTCGACGGTCGACTTCACCGCCTACGGCACGAAGGCGCCGGTCGGCCCGCCGCCGGCGAAGCAGGTCGAGGACTACTTCTCACTGTTCCCGAAGTAGCGGCTCGCCCGCGAGCGCGATCGAGAGGGAGCCGAGCGGGCCCATGTCGACGTGCCAGTGCTGCCCCGGCGCGATCGGGAAGGCAGGCACGACCGTCCCGGTGATCACGACCTCGCCGTCGCGCAGCTCGCGCCCGGCGGCCTCTCCGACGGCTCCGAGCACCCAGTCGTGCTCGCCGGTGAGGGCGATGAGGTCGTCGGTGGCCGCCATCTCCTCGCCGTCGCAGACGATCCGGACGCTCGCCCCCTCGAGCGTCTGCGCGCGCGGCGGCCCGAGCACGACGTTGCGGTGGTAGATGCCCGAGGCGACGATCCGCTCGACGTCGTCGGGCGGGAACTCGACGTCGGCGAGCTCGATCGCGGCGCCGAGCCCGTGTCCGATCCACGCGGCGACCTCGACCTCGAGCACGGGCTTCGTCCAGCCGTCGAGCGAGACGACGGCGCCGTGGTCGACCAGGCCGGTGTCGGGCAGCGGCGCGACGAGCGGCCTGTCGAGCCCGAGCCGCCGCTGCCCCTCCGGCGAGCCGAAGCCGACCTTCCACCCCAGCTGCGTCACGCGGGCACCTAGTCGGGCAGCAGGTAGCCCGCAGCCTCGAGCGAGCCGGCGCCGCTCCAGCCCCAGATCAGGAGCACGTCCTCGTCGCCGGTGTTGTCGAAGCCGTGCCAGTGCCCGCGCGGGGTGAAGATGACGTCGCCGGCCTGCGAGGGCTCGCGCCCCTCGTTCGTGTAGACCTCGCCGCGCCCCGACATGACGACGAGGAACTCCTCGCAGTTCGGGTGCGCGTGCTTCTCGTGCCGGGCGCCGGGCGGGAGGACGGTGCGGCCGACGACGAGCTGGTCGGAGCGGGCGGCGCGGGAGTCGATCAGGAACTGCACCTGCATGTCGATCCAGCCCTCGTCCTCGCGCAGCCCCTCTTCGAGCGGGACGTCGGCGATCGTCGTCCGGAAGCGCACCGGCCCGCTCACGCCGAGCCTCCGAGCCGCCGGAAGACCTCGAAGGCGGCGATCCACTCCTGGTCGCCGAGCCCGGCCGCGCCCGTCGCGGTCAGGTACTGGTTGGCGAGGGTGGCGAACGGCATCGGCACGCCGAGCTCCTGGGCGAGGCCGAGGCCGAGCTCCTGGTCCTTCTGCTGGAGCGCCACGTCGGCGAACGGCGTCTCCGGCATCTGGCCCTCGAGGATCATCGGCGCGCGGTAGCCGAGCATCGGCGAGGCGATCACCGATTTGAGGACGGCGTCGACGGCCGCCTCGCGCTCGATCCCGGCCTTCTCGGCCATCGCCATCGATTCGCAGAACGACATGCCCTGGACGACGAGCGAGAGGTTGATCGCGAACTTCATGACTAAAGCTGAGCCCTGCGGGCCGAGATAGGTGACCTTCGGGCCCATCTGGAGAAGCGTCGGCTCGACCGCGTCGAAGGCGGCCCGGTCGCCCCCGACCATGATCGAGAGCTGCCCGGCGGCGACGGTGGCGGGGCTGCCCGAGACGGGTGCGTCGAGGAAGACGGCGCCGGTCGGCTCGACGAGCGCCGCGATCGCGCGCGACTGGCCGGGAGCGATCGTCGAGAGGTCGAGCCAGGTGGTGCCGGCGGCGAGCCCGGGGAGCGCGTCGCGGACGACCGCCTCGACGGCGGCCGCGTTCGTGAGCATCGAGAAGACGACGTCGGCGGCGCGCGCGAGGTCGGCCGGGGAGTCGGCGACGCGGAGCCCCTGCGGCTCGAGCTCCTCGGCGCGAGCGCGCGTGCGGTTCCACCCGACGACGTCGTGCCCGGCCTCGAGCAGCCGCCCGACGATCCCGGCCCCCATGGAGCCGAGCCCTGCGAAGCCGATGGTCATGGAGGGGATACTGCCGTGCGACGCCAACTGACGTGTGCAGTACCTCACGCGTCGCGCGCCAGTTACCCGAAGCAGCCCGGGAACGCGCCGACGAACGAGGCGACGCGTCGTATCGGCGGACAACGACCTTCTGCTCGAGGACCGGGAGAAGACCCGGCTGGACCCCGGTTCGTCAGAGGCCCGAACCGCCGAGCGGTCGACCTAGCCGACGACCCAGGTCTCGCCCGAGTGGAGCAACTCGGCGAGGTCGCCGGCGCCGCGCTTCGCGACCGCCGTTTCCAGCTGCTCGGCCATCAGGTCGTCGTAGACCGGGCGCTCGATGTCGAGGAAGACGCCGACCGGCGTGCCGCCGTGGGTCGCCTGCCTGACGCGGCTCAGGGCGAAGGCGAGGGTCGGCTCGTCGCGGGTCTCGTCGTGGGTGAGGACGTTCTCCTCGTCGGCGCCGCAGACCTCGATCGAGCCGTTGCGGCGCTGGCGGAGGGCCTTCTCCTTGTCCTTGCCCCACGTGATCGGCTCGCCGTGCTCGAGGACGATCCGGTTCACGCCCTCCTTGTCGTCGCGCACGTAGTCGAACGCGTCGTCGTTGAAGATCGGGCAGTTCTGGAAGATCTCGACGAACGCGCTCCCCTTGTGCGCGGCGGCTGCGCGCAGCACCGCGGTCATGCCGGCCTTGTCGGTGTCGATCGCGCGGCCGACGAAGGTCGCCTCGGCGCCGATCGCCAGGCTGAGCGGGTTGAACGGCCAGTCGAGCGAGCCCATCGGCGTCGACTTCGTCACCTTGCCGACCTCGCTCGTCGGCGAGTACTGGCCCTTCGTCAGCCCGTAGATGCGGTTGTTGAAGAGCAGGATCTTCACGTTCACGTTGCGGCGCAGCGCGTGGATCAGGTGGTTGCCGCCGATCGAGAGCGCGTCGCCGTCGCCGGTCACGACCCAGACCGAGAGGTCGGGCCGCGAGGTGGCGAGGCCGGTCGCGATCGCCGGCGCGCGCCCGTGGATCGAGTGCATCCCGTAGGTGTTCATGTAGTACGGGAAGCGGGCCGCGCAGCCGATGCCGCTGATGAAGACCGTGCTGCTCGCGCTCGATCCCGAGCTCCGGCATGAACGACTGCATCGCGGCGAGGATCGCGTAGTCGCCGCAGCCCGGGCACCAGCGCACCTCCTGGTCGGTGCGGAAGTCCTTCGCCGTCAGCGCGAGCTCGTGGCCGTTGCCGCTCACTGAGTCGATCAGCGCCTCGATTGCGTCCGCGACCTCGCCCCGGCGGAGCGGCAGGCCGCTGACGCGGTTGTAGCCGAGCGCGTCGACGAGGAACTCGGCCCGGATGAGCTTCAGCAGCTGGCCGAGGTTCATCTCGGGGACGAGCACCTTGTCGTAGCGGCGCAGCACCTCGCCGAGGTTGCGCGGGAACGGGTTCAGGTAGCGGAGGTGGGCGTGCGCGACGCTTGCGGCCGTCGCGGCGCACCTGCTTGCAGGCGGCGGCGATCGGGCCGTAGGTGCCGCCCCAGCCGAGGACGAGCACGCTTCGCGTCGGCGTCCGGGTCGTCCACCTCGAGCGCGGGGATGTCGCCGGCGATCCCGGCCACCTTCTGCGCGCGCAGGCGGGTCATCTGGTCGTGGTTGTCGGGGTCGTAGGCGATGTTGCCGGTGCGGTCGGCCTTCTCGAGGCCGCCGATCCGGTGCTCGAGGCCGGGCGTCCCGGGCACCGCCCACGGGCGCGCCAGCGTCTTCTCGTCGCGCAGGTAGGGGAGGAACTCGTCGCCGTCGTTCGGCCCGGTGGCGAAGGTGGTCGAGATGTCGGGCAGCGAGTCGACGTCCGGCAGCAGCCACGGCTCCGAGCCGTTCGCGAGGTACGCGTCGGAGAGCAGGTAGACCGGCGTGCGGTACTTGAGCGCGATCCGCGCCGCCTCGATCGCGGCGTCGAAGCAGTCCGACGGCGACCGCGCGGCCACGACCGGCACCGGCGATTCGCCGTTGCGGCCGTAGAGCACCAGAAGCAGGTCGCCCTGCTCGGGCTTCGTCGGCATGCCGGTCGACGGACCGGCGCGCTGCACGTCGACGATCACGAGCGGCAGCTCGAGCATGATCGCGAGCCCGATCGTCTCGGCCTTGAGGACGATGCCGGGGCCGGCCGAGGTCGTGATCCCGAGCGCGCCGCCGAACGCCGCGCCGACGGCGGCGCCCGCGGCGGCGATCTCGTCCTCCGCCTGGAAGGTGCGCACGCCGAAGTTCTTGAAGCCTGCGAGCTCCTCGAGGATCGCGCTCGCCGGCGTGATCGGGTAGGCGCCGAGGAAGAGCGGCAGCCCCGACAGCTTCGAGGCCGCGACCAGCCCGTAGGAGAGCGCCTGGTTGCCCGTGATGTTGCGGTAGGTGCCGGGCTTCATCTTCGCCGGCTTGATCTCGTAGGTGACCGCGAAGCTCTCGGTCGTCTCGCCGAACGCGTAGCCGGCCTGGAGCGCCTTGACGTTCGCCTCGGCGATCTCCGGGCGCTTCTTGCCGAACTTGGCCTCCAGGAAGTCGACCGTCGGCTGGATCGGGCGGCCGTAGAGCCAGGACATCAGCCCGAGCGCGAACATGTTCTTCGAGCGCTCGGCCTCGCGCGGCGTGACGCCCTCGACGTCCTTGAGCGCGCCCACGGTCATCGTCGTCAGCGGCACCTCGTGCAGCTGGTACTCGTCGAGGGAGCCGTCCTCGAGCGGGTTCTGCGCGTAGCCGGCCTTCTTCAGGTTGCGGTCGCTGAACGCGTCGGCGTCGACGATCAGCGTCCCGCCCTTCGGCAGGTCGCGGACGTTCGTCTTCAGCGCGGCCGGGTTCATCGCGACGAGCACGTTCGGCGCGTCGCCCGGCGTGAGGATGTCGTGGTCGGCGAAGTGGAGCTGGAAGCCCGAGACTCCCGGCAGCGAGCCGGCGGGCGCGCGGATCTCGGCCGGGAAGTCCGGCAGCGTCGAGATGTCGTTCCCGAGCAGCGCCGTCTCCGAGGTGAACTGGGAGCCGGTCAGCTGCATGCCGTCGCCGGAGTCGCCCGCGAAGCGGACGATCACCTGGGACAGCTGCTCGACGGGCTTGCTGCTCACTGCGACTCCTCGAGAGGTATAGCGCACGCGGCGGAGTCCCCGGTACCGGAAAACCCCGGAGTCGCCTCAGGGTTTGGCCAGGAGGAGCGCATTGCCGGACGGGTCGCGGACGAGCACGCCGTCCTCGCGCGGCTCCGGCTCCCGGCCCGCGTCGGCGACGCGACCGGCGACCCTGTCCCTTTCGGCGTCGTCCGGAAGAGTGATCGTGGCGTAATGGAGCGTCGCCGAGCCGGGCGAGGCCGGCGCTGCGCCGCGGCTCTCCCACGTGTTGACGCCGACGTGGTGGTGGTAGCCGCCCGCGCTGAAGAAGGCGGCCATCGGACCGAGTTGCGCCGTCAGCCCCATCCCGAGCACGTCGCGATAGAAGCGGACGGATTCGTCGACGTCGGCGACGCGGAGGTGGACGTGACCCATCGTCGTGCCGTCCGGCAGCCCGTCGAACGGCTCCGACCCGGGGTCGTCGAGCTCGCCGAGCAGGCTCTCGACATCGAGCGGCAGCGTCGTCATCCGCTGCATCACCTGGCCCTCCCAGAGCTCGCGGGGCCGGTCGGCGTAGACCTCGATCCCGTGCAGGTCGGGGTCGCGGAGATAGATCGCCTCGCTCACGTCGTGGTCGGAGAGCCCCTGCAGCTCGATCCGCTCGCGCGCGGCGTGGGCCAGGAAACGCGCGAGGCTCGGCCGATCGGGGACGAGCAGCGCGACGTGGAAGAGGCCGGTGTGTCCGCTGTCCGGCCGAGCGCCGGGCTCCTCGACCAGCCGCAGCAGCGGCGCGCCGGCGCCCAGGGCGGCGGTGTCGCCGTCGCGCTCGAGCACGCGCAGGCCGATCGCGCGCTGCCAGTAGTCGAGCGAGCGGCCGAGGTCGGCGACGCTCAGCTCGACGAGCCCCATGTGCGCGGCAGGTGCGATCTCCATGCGGCGACGATAACCCGCACGGAGCTCGTCGGGCGGTCAGCCGTCCCGGTGCTTCAGGTTCGACTCGCGCTGCTGCGCCTGCTCGAGCGTCAGCGTGCCGTCGCAGACCTGCGCGTTCAGCTCGTTCTCGATCGCGTCGACCTCCCGCGCCCGCGGGTACGGCTCGGGCCAGAGGTTGCGCGGGTCGGTCGGGTGCCCGCCGAGCTCGAGGCTGATCAGGTGGTCCTCCTGGTAGGCGGAGAGCGGGCCGGTCTCGCCGTACTCCTGCATCTGCTTCCGCTTCAGGTCGTTCGTGTAGGAGACGGGCGGGCGGATCGTCCGCGTCCAGCCGCTGACGCAGATCGTGCCGTGGATCGTCGCCTGCGTCACCTCGGGGTTGAGCACGCCGGGCGTGCGAGCCGGGTCGGCGGCGATCGCTGCCGCGTGGCCGCGATGCAGCCGGACTGCGGCGACGACGACGAGGGCGACGAGGACGACGGCCAGGAGCAGCTCGAGCCCGGACGCGCGCCTCGTCACCGTCAGCGACGCTAGGTCGTGCGGGGCTCGGGCGCAAGACGCTCTTCGAGCCGTGCCCCGACCGGCCGCGGCCCGACGAGCGCGAGCGAGCCGGCGAGGCCCCAGACGCAGTACGCCACCCAGGGATCGCCGATCACGTCCGTCTGGACCGCGAGCGCGAGGATCGCGGCGAACGCCGCCGCCAGCGCCGCCGCCCAGGGATCGTCGCGCCCCGCCCGCACGAGCGCGGCGAGCAGCGAGAGCCCCCACGCGATCCAGAGCAAGCCCTCCGAACGCGCCGAGCTCGACGCCGAGCTCGGTGTAGTTCGACTCTCCGGCGAGCAAGGGCGTGCCCGTGCGCGACGCCGTCTGGCCGACGTTGCCGAGCCCGTAGCCCTGCGGGTGGTGGACGATCGTGCGCACCCCGTCGCGGAGGCTGCTCCAGTGCTCGCGCAGCGACGACTCGTTGAGGCTCGCGGCCGAGCCGGACGCCGCCGGCTGCTGCGCCGCCACCTGGTGCTGGTAGACGAGGTCGGCCTTCGTCCAGTTGCCGGTCGGCGCGATCCTCGGGAAGAGGTGCGCCCAGGCGAACGCGACCGCGACGACCGCGACCGCCGCCCCGAGCTCGAGCGGCCGCCGCCGCAGCGCCGCGAGCACGACGAGCCCGACGGCGAGCGCGAGCAGCGCCGAGCGGGAGAACGTCCAGAGCAGCCCGGCCGCCGTGACCGCGCCGAGCAGGAGCAGGCCGCGGCGCGGCCGGCGCGCGACGCCGGCGGCGCCGACGAGCGCGACGACGAAGAGGTAGCTGCTCGCGAGCGGGCTGAGGAAGGTCGAGACGAGCCGGCGCAGGAACGGCCTGTCGCCGCCGACGTTGTAGACGAAGTTCTCCGGCAGGCCGGCCAGCGTGCCGTCCGGCTCGCGGCGCAGCCCCGTGCCGTGGTAGTCGTAGCCCAGGTGGCGGTGGAAGTAGTCGACGACCCCGTTCGTCCGCCACCAGCCGATCGAGACCGTGTAGACGTCGGCCAGCCCGAGCGCGGCGACGGCGCCGGCCGTCCCGAGCAGCGTCCAGCCGAGCCGACGCAGGTCGTCGCGCCCCAGCCGCAGCGCGCGCCCGAGGAAGAACGCCGCCACGGGGACGAGGTCGTGCCGCAGCGCGAGAGCCACCGCTCTCCGACCCGCTTCGCCGCCGAGCGCCGACTGCGGCACGAGCGCGTAGGCGAGCGTCAGCAGCGCGAAGGCGAGCCCGAGCCAGTCGGGGAGGCCGGGCCGGAACGGCAGCCGCCGCTCGCGCACCGCGGTGGTCGCGACGCGGGCGAGCGCGACCGCGAGCAGGATCTCCTTCCAGGCCGTGATCGCGGTCAGCGTCGTCCCGCGCACACCGGCCGCATAGAGAGCCGCCATCACCGCGTTGTGCACCGCGAGCCCCACGACGAAGAGGTAGAGCGCGACCGCCGGCCGCCTCCAGACGGCGACCGCAGCAGTGGCGAGGAGGAGCGCGTAGAGCGCCGGCTCGACGACCGTCACGCGCACGAGGGTACAGCGGCCGGGCGCCGCCCGATCGCGGCGAGTCGGGACGACCTCCCCCGTTGAGGTCCTGCCGAAATGCGTAAGCTTCGCGAAACCGAGATTGGAGTCGGCGGTTTGACCGGGATCACAGCTGGGGGGACGCGGGACGAGACGATCGGCGTGCGCCTGAAGCGCCTGCGCCTCGAACGCGGGCTCTCGCAGCGCGAGCTCGCGGCGCCCGGCGTCTCGTACGCGTACATCTCGCGGATCGAGGCCGGCTCCCGACAGCCGTCCGTGAAGGCGCTGCGGCGGCTGGCGACGAAGCTCGGCGTCTCCGCCTCATACCTCGAGACCGGCTCGCACCTCGAGCCCGCCGGGGAGCTCGAACTGGCGCTGACCGACCTCGAGCTCGGCGTCCGGCTCGGCTCTCCCGACGACGCGCGCAAGCCGCTCGAGACCGTTCTCGCGTCGGCGCTCGCCGCCGGGGAGGTCGACGCGGCGTCGCGGGCCAGGGTCGCGCTCGCGATGCTCGCGCGGGATGCCGGCGACTTCGCCCGCACGGTCGAGCTGCTCGAGGCGGCGATCGAGGGCGAGCCCTTCGCGCCGGTCGAACGCGCCGACCTCTATGCGCAGCTCGGCCAGGCCTACTCCGCCACGGGGAAGCCGGAGCTCGCGGTCGCGCTCTTCGAGCGCTGCATCGCCGCGGTGCGCGAGCAGGGGGGCGCGCCGTCGCTCGAGACGCGGTACGCGATGGTCCTCAGCTACGCGCTCAGCGACGCCGGCGACCTCGCCCGGGCCGAGGAGGTCGTGCGGCATGGCGCTCGCCCGCGACGGCGAGATCGAGGACCCCTACATGCGGGTTCGGCTCTACTGGTCGCTCGCCCGGCTCGCGCACGCGGAGGGTCGGCCGGGCATCGCGCTCGCGAACGCCCGGCGGGCGATCGCGCTGCTCGAGACGACCGAGGACACGATCAACCTCGCCCGCGCCCACCTGCTCGCGGCATCGATCATGATCACCCGCGGCGAGCCGGACGCGGCCGCCCGCCATCTCGACGTCTCCGAGCGCCTGCTCGGCGGCAGCTCCTCCCTCGCCGACACCGCGCTCCTGCGCGTGAAACGGGCACAGGTCGCTGGGCTGCGCGGGGACGGAGCGGCCACGGTCGCGCTCGCCCGCGAGGCGCTCGAGGCGATCGGAGACAAGCTCCCCCGGGAGCAGGGATCCGCCTTCCTCGCGCTCGGCGACGGACTCGCGCTCCAGGAGGCGTACGAGGAGGCCGATGCGGCCTACGGGCAGGCGGTCGAGCTGCTCGAGCAGCAGCACGACTGGCGCGAGGCGACGCAGGCCTGCCGCGCGTGGGCGCGGATGCTGCGCGCGGCCGGCAGGGAGAAGCAGGCGCTCGACGTGCTCGACCGCGCCGCCGAGCTGGGCCTGAGGGCGGCTCCGCCAGACGCAGTACGCTCCTAGCGTGCCGGTCGAGATCGCGGTCCGCCCACGGGGGCCGTACGCCCTCGCCCTCTCGGCGCGGCTGGCCGGCGATGCGACGCGGCGCTACCGCGACGGCGTCGTGACGGCGCTGCTCGCGGTCGAGGGGCGCCGGGAGCTCGCGCACGCGTGGCAGTCGCCGGACGGGACGGTCGCGATCCGGGCCGGCTCGGGTGCGGCCGCGGAACGGCTGCGCTGGATGCTCGCACTCGACGACGACCACTCGGAGTTCCTGCGCCGCGTCCGCGACGACCCGCTCCTCGGCCGCGCCTCGCGCGAGCTTCGCGGACTGCGACAGGTGCGGACGGCGACCGTCGCGCAGGCGCTCCTGCGCGCGGTCTGCGGGCAGCTGATCGACTGGAAGACGGCGCGCTCGCTGGAGCGGCGGGTGATCCGAGCCCTCTCGCCGGAAGGCCCGGAGGGCCTGCGCACCGCGCCCGCGACGGCGGCGTTCGCCGGCGCCGCGCCGTTCGAGCTGCGCCGGCTCGGCCTCCACGAGCGGCGCGCCGCGGCGCTCGTTCGCATCAGCCGCGGAATCGAGCTGGAGCGCCTGCACGAGCTGCCGACGCACGCCGTGGTGCGCCGCCTCGAGCGCGAGCGCGGCCTCGGGCCGTGGTCGGCGGGCGTCGTCTGCCTCGAGGGGCTCGGCCGCCCGGAGCACGGGCTCGTCGGCGACCTGGGACTCGTCAAGCTCCTGCGCGTCCTGCGCGGTCGCCCGGTCGAGGGCTGGGAAACCGCGGAGCTGCTCGCCCCGTACGGCGAGTGGGCGGGCCTCGCGAGCGTCTACCTGCTCGCGGGGCTCGGCCGGGGGCTGCTCCCGGTCGCGACCTCGCGCGCCGCCTAGTCAGGCAGACTCTCGCCATGAGCGCACGCAAAGTCGCGATCCTCGGCGGCGGACGCATCGGCGAGGCCCTGCTCTCCGGCCTGCTCAGCTCCGGCTGGCGGAGCGCCGGCGAGATCGCGGTCGGCGACCGCGGCGAGGAGCGGGTCGCCGAGCTGCGCGAGGCCTACGGGATCGCCGCGACGACCGACAACACGGAGGCCGTCGCCGGTGCGGGGCTCGTCGTCGTCGCGGTCAAGCCGCAGGACATCGACGCACTGCTCGTCCAGGTCGGCGACCGGCTGACGCCGGAGCAGACCGTGGTCTCGGTCGCCGCGGCGATCACGACCGCCCGCATCGAGGCGCGGATCGCCGACGGCGTGCCCGTCGTCCGTGCGATGCCGAACTCGCCGTCCACCGTCCACGAGGGCATGGCCGGGATCTGCGCGGGCGCCCACGCCGCCGACGAGAACCTCGCGCTCGCCGAGGAGGCGCTCTCGCACCTCGGGCGCGTCGTGCGGGTGCAGGAGAGCTGGATGGATGCGATCACGGCCGTCTCCGGCTCCGGCCCCGCGTACTTCGCCCTGCTCGCCGAGGCGATGATCGAGGCGGGCATCCTGCTCGGGCTCTCGCGCGAGATCTCGACGACGCTCGTCGTGCAGACGATGTTCGGGACGGCGAAGCAGCTCCGCGACGAGGGGATGCACCCGGTCGAGCTCCGCGAGTCCGTCACCTCGCCGGGCGGCACGACGATCGCCGCGATCCGCGAGCTCGAGCAGGCGGGCGTCCGCGCCGCGTTCCTCAACGCGATTCAGGCCGCGATGAACCGGGCGCGCGAGCTGGCGGAGGACGAGGGATGACCGAGACGGACGTCGAGATCCGGGTCGTGGACGACGAGGAGGCGGTGGCGCGCCTCGTCGCCGAGCGGCTGGCCGAGCAGGCGCGCGCCGGCGGTCACGTCGTGCTCACCGGCGGCTCGACGCCGAAGCGGGCCTACGAGCTGGCGGCCGGGCTCGAGCCCGACTGGAGCCGAGTCCGGCTCTGGTGGGGCGACGAGCGCTGCGTCCCGCCCGAGCACGAGCTCTCGAACTACGGGATGGCGAAGGCCGCGCTGCTCGACCGGCTCGAGGCGGTGCCCGGCGCCGTGCATCGCATGCGGGGCGAGCTCGGCAAGGAGCTGGGCGCGGCCGGCTACGAGCGCGACCTCGGCCCGGTGGAGGCGTTCGACCTCGTCCTCCTCGGGCTCGGCCCCGACGGCCACGTCGCCTCGCTCTATCCCGACCAGCCGACCCTCGACGAGAGCGAGCGGCGGGCGATCGGCGCCGAGGCGAGGTTCGAGCCGTTCGTCGACCGGATCACGATGACGCTGCCGACGCTGCGCGCCGCCCGCGAGGTGCTCTTCCTCGTGGCCGGCGAGAACAAGGCGGACGCGGTCCGGCGCGCGCTCGCGGACGCGCCGTCGCGCGCGACGCCCGGCAGCCTCGCCCGGGCCGAGCTCGGACCGACGCGTGCCGTGCTCGACCGCGCCGCGGCGTCGCAGCTCCAGCCCTAGGGCAGCCGCTCGGACGGGCGCAGACCCGAGGCGAGCCCCCGCCGAGCAGCGAGCAGCTCCAGCACGAGCGCGGTGTCGGCGACCGGCACGTCCTCGAGGAACTCGGAGCGGGCCTCGAAGGAGCGCAGCACGTCCTCGACCGCGGCGGCGTAGGCCGCGCCGTCCCCCACGGCGAGCGAGGCGAGGGCCTCGGCGACGTCCCGCGGGAAGTTGTCGCGACCGCGCAGGGCTCCTCCCGCCTCGGCGGCCTCGTCGTCGCGTCCGAGCACGAGCAGCGCGAGCACGGCGGCGTAGCGACCGATCGGCGAGCCTGCGCCCGCTGCGCCTGCGTCGAGCGCCCAGCGGGCCGCACCCGACGCGTCGTCGCCGGCCAGCAACAGCGCCTTCGTCGCCGCGATCGGGCGTCCCCAGGACTCCGGCGGCGCGCCGGCGTCCCAGCTCTCGCGGTAGCGCGCGGCCGCCCGGCGCAGCCACTCGCGCGCCTCCTCGTCGCGGTGGCTCATCAGCAGGCAGAGCCCGGCCGCCCACGCTGCGTTGCCGAGCCGCGTCAGCTGCCGCTGGCGCTGGTCCAGATCGTCGATCTCGCCGACCCGCCCCTCGCCGTCGCGGTAGCGCGCGAACGCCTCGCGGGCGCGTTCGTCCCAGGCCATCCCGACAGTATCCCCTGTCGCCGGCGACCCTCGCCGGCCTTCGATTGACTCGTCAGTCAACCTCTCGCTATCGTGGACGCAGTGGGTCGGGAGCCGCACGAGGTCTACTTCGTCGACGGCGTGCGCACGCCGTTCGGCAAGGCCGGCCCGAAGGGGCAGTACTGGCGGACGCGGGCGGACGACATGGCCGTCAAGGCCGTGCGCGAGCTGCTGCGCCGAAACCCCGGCATCCCTCCGGAGCGGATCGGGGACGTCGTCCTCGCCGCCACCGCCCAGGTCGGCGACCAGGGCCTGACGCTCGGCCGCGACGTCGCGCTGCTCGCCGGGATCCCGGAGTCGGTGCCGGGCTTCGCGGTCGACCGGATGTGCGCGGGCGCCCTCACGGCCGTCACCTCGGCCGCGGGCGAGATCGCCCTCGGCGCGATCGACGTCGCCGTCGCGGGCGGCGTCGAGCACATGGGGCACCACCCGATGGGAGACGACGTCGACTTCAACCCGCGCTTCGTCTCGGAGCGGCTGATCGACGAGTCCGCGGCCGTGATGGGGCAGACGGCCGAGAACCTCCACGACCGCTTTCCGGCGATCACGAAGGAGCGCGCCGACGCGTTCGCGCTCCGGTCACAGCAGCGCGCCGCGGCGGCCCGGGAGAACGGCGTGACGGCCGAGACGGTGGTGCCGATGGCGGTCTTCACCGACGACGGCTGGAAGCTCGCCGAACGCGACGAGTTCCTCCGCCCGGACACCTCGCTCGAGGGCCTCGCGGCACTGAAGCCGGCCTTCCGCGCGGGCGGCCGCGTCACGGCCGGCAACTCGGCCGGGCTGACCGACGGCGCCACGGCGGCCTTCCTCGCCTCCGAGCGCGCGCTCGAGGAGCTGGGCGTCGCGCCGAAGCTGCGCCTCGTCGGCTTCTCCTACGCGGGCGTCGAGCCGCACCTGATGGGCTACGGCCCGGTGCCGGCCACGCGGCGCGTCCTCGAGCAGACCGGGCTCGCGCTCGACGACATCGACCTCTTCGAGCTGAACGAGCCGTTCGCGGTCCAGGTCCTGACCTGGTGCGACGAGCTCGGCGTCGCGGCCGACGACCCGCGCCTCAACCCCTACGGCGGCGCGATCGCGTGCGGGCACCCGCTGGCCGCGACGGGTGTCCGCCTCGTCGCGCAGCTCGCGTACGGCCTCCGCGAGCGCGACGGCCGCTACGGGCTGACGGCGCTCTGCATCGGCATGGGCATGGGCTGCGCGGTGCTCTGGGAGCGGGCCTGATGGCGGACACGGTCTTCAAGCTGAACCGGGTCGAGTCCGGCGCCGGCCCGATCGCGCTGGTCACGGTCGACAACGGCGAGGACTACCGCAAGCCGACGACCCTCGGTCGCTCCGCGTTCGAGTCGGCGGTGGCGGTGATCGACGAGCTCGAGTCCGGCGACTGGGCGGCGATGGTGCTGACGGGCAAGCCGTTCGTCTTCTGCGTCGGCGCCGACGTGGACGAGTTCTCGCGGATCGCGTCGCGCGACGAGGCGAGCGAGGGCTCGCGCGCGGGCCACGACCTCTTCGCCCGGATCCGCGCGCTGCCGTACCCCACCGTCGCCGCGGTCAACGGCGCCTGCCTCGGCGGCGGTCTCGAGCTCGCGCTCCACTGCGACGCGCGCACGATCGCGGCGAACGTCCGCCATGTCGGCTTCCCGGAGGTCGCGCTCTCCATCATCCCCGGCTGGGGAGGGACGCAGCTCACGCCGAAGCTCGCCGGCCCGGACGCGGCGGTGCGGCTGATCGTCACGAACCCGCTGCGCCAGAATCGCCTGATCGCCGCGCAGGAGGCGGTCGAGCTCGGCCTCGCCGACCGCCTGCTGGAGCCGGTGGAGTTCGTCGACGAGTCGCTCGCCTTCGCCGCAGAGCTCGTCGAGCAGAGGCGGGATCGAGCGAGCGGGGCCCGACTGGTCCGACGCGGAGGCGATCTTCCGCAAGGCGCGCGCCCGCGTCGAGGACGCCCTGCACGGCGCCACCCGCGCGCCGTCGGTCGCGCTCGAGCTGATCGAGGGCGCGGGCTCCTGGTCGCTCGAGGAGGGGTACGCCGCCGAGGAGCAGGCGCTGGGCGAGCTGATGACGAGCCCGCAGGCCCGGGCGGCGGTGTACGCCTTCACCGTCGTCGAGCGGCGCTCGAAGAAGGCGGGCGTGCCGGAGGGGGCGAAGCCGCGGCGGATCCAGAAGGTCGGCATCGTGGGCGCGGGGCTGATGGCGACGCAGCTCGCCACCCTCTTCCTGCGCAGGCTGCAGGTGCCGGTCGTGCTCCGCGACATCGAGCAGCCGCGCGTGGACGAGGCGCTCGCGACGATCCGCGAGGAGGTCGGGGCTGAGGAGCCCGTTCCTCGCGACCATCGTCGACGGCGGCACGGGCTGGGAGCAGTTCGAGGGCTGCGACCTCGTCCTCGAGGCGGTGTTCGAGGATCTCGAGATCAAGCGCGACGTCTTCGCCGAGGTGCGCCGGATCGCACCGGACGCGATCCTGGCCACGAACACGTCCTCGCTCTCGGTCGAGGCGATGGGCGCGGACGTCGGCCTCCACTTCTTCAACCCGGTGGCCGTCCTGCCCCTCGTCGAGGTCGTGCGCACGCCGCAGACCACCGACGAGGTGCTCGCGACGGCCTTCGACGTGGTCAAGAGCCTGAAGAAGCGGGGCGTCCTCGTCGGCGACGCGCCGGCCTTCGTCGTCAACCGGGTCCTGACCCGGATGACGACGGTGCTGATGGACGCGCTCGAGCACGGCAACACGGTCGAGGAGACGGACGAGGCGGCGCTCTCGCTCGGCCTGCCGATGGCGCCCTCGGTGTTGCTGCAGATGGTCGGTCCGCGCGTCGCGAACCACGTGCTCGAGACGCTGCACGCGGCCTATCCCGACCGCTTCCCGCTCTCGCCGACCCTCGCGTCCTATGCCGAGGGCAGCGAGGAGATCGTGGTCCGCGGCGACGCGAGGCGGAGCGTCGACGAGATTCGCGAGGCCGCGCTCGAGGCGATCGCGGACGAGGTGCGGCATCTGCTCGACGAGGGCGTCGTCGGCGAGGCGGCCGACATCGACGCCTGTCTGATCCTCGGCGCCGGCTACCCGTTCCACCTCGGCGGGATCACGAAGCACCTCGACCAGACGGGAGTGTCGGAGCGCGTCACCGGCGGCCTCCTCGGTTCGAGAAGCTCCGCTTCTCGAACCGCCTAGCGTCGCCTCGCGACGCGAGCCCGCGCGACGGGGCGGCGATCCCTTCCTGACCACCGGCCGAAGCAAGAGACAGCACGACGGTCGTCGGAGACCGCGCTCTCCGACGACCGGAGTTCCGCCAGGACCGAGCGAGTGCGCAGCACTCGCGAGGTAGCCTGTGCAGCATGCCCGAGGACTGGCGGATCACGATCGAGGTCGAGGAGGAGGAGCACGCGCGCGGGCTGCTCGAGCGGCTCGGCGCCGAGCTCTCCGGCGAGGCCCGCGAGCTGGCGCGGGAGCTCGAGGAGCGACGCCTCGTCGTCTCCCGGGACGGCGAGCGTGTCTTCGTCTACGCGTCGAGCCGGGACGAGGCGGAGCGCGCGCAGGCGGTGGTCCAGCGCGGAGCTCCGGGAGCACGAGATCGAGGCGCGGACGAGCCTGATCGAGCACTGGCTCGCAGACGAGGAGCGCTGGGACGATGAGCCCGCGAGCCGGACCTGGGAGCAGGAGGAGGCCCGCCGGGGCTACGCGCCCTGGGAGGTGCGGGTCGAGTGCGAGTCGCAGGAGAGCGCGCGCCGCCTCGACGAGCAGCTCGAAGGATGAGGGCTACCGGCCGGAGCGGCGCTCCCAGTACCTGATCGTGGGCACCGAGACGCGCGAGGACGCCGAGTCGCTCGCGGAGCGCCTGCACGGATCGGTCGAGCCGGGCGGAGAGCTGGTCTGGGAGACCGCTCCCGGCAACCCGTTCGCGGTCTTCGGCGGCCTGGGCCTCTAGCCGTCCCGCAGGGCCGCGTCCGCGGAGACCGGTTGACGATGCTCCTGGCTCGGGGTATGCTTGGCGAAGCGTCGCTCGCCCAGGGGAATCGTCGAGCGCGCTCCTCTCGAAGGGTTGCAGCACGACACCGTGCTGCGCATATGGAAGCCATTCAGCAGCCGACGATCGTCTCGGAGGCGGCGGACACACTGGTTGCCGCCGCATACCGCGCGGAAGCATGGGCCGGAGAGCCGTTCCTCCGCGACGGCGAGGACGCCGAGCAGGCGCTCGCGTCCGGAACGGCGCGCCGACGCGCGCTCGACGAGGCGACCGCCGAGATCGAGGCGGGCCACACGACGCCCTCGCCGCAGTGGAAGGTGCGCTTCGGCCTCCTGCTCGGCCTCGAGCGCGTGCTCGCCGAGCCCGAGCCCCACACGGCCGCGGGCACTGCGCTCCGCCGCCACCAGGTCGATGCGCTCGCCGGCATGCTCACCGAGCTGATCGCCGCCAGCCAGCGCGACGAGGAGCAGGAGAACGGCAGCGGCCACGCGGAGAGCGCCGAGGAGCTGGCGGAGCAGGAGGACGAGGACGAGGACGAGGACGAGACGCTCGTCGTCGAGGCCGGGGCGGGCGACCTCGAGCTCGAGGAGGAGCCGCCGGGCCCGAAGGTCGACCCGGGCGCCGTCCGTCGCTACCGCTTCCGCCACCCGACCGCGTCCGGGAAGACGATCGCGGCTGCCGGTTTCGTCGAGGCGGCGCGCACCCTCGGCGTGCTGATCCTCACGCACCGACGCCTGCTCGTCTCGCAGTTCGAGCGCGACCTGAAGACCGAGGGCTACGGCGACCGGTACGCCGACGCGATCGAACGCGGCCAGAAGCCCGCGCAGGCGAACCCGCTCACGATCCAGACCTACGCCTGGTTCGCGCGGCACGTCGACTCGATCAGCCGCGACGCCTACCAGCTCGTGATCTGCGACGAGGCGCACACCGCACTCGGCGAGAAGACCTCGGCCTCGATCCGCTCGTTCCCGGAGCCGGTCTACATCGGGATGACCGCGACCGAGCAGCTGATCGCGAAGCAGGTCTCCGACGTCTTCCCCGCCTCGGTCGACGACCTGCCCCTGCAGGACGCGGCGCGGCGCGGGCTGATCGCGCCGCTGCGCTGCCTGCGCGTGCCCCCCGTCGCGGCGATCAACTCGGTGCCGATCGTCGGCGGCGACTTCGACCAGGAGATCCTGGCCAAGACCCTCGACCACCAGGCCCTGAACCAGGCGGCTGCGAGCCTCTACCGCGACCGCTTCGACAACTCGCCGGGAATCGTCTATGCGGCCGGCGTCGAGCACGCGTACAACCTCGCACAGGAGTTCCGCGCCGCCGGACTGAAGGCGGAGGCCGTCTCCGGGCGCACGCCCCCGGTGCGCCTCGCCGAGACGCTGGCCGCCTACGAGCAGGGCGAGATCAACGTCCTGATCAACGCCCAGCTGCTCGCGGAGGGCTGGAACTCGCCCCGTGCGACCGTCTGCATGCACCTCGCGCCCACGGCGTCGAAGCGGGTCTACCAGCAGCGGATCGGCCGGATCATGCGGCTCCATCCGCGTAAGGAGGCCGGGATCGTCGTCGACTTCGTGCCGAAGGGGGCAACCCACAACGAGCGCGTCGTCTCGCTCCACTCGCTCCTCGACGCCGACTTCTACCGCGAGGGAGCCCGCGTCACGCCCGCCCCGCGACGCCGCTCCCAGCGCCGCTCGCGCCGCAGGCTCACGCCGGCGCCGTGGCTCGTCCCCGTCACGCCCGACGTCCGGCGCCGGATCGGCGTGATCCAGCGCGAGTGGCAGCGGATCGACCCGCGCTTCCTCGACGACGACGAGCAGCGCTACTGGGCGACGATCGCCGGCCGCCAGATCCGTTTCGACGAGCGGGCGAACTTCGTCCTCAAGCTGACCGAGGGCCGCGCGAGCAAGGGCGCGCTCGAGCAGTTCCTCGCGACGTGCGCGGCCGAGAATCCGAACCGGCGCCTCCGCACGATGGCGCTTCAGGATCGCGTCTCGATGAGCGTCGAGCGGGCGGACTTCGACGACCTCGTGACGCTCGTGACCCAGGCCCCGACCTGGGAGAAGGAGCGTCTGGTCGGGATCCGGATCCTCCTGCGCGCGATCGCGGACGCGAAGCCCGACGCGCCCGATCAGATCCTCGCCCGCTGGACGTGGCGGCTCGCCCGCGCGACCCGCAAGGTGCAGGATCGGCGCGCCTCCGCCGAGTACCCCGAGGCGAAGCGCCTGCTCGGCGCGCTCGCGAACTCCCGCGGCCACCGCCACGAGGAGAACGCGGCGAAGCTCGTCCGGGCCGCACTCGAGCTGCCTCTCCCCGTCGGGGCCGCGCTGCTCGCCTCGGCCGAGGGCTACACGCCGCGCTCGACGAGGCTGATCGAGGAGGCGCGCGAGCTGCTCGGCACGATCCAGGATGTCGCCGGGGCGCTCGCCGAGAACCTGCCCGCCCCGAAGCAGCAGTCGAGCCGGAGCCGCCGCCGGCGACGCCGCAAGAAGAAGAGCGGCGCGCAGACCGAGACGCCGGCGACGGAGCAGACGCAGAACGGCGGAGCGCCTGAGAGCGCCGAGGCCGCGGAGACGACCCCGACGGCCGAGGGCGACGCGGAGGCCGCCGAGGCGAAGCCGAAGCGCCGCCGCCGGCGGCGCACGCCGGGGCCAACCCCGGCCGCGGACGAGCCGAACCCCTAGACGATCGGCTCCCGGGTGGCGTGCCGATCGTCATCCGGCCCCACGCAGTCTGGAATCGATCGTCCTAGCTCGCGGCGGCGAGGTGCCCGAGCGCGAGGAGGCCGAGCCACGCGGGGGCGTGGGCGGCCCACAGCCGCTGCTCGTGGCCGCCCGGGTAGATCCGGAAGACGTGGGGAATCCGAGCCTGGGTCAGCTCGGCGTCGAGCCGTTTGTTCTCGGCGGCGAAGCGCGAGTCGCCGCGCCCGACGTAGAAGGCGATGAACGTCGGCTCCTGCGCGAGGCGCTCCTTGACGCGGGCGAGCTGCTCGTGCACGTCGGCGGCGGTGTCGCGGGCGGCGGAGCCGAGGCTGAGCGGCGCGGTGCCGGACGGGTTCGTCGGGTGGAAGTAGCCGCTCCAGGACTCGACGACCGAGAACTCGCCGAGATGCTCGAGCGCGAGGTGCATCGCGCCGTAGCCGCCGGCCGAGACGCCGATCAGCGCCCGGCCGGCGCGGTCGGGGATCGTCCGGAAGCGGGCGTCGACGACGTGCGGCAGCTCGACCGCGATCGCGGTGCCCCAGTCGTCGCCGCCGCCGTGGTCGACGTATTCGGGGTCGGTCTCGCCCGGCCGGGCTCCCTGCGGGAGGACGAGGATCGCCGGCTTGCCGGCCTGGTCGAGGGCGCGCTCGACGAAGTGGAGCGCCGTGTACGACGTGCTCGCAGCCGGCAGGCCGTGGAGGAAGTAGATGACCGGGTACCGGCGGTTGCTCGTCCGGTAGTCGGCCGGGAGGTACACCTCGAAGTGAAGGCGCGCGCCGATGGCCGACGAGGTGAAGCTCGTGTCGAGCGTCCGCGCCGCGCCGCTCGCCGCACTCGAGAGGGCGAGCGACGAGAGTGCGGCGGGACGACGAGGGCTGTGGCGGCTCTGGTTCGCATCGGTTCGCGGCGTCCGCACACAGCTAAGCAGCAACGGCCGAGAAGCGAGGTGAGCCGCCGCCGGCGGGCCTGGAGTACGACCCCGGCATCCTCCGGCGGCGGGAGAAGTCGGTCCGACAGACCACGCCGCAGCAGGATTGCCCCCGTGCGGGCGCGGGCGTAGACCTCGGGGCATGGCGCTCAGTGCTTTCGCTGCGGCCTCGAGCGTCCGTCGGGGTGGCGGTACAGACGGGTCTGCGACGGTCGTCCCCCGCCTCGCGGCGATCGCCGCGGCCGTGCTCGTCGGCGGAGGACTGCTCGGCCTGTACCGCTACCTCGACAACTACTGGCTCTACCGCGGCTTCGCTCCGCCGAAGGACGCCGCATACGTCACGTCGAGCGGGACGCAGCAGCTGATCACGGTGCGCAGCGCCGCCCTCGGCGGGCGCCGCCAGCAGGTCGTGGTCTACCTGCCTCCCGGTTACGCGGCCCATCCGCGGCGGCGCTACCCGGTCGTGTACCTGCTGCACGGCTTCCCGGGGAAGCCGCTCGCGTTCCTCGAGACCGTGCGGATGGGGGTCGTCGAGGACGACCTGATCGCCCGAGGCAGGGCGCAGCCGCTCATCCTCGCGATGCCGTTCGGCTCGACCGGACAGTTCACCGACAAGGAGTGGGCGAACGGCGTCGGCCGCGGCCAGGGCTGGGAGACGTTCGTCGCCCGCGATGTCGTGCGAGCGATCGACACCCGCTACCGGACGATTCGCAGCGGCTCCGCGCGGGCGATCGCCGGCCTCTCGGAGGGCGGCTACGGAGCGCTCAACATTGCGATCCACCATCCCGGGGAGTTCGGCGTCGTCGAGAGCTGGTCGGGCTACATGCGGGCCGACGACCTCGGCGCGATCTTCGGTCACCGCCGCGCGCTCCTCGCGCAGAACAGCCCGCTCGCCACGCTCGCAGGCGCGGCGCGGAGCCTGCGCCGGGCGCACACGTTCGTCTGGTTCTACAGCGGCACCGGCGACAGCTTCCTGCCGCAGAATCGCGCGTTCGCGAAGGAGCTCGCGGCCGCCCGGATCCCGCACCGCTTCTTCGTCGTCAACGGCGGCCACGACTGGGCGCTCTGGCGGGACAACGCCGTGGGGGCGTACCTGGCCGCCTCCCGGAGGCTGCACGGTGCGTAGGCTCGCGCTCCCGCCTCTCGTCGTCCTCCTCGGCCTGTCCGCGATCGGGTGGCTCTACGCGGTCGAGCCGGCCCTGCCCGGGCCCCGGATCGGCGAGGCGCTGCCGCTGGACGAGCTGCCGCGTCACGATGCGGTGCCGCTCCTCTGGTTCGTCCTCGTCTGGTCCGTCGTGGCCGTGCTGCTCGGCGCCTGGGCGCGCCGGGCAAGGGTCGAGCGCGTGACGGCGGCGCTGCTCCTCGGGTTCGGCGTCGGCCTGTTCACCTACCTCGAGACGAGCCTCTCGGTCGCGGTCGTCCGCCAGGTCCCGCTCGGCGACGCGCTCGACGCCGCCGCCCGTATGAAGGCCGTCTACCTTCCCGGGGTCCTCGCCGCCGTGGCGACCGCGCTCCTCGCCGAGCGCAGGCTCGCCCGCCGCGCGCCGCTCGTCGTCGCCTTCGTCGTCGCGGCCGGTGCCGGTCTCAACCTGCTGCATGCCGTGCTGCCCGGTGCGGACGGCGGGATCCTGCGTCCGCTGACCCCGGACGCCGTCGGTCCGCTCGCGCGGGCGGCCGGAGTGCTGGCGGCGACCGCGCTGCTCCTGGCGGCGCGCGGCCTCGCCCGCAGGCGCAGGCGGGCCTGGCAGGTCGCCACCGCCGTGGCGGGGCTGTCCACGCTCCTGCACGTCCTCCACGGCCTGAACGACGGCTCGCTCGCGTCCGCCGTGATCCTCGTGCTCCTCGTCGCCCGGCGCCACGACTTCGAGGGCCCCGGCGGCGCGTCCACCCGCCGGCAGGCGCTCGGCCGGATCGCCGTCGTCGCCGGCTCGCTGCTCGCGTACGGAGAGGTCACGCTCTGGGCGAACCGGCTCGCCGCCGACCAGCCGCTGAGCGCCTCGTTCGCGCTGCGCGAGATCGGCCGCGGGCTGCTCGGCCTCGACCTCGGCGGCTCGGGCCACCTGGCCGGCTCGTTCGGGACGTGGTTCCCGCTCTCGCTGCTCCTGCTCGGAGCGGCGGGGATCCTCTGGATCGTCGAGGGCTGGATCGCGCCGTGGCGCCATCGCGTCGTCCAGCCCGAACGCGAGCGCGCGCTGGCCCGTGCGCTCGTGCGGACCTGGGGCACGGACACGCTCGCGCCGTTCGTCCTGCGCAGCGACAAGTCGTACTTCTTCTCGGAGGACGAGACCGCCTTCCTCGCCTACCGCGTCGTGGGGGGCGTCGCCATCGTCTCGGGCGATCCGATCGGCCCGCGCGACCACGCCGACGAGCTCGTCGGCAGCTTCGTCCGGATGGCACGGGAGCGCGGGTGGCGAGTGGCGATCCTCGGCGCGTCGGAGGTATGGCTCCCCCTGTACGCGGGGCACGGCCTGCACGCGCTCTACCACGGAGACGAGGCCGTCGTCGAGACCGCGTCGTTCTCCCTCGAGGGCCGCGCCGTCCGCAAGGTCCGCCAGTCGGTGCACCGGCTGGCGGCGGCCGGGTACCGGGCGGCGATCCTCCGTCCGACCGAGATCGAGGACGGCCGGCGGACGCTGCTCGAGGGCGTCGCGCGCGAGTGGCGTGGCAAGGCGCCCGAGCGTGGGTTCGTCATGGCCCTCGACGCCCTCTTCTCGCTCGGCGACGACGAGGCGGTGTTCGTCGTCGGACTCGCGCCGGACGGACGCCCGGTCGGGTTCCTCCACTTCGCGCTCTCCCCGGCTGGGCACGCGCTCTCGCTCTCGTCGATGCCGCGCCTGCGCGAGACCCCCAACGGGTTCAACGAATGGCTGATCTGCGAGGCGATCGGCTGGGCCGGGGAAAACGGCTACCGGCGGGTCTCGCTCAACTTCTCGCCCTTCGCCGCCCTGCTCGCGCCGTCGCAGGAGCTGACGCTGCTGCAGCACCTGCAGCGCCGGGCCCTGCTCGCGCTCAAGGGGCATTTCCAGCTGGACAACCTGCTGCTGTTCAACCGGAAGTTCCTGCCCACGTCCCAACAGCGCTTCGTCGTCTACGAGCATCGGCGCGATCTCCCGCGGGTGGGGATCGCCGCCCTCGCAGCCGAGACCTACCTGCCGTTCCAGGGAGGGCGCCGGTGAGCATCGCGGGCGGTCTGCTGCTCGCGCTCTCGTCCGCCTTCGCACTGAACTGGGGCTGGGTCGTCCAGCACGGAGCCGCGCACCGCCTGCCGGCCGTCTCGCTGCGCCGGCCGCTCGCGTCCCTCGGCGCCCTCGTCTCCGACACCGCCTGGCTGGCCGGCTTCCTCGCCGGTCTCGGCGGCTGGGCCCTCTACGTCGGCGCACTCGCTCTCGCGCCGCTCTCCCTCGTCCAGGCGAGCTCGGCGGGAGGCGTCGGCGTCCTCGCAGTGCTCGCCCGCGCCCGGGGCGCCACGATCACGAAAGGCCACTGGGCCGCAGTCACGATCTCCGTGCTCGGGCTCGCGCTGCTCGGCGCCTCGCTCGCCGGCGGCGACGGCACGGACCATGACTCCGGCGGCGATGTCGCTCGCCGGGTGGCTCCTCGTCTCGGCGGCGATCGCCGTGCTCGCGGCCCTCCGTCTCCCCGCCCTGGCCGCGGGCGCATCACTCGGCATCGCCGCCGGGGTCCTCTACGCGGCCGGCGACGTGGCGACGAAGGCGGTCACTCTCGGCGGCGGCTGGCTTGCGCTCGTCCCGCTCGTGCTCGCCGCGCACGGCGCTGCCTTCGTGGCGCTGCAGATCGCCTTCCAGCGCGGCGGCGCACTCGCGACCGCCGGGCCGGCGAGCCTGCTGACGAACGCCCTCCCGATCGGCGCCGGCCTGCTGGTGTTCCACGAGCATCTCCCGGGCGGGCCGCTGGGGGCGCTCCGGCTCGCCGCCTTCGGCTGCGTCGTCGTGGGCGCAGCCATGCTCGCGCGCGCGGAGCGAGCTCCGTCTGCAGAGGCGACCGCCCGATCGGCCGAGGCTCCGGCCGGCCTCCCTGCATACGTGTCGCGCTAGGCGGCCGGCTTCCGGCTTTCACCAGGGGGCGATCGTCGTTCCGCCCCACTCCTCCGGCGCGGTGTCGCGCACCGTCTGGGTGAGCTCCCAGCGATGCCCGGCGAGATCCTCGAGGATGCCCGAGCGCTCGCCGTACTCGTACGTCCGCAGCTCCTCGACCACGCGCGCGCCGGCGTCGCGCGCTCTCGCGAACGCCGCGTCGACGTCGGCGACGCGCACCTTCACGAGGTGCGCCGGTGACCCTGCGCTCGGCGCAGCCCGATCGCCGCCGACGTCGGCGACCACGACGGCGCCGTCCGGTCCGACCCTCAGCTGGGCGCGATGGCCGTCGCCGATCCGCACGCGCTCCTCGAACCCGAACGCCGCCTCCAGCCACGCGACGGCTGCACGGACGTCCGGGTAGACGAGGACCGGCGTCACGGTGACAGGCGGCGCCGAGCGGTTCGTCAGCATGACGGAGCGGCGTTCAGGAGGCCGGGCCCGGCGGCCCGTCGTCCTCGTCGTCGTCGCTCTGTTCGCGCTCGCGGAGGTAGCGCGTCAGCTCGGCAGCGAGGCTGTCGCCCGAGGGCAGGTCCTCCGCCGCCTCGAGCAGGTCGACGCGCCGTTCCAGCTCCTCGACGTACGACGCCGTCTCGGCGTCCGAGGAGACGGCCTCGCTCACCTGCTCGCTGTACTCGTCCGCGGCCTGCTCGAGCTCGTCGAGGTCGATCTCGACGCCGATCAGCTCGCCGAAGCGACGGCAGAGCGCGAGCGCGGCACGCGGGCTCGGCGCGAGCGAGACGTAGTGCGGCACCGCCGCCCACAGGCTCACCGAACGGATCCCCTCGGCCCGGCACTGGTCGAGGAGCACGCCGACGATGCCGGTCGGCCCCTCGTAGCGCGACGGCTCGACGCCGAGCTCCTCCACGAGGGCGGGATCGCTGGCGGCGGCGCTCACCGGCGCGGGCCGCGTGTGCGGGACGTCGGCGAGCAACGAGCCGAGCGTCACCACGGTCTCCACGTCGAGCTCTCGGGCGAGATCGACGACGAGCCCGGAGAAGGTGCGCCAGCGCAGGTTCGGCTCGACGCCGAGGAGGATGACCGCGTCGCGGTCCAGCCCCGGGATCGGCGCGTGGTAGAAGGCGTTCTCGGGCCATTCGAGCTTGCGCGTCAGCCCGTCCTCGAGCGCGACCTGCGGCCGCACCGCCTGGAAGTCGTAGAACCCCTCCGGGTCGATCTCGGCGAACTGCTCCGCCTCCCACTGGCGCGCGAGGTAGCCGCCGCCGAGCGTCGCGCCCTGGCCGCCGTCGTTCCAGCCGCGAAATGCAGCCACGAGCACGGGCCGGCGCAGTGTCGGCCGGAAGGAGACGTTCAGCTCCGACATCCGCTCTGAGTCTAGTGGCCCGCCGCCGGCGCCACGGGCCGCCAGAGCCGGGCGACGAGGCCGATCGTCCAGCCGAAGACGACGGCGGCGGCGGCGACGTGCAGGAGCACGAGCCACCAGGGCACCGTCCCGTAGGTGCGGTACTGGACCTCGCCGACCGCCATCTGCGCGAGCAGGGCGGCGAGCAGGCCGGTGCAGCCCCGGAGCAGCCAGCCGAAGCGGTCGCGCTCGCGCCAGGCCCAGCCGGCGAGCGCGAGAAAGACGATCCCGAACGCGGCGACCGCCCGCACGTGCCAGTACACCGAGGGGTAGAACGCGCCGAGGCGCGGCACCACGTCTCCGCCGGAGCTGCCGGGGAACTTCCCTGCCGCGGTCGACAGCGTGCCGCTGACGACGAGCACCGCCACCGCGACGAGCAGGGCGGCTCCACCCCAGCGCGCGAGCACCGGCAGCGCGGACGCCGATCCGCGCACGAGCCGGGTCGCTTCGAGCAGCGTCAGCACGCCGAGCCCGAGCACCGCGAGCGAGAGGAGCAGATGCGAGATCACGAGGTACGGGTTGAGGTCGTAGTAGACGGTGATCGCGCCGAGCGGCGCCTGGGCGAGCGTCCCGGCGAAGACGCCGGTCGCGAGCAGGCGGGCGCGGCGGCCGAGACCGCGCGTGCGCCAGGCGCCGACGGCGAGCACGAGCGTCGCGAGCACGGTGAACCCGGAGACGATGCGGTTGGAGAACTCGACATCCGAGTGGTAGCCCTTCGGCAGCGCATGCGACCGCTCGCAGGTCGGCCAGTGGTGGCAGCCGAGGCCGGAGCCGGTCAGGCGGACAGTGGCGCCCGTGGCCACGATCAGGATCAGCATCGCGACGGTGCCGAGCGCGAGCCGCCGGAACACCGTCGGCGAGAGCGTCAGGGCACGCCACCGCGGGAGCGCTGCCGGGGCCGACTGCACGTGCACGAGACGAGTGTAGACCGGGTGACGATCGACCGACGGAGCCGTCAGGCCTGCGGTGGAGCCGCGCCGCGCGTCGGGGTCACGGCGCGAGCACGACGCCCTCGCCCTCCTCGACAGCGCCCACGCGGGCGAGGAAGAGACCGGCGCGGGCGAACTCCGCCTCGAGCGAGAGCGCCTTGTCCGACGGAAGCGTCACCAGCAGGCCGCCTGCCGTCTGCGCGTCGTAGGCGAGCGCGAGCACGTCGTCGCCGACGCCGTCGCTCGTCACGTGGGGCGCGGCGAAGTCGCGATTGCGCGGATCGCCGCCGGTGCGGATCCCGTCGCGCGCCGCCTCGAGCGCCCCGCCGAGCGCCGGGATCGACCCGCCCTCGAGCCGGATTCGCACCCCGCTTCGCTCGGCCGTCTCGTGCGCGTGCCCGAGCAGCCCGAAGCCGGTGACGTCGGTGACGGCGTTCGGACGGAAGGGCCTGAGCGCGTCCGCGGCGGCCGCGTTCAGCGTGGTCATCCAGCGCGTCGCCTCGTCGAGGCGCTCGAGCGAGACCGCGCCCTGGCCGTGAGCGGCGAGCACGAGCCCCGTCCCGAGGGGCTTGGTGAGGAAGACCGCATCGCCCGGACGAGCGCCGCTCTTCGGCCAGACGGCGTCGGGGTGGACGGTGCCGACGACCGCGAGCCCGTACTTCGGCTCCTCGTCGCGGATCGTGTGACCGCCGGCGAGGATCGCGCCCGCCGCGCGCACCTGCTCGTCGGCCGCGGCGAACACGGCGGCCACGACCTCGTTCGGGAGCGACTCCGGGAAGGCCGCGATCGAGAGCGCGAGCAGCGGGACGCCGCCCATCGCGAACACGTCGTTGAGCGCGTTCGTCGCCGCGATCCGCCCGTAGAGCGCCGGGTCCTCGACGAGCGGCGGGAAGAAGTCGAGCGTGAACACGAGCGCGCGCTCGTCGTCCAGCCGGTACACGGCCGCGTCGTCCGCGGGGTCGAGGCCGACGAGCAGGTTCTCCGCCTCGGCGGGGACGAAGCCCTTCAGCAGCTCCGCGAGACGGCCGGCCGGGTACTTCGCCGCGCAGCCGCCGCCGACGCCGAGGGAGGTGGGCCCGCCCGTCATCCCGGCATCGTACGGGCGGCGGCCGAAGCCGCCGCCCTGGGGAGAGGGGAACCTGACGGCACCCTCGCCGGTTCTGTTCGCCCTCGACGCCGCTTGACCTTCCCACCCCGCGGGCGGTAGACAGGAGCCATGGATCGGGCGGCTCTCGTCACCGGAGGTTCCTCGGGAATCGGGTTCGCGATCGCGCGCATGCTGCGCGACGAGGGCTATGGCCTGACCCTCGCCTCGCGCCGGCCGGAGAAGGTCGAGGCCGCGGCGGCCGAGCTCGGGGCCGAGGCCGTTGCCGCCGACCTCGGCGATCCCGACGAGTGCGCCCGCGTCGTCGCCGTCCACCGCGAGCGCTTCGGCCGGCTCGACGTCCTCGTGAACTCCGCCGGCCTCGGCATCGCCGGCCGCGTCGAGGACCTGCCCGCGAAGCAGCTCGACCTGCAGCTCGGCGTCAACCTGCGCGGGCTCTTCCTCGTCACGCAGGCGGCGATCCCGCTGCTCCGCGAGTCGCGCGGCTGGATCGTGAACCTCGCCTCGATCGCCGGCACGCTCCCCACGCCCGGCCTCTCGGTCTACGGCGCCACGAAGGCTGCGGTGATAGCGCTCACGCGCTCGCTGAACGAGGAGCTGGACGCGGACGGCGTGCGCGCGATCGCGATCTGCCCCGGCTTCGTCGACACGCCGATGGCCGAGTGGTCGGGGATCGAGCCCGACGAGATGATCCGGCCCGAGGACTGCGCCGAGGTGGTGCGCATGTGCCTCCGCCTGAGCCCGCGGGCCCGCATCCCGCAGGTGGTGGTCGAGCGCATGGGCTCGGCCGGCGGCGACGTGCCGCTCTCCGGGGCGTAGAGGTGCGCCGCAGCCGCCGAGGCGTCAGGCGGCCGGCGCGATCGCGCCGAGCAGGCCGTGCACCGCGATCTCGGAGGCGCCGTGCCAGCGATGCGGCCCGGCCGCGACGAAGAGCGTCGTCCGCGGCCCGCTCATGCCGCCCCTGCCGAACGCGATCCCCCAGAGCCCCGGCACGGAGAGAGGCCGCCCGTCGCGGCCGCCGAGCTGGCCGCGAAACACCCACGCGCGTCCGCGCGGGAGGTAGGCGTTGATCCGGCCGCTGCCGAAGTTGCCGACGAGCAGTGCGCCGGCGAGCGAGCCGAAGCCCTTCGGCGCAACGGCCAGCCCCCACGGTTCGTCGAGCGGACTGCCGCGCCCGATCCGCGCGAGCAGCCGCCCCTCGAGGTCGAACTCGTCCACGTAGCCGCCGCTCGGCGCGTCGTTGCCGTTCACCGGGGCAGGTGAGGCGAAGCTGACGAAGAGCCGGCCGCGCGCCGCGACGACGTTGAAGGGCGAGTACCAGGACGGGATCGACGGGTCGGCGAAGGCGCCCGGCCGATCGACGCGGCGCCAGTGGGAGTCGAAGACGAGCACGCGCCCGGTGTGGAAGTCGGTCGCGTAGAGCCGCCGCGAGCCGTCGGGCAGCGTCGCGAGCGCGATCCCCCGGAAGACGGCCCCCGAGCCCGACGCATCGACGGCGATCTCGACCTCCGTGGACCAGCCGCGGGGAACGGTGGGCGACCAGGCGCGGATCATCCCGTCCTCGCAGGCGTAGAGGAAGCGGGCGGGAGCCGACCTGCCGCCGCCGTGGACGACGAAGTCCGGCCCCCCGTTGAAGGCGATGCCGGTCGGCCCGCCGGGCACGCTGACCGTGAGCGCCTGCTTGCGGCCGTCGCCCGCGTAGAGCGTGCTCGTCCCGCGTGCCTCGTTCGCCGTCCACCAGGGCCCTGTCGCGGTCGCTGCGAGGCCCCACGCGTTGACGAGCTGCGCGTCGTGCGCGGGTGCTGCGAAGCCCGGGTCGGCGACGAGACGCCGGAGCGCGAACGCGTCGGGCTTCGGCTCGCGGAGCGCGGCGGCCGACACGGAGACCGCGGCCGCCGCCGCGGCGACGACCGCGATCGCACCGGCACGCCGCGCCGCCCTCATCGCCTGGAGGCGTGATGTGAAAGAGGAGCGGTGCCCGGACGCAGCTCCAGGCGTGACGCCTGAATCGGCCCCGAGCGGGCTCGATTGCACATCAAGCCACTAGCCGGTCGCCACCGGCGTCGGCGCGGGCGCGTCCCGCCGCGCGGCGATGAAGTCGCGGTACCAGTAGAAGCTGTCCTTCGGCACGCGCTCCAGGGTCGGATAGTCGACGAAGACGATCCCGAACCGCTTCGAGTAGCCGTGCGCCCACTCGAAGTTGTCGAGCAGGCTCCAGACGAAGTAGCCCTTCACGGGCGCCCCCGTCTCGACCGCCTGGGCGACCGCCGCCAGGTAGTCGCGGAGATACGCGGCCCGCTCGGGATCGTGGACACGGCCGTCGTGTGTCCGGATGTCGCCGAAGGAGGCGCCGTTCTCGGTGACGTAGATCGCGGCGGGGCCGTACTCCTCGGCGACGCGCACGAGCACCCGCCGGAGCCCCTCCGGGAAGACCTCCCAGTCCATCTCGGTGTACAGCGCTCCGTCGTTCCGCACCGTCCGCGGCCCGCCGGGGCCGGCGGCGACGATCGCTCGCGAGTAGTTGTTGACGCCGAGATAGTCGATCGGAGTCGAGATCGTCGCCAGGTCGCCGTCGCGGAGGACCGGCGCGACCAGCTCGTTGCGGTCGACGAGGTCGGCAGGGTACGTCCCGCGGAAGATCGGGTCGAGGAACCAGCGGTTGTGCTCGCCGTCGACGCGACGCGCCGCCGCCTGATCGTCGGGCGACTCCGAGGCCGGATACGCCTCCCAGAGGTCGAGGACGATCCCGACTCCGGCGTCCGGCGCGGCCCGTCTGATCGCCGCAGCCGCCCAGCCGTGCGACAGGAGCAGGTGGTGCGCGACGGCGACGGCAGCCGCCTCGCTCGTCAGGCCGGGTGCGTGACGACCGTGCGCATGGCCGGCCCACGCGACGACCCACGGCTCGTTGTGGGTGGTCCAGTGGCGAACCCGGTCGCCGAGCCGCTCCGCCACGACGGCCGCGTACTCGGCATACGCCTCCGCCGTCGAGCGGACGCGCCAGCCGCCCTCGTCCTCGAGCGCCTGCGGCAGGTCCCAGTGGTAGAGCGTGAGGAACGGCTCGATCCCGTGCGCGAGCAGCTCGTCGACGAGCCGGTCGTAGAAGTCGAGCCCGGCCTCGTTGACGCGGCCGCGGCCGCCCGGCAGCACCCGGGGCCAGGCGACCGAAAAGCGGAAGGCGTCGAGCCCGAGTTCGGTCATCAACCCGATGTCGTCGCGGTAGCGGTGGTAGAAGTCGCACGCGACCGCACCCGAGTCGCCGTTCCGCACCTTGCCCGGCGTCGCCGAGAAGCGATCCCACACGCTCTCGCCGCGCCCGTCCTCGAGGACCGCTCCCTCGATCTGGTAGGCCGCCGTCGCGGTGCCCCAGACGAAGTCGGGCGGGAAGCTGCTGGAGGTGTCGGTCGCCATAGATGTCCTCTCGTTCAGGTTGCTGGAGCGTTGACATGGCAGCGCGCCGACTGGCCCGGCCGGGCCTCGGCGAGCGGCGGCGTGATCCGCGAGCAGACGTCGATCGCGAGCGGGCAGCGGCTGACGAAACGGCAGCCTTCGGCCGGGTCGACCGCGGCGGACGAGCGGCCCCGCCGCTCCTCGATCCGCTCGAAGCCGCGCGTCGGATCGGGCACCGAGGCGATCAGGAGCTGCGTGTAGGGGTGCAGCGGTTCGGCGAGCACCCGGTCGACCGGGCCTTGCTCGACGATCTGGCCGGCGTACATGACGAGGATGTCGTCGGCGAGGTAGCGGGCGCTCGCGAGGTCGTGCGTGACGTAGAGGAACGCGAGCTCGTGCTCCTCCTTCAGCGTGAGCATCAGGTTCAGGATCCCGATCCGGATCGAGACGTCGAGCATGCTCGTCGGCTCGTCGGCGAGGACGACGGTCGGCTCGACGGCGAGAGCGCGCGCGATCGCGACACGCTGCCGCTGGCCGCCCGAAAGCTCGTACGGGTACTTGGCGGCGATCTGCTCCGGCGGCACGAGCCCGACGGTCGACAGCAACTCGTGGACGCGCTCGTCGACCTGATGCGACGGGACGATCTTGTGGATCCGCAGCGGCCGCGCGATGTGGTGACGGATCGTCTTGACCGGGTTCAGCGAGCCGAACGGATCCTGGAAGATCATCTGCACCTGCGAGCGGTAGCGGAGGACGTCGTGCCGGCGTCGCACGCGCGCGACGTCGCCGCCGTCGAAGACGATCGAGCCTTCGCTCGGCGCGTAGAGGTGCGCGAGCAGCCGCGCAACCGTGCTCTTGCCGCTGCCGCTCTCGCCGACGAGCGCGGTGATCCTCCCGGGCACGAGCTCGAAGGAGACGTCCTCGACCGCGTGCACGTGCGAGCGGCGGAGGGCGTTCCCGATCGCGAACTGCTTCGAGAGGCCGCGGACCTCGAGCGTCGTGCTCGTCCTCATGCGCTCTCCTCGACGAGGTGGCACGCGACGCTGTGACCGGGCGCGACGTCGCGCAGCTTCGGCCGCTCGCCCGTCTGCCGCGCGTAGAGCGCAGGCCGCCCCGGATCGCAGTGCGGGCAACGCGGATGGAACCGGCAGCCGTCCGGCATGTCGGCCAGGTCGGGCGGCGAGCCCGAGATCCCGGTCAGCCGCGTCCGCTCGCCGGTCAGCGGCGGGAAGGACTGGAGCAGTCCCTGCGTGTACGGGTGCCGGGCGCTCCGGGCGAGCACGTGGCCGGGCGCGATCTCGACGATCTCGCCCGCGTACATGATCGCGATCCGGTGCGCGACCTCGAGCAGCAGCGAGAGGTCGTGCGTGATGAAGAGGACGGCGAAACCACGCTCGGCCTGGAGATCCTGCACCTGCTGGATGATCTCCCGCTGCACGACGACGTCGAGCGCGGTCGTCGGCTCGTCGAGGATCACCAGCTCCGGCTGGAGCGCGAGCGCCATCGCGATGATCACGCGCTGGCGCATCCCGCCCGAGAGCTCGTGCGGATAGGCGCGGATGCGGCGGCGGTCGATGCCGACGAGGTCGAGCAGGTCGGCCGCCTCGGCGAGCGCGTGCCGTTTCGAGATCCGCTCGTGCGCCTTCATCATGTCGACGAACTGGTCGCCGACCCGCATCACCGGGTTGAGCGCGTTCATCGCGCTCTGGAAGACCATCGAGACATTGCGCCAGCGGTACTTGCGCAGCTCCTCGACGCTGTGGCCCACCAGGTCGTCGCCGCGGAAGCGGACGCTGCCGCCGACGATGTGCCCCGGCGGCCGCAGCACCTGCATCGCCGCGTTCGCGACCGTGCTCTTGCCACAACCCGACTCGCCGGCGAGGCCGACGATCTCGCCGGCTCCGATCGTCAGGTCGACGCCGTCCACCGCGCGCACGCCGTTCTCGGCCCAGCCGTACTCGACCTGGAGCCCGCGCAGCTCGAGCAGCGTCTCCGGCCGGGCGGCGGACGAGGACGAGCCCTCCGTCGGTGAGACGACCGCTATCAGGATGTCCCTTCCGCTCGTGCGAACGCGCGCCCGCCGATGAAGAGGGCGACGACCCGGAGCAGCCCGCGCCGCGGCTCCTTCTCCGCGCGGAGCCGCGGGTTCGAGACCTCGTCGATCCCGGCCAGCACGAGCGTGAGCCCGAGCACGGTGAACGAAAGCGCGATCGACGGGAAGAAGAACGGCCACCACTCGCCCTGGAGCACGGTCGAGTTCACCTGCGCCCAGTAGATGGTGACGCCCCAGCTCGTCGCCCCCATGTCGCCGAGTCCGAGGAACTCGAGCCCCGCGTCGACGAGCAGCGCGATGTAGAAGACGAGCACGAACGCGGCGGCGATGCGGCTGATCATGTTCGGCATCAGCTCGCCGAAGACGATCCGCGGCGTCGACTCGCCGGCGGACTTCGCAGCCAGGATGAAGTCGCGGCTCCTGAGCGAGAGGGCCTGGCCGCGAAGGATCCGGGACTCGAACGCCCAGAGCACGGCCGCGATCACGAACACCATCGTCCAGAGCCCGCGCGCCTTCAGATACCCGGAGATGACGATGAGCAGCGGGATCGCGGGGATCGTCAGGAAGACGTTGGTCAGCAGGTTGATCAGCTCGTCGACGACTCCGCCGACGTACGCGGCCGTGATCCCGAGCACCGCGGCGACGGCGGTGGCGATCGCGCCGGCGGCAGCGCCGAGGAGGAGCGAGCGGCGGGCGCCGACGACCACCTGCGAGAAGATGTCCGAGCCCTGGTCGGTCGTACCGAAGAGGTGGTGCCACGAGGGCCCCTGGCGCGCGTCGATCAGGCTGAAGGCGTTCGGGTCGCTGACCGAGATCCACGGCGCGATCACGGCGATCACGATCATGAACGCGACCATGACGATCCCGAGCCGCGACTTCGGGTTCCCGAGGAGCAGCACGAGCCAGCCGGGAAGGCGCAGGCGGCCGCGGCCCCGCATCGGCAGCGGCGACCCGGCGAGCGGAAGCTCGAGCTCCGCCATCAGCCGGTCCGCAGTCTCGGGTCGAGAACGAAGTTGAGCAGGTCCATGATCAGGTTGGCGACGATCACGCAGACGGAGAGGACGACGAGGATCGCCTGCGCGAGCGGGTAGTCGTTGCCGAGCACCGCGCTCTGCAGCGTGTAACCGACCCCGGGGTAGCTGAAGATGATCTCGAAGAAGACGAGGCCGCCGACCGCGCTCGCGAACTGCGCCGCGAAGCCGTTGAGCGGCGGCAGGATCGCGTTCCTGCCGGCGTAGCGGGTCATCACACGCCGGTCGCGCAGGCCCTTGGCGTGCGCCATCGCGACGTAGTCCTCGTCGATCGTGTTGATCATCACGGTGCGCATGTTCAGCACCCAGCCGCCCGCGTAGGCCGCGACCACCGAGAGGATCGGCAGCTCCGAGTGGCGCAGGGCGCTCGAGAGGAACGTCCAGTTGAAACCGGGGACGACGTCGCTGTCGTAGGCGTGCTGGATCGGGAACCAGTGCGCCTTGAGGCCGAGGAAGTAGAGGCCGAGCAGCGCGGTGAAGAAGGCGGGGAAAGCGCTGAGCGCCATGAAGGCCGGCACGACGAAATTGTCGACCAGCCCGCCGCGGCGCCATGCGGCGATCATGCCGACCCCGATGCCGACGACGAACGAGATCAGGAAGGCGACGCCGACGAGGAAGATCGAGTACGGCAGCGTCCGCCCGACCACCTCGGAGACCGGCGTCGGGTAGTTCGAGGTCGAGATGCCGAAGTTGAAGTGCGAGATCCGGTGCAGGTACGTGACGTAGTCCTGCCAGATCGAGTTGTGGCCGCCGCCGAGCAGCGCCTGGTAGGTCTGGACGATCCCGGGGTTGGCCGCGAGCTGCGCCGGGCTCAGATGCTGGAGCAGGCCGGAGATCGGGCTCCCCGGCATCAGCCGCGGGAGCAGGAAGTTGACCGTCAGCGCGACCCAGATCGCGAAGACGTAGAAGCCGAGGCGGCGGAGGAACCAGCGCATGCTTTCCTCGGAGAGTAGAGCGGCGGGCGGAGCCGAAGCCCCACCCGCCGCTCGTCAGGGGTTGCTAGGCCCCGGCCTTCCCGCCGGGAAGGATCCGGGTGAACGAGAGGATGTTGTCCGGGAACGTGGTGAAGATCGGGTCGCCCCAGAAGTTCTTGGGCGTGACGAAGTTGTGGAAGTACTTCGTGCTGTACGTCGACCACCGCGGCCCGATGAAGAGCGGAATGATCGGCAGGTCGTTCAGCCAGATCTTCTCCAGCTGCGTCGCGATGTTCTGCTGGGTGGTCGGGTTCAGCGTCGCCTTCCACTGGTCGAGCAGCGTCGTCGCCTTGGCGTCCGCGTAGTGCTCCCAGTTGCCGGTCGGCGTGCCGTCCTGGCCCTGGGCGATGTAGGCGTTCTGGGACAGGTTGGCGTAGAAGTAGCCGTACGGCGACCCCTGCGACCCGCCCTGCCAGAGCAACGTCGGGTTCTTCGTGGCCATCGCGTTCGGCTGCCAGGAGCCCCAGTCGGGCTCGAGGGCGACGTTCGAGTCGATCCCGATGTCACGCAGGTTCTTCGTGATGATCTGGTTCGACGCGACCCAGTCCGACCAGCCCGAGATCACGTGGATGTCGAGCTTGACCGGGTTGCCCTTCGGGTCGATCAGCGTGCTGCCCTTGTACGTGAACCCGTTGTTGGTCAGCATCTTCTTCGCCGCCGTCGGGTTGTAGGTGGCCATCGCCTTGGCCTGCTGCTTCACGGCCGGGTCCTTGACCCAGCTCGGGAAGAGGCCGCCGAGGCCGATCGCATCGACGGGCGGCGCGTAGCCGTACTCGCCGAGCTTCGACACGGTACCCCGGTCGATCGCCAGGCTGAGCGCCTTCCGGAAGGCCGGGAGGCTGTACGGATACTGCATGTCGTCGAGCGTGAGCGAGATCGGATACGCCGTCGTGGCGTAGAAGGAGTGGTAGTGCGCCTTGTCCTTCGCCTCGTACGCCGTCTCGACGTTCGGCACGAAGTTGTGCGTCCAGTCGACCTGGCCGCTCTGGATCAGAGCCAGGGCCGCGTCGTTCGAAGCAGCCTGCACGTACTCGAGGCAGGGGATCTTGGGCTGGTTCGCCGCTGTCTGCCAGTAGTGCGGGTTCTTCGAGAAGACGTAGTCCTGGGTCGTGAACCGCGAGATGACGTTGAACGGGCCGGAGCTGACCGGCTGGGAGTTCAGGAACGTGCTCGGGTCGGTGACCGTCGACCAGATGTGCTGCGGCACGATGAACTGGCGGTTCAGGATCGACGAGATGAACTGCGAGTCAGGCGCCTTCAGCGTGATCGCGACGGTCGACTTCTTTGCGTTGCCGTGGATGGACCTGATCTCGTTCCCCGCGCCGGTCAAGCCGATGCGGTCCATGACCGCGTTCTGCTGGCCGGCGGTGAGGCTGTAGACGACGTCGAGCGCCGTCAGCGGCTTGCCGTCCGACCACTTGACGCCCTTCTTGATGTTCAGCGTCAGCGTCTTGCTGCCGTTGCTCCACTTCCAGCTGGTCGCGAGCCACGGCACGGGCTTGAGTCCACCCTCGCCCGTGATGATCAGCGGCTCGTAGAACGCACCCTGCACGAACGAGCCGCTCGGCAGGCCGGTCGCGGTGTACGGGTTGAAGTTGCGGACGAAGGCCGGGTCGCCCGACCCGGTCATGACCAGACACCGGTGCTTGGCCGCCTGGGCGGCGGCCGCGCCGTCCGTCGCCGCCGGAGCGGACGCGGAGCCGAAGAGGGCGGTAAGTGCGGCGAGCGCCGCGGCCGCCGTGAAGACGGCGGCCCAGCGGGTGGTGCGCGGATCCTTTCGCATCCCCTGATCCTTTCCTCGCCCGTCAGCGGGCGACGTTCGTAACGGGCTGGACTCCGGGCCGGAAACTTTCCGGAAACGGTTACCACGGATGTCACCAGAAAGTCAAGCGTTCGATCCGTGCTCTCGACCATCGATCGTTCCACGGTGTTTCCGGAACGTGCTTCAATTGGCCCATGGTCGTCGACCTCGCGCAGCAGCGTCCGAAGCGGGTCACGATCCGCGAGATCGCGGATCTCGCCGGCGTATCGATCGCGACCGTCTCGCGCGTCGTCAACGGCCGGGACGACGTCTCCGACGAGACGCGCGAGCTCGTGCAACGGGTCATCCGCGAGCGCGGCTACCAGGCGAACCGAAGCGCGCGCGGGCTCTCCGGCGGACGCACGGGGCTCGTCGGCGTGCTCGTACCGCTCGTCCACCCGGCGTACTTCTCGTCGATCCTCGCCGGCGCCGCCGAGGCACTCTACGAGCAGGACATGCGCCTGGTCCTCTCGCCCACGCATCACGAGCACGCCCGCGAGGTCTCGCTGCTCGACCGACTCACCCACGGCACCACCGACGGCGCGCTGATCGTGCTGCCGGAGGAGTCGAGCGAGGAGCTCGAGCAACTGCTCGTCCAGGGATACCGCTTCGTCGTCGTCGACCCCAGGGAACGGCTCGACGAGAGCATTCCCGCCGTCTCGGCGGCCCACGCCTCGGGCGCCGATCAGGCGATCCGCCACCTGCTCGCGCTCGGCCACCGGCGAATCGGGGCGATCACGGGACCGCGGGGCTGGGTGGCGACCGAGGACCGCCGGCGCGGCTACCACGCCGCCCTCGCCGCGGCCGGGATCCTGCCCGACCCGGAGCTCGAGGTCGGAGCCGACTTCGAGATCGACGGCGGCGAGCGGGCGGCCGCGCACCTACTCGATCTTCCCGAGCCCCCGACGGCGATCTTCGCCCTCAATGACAACCTCGCCATCGGCACGATCCAGGCTGCCCGGGCTCTCGGCCTGCGGGTTCCAGAGGATCTGTCGGTCGTCGGCTTCGACGACGTGGAGCACGCGACCGTCGTCAGCCCGAAGCTGACGACGATCCGACAGCCGCTCGCCGAGATGGGGCGGATGGCCGTGAGCATGCTCGTCCGCCTGCTCGAGCACCAGCGCTTCGAGACGCTCCACGTCGAGCTGGGAACGCGGCTCGTCGTCCGGGACTCGACCGCCCCGCCGCGGACGCGCTGATCGCCGCTTGACAGAGCCGAGGCAGGCTGCGATGGTCGGCTTGTTCCGAAAGCGCTTCCGGTAATTTGCGGCGGGAGTGCCCCAGACCTCCCTGACCCTCCGGGGCGGTCGAGGGGCCGGGGCGGTCTCCGCCCCGGCCCCTCTCATCGTCGGAGTCAGCGCTCGATCGGAACGTCCACGAGGTTGCCCCACTCCGTCCAGGAGCCGTCGTAGTTGCGAACGGTCTCGTACCCGAGCAGCTCGTGGAGGACGAACCAGGTGTGCGCGCTGCGCTCGCCGATGCGGCAGTAGGCGGTGACCTCCTTGTCCGGGCCCACGCCCTTGCCGCCGTACAGTGCCCCGAGCTCCTCGGCCGGCTTGAAGGTGCCGTCGTCCTGCACCGCCTGCGCCCAGGGAATCGACTGCGCGGTCGGGATGTGGCCGGTACGCGAGGCGCCCTCCTGCTCGTAGCCGGGCGGCGCCATCAACTCGCCGGCGTACTCCTGCGGGCTGCGGACGTCGACGAGCACGTGGCCGTCGCTGCCGAGCCACCCCAGCACCTGGTCGCGTCGCGCGCGGATCGACTCGTCCCGCTCCTGCGCGCTGTAGCTCACCGCGGGAGGTGACACCGGCTCGGTCGTGAGCTCCCGGCCCTCGTCGATCCACTTCTGGCGGCCGCCGTCGAGGATGCGCACGTCGCGGTGCCCGTAGACCTTCAAGTACCAGTAGGCGTAGGCGGCGAACCAGTTGTTCTTGTCGCCGTAGAGCACCACGGTGGTCTCGTCGCCGATCCCGCGCGAGCCGAGGAGGCGCTCGAACTCGGCCTTCTCGACGAGGTCGCGCTCGAGCGGATCCTGGAGGTCGTCGCGCCAGTGCAGCTTGACCGCCCCCCGGATGTGCCCCTCCTCGTAGAGATCGGTGTTCTCGTCCACCTCGGCTGCGACCACGCCACCGTCACCGAGGTGCTCGGCCAGCCAGTCGGTCGAGACGAGCACGTCCTTTGCGTAGCCCATGCGGTCTCCTCGCTTTCCTTTTTGAAGTCTCGCGAGTATCGCAGCCGGCCGAGCCCGGACGCAAGCGGCTTCAGATTCAGCTGTCCTGCGTGCGGACGATCTTCCTCGCCGGCGGAGACGCCGACGGCGGCCGCGAAGCGGAAAGCGGCGAGACCCGGCCGGTGGAAGGCGGGTGGGTCGCGGGCCTCGACAGGGGCCGCAAGTCATCGCGGGATCGGCGTCAACGGGCGCCGATCGACGACCACGAGGGCGGCTTTCCCTCGGACCCTCGAAGAGCCGGGCGGCCGCCCGTCCGGTCGTGAGCGCGCGGGAAACACGTGCCCACACGGCGATCGTCCCACCGTTTGCCGTCTCGGAAACGTGGCGGCCCGGCGCCGATCCAGGCGGCGTGCCGGGCCGCTCGGCAGATGGCTACCGGAAGCGGAGGCCGCCGCCGTCACCCATGCCGATGGGCCACATTGTGCCCAGCACGTAGGCGACCAGGGAAGCCATGAGCAGTAGATAGATGAGCCGTGCCTTCGTCACCGGGTTCACCTCCCTTCCTGGGTTAGAAGTGGACGTCCTGCAGTGCCTCTGCCGCAGTGCGGTAGAGGTGTGCAGCCACTTCGTGCTCGCCGCGGCGAGCAGCAAGATCTCCACGGGCGATCCACGCGGTGGCCCTGTGGCTGGCGGAGCCGAGGAGATCGAAGCTCGCCTCCGCTGCGTGGAACGACGCCTCCGCCTCGTCGAGGCGCTCCTGCTCGAGCAGCGCGCGCCCCAACACGAGGTGGGCGCTCCCGATCTCGTCGACGTAGTCCTCGCGGCCCTCCAGCAGCTGCAGCGCCTGCCGCGCCTGCGACTCGGCCAACTCGGCGTCGCCCGTTCGGAGATGCACCTGGGCGAGCGACGAGACGGCGCGGCCGGCCTCGCCCTCCTGGCCGCCGTCGAGCGCGATGCGGAACGACTCCTTCAGAAGCTCGATCGCGTCGCTCGTGTTGCCGAGGAGGAAGTTGAGTCCGCCGAGGTTGTTCGTGAGCTCCGCGACATGAGCCTGGTCGGCGGTGCTCGCATACGCGGCGCGCGCCTGCTCGGCGTAGTTCCGCGCCAGCACCCAGTGCCCCTCGCGATCGGCCACGAGCGAGGCCTGGAAGTACGCGGCCCCGAGCGTTCTCGGATCGTCGACGTCCCGAGCGAGCTGGAGTGCCCGCTCGATGTCCTCGCGCGCCGCCTCGTAGTCGCGCTGGCGGCGCCAGCAGCGGGAACGCCAGGAGAGAAGGTTCGAGCGCAGCGCGTCGCACGGCATGCCGGAGCGGTCGGCGAGGGTCAGCGCCTCGTTGAAGATCGCGAGGGCCGTCTGAGTGCTGTTCAGCTGATAGCGGCACGCCCCGAGAGGCCAGAGCACCTCGGCCCGCTCGAGGTCGGAGAAGTGCGCCGACTCGGAGATGGCACGCGCCTCGTTCAGCAGCTCGAGCGCGCGGCGGTGGCCGCCGACACGCAGCTCGGCGCGGCCGAGCCCGACGAGAGCGCGAACCTCGAGCTCGGGAACGCCGGTCGCTCGGGCAGTGGCGAGCAGCGGCCGGAAGCAGGTGACGGCCTCTTCGTCGTCGCTGGCCTCGTAGAGCGCCTCCGCCCGTCCGAGTGCACCCTCGAGCCGTCCGCGCTCATCGGTCGCGACGCCGTTCGCGAGGAAGCCCGGATCGACGCCGAGGCGCGCGGCGAGCCACTCGATGGTCTCGCGCGTCGGGCGCGTCTTGCCGCGCTCGATCTGAGAGACGTATTCCTTCGAGAAGCGCTCGCCGGCGAGGTCGCTCTGGGTCATCGCGGACGCGACGCGGAGCTGGCGCAGGCGCTCGCCCAGGCGCAGCCCCTGCGAAGCGGCTCTCGTGGCCTGGCGGCTGGCGGCGTCTCTCGTCGGCATCTGACTTCCCCGGCCCGAAGTGAACCGTACGCTTCACCAAAGTGCAAGCTGTCCATTGTCGCCATCCCCCAAAAAGGGCATAGACACGGCAAAAGCGAGTCAAGTAGGCGATCTGCGGAATCACTTGACCGAGCTACTTGACGAGGGGTGGCGACACTCCTATAGTGAGCCCACCTTGCAACCAGGCCGGACGCCAGGCTCGGGTTTGCAGGGGGCGTACCGGGACTCCCGGTGACGGAACGGAGAGGCGGGTGGGCCGCAGACCCGTCCCTCTCGCAGTCGTCAGGAGGGTGCGCCTCTCGAGAAGGCCCCCTGAGCCGCAGCAGGGGGCCTTCTCATTTCAAGCCCGCTAGCCGCGCAGCCAGGCGAGGCGGGCCGTGCGGACCCTGCTCAGCTCGTCGTCGTCGAGCAGGCCGATGCGGCGGCCGACCATCCCGAGCAGCCCGGTGGCGAGGAAGACCCAGGCCTCCGCGGCCGGGTCGCGGTCGGCGGCGATCACGTGCTCCTCCTGACCGCGACGCAGCATCGCCGCGACGAACTCGTGGACGTCCCGCATGTGGTCGCGCAGGTGCGTGCGCAGCTCCGGATCGTCCGCCGCCTCGGTCAGGCCCTGGACCCAGAGCTCGGCCAGCTGGAGCTTGGCCGAGCGCACGCTCGTGTGCTGCTTGCCGATCGCCTCGACCGCCGCACACGCGTCATCCGCACCCGAGAGCGTCTTCTCCCAGCCGGTGCGGACCTGCTCCCAGACATGGTCGAGCGACGCCAGGTAGAGGTGCATCTTCGAGTCGAAGTGCCGGTACAGGATCGGCTCCGAGACCCCGGCCGCGCGAGCGATCTCCGACGTCGTCGTGCCGCGGTAGCTGCTCTCGCTGAACAGGCGGATCGCGGTCTCGACCAGAGCGATCCGGCGCTCGGCGGCGGGCATCCGCGCCGCGGCCGTCACGCCGCCATCTCCGCCACGTGCGAACGCTCGACCTCGGGCCGCGTCCGTACCAGGAGAACCGCGACGAGCGCGGCCGCGAAGGTGATCCCCGCGCTGACGAGCAGCGCGGCGTGCAGGCCGTTGACGAAGTCCTGGGCGCCCGCGGGCGATCGCGCCGGATGGTGCAGGTACGAGGCGAGGATCGCGCCGATCATGGCGATGCCGAGGGAGCCGCCGACCTGGCGGAAGCTGTTCAGCACGCCGGAGCCGACGCCGGCCTTGTCGACCGGGACGGCTCCCATCGCGGCCGACGTCATCGGCGACATCGTCATCGCCATCCCGATCCCGCCGAGGAGCATGGCGGGCAGCAGCGTCCAGAAGTCCGAGTGCACGCCGACGCGCTGGTAGAGAAGCAGCGAGATGCCGACGATCGTCATCCCGGCGCCCATCAGCCAGCGCGAGCCGATCCGGTCGGAGAAATGGCCCGCCGGCGGCGCCACGACGATGATCAGCAGCGTCATCGGCAGGAAGATGGCGCCGGCCTGGGTCGGCGAGTAGCCGAGGATGTTCTGGACGTAGAGCGAGACGAAGAAGAAGACGCCGAACATCCCGAGTGAGACGAGCATCGCCACGGTGTTCGCACCGGTGAAGGCGCCGATCTTGAAGAGCGAGAGGTCGAGCATCGGCAGGCGCTGATGCCGCTCGAGCAGCACGAACCCGACGAGCAGCGCCGCCGCGGAGACGAAGCAGGCGAGGATCTCCGGCGAAGTCCAACCCTTCTGGTTGCCCTCGATCAGCCCGTAGCTGAGCGCGAACAGGCCGAGCGCGGAGGTCGCCAGGCCGGGGAGGTCGATGCTCTGCTCGTGCGAGGTGTCCCGTGACTCGCGGATGAAGATCCGCGAGGCGACGATTCCGGCTGCGCCGACCGGGACGTTGATGAAGAAGATCCAGTTCCAGTTGAGGTTGTCCACGATCAGGCCGCCGGCGAGCGGGCCGATCGCGAGCGCGAGCGCCGAGACGCCGGCCCAGATGCCGATCGCCTGGCCCCGCTCCCGCGGCGGGAAGGTGGCGGTGATGATCGAGAGGGTCGCCGGGTTCATCAGCGCGGCGCCGACGCCCTGGACGGCGCGCGCGCCGATCAGGAAGGAGGCGCTCGGCGCGAGGCCGCACGCGAGCGAGGCGAGCGTGAAGATCGCGAGGCCGACGGTGAACATGCGGCGGCGCCCGTACATGTCGCCGAGCTTCCCGCCGGTGATCAGGAGCGCGGCGAACGTGAGCGCGTAGGCAGTCACGATCCACTCGAGCTCCGAGATCGAGATGTGCAGGTCGTGCTCGATCGACGGCAGCGCGACGTTCACCACCGTGTTGTCGAGCATGATCATGAACAGGCCGAACGCGACCGCGGCGAGCGTCCACCACTTCCGGTTCTCCTGCGCGAAGATGCGTGCCTTCAAGTCTCCGACTCCTTCAGAAGTTAGTGAACACTAGGTTAGCAGCCGCTAACAGGGCTCCGCGCTAGGCTGCCCGTCGTGGAGCCATCGCTCAGCGGGAGAGCGCTCGTCACCGGCGGTGGGCGCGGAATCGGCGCGAACGTCGCCCGCGAGCTGGCCTCGCGCGGAATGGAGGTCGCGGTCACGGGCCGGACGGCCGAGCAGGTCGAGGCAGTCGCGCAGGAGATCGGCGGGCGCGCGCTCGTCGGCGACGTCTCCCGCGCCGAGGACGTGGCGCGCTGGTTCGCCGAGGCCGGACCGCTCGACCTGCTCGTGGCGAACGCCGGCACGAGTCGACCGCGAGCCGACCTGGGAGGCCGACCCGGAACGCTGGTGGCGGACGTTCGAGGTCAACGTGCTCGGCGTCCACCTGTGCTGCCGCGCGGTCATCCCGGGGATGCTCGAGCGCGGCGCGGGCCGGATCGTGATCGTCGGCAGCGGCGCCGCGTACCTGCCGGGCATCTCGACAACCGCATACCCGTCGTCGAAGGCGGCCGTCTGCCGCTACGGCGAGGCCCTGAACAACGAGCTGGCGGGCCGGGTCCCGGTCTTCGTCATCAGCCCGGGCCTCGTCCGGACGGCGATGACCGAGGAGAGCTTCGCGGACGACGCGCCCTGGACGCCGCCGGAGTGCGCGCCCCGGCTCGTCGCGGCGCTCGCGTCCGGGCAGCTCGACGCGCTCGGCGGCCGTTACCTCCACGCCGAGCACGACCCACCCGAGGCGCTGCGAGAGCGGATCGACGAGATCCTCGAGCGCGACCTGAACACCATCCGACTGCGGCGCGGCTGAGTTTTAGCCTGCTAGGCTGAAACCAGGTGAGACTGGCCCTCGCACAGATCGATCCCGTCGTCGGCGACCTCGACGGCAACCGGACGCTGATCGTCGACCGTCTCGACGAGGCGCGGCGGGAGGGCGCCGACCTCGCGGTCTTCCCCGAGCTTGCCGTGACCGGCTACCCGCCGGAGGACCTGCTGCTGCGGCCGGGGTTCCTGCGCGCGGCGCGTGAGTCGCTGGAGGAGATCGCCCGCGCCGCGGACGGGATCACCGCGCTCGTCGGCGTGCCGCTGTTCGACGGCGACCTCTTCAATGCGTGCGCCGTCTGTGCGGACGGCGCCGTCCAGGCCGTCTACCGGAAGCGCTTCCTGCCGAACTACGGCGTCTTCGACGAGGACCGCTACTTCGCGCCCGGGCGCGAGCTCGTCGTGCTCGAGATCGACGGCGCGCGGGTCGGGATCACGATCTGCGAGGACATGTGGCAGCCGGGCCCGCCCGCGACCGACCTCGCCCTGGCCGGCGCCGAGCTCCTGGTCAACCTCTCCGCATCGCCTTTCCACGTCGGTCGCGAGCGTGAGCGCGAGGCGATGTTCCGGACACGCGCCCGCGACAACGTGTGCTTCGTCGCCTTCTGCAACACGGTCGGCGGCCAGGACGAGCTGGTCTTCGACGGCCACTCGGTCGTCCTCGACGACGAGGGCGAGCTGCTGGCCCGGGCACCCGGCTTCGAGGAGTGCCTCCTCGTGGTCGACCTCGATCCCTCCGCGGTGATCGGGCGGCGGCTGCGCGACGTGCGCCGGCGGGCGCTGGCGCGCGAGCTGCCGGAGCCGCCCGCCGCGACCACGGTCTCCCTCGCAGCCGGGACCGGGCCGCGGGGCGAGCGTCGCGCCGGCTCCGTCGCCGACTTCGCCGACGAGCTCGAGCAGATGCGCCGAGCTCTCGTCCTCGGCCTCCAGGACTACGTCCGCAAGAACGGCTTCGCGGAGATCGTGGTCGGCGTCTCGGGCGGAATCGACTCGGCCCTGACCGCGGCCCTCGCGGCCGAGGCGCTCGGCCCGGAGCGCGTGCACTGCGTCTCGATGCCTTCCCGCTACTCCTCCGAGGGAACGCGGGGCGACGCGCGGCAGCTCGCAGCGAACCTCGGCTGCGACTTCCGGGAGCTGCCGATCGAGCCGGTCGTCGATGCGCTCGGGGCGACGCTCGCCGGATCGTTCACCGGCCGCGAGCCGGATCTCGCCGAGGAGAACATGCAGGCGCGGATCCGCGGCACGCTGCTGATGGCGCTCTCGAACAAGTTCGGCTGGCTGCTCGTCGCAACCGGCAACAAGTCGGAGATGTCGGTCGGCTACGCGACGCTGTACGGCGACATGGCCGGCGGCTTCGCGCTGCTCAAGGACGTGTTCAAGACCGACGTGTTCCGGCTCTCCCGCCACCTGAACGAGCGGGCAGGGCGCGAGCTCGTCCCGGTGTCGACGATCGAGCGAGCGCCGAGCGCCGAGCTGCGAGCCGACCAGCTCGACGAGGACTCGCTGCCGCCGTACGACCAGCTCGACCGGGTGCTCGAGGCGTACGTCGAGGAGGACCGCTCGCTCGAGGAGCTGCGCGCCGACGGCTTCGACCCGGACGTCGTACGGCGGGCGGTCGCGCTGATCGACCGCGCCGAGTACAAGCGCCGCCAGGCACCGCCAGGCGTGCGGCTGCGGCCGAAGGCGTTCGGGCGCGACCGGCGCACGCCGATCACGAACCGCTGGCGCGGCTGAGAATCGCCGCGAGGTCGCCCGGACGCGTCGGCAGCCCGGCGAGCTCGCCGGACGCGAACCAGCGCTCCTCGTGCGAGCCCTCGGCGCGGAGGTCGAGCTCCGGCTCGGGCTCGAACGCAGGCGTTCGCACGAGGTAGAGCCGCTGCGACGAGCCGCCGTGGCCGGGCTCCTCCAACCCCCAGGAGGCCCACTCGGCGAGCAGCGGCCCGACCTCGAAGCCAACGAGGCCGCACTCCTCGCGCAGCTCGCGCCGGAGCGTGTCCTCGTCGGTCTCACCGGGCTCCTGCCCGCCGCCCGGCGAGATCCACCACATCGCGTACTCGTCTCCGTAGCGAAAGAGAAGCGTGCGACCCGCGTCGTCGACGACGAGGCCCCGGACGCCGACGCGGTGCGGCAGTCCACTGGCGCGACCGGCCAGCTCCCGGAACCAGCGCAGCCGCTCCGCCCATGGCACTGCGGCGTTCGCCGGAGAGGTCGAGGGGAGGACGAACAGCCGAGTCTCCCCCAGCGTGCGCTCCTGCGGCCCCAGCTCGGGCCGCTCGCCGAAGGCGCCCCGGTAGGCCTCCTTGCCGACGAACCCGAGCCACTCCGGGCGGAGCTCCCGGGCGATGCCCTCCAGCCGCTCGGCAGAGCCGGCGAAGTCGCCGCGGCGCAGGTCGCCGGAGCCCGGCGTCGTGCGGTAGGCGGCGTTCGTGACGCCGACGCCCTCGTCGAGCAGCGCGAACTGCTCGTCCGGCGCGTAGAGGCGGGACGTGAAGCGAGCCGCGTGCAGCAGGCGCCAGAAGTCGTTGCGGGGATTCGCGAAGTGCGCGCGCGCGGCGGCCGAGACGCGACCCGGGTTGATCCCGACGAAGACGACGCGCAGCCCGGGCCCGAGAACGTCGGGGACGTCGCTCGGGGTGCTGCTCTGCGCCTGCGGCCACGCCCTCAGTCTTGCGGAACGGGGTGCTGCGAGCGGAGGGCCTGCCGTAGCTCGTCGCGGGAGTGGATCGAGAGCTTCCGGTAGGCGTTGCGCAGGTGGTACTCGATCGTCTTCGGACTGAGGAAGAGCGCTGCCGCCGCCTCCCGCGTCGTCCGCCCTGCCGCGAGCAAGAGCGAGACCTGGAGCTCCTGGGGCGTCAGTGCGTCGAGACTGCTCGGCTCGCGACGACGCGCCGTCTCGCCGGTCGCGGCCAGCTCGACGCGCGCGAGCTCCGCCCACGGCGCCGCACCGAGATCCTCGAAGACCTCGATCGCCCTGCGCAGGCGCGGCCGCGCTTCGGCGCGCCGGCCCGTACGGCGCAGACGGCCGCCGAAGGCCAGCTCGGTGCGGGCGGTCTCGAAAACGTCGAGGGTCCGGCCGTGAAGCGCGAGCGCCGTCTCGAACGCCTCGGCGAACGCGTCCTCCGACGCGAGCAGAGCGCGACAACGGGCGGCACGCGCCCGCGCCCAGGGCTGTCCCTTGCCTTCGGCGGCGCGCTCGAACGACTCGGCTGCGGCAGCGGCCTCGCCGTCGCGCCCGAGCCGTAGCAGCAGCTCGACGCGTTCGGGCGCCGGCGAGAGGTCGGCGTCGGCGATCGCCTGGCGCTCGATCGCAGCCTGCTGCTCCTCGAACCGGGCGAGCGCCGCCTCGACGTTCCCGAGCGCGAGCTCGAGCTCGCCGAGTGCCGCGAGCGACCAGATCTCGCAGAGCGTCACCTCGAGGTCGCGGGAGATCGAGAGCGCCTCCGCAGCGTGGCTCCGACATGCGTCCTCGCGGCCGAGCCTCGCCTCGAGCCACGCGAGGCGCGAGAGCGCGAAAGGAAGCACGATCCGCTGGCCGGTCTCGCGGGAGAGGCGGACCGCCTCGTCGAAGCCCGCCTGGGCCTCGACCCACCGATCGGTCGCCGCCTGCTCGATCGAGATGTGAGCGAGCAGGTGCGGCAGCACGCCGACGGCCGAGGCCGCGCGGGCCCCGGAGAGCGCACGGTCGACGAGGCCGTGTCCGATGTCGGCCTCGCGGAGCCAGATCGGACCCATCGCCGCCCAGACGAGCAGGCGCGGATCGGCCTGCAGCTCGTCGGAGCCTTCCAGCACGAGGACCGCGGCGCGGATCGCAGCCGCGCCGGCGTCCCCCTCGTCCCCGAGCACGAGCGCCATGCCGTAGGTCATCCCGGCGAGGAACGCACTCCGCTCGCCGGCATCGGCGACGGCGAAGGCGCGCGCCCGGTCGGCGCACTCGAGCATTCCCGCGGCGTCCGCGCCGTAGAACGAGGCCTGCGCTGCCTCTGCGAGCATCAGCACCGCGAGGGCCGGATCGGCTCGCCCCGCCCGCTCGGTCGCCTCGAGCAGGACGGCGCGGCCCGCGCGCAGCGGGCCCTGCCGGATCGCGATCCGCCCGCGCAGGTGCTCGATCCGAAGTGCCTCCTGCGGCTCCACCACCGACTCGGCCGCGTCGTCGAGGAGCGCCGTCGCGCGCGCTGCGAGCCCCGCGAGCCAGGCGACGTCGGCGGCCGCGAAGAGGAGCGCACCGCGCCGCGTCTCGGAGGCGGCGAGTCGGGCGGCGCGCTCGAACGCGCTCGAAGCGACCTCGTAGGCGCTGCGGTCACGCGCCCGGAACGCCGCCTGCTCGAGCGCAGCCGACGCGTCGTCGTCCGGCCCGACCACCGCCAGAGAGAGGTGCCACGCGCGGCGGTCGGTCTCGGCATCCACGAGCGCAGCCGCGAGCGCCCGGTGGACGGCCCGCCGATGCGCAGGATCCGCGGCACCGTAGATCGCCGAGCGCGCGAGCGGATGCCGGAACTCGACGCGGCCGTCTCCGACCGCGAGGAGCCCGTCCTGCTCCGCCGGCACGAGATCCTCCAGGCCGAGCCCGAGCGCCTCACCGGCACGGGCGAGCAGGGAGAGGTCTCCGCGGTCGGTCGCAGCGGCGAGCACGAGCGCGTCGCGCGTCCGCTCCGGCAGCGCACGGGCACGCTCGAGGTAGACGTGCGCAACCGACGTGACGACCGGGAGCGGCACGTCGAGAGGGAGCTCGGGCACCCCTTGGCCCATCAGCTCCAGGAGCGCCAGCGGGTTGCCGCCGGTCTCACGGCGGAGCCGGGCTACCGCCTCCTCGCCGAGCTCCGGAGCCTCGCGCCGCAGCAGGCTGCCCGCCGCCTCGTCGTCGAGCCCGCCGAGCTCGAGCGCCGGCAGGTCGGCCCCGTCGAGGAGCGACGGCTCGTCCGCGCGCACCGTGACCACGACCGCCACCGGATCGGCGACGAGCCGGCGCGCGGCGAAGAGGAGCGCGTCGGCGCTCGACCCGTCCAGCCACTGCGCATCGTCGACGAGCACCGCGACCGGCGCGGCTTCTGCGTACGCGGCGATCAGGCTCAGGGTCGCCGCACCGACGGCGAAGCGATCCTTGGCGTGGGCCGGTCGCAACGCGAGCGCGCCCTCGAGCGCCGACGCCTGCGGGAGGGGGATCCGGTCGAGCCGGCCGAGTGCGGGCCGGAGCAGCTCGAACAGACCGGCAAAGGGAATGTGCGTCTCCGACTGCACGCCTCGTGCGCGCAGCAGGAGCATCCCCTCGGTGCGGGCGGCAGCCCAGTCGAGAAGCGTCGACTTGCCGATGCCGGCCTCACCGACGAGCGCGAGCACGCCGCTGAGGCCCGCCCGCGCCTCGACGAGCAGCCGATCGAGCACCTCCCGCTCCCGCTCGCGTCCGAGCAGCATCGACCGAGTCTACGAGGCCCAGGGGCCCGGACCAGGTGGGGCCCCCGAGGCGAGCGGCGCCCGCCTGGCCGTAGCGTCGCAGCTGTCCCTGAGAGCACGACACGAGAGGAGTCTCGATGCCCCTGATCACGGTGAAGCTGATCGAAGAGGTCTTCACGCCGGACGAGAAGCGCGACATGATCGAGAAGCTGACCGACACGATGGTCTCGATCGAAGGTGAGAACATGCGCGGAGTGACGACGGTGATCGTCGAAGAGGTGCGGAGCGGCGACTGGGGAATCGGCGGGAACCCGCTGACGACCGCCGACGTCCACGCGGTCCGTGACGGAGCGCCCGTCGCCTGATCACGTGGCGGCGACGTGCGCTCACGGAGTGGGGACGGCGCGCGCGATCGAGCGCGCCGTCCTCGACTCCCACGAGGACTGGTTCGCCGGCGACCCGGAGCGGATGCGGCGCGCACTCCCCCCGGAGCTCGTGACGCGCGGGGCGGGCGGCCGGCCCGGCGTCACGACCGCCGAGCAGATGATCGCGACGGCGCTGTGGCGACCCGCGTGATCCAGCGCGAGCAGACGCCCGAGCAGTCGCGCGCCCGCCACCCGGACGACGAGGGGTACGTCGAGCGGGACGGCGTCAGCGTCTTCTACGAGGTCTACGGCGACGGCCCGAAGACGATCCTGCTGCTGCCGACGTGGTCGATCATCCACTCGCGCCACTGGAAGGCGCAGATCCCCTACCTCGCGCGGCACGCGCGGGTCGTCACCTTCGACGGCCGCGGCAACGGCCGCTCCGACCGGCCGCAGGGCGTCGAGCACTACCTCGAGGACGAGTTCGCGGCCGACACGCTGGCGGTGATGGACGCGACCGGGACCGAGCGGGCGACGCTCGCCGGCGCCTCGTGCGCGGCCCTCTGGGGGACGATCGTCGCCGCAGACCACCCGGAGCGGGTGGAGGGGATCGTCTACATCGGGCCGGCCGTGGGACTCGCGCCGGGGCATCCCGGGCGCCAGGTCTACGCCTTCGACGAGGAGCACGACACCGACGAGGGCTGGGCGAAGTACAACAGTCACTTCTGGTCGCGCGACTACCGGGCCTTCCTCGAGTTCTTCTTCGCGCAGTGCTTCAGCGAGCCGCACTCGACGAAGCAGATCGAGGATGCCGTGGGCTGGGCGCTCGAGACCGACCCCGAGACGCTCGCGGACTCGACCCGGGCGATCTCGCTCTGCCGCACCGAGCGCTTCCGGGAGACCTGCGCCCGCGTCCGCTGCCCGGTGCTCGTGATCCACGGCGACGAGGACCTGATCCGGCCGCACGCGCAGGGCGCGGCGCTCGCGGAGGTCACCGGCGGAACGCTCGTGACGCTCGAGGGCTCGGGGCACCTGCCGGCGGCGCGCGACCCCGTCAGGGTGAACCTCCTGCTGCGCGACTTCGCCTGCCCGCCTCCGCCTGCCCCCCGCTGGCCGCGCGGCCGCGGCCGGCGCAAGCGGGCGCTCTTCGTCTGCTCGCCCATCGGACTCGGCCACGCGCAGCGCGACCTCGCGATCGCGGACGAGCTGCGCAAGCTCCACCCCGACCTCGAGATCGACTGGCTCGCGCAGCACCCGGTGACCTCGGTGCTCGAGCGCCGCGGCGAGCGCATCCACCCGGCAAGCTCGCACCTGGCGAGCGAGTCGGGACACTTCGAGTCGGAATCGGCCGAGCACGACCTCCACTGCTTCCACGCGTGGCGGCGGATGGACGAGATCCTCGTCTCGAACTTCATGGTCTTCCACGACCTCGTCCGGGACGATCCGTACGACCTCTGGATCGGGGACGAGGCCTGGGAAGTCGACCACTTCCTGCACGAGAACCCGGAGCTGAAGACGGCGTCGTACGCATGGCTCACCGACTTCGTCGGCTGGCTCCCGATGCCCGACGGCGGCGAGCGCGAGGCCTTCCTGACGGCCGACTACAACGCCGAGATGATCGAGCAGATCGCGCGCTACCCGAGTCTGCGCGACCGGGCCCTCTTCGTCGGCGACCCCGAGGACATCGTCAGCGACCGCTTCGGGCCCGACCTGCCAGCGATCCGCGACTGGACGGAGCAGCACTACGCGTTCGCCGGTTACGTGACCGGCTTCGACCCGGCCGAGTTCGCCGACCGCGAGCGGCTCCGCTCCGAGCTCGGGTACCGCGAGGGCGAAGCCGTCTGCATCGTCACGGTCGGCGGATCCGGCGTCGGCGCGGACCTGCTCCGCCGCGTCGTCGCCTCGTTCCCCGAGGCGAAGCGCCTCGTCCCCGAGCTGCGGATGGTCGTCGTCGCGGGGCCGCGAATCGACCCGCGCTCGCTGGCGCAGCACGACGGCCTCGAGGTGCGTGCGTACGTCCACGAGCTGTACCGGCACCTCGCCGCGTGCGACCTCGCGATCGTGCAGGGCGGCCTGACGACGGCGATGGAGCTGACCGCGAACCGGCGCCCGTTCTTGAGCTTCCCGCTCCGGCACCACTTCGAGCAGAGCTTCCACGTCCGCCACCGGCTGGAGCGCTACGGCGCCGGCCGCGTCATGGACTACGAGCGTGACGGCCCCGAGGAGATCGCGCAGGCGATCGCAGAGGAGATCGGGCGCGAGGTCGACTACCTGCCCGTCGACCCGAGCGGCGCCGCCCGCGCGGCCGCCGCCCTCGCCGAGCTGCTCTAGGCGGCTTCGGCAGCCGCTTCGGCGACGTCGAGCTCCGCCTGCAGCTCCTCGTCGCGCGCGTCGATGCGCGCCTCGAAGCTGCGACGCAGATCCTCGCCGGTGACGGGGAGCTCGTAGCGGGGCCGTCGGGGCTCGAGCTTGACCATCGTGACCGTCGCGTCCCAGCCGCGGTAGCACCGCGCATAGCACTCTGCCTCCGACAGCGGCCGCAATCTCCGCACGACCCGCAGCGTAGGAGCCCGACCGGACGGAAGCGACCCATCGGGACCCGCTGCTTCTGCGACCATGAGTGCGTGGCGGTCAGGGCCAAGGAGCTCCGGTACGCGGTCGACCTCGGGCCCGGCGACAGCCTCCGGGAGGAGAGCGGCGTCGCGCTCGAGACGCCCGGCCGAGTGGACGCCCGAGCACCTGCTGCTCGCCGCGCTCGTCCGCTGCTCGCTGAAGAGCCTCCGCCACCACGCGACCCGGGCCGGGCTCGACGCTCCGGCCGCGTCGGGCACGGCGCGGACGCTCGTGACCCGACGCGAGAGCGACGGGCGCTACGCGATCGTCGAGGCCGAGCTCGAGCTCGCAGTCGAGCTCGAGCCCCAGCCGGGCGGGGAGCAGCTCGCGGAACTGCTCGCCAAGGCCGAGCGCGACTGCTTCGTCGGCGCCTCGCTCCGGGTGGAGCCGGCGTACCGCTGGACGGTCAACGGCCGTCCGGCGGACTAGAGGCTCGATGTGAAATCGAGCCCGCTCGGGGCCGATTCAGGCCAAGCGAGGGCGGCTCGGCGGTCGCAGCGCAGACCGGTGGCCCGAGCAAGACCGACGAGACGGCCCCGCGCCACGCCTGGAGCGGCATCCGGGCACCGCTCCTATTTCACATCGCGCCTCTAAATCGTCTCGAGCGGAGCCATCGTCAGGCCGCGATCGCGCAGCTGCTCCCAGTAGAGCTCGGCCTGCTCGAGGTGCCCCGACCAGACGATCGCCCGGCCGGTCGAGTGGATCCGGTTGGCGAGCGCCATGCCGGCGTCGTAGGAGAGGCCCGGGACGACCGCCGCGAGCGCCGCGGCGACACCCTGGAAGGTGTTGTGCTCGTCGTTGAGCACGATCACGTGCCAGGGCGGGCCGAGCCGGCTCCCCGCCCCCCGGTCGAGCCGCTCGCGAGGCGGCGTGAGGGTGCTGTTCACGCCTGCATGGTAGTGCGGTAGCGTCCGCCCCGATGTCCGCCGTGACCCTCGACGTCGACGCGGTCCGCGCCCGCTTCTCCGCCCTCCGCTCGCCCGTCGCGTTCTTCGACGGCCCGGGAGGGACACAGGTTCCCGACTCGGTCATCGAGGCGATCGGCGGCTACCTGCGCGACTCGAATGCGAATCTCGGCGGCGCTTTCCCGGCGAGCCGGCGCAGCGACGAGCTGATCGAGCGGGCGCACGAGACGGCCGCCGCCTTCCTCGGCTGCCGGCCCGAGGAGACTGCGTTCGGGCAGAACATGACGACGCTCAACTTCGCCCTGACCCGCGCGGCCGGACGGGGGCTCCGTGCGGGCGACGAGATCCTCGTCACGCGGCTCGACCACGACGGGAACGTCTCCCCGTGGCTCGAGCTCGCGCACGATCTCGACCTTCGCGTCGCCTTCGTCGACCTGCACGACGACACGACCCTCGACCTGGGCGACCTCGAGCGCAAGCTGACCGAGCGGACGCGCGTGGTCGCGTTCCCGCTCGCCTCGAACGCCGTCGGCACGCTCACCGACGCGGCGCGGATCGCCGAGCTGGCGCACGCCGCCGGCGCGATCGCCTGGGCCGACGCCGTCCACTACGCCCCGCACGGGCCGATCGACGTCGCCGCGCTCGGCGTCGACGTGCTCCTCTGCTCGCCGTACAAGTTCTTCGGCCCGCACCTCGGGCTCGCGTTCGGACGCGAGGAGCTGCTGCGCTCGTGGCGGCCGTACAAGGTGCGGCCGGCCGCCGACGAGCCGGTCGGATCCCGCTTCGAGACGGGCACGCTCGCCCACGAGCTGCTGGCCGGCTTCGTCGCCGCGGTGGAGTACCTGGACGAGCTCGGCTGGGACGCGATCCGCGCGCAGGAGCGCGCGCTCGGAGAGCGCTTCCTCGCCGGACTGCCGGAGCGCTGCACCCTGTACGGGCTGCCGACGATGGACGGGCGCGTCCCGACCTTCGCCTTCCGGGTCGAGGGGCTGAGGCCGCGCGCCGTCGCCGAGGCGCTGGCCGAGCGGGAGATCGCTGTCTGGGACGGCGACTACTACGCGGTCGAGGTATTGGCGCGGCTCGGCCTGCAGCCCGAGGGCGCGGTGCGCAGCGGCTTCGTCCACTACAACACCGCCGACGAGGTCGACCGGCTGTTGACGGCGCTCGCGGATATCTGATGGACGTCGTCGAGCTGCTGCAGCAGCTGATCCGCTTCGACACGACCAACCCGCCCGGGAACGAGGGCGAGTGCGTCGCGTTCGTACGGCAACTGGTCGAGGAGACCGGCGTCGAGACGCGGATCGTCGCCCGCGACGACGCGCGACCGAACCTGCTGGCGCGGGTGACGGGCTCGGGCGAGGCGCCGCCGCTCCTCCTCTACGGACACGTCGACGTCGTCACGACGGCCGGGCAGAGCTGGGCGCGCGACCCGTTCGGCGGCGAGCTCGTCGACGGCGTGGTCTGGGGACGCGGCGCGCTCGACATGAAGGGCGGCGTCGCGATGCTCGTCGACGCGTTCCTGCGCGCCGCCCGCGGCGGGCTGAAGCCGCGCGGCGACCTGATCCTCTGCGTGCTCGCCGACGAGGAGGACGGCGGCGACGCCGGCGCCAAGTTCCTCTGCGAGGAGCACGCCGAGCTGTTCGACGGCGTCCGTCATGCGCTCGGCGAGTTCGGCGGCTTCTCGCAGGTCGTCGGCGGCCGGCGGCTCTACCCGATCCAGGTGGCCGAGAAGCAGATCTGCTGGCTGCGAGCCGTCGTCCGCGGACCGGGCGGGCACGCCTCGATGCCGCAGCGCGGCGGCACGATGGGGCGGCTGTCCCGCTTCCTGCGCGATCTCGAGGGCAGCCGGACGCCCGTCCACGTGACGCCGGTCGCGCGCGCGTTCGTCGAGGGGATGGCCGACGCGCTGCCGCGGCCGCAGGCGGCGGCGCTGCGGGGGCTGCTCGTGCCGCGGCTCACCGACGGGCTGCTCCGGCTGCTGCCGCTCGAGCAGCAGCGCACCTTCTCGCCGATCCTCCGCAACACGGCGACGGCGACGATCGTCCACGGCGGCGGCAAGATCAACGTCGTCCCGAGCGAGATCGAGCTCGAGCTCGACGGCCGGCTGCTGCCCGGCTTCCGGCCGGACGACCTGATCCGCGAGCTGCACGACCTCGTCGGAGACGACATCGAGCTGGAGCTCGTCCGCCATGACCCGGGCCCGCCCGAGCCGGATCTCTCCTGGCTCGAGGGCCTGGGCGGGATCCTGCAGGAGCTCGACGCGGAGGCGGTGCCGCTGCCGCTGCTGATGCCGGGCGTGACCGACGGCCGCTTCTTCGGCCGGCTCGGGATCCAGACCTATGGCTTCCTGCCGCTGCGCCTGCCCGCCGACTTCAAGCTCTTCTCGATGATCCACGCCGCCGACGAGCGCGTGCCCGCGGACGCGATCCGCTTCGGGGCCGAGGCGGTCGGACGCGCCGTCGAGCGGTACGCGGGATGAGGGTCCTCGTCCTCGGCGGGACGACGTTCCTCGGCCGCGCGGTCGTCGAGGCCGCGGTCGCAGCCGGGCACGAGCCGACGCTCTTCAATCGCGGCGAGACGCACCCGGAGCTGTTCCCCGAGGCACAGCGCCTGCGCGGCGACCTGACCGGCGACCTCGGAGCGCTCGCGGGGCGGAGCTGGGACGCCGCGGTCGACCTCGACCCGACGCAGCTGCCCCGGCACACGCGCCGCCGGGCCGAGGCGCTCGCAGGCGCCGTCGGGCACTACGTGTTCGTCTCGACGATCTCCGTCTACGCCGACCCGTCGCGGCCGCTCGACGAGGAGTCGCCCATCCTCGAGCCGCCGGTTCCGGAGCCGGAGGAGTTCGACCCGGAGCTGTACGGCGCGCTCAAGGTCGGCTCCGAACAGGCGGTGCGGGAGGTCTTCGGCACGGGCGCGGCGATCGTCCGTCCCGGCCTGATCGCCGGCCCGCACGACCCGACCGACCGCTTCACGTACTGGCCGCGCCGCCTCGCCGAGGGCGGGAACGTGCTCGCGCCCGGCGATCCGGCGGCGCCGGTGCAGCTCGTCGACGCCCGCGACCTCGGCGCCTGGCTGGTCCGCCTCGCGGAGCGGGGCACGGGCGGCGTCTTCAACGCCGTCGGCCCGGAGCGGCCGCTGACGCTCGGCGAGCTGCTGGAACGCGTCGCGTCGGCGGTCGGCGGCGGAGCGAGCCTCGTCTGGACGGGCGAGCAGCGCCTGCTCGACGCCGGCGTGACGCCCTGGTCGGAGCTGCCGCTCTGGGTGCCCGGCGAGGAATGGAGCGGGCTGCTGCGGGCCGACGCGAGCCGCGCCGTGGCAGCCGGCCTCGCCTTCCGCCCGATCGAGGAGACGGCCCGAGACACGCTCGCCTGGAGCCGCGAGGCCGGAGAGCAGCGCCCGACGTTGAGCCGCGCCCGGGAGGCCGAGCTCCTGGCCGGAGCGGACTAGGCGGCGTTGTCGGCCTTCGCGGCCCTCGCCGCGGCGGCCCAGCGCGCCTCGTGGCGGCGGATCCGGTCGGGCTCGCGGCCGCGGGCCTCGGCGAGCTCGACCGTCAAGCGCTGGAAGCGGACGATGTCGACGACCGGGTGCCTCGTCGGGACGAGATCGACCTCGCAGCCGAGCTCGCGCAGCGCCGCGACGGCCGCCTCGGCCCGCTCGGCAGCGCGACCCTCACCCTGGAGGACGAAGGCCCGGACAGACTCGTCCACCGCGGACAGGTAGCCGTGCAGGAGCTGCTCCGTCTCGTAGGGCTCGGCCGCGACCCAGGCGCCCTCGCGGAGCTTCAGCACGGCCTCGTGCGCGGTCGGCAAGTCGCGGCCCGTCCCGGCGACGAGGAACCGCTCCTGCGCGCCGAACCCCGGCACCGGCGCCTCCAGCTCCGCAGCGACCGCAGCCGGAAGCCAGGAGACGTCCTCGCCCCGGAGCGCCGCGAGCGCGGCGACCGCGCAGGTGTAGCTCGCCGTGTGGCACCAGCTCTCCTCGAGCGCGGGCGTACAGACGACGACCTCGTCGCAGAGCTCGGCCGTCGGGCTCTCCGGCGTTCCGGTGACGAGCCACTTCGGGCCGGGCCAGGCGCGGGCCGCCTCGAGTGTGAGCGGCGTCTCGCCCTCGTGGGAGACGATCACGAGCAGATCCGCCTCGCGCTCGAGGCTGGAATCCCCGGCGGCACGCCGAACGAGCTCGAGGGGATGCACCGCCTCGCCCCCCGTCCACGCCGCGTGGAACGACGTGCCGCAGCCGGTGAAGAGCAGCCGCGCCCCGTCGGGGAACCGCCGCTCCGCCGGTACCCGCGCCAGCCACTCCGGCTGCGATGCGATCGCGCGCCTCGTCTGCTCGCCGCCCACACCTGCGTCTATACCATCGGGCGCGGTGGAGGGGTTCCCGTTCGTGCACAGCGAGGCCGTTCGCTTCAGCGACCTCGACGGCTTCGGCCACGTCAACAACGCGGTCTTCTCGACGTACCTCGAGCAGGCGCGGCTCGCCTGGTTCGGCGGCGGTGAGGAGGAGGAGATGCCCCTGCGCGACGTGATCCTCGCCCGCACCGAGATCGACTTCCGCTCGCCCGTCGTCTTCGGCGAGACCGTGCAGATCGGCGTCCGCCCGGCACGCCTGGGCACGAAGAGCTTCGAGCTCGCGTACGAGCTCCGCGCCGGCGGCCGCGTCGTCGCCGAGGCGAAGAGCGTCCTGGTCGGCTACGACTACGCCCGGGAGCGGAGCGTCGAGGTGCCTGCGCGCTGGCGGCGGAGGCTGGAGGCGTGAGCGTGTACCGCCGCGACGTGCTCGACAACGGCCTCCGCGTCCTCACCGCCGACCTGCCGCACGCGCAGTCGGTGACCGTGATGGTGATGCTCGCCGCCGGCTCCCGCTACGAGACCGCGGAGACGAACGGGATCGCGCACTTCGCGGAGCACATGTTCTTCAAGGGCACCGAGCGCCGTCCGAGCGCGCGGGAGATCGCGGGCGAGATCGACGCGATCGGCGGCGAGTTCAACGCCTTCACCGGCAAGGAGTACACGGGCTACTACGTCAAGTGCGCGGCCGAGCACCGCGACGTCGCGCTCGACGTGCTCGTCGACATGCTCCGCCACTCGCGCTTCGCCGAGGAGGAGATCGAGCGCGAGAAGGGCGTGATCGTCGAGGAGATGAACATGTACTTCGACACGCCGCGCGACTTCATCGGCGGCGTCTACGAGCAGCTCCTCTACGGCGATCAGCCCCTCGGCTGGGACATCATCGGCCGCAAGGAGACGGTCCGGGGCGCGACCCGCGAGACGTTCATGGGCTACCTCGACCGCTGGTACAGGCCCGCGCGGATGGTGCTCGGCGTCGCCGGTCGCACCGGCGACGACGTCCTCGAGCGGGCGCACGAGCTGCTCGGCGACCTCGAGCCGGCCGAGACCGGCGGGCCGGCGCCGGCGCAGCCGCACGCGAACGGGCGCGTCACCGTGTTCACGAAGCAGTCCGACCAGGCGCACGTCGTCCTCGGCGTCCCCAGCCACCCGCTCGAGCATCCCGACCGCTACGCGCTGCAACTGCTCGCGACCGTGCTCGGCGGCGGCATGTCGTCGCGTCTCTTCACGGAGGTGCGCGAGCGGCGCGGGCTCGCCTACTACGTCTACGGGCTCAACCACAGCTACACCGATGCGGGCTCGCTCTACGCGCAGGCAGGCGTCGACATCGCCCGGATCGACGAGGCGGTCTCGACGATCGCCGGCGAGCTGCGGACGATCGCAAGCGAGCCGGTGCCCGCCGACGAGCTCGAGAAGGCGCGCAACTTCGCGAAGGGACGCTTCGTCCTCCAGCTCGAGAGCCCGCAGGGCCTGATCGTCTTCGGACTGCGCAAGGAGGTGCTCGAGCGCCGCGCCCCCGACCCGACCGAGGTGCTGGCCGGGATCGACGCGGTCACCGGAGAGGACGTGAGCCGCGTCGCGCGCGAGCTGATCGAGGGCTCGAAGCTGCGCCTCGCCGTGATCGGCCCGTTCGACGACGCCGACCGCTTCGCTGCGCTGCTCGCATAGGCGTTCGCGGCCGCCGGGCTCGAGGCCGGCAGGCCCGGTCCCGGACACGGTCGTGCCCGCCCGGAGCTATCCGTCCGGCTGGAGCACCGACACCACGTGCTGGAGGAGCTTCCACGTGACGTCCGGGTTCGCATGCGCGAAGTCACGGAAGTCCCAGAACGGGATCTCGAGACAGCGAAGCTCGGTGCGCGCCGTCACGGTAGCCCTGCGCTCGGCTTCGCTGACGAGCGCCAACTCGCCGAAGTGGTCACCCGCGCCGAGGGTCGCGACCTCCCTGTCGCCGACGCTGACCACGGCCTCTCCCTCCGCGATCACGAAGAAGCCGACGCCGCTCATCGCCCCTTCCTGCACGACCGCTGTGCCCGGCTGGAACGTGCGCTCCTGGAAGCGGGCAGCGAGCTTCTTCAGCTGCCGGCCGTTCAGCTCGGCGAACAGCGGAACCCGCTTCAGGCTGTCGGCGACGCCCGACACGTGTCGCCGATCCTACAAGTGCAGGAGCGGCCGAGCGACGTGGGGACGGGGCGAAGCGATGCGTCAGGTCGGCGGCCCAGCCGGCGCCCCGGCCCCGGAACCGCCGCTCGGAGCGCCTTCGGCCTCCGCAGCCTTCGATCGCGCCCCTTCAGCCACGGACCGGAGGCGACGCCGATCCGGCTCAGGCGGGGATCGTCGCGAGGTCGGAGGCGAGCAGCTCCCGTTCCTCGGGGTCGGCGATGCCGTCGCCGGCGGTCCTCGCCCGCTCGAGCCATTCCTCCGCCGCGGCCCGGTCGCCCGCCACCGAGGACGCGCGCGCGAGCGCCTCGTAGGCGAACGGCAGATCCCAGTCCTCCATGGCTTCCGGGTGCTCCTCGACGAGCGCGAGACAGCGGCGCGCGTGGTGCAACGCGGGCTCGGCGCGACCGAGCACGGCGTACACCCGTGAGCACTGCCACTCGCCGCGACCGCGGTTGGCGGCGGTTCCGACCTCGCCCCAGTGGTGGCGGGAGGCGTGCGCGCAGTGGATCAGCTCGTCGTCCTGCTCCGGCGTGCGCTCCGGCAGCGCGGCCAGCGTCCACGCCCGGTTGAAGCAGTCGACGGCCAGCTGGCGCCGCTGCCCGGGGGCGATCTCGTCCATTGGGGGATTCTGCACTCCGGAACGACGCGGGGGGAGCCGGCCGGCTCCCCCCGCGCATTCGTCACTGGGCGGCGAACCGCGCCCTACGACTCGGCCTCCTGCGCCTTCTCGTCGGCCGCCCGGCTCTGGATCTCCGAGACGATCGTCGGGTCGGCGAGGGTGGTCGTGTCGCCGAGCGTGCGGTTGTTCGCGACGTCCCGCAGCAGACGGCGCATGATCTTGCCGCTGCGGGTCTTCGGCAGCTCGGGGGTGAAGACGATGTTCGCAGGCTTCGCGATCGGGCCGATCTTCCTGGCCACGTGGTCGCGAAGCTCCTGGAGCTTGTCCACGTCCCCTTCCCTGCCGCCCTTCAGGGTCACGTAGGCGACGATCGCCTCGCCGGTGGTCGCGTCCGCACGCGAACACACCGCCGCCTCGGCCACGTCCTGGTGGTCGACGAGCGCCGACTCGACCTCGATCGTCGAGATCCGGTGCCCCGAGACGTTCATCACGTCGTCGATCCGCCCGAGCAGCCAGAAGTCGCCGTCCCGGTCGATCCGGGCGCCGTCGCCGGCGAGGTAGATGTCGTCGTACTTCGACCAGTACGTGTCCCGGTAGCGCTGGTCGTCGCCGAAGATGCCTCGCAGCATCGCCGGCCACGGCTTCTTCAGCACGAGGTAGCCGCCCCCACCCGGCCCGACCTCGTTGCCCGCCTCGTCGAAGACGCCGGCCGCGACGCCCGGGAACGGCTTGGTGGCCGACCCCGGCTTGGTCGTCGTGATCCCCGGCAGCGGCGTGATCAGGATCATCCCCGTCTCGGTCTGCCACCACGTGTCCACGATCGGCGTCCTGTCGCCGCCGATGTGCTCGCGGTACCAGATCCACGCCTCGGGGTTGATCGGCTCACCGACGGAGCCGAGCAGGCGCAGCGACGAGAGGTCGTGCTTCTGCGCGTACTCGGGCCCCCACTTCATGTGCGAGCGGATCGCCGTCGGCGCGGTGTAGAGGATCGTCACCTTGTACCGCTCGACGATGTCCCACCAGCGGTCCTTGTCGGGGAAGTCGGGAGTCCCCTCGTACATGACCGAGGTGGTGCGGTTGGCGAGCGGCCCGTAGACGATGTAGCTGTGCCCGGTGATCCAGCCGATGTCGGCGGCGCACCAGAACACGTCTTCGTCACGCTTGATGTCGAAGATGTAGTGGTGCGTCGTCGACGTGCCGACGAGGTAGCCGCCGGTCGTGTGGATGATGCCCTTCGGCTTCGCGGTCGTGCCGCTCGTGTACATGAGGAAGAGCAGGTCCTCGCTGTCCATCGGCTCGCACGGGCACGACGCGGGATCGTCGGAGCAGTCGGCCGCCAGCTCGTCCCAGTAGTGGTCGCGGCCCTCCTGCATCGGCGACGTCGCCGCCGGTGCGGCGGAGGACGACGCAGCTCTTCACGCCCGGCGCCGCAGCCATCGCCTCGTCGGCGACGGCCTTGAGCGGGACGGTCGAGCCGCGGCGCCACGCCTCGTCCTGGGTGATGATCACCTCGCACTTCATGTCGTTCATCCGGCCGGAGAGCGAGTCGGCCGAGAACCCGCCGAACACGACGGTGTGCGGAGCCCCGAGACGCGTGCAGGCGAGCATCGCCACCGGGAGCTCCGGGACCATGCCCATGTAGATCCCGACCGGCGTCCCCTTTCCGACGCCGATCTTCTTCAGCGCGTTCGCGAAGCGGACGACCTCCTTCTGGAGGTCGGCGTAGGTGATGTCCCGCCTGTCCCCCTCGGGCTCGCCCTCCCAGTGGTACGCGACGACACCGCCGTCGCCGGCCTCGACGTGCCGGTCGACGCAGTTGAAGCAGACGTTCAGCTTCCCGCCGAGGTACCACTTCGCGTACGGGGGCTCCCACTGGTAGAGCTCGTCGAAGGGCTCGAACCAGGTGATCCGCTCGCGTCCCTCGCGTTCCCAGAACGCGTCGAAGTCCTGGTCGTAGATCTCAGGCTTCGCATTCGCCTGGGCGGCGAAGGCGTCGGACGGCGGGTAGCGCCGCTCCTCGAGGAACATCGTGTCGATCGCGTGGCCTGTCTCCGTCGCCAAGAGCTGCCTCCTATCTATCGGCGTCTGCCGGGCATCGTAGGTCAGGCCATCAGCGGCTTGCCGACCGGGAACACGGTCTTGCCCGCGACCCCGTTCATGACGCCCGCCGCGGACGTGTAGAAGGCGACCGCCGCCGTGGCGATGCCCATCCACCCACCGGCGTGGAGCCACCACTCGGTGCCGCCGTGCGAGAGGTTGAAGAAGCCGATCACGAGGAGGATCTCGGTGACCTCCAGCGTCAGGAAGACGAGGAAGACCGCCCCGTTCACGCGCATGCTCCCGAGCAGCATGTACGTGTTGAAGACCGCGAAGGCGAACAGGTACCAGGCGAGCGCGTTGGTCAGGTCGCCGCCGGCGAAACCGCCGAGGAACTTCGTCGTCTCGGCGAGGATCACGAACAGGCCGAGGCCCATCCAGAAGGCGCCGTACGTGGAGAACGCCGTCGCGCCGAAGACGTTCCGGTTGCGGAACTCCCACATCCCCGCCAGCAGCTGCGCCATGCCGCCGTAGAAGATCGCCGGCCCGACCCAGATCAGGTCCGGAATCCACGACGCGTTGTGGCCGCTGAGCAGGAACGTGGTCAGAGCGAACCCTGCGAGCCCGAGCGGAGCCGGGTCAGCGGCCGGGGTGGCCTCGACCACCGTCACCGGCCGGTCAGGGGACATCGCACTCATGCAACACCGCCTCCTTTTGCTCGGCGCCGGCGTTTGCAACCCCTCGGGCCGCCGTCGGCGCCGAAGTGACGTGTGTCACTCTCTCGCACCCGCTGGACGTTGGTCAAGCGGGATCCGATCTTGCGCCCAGGGCCGCGAGGACGAACGGCCGGGTCGACGGCCCGCTGCCGCCGGCGCCGCGCCTGTCGGGCGAGCGGACGCGGATCGGCGCGGACGTGGCCGGCCCCGGCCCCGGGCATAGTTCCGTCATGCCGCGTCGCGAACGAGCCCGACGGGTTCCCGCGATTCCCCTCCGTCTCGATCCGGCCGGAGGGGATGGACGTCGGCGTCCGCTACGACGGCCTCCCCTAGAGGACGTCCGAGATCTGCGCCGCGACCATGACCCCGACGACGGCGCCCGCCGCCCCGAGGACGAGCGAGGCGAGCCCGAACGCGCTGCCTCCCCACGCCTCGGGGAGCACGCCGCCGACGGTCGAGCCGAGGAAGAGGCACATCCAGAGCACGCGCTTGTCCACGGTCCGAGTATCGGCCCGGAGGCCCGACCGACTTTAGAACCGCGCTCGGAACGTCCTTCGGCGCAGCATCCTGCCGTGCGGCCGCGGCCGCGTCTCGACGCGCAGGCGGACGGGCCCGCGGAGACGCCCGCGATAGACGAACTCCGCGATTCCGGTCCCGCCGGGCAGCAACTCGCGCGGCTGCGGCCGCAAGGTCGCCACCGTGCGGCCGCCGTGGAGGACGACGAGCCGGAGCCGCGCGCCGCCGAGCAGCTCGGTGACGTTGCCGCGGTTGGCGAGCCGGAGCTCGAGTCGACGCTCTCGCTCGAGCCTGCGGACGCGCAGGCCGAGCGGCCGGAGCCGGCGGACGATCCTCCCCGGAACGTGGAGGACGACCTCGACGCCGACGCGCAGGCGCACCCGCACGCGGGCCGCGGCCGCGGGACGAGTCGTCAGGAGCACGAGCGCCGCATGGTCCCCGGGCTCCGCGCGGCGGGGCGGCGCAGCCGAGACGGTGAGGGTCGCGACGCCGCCCGGAGCGATCCGGAGCCGCGTCGGGTGGACGGCGAACCAGCGCGGAATGCCGTGCGCCGAGCCGACCGCCGGCCTGCCGCGGAGCGACAGGGCGAGCCGCGCCCGCGAGACGTCGACACGCAGCGGGCGCGACCCCGGGTTCCGAACCCGGATCGCCGTCCGCGCGGTGCCGACCAGCGTCACGCGCGCCGGCGAGGCGCTGAGCCCGACTCCCGCCGCGGCCGGGGCACCCGCGAAGGGCGCCCCGGCCGCGAGCAGCAGTGCCGCTGCCGCGAGACGGCTCACTTCCCGATCACCGTGAAGGTGAGCGTCGCCGTGTAGTGGCCGGCCGCGACCACCGGCAGCGGCGACACGAAGCCGACGCTGGTCGCCAACGCGTCGCCGCCGGCCGCGCTTGCGCTCGTCGTCGAGGCGAGCTCGAGATCCGCCGCGGGCGCGACGGGCACGGCGACCAGGCTCGCTCCGCCGACGCCGATGCCGAGCGGCAGGTCCTGGGGCGCGAACGCCGTCCGGCGCACGGTGAGCGTGTAGCCGCTCGGATCGTTGCTCGATACGGTCAGCTGCTCGGGGAGCGGCGCCGGCGTCGTGCCGGGAACCGCTCCGGCGAAGCTCAGTCCCGGGTGGTCGAGCGCAATCGAGAGCAGCGGCTGCACGTCGACGTCGACCGCCGCATCCTGGGTCTCGCCGCTCGGAGCCGGCGGAGCCGCGCACGGGACCGCGGCGGACGACGAGCTCAGCGGTGCGGGGGCCGCCGACGCGAAGTCGGCCGCCGTGTCGCCGGAGTCGGTGCAGCCGCCTCCGGCGCGGACGAGCGCAGTCGTCGCGGTCAGGGCCGAGGCCGCGCCGCTTCCCTCGTAGTCGCTGGCTCCGCCGTAGCCGAGGTAGTCCTCCACGGTCGCGACGCCCGAGCAGCTGCCGGGCGTGCCGCCGCAGCCGAGCGGCGTGGCGTCGCGGACGAGGGCGAGCTTGCCGCCCGAGACGGCGAGGTTCGACGTGCCGACGGCGTCGGGCGTCGGGAGCGCCGAGCCCACCGCGGCCGTCGAGGCGAGCTCGACGAGGTAGTGGCCGCCCGCAGGCAGGGATCCGGCCAGGGGGGTCGCCTGCCAGGACGTGCCCGCGGCCGACGCGTACTGGAGCGTCCAGCCGGCCAGGTCGACCGGGCCGGCGCCGCGGTTGAAGAGCTCGACGTAGTCGTTCGCGTACGGTGCGCCGGCGTTCCCGCCGCCGGCGAAGACCTCGCCGAGGACGACGCCGGCCGAGCCGCCGCCGCTCGCCGAGGCGGCACCGAGCAGCACGGCGGCGACGGTGAGCGGGGCGAGCAGGCGGATCCGGTTCATTGGGTGCTCCGATCGGAGGGGACGGGTCGCGTCCTTCGTATCGGGAGCACCGCGGCCGCGAAAGTGTCCTTTGCGGAGTTGGCACGCAATTGCGACACGTTGCGCGGCGACGCGCGACGGAGGCCGACGGCTAGATTCCGGTGATGGACGCGCTCGAGCGGGCACGGCAGGTCGTCGCCGACTGGGACGGAGTCGTGCGGGCCGAGCTGCCCGAGGGCGCCGACATCTTCGACGCCCACACGCACCTCGGCACCGACATCGACGGCATGGTCGGCCGCTACGAGCAGCTCGAGGAGCTGATGGACGCCAACGGCGTGTCGCGCTGCTTCATGTTCTGCCTCGACGAGCCCGACCGGCACCCCGGGTTCCGCTCCGGGAACGACCGCACGCTCGAGTTCGCCGAGCGCTCGCGCGGGCGGATGATCCCGTTCGTCCGCCTCGCGCTCGACGAGGGCCCGATCGAGGAGGCGCGCCGCTGCCTCGACCTCGGCGCGCGCGGCATCAAGCTGCATCCGCGGGCGCAGAAGTTCCTGCTCGACGACGCCCGCCTCGCGCCGGTGTTCGAGCTGGCGGCGGAGCGCCGGGTGCCGATCCTGATCCACGCGGGCCGGGGCCTGCCCCCGATCGCCGACGGCCTCCACCGCCTCGTCGACGCGTACCCCGGGTCGCAGCTGATCCTCGCCCACGCCGGGATCGCCGACCTGGCCGCGCTCGCCGACCACTTCGCCGGCAAGGCGGGCGTGTTCTTCGACACCTCGGTGTGGAGCCCGATCGACCTGCTCAGCTTCTTCCGGCTCGTCCCGCCCGAGCAGGCCGTCTACGCCTCCGACTACCCCTACGGCGGGCAGTCGTCGTCGTTGCTGATCTCGCTGCGGACGGCGCGCCTGGCCGGACTGGACGAGGCCGAGATCCGCGAGCTGCTGGCCGGAAACGCAAACCGGATCGCCGACGGCGAGCCGCCGCGCGAGCCGACCGCGCCGCGCGGCGCCGAGGTGCTCTCGCAGCCGATGTCGTTCGCCCGCATCCACCAGTACCTCTCGATGGCGACGCCGCTCCTCTGGACGCGGCAGCCGGACACGGTCGGAGTGCTCGGGCTGGCGCTGAACGCCTGCGACGAGCGGAACGAGAACGGCCGCGTCGCCGAGCTGCAGCAGCTGCGCGAGCTGCTCGAGGCGGCGCGCGACCTCTGGCGGACGCTGCCGGAGGCCGACGACGAGACCGAGGCGCGCGTGATCTCGCGCACGACCTTCCGGCTCATCCACCTGGCCGACATCGTCGCGGTGACGACGAGTGCCTGAGCTGCGCCTGCGCGTGAACGGCGAGGAGCACGTCCTCGACGCGCCGGTCGGGACGAGCCTCGCCGGGATCCTGCGGAACCGGCTCGGGCTCACCGGCACGAAGATCGCGTGCAACGAGGGCCACTGCGGCGCGTGCACGGTGCAGGTGGACGGCGTGCCGCGGCTCTCCTGCATCACGCTCGCGCACACGGTGGAGGGCGAGGTGACGACGATCGAGGGCCTGCGCGACCACCCGCTCGTCGGCGCCTTCGTCCGCGCCGACGCGGTGCAGTGCGGCTTCTGCACACCGGGGCAGATCGTCTCGGCGGCGGCCCTCGTCGCGGCCAGCCCGGAGCCGTCCCGGGAGGAGATCCGCCACGGCATGGCCGGGAACATCTGCCGCTGCGGCACGTATCCGAAGATCGAGGAGGCGATTCTCACGTGGCGCGACTGATCCGCACCGAGAAGGAGGTCGAGGGGCGCTTCGAGGAGGTGTGGCTCGTCGTCGAGGAAGATCCGCTCGAGCAGTGGCCGGCGGGGCCGCTCTCGGTCGTCGGGCGGCCGGCGACGCGGAAGTCGGGGCCGGCGCGGGCCCGCGGCGAGGCGCGGTTCACGGCCGACCTGCAGCTCCCCGGGATGTTGCAGGCCGCGCTGCTGCGCTCGCCGCACGCGCATGCCAGGGTGAAGCGAATCGACCTCGCGCCGGCGCTCGCGCTGCCCGGCGTGCGCGCTGCGATCGGGCCCGGCGAGGCACCGGGGCTCGAGCAGGAGGCGGGCTTCGCCGGGGCGCCGGTGGCGGCGGTCGCCGCCGACACGTACGGGCAGGCCCTGCGGGCGCTCGCCGCCGTCGAGGTCGAGTGGGAGGTGCTCGAGGCTGTGCTCGACCCCGACGAGGCGGTCGCGCGCGAGGCGTTCACCGCTCCACCCAGGCGCACCGAGCGCGGCGACGTCGAGCGCGCGCTCGCGGAGGCGGACGTCGTCGTCGAGGCCACGTACCGCACGCAGCCCGTCCTCCACAACTCGCTCGAGACGCACCAGGCCGTCTGCGAGTGGGCCGGCGACGCGCTCACGATCCACATCTCGACCCAGTACGTCTGGGGCGTGCGCGCGGAGGTCGCCGAGCGGCTCGGCCTCCCCGCCGACAAGGTGCGCGTCGTCTGCGAGTACATGGGCGGCGGCTTCGGCTCGAAGAACGGCCCCGACGAGCACACCTTCGCGGCCGCGGAGCTGGCGAGGCGGACGGGGCGTCCGGTGCGGTGTGCGCTGAGCCGGAGCGAGGAGCACGTCGCAGCGGGCAACCGCAACGCGACGATCCAGCGGTTGACGGTCGGCGCGCGCGGCGACGGCACGATAGTCGCGCTCGCCGGCGAGTTCACGAACGCCGTCGGCTGGTCGGGCTGGTCGGCCCCGACCGAGGGGCCGATGACCATGCTCTACGCGTGCGACAACGTCCGGACCGTCACCTACGGCGCGAAGCTGAACACGCCGCCGATGAAGGCCTTCCGCGCGCCGGGATTCGTCGAGGGGACGTTCGGGCTCGAGTGCCTGATCGACGAGCTCGCGGCCCGTCTCGACGTCGACCCGCTCGAGCTGCGGCGGCGCAACTACGCGGACTCCAACAACGGCACGCCCTATTCGTCGAAGAACCTCGCCGACTGCTACGTGCTCGCGGAGAAGCACTGGGAGCGGCGCCACGAGGTGCGCGCCCGCTCCGATGCGACCTGGAAGCACGGGGTCGGGATGGCGAGCCAGATCTGGTACGGCGGCGGCGGGCCGCCCTCCTACGCGTGGGCGCGCGTCGGCTCGGACGCGCGCGTCGCGATCGTGACGGCGATGCAGGACATCGGCACCGGCACGCGCACCGCGATGGCCCAGATCGCCGCCGAGGAGCTCGGGTTGCCGCTCGAGAGCGTCGACGTCGTCCTCGGCGACACCGCGCGCGGGCCGTACGCGACCCTCTCGGCCGGCTCCTCGACGACGCCCTCGATGGGCCCGGCCGTGCGCGCGGCGGCCGCCGACGCGAAGCGGCAGATCCTCGAGATCGCGGCGCAGCGCTACGAGCGCGACGAGGCGACGCTCACGATCCGCGACGGCGCGGTCGTCGGCGGCGAGGGCCTCTCGGTCCCCGTCGAGGAGGTCGTCGGCCTGCTCCAGACGGGGCAGATCCTCGGCAAGGGCGCCCGCGGGCCGAACCCGGCGGGGTTGACCGTCCTCACCTTCGGCGTCCAGGTCGCCGAGGTCGCCGTCGACGTCGAGACGGGCGAGGTGCGCGTGCTGCGCATCGCGGCGATCCACGACGTCGGCAGGATCGTCAACCCGCTCGGCGCCGGGAGCCAGGTCGAGGGCGGGATCATCCAGGGCGTCGGCCACACGCTGTCCGAGCAGCGCCTGCTCGACCCGGAGACCGGCCGCGTGCTGACGACCTCGCTCGAGGCGTACCGGATGCCGACGATCGCCGACGTGCCCGAGATCGTCTGCGAGTTCGTCGACCGGCCGGACGAGCACCTGACGAGCCTCGGCGCGAAGGGGCTCGGCGAGCCGCCGATCATCCCGGTCGCCGCGGCCGTCGCGAACGCGATCCGCGACGCGACGGGGGCGGACGTCCACGAGCTGCCGATCTCGCGCGAGGAGATGCTGCGCGCGCTCGAGGCGGCGAAGGAGAGGGCGCGGCGTGGAGCTCCTGCAGCCGTCTAGCGTCGAGGAGCTCGGCGGCGGCCTCTTCGTGCACGGCGGGACGGAGGTCGTGCCGCTGCTCCGCGACGGCCTGCTGCAGGCGGAGCGCCTGGTCGACGTCCGCGCGGTCGTGCCGCGCGGGGTGCGGGACGGCGTCGTCGGCGCGGGGACGACGCTCGCCGAGGTCGAGGCGTCCACCGACGTCCCCGACGCGCTGCGCGAGGCGTGCCGGCTGGCGGCGTCGCCGCAGCTGCGGAACATGAGCTCGGTCGGCGGCAACCTGCTCCAGTCGACGCGCTGCTGGTACTGGCGGCTCGCGTACCCGTGCCGGCTGCACGGAGGCGACCGCTGTCACGCGCGCGAGGGTGAGCATCGCGAGCACGCGATCGTCGGGAACGAGTACTGCGCGTCGGCGCATCCGTCCGACCTCGCGGCCGCGCTGGTCGCGCTCGACGCCCGCCTCCGGACGAGCCGCCGCGAGCTCGCGGCGGAGGAGCTGTACCGGCTGCCGGACGAGGGCGACCGGCGGACGACGACGCTCGAGGAGGGCGAGCTGATCCTCGAGCTGGCGCTCCCGCCGGTCGAGTCGAGCGTCTACCTGAAGGCGATGGACCGGCGGCGCTGGTCGTTTCCGCAGGTCGGTGTGGCGGCCGCGCGCCTCGCCGGAGGCGAGACGCGCTTCGCGCTCGCGGGCGTGGCGCCGGTCCCGTGGCGGGTCGACGGGATCGACGCGCTCGACGCGGCGACGCCTCTGCCGCGCACCGAGTGGAAGATCCCGGTGGCGCGGGCGCTCCTGCGCCGCGCCGTCGCGGCTCTGGCCTCCGCCTGAGCGGCGCTGGATGGGCGTCCACGCCGTCGTGCTCGCCGCCGGCGCCTCGTCGCGGTACGGCACCTCCCCGCCGAAGCAGGCGGATTTCCTTCCGAGCGTGCTCGCCGCGCTCCGCGCGGCGAGCACGCTGGAGGGGCTCCTCGTCGTGCTCGGTGCGCACGCCGTCGACACCGGCGGCGTGCGCACCGTCCACTGCCCCGACTGGGAGCGCGGCCCGGGGGCCTCGCTCCGCTGCGGCCTGGCGGCGCTCCCGGACGACGCGGACGCCGCGCTCGTGGCCCTCGCGGACGGGCCGGGCCTCGACCCGCGCGCCGTCGATCGCGTCGTCGAGGCCTGGCGGGCCGAGGGCGGCGACGTCGTCGCCGCCTCCTACGGCGGCCTCCGCCTCCACCCCGTCCTGCTCGCGCGCGCCGCCTGGCCCCGCATCCCCGACGACGGCGCCCGCGACCTGGCGGCGCGAACCGTCCCGTGCGACGACCTGACTCCGCCGGGCGACGTCGACACGCGCCCCTAGCGCTACTCGAGCGGGATGCGCAGCGCGGCGAGCTTCTCCTTCAGCTCCGGCCGCATCTGCTCGCTCACCGCCTGCCGGACGTAGACGCGGAGGCTCTCCTCGAACCGGTAGCGCCGCCGGCAGAACTCGCACTCGTCGAGATGCGCCTCCGCCTCCACCATCTCCTCGTCGGTGAGGATGCGGTCGAGGTACGGCTGCATCATCTCCTCGCAGTGCGCGCAGGGATCCTTCATGAGCCCTCCCCCGTCGCTGATTCGGCCAGCTCGCGCTTCAGGATCCGCCGCCCGCGGTGCAGCCTCGACATCACGGTTCCGATCGGGATGTCGAGGATCTGGGCGGCGTCCTGGTAGCTGAAGTCGCCGATGTCGACGAGCACGATCACGTCGCGGAAGTCGTGGGGGACGGCGGAGAGGGCCGACACGATGTCGTCCTGGGACAGCCGCTCCACGACCCGTTCCTCGTCGGAGACGCCGTCTCCGTTCTCCGCCAGCCGGTCGTAGAGGAAGTAGTCGTTCGCCTCGAGCGGCTGCGTCTGCGGCGCCCGCTGACGCCGTCGGCCGCGGTCGATGTTGAGGTTCGTGAGGATGCGCAGCAGCCAGGCGCGAAGGTTCGTGCCCGGCTGGAAGGAGCGCCAGCTGCGGAACGCGCGGGCATAGGTCTCCTGGACGAGGTCCTCCGCCTCCTCGCGCGAGTTCGCCAGGTGGCGCGCGACGCGGTACACCTGGTCGGAGAGCTCGAGCGCGTCCTCCTCGAAGCGCACCCGGTCGCGGGCGCCTGCGGCGAGCCGCTGGGCCTCTCCGACCTCGTCCCGGCCGCCCTCCACGCGCGCCACGGTAGCACCGCCGGCCATGGCTTCCCAAACGGCCGCGGGGCGGTTCCTATTCCGCCGGGACGGATGGCCTACAGCTCGCGAAAGCCGCCGCGCGACAGGCGCTCGAGCAGCGCCTCGCGGCTCGTCCGCTCGTCGTCCCAGGACATGGTGACCTGGCCCATCAGGTTCGCGTTTGCGGACTCGAGCCCCTCGTGCCCCTCGAGCGTGCCGGCGAGCCGCATCACGCACTTCTCGCAGCGGATGCCGGTGACCTGGATCGTCTCGGTCTGCGTCGCCACCGCTGGTCAGCCTAGCGTCCGCGCGACGAGGTCCGCGGCGACCGACTCCACGCCGTCCCGGCGCGCGACCTCGAGCTGGCGCAGCGCCTCCGGCTCCGGCGGGCGCGCCCCCAGCAGCTCCTCGGCGAGCGCCCGCGCGCCGGCCAGCCGTTCTCCGTCCGGGTGCACCAGCTCGGCGTCGAGGCCGAGGCGGGCGGCGGCCCAGCGGTTCTGGAGGTAGTCGCCGCGCCTCGCCGGGTCGGCCCTGCAGGCCGGCGCCCGCTCGACGAGGTCGCGCAGCAGCCGCACGAGCAGCTCCGTCCGCGCGAGCGAGGTCGGCTGGTCGGCGATGCGGATCTCGAGCGTGCCGAGCCGCGGATGCGGCCGCACGTCCCACCAGATCCGGGTCTCGTCCTCGACGACGCCCAGCGACACGAGCCGCTCGACCCACGCCTCCCAGTCGGCGTACGACGCGAAGGCGGGCGGCGCGCCCGCACGCGGCAGCTCCGCGAGGACTCCGGCGCGAAGCGAGAGCGTCCCCGTGTCCGCGCCGGCCTCGAAGGGCGAGTTCGCGGAGAGGGCGAGCACGACCGGCAACCACGGCAGCACCGCCTCGAGCCGCTCGTGGCAGGCCTCCGCCGACTCGACGCCGACGTGGACGTGGACGCCGTTCACGCCCTGGCGCCGCGCCGCACGGCCGAGGCGGGCGAGCATCGCGAGATAGCGCGGCTCCTGCACGACCGGCAGGGACTCGAGCGGCGCCGTCGGGTGGGCGCCCGCCGCTGCGAGCGCGAGCCCGTGCGCGGCCGCCGCCTCGAACGCAGCCTCGCGGAGCGCCCGCAGCGCGGCGACCGCCTCGTCGGCGCCGGCGCAGATGCCGGTGTTCAACTCGACCACGGACGCGTGCATCTCGGTCTTCAGCGTCCCGGGAAGCTCGCGGCCGCGAACGGCCTCGAGCAGCACCTGCACGGCTGCGGCCGGCTGCAGCGTCTCCGCGTCGAGGATCATCAGCTCCTCCTCGACGCCGAGCGAGAGCGGCGGCGACGCGCCGAAGCGGGCGGGGATCACTTGCCGCGGATGCCGTGCACGGGACGGCCGGCGGCCTCCCAGGCGTAGTACGAGGCGCTCGGGCCGAAGCCCGTCTCGTACGACACGACCCGGGGGTTCCGGCCGACCTCCTTCGCGCGCTGCGCGTGACGGAGCAGGTTCGGGTCGTCGAGCTCCTCCCAGACGAGCACGAGGTGCGCCGCCGTCATGAAGTCGGCGACGAAGGTGCATCCGGGCGCCGGGCACGGAAAGGGGTCGGTGCGGACGCAGTACCAGCCTTCGTGCTCGCCGCCGTCCTCGCTCCAGAGATCCTCGTCCGCAACCGGGTCGATGCCCTCGACGACCCCGGCACGGCCGGGGCGGATCTCCTCCCGCTCCACCTGCGCAACGGTAGCGCGAGCGGAGACGCATCCGCCGTGCCGCGAGCCGCGCGAGGAGGGCGCGCGCTTCTGCTTGAATCGAGTCATGGCCCAGCCTGCGCAGCTCCGAGTCGGGGACGAGACCTACTCGATCTACCGCCTCGACGAGCTGCAGGCGAGCTGGGACGTCGCGCGGCTCCCGTACACGCTGCGGATCCTGCTCGAGAACGTGCTCCGCAACGGCACCGACGCCGAGGCGGAGGCGGTCGCCGGCTGGGTCGCCGACGCGGAGCCGACACGCGAGATCTCGTTCATGCCGGCGCGCGTCCTGCTCCAGGACTTCACCGGTGTTCCCGCGATCGTCGACCTCGCCGCGATGCGCGACGCGATGCAAGAGCAGGGCGGCGACCCGAACGCGATCAACCCCCAGATTCCTGCCGAGCTCGTGATCGACCACTCCGTGCAGGTGGACGAGTTCGCGTCGCGGCTCGCGATCGGGCGGAACGTCGAGCTCGAGTTCGAGCGCAACCGCGAGCGCTACGCCTTCCTGCGCTGGGGCCAGGGCGCCTTCGACGACTTCAAGGTGGTGCCGCCGAACACCGGCATCTGCCACCAGGTGAACCTCGAGTACCTGGCCCGGGTGGTCGAGTCGCGCGACGGGCTCGCCTTCCCCGACACGCTCGTCGGCACCGACTCGCACACGACGATGGTGAACGGGCTCGGCGTTCTCGGCTGGGGCGTGGGCGGGATCGAGGCCGAGGCCGCGATGCTCGGCGAGGCGCTCTCGATGCTCGTGCCGCAGGTCGTCGGCTTCCGCATGACGGGCGCCCTGCAGGAGGGCGCGACCGCGACCGACCTCGTCCTGACCGTGACGCAGATCCTCCGCCGCACGGGCGTCGTCGGGAAGTTCGTCGAGTACTTCGGCCCGGGCGTCGGCTCGCTCGCCCTCGCCGACCGCGCGACGCTCGGGAACATGAGCCCCGAGTACGGCGCGACGTGCGGCTTCTTCCCGGTCGACGACGTCACCCTGAGCTACCTGCGCCTGACCGGGCGCGACGCGCGGCGGGTCGCGCTCGTCGAGGCGTACTGCAAGGAGAACATGCTCTGGCACGACCCGGAGGAGCACCCGACCTACTCCCAGGTGGTCGAGCTCGACCTCGGCGACGTCGAGCCGTCGATCGCCGGACCACGCCGCCCGCAGGACCGCGTGCCGCTCGCCGGCGCGAAGCAGGCCTTCCTCGAGGCGCTCGACACCTTCGGGGCCGCCTACGGCAACGCCACCTACGACAAGGAGGTCGCCGACTCGTTCCCGGCCAGCGACCCGCCGACCGGCGACGGCACGGCGGACGCCGATCCGGTGCCGGCGCACACCGCGACGGTCTCGAAGAAGCGGGTTCCCGTCGCGGGCGAGGACTACGCGCTCGAGCACGGCTCGGTCGTGATCGCCGCGATCACCTCCTGCACGAACACCTCGAACCCGTCGGTGATGATCGGCGCCGGCCTGCTCGCGCGCAAGGCGGTGGAGCGCGGGCTGACGCGGAAGCCGTGGGTGAAGTCGTCGCTCGCGCCGGGATCGAAGGTCGTCACCGAGTACTACGCGCGCTCCGGCCTCGACGCCTACCTCGACCAGCTGGGCTTCAACACCGTCGGCTACGGCTGCACGACCTGCATCGGCAACTCCGGCCCGCTGCCCGAGGCGATCGGCGCCGCCGTCGCCGAGGGCGAGCTCGTCGTCTGCGCCGTCCTCTCGGGCAACCGCAACTTCGAGGCGCGCATCCACGGGGACATCAAGGCGAACTACCTCGCCTCGCCGCCGCTCGTGGTCGCGTACGCGCTCGCGGGGCGGATGGACATCGACCTCCTGCACGAGCCGCTCGGAACGGGCGACGACGGCGAGGACGTCTACCTGCGCGACATCTGGCCGAGCCGCGAGGAGATCGACGCGGTGATCGGCGAGTCCGTGCGCGGCGAGATGTTCACGGACGTCTACGCCGACGTCTTCACGGGGGACGAGCGCTGGCGCGAGCTCGAGACGCCGGAGGGCGACCTCTACGCCTGGGATCCAGGCTCGACGTACGTGCGGCTGCCGCCGTACTTCCAGGGCATGCCCCGCGAGCCGGGCGCCTTCGCCGACGTCGAGGGCGCGCGCTGCCTCGTCTCGCTCGCCGACTCGGTCACGACCGACCACATCTCGCCGGCGGGCTCGATCCGCCCCGACGCGCCCGCGGGGCAGTACCTCCTCGACCACGGCGTCGAGCGGCGCGAGTTCAACTCGTACGGCTCACGCCGCGGCAACCACGAGGTGATGATGCGCGGCACCTTCGCCAACGTGCGCCTCAGGAACCAGCTCGTCCCCGGCAGCGAGGGCACGTGGACGGTGCACCTCCCCGACGGCGAGGAGGGCTCGATCTTCGACGTCGCGATGCGCTACCGCGACGAAGGCGTGCCGACGATCGTGCTCGCGGGCAAGGAGTACGGCTCCGGCTCGTCGCGCGACTGGGCGGCGAAGGGGCCGAACCTGCTCGGCGTCCGCGCGGTCGTCGCCGAGTCGTACGAGCGGATCCACCGCTCGAACCTGCTGATGATGGGGATCCTGCCGCTCCAGTTCCGCGCGGGAGAGAGCCGCGAGTCGCTCGGCCTCACCGGGAGGGAGGAGTTCGCGATCCTCGGCGTCGAGAACGGCGAGGCCGACGAGGTCACCGTCCGCGCAGACGACAAGGAGTTCCGCGCCCGCGTCCGGCTCGACACCCCGCGCGAGCGCGAGTATCTCCGCCACGGCGGCATCCTCCCGTACGTCATCCGCCGCCTGCTCGCGGACTGAGCCCCGGGAGCCCATCCCCTCCGGCAACGCCGGCGTCGAGTGGCAGCGGGCGAGCGCCTACACTGTTCCGCGCCGGGGTGCCGCGCAGGGGGCGCGGCTGAGATCACACCCGCCGAACCTGATCCGGGTAATGCCGGCGAAGGGAGGACGATGGCCGAGGAGCGGACGCCGAGCTGGGGCATCACGCCGGTCCCCGAGCGGCTGCGGACGCTGGGCGCCCTCGACACCACGATGCTCTGGGGCAGCCTCGGGCTGAGTCTGCTCGTGCTCGTCGCCGGGACGGTGCTCGTGCCGGCGCTCTCGCTGAAGCAGGCGCTGCTCGCGATCCTCGTCGGCGGCGTCTTCGGCAACGTCCTGCTCGGGCTCGCGGCGCTGATCGGAGCGGACGCGGGCGTGCCGGCGATGGTGCTGCTGCGTGCGCCGCTCGGCCGCGCCGGCTCCTGGGCGCCGACGGCGTTGAACGTGCTGCAGAACCTCGGCTGGACGATCTTCGAGGTGCTCGTGATCGCGACCGCGGCCTCCGCCCTCTCGCAGCGCGTCTTCGGCTTCCACGCGCTCTGGGTGTGGAAGCTCGCGGCCGCCGCGGCCGCGACGGCCCTCGCGCTCGTCGGGCCGATCGGGTTCGTGCGCGAATGGGTCAGGCGCTTCGCGCTCTGGGTCGTGCTCGCCTCGCTCGCGTACCTGACCTGGTGGAGCCTCCACGGCGCCCACCTCGGGGCGCTGTGGTCGCAGCCCGGGAAGGGCGGCTTCCCGAGCTTCTGGCAGGGCGTCGACCTGATGGTGGCGATGCCGGTCTCGTGGCTGCCGCTCGCCGCCGACTACACCCGCTTCTCGCGCGGCCGCTCGGGAGCCTTCTGGGGGACGACGCTCGGCTACCTCGTCCCGAACGTCTGGCTCTACGGGCTCGGCGCGATCCTGCTGCTGACGCGCGGGCTCGCCGACGCGCCGTCGCTCCTGACCGCGATCGCCGCCGGCGGCGCGGGCGCGGCGGTCGCGCTGCTCGCGCTCGGCGTCGACGAGACGAAGGAGCCGTTCGCGAACGTCTACTCGGCCGCCGTCTCGCTCCAGAACGTGCTGCCGGGGCTGCCGCAGCGGCTGCTGATCCTCGCCGTCGGCGCGGTCGCGGCAGGCGGCGCGTTCGCGATCGACCTCGTCCAGTACGCCGGCTTCCTGCTCCTGCTCGGGTCGTTCTTCGTGCCCCTGTTCGGGGTGCTGCTCGCCGACTGGCTGCTCGCCGGCGCGCGGTACGGCGAACGGGACGTGTTCGGCGCTCCCGCATTCCGGCCGGCCCAGCTCGGCGCCTGGCTGGCGGGGTTCGTGCTCTACCAGTGGCTCTCGCCGGCCGGGCCGGGCTGGTGGACGAGCCTCGTCGCGCACACGCACCCCGGGCTCGGCGCGATCGGCGGCTCGCTGCCGAGCTTCGGGCTCTCGCTCCTCCTCGGGCTCGGGTTCGGCGTGGCCGTCCGGCCCGCGCCCGCCGTGGAGTAGCCGTACGCTGCCGGGATGCGGCCGCTCGGCGTGATCGGCCACCTCGCGTGCGACGTCGTCGACGGCGGCCCGCCGCGGATCGGCGGCGGCCCCTGGCACGCCGGCCGGGCGCTGCGCGCGCTCCACCAGGACGCGCTCGTCGTCGTCAAGTGCGGGGAGCCGGAGCGGGCCGCCTACCAGCGCCGGCTCGCGACGCTCGGGCTGCCGGTCACGGTGGCGACCGGCGGCGAGACGACGGCCTTCTCCTTCTCCTACGACGCGGACGGCCGGCGCGAGATGCGGGTCGAGGCGATCGGCGAGCCGTGGCGGGAGGAGGACGCGCCCGAGGCCGCCCTGCGCCGGGCCGAATGGGTGCACGTCGCACCGCTGCTGCGCGGGGACGTGCCGCCGGAGACGCTCGAGCGGCTGGCGCGCGGACGACGGCTCCTGCTCGACGGCCAGGGCCTCGTTCGGGCACGGCGGCTGGGGCCGCTCGGCCTCGACGGGGAGTTCGACCGCGAACCACTCCGCCACGTCGCGATCCTCAAGCTGGCGGAGGAGGAGGCGCGCGCGATCGGCGGCGACGCGGATCTCGAGGAGCTGCGCTCGCTCGGGGTGCCCGAGGTCGTGGTCACGTTCGGCTTGCGCGGGTCACTGGTGCTCGCGCACGGAACGGCGGAGCGGGTGCGCGCTCATCCGGTCGAGGGCGACCCGACCGGCGCGGGCGACGCCTTCTCGATCGCGTACCTCGGCGCACGCGCGGCGGGGCACGCACCGGTGTCCGCGGCGCGGCGCGCGACCGCGCTCGTGGCGTCGCTGCTCGCGGGGGCGTCGCGGTGATCGCGGCGGTGGGGACGGTCGCGGGCGTGTTCCTCGTCGACCTCGAGGACGACTCGCTGCTCGGCGAGGGGACGGAGGTGCCGGAGACGGAGCGCCCGCGGATCGCACTGCCGCGCGTCGTCACGGCCGCCCGGTCGGGCTCGACGGTGATCGCGGTCGTCGAGCGCCGGCCGCCGCTCCTGCTCTCGAACGACGGCGGCTCGACCTGGCGCGAGGCGGGCGGTGGCCTGCCGCCGGGCTTCGCGGTGGCGGTCGCCGAGACGGATCCGGACCGGATGCTCTACGCGGGGCGGAACCGGCTCTACGTCTCGACGGACGGCGGCCTCTTCTGGCGCTCGCTCCCGTTCGAGCTGCCGGACGTCCAGTCCGTGGCCTGGATCGACTGACGACCTCAGGCTTCGGTGTCCGTTTCGGACTCGTCCGCTGCCAGGCACGAGACGCGTCCACGACGGACATGCCACGCCCGGAGCGCGCGGCCGCCCTGTCCCGCGAGGCCACGTCCGGTGCCAGGCACCGGACGTGGCCGGGAGAGCCAGGCGCGCGACCTCGCGACCTGGCTAGAGCCGGAACTCGCCGCGGGCGACGACCACCGCCGAGCCGCCGACCTCGATCCGCTCGACCGACCCGGGCGAGCCCACGACACGGGCGTACAGCGTCGAGGGGCGCCCGACCTCGACACCCTGCGAGATCTCGATCTCCTCGCCCCAGCCGATCCAGCCGTGACGGGCGAGGTGGAGGGCGAGCGGCCCGGCCGCGGACCCCGTCGCCGGATCCTCGGCGACGCCGTGCCCGGGCGCGAACATACGGGTCTTCCACTGGACGCCCTCGCCGGCGAAGCAGTTGACGGAGACCTCCCCGAACGCCTGCAGGCGGGCCGGGTCGGGCCGCAGCGCCGCGACCTCCGCCTGCGAGCCGAGCGCGACGTACACGTGCGGGATGCCGTTGTCGTAGCACTCGACGGGCAGTCCCGACCGGACGCCGAGCGCGTCGAGCAGCTCGTCGGCCGCCCCGAACGACTCGACCTCGGGGAGCGGCTGCTCCATCCAGCCGAAGGAGATCCGCGCGCCCTCGCGCTCGAGCCGCACCGGCACGACACCGCGACCGGTCTCGATCCGGATCTCGCCGAGCTGGAGGGGCGCGGCGAGGACGAAGGCCGTCCCGAGCGTCGGGTGCCCGGCGAACGGCACCTCGCGCCCCGGCGTGAAGATCCGCATCCGCACGTGCCCGCCCGCCTCGGGCGGATAGACGAACGTCGTCTCGGAGAAGCTCATCTCGCGTGCGAGCGGCTGCAGGAGCTCTTCCGGGATCTCACGCGCGTCGGTGAAGACGGCGAGCTGGTTGCCGGCGAGCGGCACATCGGTGAAGACGTCGCAGACGACGTAGCGAAACGACGGCATCCGGCGACTCTAGCTCCCAGCGAACGCATGTTCGGTCCTGTAAGCGGGCGGTAAAGGTTCCGGAGGGGTCTCCGACGGTTCGGCAAAGTAGTCCTCAATCGATCGTTGAGATCCCAAGGGGGACCAATGACACGCAGAATCCTGCCGCGGCTCCTCGTAGCCGCGACCACATTGTCCGCGCTCGTCGCCGCAGTGACCCTGTTCGCGGGAAGCGGTTTCGCGAGCGGGTCTGCGGCACAGGCGAACTACGCACCGACGTCGACGGGGGCGCCCGCCGTCCAGGGGACGGCGCAGGTCGGGCAGACGCTGACCGCCACGACCGGCGGCTGGTCGTACCAGTCGACGCCCACCTACGCCTACCAGTGGCTCCGCTGCGACACGGGCGGGAACGGCTGCGCCACGCTCTCCGGGGCGAACGCGACGACCTACCACGTCGGCAACGACGACGTCAACCACACGCTGCGCGTGGTCGTCACGGCGACGAACGCCCAGGGCGCTGCGTCGGCGACCTCGGGTCAGACCGCGGTCGTCGGCAGCCCCGGTCCGGCGGGCGCGATCAAGCTCCCGAACGGCAAGACGTCGATCCCGGCCTCGAGCGTCACGCTCCCGGCGCGGCTCGTGATCGACGGCGTCCAGTACCAGCCGCGCGTGCTGCACAGCCGCTCGCCGTTCCTCGCCCGCTTCCACGTGTCCGACACGCGGGGCTACTCCGTGCGCGACGCGCTCGTCTACGCGCTCGGGATCCCGTACATCTGGGTGAAGGGCGGAGTCGAGGTGCGCACCGCCCAGGACGGCTGGGCGACTCTGACGATCGCGCCGAGCGCGAACATCCCGCGCAAGGCAGCGCTGTTGATGTTCGTCCGCGCCCGCGTCGAGGGCCAGGACGTCCTCGCGGGCACGTCGACGCGTCGGCTCTCGCAGATCTACATGCGCGTCGGCTCCTAGCCGGACGCCCAGAGCGGGTTGAGCCGCGCCGCCTCCGCGAGGGCGGCGCGGCGCGGCTCTCCCGCGCTCGCGTCCGCGAGCTGCGCCCACGTCTGCCAGTCCGCCGGATCGAGGTCGAGCGCCGAGCGGAACGCCGCCCGCGCGCCCGCGCGGTCCCCTTCCGCCAGGCGCGCCCGCCCGATCACGCGCCAGGCCTCCGCCGACCACGGAGCGAAGCGGAGCGCGCGCCGGGCGCTCGCGACGGCAGCCTCGTACCGTCCCGCGGCGGCGCTGTCACCGGCGCGCGCGAGCGCGCTGCTGCCCGCGAAGGCGAGCATCCCGGCCGCGGCCAGCGCCGCCGCCCCCAGGGTCGCTGCTGCACGCACGCGCGGAGCGAGAGCGACGGCCCGCGGTGAGGCGGCGACCGCGGCGCCGGCGCCGAGCAGGACGACGGGCAGCGTGACTCCGGCGAGCTCCCAGTCGAAGTCGACGGCGGCGTGGACGTCGTAGGCGACGAGCGCCGCGAGCACCGGCGGCCCCCACGGCGTCCGCCGCAGCCGCAACGCGGCGAGCAACGGCGCCCCGAGCGCGACCCCGAGCAGGCAGAGCCCGAGCGGCCCGAGCTCCGCGAGCGTCTCCAGGTAGAGCGAGTGCGCCTCCCGGGTCGAGAGCGCGACGACGCGCGTGCGCACCCACCAGTCGACGTAGGTGCCCGCTCCTCCCCCCAGCAGAGGGTGGGCCGCCGATCTCCCCTCCCGCGACCCGCCAGTAGTGGAACCGGTCGTGGCCGCGAAGCGCGAACGGCGCTGCGGCGAGACCGGCCGCGACGAGAAGCCCGGCGGCGGCGAAGACCACGCGCCGCGAGAGCAGCGGCAGAGCCGGGAGGCGCGACGTGGCGAGCGCGGCGAGCCCGAGTTGCGCGGCCGTGAGCGCCGCGAGCCCCGCGAGGAGACGATGCCCGGGCCCCGCCGCGGCGAGCAGATCCCAGGACTTCGGCGAGACCACCGCGCTCTCTCGCGCGACCGCCGCTGCGCCGAGCGCGGGCAGCACCGCGAGCAGGGCCGCCCGCCAGGCGTCCTGCCCTCCGACGGCGAGCAGGTAGACGAGCATGCGCCGCCGCGAGGGCGGCGAGCGCGCCGCTGCTCTGGAGCGGGGCGAGGTCGGCCGCGACGGGGACGAGAAGCGCAGCGGCGAGCGGGCGCAGCCGGCGCGGGACGGCCGGCGACCGCGAAGCCGAGCAGGAGCACGATCGCGACCACGTCGAGCAGCGCGAGGCCGTTGGCGTAGCCGACCGGGTCGGCGAGCGAGCCGATGTCGGCGTTCGAGCGCGGCCGTCCCGCCCAGTCCGGCGCGAGCCGCAGCGCGAGGTTCCAGCACGACGCAGGGACGATCCCTGCCGCGACGCCGCCGGCGAGCCACGGCAGCGGCGCCCTCCGCCCCGCCACCGCGACCACCGCGGCCGCGGCGAAGTAGACCGCGACCCGCTGCGCCTCGTCGAGGGCCGCGGGCGGCGCCAGCGACCAGAGCCAGGACGCCGCCGTCCACGCCGTCAGCAGGCCGAGGGCTCCGGCCGTCGCGAGCACCGGCCGCCCGGGGCGCTCGACGCGCGCGAGGAGGAGCAGGCCGAGCGCCGCCACCGCCAGCAGGACCAGCGCGCGATTCCACGAGACCGCGTGGAAGCCGCCCGCGTCGAAGACGAGACCGGCGGTCGCCGCGAAAGCCGCAACCCCCGCCGCGGGGCCGGCGAGACCCGACCTGCCCACCCCGCGAGCGTACCCGCCCTGCGCGCGGGCGGGCCCGTCTATCCTGGCTGCGATGCGCCGCCTGATCGTCCGTCACGCCGAGGCCGCGCCGGGCGAGCTGGAGGCGGCCGCGTGACCGCGATCTCGGTCCACGGCCTGCGGAAGTCGTACGGCAGCTTCGAGGCCGTGCAGGGCATCGACTTCGAGATCGAGGAGGGCGAGGTCTTCGGCCTGCTCGGCCCGAACGGCGCCGGCAAGACGACGACCGTCGAGATCCTCGAGGGCTACCGCACCCGCGACGCCGGTGAGGTGCGCGTCCTCGGCCACGATCCGCAGCGCCCGGGCCCGGACTTCCGCCAGCGGATCGGCGTCGTGCTCCAGGCCTCCCAGCTCTGGCCGAACCTGACCGTGCGCGAGACGCACGCCGTGTTCGCCGGCTACTACGAGCGACCCCGCGACGTCGACGGGGTGATCGAGCTCGTCGGCCTCGCCGAGAAGCGGGACGCCCGGCTGAAGACGCTCTCGGGCGGCCAGAAGCGGCGGCTCGACCTCGGCGTCGCCCTCGTCGGCGACCCCGACCTGATCTTCCTCGACGAGCCGACGACGGGGTTCGACCCGGCGGCGCGCCGCGCGGCGTGGGAGATGATCCGGGCGCTCCGCTCGCTCGGCAAGACGGTGCTGCTCACGACCCACTACCTCGACGAGGCGGAGCAGCTCGCCGACCGTGTCGCCGTGCTGCGCCGGGGCGTGATCGTCCGCGTCGGCACGCCGCGCGAGCTGACGACCACCGACCTCGAGGTGGAGATCCGCTTCCGCCGCGACGGCGAGGACGTGCTCATCAGCACGGCCGAGCCGACGCGCGTCCTCAACGAGCTCACGGGCGAGGCGCTCGCGCGCGGCGAGCAGCTCGAGTCGCTCGAGGTGCGCCGGCCGACGCTCGAGGACGTCTACCTCGACCTCGTGCAGGAGGAGCAGCCGGCGTGAGGCTCTTCCTCCACCAGCTGCGAACCGAGCAGCGGCTCTACTGGCGCTCGCGCGAGTCGGCCGTCTTCACGTTCATCTTCCCGCTGCTCCTCTTCGTCCTGCTCGGGTCGGTCTACTCGGGCCGTATCTACGGCGTCCCGGCGGCGCAGGCGCTGCTGGCGGCGCTCCTCGCCTACGGCTGCACGATGGTCGCGTTCGCGGGCCTCGCGATCACGCTCGTGATCCGGCGCGAGCAGTCGCTCCTGAAGCGGCTGCGAGCGACGCCCCTGCCTCCCGCCACCTTCGTCGCGGCGCTGCTCGGCTCGACGCTGATCGTCTTCGCGATCGAGACCGTGGCGCTGTTCCTGCTCGGCCGAGCCGTCTTCGGCACGCCGCTCCCCGAGCCGTGTCGGCTCGATCGCGCTGCTGGTCGCAATCGGCGGGCTCTGCTTCGCCGCGCTCGGCGTCGGCCTGTCCGGGCTCGTCCGCTCGGCGGAGGGCTCGTCGGCGATCGTGAACCTGATCGTGCTGCCGATGGCGTTCCTCACCGGCGCGTTCGGCCCGACCCAGCACTACCCGCGGTTCCTCCGCGCGATCGGCGACGTGCTGCCGCTCAAGTACCTCGTCGACCTCTCCAACGCCGTCTACCTCCACCATCACGCCGTCTGGTCGCAGCCGGGCGCGATCGGGGTGCTCGCCGGCTGGGGCGCGATCGGGCTCGCGGTGGCGTACTTCCGCTTCCGCTGGGAACCGCGCGAGGGTTAGCCCGTTGCGGCGGATGGGGATGACGGCAACAGGATGGGGTCGCTGATGGAGGAGCCGCAGATCGTCCTGCGCGTGCGCGAGCACGACGAGCCCGCGCTCGAGGTGCGGGTCAACTTCGGCGTCTTCGCCGGCCGTCACGCGACGCCGGCCGAGATCGACGATCTGGCGCGAGCGCTGCGCGGGCTGGTCCCCTCCTTCTCGGTCGTCTCCGAGGAGCGGCACGAGTTCGGCGGCTCGGTCGAGGCGGCGCTGCACCAGGTCGTGATCGAGGTGCCGTGCGAGCAGGCGGCCGGCGATCCCGACGTGCTCGCGGAGCAGGTGGTGCTGGCCGCCAAGGGCTGGGCGATCGACTGCATCGCGTCCCGCCACGGCGGCGGGGAGCTCTGAGCGGGGCCGCGTGAGGGTGATCGCCTGGGACGAGCTGCCCCGGCCCGTCCGCGAGATCGAGCACACGTGGATCGAGCTGGCCGACGGGACGCGGCTCTCCGCCCGGATCTGGCTGCCCGAGGACGCGGAGGCCGACCCCGTGCCGGCGATCCTCGAGTATCTCCCCTACCGCAAGCACGACGGCACGGTCGCACGCGACCTCGACCGTCAGCCCTACGTCGCCGGGCACGGCTACGCGACCGTCCGCGTCGACATCCGCGGCAGCGGCGAGTCGGACGGGATCCTCGAGGACGAGTACACGCGGCAGGAGCTGGACGACGCGCTCGAGGTGATCGCCTGGCTCGCCGAGCGGCCGTGGTGCTCGGGCGCGGTCGGGATGACCGGCATCTCGTGGGGCGGCTTCAACGCGCTCCAGGTCGCAGCGCATGCGCCCGCCGGCGCTGAGGGCGATCATGACCCTCTGCTCGACCGACGACCGCTACGCCGACGACGTCCACTACCGCGGCGGCTGCGTGCTCGCGACCGACATGCTCCACTGGGCCTCGTCGATGCTGACCTGGAACGCGCGCCCTCCCGACCCGGCGCTGCTCCCCGACACCTGGCGCGAGGTCTGGCTCGACCGGCTCGAGCGCACGCCGCCCTACATCGAGCACTGGCTCGCCCACCAGCGCCGGGACGCCTACTGGAGGCACGGCTCGGTCTGCGAGGACTACGCCGCGATCGCGGTTCCGGTGTACGCGGTCGGCGGCTGGGCCGACGGGTACACGAACGCCGTCATGCGACTGCTCGCCGGGCTCTCCGGCCCGCGCAAGGGGCTGATCGGGCCGTGGGCGCACGCCTTCCCCGACGACGCCGCGCCCGGCCCGAGCATCGGCTGGCTGCAGGAGTGCGTCCGCTGGTGGGACCACTGGCTCAAGGGGCGCGAGACGGGGATCATGGACGAGCCGATGCTCCGCGCCTACGTGCTCGAGTCGGTCGAGCCCCGGCCGAGCTACGAGGTGCGCCCCGGCCGCTGGGCGGCCGAGGAGGCGTGGCCGTCGCCGCGGCTGGAGCCCGTCGCGGCTGCCGCTGGAGGTCTCCGCGCCGCTCGTGCACCGGCCCTCGCAGACCCTCGGGACGGAGGCCGGCGTCTGGTGCGCCGAGGGCCAGCCGGCCGACCTCGCCGGCGACCAGCGGCCCGACGACGCGCGGGCCGCCTGCATCGACCTCGCACCGCTCGCCGAGGAGACCGAGATGCTCGGCTTCCCGGCGGTGGAGCTCGATCTCGAGGTCGACCGGCCGCAGGCGCTCGTCTGCGTCCGGCTGTGCGACGTCTTCCCCGACGGCGCCTCGGCGCTCGTCACGCGAGGCCTGCTCAACCTCACGCACCGCGACTCGCACGAGCACCCGGAGCCGCTCGAGCCCGGCCGCCGCTACCGGGTGCGCGTGGAGCTGGACTCGATCGCGTACGCCGTCCCCGCGGGGCATCGGCTGCGCGTCGCCGTCTCCTCCACGTACTGGCCCTGGGCCTGGCCCTCGCCCGAGCCGGTGACGCTGACCCTGCACGGCGGCGCGCTCGAGCTGCCGGTGCGGCCGCCGCGGCCCGAGGACGCGGATCTGCCGGCGTTCGCCGAGCCGGAGCACACGCCGCCGCTCGAGAAGGAGCAGGACGAGGCCGCGCCCGACGGCCGCTCCTTGCGGCGCGACTTCGCGAGCGGACGGCTCGAGCAGGTCTTCGACTACGACGTCGGCGGCACCGTCCGCTTCGTCCCGATCGACCTCGTCTCGGAGGACGCGAACCGGAGCGCGTACTCGATCGTCGAGGGCGACCCGCTCTCGGCGGAGGTCGCCTTCCACGCGACCACCGGCATCGCCCGCGGCGACTGGAGCGGCCGGGCCGAGGTCGCGGCATCGATGCGCGCCGACGCCGAGGCCTTCCACGTGACGAGCGAGCTGACCGCCTACGAGCGCGGCGAGCAGGTCTTCCACCGGCGCTGGGAGCACGACTTCCCGCGTGACCAGGTCTAGGATCGTCCCGTGATCGACTGCGACGTCCACCCGCAGATCGCCGACCCCGAGGAGCTGATCGCCTTCGTCGAGCCGGCGCAGCGGGAGTGGTTCCGCGGCCAGGCGTACTACGGACTGCCCGGCTACTCGTGGGCGCACCCGACCTCGTGGTTCCGCGAGGACGTGGTCGAGCCCGGGCGGCCGCCGGGCGCCGACGCGGCCGCCGTCGCACGCGACCTGCTCGACCCGACCGGCACGGAGATCGGCGTGCTGAACGCCGACGACGCGATCCTCGTCTCGCTGATGCCGAGCGCGTACCGCGCCGACGCGCTCGCCCGCGCCCACAACGACTGGCTGCGCGAGCGCTGGCTCGACGCCGACCCGCGCCTGCGCGCCTCGATCGTCTGCCCTGCTCAGGACCCGCGAGCCGCCGCCGACGAGATCCGGCGCTGCGCCGAGGACGAGCGCTTCGTCCAGGTGCTGCTCTGCGGCGGCGCCGAGCGCCCGTACGGCGAGCCTCGCTACCTGCCCGTCTTCGAGGCGGCGGCCGAGTGCGGGCTGCCGGTCGCGATCCACACCGGCGGCGAGGGGATGGGCATCGCGGCGGCGCCCGGCGGCGCAGGCCCCGGCTCCTTCTACATCGAGTGGCACACGCTGGGGTCGGCGGGCTCGCAGATGGCGCACCTCGTCTCGCTGCTCTGCCACGGCACGTTCGAGCGGCTGCCGGGGCTCCGGGTCGTCCTGCTCGAGGGCGGCATCGCCTGGCTGCCGGGGATCCTCTGGCGGCTGGACACGAACTGGCGGGCGCTGCGGGGCGAGGTCCCGTGGCTCGACCGCCGCCCGAGCGAGGTCGCGCGCGAGCATGTCCGCTTCACGACGCAGCCGCTCGAGCACACCGACGGCCGCGACGAGCTGCTCTTCGAGATGCTGGAGGCCGTCGGCGCGCCGGAGATCCTGCTCTTCGCCTCCGACTACCCGCACTGGGACTTCGACGACCCGGCCTTCATGCTGCGGCGGCTGCCGGAGGCGTGGCGCGAGCCCGTGCTGCACGGGAACGCGGCCGCGCTCTACGGCGCGCGGCTCGGGCTCGCGGCGGCGTGAGCGCGGGCCGCGGGCTCGACGCAGGCGAGCCGGGGGCGGAGCGCGGCGAGTGGGTCGTGGTCGGCTCGCTCGACGAGCTGCGCACCGCGGGCCGCCTCGTCACACGCGTCGGCGGCCGCGAGGTCGGCGTGATCTGGGACGAGGCGGCGGGCGTCGCGCACGGCTTCCGCAACCGCTGCCCCCATAGCGGCGCGCCGCTCTGCCTCGGCCGGCTGCGGGAGCGCGAGTCGGGAACGCCCGGCGCGTACGCGCTCGCGGGCGAGCGTGTGCTCCGCTGTCCGTGGCACGGCTGGGAGTTCGACCTCGCGAGCGGCCGCTGCCTCGACGACCCGTCCCTGCGGGCCGCGGTCTACCGGGTCGAGATCGCGGACGGCGTCGTCCGCGTCCTGGCCTGACCCGACCCTGGTGCTTCGGCAAGCCGAAGCACCGTCACAGGAGCGTGACGGAAGGGTCAACGGTGGGCGAGGATGGATTCGACTCGGTGGCCCGCCGCCGCGCCGGCGGGGAGCGCAGCTCGGGATGCGCGACCCGGTGCTTCCGCGACCCGGTGCTTCGGCAAGCCGAAGCACCGTCACAGGAGCGTGACGGAAGGGTCAGCGGTAGGCGAGGAGGCAGGCGGCTCGGTGGCCCGCCGCGGTCGCGCCGGCGGGGGCGCGCAGCTCGGGGTCGGTCGTGTGGCACTCCGCGACCACGCTCGGGCAGCGCGGGTGGAAGCGGCAGCCGGACGGCACCTCGATCGGGTTCGGAGTCTCGCCGCGGAGGATCTGCGGCTGCACGCGGCGGCGCGGGTCGCGGCGCGGGACGACCGAGAGCAGCGCCTTCGTGTACGGGTGCCGCGCGTCCTCGATCACCTGCGCCGCCGGGCCCTCTTCGACGACGCGACCGAGGTACATGACGCAGATCCGGTCGGCGAAGCGGGCCGCCGTCGAGAGGTCGTGCGTGATCATCAGCACCGCCAGCCCACGGTCGCGAAGCTCGTCGAGGATCGTCAGGATCCCCGCCCGCACCGAGACGTCGAGCATCGAGACCGGCTCGTCGGCGACGAGCAGGTCGGGCCCGAGTGCGAGGCTCGCCGCGATCGCGACGCGCTGCCGCTGCCCGCCCGAGAGCTCGTGCGGGTAGCGGTCGAGGTAGAGCTCGGCGGGCGAGAGCCCGGCGAGCTCGAGCGCGGCGACGACCCGCCCGCGCCGCTCCTCGCGCGTGCCCTCGCGGTGGACGACGAGCGCCTCGGCCACCGTCGTCTCGACCCGGAAGCGGGGGTCGAGCGACTCGTATGGATCCTGGTAGATGATCTGCATCCGCCGCCGCAGCCGCCGCAGGTCGCGCGCGCCGAGGCCGGTGACGTCGATCCCGTCGAAGCGGACGTTCCCTCCCTCCGGCTGCACGAGCCGGAGCACCGCCTGCGCGGTCGTCGTCTTCCCACAGCCGGACTCGCCGACGAGCGCGACCATCTCGCCGCGCGCGACCGTGAACGAGACCCCGGAGACGGCGTGCACATGCTGCTTCGGCTTCCGAAGCAGCGTGCCCGCGAGCCCGCGGTGCACGGGGTAGCGGACGACGAGGCCCTCCACCTCGAGCAGCGGCCCGCTCGAGCCTCCGTTCGCGCTCACGCCGGCACCTGCGTCGCGAGGTGGCAGGCCGCCTCGTGCCCGTCCCCGACCCGCTGCAGCGGCGGCTGAACGGCGACGCAGCGCTCGATCGCCGAGTCGCAGCGCGGCCGGAAGGGGCAGCCGACGAGCGGCTCGTCGAGCCGGGGCGGGTTGCCGGGGATCGAGACGACGACGTCACGGGACTCGAGGTCGGGCGTCGCGGCGAAGAGCAGGCGCGTGTACGGGTGGCGCGGCGCGTGGTAGAGCGCGTCCATCGGGCCGGTCTCGACGATCTCGCCGGCGTACATCACTGCGGCAGCGGTGCAGGTCTGGGCGACGACCGGCAGGTCGTGGGTGACGAGGATCAACGCCAGCCCGAGGTCGTCGGCGAGCGCGATCAGCAGCTCGAGGATCTGCGCCTGCACCATCACGTCGAGCGCCGTCGTCGGCTCGTCGGCCAGCAGGAGCTTGGGGGAGCACGCGAGGGCCATCGCGATCGCCGCGCGCTGGCGCATCCCGCCCGAGAACTCGTGCGGGAAGCTCCGCGCCCGCGCGGCCGGGATGCCGACCCGCTCCAGCAGCTCGCCCGCGCGCCGCTCGGCCGCGGCGCCGCTCGCCACGCCGTGCAGCTCCATCGGCTCGACCAGCTGGTCGCCGACGCGCCGGACCGGGTTGAAGGCGTTCATCGCGCCCTGGAAGACCATCGCCACATCGTTCCAGCGGTGCGGCGCCACGGTCTGCTCGCCGCGCGCGAGCACGTCCTCGCCCTCGAGCAGCACCCGCCCGGCGACGCTCGCCGTCGGCGGCAGCAGCCCCATCAGTGCGAGGATCGTCGTCGTCTTGCCGCTGCCCGACTCGCCGACGAGCCCGAGCCGCTCGCCGCGGTCGACCCCGAACGAGACGCCCTGCACGGCGTGCAGCTCGCGCCCGCGCGGCAGGTCGAACCAGACGTGGAGGTCCTCCACCTCGAGCAGGCGGCTCAAGGGAGCTCCCGTTCCGGCACGGGCCGCAGCCTGAAGCGCAGCACGGAGAGATAGCCGGAGCGGAGGCGCGGGTTGAGCGCGTCCTCCATCGCCTGGCCGGTCATCGTGCAGGCGAGCACGACGACCGTCACCGCGAGGCCCGGCGGCACGATCGCCCACCACGCGTTGTTGAGGATCGCGTCGTCCGTGAACGCGTTCTCGATCAGCCGGCCCCAGGAGACGATGCTCGGGTCGCCGAGGCCGAGGAAGGTGATGAACGTCTCGGCGAAGATCGCGTACGCGATGAACAGGACGGTGTTCGCGACCAGGAGCGGCGTCACCTGCGGCAGGACGTGCCGGAAGATCAGCCGCGCGTTGCCGGCGCCGAGCGCGCGCGCCCGCTGGACGTAGACGCGCTCGCGCACGCTCTTCACCTGGGCGCGCAGCAGCCGCGCCGTGGACGTCCAGTAGATCGCGCCGATGATCAGGATGATGTTCGTCAGGCTGCGGCCGAAGAGCGCGGCGACGACGATCATCAGCGGGATGTCCGGGAGCACGAGGACGTAGTCGGTGATCCGCATCAGGACGATGTCGACCTTGCCGCCGAAGAAGCCGGACAGCAGGCCGACCGCGCCGCCGATCAGCACCGAGACGGCCGCGCTCGCGAAGCCGACGAGGAGCGAGACGCGCGCGCCCATCACGAGCAGGCCGACCATGTCCGAGCCGCCGCCGTCGGTGCCGAGCCAGAAGCGCGAGCTCGGAGGCGCGAACACGGGGCCGACCTTCGCCCGCACGTCGCCGTGGATGAAGAGCGGCCCGATCAGGGCCACGAGCACGAACAGGGCGAGGACGGCGAGCCCCACGAGCGACTGCTTGCTCGAGAGCACCGGGCTCTCCCGCAGCCGCCGCAGCCGCGACGGGCGCGGCGGGACGCGGGGGACGTCGACGGCCGTCACTCCGTCACCCGCGGGTCGAGCTTGAAGTAGAGGAGGTCGGCGACGAGGTTGAAGAAGATCACCGAGAAGGTGAGCAGCAGGAACGCCCCCTGCAGGATCGGATAGTCGCGCTGGTCGATCGACTCGACGATCTGCAGGCCGATCCCCGGATACGAGAAGACGTACTCGATCGTGATCGCGCCGCCGATGATGAAGCCGAGCGAGAGCGCGACGAGCGTGATCACCGGCAGCATCGCGTTGCGCAGGCCGTGCTTCCAGACGGTCGCCCAGTTGGAGAGCCCCTTCGCACGAGCCGTCAGCACGTAGTCCTCACCGAGCGTCTCGAGCATCGCGGAGCGCACGATCAGCGTGTACTCGCCGTAGAGCACGAGCCCGAGCGTGAGCGAGGGCAGGACCATGTGTCTCAGCCGGTCGACGAAGACGGTCCAGGTGGACGCGTTGCCGAGGATCCCGAGCGTCGGATCCTTGATCCCGGACGTCGGCAGGCCGACCCTGCTCGCGACGAAGAGGACGATCATCAGCCCGAGCCACTGCGGCGGCATCGAGTAGAACGCGAGGCTCCCCCAGAGCCCGGCCCGGTCGGTTCCGGTGCCCCGCCGCCAGGCGGACGCCACCCCGGTGACGATCCCGAGCAGGATCGAGAAGAAGGTGCCGAGCGCGATCATCGGCATCGTGTTCTTCAACGGCGACCAGATCGCCGACCAGACCGGCTCCTGCGTCCGCAGCGAACGCCCCATGTCGCCGTGGGCGAGATGGTCGAGATAGAGCCAGTACTGCTCCCACTTCGACTGGTCGAGGCCCAGCTGCTGGCGCTGGTAGGCCTTGAACTGCGGCGTGCACTGGCGGCAGCGCAGCGCGGAGACGGCGTCGCCGGAGAGCGTCCGGAAGAGGACGAAGTTGAGCGTGATCGCGACGAGGACGGTCGCGAGGGCGAAGAACACCCGCTTGACGACGTAGTCGGTGCCGCTCACGTGGTGTCAGCGCGCCGCCGCGACCGTCCTCGTCGATGGTGCATTACGCCTTGTGCGGACTCGTGTAGTACTGCTTCGAGTAGGCGCCGAGCTCGATGTGGAAGCCCGTCCACTTCGTCGAGTGGGCGTCCACCAGCTGCTCGTTCGCGAGCTGGGTGTAGACCATGTTGTCGTAGACCATCTTCTGCATCTTCCAGACGATGGCCCTGCGCTTCGCCGGGTCGACCGTCGTGCCCTGCAGCGTGTAGAGCTTGTCGTAGGCGGGGTTGTCCCAGCCCGTGTCGCTCCACGAGCACCACTGGCCCTTCGTGACGACGGAGAGCATGAAGTCCGGATCGACGTAGCCGGCCCAGTCCCACATCGCGATGTCGAACTTGCTGTAGCCCACGCTCTTCGCCGCGTCGCACTTGGTGTCGGTCTCGAGCGCGTACGACGCCGTCGAGTCGCCGCCGACCTGCTGCGTCACCTTCACGCCCGCGGCCTTGAAGCCCTGCTGGACGATCTGGAACTCGCGGTTGACGTTGAAGTCGGTCGAGGTCGGCGTGAGGACGTCGTACTGCATCGGGTGCGCCGGCTGCGCGTACTTGCCCGTCGTCGCCGGAGCGATCCGGATGCCGTTGGCGCCCTTCTTGTAGCCGAGCTTGTCGAGCATGGCGTTCGCCGCCTTGCAGTCGTACTTCAGCGGGCCGAGATTCGGGTTCTCGAGCGACGAGATGTGGCCGACGAGGCTCTCGACGAGCGTCGCGTGGCCCTCGAAGACGACGTTCAGGATCTGCTTGCGGTTCACGCACATCGAGAGCGCCCGCTTCACGCGCGGGTCGAGCAGCTCGCGGTTCTTCAGCTTGCGCGGGTTCGAGTTCCAGGTGATGTTCGTCGTCTCCGACCCCGGCGTCTTCTGGAGCGCCACGCCCGGCAGCTTCGAGACGACGTTGATCGCGTTGAACGGCACCTGGTCGACCCAGTCGAGGTTGCCCTGCTTGAGGTCGGCGATCATCGAGTCGGCGTTCGTGTAGTACGTGAGCGCGACCGCGTCGGCGTGCGAGGGCGGGCCCCAGTAGTGCGGGTCGGGGACGAAGACGGTCGTGCCCTTCTTCTCGTACGACTTCACCGTGTACGCGCCCGCCGAGACGATCGGCATGTGCTGCTCCGGATGGAAGGTCTTCAGGCCCTTGCCGCCCGGCGTCGCCGCGTACTTCGCGTAGACGTGCTTCGGCAGGACGAAGAACTGCTCGAGCTGCGCCAGCACGTTGCCGACCGGCGCCGCGTAGTGGATGACGAGCGTCGTCGCGTTCGGCGCCGACGCGCTCTTCACGTGGTTGAGGGCGGGCGCGGCGACCGCGGTGGGGCCGTTCTGCGTACTTCACGACCGTGTCGATCGTCCACGCGGCGTCCGTCGCGGTGAGCGGCTGCCCGTCGGACCACTTCGTCCCGGAGCGGAGCTTGAACGTCCAGGTCTTGCCGTCCTTCGACTTCGACCACGACGTGGCCCAGTCGCCCTGGAACTGGTAGCCCTTCGGCCCGTAGGTGTACTGGACGAGCTGCGGGTAGATCATGATGAACGCGTTGTAGGCCTGCGACTCGATGAAGTTGATCGGGTTGAACGAGTCGATGTAGTTCGTCGTCCCGATCCGCAGGATGCCGCTGCCGCCGGCCTTCGCGGCCGCCGGCGTCGCCGCCGTCCCGGCTCCGGCCGAGCCCGCCGCGGCGACGACGAGCGCCACCACCGCGAGAGCCAGAACGAGCCTGCGAGATCTTCTCTGCGCGCTTCTCACGTGCTTCCCTCCTCTGTCTGTCCGTCCACGAGCCCGGAGTGCTCCATCGTCAGCGTCCGCGCGTCCGCATCGAGCGTCGCGGTGACGCCGAGCGGCAGGGCGGCCAGGTGCTTCGCATGGCCGAGCGGGAGCTTGTAGAGCACCGGGACGCCGAGCGGCTCGAGGTGGAGTTCGAGCACGTCCTCGATCGAGCGCGTGCGCGGCCACTCCGGCCGACGCTCGTGCCAGTCGCACTTCTCCATGTCACCGACGACGACCCCGACCACCCCGTCCAGCTTCCCAGCCTGGCGGAGCTGGGTCAAATTCCCGTCGACGTACCAGGCCGGCGCGTCGACGTCCTCGAAGAAGAGGATGCAGCCGTCGAGGTCGACCTCCCAGGGCGTGCCCATCGTCTGCATGAGCAGCCAGAGGCAGCCGCCGACGAGCGGCGCCGTGACCCTGCCGCCGGCGATCGGGCGGACGTACGGGTCGTCCGGGTCGCGCGGCACCTCGCCGGCGCCGCCGCCGCGCAGGACGTCGAGGAGCCGGTCGCGGCTGAAGCCCGTCGACTCCTTGTCGCCCATGCCGGCGAGCCCGTAGCCGTAGAAGGTGGCGAGCCCCGCCCGCTGGCGGAGCGAGACGTGGAGCGCGGTGATGTCGGAGTAGCCGACGAACGGCTTCGGGTGCTCGGCGATGGCGTCGAAGTCGAGGAAGGGGATCGTCTGCATCGAGCCGTAGCCGCCCTGGAAGCACTGGACGGCGTCGACCTCGGGGTCGAGGAACATCGCCATCAGGTCGGCGGCGCGGTCCTCGGCCGCTCCGGCGACGTAGTCGTCGCGCTCGAAGACGTGCTCGCCGAGCTTGACGCGGTAGCCCTTCGCCTCCCACCACTCGACGCCTCGGTAGACGTCGGAGCGGTTGAAGAACCCGCTGGCGGGGGCCGGGACGCCGATCGTCCCACCCTCCGGAAGCGGCCGTCCGAACCTGCAGGCGGCCGCAGTCATGGCGGGAGACGATACAAAATCCGGGCCGCGCCGATGCGGGGAACGGTCAGCCGAAGCGGTGCTCGGCCGGCTCGGACGAGCACGGCGTGCCCGGCCCGTAGCGGATCACGCCCGCCGTGACGTCCGCGACGCACCAGAACACCGTCTTCGTCCCCTCCGCGTCGCCGTGGCGGCAGAGCGAGTCGGGCGCGCCCTCGTGGTCGGAGAGCGCCCCGAGGAGCGCAGCCACCGTCCACGGCTCCCGGCTGGCGGCGAGCAGCTCCTGCGCCCGGCAGAGGCGCGCCGTCGAGCCGGCGACCCGGGGCGAGCGCTCGAGGTCGAGCAGCCCCGGGTGGACGAAGTGGTTCGTGTGCGCGAGCACGCCGTCCACCGGCGTGGTCGCCTCGGCGCGGGTGGCGCCGCCCTCGAGGTTCACGGCGCGCCCGTCGCGGTGCGCGAGCACCCAGTTGTAGGACGAGGCCCGCGCCGGATGGAGCACGGAGGCGACGGCGTCGTCGAGCGTCCGCCTCGCCACGACGTCGCGCATCTGCAGCAGTCGCGGGATGCCGACGCGCTCGTCGTTCGGAGCCAGCTCGTTCCCGGTGACCGAGAGGCCGGCGTCGTTCCAGCCGACGCTGAGCCAGGGGCCGAGGCCGAGCGTGAAGCAGACGGGCTCGCCGGGGACGCGCCACTCGATCGCGACGACGTCGCGCTCGCTCCCGGCGCCGAGGTCGTTGTTGTGCGCGACGAGCAGGTGGCCGTCGGCGCTCGCCGCGGGCAGGACGACGAGGTCGGTGCAGCGCTCGGGCGCGGGAGGGTCGGCGGAGGCGAGCTCCTCGACCGAGGCGGCGAAGACGGCGAGCGGCTCCACGCCCGCGCCCTCGGCGACGCCCTCGAGCTCGTCGACGACCCAGGGCAGGTGCTCGAGGGCGACCGCCCGGTAGCGCTCGACGAGGGCGGCGTCGAACGGCGCCGCCGCGGCGCGTCGGACGGCGCCGGCGGTCGCCGCGCCGACCTGGCGGCCGACCTCCCGGTGCGGACCGGCGACGCGGAGGAGCGGGATCGTCCGGCTCAGGCGACCGTCTCCCGCGGCTCCTGCCGCTCCGGCAGCGGCTTCGCCCGCAGCTCGCGGACGAACTCGACGACCTCCTCGACCGCGAGCTCGAGCAGCGCGGCGCCCTTCTCCGCCGTGGCCGCGGTCGCATCGCCCTGGACGCCGGTGACCGAGAATGCGTTCCACCACGGCATCAGCTTCAGCGGCCCGTCCGCCCAGTCGATCCACGCGTGCTCGCCGCCCGGGTACCCCTGGTCGTTCACCGCCCTGGACATGTCGACCGCGTCCGGGTCGATCGCGAGGTAGATCGAGGTCTCGAGCTCGCAGGCGTGCGCCATCCCGCCGCGGCCCGAGTCGCGGAGCTCGGCGATCCGCTCCAGCGAGCGCGTGCCGGAGAGGTAGAACGCCGCCGCCGAGAGCACGCCCGGGTGCTCGACGCCGACGAGCCGCGCCGCCGCCTCGACGAAGTTCTGGTTCGAGCCGTGCCCGTTCAGGAAGAGCAGGCGCCGGAAGCCGTGCCGCGCGAGCGAGGTGCCGACGTCGGTGCAGTAGCGCGTGAAGGTGTCCCAGCCGATCGTGATCGTCCCGGGGAAGTCCATGTGGTGCGGCGAGTAGCCGTGCGGGATCGGCGGCAGGAGCAGCACGTCGTCGGGCGCCGCCTCTGCGGTGCGGCGGGTGATCTCCGCGGTGATGCGCAGGTCGGTGTCGATCGGCAGGTGCGGGCCGTGGTCCTCGAGGGTCGCGACCGGGATCAGGCACACCCGGTCCTCGGCGACGGCGCGCCGCACCTCGGGCCAGGTCAGGCGTTCATAGAGCAGTGGGCTGGACCACATCGGACAGATCGACCTCCTCGTAGGGCGTCTCGCAGGGGTTGCCGGGCGCGACCCACAGGCGGCCGCTCTCCAGCTCGCAGACCATCGAGAAGAGCACGACGCTCGCCTCGTCGTCGCCGGGCGGGCCGTGCTCGCAGATCGCCTGCGGGCTCGAGGCGTGGTCGCGGAGCAGCGCCATCGCGTCCTCGGGAGTCGCGGGCGGCCGCTCGCGCAGGAGCTCGGCGAGGCGCGCGTGCCGGGAGCGGCTGCCCTCGCTCGAGTCGCCGTCGCGTGCGAGCCGCGGGTCGAGGTAGTGGTTCGTGTGCGCGCCGGGGCCGGGCAGGAGCGCGCGGCTGGTGGCGGTCGTCTCGACCGTGAGCGCCTCGCCGCCGCGCTGCGCGAGCACGTGCGCGTAGCCGCCGGCGCGGCCGGGGAGGGCCGCGCGCCCGGCGGCCTCGGCGAGCGAGCCGGCCGCGAGCGCGTGGCGCGAGACGAGCACGCGCGGCACGCCGACGCGGTCGCCCGCCGCGCTCAGCGAGTCGATGCCCTGCGCGAGGCGGGCGGAGTTGAGCCCGACGGCGGGAAGGCAGCAGGCGACGGTCGGCGAGACGAGGCGCGCCCCGTCCTCGCACGACTCGATCACGACCGCGATGTTGCCGGCGTCGCCCGCGAGCCACTGCTCGTTGTGGGCGAGGATCGTCGCTCCGTCCGCGACCGCGGTGAAGGTCGAGCAGCGCTCGAACGACGGCTCGAGCTCCTCGAGGGCGTTCACGACCCAGAGCTCCTCGGGCCGCACCCCGGCACCCGCGGCCATGCCCTCGAGCGTCGCCGCCTGGTCCGGCAGCGCGGCCGCCGCCTCACGGTACGGCTCGACGAGGCGCGCGAGCCTCGCCGCCTCGATCCCGTGCCGCCCGAGCAGCTCGCGGTAGAAGCGGAGGCTGCGTTCGATCTCCTCGCCGAGCTCCCGCCCGATCGTCCTCCCGCGCTCGGCGGCCGACCCCTCGGCTCGGACGATGCGCACCACGCGCGGATCGTACGCTCCGTAGGATCGGCGCACCGGCGAAGGAGGGGACGATGGCGGCGACGCGGCTGACGTACACGACGGGGACGAGCGCGGAGGTCGACGAGGCGTTCGAGCAGGCGCTGGCCGCCGTGCGCGCGTCCGAGGCCGGGCCGCTGCCGCACCTCGTCGGCGGCGAGGAGGTCGCGAGCGGCGCGACGATCGAGCGCGAGGACCCGTCCCGCGCCGAGCACGTCGCGAGCCGCGCGCGCGAGGGCGACGGGGTCGTCGCGGATGCGCTCGCCCGCGCCCGGGCCGCCGCTCCCGGGTGGCGCCGGCTCCCGTACGAGGAGCGCTGCGCGCTGCTGCGCCGCGCCGCGAGCCTGATCGCCGAGCGACGGATCGAGATCGCCGCCGCGATGAGCATGGAGATCGGCAAGGTGCGGACCGAGGCGATCGCCGAGGTCGAGGAGGCCGTCGACCTGATCACGACCTACTGCTCCCTGATGGAGCAGAACGGCGGCTACGTCCACGAGCTCGGGCAGCTCGTCCCCGAGGAGCGGAACCGCAGCGTCCTCCGCCCCTACGGCGTCTTCGGCGTGATCGCGCCCTTCAACTTCCCGGTCGCGCTCGCCGCGGGCATGAGCTCGGCGGCGCTGGTCGCCGGCAACACCGTGGTGCTGAAGCCGTCGGAGGAGGCGCCGCGCTCGGGCGACGCGCTCGCCCGCGCCTACCTCGACGCGGGCCTGCCCGAGGGCGTGTTCGGGCTCGTCCACGGAGGCCCGGCGACGGGGGCGGCGCTCGCCGACGGCGACGTCGACGGACTCGCGTTCACCGGCTCGGCCGAGGTCGGCCGCGCGCTCGGGCGCAGGCTCGCCGAGGGGCCGTACCCGCGGCCGGTGCTGGCGGAGATGGGCGGCAAGAACCCGGCGATCGTCACCGCGGCGGCCGACCTGGACAAGGCGGCGGAGGGGATCGCCCGCGCGGCGTTCGGCTTCTCCGGCCAGAAGTGCAGCGCCTGCTCGCGGGCGGTCGTCGCCGCCGGGGTGTACGACGAGCTGGTCGAGCGGCTCGCCCGGATCGCGAGCGACTACCGGGTCGGCGACCCGGGCGACCGCGACGCGCAGACCGGGCCGGTCGCGAACGCGGCGTCGGTGGAGCGGTTCGAGCGGGCGGTCGAGGAGGCGCGGCGCGACGGCGAGCTCGCGGCGGGCGGCGAGGTCCTCGGGGGCGGCGGCCACTACGTCGCGCCGACCGTCGTCTCGGGGCTGCCGGCCGGACACCGCCTCACGCGCGACGAGCTCTTCCTCCCCTTCCTCACGGTGACGCGGGTGCGCGATCTCGACGAGGCGCTCGCCGAGGCGAACGCCGTGCCGTACGGGCTGACCGCGGGCGTGTTCTCGGAGGACGAGCGCGAGGTCGAGCGCTTCCTCGACGAGATCGAGGCGGGCATCGTCTACGTGAACCGGAGCGCGGGCGCGACGACGGGCGCGTGGCCGGGAATCCAGTCGTTCCCCGGCTGGAAGTCGAGCGGCCTCAGCGGCAAGGGCGGTCTCGGCCCGTACTACGTGCAGCAGTTCATGCGCGAGCAGAGCCGGACGGTCGTGTCGTCGTGACCTCGACCGCGCTCTCGACGGAGGAGCTCGCGCGCGCGGACGCGCCGCGGCTCGTGACCGAGCTGCCGGGGCCGAAGGCGCGCGCGCTCGTCGAGCGGGACGCGCTCGTGACGAGCCCGTCGCTGCCGCGCGCGTATCCGCTCGTCCCGGCGCGGGCGGCGGGCTGTGTCGTCGAGGACGTCGACGGCAACCTGCTGCTCGACTTCAACGCGGGTATCGCCGTCACCTCGACCGGCCACGCGCACCCCGAGGTCGTCGCGGCGATCCGGCGCCAGGCGGGCGAGCTGCTCCACTTCTCGGCCTCGGACTTCTACCTCCCGGTGTACGTCGAGCTGTGCGAGCGGCTCGCGGCGCTGTTCCCCGGCAACGGCCCGGCCCGCGTCTTCCTCACGAACTCGGGGACCGAGGCGGTCGAGGCGGCGGTGAAGCTCGCGCGCTGGCACACCGGGCGCCAGTACGTGATCGCGTTCTTCGGCTCGTTCCACGGACGCACCTACGGCAGCGCGTCGCTGACCGCGAGCAAGGCGAAGTACCGCGCCCGCTTCGGGCCGCTGCTGCCCGGGGTGCTGCACGCGCCGTACGGCGACTCCTTCCGCCCCAACCTCGGCGAGTCGGAGTGGGACTTCTCGACGGCGTCGTACCTCGAGGGCGTGCTCTTCGAGCGGCTCGTCGATCCCGCCGAGGTGGCGGCGATCGTGGTCGAGCCGATCCAGGGCGAGGGCGGCTACGTCGTCCCGCCGCGGGGCTGGCTGGCGGCGCTGCGGGAGCTGTGCGACCGGCACGGGATCCTGCTCGTCGCGGACGAGGTGCAGAGCGGGATCGGGCGCACCGGCCGGATGTGGGCCGTCGAGCGCGAGGGCGTCGAGCCGGACATCGTGGTCGCGGGCAAGGGGATCGCCAGTGGGATGCCGCTCGGGGCGATGCTGGCGCGCGAGGAGGTTGCGACCTGGACGCCGGGGACGCACGGCTCGACATACGGCGGCAACCCGGTCGCGTGCGCGGCGGCACTCGCGACCCTGCAGCTCGTGGAGGGAGGCCTGGCAGCCGGCGCGGCGGGAGCGGGCGAGCGGCTGCTCGCCGGGCTGCGCGCGCTCGCGGGCCGCACCGAGGCGATCCGCGAGGTGCGGGGCGCCGGCTTGATGGCGGGCGTCGAGCTCGCCGACCACGACACGGCGGCCGCGGTCGAGCAGGAGTGCTTCCGCCGCGGCCTGCTCGTCCTGTCGGCGGGAGACGCCGCGATCCGCCTCTCCCCGCCGCTCGTCGTCACGGACGGTCAGATCGATCGCGCGCTCGAGCTCTTCGGCGAGGCCGCCGCGACGCGAGCGTCGTAGCTCCCCGGCCCCCACTCCCGCCGGTGCTTCGGCAGGCCGAAGCACCGTTCCAATTGCGTGCCGCCTTCGCAAAGGACACTCGCCATCCGACACCGCAATCGTCATCGTCGGCGCATGACCAGAAGACGCGACTCAGCACCGGGGCTGTTCCATGTCACCTGTCATTCAGTGTGGGATCTCGAGCTCTACCGCGACGACATCGATCGCACGAACTACTGCGCCCGACTCGCAGCCACGACGAATCGCGTCGGCTGGGAATGCATCGGCGTCTGCCTGATGACGACGCACGTCCATCTCATCCTCGGAGTCGGGGAAGGGATGCTCGCCGACGGAATGCAGGAGCTCAGTTTTCGCTACGCCGTGGGCTTCAACGCGCGCCACCGCCGCCGCGGTCGCGTGCTCGGAAGCCCGTACGGCCTACGCCGGATCGGCGACGACGCCGACCTCCTAGGCGTCTACCGGTACGTCATGGCCAATCCGGTCGACGCCGCCCTCGTCGATCGTCCGGAGCGCTGGCCTTGGAGCAGTTACGCCTCGACTCTCGGACTGACCGACGCATTTTCGTTCGTCAACGCCGGACGCGTGCTCGGCTGTTTCGGAGGCCTGCAGGAGGTTGCCGCGGCGCGGCTGCGGGCGTTCGTCGAGCAGGCACTTCGCGTGACGCTCTCGTAACGGTGCTTCGGCAAGCCGAAGCACCCGAGGGAAGGTGCGACCTCGCGGCGTATCGGGTCGGAGGCGCCGAGCGCCGCGCGCTCCGGGCGCGGCCTGCCCGACGGCGCCTCGTAGCGCGGACGTCAGCCACCCACGCCCACGGCGGGCATGGCGTACACGTCGCCCGGACGCTGGACGCCGCGGGGGCCGCGGTTCCCGCGGACGATCACGGTCCGGAAGCCGCGCTCCTGCAGCAGGGCGGCGATCGCGGAGTTCGCCGGTCGCCCGTCGACCTCGGAATGCGCCTTCACCCAGAGGGTGGGGCGGTCGGCGAGCACGCGATCCATGCCTGCGAGCACCTGCAGCTCAGCTCCCATCACGGTGATCTTGATGAAGTCGCAGCGCTCGATCCCGTGGCTCGCGAGCAGGTCGTCGAGGCTGTCGACCTCGATCTCGACCGCGTCCGGGTACTCCTCGGCGGCGAGCGCACGATCGTGCTTCGCGCCGGACTCGAGGACGATGTTGCTGTCCGACCACTGCGGGTGGACGTGGAGCGTCTGCGTCCTTCACTACGGATGCCGTCATCGGAGCTCCTGTCGTCGAGACCGCGGGCTCGTTCGCGCGCACGCGTTCGTGAGTTCTCCAGCGGAGCCGAGGCCTTGTCGCAAGAGCCCGCGCGGCCGACGGGCTCGCTCCGCTCGTGCGAGCAATCGACGGCTAGCGGATCCCGGCCGCCGTCAGTGCGAACTTCGTCAGGGAGCTCGGCATCCGCGACGCGCGCTTGACGGTCGCCCGCAGCGCCTCGACGAACTGCTCCACGTCCTCGTCCGAGATCACGAGCGGCGGCAGCACCTTCACGACCGCCATCTTGTGCCCGGCGACCTGGGTCAGGATCCGGTGCTCCGAGAAGAGCGGGTGCACGACGAGCTGCGCGAACAGCCCGGGCTGCACGCGCTCGATCATCCGCCACGACGTCCGTCCCGTCCGCGGTTCGCCGAACTCGATCGCCCACATCAGCCCCAGCCCGCGCACCGCGCGCACGACCTGGAACTCCTCGACGAGCGGCAGCGTCGCCTCGAGCAGCTGCTGCCCCAGCCGCGCGCTCCGCTCGACGAGCCCTTGCTCGTCGAGCTCGTGGAGCGTCGCCAGGCCCGCCGCCATCGCCAGCTCGTTCGGCGCGAAGGTCGACCCGTGCGCGACCGCGTTCTCCATCGAGTCGTAGACCGCTTCGTGCACCGCCCGCGACATGAGCAGCGCCCCGACCGGGACGTAGCCTCCGGACAGCGACTTCGCCACCGGCACGAGATCCGGCTCGAGGCCCCAGTGCTCGAATGCGAACAGCCGACCGGTCCGCCCGAAGCCGGTCTGCACCTCGTCGACGCAGAAGAGCGTCCCGTACCGCCGGCACAGCTCCTGGGCGCCGGAGAGATAGCCCTCCGGCGGCAGGTTGACGCCCTTCCCCTGAACCGGCTCGACGAGGAAGACCGCGACGTCCTCGCGCCGCAGCTCCTCCTCGAGCGCCTCCAGGTCGCCGAACGGCACTCGCTCGAAGCCCGGCAGGAGCGGCCCGAACCGCTCGGTGAACTCGGGATTCCCGTTCGCCGAGAGCGAGCCGAGCGTCAGACCGTGGAAGCCGTGGTCGGTCGAGATCACGCGCGAGCGGCGGGTGGCCGCGCGTCCGAGCTTCAGCGCCGCCTCGACCGCCTCGGTGCCGCTGCTCGTGAACAGGCACCGCTCCAGCCGGGCCGGGGCCCGCGCGAGGAGCGCCTCAGCGAGCAGGCCGGGCAGCAGCGTCGTGCCCATCGCGAGCATCCCCGGCGTCTCCAGCTCGAGCGCCTCCCCGAGCGCGGCGCGGATGCGCGGGTTGTTGCGGCCGACGTTGTACATCCCGAAGCCGCCGAGCATGTCGAGGAACCGGTTGCCGTCCGCGTCGAAGAGGTACGCGCCCTCGGCGCGCGACCATGTCCGGTCGAAGTCGATCGTGCGCAGGACGCGGACGAACTGCGGGTTGATCGTGCGCGCCCAGAGGTCGAGGTCCTCGCCGCGCCGCTCCCGCAGGAGCTCCTCCACGCTGAACCGCGCCACGCGCCGCAATCTACCGCGCGGAGTGCGAAACGGCAGAAGCCGCTCGCCACGGACGTGCGGCTGCTAGGCTGACTGCAATTAGAGCGAGTTCGGTCTGCGCCATGCGCCTTCCTACTCGATCGTGAACGGGTAAGGGAGGTGTTTTATATGGCCAACGGAACCGTCAAGTGGTTCAACGATGCGAAGGGGTACGGATTCATCACCCCGGACGAGGGATCGAAGGATCTCTTCGTGCATCACAGCAGCATCGCCGGCGACGGCTACAAGTCGCTCGCCGAGGGCGCGCGTGTTCAGTACGAAGAGCGCGAGGGTACGAAGGGGCCGGAGGCGACGAACGTCGCCCCCGTCGCCTAAGTTCGCACGGCAGCCCGTGGCCGCGTCTGCGGTCACGGGCCACCTGCCTCTTCGACGAAGGGAGGGCGTCATCGCCGAGAAAGAGGAGAAGATCGAGTTCGAGGGCGAGATCATCGAGGCCCTCAGGAACCGGATGTTCCGGATCCGCCTCGACAACGGCCACGAGACGCTGGGCTATACGTCCGGCCGCATGAAGCGCCACCGCATCCGCATGCTGGCGGGTGACCGCGTGAAGATCGAGCTGTCGCCCTACGACCTCGACCGCGGCCGCATCGTCTACCGCCTCAGCTGAGCGACGATTCCGCGG
>CAVVDI010000014.1:0-69874 GCA_963746895.1 uncultured Actinomycetes bacterium | reverse complement strand
AGAGATGCCTATCAGCAGGTGATTCATCCGTTCCCCGGCGCATGTGCACCGGCCACCTCACTGTAGTCGCGGACGTCGCCGTAAGCTACGCCTCGAAAACGGTATTCCCAGTGGCGAAGCGGTTTGACGCTCCACCCCGCCTCCGCTACCATGCCGCGGGCGGTTGGCAGGGGCACGACCCCAGCCGGCCGTTCCTTTGTGAAGGGAGCAGACGGAGACTGATGCCGACCGTGAACCAGCTCGTCCGGAAGGGCCGCAAGGCTCCGAAGGCCAAGACGAAGACGCCCGCGCTCGCGGGATCGCCGCAGAAGCGGGGCGTCTGCACGCGCGTCTACACGACCACCCCGAAGAAGCCGAACTCGGCGCTTCGGAAGGTCGCGCGCGTCCGGCTCACGAACGGCATGGAGATCGGCGCGTACATCCCGGGCGAGGGGCACAACCTGCAGGAGCACTCCGTCGTGCTCGTGCGCGGCGGCCGCGTCAAGGACCTGCCGGGCTTCCGCTACAAGATCATCCGCGCCGCGCTCGACACCGGCGGCGTCGCCGACCGCAAGCAGGCGCGCTCGAAGTACGGCGCCAAGCGGGGCAGCTGATGCCTCGGCGTGGAGATGTCCAGGCTCGCCCGGTCGAAGCCGACTCCGTGTACGGCTCCGCCGCTCGTCACGCAGGTGATCAACAAGCTGATGCTCGACGGGAAGAAGTCGACCGCCGAGAAGATCGTCTACGAGGCGCTCGAGGCCGTGGGCACGAAGACCGGCCGGCCGCCGGTCGAGGTGCTCGAGCAGGCCGTGAAGACGGTCACGCCGGTGCTGGAGGTCCGCGGCCGCCGCGTCGGCGGCGCGAACTACCAGGTGCCGGTCGAGGTGCCGCAGCGCCGCGCCCGCACGCTCGCCGTGCGCTGGCTCGTGACGTATGCGCGCGAGCGCCGCGAGAAGGGCATGCCCGACAAGCTCGCCAACGAGATCCTGGACGCGCTCAACCAGCAGGGCGGCGCGTTCAAGCGCAAGGACGACGTCTACCGGATGGCGCAGGCCAACAAGGCCTTCGCGCACTACCGCTGGTAGACGGGAGAGAGGAAGCTTTGAGCACGAAGACACAGGAGACCGCCGTGGCGCTCGATCGCGTCCGCAACATCGGGATCATGGCCCACATCGACGCGGGCAAGACCACGACGACGGAGCGGATCCTCTACTACACCGGCCGCACCCACAAGATGGGCGAGGTGCACGAGGGCGCCGCGACGATGGACTGGATGGCCCAGGAGCAGGAGCGGGGCATCACGATCACGTCGGCGGCGACCACCGCGTTCTGGCGCGGCCATCGGGTGAACATCATCGATACGCCCGGGCACGTGGACTTCACCGTCGAAGTGGAGCGGAGCCTGCGCGTCCTCGACGGCGCCGTGGCCGTGTTCGACTCGGTGGCCGGCGTCCAGCCCCAGTCCGAGACGGTCTGGCGGCAGGCCGACAAGTACAAGGTCCCGCGGATCGCGTTCATCAACAAGATGGACCGCACCGGCGCGAACTTCTTCGCCGCCGTGCAGTCGATGAGGGAGCGTCTGGGCGCGAACCCGGTGCCGCTGCAGATCCCGATCGGCGCCGAGGACGCCTTCACCGGGGTCGTCGACCTCGTCGAGATGCAGGCCGTCGTCTACAAGGACGACCTCGGCCAGGAGTTCGAGGTCGGAGAGATCCCGGCCGAGCTCGCCGAGCAGGCGCACGAGTACCACCACCAGCTCATCGACTCGATCTCGCAGTTCGACGACGAGGTGCTCGAGGCGTACATCGAGGACGAGTCCTCGGTCGCGCCGGAGATGATCCGCCGCGCCGTTCGCGCCGCCACGCTCGCAGACGAGATCACGCCGGTGCTGCTCGGCTCGGCCTTCAAGAACAAGGGCGTGCAGCTGCTGCTCGACGCGATCGTCGACTACCTGCCGAGCCCGCTCGACGTGCCGCCGGTGCAGGGCATCGACCCGAAGACCGAGCAGGAGCTCTCGCGCGAGGCCTCGCCGGCCGCGCCCTTCTCGGCCCTGGCGTTCAAGGTCATGTCCGACCCGTACGTCGGCAAGCTGACCTACTTTCGTGTCTACTCCGGCACGCTCAGGGCCGGCGACCGCGTCCTCAACACGACGACGGGCCGGACGGAGCGGGTCGGCCGCATCCTCCAGATGCACGCGAACCACCGCGAGGAGCGCGACGAGATCACCGCAGGAGAGATCGCCGCGGGTGTCGGCCTCAAGGCGACGACCACCGGCGACACGCTCGCAGCGGACAACGCGCCGATCGTGCTCGAGTCGATGACGTTCCCGGAGCCGGTGATCGAGGTCGCGGTCGAGCCGAAGTCGAAGGCCGACCAGGACAAGCTCGGCGCCGGCCTCGCGCGCCTCGCCGAGGAGGACCCGACCTTCCGCGTCAAGACCGACGAGGAGACCGGCCAGACGCTGATCGGCGGCATGGGCGAGCTCCACCTCGAGATCATCGTCGACCGCCTCAAGCGGGAGTTCAACGTCGACGCGAACGTCGGCCGCCCGCAGGTCGCCTACCGCGAGACGGTGTCGAAGCCGGCCGAGAAGATCCAGGGCAAGTTCGTCCGGCAGACGGGCGGCTCGGGCCAGTACGGCGACGCCGTCATCAACATCTTCCCTCAGCAGCCGGGCGAGGGCTACGTCTTCGACGACAAGATCGTCGGCGGCAAGATCCCGAAGGAGTACATCCCGGCGATCGATGCCGGTATCCGGGAGGCGATGGGCTCCGGCATCCTCGCCGGCTACCCGGTCGTGGACGTCAGGATCGAGCTGATCGACGGGTCGTACCACGACGTCGACTCGAGCGAGCGCGCCTTCAAGATCGCCGGCTCGCTGGCGTTCAAGGAGGCGATGAAGCGGGCCAAGCCGAAGCTGCTCGAGCCCGTGATGGCGGTCGAGGTGACGACGCCCGAGGACTACCTCGGCGACGTGATGGGCAACCTCAACGGGCGCCGCGGCCGGATCGAGTCGATGAACCCGATGGGCAACGCCCAGGTCATCAAGGCGAGCGTGCCGCTCTCGGAGATGTTCGGCTACGCGACCGACCTGCGCTCGATGACGCAGGGCCGGGCCGATTTCACCATGCAGTTCGATCGCTACGAGGAAGTCCCTCAGTCGATCGCGAGCGACATCATCGACGCTCAGGGCTAAGTCGAGAGAGACGAAGGAGACAGGGAGCCACCTATGGCCAAGCAGAAGTTCGAGCGGACGAAGCCGCACGTCAACGTCGGCACGATCGGTCACATCGACCACGGCAAGACGACGCTCACCGCCGCGATCACGAAGGTCCTCGCCGAGCAGAGCGGCGCCGGCCAGGTCTGGGCGTTCGACGAGATCGACAAGGCGCCCGAGGAGCGGCAGCGCGGCATCACGATCAACACCGCGCACGTCGAGTACGAGACGGCGAACCGCCACTACGCGCACGTCGACTGTCCGGGGCACGCCGACTACATCAAGAACATGATCACGGGCGCCGCCCAGATGGACGGCGCGATCCTCGTGGTCTCCGCGGCCGACGGCCCGATGCCGCAGACGCGCGAGCACATCCTGCTCGCCCGCCAGGTCGAGGTGCCGGCGATCGTCGTCGCGCTGAACAAGGCCGACATGGTCGACGACCCCGAGCTGCTCGAGCTCGTCGAGTTGGAGGTCCGCGAGCTCCTCTCCAAGTACGAGTTCCCGGGCGACGACATCCCGATCGTCCAGGTCTCGGCGCTGAAGGCGCTCGAGGGCGACGCGGAGTGGACGGGGAAGATCCTCGAGCTGATGGAGGCCGTGGACACCTACATCCCGGAGCCGCAGCGCGACGTCGACAAGCCGTTCCTGATGCCGATCGAGGACGTGTTCACGATCACCGGCCGCGGCACCGTCGTGACCGGCCGCATCGAGCAGGGCCAGTGCAAGGTCGGCGACGAGATCGAGATCGTGGGCATCCACGAGAAGGTGGAGAAGACCGTCGTCACCGGTCTCGAGATGTTCCAGAAGACCCTCGACTACGCGCAGGCCGGCGACAACGCGGGCGCGCTGCTCCGCGGGATCAAGCGCGAGGAGGTCGAGCGCGGCCAGGTGCTCGCGAAGCCCGGCTCGATCACGCCGCACACGCACTTCAAGGCCGAGGTCTACGTGCTCTCGAAGGAGGAGGGCGGCCGCCACACGCCGTTCTTCAACGGCTACCGGCCGCAGTTCTACTTCCGGACGACCGACGTCACCGGCTCGATCAAGCTCCCCGAGGGTCAGGAGATGGTCATGCCGGGCGACAACACCAACATGGAGATCGAGATGATCCAGCCGATCGCCATGGACCAGGGCCTGCGCTTCGCGATCCGCGAGGGCGGCCGCACGGTGGGTGCCGGCGTCGTCACCGAGATCATCAAGTAGCGACCACGAGACGGGTGAGAGGAAGACGCCGGTGGCACAGCAGAAGATCCGAATCAGGCTGAAGGGCTACGACCACCAGCAGGTGGACAAGTCCGCGCGCGACATCGTGGACACGGCCCAGCGCACCGGCGCCACCATCACCGGTCCCGTGCCGCTGCCCACCGAGAAGAACGTCTACTGCGTGATCCGCTCGCCGTTCAAGGACAAGGACTCGCGGGAGCACTTCGAGGTGCGCACGCACAAGCGCCTGATCGACATCCACTCGCCGACCCCGAAGACGGTCGACTCGCTGATGCGTCTCGACCTTCCGGCCGGCGTCGACATCGAGATCAAGCTGTAGCGATGCGCGGGATCATCGGCAAGAAGCTCGGCATGACGCAGCTCTTCGACGAGGAGAGCGGCGGCGTGACCCCGGTCACCGTGATCGAGGCGGGCCCGTGTCCCGTCGTCGCCGTCCGCACCCCGGGCGCCGACGGCTACGAGGGCGTCCAGCTCGCGTGGGAGCCGGTCGCCGAGCGCAAGATCTCGAAGCCCGAGCGCGGCCACCTCGCGAAGGCGGGCATCGACGGCGCCTATCGCCATCTGGTCGAGTTCCGCGGGCACTTCGCCGAGGCTGTCCAGGGCGAGGCGGTCACGGTCGAGATCTTCCAGGCGGGCGACAAGGTCAAGGTCGCGGGAGTCTCGATCGGCAAGGGCTTCCAGGGCACGATCAAGCGCCATCGCTTCCATCGCGGCCCGGTCTCGCACGGCTCGCACAACATCCGCAAGCCCGGCTCGATCGGCGCGTCGGCGACTCCGTCGCGCGTCTTCAAGGGCGTCAAGATGGCGGGGCGCATGGGCGGCAAGCGCGTGACGCAGGTCGGCCTCACGATCCACTCGGTCGACCCGAAGCGGAACCTGCTGCTCGTCAAGGGCGCCGTCCCCGGCCCGAAGAACGGGCTGGTCGAGATCCGGGAGATGAGCTAGTGGCGGCCCCGAAGGCACCCGTGCTCGGCATGGCTCCGGCAGCACAGGAAGGACGTCTCGCTGACGAGGCCGTCTTCGGCGCCGAGGTCAAGCCGCACCTCGTGCACGAGACCGTGCGCGCGGAGCTGAACGCCCACCGCCAGGGCACCCGCGCGGCCAAGAGCCGCGGGCTCGTCGCCGGCGGCCGCTCGAAGCCGTGGCGCCAGAAGGGCACCGGCCGCGCGCGCCAGGGCACGATTCGCGCTCCGCAGTTCACCGGCGGCGGGGTCGTCTTCCCGCCGGGCCCGCGCAACTTCGAGGTCAAGGTCAACCGCAAGGCGCGGCGCGCCGCACTGCGGGCCGCCCTCAGCGACCACGTGCAGGCGGGGACGATGGCGCTCCTGGGAGGCGACGTCTTCACGGCGCCGTCGACGAAGCAGGCCGACGCCCTGCTCGCCGACTGGGGCCAGGCGCGCCCGACCGTCGTCGTCGCGACCGAGGACGAGGCGGCGCTGATCAAGTCGTTCCGCAACCTCGACAAGGTGCTCGTCACGATCCCGTCGGAGCTCGAGGTCGCGCACGTCGTCTGGGCGCGCTCGCTCGTCGTCACCGAGACCGCCCTGCCGCTGGTGGAAGGGAGGGCCTCGTGAGCGTGGGCTCGACGGAGCTCGGCAGCGAGCGGACGCGCCGGCTCGGCCGGCGCCGGGAGCGGGCATGAGCCTGCATCCGGGAGAGGTGCTGATCGCGCCGGTCGTGAGCGAGAAGAGCTACGGCCAGATCGCGCAGAACCGTTACACGTTCAAGGTGCACAAGGACGCGCACAAGACGCAGGTCCGCCAGGCCGTCGAGCAGCTGTTCGACGTCAAGGTGGTCGCCGTCAACATCGTCAAGGTGCAGCCGAAGCCGAAGCGCCGCGGGCTGATCAAGGGTACGCGCCCCGGCTGGAAGAAGGCCGTCGTCCAGCTGAAGCCGGGCGACTCGATCGAGATCTTCGAGGGGGCTCAGCTCTAGTGCCGATCCGCAGATACAAGCCGACGAGCGCGGGGCGCCGATTCATGTCGGTCTCCACGTTCGAGGAGATCACGAAGACGGAGCCGGAGAAGAGCCTGCTCGCTCCGCTGTCGAAGAAGGGCGGCCGCAACAACAACGGCCGGATCACGACGCGCCACCAGGGCGGTGGCCACAAGCGCCGCTTCCGCGTGATCGACTTCAAGCGCACGAAGGACGGCGTCCCGGCGAAGGTCGCCGCGATCGAGTACGACCCGAATCGCTCGGCGCGGATCGCGCTCCTGCACTACGCCGACGGAGCGAAGAGCTACATCCTCGCGCCCGCGCAGCTGCGGGTCGGCGCGACCGTCGAGTCCGGTCCGACCGCGGACATCCGCGTCGGCAACGCCCTGCCGCTCGAGAACATCCCGACCGGCACGCTCGTGCACAACGTCGAGCTGAAGCCGGGCCAGGGCGCGAAGATGGCGCGCTCCGCCGGGTCGGGCATCCAGCTCGTGGCGAAGGATTCCGGCTACGCCGTGCTGCGCCTCCCGTCGGGCGAGATGCGGCGCGTGCCGCTCGCCTGCCGCGCGACGGTCGGCCAGGTGGGCAACGTCGACCACCAGAACATCACCGGCGGCAAGGCGGGCCGCAGTCGTTGGCGCGGCAAGCGCCCGTCGGTGCGCGGCTCGGCCATGAACCCGGTCGACCATCCGCACGGGGGCGGCGAGGGCAAGTCGAAGGGCGGCCGGCACCCGGTCACCCCGTGGGGCGTGCCGACGCTCGGCAAGCGCACCCGCTCGAAGCACAAGCAGTCGAACAAGCTGATCGTCCGCGGTCGCCGCCGCGGCAAGGAGGGCCGCCGCTGATCAACGCTGCAAGAGTGCTGCGCACTTTCCAGCGGGGAGGCAAACACCATGAAGAACAAGGTCAACAGATGAGCAGGTCGAGCAAGAAGGGGCCGTTCGTGGAGGAGCGGCTGCTGAGCCGGATCGAGGCGATGAACACGTCGGGTCAGAAGACCATGATCCGCACCTGGTCGCGCGCCTCGACGGTGTTCCCCGAGATGGTCGGGCACACGATCGCCGTCCACGACGGCCGCAAGCACGTGCCCGTCTTCATCTCCGAGCAGATGGTCGGGCACAAGCTCGGCGAGTTCGCCCCGACGCGGACGTTCCGCGGCCACTCGGGCGACAGGACGGCGAAGGTCAAGAGGTAATGGCCGCGGTCGAGACACCGAAGCGGCAGACGGTGCGCGCCCAGGCGAAGTGGGTGCACTCGAGCGCGCGGAAGGCGCGGCTCGTCACCGACCTGATCCGCGGCCGCTCGGTCCCCGAAGCGCGCACGATCCTCGCCTTCTCGAAGCGTGCCGTCGCGAAGGACGTGGAGAAGGTGCTGCGCTCGGCCGTCGCGAACGCCGAGTCGCGCCCCGACCTGCTCTGGAACGGCGACGATCTCGTCCTCACCGCGGCCTACGCGGACGAGGGCCCGACGCTCAAGCGCTGGCGCGCCCGCGCGCGCGGGCGGGTCGCCCGCATCCGCAAGCGCACCTGCCACATCACGATCGAGCTCGCCCAGAGCCCGGCCGCCCTCGCCGCCGCCACCGCCGAGGCCGCCGCGCCGAAGCGGCGCGCACGGAAGCAGACGGAGGTCGCCCCGGCCGAGGGTGCGCGGTCGCTCGCCACAGACATTCCGCAGCCCGAGGCGCCCGAGGCGCCCGCGGAGGAGCCGATCGAGGAGACGGAGGAGTAGTGGGACAGAAGATTCATCCCGGGGGGCTCCGCGTGGGCGTCATCCACGACTGGAAGTCCAACTGGTACACGGGCAAGAAGGAGTTCGCGGACTACATCCTGGAGGACGTCCGCATTCGCGAGCACATCTACAACAAGCTGTCGCACGCGGGGCTCTCCGACATCCTGATCCGCAAGGACAAGCAGCGGATCACGGTCGACATCTACACCGCCCGTCCCGGCATCGTCATCGGCAAGTCCGGCGTCGAGGTCGACGCGCTCCGTAAGGAGCTGCATGCGCTCACCCAGAAGAACGTCCACATCAACATCAACGAGATCAAGCGCCCCGAGCTGGACGCGAAGCTCGTCGCGCAGTCGATCGCGGAGCAGCTCTCGAACCGCGTCGCCTTCCGGCGCGCGATGAAGCGCGCGCTCGCGTCGGCGATCCGCTCCGGCGCCGCCGGCGTGAAGATCCAGTGCTCCGGACGCCTGGGCGGCGGCGAGATGAGCCGGCGCGAGACCTACAACGAGGGCCGCGTCCCGCTGCACACGATCCGCGCCGACATCGACTACGGCTTCACCGAGGCGCGCACGAGCGCCGGCCGGATCGGCGTCAAGGTCTGGATCAACAAGGGCGAGATCATGCCGGAGGGCTTCGAGGGCGGCACCGACACGCGGCTCGGCGACCAGGACACGCGCCGGCGGCGCGGCGGCGCGCTCGAGGGCCTCGGCGCCTCGCGCGAGAGCGGCCGCGGTCGCGGCCAGGACCGCGAGGGGCTCGGCCCGGTGCGCCAGCGGCGGCGCGGCCCCGGTGGCGGCGGCGGCGGTGGTGGGGGCCAGGGCGGCCGCCCGCGCCGCGGCGGCGGCGGTTCCCGTCCTCCGGCCGGTCCCGGCCAGGGCGCGCGCCCCGCGTCGAGCCGTCCCGGCGGGCGTGATCGCGCACGTGGCCAGGACACCGTGGACAAGCCGCGCACCGACGAGCAGGCGCAGGCGGCCGAGGGCCGCGAGCAGCCCGTCGTCGAGCCGGTGGTCGAGACGACGCCGAACGAGGTGGCGAAGGCGCAGGACGCGCCGACGCCGACGCAGCAGGTCGAGGATCAGGCGAAGCCCGGGCAGTCCGGCGACGAGGGGGCCGAGTCCTGATGCTGATGCCGAAGAAGACCAAGTTCCGCAAGGTCCATCGCGGGCACCGGCGCGGCACCGCAAAGGGACAGACCTCGGTGCAGTTCGGCGACTACGGGCTCAAGGCGCTCGACAACGGCTGGATCACCAACCGGCAGATCGAGGCCGCCCGGATCGCCATGACGCGCAAGATCAAGCGCGGCGGCAAGGTCTGGATCAACGTCTTCCCCGACAAGGCCTACACGAAGAAGCCGGCGGAGACCCGCATGGGCTCGGGCAAGGGCTCCCCCGAGGGCTGGGTCGCCGTGATCAAGCCGGGGCGCGTGATGTTCGAGCTGGCCGGCGTGCCCGAGCCGCTCGCGAAGGAGGCGCTCCGCCTGGCGGGCCAGAAGCTGTCGGTGAAGACCAAGGTCGTGAAGCGGGAGGCTGAGCTCTTTGACTAGGCCATCCGAGCTCCGTGACCTGTCGGACGAGGAGCTGGAGCACCGCCTCTCCGAGCGCCGGCAGGAGCTGTTCAACCTGCGCTTCCAGTCGGTGACCGGTGCGCTCGAGAACTCGGCGCGCCTGAAGCTGGCGAAGCGCGAGATCGCGCGCATCCTCACCGTCGTGAACGAGCGCGAGTCCGAGAAGGCGAAGGCGAGCTAGATGACCGAGAAGACGAACGACACACCCGAGAACGAGAACGAGACTCCCGAGGCCGAGGCGGAGTCCTCCGAGGCCGTGGAGACGCCTGCGGTCGACGTCGAGCCGCCGACCGAGGAGGCTGCCGCGGAGGAGGCTCCGGCCGAGCCCGAGGCTGCGGCGGAGGAGGTTCCGGCCGAGCCCGAGGCTGCGGCGGAGGAGGCTCCGGCCGAGCCCGAGGCTGCGGCCGAGGCGTCCGTCGAGGCCGAGGCTCCCGCGGAGCCGCAGGCTCAGTCCGGGCCGAAGCCGAAGCGGAAGCGGCTCCCGCGTCGGCTGCGCACGCAGAAGACGCGGCCGCAGCGCGCTGCGGCGACCGGTGCGCGCAAGCCGATCGTCCGCGAGCCGAAGCCCGAGCACGAGCGCGGGCGGAGCCAGGAGCGCCGCGGCGTCGTCGTCTCGAACGCGATGGACAAGACGATCGTCGTCAAGGTCGACATGATCAAGTCGCACCCGAGGTACAAGAAGGTGGTCCGGCGCTCGGCGAAGTTCCACGCCCACGACGAGCAGAACGCGGCCAACGTCGGCGACGTCGTCCGCATCGTCGAGACGCGGCCGCTCTCGGCCACGAAGCGGTGGCGCCTGGCGGAAGTGCTGGAGGAAGCGAAGTGATCCAGCAGGAGTCCCGCCTCAAGGTGGCCGACAACACCGGCGCCCGCGAGCTGCTCTGCATCCGCGTCATGGGCGGTCACCATCGCCGGTACGCGCGGGTCGGCGACATCATCGTGGGCACCGTCAAGACCGCGACGCCGCAAGGCGCCGTCAAGAAGGGCGAGGTCGTGCGCGCCGTCGTCGTGCGGACGAAGAAGCCGTTCGGCCGCGACGACGGCACCTCGATCGCGTTCGACGAGAACGCTGCCGTGATCATCGACGCGCAGCGCAACCCGCGCGGCACCCGCATCTTCGGGCCGGTCGCGCGCGAGCTGCGCGAGAAGAACTTCATGAAGATCGTCAGCCTGGCCCCGGAGGTGCTCTGATGTCGCAGACGATGAAGGTCAAGAAGGGCGACGTCGTGCACGTCCTCCGTGGCAAGGACGCCGGCAAGGAGGGCCGCGTGATCGAGGCGCGCCCGAAGGAGGGTCGCGTCGTCGTCGAGAACATCAACGTCGTCAAGCGCCACCGGCGCCCGCGCCCGATCCAGAACTCGAGCCAGATGGGCGGCCCCCAGATCATCCCCGGCGGGATCATCGAGATGTCCGCGCCGCTCCCGGTCGCGAACGTGATGGTCGTCTGCCCCGTGTGCAAGCAGCCGACCCGCGTCGGGACGGTCGCGAAGACGGTGAAGGACAAGACGGTCCGCGTCCGCGTGTGCAAGCGCGAGGGCTGCGGCCAGGAGATCGATCGCTGATGGCGGCGGCAGACACCTACACGCCGCGCCTGAAGGACGCCTACGAGAGCGAGATCCGCCCGCGCCTGAAGGAGGAGCTCGGCCTCGACTCGATCATGCAGGCGCCGCGAGTCGAGAAGATCACGCTCAACATGGGCGTCGGCGAGGCGAAGACCGACGCGAAGCAGCTCGACGCTGCGATCGAGGAGCTGACGACGATCGCCGGCCAGCGCGCCCAGGTGCGCCGCGCCCGCAAGTCGATCGCGCAGTTCAAGGTGCGCGAGGGGATGCCGGTCGGCGCGCGGGTGACGCTGCGCGGCGCCCGCATGTACGAGTTCCTCGACCGGCTGGTCTCGATCGCGCTGCCGCGCATCCGCGACTTCCGCGGCCTCAACCCCGGCTCGTTCGACGGCCGCGGCAACTACTCGCTCGGCGTGCGGGAGCAGATCATCTTCCCGGAGATCAACTACGACGACATCCAGCAGGTCCGCGGCCTCGACGTGACGATCACGACGAGCGCCCGGACCGACGATCACGCGTTCGCGCTGCTCCAGGCCCTCGGCCTGCCGTTCAGCGGCGAAGACGGCCAGAGGAGGGAATAGGACGTGGCGAAGAAGTCGCTCGTCGTCAAGCAGCGGCGAACTCACAGGTACAAGGTCCGGAACTACACGCGCTGCAACCGGTGCGGCCGGCCGCGGGCCGTGTTCCGCAAGTTCGGCCTCTGCCGGATTTGCCTGCGCGAGCTCGCGCACCAGGGCGTGATTCCAGGCATGACGAAGTCCAGCTGGTAGGAGAGACGCAGTGCTGACCGATCCGATCGCAGACATGCTCACGCGCATCCGCAACGCCAACAAGGCGATGCACGAGCGCGTCGAGATGCCCACGTCGAGGATGAAGGTGGAGATCGCCCGCCTCCTCAAGGAGGAGGGCTACATCCGGGACTACCACGTCGAGAAGGGCGAGTCCTTCGATACCCTGGTCGTCGACCTCAAGTTCGGCCGGAACCGCGAGCGGGTGATCTCGGGCCTGAAGCGCGTGTCGAAGCCGGGCCGCCGGGTCTACGCGCGCAAGGACCGCCTGCCGCGCGTGCTGGGTGGGCTGGGTGTCGCGATCCTGTCCACGTCCTCCGGTCTCGTCACCAGCCGGACCGCGCAGGAGCGCGGCATCGGCGGCGAGGTCGTGTGCTTCGTCTGGTAGCCCCATGAGCAGAATCGGAAAAAGACCCATCGAGATCCCGTCCGGCGTGACCGTGACGATCGAGCCGACCCGCGTCGCGGTCACCGGCCCGCTCGGCTCGCTCCAGCAGCAGGTGCCGGGGCGGATGAAGATCGAGCAGGGCGACGGCCAGGTGACCGTCACCCGCCCGACCGAGCGCGGCGAGGACCGCGCGCTCCACGGGCTGACGAGGACGCTCGTCGCGAACATGGTCGAGGGCGTGACGAAGGGCTTCGAGAAGCGCCTCGAGATCCAGGGCGTCGGCTACCGCGCCGCTCTCAAGGGCGCCGACATCGAGCTCAGCGTCGGCTACTCGCATCAGGTCACGGTCAGGCCGCGCACCGGCATCACCTTCGAGGTGCCGGCGCCGACGCAGATCGTCGTCAAGGGCACCGACAAGCAGGTCGTGGGCCAGACCGCCGCCGAGATCAGGAAGGTGCGCCCGCCCGAGCCGTACAAGGGCAAGGGCATCCGCTACGAGGGCGAGTACGTCCGCAGGAAGGTGGGCAAGCGTGCCTAGCATCACCGTCCGCCAGGCTCGCGAGCGGCGTCACCGCCGCGTCCGCGGCAAGGTGCGCGGCTCGGCCGAGCGGCCGCGCCTCGTCGTCTTCCGCTCCAATCGCGGCATCGAGGCCCAGCTCGTCGACGACGACGCGGGCCGCACGCTCGCGTCCGCCTCGCACCTGGCGCTGAAGAAGTCGTTCAAGGGTGACAAGAGCGAGCAGGCGGCCGAGGTCGGCAAGGCGCTGGCTGCGGCTGCGAAGGGTTCCGGGATCGACACCTGCGTCTTCGATCGCGGCGGCTACCTCTACCACGGACGCGTCAAGGCGCTTGCAGACGGCGCCCGCGAGGGAGGCTTGAGGTTCTGATGGCTTCGATGGACTACACCGAGACGCGCGAGCTCAAGGAGCGCGTCGTCGAGATCAACCGAGTCGCCAAGGTCGTCAAGGGCGGCCGGCGCTTCTCGTTCACGGCGCTCGTCGTCGTGGGCGACGAGGTCGACCGCGTCGGGGTCGGGTACGGCAAGGCGCGCGAGGTGCCGCTGGCGATCACGAAGGCCGTCGAGGACGCGAAGAAGAACCTCTTCACGATCCCGAAACACGGCTCGACGATCACGCACGAGGTGCTCGGCCGCTTCGACGCGGCCCGCGTGATGCTGCGGCCCGCCTCCGAGGGAACCGGCGTGATCGCCGGTGGCGGCGTGCGCGCCGTGCTGGAGCTCGGCGGCGTGCGCAACGTCCTCGCGAAGAGCCTCGGCACGACCAACCCGATCAACATGGCGAAGGCCACCGTCGCGGCGCTGCAGGATCTCCGCCGCCCGGAGGACGTCGCCCGGATCCGCGGCAAGCAGATCAGCGAGGTGCTGCCACTGCCGTCGCTCGCCGCGAAGCGCGAGACGGAGGAGCCCGCGGCAGTGGCCGCCGCCGTCGTCGAGGCGCCCGCCGCAGCGACGGAGCCGGAGCCGGAGGCGCCCGCTGCCGCGGCCGCCCCTGCCGAGGAGCCCTCCGTCGAGGAGTCGCCGCGACCGATCGGCAGCCGAGGCGCCCGCGGAGGAGAAGCCGAAGCGTCGCGTGCGCAAGAAGAAGGACGCGTCCTGAGGTGGCGAGGGTCCGCATCACTCAGATCAAGAGCCAGATCGGGCAGAGCGAGCGTCACCGCGGTACCCTGCGCGCACTCGGGCTCGGCAAGATCGGCCGCAGCTCGGAGCACGAGGAATCGCCGGTGCTCGCCGGCATGCTCCGCAAGGTGCGCCACCTCGTGAAGGTCGAGAACGCCTGATGCCCGAGAAGCAGCTGAACCTCTCGAACCTGAGCCCGGCGCAGCCGCGGGAGGACCGCAAGCGCGTCGGCCGCGGTCTCGGCTCCGGGAAGGGGCGCTACGCGGGTCGCGGGATCAAGGGTCAGAAGTCGCGCTCCGGCTCGCACAAGATGCGCGCGGGCTTCGAGGGCGGCCAGATGCCGATCCACATGCGGATCGGCAAGCTGCGCGGCTCGACGTCGAAGGACGCGATGCCGGTCGGCCCCTTCCGCACCTCGACCCAGCCCGTCAACGTCCGCGACCTCGCCCGCTTCGAGGCCGGCGACGAGGTGACGCCCGAGACGCTCGTCGAGAAGCGCGTGATCAAGAACACGCGCACCGATGTGAAGCTGCTCGGCGTCGGCGAGGTGACGACGAAGCTGACCGTCCGCGTGCACGCGATCTCGGCGACCGCGCGCGAGAAGATCGAGGCCGCCGGCGGCACCGTCGAGCTGCTGCGAGAGCCGAGGGAGCACAAGAGGCGCCACCACAAGGCAAGCCCCGCGACGACCGCCGACGAGGCACCGGCCGAGGAGCCGTCCGCGGACGGGCCCGCCGCCGAGGCCGAGGCGGCCGACTCCGAGGAGTAGCTCGTGTTCGGCTGGCTCGCCAACGCGTGGCGCGTCCCCGAGCTGCGCCGCCGCGTCCTCTTCACGGCGGGCGTGCTCGCCGTCTACCGGCTCGGCTCGTGGATCCCGGCCCCGGGCATCGACCAGGCGGCGATCGCCAACTACTTCAGCGGCTCGGGTGGCGGCGGCGTCCTCAACCTGCTCAACCTCTTCTCCGGTTCCGCGCTCTCACGCTTCTCGCTGTTCGCGCTCGGGATCATGCCGTACGTCACGGCGTCGATCATCCTGCAGCTCCTGACCGTCGTCATCCCGACGCTCGAGCGGCTGCAGAAGGAGGGCGAGGCCGGCTACGCGAAGATCACGCAGTACACGCGCTACCTGACGGTCGTGCTCGCCGCCGCGCAGTCGGTCGGCTACAGCTTCCTCTTCAAGCGCCAGGGCGCGCTCCCGAACGTGAACGCCGGAAAGATGATCATCATCGTCGCGACGCTGACCGCGGGCACGGCGCTCCTGATGTGGCTGGGCGAGCAGATCACGAAGCGCGGGATCGGGAACGGCATCTCGCTCCTGATCTTCGCCTCGATCCTCGCGTACGCCCCGACCGGGATCAGCGCCTGGGTCAACGGCGGCACGACGGAACGGCTGTTCTTCCCGCTCGTCGCGATCGGCGTCGTCGTCGCCGTCGTGTTCGTCCAGGAGGGCCAGCGCCGCATCCCGGTGCAGTACGCGCGCCGCCAGCTCGGGAACCGCCAGACGACCGGCGGCTCGACGTACATGCCGCTGCGCGTGAACATGGCCGGCGTGATCCCCGTGATCTTCGCGGCGGCGATGCTCGCCCTCCCCTCGACGGTCGCGAGCTTCGTGCCCGCCTGGAACGGCTGGATCTCGCGGAACTTCCAGTTCACGAGCTGGCCGTATCTCTTCACCGAAGCGGCGCTGATCATCCTCTTCACGTACTTCTACACGTCCGTCCAGTTCAACCCGGTCGACCAGGCGGACAACCTGCGCAAGTACAACGGCTACATCCCCGGCATCCGCCCGGGGCCGCCGACCGCCGCCTACCTCGATCGCGTGCTCCAGCGCCTGACGCTTCCGGGCTCGCTCTTCCTCGCGGTCGTCGCCGTTGCGCCCTCCATCTTCATCGCCTACTTCGGTTTCTCGCAGGCGACCTCGCGCGCCCTCGGCGGCACCTCGGTGCTGATCGTGGTCGGCGTCGCGCTGGACACGATGCGCCAGATGGAGTCGCAGATGATGATGCGGCACTACGAGGGCTTCCTCCGCTAGATGAACGTCCTGGTTCTCGGACCGCAGGGCGCCGGCAAGGGGACGCAGGCGAAGAAGGTCTCCGCGACCTACGGGATCCCGCACATCGCGACCGGCGACATGATCCGCGAGATCAAGGAGCTGGCGACCCCGCTCGGCCGGGAGCTCAAGGACGTGTACGACCGGGGCGACCTCGTCTCCGACGAGCTGATGATCCGGCTGATCCGCGACCGGCTCTCCCGCGGCGACACCCTGCCGGGCTTCGTCCTCGACGGCTTTCCCCGCACGATGCCCCAGGCCGAGGCGCTCGACGGGCTCCTGGGTGCGCTCGGCCGCCGGCTCGACGTCGTCTTCGAGTTCCAGGTTCCGGCCCGCGAGCAGCTGCTCGAGCGGATGCTCAAGCGCGCCGCCGAGGAGAACCGCTCCGACGACACGCCCGAGGCGATCCGGCGGAGGCTCGAGCTCTACGACCGCGAGACGGCCCCGCTCGTCGAGTACTACCGAACCACGCGCGGGAACGTCGTCGGCATCCACGCCGACCGCACGATCGACGAGGTCTTCCGCGAGATCGCCGAGTCGCTCGCGTCCGTCGAGGCGAGGGCCTGAGCCGTGATCGTCCGCAAGTCGCAGGCCGAGATCGAGGGCATGGCGCGCGCCGGCGCGCTCGTCGCGGCGACGCTCGCATTCGTCGGCGAGCTGCTGGAGCCGGGCGTCTCGATGCTCGAGCTCGATGCGGCGGCGGACGAGTTCATCGCCTCCCGCGAAGGCGTGCCCACGTCGAAGGGGTACAAGGGTTTCCCGGCCGCCCTCTGCCTCTCGCCGAACTCGATGGTCGTGCACGGGATCCCGACCGACTACCGGGCGCAGGAGGGAGACCTGATCTCGGTCGATCTCGGCGTCACGCTCGACGGCCTCGTCGCCGACAGCGCCGTCACCGTCGGCGTCGGCGAGATCGCGCCCGAGGCGCAGCGATTGCTCGACGTCTGCCAGGAGGCGCTCGCCGCGGGGATCGAGCAGGCGCGCGTCGAGCACCGGCTCTCCGACATCTCCCACGCGGTTCAGTCCGTGGTCGAGGAGGCGGGCTTCTCCGTCATCCGCAGCCTCGTCGGCCACGGGGTCGGCCGCTCGTACCACGAGGACCCGCAGATCCCGAACTACGGCCCTCCCGGGCGCGGCCCGCTGCTCCAGGAGGGGATGACGCTCGCGATCGAGCCGATGATCACCGCCGGTGGCCCGGACGTGTTCGTCCACGCCGACGACTGGTCGATCTCGTCGGTCGACGACTCGCTTGCCGCGCACTTCGAGCACACGGTTGCGATCACTGCGGAGGGCCCGCGCATCCTCACGACCGCCGGGGCCGCTCTGCTACGATGACCCCCTTCCGCGCACGGCTTGGCCGTGCGCGCGTGTACGTCTGAAGGAACAGGGAACCACGATGAAAGTACGCCCGTCCGTCAAGCCCATGTGCGAGCGGTGCCGCGTCATCAAGCGGCACGGCACGACCATGGTCATCTGCTCCAATCCTCGGCACAAGCAAAGGCAGGGCTAGTGGCGCGAATCGCCGGAGTCAACCTCCCGAATCAGAAGCGGCTCGAGATCGGGCTGACCTACATCTACGGCATCGGGCAGTCGACTGCGCGCAAGATCGCCGACCAGCTCGGCCTCAGCCCCGACACGAAGGTCAAGGACCTGACCGACGAAGAGGTCGCGAAGCTCCGCGCCTACATCGACGGCGAGCTCGAGGTGGAGGGCGACCTGCGGCGCGACCGCCAGCAGGCGGTCAAGCGTCTCTCGGAGATCGGCGCGTACCGCGGCATCCGCCACCGGCGCGGCCTCCCCGTCAACGGCCAGCGCACGAAGACGAACGCGCGAACGCGCAAGGGGCCGAAGAAGACCGTCGGCCGCGGGAAGAAGGCGAAGTAGATGGCCCCTCCCCGCCGCCAGGCGACCAGGGGTCGCACGCGCCGCCGCGTCCGCAAGAACATCGCCATCGGCCAGGCGCACATCAAGACGAGCTTCAACAACACGATCGTCGCGCTGACCGACCGCGAGGGCAACGTGATCGCGTGGGAGTCGGCCGGCTCGGCCGGCTTCAAGGGCTCGCGAAAGTCGACCCCGTTCGCCGCACAGGTCACCGCCGACTCGGCCGCGCGCAAGGGGATGGAGCACGGCCTGCAGAAGGTCGAGGTCTTCGTCAAGGGTCCGGGCTCGGGCCGCGAGACGGCGATCCGCTCGCTGCAGGCCGCCGGCCTCGAGATTCTCACCGTGAAGGACGTCACCCCGCAGGCGCACAACGGCGTGCGGCCGCGGAAGAGGAGACGGGTCTAGTGGCGAGAGATCTGGGACCGAAGTGCCGCGCCTCTGCCGCGGACGATGCAGCGCATCTTCCGCGGGTGAACGGCGTGCGGCCGCGGAAGAGGAGACGGGTCTAGTGGCGAGAGATCTGGGACCGAAGTGCCGCGTCTGCCGGCGGGAGGGGATGAAGCTGTTCCTCAAGGGCGAGCGCTGCCTGACGGAGAAGTGCGCGATCGAGCGCCGCTCCTATCCGCCCGGCGAGCACGGCCGCGGCCGCATCAAGCAGAGCGAGTACCTGCTGCAGCTGCGCGAGAAGCAGAAGGCGCGCCGCTACTACGGACTGCTCGAGAAGCAGTTCCGCACCTACTACGAGAAGGCGTCCAGGCGCTCGGGCGTCACCGGCGAGGAGCTGCTGCGGATGCTCGAGACGCGGCTGGACAACGTCGTCTATCGCCTCGGCTTCGCCGCCTCCCGCGCCCAGGCGCGCCAGCTCGTCCGCCACGGACACTTCCAGGTGAACGGGCGGCGGGTGAACATCCCGAGCTACCAGGTGCGGCCGAACGACATCGTCACCGTCGCGTCGAACTCGTCGGCGCAGCAGGTGATCCGCGACGCGACAGATCTCGTCTCGACGGTCGCTCCCTGGCTCCAGGCGGATCACGACGGGCTCACCGGCAAGGTGCTGAAGCAGCCGGAGCGCGTCGAGATCGACACGCCGGTCCAGGAGCAGCTGATCGTCGAGCTCTACTCGAAGTAACGGAAAGAGGGAACGTCCTTGGCGACACGTGAAATGAACTTCCAGATCCCGAAGATCGTCCACGAAGAGGTGGGCGAGCACCGTGGGGTCTTCGCAATCGAGCCGCTCGACCGCGGCTTCGGTCACACCTTCGGCAACTCGCTGCGCCGCGTGCTTCTCTCCTCGCTCGAGGGCGCCGCGGTCACCTCGGTCAAGGTCGAGGGCACCGCGCACGAGTTCACGACCTTGCCGGGCGTCCGCGAGGACGTCACCGACATCATCCTCAACCTCAAGAACCTCGTGTGCCGCCTGCACGGCGAGTCGCCCGAGGTCGAGGTGCACATCGCGAAGAAGGGCGCCGGGCGCGGTCACGGCCGCCGACATCGAGGCCCCCGCGGAGCTCGAGATCCTCAACCCGGACCTCGAGATCGCGAACCTCTCCGACCGCGGCCGGCTGGAGATCACGCTGACGATCGGCCGTGGCCGCGGCTACTCGCCGGCCGAGATGAATCGCGGGCCGCAGCACACGATCGGCGTCATCCCGATGGACTCGATCTTCTCGCCGGTGCGCCGGGTGGCGTACGCGGTCGAGGCGGCGCGCGTCGGGCAGCGCACCGACTACGACAAGCTCACGCTCGACATCACGACCGACGGGTCGGTCGACCCCAAGGAGGCGCTCGGCGAGGCGGCGGAGATCCTGATCCGCCAGCTCGCGATCTTCACCGACATCGAGAAGATCGAGGGCTTCGGCGAGACGGCGGCGGTCGACGGCGGCGGCGCCGGGCCCGAGGCCGCGCTCGCCCACGGGATGGAGAACTTCCCGATCGAGGAGCTCGAGCTCGGCGTGCGCTCGTACAACTGCCTCAAGCGGGTCGGCATCGAGACGATCGGCGACCTCGTGATGAAGACCGAGCAGGAGCTCGCGGCGATCCCGAACTTCGGGAAGAAGTCGATCGAGGAGGTGCGCGAGACGCTCGCGCAGCACGGCCTCACCCTGCGCGGCGACAACGGCTCCGGGAGCGCGGAATAGCGTCATGCGCCACGCGCGGACCGGCAAGAAGCTCGGGCGCGACGCCTCGCATCGCAAGGCGCTGTACGCGAATCTCGCGTGCTCGCTGATCGAGCACGGGCGGATCCGGACGACCGAGGCGAAGGCGAAGGCGGTCAAGCCGTTCGCCGAGCAGATGATCACGCTGGGCCGCCGCGGCGACCTCCACGCGCGCCGACAGGCGCTCGCGAAGCTGCGCTCGCAGGAGACCGTCCACAAGCTCTTCGCGGACGTCGGCCCGCGCATGGCCGAGCGGCCCGGCGGGTACTCCCGGATCGTGAAGCTGGGGCATCGGCCCGGTGACGCGGCCGAGATGGTCTACCTCGAGCTCGTCGACTTCGAGCCCTGACCGGAACGGCCGCGAGAGCGGTCGTTCCGGCTAGAAGGGCACGATGACGCTGCTCGTCGCGATCCTGCTGGCGCTGCTGGTCGTTCCGCGTCCCTGGGGTTGGGCGCTCGTCGGGCTCGCCGCGGTCTACGAGGCCTCCTCGAACTGGTGGGCGTGGCGGTGGAGCCGCACGCGGCGCAGGGTCGTCGGGCCTGCCGCGCTCGTCGGCGCGGCCGCCGAGGTGACGGAGGCCTGCCGACCCGACGGGTGGGTCAAGGTGCAGGGCGAGCTCTGGCAGGCGCGCTGCGCCGCGGGCGCCGATCCGGGCTCGAAGGTGATCGTGGCCGCCGTCGAGGGGTTGGTGCTCGTCGTCGAACCGGGCTAGCCCGCGGCGTTGCCGAGCGCGCCCGACACCACGACGATGATCGTCGCGGCGAGCATGATCCAGGCGAGCGACTTCGCGAAGTGCGCGTCGAAGAAGCGCCAGCGGATCCAGGCGAGGCCGACCATCTCCACGCCGACGACGACGACGGCTGCCGCGAGCGCCGCGTGGTAGTGCGGGATCAGGAAGGGCAGCGTGTGGAGGATCCCGCCGAGGAAGGTGCCGACCCCGGTGATCGCGCCCCGCATGGCGGGATGGCCGCGCCCGGTGAACTCGCCCGTGTCGGAGAGGCCCTCCGAGTACGCCATGCTCACTCCGGCCGCGATCGCGCTCGCCAGGCCCGCGATGAACGCGTAGTGCGGCTTGTGCGTCGCGAGCGCCACGGCGAAGATCGGGGCCAGGGTCGCGAGGGAGCCGTCGATGAGCCCGACCATGGCCGGCTGCACTCGCTGGAGGAGGAACGCGTTGTCGTTCGCCATCGGACTATAGTATAGCAGGAGATGTGCAAAGGACTAGAACATAAGGCACGCCTGACAAGATCAGTCAGGAGAGCCTGACGTGCGCCTGATCATGACGCTCGAGTACGACGGCACTCCCTTTCCACGGCTGGGCGGCGCAGCCGGGTCTGCACACGGTCGAGGGGGCGCTCCGGGCGGCGCTCCACCAGACGTTCTCCTCGGTCGCCGGGCTCGCCGTCGCGGGGCGAACCGACGGAGGGGTGCATGCGCTCGGGCAGGTCGTCTCGGTGGACGTCGAGAGCGGGCCGCCCCCGGAGCGCACCGCGGCGGCCCTCAATCAGCGGCTCCCCGACGAGGTGGCGGTCGTCTCGGCGGCCGAGGCGCCGGCCGGGTTCCACGCCAGGCACTCGGCCCGCTCGCGTACCTACCGTTACCGGCTCTTCACGCGGGCGACGGCCTCTCCCTTCGAGAACCGGCGCAGCTGGTGGGTGCCGCGGCCGCTCGACCTCGACGCGCTCGCGGCGGCGGCGGCCGCGCTGCGAGGCGAGCACGACTTCCGCGCCTTCACGCCGACGCAGACGCAGCACGAGATCTTCGTGCGTTCCGTCGAGCGTGCGGAGTGGGTCCGGCGCGGCGACCACCTCGACTTCGAGATCACGGCCGACAGTTACCTCCGCCACATGGTGCGCAGCCTCGTCGGCACGATGCTCGAGCTCGGCCCGGAGGCGATCTCGCCGCTCCTCGAGGGCAGGGCGCGGAGCGAGGCGGGCGCGACGGCGCCGCCCTGGGGGCTCTACCTCGTGTCGGTTGCCTACGATGAGCCGCTGTGAGCTTCCCCGTCGTCCTCTTCGACCTCGACGGCACCGTCGTCGATTCCGGCTCGATCATCCTCGCGTCGATGCGCCATGCGACCCGCGAGGTGCTCGGCCGCGAGTACTCGGATGGGGAGCTGATGCAGGCGGTCGGGGGGCCCGGCCTGGAGGCGCAGATGGCGGTCTTCGCCCCGGACCGCGTCGAGGAGCTCGTCCGCGTCTACCGCGATCACAACGAGCCGCTCCACGACGAGCTCGAGGCCTGCCCCGGCATGGAGGAGGCGCTCGCCCGGCTGAAGGACGAGGGGCGCCGTCTCGGCGTCGTCACCGCCAAGCGGCGCGTCACCGTCGAGCTCGCGTTCGCGCGCGTCCCGCTCGGGCACCTGTTCGAGACGGTCGTCGGCGGGGACGAGACGGAGCGCCACAAGCCCGATCCCGAGCCGCTGCTGCTGGCGGCCGAGCGGATGGGCGCCGACCCGGCGCAGACGGCGTACGTCGGGGACTCGCCCTTCGACATGCGCGCCGCGAAGGCGGCGGGCATGCACGCGGTCGGCGTCACGTGGGGCCGCATCCACGACCGCGCGCGGCTGGAGGCCGAGGAGCCGGACGCGGTCGTCGATACGGCGGAGGAGCTGCTTGCCCGGCTCTGACCCGGCCGCACGAGCCGCCGAGCTGCGCGAGCTGCTGAGCCGCGCGCTCATCGCCTACCACCTCGAGGACGCCCCCATCATGGAGGACGCGGCCTACGACGCGCTCTACGACGAGCTGGTCGCGATCGAGAGCGAGCACCACGAGCTCGTGACGCCCGACTCGCCGACGCAGCGCGTCGGCGCGCCGCCGTCGGACCGGTTCCACAAGGTCCGCCACCTCTCGCCGATGGGCTCGCTCGACAAGGTCACGACCGAGGAGGCCGTGCTCAAATGGGCGGACGACGTCCGCAAGCGGCTCGGCACGGACGAGGCGGTCGCGTACGTGCTCGAGCCGAAGATCGACGGCTCGGCGATCAACCTCGTCTACGAGGACGGCGTCTTCGCCCGCGGCGAGACGCGCGGCGACGGCGTCGAGGGCGAGGACGTGACGCCCAACGTGCGGACGATCCGCGCGGTCCCGCTGCGGATGCGGCTCGCGGACGGCGAGCTGCCGGCGCCGCTGCTCGAGGTTCGCGGCGAGGTCTACATGCCGCTGCCGGGCTTCCGGGCCGCGAACGAGCGGCTGGCGGCGGAGGGGAGCGCCGCCTGGCCGAATCCGCGCAACGCGGCCGCCGGCTCGCTGCGGCAGAAGGACCCGGGCGTGACCGCGCAGCGGCCGCTCTCGATCTGGGTCTACGGCATCGGCTTGCGCGAGGGCGTCGATCACCTGGCGACGCATTCGGAGACGCTCGCCTGGCTGCGGGAGCGGGGCTTCCCGACGAACCCCCACGCCGAGCGGGTCGAGTCCATCGAGGAGGTGTCGGAGCGCTGCCGCGCGTGGGAGGATCGGCGCGCCGAGCTCGACTACGAGATCGACGGGATCGTGATCAAGGTCGACGCGTACGACCAGCAGCGCCGGCTCGGTGCGCTGCACGGGCGGCCGCGCTGGGCGCGCGCGTTCAAGTGGGCGCCGATGACGGCCGTCACCCGCCTGAACGAGATCCGGATCCGCGTCGGCCGCACCGGGGCGCTCAACCCGTGGGCCCTGCTCGAGCCGGTCGAGGTCGGCGGCGTCACCGTGTCGCGCGCGACCCTCCACAACGAGGAGGACATCAACCGCAAGGAGATCCGCCGCGGCGACGACGTGATCGTGCAGCGGGCCGGCGACGTGATCCCGCAGATCGTCGGCCCCGCGGGGAAGCACCGACCGGGCACCGAGCCGTTTCGGATGCCGGCCCACTGCCCGCTCTGCGGCACGGAGATCGTGAAGCCCGAGGGCGAGGTGATGCACCGCTGCCCGAACCGCGCGTGCCCCTCGCGCGGCCTCGAGACGCTGATCCACTGGGTGATGGCGGCCGCCGACGTCGAGGGCGTCGGCGAGCAGACGGTGCGGCGGCTCTGGGAGCTCGGCCTCGTCCGCTCGATCCCCGAGCTGTACCGCCTCACGCAGGAGCAGCTGCTCGAGCTCGACGGCTTCGCGGAGATCTCCGCGGCGAACGCGATCGCGGCGATCGCCGAGACGAAGCGGACCGCCACCTTCTCGCGCGTGCTCTACGGCCTCAACATCCCGGACGTGGGCTGGGTGACGGCGCGGACGCTCGCCCAGGCGTTCGGCGACGTGCAGCGGCTGATGGACGCGACGCAGGAGGAGCTGCAGGAGGTCGAGGGGATCGGGCCCGAGCGCGCGGAGGCGCTCGCCGAGTGGTTCCGCGACGAGGAGAACCGCCGCCTCGTCGTCGAGCTTCGCGAGCTCGGCCTCCGCTTCGAGATCGCCGAGGAGGAGCGCCCGCAGGAGGGGCCTCTGACCGGCGGGGCGTACGTGATCACCGGCACCCTCGAGCGGTTCACGCGCGACGAGGCGAAGGCGAGGCTCGAGGCGCTCGGCGCCAAGGTCTCCGACTCCGTCTCGTCGAAGACAACGGGCCTCGTCGTCGGCGAGGCGCCGGGCGCGTCGAAGCTGCGCAAGGCCGAGAAGGCGGGCATTCCCGTCCTCTCCGAGGCCGATCTGCTCCAGCTGCTCGGCGGCGGCTAGCGCGTCGCGGAGGCGAGCACGGTCGCGAACCGGTCCTGGGAGATCCGCGCGTACGTCCACCAGACCGGCGAGCCGTTCTCGAGCACCGAGAAGACGTAGCGGTCGCCGACGAATCCGGACAGCGCGGAGGCGTTGTCCGTCGTCCCCGTCTTCGCGCGGACGAGGCCGCGCGCGGGGCCGGTTCGCATCCGCTTCGAGAGCGTGCCCGTCCGGCCCGCGACCGGCAGCGACGCGAGCAGCTCCGGGCGCACGCCGGGGTCGTCCCACATCGCCCGCAGCAGCGCGACGAGCGCCTCCGGCGTCCAGCGGTCGAGCAGCGAGAGCCCCGAGCCGTCGACGAGGCGCACGCCCGCGAGCGGGACGCCCGCCTGCTGCAGGAGGCCGGTCGTGACGCCGACGCCGTCCGCGGTCGTGCCCGCCTCGCCCTGCGCCGCCCCGACCTCCTTCAGGAGCATCTCGGCCGTGAAGTTGTCGCTCTCCCGGTCCATCCAGCGGACGAGCGCGGCGACGGTCGGGGACGCGACGTCGGCGAGCAGCTCGGCGTCCTCGGGCGCGGCGCCGAGGACGGCGCGGCCCGCGACCCTGACGCCCGCCCGCGTCAGCGCGGTGCGGAAGAGCTGCGCCGCGAGGAGTGCCGGCTGCCTCGTCGTCCGGTGGCCGGTCCAGCCCCGGTTCACGATCAGCGCCGAAAGCGGCGGCGACTCGAGCAGGTAGAAGGACGGCTTCCAGCCGAGCGCCGTGCGGCGCGAGTCGAACCAGCTCTCGTCGCCGAGCACGCGCCCGCTCACGCGGCGGATCCCGGCCTGCGCCACCTGGTGCGCGAGCGAGGCGAGATCGGCCGAGGAGAGCGAAGGGTCGCCGTAGCCCTTGAGCACGAGGTCGCCGCGCCACGTCGAGCCGTCCAGCGCGCCGCTGCCGAGCACGTCCGTCTCGATCCGGAACGACGGGCCGAGCGCCGTCAGCGCCGCGTAGGTCACCGCGAGCTTCTCGTTCGAGGCCGGGAGGAGCGAGAGCCTCGCGTTGTGCGCGAACACCGTCTGCCCGGTCTGGAGGTCGACGACGGTCGCGCCCGCCGCCGCGAGGCTGACGTGGCTGACGCGAAGCGCCCGCGTCGAGCCGCTGCTCGAGCGACGCCGGGGCCGAGCCCGCCGGCGACGGGAGCAGGCCGACCAGGATCGCTCCGAGCAGCAGGGAGGTGAGCAGGCGGGCGCGGACCAGCACGCGTTTCCATTGTTCGAACGCGGGCCTACCGCGTCAAGGAAGATGGGCCGCCTCGCCGGGGAAGATGGGCCGCGCGACCCATTCCTCGCCAGGGGGAGCGGCCCGATAATCGAGGCGTGCCGGTGCACGACGAGATCGCGGAGGTGCTGAGCCTGCCCGAGTCGGGCCGGGGCGCGCCGACGCTCGCGCGCCTCGAGGACGTCCTGACGGAAGGCTACGCGCTCGCGCTTGCGCTCGACGCGGAGCGCTGGCGGATCGAGCGGCGGATCGGCGAGGTGGCCCGGGTCGGAGGCGACCTTGCAGCGAACGGCCTCGTGCAGGAGCTCGCGTCGCTCTCGGAGCGGCTGACGAGCGCCGACGGCGAGCTCTCCGACCTGCGGGAGCTGCTCGGCTCGCTGCGCGACCGGACGCGGGCGGCCCGCGCCGCGAGGTGCGCTCTAGGCTGCGCTCGCCTCGCCGGGCGGCGACAGCTCCTGCGCGACCTCCCAGAGGTGGCCGTCGGGGTCGGCGAAGCAGGCGGTGCGCATTCCCCACTCGCGGTCGATCGGGCCGTTGAGCAGCTCGACCCCGCGCTCGGCCAGCTCTGCGCACACCGCGTCCGCGTCGTCGACCCAGATCGTCAGCTGGAATCGCGAGCCGGATTCGGGCGGGGCGACCAGTCCCGGAGCGATGAGGCCGGGGGCCTCGAGGGTCGCGAGGAGGTTCACGACGGTGTTCTCGAACCGGAACACGACCGAGTTGTCGTCCTCGTAGACGGCGGGGGCGTCGAAGACGCTCTCGTAGAACGCCTTCGACCGTCGCGGGTCCTCGACGAACAGGGTGATGGCGCCGACACTCTGCAGTGGCGTGGGCACGGGTGGACTCTCCTCTCGATCGTGTTCGACTCGATGCAGACCGTCGCGGGCCGGCGGACTCATCGCCTCGGGCGGGTGCTCAGACGATGCCGCTCCGCACCGCGTAGACCGCGGCCTGGATGCGGTTGTCGATCTGGAGCTTCATCAGGATGTTCGAGATGTGGTTCTTGACCGTCTTCGGGCTGATGTGCAGCTCGGCCGCGATCAGGGCGTTGTCCTTGCCGTTTGCGATCAGCTTCAGCACCTCGATCTCGCGGTCGGAGAGCTCGGCGCGGATCGTGTCGGCTATGTCGGGCTGCGCGCTCGTCGCCCGGACGCGCTGGAGCACCTTCGCCGCGATGTGCGGCGAGATCAACGATTCGCCACGCGCCGCCGAGCCGATTCCGGCGACGAGGTCCTGGATCGAGGAGTCCTTGAGCAGGTAGCCGCACGCGCCGGCGAGGATCGCGTCCATCACGTCGTTGTCCTCGTCGGAGATCGTCAGCACGACCACCCGGGCGAGCGGCGAGATGCCGGCGATCAGCCGTGTCGCCTCGACCCCGCCCATGCCCGGCATGTTCAGATCCATGACGACGACGTCGGGGGTGAGCTCGCGGGTGAGGCGGACCGCGTCGGCGCCGGTCGCAGCCTCGCCCACGATCACGACGCGCTGCTCCTCGAGCAGGTTCCGCAGCCCGGTGCGGAAGAGGTCGTGGTCGTCGACCAGCAGCACCCGGAGCATGTCGCCCGGGTGCTCGGCGGCGGTCTGCAGTCCGTTGTCCAGCCGGAAACCCCCCTTCCGAGCCGAAGTCTAGTGAAGCGTGATCGTGACCGTCCTCCGCCCCCACTCCCGCGCCTGCGCGAGCGTCGGGAACCAGAGATCGATCATCGGTCCGCGCACGGCGCTGCCGACGTCCGCAGCGACCGCCTCGCCGTACCCGGGGATCGTGAGCTTCGTCCCGAGCGGGATGACGGAGGGGTCGACGGCGACGACCCCCCAGCCGACCGGTAGGCCCGTCGCCGTGTGGCCGGGAAGCGAGTAGCCGGTCGCCGAGACTCGGATGGTGGTCGCTCTCCGGAGGGCACGCTCGGATCGGCCGCCGGCGGCGAGGGCGTGGAGGCCGTCGTGGCGTCGCTCGACAGGGCGGGCGGATCGGCCGCCGCTGCCGTGGGCGCGGGCGCCGCGGGCACGGGTGCGGCGGCCTTTGCCTGGATCTGCTGCGCCTTCCGCTCGACGGCCTTCGCCGTCGCCAGCAGGCTGCGGATCTCCGTCTGCTTCAGCTGCTTCCGGGCGCGCAGGCCCTGCACGAACGCGAGCCGGGCGCTGCTCGCGCTTGCGAGATCGCGCTCGGCGACACGCGCCGCGCCGAGCGAGGCGTCGAGCCGGCGCCGCTGCGAGACGAGCTCGCTCTGCACGCGGGCGAGCCGCGCGCCGCGCGGCGGTCGTGGCCGCGACGACGCGGCGGCTTTGATCGGCGAACCGGGTGAGCGTGTCGAGCTTCGCGAGCGCGTCGTCGAGGGACTGCGCTCCGAGGACGACCGCGAGCGCGTCCGGCCGGCCGTCCTCGTAGAGGCTGCGCAGGTGGTCGGCGAGCTCCCGTTGCGAGATCGCGAGCGTTCGCCGGGCCGCTCCGACCTGTCTCGTCAACCTCGCTTGCCGTTCCCGCAGGCGCGCCGAGCGGGTCTCGAGCGCTGCGACCTGTCGGTGCGCGCTGCCGAGGCGGGATTCGAGCGAGTAGAGGTCGAGCAGAGCCTTGTGCGCGCGGGAGTCGAGCAGCTGGGCTGCGACCTGCAGCTGCTGCGCCTTCTGGCGATATCCCGTGCCCGGACCGGCTGCCGCAGCGGTCGAGCCGACGGCGAGCGCCAGCACCCCGACGAGGCCTGCGAGCCGGGCCGCGGATCCTGTCCTCCGGCCGCCCACGGTCGCGTGACCGTACCACAGTCGCCCCTGCCGCCGGTCGACTTTGTGCGGCCGCGAACACGCCTCCGAGAAGGAGTGCAGGCCCGGGATGCGGCATGTTTGCGACGGTTCTCGGGTTGCGGGTATCCGGGAGGGCTGTTAACCTCGTTCACTTGTGACGTGCCGGAACCCTCCGGCGCGGCCTCGTAGCGATTGTCGAGACGATGGTCGGGAGTTCCCCATCCGGGTTCTGAGGGCGTCCACGCCGGTTTTGCTGGCCGCGGTCGTCAGCGCTGCCGTGGCCGCGGGTGCGGCTCACGCCGATCCGTCGATCGACTCGAAGCGCGCGCAGGCGCAACAGGTGCTCGCACAGCTGCGGCAGCTCGACGCGAGCGCGCAGCGGGCGAACAACCGCTACCAGCAGGCGACCCTGGAGCTCCAGCGTCTCCAGCGCGGCCTGAAGATCAACACGCAGGCGCTCGGCGTCGCGCGTACGAACCTCGTCAGGGCGCAGGCGGCGCTCGCACAACGGCTGGTCGCCATCTACACCACCCGTGACGACCAGTCGACGCTCGGCGTCCTGCTCGGCGCGAAGAGCCTCGACGACCTCGTCGGCCGGATCGAGACGGTCAACTCCGTCTCTCGACAGGACACCGCGGTCATCGGCCAGGTCGCGACGTTCCGGAAGCAGATCGTCGTCCGCCGCGCCTACCTCCGGCACGCGAACCGGCTGCAGAAGAGGCTGGTCCACGAGCGCGCCGTCGCGAAGCACCGCGTCGAGGCGCAGGTGGGACGCGAGCAGCGGCTGTACGACTCGGTCAAGTCGCAGCTCCAGCATCTGCTGGCGCAGCAGCACGTGCGCCAGCTCGCCGCAGCCAGGCTCGCCGCGGCGGAGGCGGCGGCGCAGTCCGCACAGGCGGCGGACAACGGCTTCGGCGTCTCCGCTTCCATCGGCACCGCGTCGGTCGCACCCCCGTCGCGCTACGGGGACGTCGTCGGGATCGCGATGCGCTACCTCGGCGTTCCCTACTCCTGGGGCGGCTCCAGTCCGAGCGGGTTCGACTGCTCGGGCCTCGTGATGTACGTCTATGCCCAGGTCGGCGTCTCGCTGCCGCACTACACCGGCGCGCAGTGGAGCTACGGCGTCCCCGTCTCGCGGAGCGACCTGCAGCCGGGCGACCTCGTCTTCTTCGACGGGCTCGGCCACGTCGGCATCTACATCGGCGGCGGCCAGTTCGTGCACGCGCCGCAGACGGGCGACGTCGTGAAGATCTCCAGCCTCAGCGAGGGCTGGTACGCCGCAACGTACGACGGCGCCCGCCGCATCACCGGTTGACGCTGCGCTTCCCCGGTGCCTCGACGGTGCTCCGCGCGATTCGGAAACCGCGCTCTCCGGCTTGCGCAGTCCCTACCTTGCGCAGTCCCTACACGGAGTACAGACGTTCGATCTCGGCCGAGAAGTGATCCACGATCACCTTCCGGCGGAGCTTCAGCGTCGGTGTGACCTCGCCGTTCTCGAGCGAGAACTCGCGCGGCAGGATTGCGAAGCGCTTGATCTGCTCGACGCGGACGCGGTCGCGATTGACCTCGTCGACGAGCTCCTGGACGAGCTCCTGCGGGTCGCGACCGCTCGAGTCGACCTCGGCCTGGTCGAGCGTGATCAGTGCGGTCACGTACGGGCGGCGATCGCCCACGACGATCGCCTGCGAGACGAAGCGCGACGTCTTGAGCGCGTTCTCGAGATTCTGCGGTGCGATGTTCTTGCCGCCGGCGGTGATGATCAGGTCCTTCTTGCGGTCCGTGATCTTCACGAAGCCGTCCGCGTCGATCTCGCCCACGTCGCCGGTGCGGAACCAGCCGTCCGCGGTGAACGTCGCCTCGCTCGCAGCCGGGTCCTTGTAGTAGCCGGCGAAGACCGTGTCGCTGCGCACGAGGATCTCGCCGTCCTCGTCGAGGCGGATCTCCGTGCCCTCGACTGCGCGGCCCACCGTGCCGAAGCGGAAGTCGTCCGGGTCGTTCACGGTCGTCGAGCTGGAGGTCTCGGTCAGCCCGTAGCCCTCGACGACGAGCATCCCGAGCCCGTGGAAGAACTCGAGCACCTCCTCCGAGAGCGGCGCGGCGCCGGAGACGCCGAGGCGGAGCCGACCGCCGAGACGTTCGCGGACCTTCGAGTAGACGAGCCGGTCGGCGAGCCGTTCCTGCAGCGCGAGCACGCATCGGCACCCGCACGCCCGCGCGGCGGAGCTTGCTCGCCCGCGCGCCGACGCCCAGCGCCCAGAGGCCGATCGCGCGGCGCGCCCCGCCCGCGCGCTCGATCTCGCCAAGTGCGTTCGCGTGGATCTTCTCGTAGACGCGGGGCACGGCCGGCAGCATCGTCGGCCGCACCTGCTGGAGCGCCTCCGGCACCCGGGTTGCGTCGGCGACGAACGCGATCGTCGTGCCGTGGTAGGAGCCCGCCTGGTGTGCGAGCCGCCCGAAGCTGTGGGCGAGAGGAAGGAAGAGGAGGACGACGTCGTCCGGGTTCTGGAGGTGGTTGACGACGCGGAGTGCGGCCGTGACGAGGTTGCGGTGCGTGAGCATGCAGCCCTTCGGCGGCCCGGTGGTGCCCGACGTGTAGATCAGCGTGGCGAGGTCGTCCTCGCCGAGCGCCGCGGCCGCGTTCTCGACCGCCCGAGGGTCACGCTGCCGCCGGGCGCGGCCCTCGGCCTCGAATGCGTCGAGCCCGTCGAATCGGATCACGTCGCGCAGCCCCTGGACGGCGGAGCGGACCGCGGCGAGCTTCGACTCCTGCTCGTCGTCCTCGGCGAACGCGAGCACCGCTTCCGAATGCTCGAGGATGTAGGCGCACTCCTTCGCCGAGTTCGTCGGATAGAGCCCGACCACGACCGCGCCCACCGACATGATCGCCCAGTCGAGCAGGATCCATTCGAGCCGTGTGCGCGCGAGCACCGCGACCGCGTCGCCGCGCTCGACGCCCCGCGCCAGCAGCCCGTGCGCGAGCGCGTCGACCCGCTCCGCGGCCTCCTCCCACGACACCGCGCGCCACTCCGAGTCCGTCTCGGCGAGATAGGCGGGCGTCGCCGGTGCGTGCGTCACCGCGTGACGCCAGAGCTCCGGCGCGGTCCGGCTGCCCGCGAAGGTCGCGACGCCGGTGGAGGCGGGGGCGCTGGCCGTCATGGGCGTTCATCGTAGTAGGCAGGGAACCCGCTGCACACGGAGAACTCCGCCGGTTCCCGACTACACTTTGCGAGGAAAATGCGCACGATCTGGAACGGCTCGGTCAGCTTCGGTCTCGTCAACATCCCGGTGGGGCTCGCGCTCGCGACCCAGCGGAACGACGTGTCGTTCCGCACCCTGCACCGGGAGTGCGGGACGCCGATCAAGCAGAAGCGCTGGTGCCCCGTGCACGAGCGCGACGTCGAAGCAGACGAGCTCGTCAAGGGCTGGGAGTTCGCGAAGGGGCAGTTCGTCCTCGTCGAGGAGTCCGACCTGGAGGCGGTCGCGCTCCAGCGCTCGCAGTCGATCGAGATCGTCCGTTTCGTCGAGCTCGCCGAGGTCGACCCGGTCTACTTCGACCGCACGTACTACCTCGCGCCCGCGGGCGCCGAGGCGCAGCGGCGGCCGTACGTCCTGCTCCTGCGGGCGATGCAGGAGTCGGGGACGGCGGCAGTCGGGAAGTTCGTGCTCTGGGGCAAGGAGAACCTCTGCCTGATCCGCGCGCAGGGCGACGCGCTCGCGCTCGAGACGCTCTTCTTCGGCGAGGATGTGCGCTCGAAGGCGGAGATCGAGGAGGCCGTCGAGGCGACCGAGGTGAAGGCGCCCGAGCTCGCGCTCGCGGGCCAGGTGATCTCGAGTCTCGCCGGGGCGTGGAATCCGGACGAGTTCGGGAACGAGTACCGCCGCGACCTGAAGGCGATGCTGGAGGCGAAGCTGGCCGGCGAGGAGATCGCCGTGCCGGAGCCGGTCGCCGAGACGCCGGTGATCGACCTGATGGAGGCGCTGCGCCAGAGCGTCGCCGATGCGCAGGGCCGGCGGGCGGCGCGGAGCGCAGGGAGCGCGTCGAAGAGCGGGTCGAAGAAGCGCTCCGGACGAGCCAGGGCCCCGCGCGCCGGCTGAAGAATTCCGGCGACCGCGCGAGCACGGACGGGCGTCGAGCTCGTGGTTGCATCGCGGTGTCGAGCGTGCAACGATTGCGCGCCCTGTCGGCGTCGAAACGGGAGGATCCAGAATGGAGGAGTGGGTTCGGCGGGCGCTGATGCTCTTCGTGGTCGGCCTCGTCGCCGCGGCAGCTTGGCCGGCACTGGCCCCGGCGGCCGGGCCGCCGTCCGGCGTGACGGTGTTCGCCGGCCCGCCCTTGCAGGCCCCTCCGCCGGGCGTCAGTCGCCAGGCCGACGCGCTCTTCTTCTACCCGAGGTCGGTGACGATCCACGCCGGCCAGTCGATCACCTGGCAGCTCCTCGGCTTCCACACGGTCACCTTCCCCGGCAAGCGCAAGCCGTATCCGTTCGTCGATTCCTCGGGCAAGCAGCCGACGGTCCGCGACGCCGCCGGACAGCCGCTCTGGTGGTCGGGCAAGGTGCCGCTTCTCACCGTCAGCCCGCTCGCGATCCTCCAGCAGGGCGCCGACACCCTGTCGAGCCCGTCCCAGACGGCGAGCTCGGGGCTGTTGCGTGTCCTCACCGCATCCCAGGCGAACCCGCCCGCGCCGTACACGCTCACGTTCGCCAACCCGGGCGTCTACCACTACCAGTGTGCGGTGCACCCCGGAATGCGCGGGGTCGTCATCGTCAAGCCGGCGGGCGTCGGCGTCCCGGCGGCCGCCTCGGAGGCGGCGGCCGCGCAGGAGCGCCTGCAGAAGACGATCGCCGACCTCAAGCAGCTCCAGAAGCTCAGGCCGAAGACGCCGCGGACCGTCTTCGTCGGGCTCGGGCGCAACGCGACGGGTGCCGAGGTCGCCGCCTTCTCGCCGAGCCGGCTCGTCGTCGGCGTCGGCGACTCGGTCAAGTTCGTCAACCACGACCAGACCGACATCCACACCGTCACGTTCGGCAAGCCGAAGACGACCGGAAAGATCGAGAAGAACTTCGTCGCCCAGCACGGCCGGCAGATCCGCCTGTCCCCGCTCGGTGCGTTCGCGAGCGAGCCGCCGGGCGCCCCGGCCGACTACGACGGGACGAACCACGGCAACGGCTATCTGAACTCCGGCCTGTTGCAGCCGAAGGACTCACCCGCCTCGGCCGGCCCGCGGTCGTTCACCGTCACCTTCACGAAGAAGGGCACCTACCACTACGAGTGTGTGATCCACTCGAACATGGACGGGACGATCGTCGTCCGTTGAGCGGGTGAGAGGGACTCCTGTGACGAGAGCCGCGGCGGCGCTGAGCGCGGCTCTCGTCCTCTTCGCGCCGGCGGCCGCGGCGGCGCCGCCGCGCTTCGACGGCCCGACGGTCAACGACCCGCACAGGCCGCCGGACTTCGCGCTCTTCGACCAACAGGGCCGCAGGGTCGAGCTCTACGGGCTGAAGGGCCGGGTCGTCCTGCTGACGTTCCTGTACACCCATTGCGTCGACGTGTGTCCGCTCACCGCGGCGCGGCTGAATGCGGCGCTCCGTCTCCTCGGGCCTGCGCGCACGCAGGTGCGGGTGCTCGCGGTGAGCGTCGATCCGAAGGGGGACACGCCGGCGTCCGTGCACGCCTTCATCCGCCGGCACGCACTGCTCCCGCAGTTCCGCTACCTGACCGGAACGCGGCACGCCCTCGCGCCGCTCTGGCGTGCGTACGGCGTCGCGTCGACTGCAGCCGCGGGAAACCACGTCGACCACACCCTCTACACGCTGCTCCTCGACCGTTCCGGTCGCGGTCGCGTTCTCTATGACTCGACCGCTTCGCCGGGCAGCATCGCGCACGACATGCGCGTGCTGCTCGGCCGCGGTTGACGTGCCGGCCGTGACCGGCTCAGTGCTGCTGGGCTGCTGCCCCCAGCGACTCGAGCTGCACCTGGAAGAGGTACTTGTCGATCTTGCCGTGGTAGATCGGCACGCCCTCCTCCATACAGACCCGGATCACCTCCTGCCGATCGATCCCGAGCTCTTCCGACAGTTCTTCGGGCGTGAGGTGATTCGCCATCCTGTATTGCTCCTCCCCGGGGCACGAAAAAGCCCGCCGGCGTCGAACGCTCGGACGGGCTAGACCGTACCCTCGCTTGTCGTTTCGACGGGCATCACTCGACCCGTCCCACGGAAGCATCCATCACACGAAGAATACGCCCAGATGCTGACGGACGCCAAACGGGGATTCCACGGATTCGAGACGCGGGAGATCCTGTGGCGCTCGACGCCGCTCCGCTACGCGGTCGGCGGTGCGGGGGCGCCGCTCGTGCTCGTCCACGGGCTCGGCGGGACGATCGCGAACTGGCGGCCGCTCGCCGGGGCGCTCGCCGCCGGCGCACCGCGTCCTCGTGCCCGACCTTCCCGGGCACGGCGGCTCGGCGCCGCTGCCGGCGGCGCCCACCGTCGACGTCTTCGCCGAGGCCGTGGTCGCCCTGCTCGAGGCGGAGGACGCGCTGCCGGCGCTCTGGATCGGGCACTCGCTCGGCGGCCTCGTCGGCCTCCGGGCCGCGGTCAGGCGCCCCGAGGCGGTGCGGGGGCTCGTGCTCGCCGCTGCGGCCGGGCTCTCGTCGACGGCCCGCAGCGCCGAGATCACGCTTGCGCTGATGGGCCTCGTCCAGCCGGGGCGGGTGCTCGCGCCGTTCCGCGGCCCGGTTTCCCGCTCCCGACTCGGGCGCCGGCTCGCGTTCGGCTGGTGGGGGGCGGCCGACCCGGCCGGGCTCGCGCCCGAGCAGGCCGAGGACTTCCTCTCCGGCCCGGCGCAGCACGCGGATACGAGCTCGGCCGGCCGTGCGCTCCTCGCCACCGACCCGCGCCCCGATCTGGGCCGCGTCGCCTGTCCGTGCCTCTGCCTCTGGGGGGCGAACGACAACTGGGTCCCGCTCGCGGACGGGATCGAGTACGCGCGCCGGCTGCACGCGCCGCTTCGTGCGATCGCGGGCTGCGGGCACCTCCTGATCGGGGAGCGCCCGGATGCGTGCCTGGCCGCGATCCGCGAGTTCGTCGCCGCGGTGCCGTCAACCCTCTAGGCCGCCGGTACCGGTTCGAACGGGATCACCTCGCCACCGCCCTGCTCGCCCGCTCGGCCGCCGAGGAACTCGACGCGGCGCGCGACCACCTCGACCGCGCTCCGCCGCTTGCCGTCCTCCTGCTCCCATGAGCTCGATCTCAGCCGGCCGTCGACAGCGATCCGTCGGCCCTTCTCGAGGTGCTCGAGGCACAGCTCGGCCTGACGGTCCCAGGCGCAGACCCGGACGAAGTCGGCCCCGCCGTCGCTGCTCGCCCGGTCGATGGCGAGCACGAAGTTCGCGACCTTTCTGCCGTCCGGGAGCTCGCGCAGCTCGACCTCGGTCGCCAGGTTCCCGATCAGGGTCACCACGTTCACGTCGTCCTCCTCGTCGCCTGACGTCGACGCTAGCGGGCGAACAGTGGCGGAACCGTCGGGGCTGCGTGTCGTGTTTCCGACTTTCGGCAGCTACACTCCCCGCGGCTTATGGGCCTCTTCTCAGGATTGAGCGGCTTCGGCGGCCGCGACATGGCCGTGGACCTCGGAACCGCCAACACGCTCGTCTACGTGCGCGGCCGCGGCATCGTCCTCTCGGAGCCCTCTGTCGTCGCGATCGACCAGCGCTCGGGCGAGGTGCATGCGGTGGGGGTCGAGGCGAAGCGGATGCTCGGCCGCACGCCCGGGACGATCCAGGCGATCCGGCCGCTCAAGGACGGCGTGATCGCCGACTTCGACGTCACCGAGCAGATGCTGCGCCACTTCATCCAGAAGGTGCATCAGCACCGCTTCGCGCACCCGCGTGTCGTCGTCTGCGTCCCCTCCGGGGTGACCGGCGTCGAGAAGCGCGCGGTCGAGGAGGCGACCCTCTCCGCCGGGGCCCGCCAGGCGTACCTGATCGAGGAGCCGATGGCCGCCGCGATCGGAGCCGGGCTCCCCGTCGCCGAGCCGACCGGAAACATGATCGTCGACATCGGCGGGGGCACCACCGAGGTGGCCGTGATCTCGCTCGGCGGGATCGTCGTCTCCCAGTCGCTGCGCGTCGGCGGCGACGAGATGGACGAGGCGGTCGTCAACCACATCAAGCGCGACTACAAGCTCCTGATCGGCCAGCAGACCGCCGAGGAGATCAAGCTCGAGATCGGCTCCGCCTGGGACATGAAGGAGGAGCTCCAGGCCGAGGTGCGCGGCCGCGACATGCTCACCGGCCTGCCGAAGACGGTCATCCTCACCTCCGAGGAGATCCGACGCGCGCTCGACGAGCCCGTCACGCAGATCATCGAGGCGATCAAGTCGACGCTCGACAAGACGCCGCCGGAGCTCGCCGCGGACATCATGGACCGGGGGATCGTGCTCGCCGGAGGCGGCTCGCTCCTCACCGGGCTCGACGAGCGGCTGCGCCACGAGACGCAGATGCCGGTGCACCTGGCCGAGAGCCCGCTCACGTGCGTCGCCGTCGGCTCGGGGCGGAGCCTCGAGGAGTTCGAGGCGATCCACCGCTCGAACCGGGCCCGCGCGCGCCGGCGCAACGGCCGCCGCTACTAGCCGGGTTTCCCGCGACCGCCAGATGCGCCGCTTCTCGCGGTAACCTGCTCGGGTGGCTCCCCCGAACCGCACCGCGCGCGCGGCGGTGCTGGCCTCGTCGGTCCAGCGCTCCAAGTCGACTCCGTACCCCTCGAAGGCGCGCAGCGCACTCGTCCGACGGGTCGTGCTGACGGTGCTCGTGCTCGGGGCGCTGGCGCTGCTGACGATCTCCTTCCGCTCGCCGACCGCCGGCGCGCTCCACGACGCGCAAGGTCTCCTCTCGTCCGGCTTGCGCCCCTTCCAGACGGCGGCGGGGCGCGTCGCGCGTCCGTTCCGCGACGCGTACGACTACGTCGACGGGCTCGCTTCCGCGAAGTCGGAGAACGCCCGGCTGCGGCGTGAGGTGCGGCAGCTCCGCTCGGAGGAGCTCGCGAACAAGGCGCTCGCGGCGAAGGCGGCGGCGCTCGAGAGCCTGCTCAAATACGAGCAGGGGAACACGTATCCGAAGGGCTATCGCCCGGTCAACGCGGCGGTCATCTCCTTCCCGGGCGGGCCGTTCACGCAGCAGATCGCGATCGACGCCGGCTCCCGCCAGGGGATCCGCCTCAACACGCCGGTGGTCAGTGGCGACGGCCTGATCGGGCGCGTCACGAACGTCTTCTCGCGCAGCTCCGTCGTCACGCTGCTCACCGACTCGAACAGCTACGTGTCGGCGCGCGACCTCCAGACCGGCGTGCGCGGCCTGATCCGGCACGGTCAGGGCAACACGCTGATCCTCGACCAGGTGGCGAAGCAGGTCGTCGTCACGAAGGGCGACGAGCTCGTCACCGACGGGACGCGCGACCCGCGCTACCCCGACCTCTATCCGTACGGGATCCCGATCGGGAAGGTCTCGTCGGTCGGCATCCAGGACACCGCGTCGTTCCTCCAGGTGCAGGTCCAGCCGTACGCGAGCCTCGGTTCGCTCGACTCGGTCGCCGCCCTCGTCGCGACCAAGCGACGATGAAGCTGCTCGACGGGGGCAAGGCCGCCGTCCTGCTCTTCGTGGCGTCGGTGGCGCAGGTCTCGATCTTCGCGCAGGCGAACGTCTTCGGCGGCGTCCCCGACCTGCTGCTCGTCACCCTCGTCGCCGTTGCGCTGCTGCGCGGCTCCGTGGCCGGGGCCGTCGGCGGGTTCCTCGCCGGCATCCTCGTCGACAGCGCCGCCCTCGGCGAGCTCGGGCTGACGTCGCTCATGCTCACGCTCTCCGGCTACTGGATCGGCCGCTACGGCGAGACGACGGGACGCGATCGGGCGCACGCGCCCTTCCTCTCGGTCGCGGTCGTGACGATCCTCTACGCGATCGGGCTGCTCGTCGTGCACTTCGTGCTCGGCGAAAGCTCTCCGGCCGGCGCCGTGCTCGGCGGAATCGCCCCCGCGATCGTGATGAACCTCGTCCTCACGGCGCCCGTCTACGCGCTCGTGCGGCGGCTGCTGCGGCCGCTCGAGCCGGCAGGAGCTCACGACCGAGGTGCAGCTGCTTGGCTAGCACCACCACCGAGCGGCCCCGGCCCCCGGCCCGCCCCCGGAGGGAGCCGGAGGAACGCGACGGCGCGGTCGAGCCCTACCGGCTGACGCCGAAGCTCGCACGTCGCGTCGGGATGCTCGGCGGCATCGTGTTCGTCGTCTTCGCCGCGCTGACCCTCCGACTCTGGGCGTTGCAGGTGCTCTCCGGGCCGCAGTACGTCGCCCGTGCGCGGGCCAACCAGTTCCGCACCGTGCGCGTGCAGGCGCCGCGCGGGCCGATCCTCGACCGCAACGGGAAGGTGCTCGTGACGAACGCGGCCACGACCGCGATCGAGCTCTGGTCGGCCAACCTGCCGAAGGTCTACAAGGATCGCTACGACGAGCTGCGCTCGCTCGCCCAGGTGACGCGCGTGCCGCTGTACCAGATCGCGGCCAAGATCAAGCGGCGTCGCGACGCCGGCGACATGCTGACCCCGGTCGTGATCCGCGACGACGCGCCGAAGGCGCTGCTCACGTATCTCTACGAGCGGGCCTCGGAGTTCCCCGGCGTCGTGATGGAGCGGAACTACGTGCGCCACTACCCGTACCACGACCTCGGCGCGCAGCTGCTCGGCTACGTCGGCGAGATCTCGCAGGACCAGCTGCGCACCCTGGCGAAGAGCGGCTACGCGTCGGGCGACGAGATCGGGCAGGGAGGGCTCGAGGCGACGTACGACAGCTATCTCCGCGGCGTCGTCGGCGACGCGCGCGTGAGCGTCGACTCGCTCGGCCGGGCGCGGAGCGTTCGGACGCCCGTCACGCCCGCGCAGCCCGGACACGCGCTGCGGCTCACCCTCGATCTCGGCCTGCAGAAGGCGGCGGAGAGCGCGCTCAAGTACGGCATCTCCCTCGCGCAGGCGAACGGCCAGTGGGCAGCTCGCGGAGGTGCGATCGTCGCGATGAACCCCGACGACGGCTCGATCCTCGCGCTCGCCTCCTCGCCGAGCTACGAGCCGTCCGTCTACACCGGCCATGTCTCCCAGCAGGCTCTCGACGCGCAGGGCCTGAGCCCGAAGACGGGGCTCGCGAAGAACTATCCGTCGCTCGACCGCGCGCTCGCCGGCACCTATCCGCCGGGCTCCGTCTTCAAGCCGCTGACCGCCATCGCGGCGATGCAGGAGCACCTGGTGCAGCCCTACGCCTACCAGCCGTGCACCGGCACCTACATCTCGCCGGACGACAAGGGGAAGCACGTCTTCCACAACTGGGACCCGAACGTGAACCAGGCGATGGACCTGCCGACGGCGCTGGCCTACTCGTGTGACACGTACTTCTACAAGGTCGGCAACGACTTCTGGGAGCTGCCGAGGGGGCGGGGCCAGCCGCTGCAGAAGTGGGCGCGGGCGTTCGGCTTCGGCAGCGCGACCGGCGTCGACATCGGGCCGGAGTCGACCGGGCTCGTGCCGACCATCCAGTGGAAGCATCAGACCTTCACGCCGTCGCTCGACAAGTGCTGCTGGCAGGTCGACCAGCTCTGGAAGCCGGGCGACTCGATCCAGCTTGCGATCGGCCAGGGCGACCTGCTCGTGACGCCGCTGCAGATGACGCGCTTCTACGCGGCCATCGCGAACGGCGGCAAGCTGGTGACGCCGCACCTGCTGCTGGACGTCGAGAACCCGAACAGGACGGTCGTCTCGACGCCGGCGCCGCCTGCGCCGCAGCCCGTTCCCGGGCTCGATCCGCAGACCCTGCGCATCGTCCAGCAGGGGCTCTACGAGGGCACGCACCTCTCCTTCGGCACCTCGTACGGCGTCTTCGGCAAGTTCCCGGTGCCGATCGCCGGCAAGACCGGGACGGCCGAGAAGGTCGTCAGCCTCCCGGGCTACGCGGGCAAGCAGAACCAGTCCTGGTGGTGCGGTTACGGTCCCGTCACCCCGGCTCCGAAGCTCGTGGTGTGCGTCGTGATCGAGAACGGCGGCCACGGAGGCACGGCGGCCGCCCCGGCCGCCGAGCGCGTGTTCGCGAAGTTCTTCGGCGTCAAGGTCAAGCAGCTGGGGGCGATCCACTCCGACTGATGCTCGAGTACGCCGGATCACAGAGAGCCGGGCTCCGCGAGCGGGAGGGCGTCGGCCTGCTCGCGGTGCTGCGCTCCGTCGACTGGATCCTCCTGCTCGGCGTGGGCGGGCTCGTCGCACTCGGCCTCTGGGGGATCGCGGGGGTGACGAAGTTCGACGTCCCCGGCGACCCGAGCTACTACCTGAACAAGCAGATCGTCTACGCCGGCGTCGGGGGCGCGATCCTCGCGGTCGCGACGCTGGTCGACCCGGATCTCTACCGGCGCTACTGGCGGATCGTGTTCGCGACGCTCGTCGGCCTGATCGCCGTCGTCTTCGTCGTCGGCCGCGCCGCCCGTGGCTCGACGCGCTGGATCAACGTCGGCTTCTTCACCTTCCAGCCGTCCGAGTTCGGGAAGCTGCTCTTCGTGATCGCGCTCGCCGGCGTCCTGGCCGAGCGGCAGCGCGTCGTCGGGTCGTGGGGGACGACGCTGCGCGTGCTCGGGCTCGGCCTCGTCCCCGTCGTGCTGGTCTTCGCGCAGCCCGACCTCGGCACGGCCCTCGTCTACCTCGCCGCGCTCGCGGCGATGCTGTTCGTTGCCGGAGCGCCCTGGAGGCACCTCGCGTTGCTCGGCGGCGGCGCCGCGGCGGTCGTGGTGGTCGTCCTCTGGGCCGGCCCCGCGGTCGGCGTCGACTTCCTGAAGACGTACCAGAAGGAGCGACTGACCTGCTTCACGCATCCGGCGACCTGCCCGGTCGACGCCCGCTACAACGTCGAGCAGTCGATCGCCGCGGTCGGCTCCGGCCAGATCCGCGGCCGCGGCCCGAACGGCGCCACGCAGACGCGCCTCGACTTCCTGCCCGAGCACCACACCGACTTCGTGTTCGCGTCGTTCAGCGAGCAGCGCGGGTTCGTCGGAGCCTCGCTCCTGCTCGCCCTCTACCTGCTCGTGCTCTGGCGAGGGCTGCGGGTGATCACCGTCGCGCGGGATCTCTTCGCCGCGGTCGTGGCCGGCGGGATCGTCGTCGCGCTGCTCTTCCAGATCTTCGTGAACGTCGGCATGACGATGGGGATCGCGCCGATCACCGGCATCCCGCTTCCCTTCGTCAGCGTCGGCGGCTCGTCGATGATCGCGAACCTCGCGGCGATGGGCGTGCTGCTGGCGATTCACGCGCGGGGGCGGGCCGGCCGCGCCGCCTCGCGGCGGCGCTGATGGCGCTCCCGGTCGGGCTCGGCGCCATGCGCGGACTGCTGAAGGAGATCCGGGCCTCGGCAAGCTCGGAGCCAACGCTCGTCGTCGGGGGTGCGCGCGAGCTCGCCGAGGTGCTGCGGCGGGAGCTGGCACGCGGAGCGCAGCCGGGCGCGATCCGGGCGGACGACTCCCCCGAGGGCGCCGCGGTGCTCGTCTACGTGCTCGGCCGCGACCCGGGCGAGGCGGACGAGGAGGCGCTGAAGCGGGCGCGCCGTGCGCGGACGCCGGTCGTCGCGGTCGTGGTGGGTCCGGTGTCGGAGGATGTCTCGATCCCGTACGTCTTCGCGACCGACGTCGTCCGCGTCCCCGCCGGGGCCGGCTTCCCTCTCGAGGGGATTGCCCGGGTCGTCGCGTCCCGGCTCGGCGAGGAGGGCGCGGCGCTCGCCGCCCGTGCGCCCGTGCTGCGCGACGCCGTCTGCGCCGAGCTGATCGCGTCCTTCTCGCGCAGGAACGGGATCCTCGGGGCAGCCGTCTTCGTCCCCGGCGCCGATCTGCCGCTGCTGACGCTCAACCAGCTCCGACTCGTGCTGCGGATCGCGCAGGCGCACGGTGAGGAGGTGGGGCAAGAGCGGTTGCCCGACCTCGCGGCGACGCTGGGTGCCGGGTTCGGGCTGCGGGCTGCTGCGCGTGAGCTGCTCGACCTCGTTCCGGTGGCGGGCTGGGCGCTGAAGGGCGCCGTCGCCTACGCGGGAACGCGCGCCGTGGGCGAGGCCGCCGTGAAGCGGTTCGCGGCCGCTACGCGGCAGCCGGCCTGAGCCTCGCCCGACGCGCGCTGATGGCGCGCAGGCGCTGTGTGAGGCGGACCCACGCCCACGGCTCGATCTCGCGGTAGCGCTTCTCCGACTGGGCTCGCGTCGTCTCGAGATACTCGAACCACGCGTCGGCCTCCTCGATCAGCAGGAGCTCCTCCGCCTCGCGAATGCCCGTCACGCTGCACCTCCCGGGTCGTGAATGGGCCGATCGTAGGACCGGCGTCGGACGACGTCGCTGCTACGCTGCGCGCGAAGGCTGATGCCCATGTTTTCGCCTGCAGACCACCGGCGCGCGCGCCGCCCCGATTCGCGGGGCGCAGCTGTCGCGCGCTTCACCGAAGGAGTTTTCGTTTGCCCTGGTTCCGATCCCGGAAGAAGAAGTCCGACACCGACGGCGACGCCGCCGCCTCCGAGCCCGAGCGCGTCCCCGAGCCCGTAGACCGGCCGGCCGCCGCGGAGGCGGCTCCGGCCCCGGCAGCCGAGTCCGGCGCCGGCACGTCCGAGAGAGCCGAAGCGCCGCCGCGGCAGCCGCGGCGGGCGCGGGCGCAAGAAGAGCGGCGCCGCGACCGCCGGCGAGGCGGAGAAGAAGGGCGACGCTCCCGTGAAGGCGGAGAAGACCGCCGGGCCCGCCACCAAGGCGGAGCCGAGGAAGCGCGAGCGGAAGCAGCTCTCGCAGCGACAGGAGCGCCGCCGCGAGCAGGGTGGCAGCCGCCGTCGACAGGCCCCGCGGCGCGCACCGCTTCCGGCCGCGAAGCGCGAGCTCGTCGTCTCGGTCGACGTCGGCGAGCGCCGCGTCGCGATCCTCGAGGACGACAAGGTCGCCGAGGTCTACCTCGAGCGGCCGGAGCGGCGGTCGATCGCCGGCAACATCTATCTCGGCGTCGTCGACAACGTCTTGCCCGGCATGGAGGCCGCGTTCGTCGAGATCGGCCTCGAGAAGAACGGCTTCCTCTACGTCGACGAGATCGTCAGCCCCGAGCTCGAGCGCGGCCACGGCCGCAAGATCCAGGATCTGATCAAGCGCGGCGAGACGCTCCTCGTCCAGGCGGTGAAGGACCCGATGAAGACGAAGGGCGCGCGGCTGACGACGCAGATATCGCTGCCCGGCCGCTTCGTCGTCTTCGTCCCGCAGGGCGAGGGCCTCGGCGTCTCGCGCCGGCTCGACGACGACGAGCGCGGACGGCTCAAGGACATCCTCAAGCGCCTCGACGTCAAGGAGGGCGGCGTGATCGTCCGCACCGCCGCCGAGGGCGCCTCGGAGGAGGACGTCGAGCTCGACCTCGTCTTCCTGCAGCGCCTGTGGAAGACGATCCAGGCGAAGGCGAAGGCCGGCTCCGCGCCGGAGCTCGTCTACCAGGAGGCCGAGCTGCCGCTGCGCGTCACGCGCGACCTCTTCACCGGCGACTTCGAGAAGGCGTACGTCGACGACGACCGCACCTTCAAGCGGATCACCGGCTACCTGAAGAAGACCTCGCCGCACATGGTCGAGCGCGTCGTCCGCTACAAGGAGACGTCCTCGCTGATGGAGGCGTTCGGCGTCGAGCAGGAGATCAAGTCGACGCTCAACCGGCGCGTCGACCTGCCCTCCGGCGGCTACCTGATCTTCGACTACGCCGAGGCGTTCACCGTGATCGACGTGAACACCGGCCGCTTCGTCGGCTCGCGCGGCAAGAACTCGGCCGGCCGGCTCGAGGACACGATCACGAAGAACAACCTCGAGGCGGTGAAGGAGGTCGTCCGCCAGCTGCGGCTGCGCGACATCGGCGGGATCATCGTCATCGACTTCATCGACATGGCGAATCCGAAGAACCGGGCCGCCGTCGAGGAGGCGCTCCGCACCGAGCTCGAGCGCGACCGGACGAAGACCTACGTCGTCGAGATCTCTCCGCTCGGCCTGGTCGAGATGACCCGCCAGAACGTCACCGACGGCCCGCGCGAGGTGATGACCCGCAAGTGCCCGACGTGCGGCGGCGACGGGATCGTCTACTCGGACGCGTCGGCTGCGATCGACGTCGAGCGGCGCCTGCGGGCGCTCGCCGCGGGCTCGCGGAGCCAGGCGTACCGGGTCGAGCTCGCCGACTCGATCGCGAGCGCACTCGTCGGTCCGGGCGCGCGCCGGCTGCTCGAGCTCGAGGCGCTCACCAAGAAGAAGCTCTTCCTCGAGGGGAAGCCGCAGATGCACCTCGACCACCTCGTCGTCCTCGCCGAGGGCAAGCTCGCAGACCTGGCGCCGGAGGCGCCGGTCGAGGAGGGTGCGGAGGTCATGCTCCAGCTGGTCGAGGTCGACCGGCACGACGCCTCGGCGGCGGTCGGCAAGCTCGACGGGCTCGACGTCGTCGTCGCGGAGGCGGCGTCGCTCGTCGGCAAGCGCCAGAAGGTGCGGGTCGAGCGCGTGCTCGACGGGATCGCCTACGGCGTCCTCACCCGCAAGGCGAAGCAGGTGCCGGAGCCGCTGACGGCGGAGGCCGAGGCGGAGAAGCCGACGAGGAAGCCGCCCGCGCGCAAGACCGCGGGCGCGCCGGGGGAGGAGGCCGTGGCGACACCCGAGGCGGAGGACGGCGACGAGGAGCCGGCTCTCCTGGACCTCGAGGAGGGCGAGGAGCCGGAGGCTGCCGAGCCGGAGAGCGTCGAGAAGCCGGAGGTTGCCGAGCCGGAGAGCGCCGCGGAGCCGGAGGGCACCGAGGGGTCGACCGAGGGCGACGCGCCGCCGACGCCGAAGAAGAGGACGCGACGCGGATCCCGCGGCGGCCGGCGCCGGCGCAAGCCGGCCGCGGCGAGCGCCGACGGCGACACGCCGGAGGACGAAGCCGCCGACGGCGGCGACGAGGACGGCGTGACCGCGCCGGCGCCGCGGAAGCCGGCGCGTGCGGTGCGGATCCACGTTCCCGGCGACGACATCGGCAGGCCCGACACGGTCGAGCCGGCCGACGGCTCGCCGGCCGAGGAGCAGGCGTCCGGCGCTGCGCCGACGGTCGAGGGCACGGTCCCCGTCGACGGCGACGAGGCGCCGAAGCCCAAGAAGAAGACCCGGCGCGGCTCCCGCGGCGGCCGCAACCGCCGCAAGCCCGCAACTGCGTCGGCGGACGGCTCCGAGCCGGACGAGCCCTCCGGCGAGGAGGAGGTCGACGCGACGGCGCAACAGCCCGCCGCGGCCGAGTCGGAGGCGCCCGAGCCGGAGCCGGAGCCCGAGCTCGAGGAGGTCGAGCCGGAGCCCGAGCCCGAGGCGGTCGAGCCGGAGCGTCCTGCGGCGAACGGGGACTCCGCCGACTCGGAGGAGGAGTGGGGTTACGTCCCGATGGCGGAGTGGCTCGACGAGATCGATTCCGGCCGCTGAGCATGGGCCGGATTTCGCTACACTGCCCCGCCGCGGGCGCCGATCGCCCGCGTTTCCACGCAGTGACCTGAGAGCAGCGACCTGAGAGCCATGAGCTACGCGATCATCAGTCTCGGAGGGAAGCAGTACCGCGTCCAGGAGGGCGAGCGGCTGCTCGTCGACCACCTGAAGGCGGACGAGGGCTCGACCTTCGAGCCGCGCGTCCTGCTCGTCGGCGGCGACGGCACGACCGATCTCACGCCCTCGGCGACGGTGACTGCCCGGGTCGTCGGCCACGAGCTCGGAGAGAAGATCCGGATCGGCAAGTACCGCAAGCGCACCGGCTACAAGCGCCACAACGGGTACCGCAGCCGTCTGACCCGGATCCAGATCGAATCGATCGGCGCTGCTGCTCGCAAGGCGGCGGCGAAGCCGAAGGCCGAGCAGAAGCCGAAGCAGGAGGCCGCACCGAAGCAGGAGGCCGCCTCGGCCGCGGGAATCCCGGCCGGGTACGAACAGATGAAGGTGGCCGAGATCGCGAAGGCCGCCTCCGGCTGGAACCGCGCGAACCTCGAGGCGGCACTCGAGTACGAGCGTGCGAACGCGAACCGCAAGACGGCGATCGCGGCGCTCGAGTCAGCGTTGAAGGAGAACGACTAGATGGCGCACAAGAAGGGCCTCGGCTCGTCGCGCAACGGCCGCGACTCGAACCCGAAGATGCTCGGCGTGAAGCTGTTCGCCGGGCAGGACGTGACCGCGGGGATGATCCTCGCCCGCCAGCGCGGCACGCGCTTCCGCCCCGGCCCGGGCGCGGGCATCGGCAAGGACGACACGATCTTCGCGACGCGCGACGGCAGGGTCGCGTTCCGCACGAGCGGCGAGCGCCGCTTCATCTCGGTCGTCGACGCCGACGCGTAGCCCCTCCCGAGCCAAGTAACACTGTGTTACTTGGAGGTACGGTTGCGGCGTGTTTCACGACCGCGCACGACTGACGGTGATCGCCGGGCGCGGCGGTGACGGCTCGATCCACTTCCGGCGCGAGAAGTACGTGCCGAAGGGCGGCCCGGACGGCGGCGACGGCGGTTCCAGGCGGCGACGTGGTGCTCGTCGCAGACCCGCGGCGGCGCGATCTCTCGGGCGTCCGGCCGAACCAGACGTTGCGCGCCGGGAGCGGCGGGGCAGGCGGCGGCCAGTTGTCGAACGGCGCGAGCGGCGAGGACGCGGTGCTGACGGTCCCGGTCGGGACGCAGGTGCTCGACGCCGAGGAGCGGATCGTCGCCGACCTCGCGCGCCCGGGCGCGCGCGTCGTCGTCGCGGCGGGAGGCTCCGGCGGCCGCGGCAACAAGCGCTTCGCCGGGCCGACGCGGCAGACTCCGCGCTTCGCGGAGATCGGCCTGCCCGGGGAGGAGAGGGAGCTCGAGCTGCGCCTGAAGCTGCTCGCCGACGCGGCGCTCGTCGGCTTTCCCAACGCGGGTAAGTCGTTGCTCCTGACCCGGATCTCGAACGCGCGCCCGAAGGTGGCCGAGTACCCGTTCACGACCCTCTCGCCGGTGCTCGGAACCGTCGAGGCGTCGGACGGCACGCAGCTCGTCGTCGCCGACGTCCCCGGTCTGATCGAGGGCGCGAGCGAGGGGATCGGCCTCGGCCACGAGTTCCTCGCCCACCTCGAACGGGCACGGCTGCTGCTGCACGTGATCGACGCCTCCGAGGACGACGCGGACGAGCGCTGGCGCACGATCGACGCGGAGCTCGCCGCCTACGGCGGCGGCCTCGACGAGCGGTCGCAGGTCGTCGTCCTCAACAAGACCGACCTGCGGCCGGAGCCGCCCGCCTTCGGGATCGAGGACGAGCGGATCCTGCGCGTCTTCCGCGCGTCCGCCGCCACGGGCGCCGGCGTCGAGGACGTGCGGCTCGCCCTCTTCGAGCTCGTCCCGCGCGAGGAGGAGGCGGCCGAGCCGGAGCAGGCGGAGGAGCTCGTCGACTTCCTCGTCTACCGGCCGCAGCCGCAGCGGCGCGGCTTCCACGTCTTTCGCACCGAGCGCGGCTTCCGTGTCACGGGCACCCCGCCGCCCGAGCGAGGAGCTCGAGGCGATCCTCCGGGCCGCCGGCGCGCGCGAGGGCCAGGAGGTCGAGATCGGAGAGGACGTGCTCGAGTGGGAGTGACCGTCCTCTACGGCGGCGCGTTCGATCCACCGCACCTCGGGCACGTTGCGGTCGCCGCGGCAGCGCGCGAGCGCTTCGCCGTCGAGCGGCTCGTCGTGCTCGTGGTGGAGCGGCCCGGGACACCGCGGCGTGCACGCGCCCGCCGCGGCGCGGCTCGAGCTCGCCCGGGCGGCGTTCCCCGGCGACGACGTCCGCCTCGATCCGCACCCGCGGACGGTCGAGCTGCTCCGGGCGGAGCGCTTCGACGATCCGGTCTTCGTGGTCGGCGCCGACCAGTTCTGCGACTTCCCCAGCTGGAGCCTGCCGGACGAGGTTCTGGAGCGGACGCGGCTCGCGGTCGCCACCCGCCCCGGGTTTCCGCGCGAGCGGTTCCAGCGGGTCCTCGACGGCCTGGCGCGGCCGGAGAGCGTCCTCTTCCTCGACCTCGAGCCGAGCCCGATCGCCTCCCGGGACCTCCGCGCCCGGATCGCGGCCGGCGAGGAGCTCGACGGCCTCGTGCCGCCCGCGGTCGCAGCCCTGATCCTGGAGCGGGGTCTGTACGGCGCGGGTTGACATCCGCCGGCAGTGGCTACACTCCGCACGAAGCCTCCGAGGACATCGACCCGCCCTGAATCCACTCGCTCACGCCCGCCGCATCGCCGCTCTCGCCCAGGAGAAGCTGGCGGAGGACGTCGTCATCCTCGACCTGCGGCCGGTCTGCACGTTCACCGACTACTTCGTGATCGCCACCGGGCGCAATCCGCGCCAGACGGCCGCGATCTGGGACGAGGTGCACTCGACTCTCAAGCACGAGGCGAGGCTGATCCCGAGCAGTGTCGACGGGACGCGCGAAGGCGCCTGGATCGTCGCCGACTACCTCGACGTCGTCCTGCACGTCTTCACGCCCGACGCGCGCGGCTACTACCGCCTCGAGGAGCTCTGGGGCGACGTGCCGGCCGTCGAGCTCGACGCCGCCGCGGGCTGAGCTCAGGGCGCGGGCGAGAGTCCGCTGCCGTCGAGGACCAGATCGGCCACGTGGGCCGGCATGCCCGAGACGACATGCCCGCCGAGCCGGATCTCGAGGTTCCAGGGCGCGCCGACCCGCAGCCACACGCGCGGCGAGAGCCTCACCGGAAGCGTTCGGCCCTGCTCGAGCACGCCCTCGAAGAGGACGGCGCCGCTCACGCCTCCGGAACGGACCTGCAGCCAGACCCGGCCGTTGGTCGCCGCGAGCACTGCCGAGGTCGGAGTCGGAGCCGGAGCCGGCTTCTTCGCCGGCTGGCGAGGCGGCGCGGCCTGTGAGGACGGCGCCGGAGCCGGTCGACGCGTGACGGGCGCGGCGGTCGCTCCGCCGCCGTTCGTCGAGCTCTTCGTCTGCGGGGCGCCGCGAAGCTGCCAGGCGGCCACCGCGGCGACGGCCGCGACGATCGCCACGATCGCCAGGAGTGGGCGGACGACGCCGAGGCGGACCGGCCGGATCGGCGGCATCGCGCCGGCCACGAGGGCCGGATCCTCCTGATGGGGGAAGCGGCTGTTGAACTCGTCGATGTAGAGGCTGCCGTTCAGGCCGAGGAAGTCGGCGTACGTCCGCAGGAACCCCTTCGCGTATGCGGCGCCGGGGAGCAGCTCCCACTGCTCGTCCTCGATCGCGCTCAGATAGCGGTCGCGAATCCGGATCGCCTTCTGGACGTCCCCCGGCGACAGGCCACGCCGCATGCGCGCCTCGCGCAGGCTGGGGCCGATCTCGAACATCTCCTCGATTGTGACCGAACCGGTTGACGAGCGCCAATCGCCTGTGGACATCGTGTGGACAACTCGTCCGTCGGGCCCGCGGTCAGGTCGCTCGGCGGCCCGGCTACAATCGGTTCCCCCAGGGGCCATAGCTCAGCTGGGAGAGCGCCACGCTGGCAGCGTGGAGGTCGTCGGTTCGAGCCCGACTGGCTCCATCCGTTGTTGAACTCGCAACAACGTCCCCGCAATCGGGCACCCTTCCGAGTCCGGTCGCTGAGGGAGGAAATGTCGCTCGTATGACCGGCTCGTCTGAGTCGGCGGCTGCTATTTCGTGGTTGGCTCGCCGGGTGTGACGAGGCCGGTTTCGTAGGCGATGACGACTGCTTGGACGCGGTCGTGGATGTCGAGTTTGGCGAGGACGTTGCTGACGTGGCTCTTGACGGTTGCGCCGCCGATGATGAGTTCGCGGGCGATCTCGGTGTTGGAGAGGCCGCGTGCAACCAGGCGGAGCACGTCGATCTCGCGGTCGGTGAGGCCGGACAGGCGTTCGGGGGTCCGGGCTCCGGGTGCTGGTCGTCTGGTGAACTCGTCCATGAGCTTGCGGGTGAGCGCGGGGTCGAGCAGGGCGTCCCCCGCAGCGACGGTGCGGACGGCGTGGACGAGATGGGAGGGGGAAACGTTCTTGAGCAGGAAGCCGCTGGCGCCGGCCCGGATCGCGTCGTACAGGTACTCGTCATGGTCGAACGTGGTCAGGATCAGCACGCGCGAACCCTCCGCTGCTCCGCTGCGCAGCCGTTTGGTGGCCGCGATGCCATCCATGCCCGGCATGCGGATGTCCATCAGCACGACATCCGGGCTGAGGCCTGCGGCGAGCTCGAGCGCCTGCCGGCCGTCGACGGCTTCGCCGACGACTTCGATGTCGGTCTCGCTGTCCAGGATGACGCGGAAGCCGCCGCGAACAAGCGCCTGGTCGTCGGCGATCAGCACGCGGATCACGCTGACGCTCCATGGAGAGGGATGCGCGCTCTGACCTCGAACCCTCCGGAGCTGCGGATGCCGCTCGTGAGCGTCCCACCGTAGAGCGCCACCCGCTCATGCATCCCGATCAGCCCATGTCCCGACCCGTTCGCGTTGTGGCCGTGGCCGCTGCCGTCATCGGTGATCCGCAGGTCAAGCTCACGCTGCGAGAAGCTGATCTCCACGTGGGCTGTGGCGGCGCCGGCGTGTTTGTGGATGTTGGTCAGGGCTTCCTGCACGATGCGGTAGGCAGCAAGGTCGATGCCGGCGGGCAGCGGCCGCTGGGGCTCATCGACGAGACACACGACCGCGAGCCCTGACGCTTCCGCCTGTTTGATGAGGGTGTCGAGGCGCGCGAGACCAGGCTGTGGCTCCGCGGATGGGTCGCCGCCTGGCATGTCACGGAGCAGGCCGAGCAGCCGTCGTAGTTCGTCCAGGGTCTCGCTGCCCGCCCCGCGGATCGCCTCGAGCGCGTCCCTGGCCTGCTCCGGGTCGCGATCGAGGAGCCGCTCGGCCGCCCCGGCCTGGACGATCATCACGCTGACGCTGTGCGCGATCACGTCGTGCAGTTCACGGGCGATCCGGTCACGCTCCTCGACCACCGCCTGACGCGCGACTGACTCACGCTCTTCCTCGAGAACGACCGTACGGCGCTCGAGCGACGCGGCGTGAGCACGCCTGCCGCGGACGCCGCGCCCGAGCGCGTAGGCGAGCGAGATGAAGACGAGCCCCGGAACCACGTTGCCCAGTCCCTTCATGGCGACCAGCAACAGGGCGACCTCACTCGCGTACAGCGCCGCGAGAAGAGCGACGACTACGCGTTGCTCTTTCCCGGCCGCGTAGGAGGCGGCGGAGTAGACAAGGATCAGCAGAACGAGAAACGGTTCGATCGGCAGGTTGGCGTGCTCTCCGTACAGGACATCGAGCCAGATCTGCGCGGGGACCCAGTAGACGACCAGCGCAGCAAGCGGCGCCCGCCGCCGCCACACGACCGGCGACGCGATCAGCAGCACGACGATCGCGTTCAGGGCGCGGGGGCCGTGCCAATCAGCATTCAACGAGCGAACGAACAACTCGCACAGGCCGAGCGCAGCGAGCGCAACGGCCAGCAGGAGATCCCCGCGGGTCGAGAGTTGCCGTTCCAGTCGACGCCTCATCGGCGAACCGTAAACCGACCAGAACCGCCATGCATCCCACTGGCGGCCGAACCGACTCCGCCCCATGGCGGACTCCACGCCGCGTTGAACCCGCCTGGCCGCCGGGCACAAACCATCGCACGGCCGATGCTTGCACGGCGAGAGCCTCCTAGCGTGACTGGACGCATCCACGGACTGCCAGAGGAGGCAGCTATGCAGAGCTCGAGCTTGCGAGCGTTGGCCGGCGCGGCCGCCATCAGCACTCTCGCCGTCGGGGGCGCGGCGTTCACGAGCGGTTCGTCCGCCGAGGGCCTGGCAGGGCAGTCGCGCATCCTGCACCTGGTCGAGAAGGGCGGCGACCTGAGGTTCGTCGACAACCCGCCCAGAGCGAAACACTCCTACGACTTCTCCGCAGGCGACATCGTCATCGTCAGCCGCGACCTCTACACGCGCAAGGGCGCCGGTGCAGGCTCGCTCCGGATCGTCTGCGTCGTAACAGACCAGACCACACAACAGTGCAACGGCACCGAGACGCTCAGCGGAGGAACCCTCGAAGTCGCCGGCGTCTCCTCACCCGCCCCCAGCACCACCGTCGCCGTCATCGGTGGAACCGGCGCCTACAACGGCGCCCGCGGAACCAGCAAGTCCCGAGACCGCAAGACCAACAGCAACATCGCTGACCAGACCATCACCCTCCAGCCCTAGCCGACCGCCCCGGAGAGAACCACGCACGTCAACCCCTTCCACCACAAAGGAGCCGGCATGAACCGCCTACCCGCAGCGGCACTCCTCACTATCGGAGCCATCCTGGCTGCCCTCTCGCTGATGGGACTCCTCAACTCCGTCCACACCAGCGCAAAGATCGTCTACGCCATCCTGCTCATCACGGGCATCGCCAGCCTCGCAACCGGCTACCGCAAACGCGCAGCCTCCCACCGGTCCCAGCCGAAACGAAACACCCAGGGCTGATATCCAGCGCGCCGAAGGATGACCCGAAATTCGTACGTTTTGCGCGGGCGATCGGCGAGCGTTGGGAGCGAGGGGAGACCGCGGCCCAGGTCTACGCCCTCGTTGGTGAGTTGGCGCGGGCCGAGCAGGCGACGACGATCCTCGTCAGCCACGATCCCGAGTCCGCGCGCATCGCCGACCGCGTCGTGCAGATCCGGGACGGCCGCGTGAGCGAGGAGATCGACGACGGCGAAGCGGCCGCCTGCGACGGCCCGCGAGACGATCGCCCGGACGCGCGGGCTCGGTCACGTCGGCACGCGGCTTTCCGGGCTGGGCGCCGCCGCGCGCACCGGGGCCGCCGTCGTCTGCGCGACCCACGATCCGGTGCTGCTGGCGCAGGCCTCGGCCGAGGTGTCCCTACACTCCTCCGCGTGAGCCAGGAGTCCGTCGAGCTGCTGCTGCGGGGCTACCGGGCCTTCGTCGCCGGAGACCTCGAGGCGCTCGGCGGGATGCTCGATCCCGACGTGGAGTGGGTGGGCGTCGGCAGCGAGGCCGTCGTCGTCAGCCGCGAGGACGTGCTCGAGGTGCTCGCCGAGCGCGTGTCGGAGAACTACCACGTCGTCGTCGATCGCGCCGTCGGGCTCGGCGACCGGGTGCTCGTCAGCATGCGCTTTTCGCGTATGGAGTCGGACCCGACCGACGAGCGGCCGCTGCAGAGCCGCCGCTCGTATCTGCTCGGTCGCTGGGCCGCGATCGTGCACGCGCGGGACGGGCGCGTCGTGCGCGTCGAGGAGCACCCGCACCTCGAGGCCGCGCTCGAGGCGGTCGGGATCGAGGAGGAGCAGGCGTGAGGACGGTGCTCGTGACCGGCTTCGAACCGTTCGCCGGCGAGGCGGTCAACCCGTCGCAGAGCCTCGTCGAGGCGCTCGCCGCGGAGCCGCCCGAGGGCGTCGAGCTGGCGACTGCGGTGCTGCCGGTTTCGTACTCCCGAGCGGGCGAGGAGCTCGCGGCTGCGGTCGCCGCCGCCGACGCCGAGCTCGTCGTCTGCTTCGGCCAGGCCGACGGCCGACCCGGGATCTCGGTCGAGCGGTTCGCGCTCAACCTCGACGACTCGGAGTCGACCGACAACGAGGGCGCGGTCTCGGCGGCTCCGATCGATCCGGACGGCCCGGCCGCGTACCGGTCGACCCTGCCGGTGGACGAGATCGTCGCGGCGTTGCGGGCCGAGGGGATCCCGGCGGCGGCCTCCCGGGACGCCGGCGGCTTCCTCTGCAACCACGTCTTCTACCGGCTGCAGGCGCTGCTGGAGCGCGAGCGGCCGCAGGTGCGCGGCGGCTTCGTCCACGTGCCGCTCCTGCCGGAGCAGGCGCTGGCGAAGGCGGCCGCGAGCATGCCGCTCCGCACGCTCGTCCACGCGGCGCGCGTCGTCGTCGCGGCCTCTCTCTAGCCCGCGGGGAATGCGCCCGCGTCCCGATGCGTTCTCGTGTCGGTACAATTTCGGATACCTGCTATACGAGATGGAGAGTGCACCTTGAACGAACTGCTGCTCGTCCCGCTCGAGGACATCGTGGTGTTCCCGGGCATGACCGTCACCCTGACGGTGGACGTCGGCGACGAGGACCGCGTGCTGCTCGTGCCGAGGCACGAGAACGAATACGCGGCGGTCGGCACCGTCGCCGAGGTCACGGATCGCGTCCGCCTGCCCGGCGGCGCGCCCGCCGTCGCCCTCTCGGGCCTGCATCGCGGCGTCATCGGCGCCGCCCATACCGACCCGCTCGGCAGCCTTCGCGCCGAGGTCGAGGAGCGCCCCGACGAGAGCCCGCCGCCCGTGCAGACGCGCGAGCTCGAGCGCGAGTACCGCGCCGTCGTCGAGGAGATCCTCGAGCTGCGCGACGCCGACGACCGCGTCCGCGAGTTCCTGCGTGCGATCACCGACGCCGGCGCTCTCGCGGATACGTGCGCCTACGCCCCCGACATCAGCTTCGCGCAGCGCCTCGAGCTGCTCGAGAAGGTCGACGTCGTCGAGCGGCTCGAGCTCGCCCTCGCGTTCCAGCGCGAGCGGCTCGCCGAGCTGCAGGTCCGCCGCCGCATCCGCGACGACGTCGAGTCCGGCGCGCAGAAGCAGCAGCGAGAGTGGTTCCTGCGCCGCCAGATGGACTCGATCCGCAAGGAGCTCGGCGAGGACGAGGGCTCGGTCGTCGAGGAGTACCGCGCGAAGATCGACGAGGCCGGGATGCCGGACGACGTCCGCGCCCAGGCCGAGCGCGAGCTCCGCCGCCTGGAGGCCATGGGCGACTCCGCCGGCGAGGCGTCGATGATCCGCAACTACCTCGATTGGCTGACGTCGGTGCCGTGGTCGAAGCGCTCCGAGGAGACGCTCGACCCGAAGGGCGCCCGCGAGGTGCTCGACGCCGACCACGCCGGCCTCGACGACGTGAAGGACCGCATCGTCGAGTACCTGGCCGTGCGCAAGCTGCGCCAGGACCGCGGCATCCCGAACGACAGGCGCTCGGGCGCGATTCTCACGCTGATCGGGCCGCCCGGCACGGGCAAGACCTCGATCGGGGAGTCGGTCGCGCGGGCGCTCAACCGCGAGTTCGTCCGCATGTCGCTCGGCGGCATCCGCGACGAGGCGGAGATCCGCGGCCACCGGCGCACCTACATCGGCTCGCTTCCGGGACGGCTCGTCCAGGCCCTCCGCGACGCGGGGACGATGAACCCGGTGATCCTGCTCGACGAGGTCGACAAGGTCGGCGCCGACTGGCGCGGCGACCCGTCGGCGGCCCTGCTCGAGGTGCTCGACCCGGCGCAGAACCACTCGTTCCGCGACCACTACCTCGACGTGGAGCTCGACCTCTCCGAGGTCTTCTTCATCGCCACCGCGAACGTCGTCGACACGGTCCCCGGCCCGCTGCTCGACCGGATGGAGGTGATCCGCTTCGACGGCTACACGGTGGACGAGAAGACCGCGATCGCACGCGGCTACCTCTGGCCGCGGCAGCGTGAGCGGAACGGCCTGCGCGAGGACGAGGTCGCGGTCACGGACGACGTGATCCAGCTCGTCGTCTCCGAGTACACGCGCGAGGCGGGCGTCCGTCAGCTCGAGCGGGAGCTCGGGACGGTCCTGCGCAAGACCGCGACCCGAATCGCGTCGGAGGCGGTCGAGGCCCCGGTGGCGGTGGACGTCGACGTCGTCCGTGACGCGCTCGGCCGCCAGAAGTTCTTCCAGGAGGCGGCGGAGCGCACGGCGATCCCCGGCGTCGCGACCGGCCTCGCCGTCACCGGCACCGGCGGCGACGTGCTCTTCGTCGAGGCGACCGGGATGGACGGGAGCGGCGATCTTCTGCTCACCGGCCAGCTCGGCGACGTGATGAAGGAGTCGGCCCGGATCGCGCTCTCCTACGTGCGCTCGCACGCCGAGGAGCTCGACATCGAGCCGAACGCGTTCGACGACCGCTCCTTCCACGTGCACGTCCCGGCCGGCGCGATCCCGAAGGACGGCCCGAGCGCCGGGATCACGATGGCGACCGCGCTCGCGTCGTTCCTGTCGGCGCGGCCGGTGAAGCACACGGTCGGGATGACCGGCGAGATCACGCTGCAGGGACGCGTGCTGCCGATCGGCGGGCTCAAGCAGAAGGTGCTCGCCGCACACGCGGCCGGTCTCACCGACGTGGTCATCCCGGAGCGGAACCGCGCCGACCTCGACGACGTCCCCGCCGACGTGCGCGAGGCGATGCGCTTCCACCCGGTGATGACGCTCGGCGAGGTGCTCGAGCTCGCGCTCGAGCCGAAGTCGAAGCCCTCGCTGCACGCGATCTGATGCGCTGCCGCCGCTGTCAGCCGCTGCCCGAGGAGGTCGCCCGCGCGGCGGACCTCCTCGGGCGGCGCTGGGTGCTCGCGATCCTGTGGGCGGCGGCGGAGGCCGGAGCGGTGCGCTTCAACGAGTTCAAGCAGACCCTCGAGGGGATCCCGCCGCGGACGCTCGCCGCGCGGCTCTCCGAGCTCGAGGAGGCGGGAGTGCTCGAGCGGCGCGTGCTCCACACGCGACCGCCTCGCGTCGAGTACCGGCTGACCGAGGCCGGCCGCCGGCTCGGCACCCTGGTCGAAGCGATGCACGCCTGGGCCGCGCACGGGTGAGTGGCTGACCGGCCGATTCCATCGGTCTCACGTGCTTCTTATCTCGAAGTGGTGGAGTCGGCGGCGTGCATCGTCCTGCGCGCATCGCCGTGCGCCGTCCCGGGCGTCGCCGGCTCGTCGAGCTGACCGCCCTCGCTGCGTACGGCGTGGTCCTCGGCTGGGTGATCGACTCGGTCGGAGGCATTCCCGGCTCCCGGGACACGCTGGTGCCGCTGCTGCTCGGCCTCTTCCTCGCCCTCTCGGTGACGAGCGTGCGGCGGCTGCGCCGGCTCGTCGTCGGCCTCGCGGTCGACTGGGTGCCGTTCGTGCTCGCACTCTGGCTCTACGACCTGATCCGCGGCTGGGCCGACGGCGCCTGGATGCCCGTGCACTGGGGCCGGCAGATCGAGCTCGACAGGATCATCGGTCTCGGCTCGGTGCCGACCGTCTGGCTGCAGCAGCGCCTCTGGCACGGCGCCGCCGACCTCGCCTGGTACGACTATGCGACCTGGGGCGTCTACATGAGCTACTTCTTCGGGACGACCCTCGTGCTCGCGGTGCTGTGGTGGCGCTGGCCCGCTCTCTTCCGGCGGTTCGCGGCGATGGTGGTGGGGCTCGCGGTGATCGGCTGCGCGACCTACGTGCTCTTCCCCGCGGCTCCGCCGTGGCTCGCCTCGCAGTCGGGCTACCTGCCGCCCGTCGACCGAGTCGTGCCCGACGTGGACGCGCACCTGCGGGTCTTCGTGCTCGGAGGGCTCTGGGAGAAAGGCAGCCGCTACGGGAACGCCGTCGCGGCGGTCCCGTCGCTCCACGCCGCCTACACGCTCCTGATCTCGCTCTTCCTCGCCCGGCGCACGAGCAGCCGGTGGCGGCACCTGCTCTGGCTCTATCCGGCGGCCATGGCCTTCGCGCTCGTCTATGCGGGCGAGCACTACGTCTGCGACATCGTCCTCGGCTGGATCTACACCGTCGCGGTCTACGCAGCCGTCGAGCGGGGCGCGGCCGCGTTCGCCGCCCGGCGCGCGACGGCGGCAGAGGCCGACGGGGCGCTCGGGATCCCCGCGTGAACTCTGGCGGCGGGGCGTCTCGCGCTCGTGCGCGGGCCGCTCCGGGCCCCTTCCGCCACCTCGCGCGATTCGAGAATGTGTACCCGCGACCAGAGCTCACGTCTCGAACGCCGTGGGGTTCGTCCGCTCCGGCCCGGGTAGACTCCGGGGCGGTGGCGCCGGACACGATCTGGGAGATCGTCTTCCTCATGGTGATCCTCAAGATCCCCATCGTCTATCTCTGCGTCGTCGTGTGGTACGCGATCAAGGCGAAGCCGGATCCGGGTCTCGGCGACACTCCCGGCGTGCGCGGCGACGTGGACGGCCCCGGCCCCGGTGGGGGGCGCCGGCGGCGGCGCCGCCTTGGCCCGCGGCGGCCGCACGGCGGGCCTGTTCGCGCCTACCCGCGGACGCCGCGCACCGCGCTCGCGCGCGCCGGTAGGGTTCAGCGCGGGTGAGCGCCGACAGCGAGATCTTCCGTGACGCGGGCCGCGCGCGGCCGTCGGAGGTCGTGTCCGGCTACCTGTCCGCGCTCGCGATCTTCGCCAGCGTCGTCGCGGTCGCCTGGCACCCGCTCCGGCTGAGCCCGCCGGCGATGCTGCTCGCGCTCGTCGCAGCCGGGATGGCCGGACGCCGCCGCACGCTCGCGCTGGCCGCCGTCGTGATCGCGGCCGTCTGCTTCTTCCTCGGGATGACGGTCTCGGTCGTCACCTCGCGTCCGCTCTGGTAGCGGGCCGGTTGCTACAAAGGGACTGTGTCCCGGCCCGACGTCGACGGACTGAACAGCGGGTACGCCGCGCTGCTCCTCGAGCAGTACCTCGACAACCCGTCCTCGGTTCCGTCGGAGTGGCGCGACCTGTTCGAGTCCGCGCCCGACGACCGTCTTCTCCTCGCAGCCGGGTCTCGCCCGGCTCCTCGACCTCTCGCGCGGCGACGGCAACGGGCACGCGCCGGCCGCACCCGTGTCGGCCCCGGAGCCGCCTCCGGCCGCGGCGTCCGCCCCGCCGGCGCCGCCGCAGCCGGTCGAGCGCGAGCTGCTGGGCGCGGTCGCCGCCTCGATGGCGCTCGTGAAGGCCTTCCGCATGCACGGGCACCTGGCCGCGCATCTCGACCCGCTCGGCTCCGAGCCGCCGGGCGACCCCGCGCTCGAGCCGGAGCGCCTCGTGCCGAAGCTGACGCCGGAGCTCCAGGCCCGCGTCCCGGCGTCGCTCCTCCGCCTCTACGTCGAAGGGGAATCGCTCGCCGACGCGCTGCCGCGGCTGCGCGACACGTACACCGGGACGATCGCGTACGAGATCGAGCACATCTCCGACCACGAGGAGCGGGTGTGGCTGCGCCAGGCGATCGAGTCGGGCCGCTACCGCGTCCCGCTCTCGCCCGAGGAGCGCGTCCGCCTGCTCGGTCGGCTGAGCCAGGTCGAGGGGATGGAGCACTACCTGCGCCGCGCCTTCCTCGGCCAGAAGCAGTTCTCGGTCGAGGGGCTCGACGTGATGATCCCGATGCTCGACGAGGCGATCGAGATCGCCGCCGGCAACGGCGCGCACGAGGTCGTCGTCGGCATGGCCCACCGCGGCCGCCTGAACGTGCTCGCCCACGTCGTCGGCCGGCCCTACGAGACGGTCCTGCGCGAGTTCGAGGGTGAGCGGACGATCGAGGCCGTCGTCACGAGCGACGAGGGTGGCACCGGCGACGTCAAGTACCACCTCGGAGCGCAGGGCACGCGCTCGACCGCGACCGGAGACGTCACCGTGACGCTCGTCTCCAACCCGAGCCACCTCGAGGCGGTCGACCCTGTCGTCGAGGGCCGCGCGCGCGCCGAGCAGACCGACCGCTCGACGCGCGCGGGCTACAGCGACCCGAGCGTGGCGCTCCCGATCCTGATTCACGGCGACGCGTCGTTCGCCGGCCAGGGGGCCGTCGCCGAGACGCTCAACCTCGAGGCGCTCGCCGGCTACTCGACCGGCGGGACGCTGCACCTGATCGCGAACAACCAGGTCGGGTTCACGACCGATCCGGAGAGCGGTCGCTCGACCCGCCACTCGAGCGACCTGGCGAAGGGCTTCGACATCCCGATCGTCCACGTGAACGCGGACGACCCGGAGGCGGCGCTCGCCGCGATCCGGCTCGCGATGGCGTACCGGCGCAAGTTCGGCCACGACGTCGTCGTCGACCTCGTCGGCTACCGGCGCCACGGTCACAACGAGCAGGACGAGGCGGCGTACACGCAGCCGCTGCTCGCCGCCGCGATCGCCGAGCACCCGACGGTGCGAGAGCAGTTCGCCGCCAAGCTCGTCCAGGAGGGAGCGCTGACCCGCGAGCAGGCGGACGAGCTCGCGAGCGAGGTGCAGACGCAGCTCCGCGGCGCGCACGCGGCTCTGAAGGAGAGCTTCGGGGTGTCGCCGCCTCCCCGGCCGAGTGACAGCCGGCTCCCCGCCGCGACCGGCGCGGACGTCGTGACCGCGGTCGCCGCCGATCGGCTCCGCGCGCTCAACGAGGAGCTGCTCCGCATCCCCGACGGCTTCGTGCCGCACCCGAAGTTGGTGCGCCAGCTCGAGCGCCGACGCGAGGCGATCGGGCAGGGCGGCATCGACTGGGGGCAGGCCGAGGCGCTCGCCTTCGCGTCGCTCCTCGTCGACGGGATCCCGATCCGGATCAGCGGCCAGGACACCGAGCGCGGCACCTTCTCGCACCGCCACGCCGTGCTCCACGACGTCGACACCGGCTCGACGTACACGCCGATGCAGCACCTCGAGGAGGGCAGCGCCGCCTTCGAGATCTTCAACTCGCCGCTCTCCGAGTACGCGTGTCTCGGCTTCGAGTACGGCTACTCCGCCGCAGCGCCCGAGGCGCTCGTGCTCTGGGAGGCGCAGTTCGGCGACTTCGTCAACGGCGCCCAGATCGTCATCGACCAGTTCATCGCCGCGGGCCTCTCCAAGTGGCGCGAGACGTCGCGGCTGACGCTGCTGCTCCCGCACGGCTACGAGGGCAACGGGCCGGAGCACTCGAGCGCGCGGCTGGAGCGGTTCCTCCAGCTCGCGGCGCAGGAGAACATCCGGATCGCCAGCTGCACGACGGCGGCGCAGTACTTCCATCTGCTCCGGCGGCAGGCCCTCGACGCGATCGCCCGGCCGCTCGTCGTGATGACGCCCAAGGGGCTGCTACGCCTGAAGCAGGCCGGCTCGTCGCTCGACGATCTCGCCGCTCGCGAGTTCCGGCCCCTGCTCGACGACCCGGTCGCGGACCGGGCGCAGGTCGAGCGGCTGGTGCTCTGCCAGGGCAAGGTCTACTACGACATCGAGGGTCACGAGCAGCGGGCGAACGCGGAGCGCGTCGCCGTCGCCCGGCTCGAGCAGCTGTACCCCTTCCCGGTGGAGCGGGCCGGGGCCCTCGTCTCGGGCTACCCGAACCTGCGCGAGGTCGTCTGGGCGCAGGAGGAACCGCAGAACATGGGGGCCTGGCGCGCGATCCGGCACCGGCTGGAGGAGGCGACCCCCCAGGGCGTGCCGCTGCTCTACGTCGGACGCCCGTGGCGGGCGAGTCCGAGCGAGGGCTACCCGACCGCGCATCTGCGCGAGCAGGACCGGATCGTGCGCGCGGCGCTCGGCGTCTAGCGGTTCAGCCGCGGCGCCGGCGCCGGGCGGCGGAGGCCTTCGCGGCGAGCTTCGGCCCGTGCTTGCGCGCGAGGTTCATCACCTGGCGCCGTTGCTTCGGCGGCAGGCGGCGCCAGATGTCCCAGGCCGCGAGTGCCAGGCCGACACGGGCCGGGGCGGAGCTTGCGGAGGCGGGCCATGCCTCCATCCTCGCAGAAGTTCCGCTCGACCGGGGTGGCTCCGCCGGGAGCGCGGCGGGTCGTTCGGCGTCACCTGCAGCTTCGGCGTCGCGGAGCACCGCCCGCCGGCGATCCGGTTGCGCTCCTCGCCTCCGCCGACCGCGCGCTGCACCGCGCGAAGCGGGCCGGGGAGGACCGCGATGGAGCGCGCGACGCGCGTCCGGAGACTCCCAGTCGTCTCGAACCGGAAGCGTCGCCATTCGGGTTATGATCCTCCGCGGAGGAGCAGCAGGTCCCCGATCTGGAGGAACGAATGCCGGTAGACACTCCGTCGCTCTTCGCGCAGGTGATCAGGGATCACCTCGATCTCAAGGAGCGGAACGCGCAGCTTGACACGACGATGCCCATCGACCGGTACAAGGTCGGGGATCCGTTCCACAACCACCCACTGTTCAAGAGCGAGGAGCAGGCCCGCATCGAGGAGACGATGGACGGCGTCGAGCCCGACTTCAGCGACGCCAGCCTCGAGAACGCGCTCGCCTGGCCCCCGGACGAGGAGAAGACCGCGGAGAAGGTCGCCCCCGTCGCCGAGGAGTCCGGATTCTGGACCGGCGCCGGCACGCGCGACTTCGACTGGGGCGACTAGCCCGGCGGCGGCAACCGGCGCCGCCGCTTCCTGCAGGTCACGGCAGCGCGACCCCACCGCGGCGTCGAGGGCGCGCGCCGGATGCGTTCCCCCGCCTGGGGGATGGGCGGATTCTCCCGTCTGACGATCCCTCAGACGGTTCTCCGCATCGTTCCACAAGGCGGTCAGGCTCTTGCTGCCACGACACTCGACCTCGGCCCCGCCCGCGTGGTAGCGAGAGCGACCACCCATCTCCGGCTGCTCGCAGACGAGGGAGCGGCGCCGCCCGAGGCCGCGATCGTCGAGTCGTACCGGCGGCTCGCCGACGTCTTCCACGAGATCCTCGCCGAGCAGAGCCTCGACGCGCTCCTGCTCCGCGTCGCGGACACGATCGCCGAACTGATCCCGCACGACACGCTGACGATCTACGAGGCCGACGAGGGGAAGCGCGTGCTCGTGCCGGTGGTCGTGCGCGACGAGTGGGCCAAGGAGATCCTCAGCACGCGCGTCGGCTTCGACGAGGGGATCACCGGCTGGGCGGCGCGCAACCGCGAGGCGACGCTCGTCAACCAGGCGCACCTCGATCCGCGCGTCCGCTTCGTGCCGGGGACGCCGATCGACCCTGAGGCGTTGATCTCGGTTCCGCTGGTCGCCCGCTCGCGGATCAAGGGCGTGCTCAACATCTACCGCCTGGGCGAGTCCGGCGCCTTCAGCGACGTCGAGTTCGAGATCGCGAAGCGCTTCGGCGACGCCGCAGCGCTCGCGCTCGACAACGCGGAGATACGCGCGCGCCTCGAGCATCAGGCCCGCACCGACTCGCTCACGGGACTCCTCAACCACAGCAACTTCCACGAGCGCCTCCAGCACGCCCTCCAGGAGGCGAGCCGCACGCGGACGCCGGTCGCGGTGCTGATGCTCGACATCGACGACTTCAAACGGGTCAACGACGTGCACGGCCACGGCGTCGGCGACGAGCTGCTGCGGCTGCTCGCGGAGGCGCTTCGCAGCGGCGTCCGGCCCGACGACGCCGTCTGCCGTCTGGGCGGGGAGGAGTTCGCCGTCGTCATGCGCGGCTGCGACGAGGCCGTGGCGTCCGGCGTGGCCGACCGGCTGCTGAAGCGGCTGGCGGCGGTGGAGTTTCCCGTGGTCGGGGAGCTGACGGTCTCCCTCGGGCTCGCGCTCGGCCCCGAGCACGCGTCGAATCCGCGCGAGCTCGCCGCGTGCGCCGAGGCGGCGATGATGACGGCGAAGGCACAGGGCAAGAACCGCTTCGTCCTCTACGCCGACCAGGTGACGCTGCGGCCGGACATGCCCTCCGAGGTGCGCGACGTCCGCTCGCTCGCGCACATGAAGCTGCTCCAGAGCCTCACCGCGAAGCTGAACCGGCTCAACGACGTGCGCGAGATCGGCGCCGAGATCGCCGCGGAGCTTCGCTCGCTCATCGACTACCACAACTGCCGCGTCTTCGTCGCCGACGGGCAGGAGCTCGTGCCCGTCGTGTTCCGGGGCGAGCTCGCCTCGGAGACGAGCGCGCTCCCGCTCGAGCTGCTGCGGACGCGCTTCGGCAAGGGCGTCACCGGTCGCTGCGCCGCGCTCGGCGAGTCGCTGCTGATCGGCGACGCCGCCGGTTGCGAGTTCGCGAACCAGATCGAGGGGACGTCGGTGATCGAGGAGTCGCTGCTCGCCGTCCCGCTCCGCTACGCGACACGCGTCGTCGGCGTGATCGTCGTCTCGAAGCTCGGGCTCGACCAGTTCGACGAGGACGACGTCCGGCTGCTCGAGGTGCTCGCCGGCCACGCCGCCGTCGCCGTCGAGAACGCCAGCCTGTACGAGTCGGCCCGCCGCGAGGCGGAGAGCGCGACGGCGCTGCTCGAGTTCGGACGCGACCTCGCGGCCTCGGTCGGACTCGAGGAGATCCTCGACCGCGTCGTCACCAAGTCGGCCGAGATCCTCGGCACCTCGCACACGTCGTTCTGGCTCGAGGACGAGGGCGAGCTCTCTCTACGGGCAGAGCACGGGCACACGCCCGAGCAGGTCGCCGCGCTCGATCAGCGCAGCTTCCCGGCCTCGATCCTCGCCGCCTCGCGCGAGCCGCTCGTGCTCGGTCCGCAGGAATACGCGGCGCTCGCGAGCGATCCGGTCGTGCCGGGGGCCTCCTACGCCGTCGCGCCGATCGAGGTCGACGGCCGGCTCGGCTGCGTCTCCGCCCTCGTTCCCGGCGACGACTTCGGCGCGCGCGAGCTGCGACTGCTCGGCGGGCTCGCGCACCAGGCGAGGCTCGCGATCGCGAACGCGGCGAGCTACGAGGGGCTCGAGCGCACCTTCCTCTCCACCGTCGAGGCGCTCGCGAACGCACTCGAGGCGAACGACGAGTACACGTCCACCCACGCGCGCTGGATCACCGATCTCTCGCTCCGCGTCGGCCGCGAGCTCGGGCTCGGGGATCCCGCCCTCAAGCATCTCGAGCTCGGAGCGCTCCTGCACGACATCGGCAAGATCGGGATCCCGAGCGACGTGCTCTCCAAGCCGGGCCGTCTGACCGCGAGCGAGCGGGAGGTCGTGCAGAGGCATCCGGAGCTCGGGGAGAGGATCATCGCGCCGATCGATCGGCTGCAGGGCGTGCGCCCGATCGTCCGCCACTGCCACGAGCGCTGGGACGGGCGAGGGTACCCGGACGGGGTCGCGGGCGACGACATCCCACTCGAGTCGCGGATCATCTTCGTCTGCGACGCGTATCACGCGATGACCTCCGACCGGCCCTATCGCAAGCGCCTCGGCCATCCTGAGGCGGTGCGGCGGCTGCAGAGCGGAGCCGGCAGCCAGTTCGACCCGGAGGTCGTCGCCGTCGCCCTGCGCGTGCTCGCGCAGCGGCGGGGCCGGCGCTCCTAGCCGGCCGTCGCGAGCTCCTCGTCGTCGCCCTCGAGCGTGTGGGCGAGTCGGCGGAAGGGGCCGTCCTGGGCGAGCAGCTCGCGCTCCCCGCCGCGCTGGACGATCTTGCCGTGTTCGACGACGAGGATCTCGTCCGCTCGGCGGACGGTGGAGAGCCGGTGCGCGATGATGATCGAGGTGCGTCCGCGCAGCAGCCGGTCGAGCGCTCGCTCGATCAGCACCTCGGTCGGCCGGTCGATGTTCGAGGTCGCCTCGTCGAGGACGAGGATGCGCGGGTCGGCGAGCAGCGCCCGCGCGAGCGAGATCAGCTGGCGCTCGCCCGCGGAGAGGCCTGCTCCGCCCTCGCGCACGGCGTGGTCGAGGCCGCCCGAGAGCCGCGCGGCCACCCGGTCGACGCCGACGGCGGCCGCCGCGTCCGCCACCTCCTCGTCGCTCGCATCCGGCTTCGCGAAGCGGATGTTCGAGGCGATCGTGCCGCTGAAGAGGAACGGGTCCTGGAGCACGACGCCGAGCTGGCGCCGGTACGAGCGCAGCTCGACCTCGCGCAGATCGTTCCCGTCGACCCGCACCGCGCCGTCGTCCGGGTCGTAGAAGCGGCCGACGAGCCGCGCCAGGGTCGACTTGCCGCCGCCCGACTCGCCGACGAGGGCGAGACAGCCGCCCTCGGGGATCCGGAAGGAGACGCCGTGCAGCACCGGCTCGGCGCCGTACGCGAAGACGACGCGGTCGATGTCGAGCACGCCCGCGATGCGCGGCATCGGCCGCGCATCGCGGCGGTCGTGCACCTCGGGCTCCTCGTCGAGGATGGTCGCGATCTTCACCATTGCGGCAGCGCCCGACTGCAGCTGCCCGTAGACGTCGGAGAGCTCCTGCAGCGGCTGGAAGACGAGCTGCAGCAGATAGAGCGCGGTGATCAGCGTCCCGATCGTGATCGTGTGGTGCGCGAGCAGCCGCTCGCCGGCGTAGAGCACCGAGAGCGTCGAGAGGGCGCCGAGGAACTCGATCGACGGGAAGAAGACCGAGAAGATCTTCTGCACGTAGGTGGCCTGCTCGCGGTTCGCGTCGTTCAACTCGTCGAACTGCGCCTGGAAGCGGCGCTCCCGGTTGAACGCCTGCACGATCGCCATGCCGGCGACCGACTCGGCGATCTGGGCGGTCACCACGCCGATCCGGTTGCGCTGCTCGACGAGGGCGACATGGGAGGTGCGCTGGAACCAGACCGTGAGCGCGAGCGCGGGCGGCACGATCGCGAAGACGACGAGCCCGAGCCGCCAGTCGGCGATCAGCAGCGCCGTCACGGCCGCAGGGAGGAGGACGAGGTTCGAGACGAGCGTCGGCATCCCCTGCGAGAGCACGTCGGAGACGGCGTCGACGTCGCTCGTCAGCCGGGCGATGATCCAGCCCGCCTTCTGCTGCGAGAAATAGCGGAGCGAGAGACCGGTCAGGTGGTCGAAGAGGTCGCGGCGGAGGCCGAGCACGATCCCCTGTCCGATGCCGGCGAGACCGCGGATCAGCGTCGCCTGCAGCAGCCAGCCGACCGCCGCCACGCCGAGGTAGATCGCGACGATCACGGTGAGGTGGTGCTCGTTCCTCGTGCGGATGCCGTTGTCGATCGCGTTGCGGACGAGCAGCCAGCCGCCGGTCTGCGCTGCCGCGTTGCCGGTGGCGACGAGGATCATCACGACGGCCAGCAGCCGCCGTCCCTCGAGGTAGCGCAGGAGGCGCCTCACGCCGCCACCACCTCGTCGCCGAAGAGCGTCGCGAAGGCGCCGCCGGCGGCGAGCAGCTCGCGCGGCGTGCCCGACTCGACGATCCTCCCGCCGCTCAGCACGACGGCGCGGTCGGCCAGCTCGACAGTCGAGAGCCGCTGCGTCGCGACGAGCACCGTCCGGCCCTGCAACGCCGGGCGGAGCCGCGTCACGAGGCGGCGCTCGGTCAGCGTGTCGACCGCCGAGAGGGGGTCGTCGAGCACGACGACGCGCGCGCGGGTGACGAGGGCGCGCGCGAGAGCGACGCGCTGGCGCTGGCCGCCGGAGAGGTTGACCCCCCGCTCGCCGATCAGGGTGTCGTAGCCGTCGGGGAGACCGGGCGCGAACGCGTCGACGCCTGCGGCCGCGCAGGCTTCGAGCACCTCCTGCCAGTCGGCGTCCTCACGGCCGGCGGTCAGGTTCTCCCGCAGCGGCACCGAGAAGAGGATCGGCCTCTGGGTCACGAGGGCCACGGCGTCGCGGAGCTCGGAGAGCGCTCGCCTCGCGCGTGTCGACGCCGCCGACGAGCACGCGCCCGCCGGTCGGGTCGTAGAAGCGGGGGAGCAGGCAGAGCAGCGAGGTCTTGCCGGCTCCGGTCGACCCGCAGACGGCGACGATCTCGCCCGGCTCGACCTCGAGGTCGAGGCCGCGCAGCACGTCCGTCTCGCCGCCGTAGGCGAACCCGACCGCCTCGAAACGGACGCCGAGCGGGCCCTTCGGCAGGTGCTTCGGGGTCGCGGGCTCGGGCAGCGGCTCGATCCCGTCCAGCCACGCGAAGCTCCGGCCGGCGGAGGCGAGCGCCCGCTGCGCCAGGTTCGTGATCCACCCGAGCGCCTCGAGCGGCCAGACGAGCTGCAGCAGCAGCGTCTCGAAGAGGACGAACTGGCCGATCGAGAGATGGCCGCCGATCACCTGGCGACCTCCGAAGAAGACGACGGCGGCGATCGAGAGCGACGGCAGGTAGTAGAGCCCGGGCAGGTGGCGCGCCTCGACGCCGGCCTGGCGCATGACGGTGTCTCGCACCGCCTCCGCCTTGCTGCCGAAGCGCGAGCGCACGTCGTCCTCCCGCCCGAACGCCTGCACCATCTCGATCCCGACGACGGCCTCGTCCGCCGCCTCGGTGACGTCGCCCTTCCGCTCCTGGACGTTGCGCGAGAGCGGCGAGACGCGCCGCGCGAAACGGAGCGCGAGCACCGTGATCGGCGGCATCGCGACCGCCGTGTAGAGCGCGAGCCGCGCGTCCACGAGCACGAGCACGATCCCCGCGGCGACGATCATCATCAGGCTCTGCATTCCCTGCACGAGCCCCCAGCCGATGAAGTAGCGGATCGGGTAGAGGTCGTTCGTCGCACGCGAGAGCACCTGACCGGTCGCGTGCCGGTCGTAGAAGGCCCGCGGGTAGCGCACGTACGCCTGGTAGAGCAGCTCGCGCATCCGCGCCTCGATCCGGATCCCGATTCGCGCCGTCGCGTAGCGGCGGTTGAAGTTGATCACGAGTCGCAGCAGGGCAAGGCCGGCGATCGCCCCGAGATACGGCCAGATCGACCGCGCATGCGTGACGATCGAGTTGTCGATCGCGCGCTGGGTGAGCACCGGGATCGCGGTCGCGATCAGGGTGTACAGGAACGAGCAGGTCAGCCCGAACGCGCCCAGGCGCCACTCCGCCCGCCAGAGGCGGAGCAGCCTGCGGAAGGTCGGCAGCAGGCCGAGGTCGGGCGGGTCGACGGGGTTCAGGTATCCGGGCATGGCGAGACGGCCGCCGCACCGGATGCGATCCCGGGGCAGCGGCGGCAACCGGCGACGATACCAGCCGTCGCGGTCTGGCGGCGCCGGCGTTTCCTAGCGGCGGCGGGCGCGGGTCCTGACGCCGCTCGAGCTCGGCCGTGTCGTCGCCACCTGGCTCGGCGAGGGCCACCGCCGCCGGGTCGGCATCGGCCGCGGGGTCGAGCTCCGGCTCCTCGTCCGGCGCGGGCAGGGGCGTCGGCGGCGGCAGGGGTTCCGGATCGGGGGCGAAGGCCGGCTCGGGCGCCGGTTGCGGCGGCGCTCCCTCGGACGCCAGCTCCGCGCGCTCCTGCTCGAGCCGGATCCTCAGGCCCGCGAGCTCCCGCTCCACCTCGTGCGCCGCCCGCTCGCGCTCCTCGAGCCGGTCGCGCTCGGCCCGGGCGAGCGCGAGCTCGGCCTCGGCCTCGTCCTCGCGCCGGCGCCGCGGCGGCGAGCGCCGCCTCCAGCTCGCGCTCGCGCTCCGCCAGCCGCCGCTCCCGTTCGGCGAGCATCCTCTCGTCGTCGCGGCCGGGCGGCGCTTCGGCCGGCTGCGTGTGCTCGAGCCGGCGCGCAAGCTCGCGGCGCATCTCGTTCAGCTCGCGCTCGCGCGCGACGACGATCTCGGCCCGCTCGCGGAGCTGGCGCTTCAGCTCGTCGAGGGCTGCGAGCTGCTGTTCCTGCCGCGCCCGCGGCTGGTCGTCGTGCGTGCCCATGGAGGAAGTGTCGCCCGCGAACGCGGACGTCGCAAC